>NZ_CP147920.1:0-1249510 GCF_039645995.1 Sulfurimonas sp. HSL3-1
GCATTAAGCCTCAAATTCTCTGCTATAATTCACATCGTTATTCACATTGTGGAAATTATAGCGAACGGGAGCTGCGATGACGATCGGCGATACGATTCTGGAGATGCTTAAAGAGGAGATCAGCGAGGTCGAATACAACCGCTACGTCAAACAGATGAGCTTTCTGTCCAAAGCGTCGCGCAGCGACCTCGCTGTCTTTGAAGTGCCGAACCCCCTCATCGCGAGCTGGATCAAGAACCGTTACGCCTCCAAGATCGCCCACCTCTTCGAGATCAAAACCGGTACCGGAAGGGAAGTCAATATCCGAGTCAAAAAGGCCAAAGGGGTGGCGGGCAAAAGCGGCCCGGCCGCGACGGTCGCCCCTTCCGAAGGGCCCAAGCACTCCATGCTCAACCCCGCCTACACCTTTGAAAACTTCGTCGCCGGCAGTTCCAACCAGTTCGCCTACGCCGCGGCCAAAAGCGTCAGCGAACGGCCGGGACAGGTCTACAACCCCCTCTTTATCTACGGCGGGGTGGGTCTGGGAAAAACCCACCTGATGCAGGCCATCGGCAATGTCATGCTCCTGCAGGGCAAAACCGTCGTCTACACCTCCGTCGAACAGTTCGTCAACGACTTTACCCGCCACCTGCGCAACCAGACAATGGACCGCTTTAAAGAGAAGTACCGCCAGTGCGACCTGCTGCTGATCGACGACGTCCAGTTCCTCAGTAATAAGATCCAGACGCAGGAGGAGTTTTTTCACACCTTCGAAACCCTGCGCAGCGAGGGCAAACAGATCGTCCTTACCTCCGACAAACCCCCCAAGCGGATCGCCGGGCTTGAAGCGCGGCTGCAGAGCCGCTTCGAATGGGGGCTCGTCGCCGATATCCAGCCGCCGGAGCTGGAGACGAAGATCGCGATCATCAAGAAAAAATGCGAGATCAACCGGGTTATTCTCGGCGACGACGTCGTCAACTATATTGCCACCGTCATCGACAACAACACCCGGGAGATCGAGGGGATACTCTCCAAGCTGCACGCCTACTCCCAGCTTATGCACCAGGAGATCACCCTCGATTTCGCCAAAAACGCCCTGCGCGAACAGCTCCAGGAGAAGAGCGACAACATCTCCATCGACGGGATCATGAAGACCATTGCCAAAGAGCTCAACGTCAAACCGAGCGAGATCCGCTCGAAAAGCCGCAGCCGCAACATCGTCGCCGCCCGCCGCGTCGCCATCTACCTTGCCCGCGAACTCACCCCGATGTCAATGCCGCAGATCGCCCAGTATTTCGGGATGAAAGACCACAGCACCGTCAGCCATACGATGAAAAAAATCCACCAGCTTCTCGAAGAGGATGAGAACTTCAAGGTCAAGATCAACGAACTGCATAATAAAATCACCGCCATGCCGCCGGAGACTGTCTAAAAAAGCACCCTTTATCTATATTTTCTTTGCCAATAAAAAAAGATATAATGTGCCAAGTGAACAAATGTGAAGAAGGCATTCGACTTTATTCACATGGGAAAAGCCCCAAAAGTAGGGATGTTTTCTGCTTTTTCACAAAAAAACGGCAGACTACTATTATCTACTAAAAATTTAAATATATAACAGGAGCTTCGATGCAGTTCGAGATCGCCAAATCCGTGTTGGAAAATATCCTGATCCACACACAGCCGTTTCTGGAGAAAAAAGATCTCTCTCAGATCACATCCCACCTCTACTTCGAAGCGACTGCATCGAACACATTGACCGTCAAAGCCACCGACTATGAAATCGGTCTTGTGATTGAAGCCGGCAATATCAACGTCATCGAACCCGGCATGGCAACGGCCAACGGCAAAAAACTCCTCGACATCGTCCGCATCCTCAGCGACGGCAACGTCAACCTCAATACGAAAGACGGCATGCTCGACATCACCCAGGGACACTCCGACTTCCAGCTCCCCATGTACAATGCCCAGGAGTTCCCGGCTTTTGCCTCTATTGAGAACAAACCCGGTGTCGAGATCGATTCGGGTCTGCTGATCAACTCCCTGAAAAAGATCACCCCTGCCGCCGATACGAACAATCCGAAGTTCGAGCTCAACGGTGCACTCATCGATATCAAATCCGACCAGATCAACTTTGTCGCTACGGATACCCGCCGTCTCGCCATCATCGCCATTCCGCAGACCAACGGCAGCGAACTCTCCCTGATCATTCCCAAAAAAGCGATTATCGAGATCCAGAAACTCTTTACCAGCAATATCGACATCTACTACGATGCCACCCATCTGCTGATCAAATCCGACCAGTACACTTTCTTTACGAAACTGATCAACGGGAAGTTCCCCGACTATAACCGCATTATCCCTGCATCGACACGCTACAACCTCACCCTGCCCAAAAGCGACATCGTCAATGCCATTAAGCAGATCACGACGATCTCGAATGATATGAAACTCACTCTGGAAAGCGGCCGTATCCTCTTTGAAAGCCTTAGTGACGAGAACAACAAGGCTACAACAGAGATCAATGTCGATACCGGGATCGATTCCTCTTTTGTTTTTGCCGTCAACAGCCGTTATATACTTGACTTCCTCGGGCAGATCGATCAGACCCATTTCACCCTCGGACTCAACGAACCCAATATGCCGTTCATGCTGCAAGAAGAGGAGTTCAAAACGATCGTCATGCCGATTGTCATCTGACCTGCGCTTCTCTTTTTTCGCAGGCAGAGCCTGCTCCCCTCTCCTATAAGCCCATAAAATTAATTTATTAGCCCTTTTTAGATAAAATTAAACCCATTTAGCCTACTGGAGCGATCATGGAACAAAATTACGGTGCTGGCAATATTAAAGTCCTCAAAGGACTCGAGGCCGTACGTAAACGTCCGGGGATGTATATCGGTGATACGGGCCATCGCGGTCTGCATCATCTCGTTTACGAAGTCATTGACAACTCCATCGATGAAGCGATGGCCGGCTACTGTGACACGATCAACGTAACGCTTACCAAAGCGGGTACAGCGGTCATCAGCGACAACGGGCGCGGTATTCCGACGGATATGCACCCGACCGAAAACATCTCAGCGGCAACTGTCGTTCTGACCGTTCTGCACGCCGGGGGAAAATTCGACAAGGATACCTACAAGGTCTCGGGCGGTCTGCACGGGGTCGGGGTCTCCGTCGTCAACGCCCTCAGCAGCAATCTGCACATGACAATCTACCGTGACGGCAAAGTCCATGAACAGGATTTCAAGCAGGGGATCCCCCAAGAGGCCCTCGCTATTACGGGCAATACACGCAAACACGGTACGACGATCGAATTCGCCCCGGATCCCTCTATCTTCACCGAAACGGTCATTTTCGAGTACGACTACCTCGCCAAGCGTTTCAAAGAGCTCGCCTACCTCAACCCGAAAATCAAGATCATCTTCAAGGATGAACGTGACGGCAAAGATGAAACCTATCACTTCGAGGGGGGTATCACCCAGTTCGTACAAGACCTCAATAAAAAAGAGCAAGTCGCAGCGCCCTTCGAATACAGTGCCAAAATCGAGGACATCGAAGTCGATATCGCGCTGATGTACAACGAAACCTACGACGAGAAGGTCTACAGCTTCGTTAACAACATCCGCACGCCCAATGGCGGGACGCACGAAGCCGGCTTCCGCGCGGCGCTGACCCGTGCCATCTCCGTCTACAACTCCCAAAACGGCAACGCGAAGGAGAAAGACGTCAAGATCAGCGGAGATGACGTCAAAGAGGGGCTCATCGCCATCATCTCCGCCCGCGTGCCGGAACCGCAGTTCGAAGGGCAGACCAAGGGCAAGCTCGGGAACACCTATGTGCGTCCGCTGGTTCAGAAACTCTCCTATGAGCAGCTGGCGAAGTATTTCGAAGAGAACCCCATCGAGGCCAAGGCGATCGTGCAGAAAGCGCTCCTCGCCGCCAAGGGACGCGAAGCGGCGAAAAAAGCGCGCGACCTGACCCGCCGCAAGGACTCCATGAGCGTTGGCACCCTGCCGGGGAAACTGGCCGACTGCCAGAGTAAAGACGCGACGATCAGCGAACTCTACCTCGTCGAGGGCGACTCCGCGGGCGGTTCGGCCAAGCAGGGGCGCGACCGCGTTTTCCAGGCGATCCTGCCGCTCAAAGGTAAGATCCTCAACGTCGAGAAGGCGCGTCTGGACAAGATCCTCAAATCCGACGAGATCACGAACATGATCACGGCACTGGGCTGCGGGATCGGTGAAGAGTTCGACGAAGAGAAGCTGCGCTACCACAAAATCATCATCATGACCGATGCCGACGTCGACGGTTCGCACATCCAGACCCTGCTGCTGACCTTCTTCTTCCGCTACTTCCCGACCATCGTCGAGAACGGGTATCTTTACCTGGCGCAGCCGCCGCTCTACCGCTACAAGAAGGGCAAGAAAGAGATCTATTTCAAAAACGACCGGGTCATGAACGACTTCCTGATCGAAAACGGCGTCGAGTCTCTTGAGATCGAGGGAATAGGTCATAACGACCTTGTCTCCTATTTCAAGATGGTCGACCACTACAACAGCAGCCTCGAAGCGCTGGAACGCCGCTACTCCCTTGTCAGCCTGATCCGCCACTTTATCGAGAACCCCGATATCATCGGGCTGGATTCGGAGAAAATGTACGCCGAGGTCGAACGTTTCCTCGCCGAACGCGGCAACAACATCCTCTCCAAACTGGTCAGCGAGGATGAAATCCATCTCTTCGTTCAGACGGGAGAGGGGATGGAAGAGCTCCGCATTAACGACGAGCTCTTCAGTGCCCCGCACTTCAACGAGGCGCAATTCGTCTTCGACAAGATGAAAGAGTGGGGCATCGCTATCGGCGGCGATCCGCTCGAGATCCTTGAGGAGATCAAGGAGTATGCGCGTAAAGGCTCTTACATCCAGCGCTACAAAGGGCTTGGTGAAATGAACCCCGAACAGCTGTGGGAGACGACGATGACACCGGAAAACCGCGTGCTGCTTCGCGTCACCATCGAAGATGCCGAAGCGGCGAGCGATGCCTTCAACCTCTTTATGGGCGACGAAGTCGAACCGCGCCGTAACTACATCGAGACCCACGCCAAGGACGTCAAACACCTTGACGTATAACCTATGAGTCTATTCTATCCCGAAGCCAAAGAGCGCGAAAACCGCTTCAAACTTGCCCTGCGAATGGGGCTCCCTGTTTTTGCGTTGGCAGTCATCACCACGGCATCGGTAATGCTGCGCTATTTCAATACGATTCCCAACACCTTTATTATCGTTGCCTTCAGCATGCTGGGCATTATGGTCTACTACCTCTTTTACCTGATCTACCAGGGATTCAACGAGCGGATCACGGATCCGATCAGCCATGCCTTTACCCGGGAGTATTTCAGCACGCTGATGCAAAAAGAGCTGAAAAGAAAGGATTACACTTTCTTTCTGCTCAGCGTCGTCAACCTCGACGACATCAACCATCAGTATGGGTTTGCAAACGGGGACAAAGTGCTCTACAGTGTCGCCAACAGGATCGCCGCCTATCTGAACGAGCAGAAGATGTACCGCGTACCGATCGCCCACTTCAAAGGGGGGGACTTTATCATCGCGCTCGAAGGGACGCAGGAGGAGTACAGCTCAATGATGGAGCTGCTCTGCGTGAAATTCCAGCACTACAGCCTTGAGGAGATCGAAATCGACATTCTCGGCTCAATGACAGATACAAACCATTCGCGTTCCATCGAGAAACTGGTCGACTGGCTGTATGAGCTGCAGGGTGAGAATGCGAAAATGCTCAAAACCGACGGGGAGGAGATCGACCCGGACACGGTGGAGCACCTGGTACTTGAAGCGGTCAACGCACGCTCCTTTTCCTATGCGTACCAGGCCGTGTTCGAGGAGGGGAAACCTCTGCTTTTCGAACAGGCCTTCAAGCTGGTCACGGGGGAGGGAAAACTCGTTCACCAGAAGCGCTTTATGCCGGTGATCAACCGTCTGGGACTGCTGCGCCGTTTTGACGAGATTCAGACCGAAGCGGCGCTGGCCGAAGTTGATAGCCTCGAACCGGGGCAGATGATCGCCGTCGATGTCTCCCCATCCTCGCTGCGAAACCCGCTTTTCCTGGAGCACATTATGATGCTGCTTTCCAATAACGACAAACTCCGCAACCGGCTGGTGTTCGTCATCAGCGAAAGCAACTTCTATCACCAGACGCCGCAGTTCAATACGAGGCTGCAGGCCTTCCGCCGGGCGGGGATCTATATCGCGCTTGACCGCCTGGGCGGGATACACGCTTCGCTGCGCTATCTGCAGGATCTCGATGTGGATTTCGTCCGTTACGAAAGCACGCTCGGGAAAAGCATAACGCAACCGCGGGTCCGTGCGCTGGTCGAGGGGCTGCAGCAGACGGTGAAAACGCTGGGGTACCGCAGCTGGATCCGGATGATCGAAGACGAAGCCGCCTATGATGCCGCAAAGGCGGTCGGGGTCGACATGATCCAGGGGAACTACCTCAGCCCCATTGATACCATCAAGGAGAAATAATGAAATACGGTGAAGAGATTATCGCAAACTTCGATGTGGAGAAGGATCTCGAGATCTGGCCAAACGAGCACAAACGCGACTATGTTATCAAGATGACCCTGCCGGAGTTCAGCTGCCTCTGCCCGCGCAGCGGCTATCCGGATTATGCGACCATCTACCTGGAATATACACCCGATGAATGGGTCGTCGAACTCAAGGCGATCAAACTCTACATCAACTCTTTCCGCGAGCGTCACATCTCCCATGAAAACAGCGCGAACGAGATCTATGGAGTCCTCGAGCGCAAGCTCAAGCCCAAATGGATGAAAATCACGGCGGACTTCAACCCCCGCGGGAATGTTCACACGGTCATCGAGATCGACAGCAGCCGAATAACAAAATAAATCATATAAATAATATTAATATTATCGTGCCATATTATTTAACGATTCTGTGGTAAAATTCTGCCCTATATTCCATGAGGAGACGGGGGAGAAAATGCAAGAGTCATTAGCGGACTTTTTTCAGACGCAGATGGAGCGTCAACTGGCCAAACGCAGCGGCGACGGTGCAGAGGCGATCATGATGGACATGCGGGACGACGGCATCGATTTTTATGCCGTGCTCAAACAGGATAAGCCGCTCTGCTTCTTCTGCCGTGGCATCCGGTACTTCAAATCCCCCGACGGAACCTTTACGATGCAGGCGGCAGACGGCACGGGGCTTCCCATTGATGAGAACGAATACCGCAGCCGTCTGGATTATGCGCTTTCGTGCATCGGCGCCAGTTCCGAAACGGGCGTCGGCGTGCTCGTCAAGAAACATATCAAAACCCTCTGATGCGTACGTTGACACTGATGCGGCATGCGAAGTCCTCCCGGGACGACCCGGCCCTCGGTGATCACGAACGCCCACTCAATTCCCGCGGCAAGAAAGCGGCCAAAACCATGGCGCAGCGCCTTCACGCCGAACACTATACCCCCGATCTTATCCTGGTCTCTTCCGCCCGGCGTACCCGGCAGACGGCGGCGGCATTGCAAAAAGTTTATGACGGGGCGTTAGCCGTTCAAACGGAACCGTTACTGTACGAGGCTTCGTCCGAAACCTACGCCGAGGTGATCCGAAAGGTCGATGACGCCGTCGACGAACTGATGATCATCGGACACAACCCGACCATAGAGTGGATAGCCGAAACCTTGGGCGGAAAAGCCGTCCACATGCCGACCGCGGCCTATATCCGATTCGAGATCCCCTGCAGCTGGTCGGCGTTTCAATTCGAATATTATGAAACCCTCGCCTACGATTATCCCAAATCCGACAGATAATCCTTCAGCCACGCCTTCGCACCTTCCTCATCCGAGAACGCGCCCTCAAGCTGGGCGTCGTAGGCCGCATCCAGAATCGTTTTAAAACGGGGGGAGGGTGATAGCCCGGCGGCGATCAGCGCCTCTCCGTTCAGCAGGGCGCTCCTGGGTGCATTCAGTACGCCCAGTCTCTCCGCCTTGTGCAGCAGCCATACCACGGCATCGCTCGTCTCTGCGGCGGGGTGGCGTCCACGGTAGCAGGCTTCGGCAACGGCGGCGATCGTGTCGATCCGCACGTCCCTTGCCAGGCGCATCACCTCCGCGTCCGGCGCCGCTTCGGCGTAGAGCCGTTCGGGTTGGCCGTGGTACTTTACATAATCAAGCACGTTCAAAACAAGCCGTTTGTCATCGGTGAGTGATGTGAGAAAGGCGTTTGGATCTTGCATACCGATGCAGAGCGGGGCGAACATCATGGCAAGAGGGTCGCTGTTAACGCGGCGGCGGATGACTGCCATCGTATCGAGCGCCCGCAGCACGATGTCCCAGAGATCGGTCGCTACCAGTGCGGCCAGTTCGGGAAAGAACGGGGTAATGTGAAGAAGATGCATCGTCCGCAGGCCGACGGAGGGGGTGTCGGACTTGAGGAGGAGCTTTTTGAACTCTTCGAAGATGCGCTCTTTGGGCAGTTCGGCGAGCATCCCTTGTGCCATCATCGTGTGTGCCAGGCGTATGAGATGCGGGTCCGGGATGAGACGGAAACGGGCGGAGAACTGTACGGCGCGTAGCAGCCGCAGCGGGTCTTCGACGAAGGTGCTTTCGTTGACGCAGCGCAGGGTCTGCGTCTCCAGGTCCCTCTCTCCGCCGTAGGGATCGAGGAGTTCCTTTTTGACCGGATCGTAGCCGATGGCGTTCACGGTGAAATCGCGTCGTTTGGCCGCTGTTTTAAAATCAAACGTCTCAAACGTCGTGACGGCAAATCCCGTATGGCCCGGCCCGGTTTTCGTCTCGACCCGGGGGAGGGAGAGGTCGAGGTCGTAATCGCCCAGGCTCAGTTTGAGAACGCCGAAGGATTTGCCGACGCTGTTGACGCTGCCGAAGGGGGTTAGCAGTGGGATAAGGGCCTCCAGGGAGCCGGCGCCGAAACACTCGATATCGATATCTTTGCTGGGAACCTCCAGCAGCGCATCGCGCACATAGCCGCCGACGAACACGGGGCGCACCCCCTGCGCGGCGAGGGCGTCAATGAGCGGGGCGAGGGCATCGGGGAGTGCGGGCATCGGCTTCATACCGTTATTGTAGCGAAGGCTTTTGCTATAATTGCGGAAACAAAAGGGGAGACCCCCTGTAAAGAGGATACGATGGGTAGAGCGTTTGAGTACCGCCGCGCGGCGAAAGAGAAGCGCTGGGGCAATATGTCCCGGATTTTTCCGAAACTGGCCAAGACGATCACGATGGCGGCCAAAGCGGGGGGACCGGACCCCGATATGAACCCGCAGCTGCGTCTGGCGATTCAGACCGCCAAAGCGCAGAACATGCCCAAGGACAACATCGAAGCGGCGATTAAACGCGCCAGCGGGAAAGACGCTGCCGACATCGCCGAGGTCAACTTTGAGGGCAAGGGGCCGCACGGCGCGCTGATCTTCGTCGAGTGCGCGACGGACAACAACAACCGCAGCGTCGCCAACGTGCGCAGCTACTTCAACAAAAGCGGGGGCGAACTGCTCAAAACCGGTTCGCTCGAGTTCATGTTCGACCGCAAAGCGGTCTTCGAATTTGAAAAAACGGACGCGATGGACCTTGAAGAGATGGAGCTTGAGCTGATCGATGCCGGCCTTGAAGAGCTGGACGAGAACGAGGGGACCGTCTACGTTAACGGCGACTATACCAGTTTCGGTTCACTCCAGGAAGCCCTGGAGGGGATGGGAATCGAAGTGAAAAAAGCCTCCCTGCAGCGCCTTCCGAACAATCCGCAGAGCTTCACCGAAGAGCAGATGGAAGAGGTCGAGAAACTGATCGATAAACTCGAAGAGGATGACGACGTCCAGGCCGTCTACACAAACATCGAATAACCCCCCGCGGGGGCCCTACTGCCTCCCCGCTGACCACCTACTGCCTTTTTTGTAATCATTCTGCTACTGTACCGCGATACGATTTTGGTTATCATAGTTTCAAGAATGCCATTTCCGGTCTGCGGTCCGGAGACGTGTTTTGGCGCAATGTCCGGAAGGACTCGGAAGGATTGCGATGAAAAAACATACCAAGATTCTGGCGACCGTGGGCCCGGCCTGCGAAGACGTCGACACACTGGAACAGATGATCCGTGCGGGCGTCAATGTCTTCCGTCTCAACTTCAGCCACGGGACCCACGACTACCACGAAGCCAATCTCAAACGCATTTACGAAGCGGCGGGCCGCTGCGGTCTGATCGTTGGCGTCCTGCAGGATATCAGCGGACCGAAGGTGCGTATCGGCCTCATCGACGGCATCGTGACGCTCTCCCCCGGCGACAGGATCGAGTTTACGGCCGAAGAGAGTGACGGCGTCTTTATCGAGCCGGGACGCCTGCGCCTCAGCCTCAACCACCCTGAACTGTTGGCCAAGGTCAAGCAGGGGGAGGCGATTTATTTTGCCGACGGCTCCCTGCGCACCACGGTCGTCGCGACGGGCGATACCGTCGTCTGCGAAGTACAGAACAGCGGCCAACTCAGCTCCCGCAAGGGGGTCAACTTCCCCCACACTTCCCTGGGACTGGAGGTCCTGACGGCGAAGGACCGCGAGGATATCGCCTGGGGGGTGAAGAACGGGGTCGATTTCATGGCAATCTCCTTTGTGCAGACGGCAAAGGACATGGAGGACGTACGGGCCGAGGTCGAGCGCCACAACGGTAAGGCCCAGCTGATCGCGAAGATCGAAAAGTTCGACGCCGTCGAAAACATCGATGCGATCCTCGAAGCCAGCGACGGGCTGATGGTGGCGCGGGGGGACCTGGGAATCGAGGTCCCTTTCTACAAGGTACCGACGCTGCAGAAGATGCTCATCCGTAAAGCCAACGAAAAAAGCAAACCCGTCATTACCGCCACGCAGATGCTCCTCTCCATGACCCAGGCCGAACGGGCGACGCGGGCGGAGATCAGCGACGTTGCCAACGCCGTGCTCGACGGTACCGACTGCGTGATGCTCTCCGAGGAGAGTGCCGTGGGCGCCTACCCGGTTAAAGCGGTCGAAACGATGACGGAGACGATCCGCGAGACGGAGAAGATCTACCCGTACCACAAGTTCGCGCAGTTCGAATGTTTCGACGAGATGGACGTGATCGACGAATCGGCGGTCCTGTTGTCGCAGAAGATCGACGCCGAGGCCATTATCGCGCTGACGGCGTCGGGGCAGTCGGCGAAAAAACTGGCGCGCTACCGCCCCGAGAACCCCATTCTGGCCGTGATGCACAGTGACCGCGTAGCGCGGCTTCTGACCCTGGTCTGGGGAGTCGTCCCGGCGTTTCTGACGCGGACGACGAGCGTGGACAAGATGCTGATCGAGGTGGTGCAGAGCGGACTGGCGCGGCAGGTGCTCAACCGCCACGCCATGTACATCGTCACCGCGGGTGATCCCATCGGCGTGCCCGGTACGACAAACGCCATCCGCATACTGCGCGAAAACGAGATGGAGTATTTCGCGTCGGCGGCGCTCAAAAAGCGCTCCAAGAAGATGCCAGAGGGTGCAGCAACCCTCTTTTAATAAAGGACGACCGTTATGAGTGAAACCGCCAACGTTTGCGATATTGTTATTTTCGGAGGGCACGGGGATCTCTCCCTGCGCAAGCTCATTCCCGCCCTTTACCATCTCTGCAGCGACGGCTACGTGGCCCCGACGAGCCGCATCATCGCCACGAGCCGCCACGAGGTGTCGCGCGAGGAACATCTCGCCCTGGTCAAGGAGAAGCTGCAGCTTTTCCTGAAAGAGGGGTGCTTCGAAGAGGCGCACTGGGAGAGCTTTGCCCGGCAGCTGGAGGTCGTCACCGTCGACCTGGGCGTGGAGGAGAGCTACGGCGCTCTTGCTGCAATGCTCGGGGAACAGCCCGACCGCGACCGCGTCAACTACCTCTCGACGGCGCCCACCTTTTTCGGCCCGATCTGCAAAGCGCTCAACCACTGGGGACTGATCACGCCGGTCAGCCGCGTGGTGCTGGAGAAGCCGATCGGTCGGGACCTGGCTTCCTCCCAGGAGATCAACGACGAGGTTGCCCTCTATTTCGAAGAGCAGGCGATCTTCCGGATCGACCACTACCTGGGAAAGGATACCGTTCAGAACATTCTCGCCCTGCGCTTTTCGAACATGCTGTTCATGCCGCTGTGGAACGGGCAGGACATCGACCATATCCAGATTACGGCGGCCGAGAGCGTCGGCCTGGAAGGGCGTCACAGCTACTACGAGGATTACGGCGCCTTCCGGGACATGATCCAGAACCACCTGATGCAGCTGCTCTGCCTCGTGGCGATGGAGCCGCCCTGTTCGCTCGAAGCCGACAGCATCCGTGACGAGAAGGTGAAGGTGCTGCGTTCGCTGCGCCCCTTCGCCTCCAGCGACGTGAGCGAAAAAACGGTCCGCGGCCGCTACACGGCGGGAATCATCAACGCTGAGAAGGTGCCGGGCTACCTGGAGGAGGGGGTTCCCCCCGATTCGACGACCGAGACCTTTGCGGCAGTGCGCGCCGAGGTGGACAACTGGCGCTGGCAGGGGGTGCCTTTTTACCTGCGGACCGGCAAGCGGATGAGCAAGCGCTACACGGAGATCGTCGTGCAGTTCAAGGAGGTCCCCTACCAGATCTTCGCGAACAAGGGGCGCTGCATCTCTCCCAACCGGCTGGTGATCATGCTGCAGCCCGAGGAGAGCATCAAACTCAAGATCATGACGAAGATCCCGGGACTCTCCGAGCAGATGCACCTGCGGGAGATGGCGCTTGATCTTAACATCCCGGAAAACGCGCCGCGCACCCCGGAAGCGTACGAACGGCTGCTGCTCGATGTCATCCGAAACAACGCGACGCTCTTTATGCGGCGCGATGAGGTCGAAGCGGCGTGGCGATGGGCGGACCCCATTCTCGAAGAGTGGGAAGGGGGCGCGGTCGGCCTCAAGAGCTATGCGGCCGGGACCGACGGACCGACGGCGGCCATCGCCATGATCGAGCGTGACGGCAGGAGCTGGTATGAAGAGCACTGAGACCGTTTTTCACATCTACGATTCGCTGCCGACCCTGCACAAGACGCTCGCCTACAAGGTGGCGCGGGACCTCGACGCGGCCATTGCCGCGAAAGGGAGCGCCTCGCTGCTGCTCTCGGGCGGCAATACGCCCCGTCCCTTCCTCGTACAGCTCGCCGCCGAGAATGTCGACTGGAGCCGGGTGACGGTGGGGCTTGTGGACGAACGCTGGGTCGACCCGGAATCGGGGGCGAGCAACGAGAACCTGGTCCGAAGCGAACTGCTCGCCAACGGGGCGGAGGCGGCAACCTTCGTCGGCATGTACCGCCCGGGCGAGACGGCGGCGGAAGCGGTGGTAGGGGTCGAGGCCGCTTACAAGGCTTTTTTTCCCTTTGACGTCGTGGTGCTCGGCATGGGGAGCGACGGCCACACCGCGTCGCTTTTTCCGGGCCGTCCCGAGCTGGAGGGTCTGTTGAACGGTGCCGCCCTCTGCGGGGCTGCCGAGGCCCCGACGGAACCGAAAGAACGGATGTCGCTCTCGCTGCACGCCATCGCCTCCGCCGCACACTGCTACCTGCACATCGAGGGCGGGGCGAAACTGGCCGTCTATGAAGCCGCCCTGGACGGCGACGATGTCGATATAATGCCCGTTCGTGCCGTGCTGAACCACCCCGACATCGCACTGGAAGTCTTTTACGCCTAGGAGGTCATCATGCATCCCGTTATCCTTGAAGTGACCGAGCGGATCCGCACGCGATCCCTCCCGACCCGCGAACGCTACCTGCAGCGGATCGACGCGGCGCATCATGCGCATCACGCCAACCGCGAAGTGCTGGGGTGCAGCAACCTCGCCCACGCCATGGCCGCGGAGTCGAAGGATGAGAAGCACAAACTGGCAGGGACGGTGACGCCCCATATCGGTATCGTGACCGCCTACAACGACATGCTCTCCGCGCATCAGCCCTATGCTACCTACCCCCCGCTGATCAAGCGCGCGCTCATGGATGTCGGCGCGACGGCGCAGGTGGCCGGCGGGGTGCCGGCGATGTGCGACGGGGTGACCCAGTCGCAGCCCGGGATGGAACTCTCCCTTTTCAGTCGCGATACCATTGCGATGGCGACGGGCATCGCCCTGTCGCACAACGTCTTTGACGGCGCACTCTACCTCGGCATCTGCGACAAGATCGTGCCGGGGTTGCTCATCGGGGCGCTGACCTTCGGGCATCTGCCCGCCGTTTTCGTCCCCGCGGGCCCGATGCCCTCGGGGATCAGCAATGCCGAAAAGGCGCTTGTACGCCAGGAGTACGCCCAGGGCAAGGTCGGCAAGGATGCCCTACTGCGGACCGAGGCCGCTTCATACCATAGCAGCGGGACCTGTACCTTCTACGGCACGGCCAATTCCAACCAGATGCTGATGGAAGTGATGGGGCTGCACATTCCCGGCAGCGCCTTCGTCAATACCAACACGCCGCTGCGCGACGCACTGACATCGGCGGCGGCGCAGCGGGTGGCGGCGCTCACCCAGCTGGGAGAGACCTACCTGCCCGTCGGGCGGATGATCGACGAGCGCAGTTTTGTCAATGCCGTCATCGGCCTGATGGCGACGGGGGGATCGACGAACCACACCCTGCACCTCATCGCCATGGCAAAGGCGGCGGGAATCGTGCTGACCTGGGACGACTTCGACGCCCTCTCCGCCGTGACGCCTCTGCTGTGCAAGATGTACCCCAACGGCCAGGCGGACGTCAACCACTTCCGCGACGCGGGCGGCATGGGGCTCGTCATCCGCGAACTGCTCGATGCGGGGCTGCTGCACGAGGAAGTACAGACTGTCATGGGGACGGGGCTGCGCCGCTATACGGAGCGCCCGGTGCTGGAGGAGGGTGCGCTCGCCTTTCACCCTGCGCCGGAGGCCTCGCTCAACCCCGACGTCGTCTCGACGGTGGAAGAGCCCTTCTCCCACGAAGGGGGACTGGCGCTGCTGGAGGGAAACCTCGGCCGCAGCGTCATCAAGATCTCCGCGCTCAAACCGGAACTGATGCACATCGAGGGCGAAGCGCGGGTCTTCGACTCCCAGGAGGCGCTGCTGAGCGCGTTCAAGGCGGGGGAACTTGAACGCGACTTCATCGCCGTCGTCCGTTTTCAGGGACCGGGGGCCAACGGCATGCCGGAGCTGCACGGCCTGATGCCGCCGCTGGGCGTGCTGCAGGACAAAGGGTACAAGGTCGCCATCGTCACCGACGGCCGGATGTCGGGGGCGTCGGGCAAAGTGCCTTCTGCCATCCACATGACCCCCGAAGCGTCCCACGGCGGCCTGCTGGCCAAGGTGCGCGACGGGGACCGTATGGTGCTCGACGTGCATGAAAAGCGGCTGGAGCTGCTGGTCGATGCGGCGGAACTGGCTGCGCGGGAACCCGCCACGCCGTCGCTTCTGCACAACCGTCACGGCATGGGCCGCGAACTCTTCGCCCTGATGCGCCAAAACGTCGGCAGCGCGGAAGAGGGGGCGACGATCTTCGACGCCGTCGGAGAGGAGCGGGCATGACGGCAGCGGAACTTTTTACCATCTCACCGGTCGTCCCGGTCGTCGTGCTTGAAAAGGCGGAAGACGCCGTTCCGCTGGCCGAAGCGTTGCTCGAAGGCGGTGTGGGCATTATGGAAGTGACCCTGCGCAGCGACGCGGCCCTTGCCTCCATCGAGGCCATTGCCAAAGCGGTGCCGCAGATGCGTGTCGGCGCCGGGACTGTTATCGACGCTAACGGCCTGTTACGGGTCCGTGAGGCGGGCGGTGGGTTCTCGTTCAGTCCAGGTATCAGTCCGGAACTGCTGGAAACGAGCGCGACGGAGGGGATTGCTTTCATCCCCGGTGTCGCGACGGCGAGCGAAGTGATGATGGCCATCAACGCCGGCGTCACGGGCTGCAAACTCTTCCCCGCCACCGCCGTCGGGGGCGTCGAATTGCTCAAGGGATTCGCCGGGCCTTTCCCGCAGATGCGTTTCTGCCCCACCGGCGGTGTCGGTCTCTCCAATATGAATGACTTTCTCGCCCTGCCGAACGTCTCATGCGTCGGCGGGAGCTGGATCGTGCCGAAAGCGGATGTGGGTGCGGGGGCGTTCGGGAAGATCACGGCGCTGTGCAAAGAGGCGATTGCGAAAGCGCAACGGTAGCGCTTACTGTCCGATCTGGCGCAGGATCTCCTTCGCTATCCGCTCCATCCGCTCCAGGCTGATATGCGCCTTTTCCAGGAACGCGGGGTTGTACTGCTCCGGGTTTGACCACTCTTTACCCTTGATCTGGCACCTTCGGGCAAGTTTCTCGATGCCGAGGTCGTGCAGGGCAAATCCCAGTTCCGTCCAAAGCACGGTCAGATGCTTCTCCGCAGCGTGGTCGCGTGTGCCGGTGTCGCGCACCTGCCGGATATAGACGGCAGTTTCCCGCGCGGCGGTAATGACGTCTCTCAGCGCTTTGACGGATTGCCGTTTGCGCGCTTCGCCCGCACGGCCCAGGTTGATGAGCCATGACCCGGTATGTTTGAAAATATCCCAGAGTACTCCGGCGCTAATATCCATCTGTTCCCTTTTTATTGGAGTGCAGAGAAGGGTTATGTATTTTGAACCAATTTATTATCGATGCAAGTATTATACAAAGCATTCATGATTGTATTTAAATCTTTAAGTGAATGAAATTTTTTTGTATACATACTTCCATCCCCTTTCGCATATTCATGATCTGCTTCCCAAGAACCTTCCATCTTCATTAGGTTTAAAATAACGATAACTTATCTTTCGAAAGTCTGTCAAATCGCAGATGTATCCAACCGTAACACATTGGAAAATGTTATGCGTAGTGATGAAAAATAGCGCAGTTTTACTAGGTGGAAAACATGAATTTTTGTAATAATAATGTGACAAGGCTGAGACGCTGCAGAGTCGGTAGCGCAGTAGACTTACGCATTTTATTATTAAGGAATTATCAGATGTTCATCACGTCAAAAGAGGTTGAAACCGTCATTGGAAAAGAGCTGGCAGACCGCCTGTGTGAATGGCTTCGTACGAGTTCACCGATCAGCTGTATTGTCGAGCAGGGCGCTGAAAATGCTATACGGTTCAACGTGGACGAGGCTATGGACTTCTCCAAGATCAAGATGCACAGCGATGCACTCAAGCGCGAGTTTTTTCCCCACATTGCGAAGCTCAAACAGTACATGGCCAGCACTCCGGCGCGCCCGGATCTCTCCGCGTAACCCCTCTTTTCCCACCCCTCCGGGCCTGGTATGATTTCAGGCATGAATGAACGAAACGGCAGGGTGGTCTCCCTCATTATCGGTCCCGAAGCAAAATCGGCGCTCGAGAGCGTGCCTTCCGTTACCGCCGTTGCGGGCAGGGGGCTTGCCGGCGACCGCTACTATTTCGGCCGCGGCAGTTTCAACGGGCCGCAGTTCGACCCAGGTGTGCGCGAGGTGACGCTGATCGCCGCCGAGGCAATCGCCGAGTGCAACCGGAGGCTCGGTACGGCACTCTCTGCCGCTGATTTCCGGCGCAACATCGTCACGGAGGGGATCGACTTCGCCGCACTCAAGGGACAGCGGTTCCGTATCGGGGATGTGACGCTGCGGTGGGTGCGGAGCGCGCCGCCCTGCCGCTATCTTTCACGGCTGCTTGGCGAGGACATGATGACAGGTCTCAAGGGAATAGGCGGTATCCGCGCCGTGATCGAAACGGGCGGGACGATCAACGAAGGAGACACGGTCCATGTCCTACCGTGAAAAACTGCGCGCCTTTCCCGACGGGGCGCAGGAGGTGTTATATGAAGGGAAGCGTTACCTGATGCGCAAAGAGACGCACCTGGACGGCAGGCTTATCAAACTCTACGCCGAAGAGCTGGGGGGCAATGACTTCGTGAGCCTGAATTACTACGAAACGTCTTCCGCCCCGCTGCTTAAACCCTGCGAGATGCCCGCCGAAAAAGTGATCGCCTTTATCGAGAATGCAATGTTGCGGTGAGCGCGCCCTTAGAAGGCGTAAGTCACCTGCATGCTGACGCTGGACTGGCTGTGTTTCGATCCGATTTCGTACGGGCCGGAGAGGGTGGCGGAGGTAAACCGCTCTTCGACTTCCGGCGCATAGGCGATGGCAAGGTCGCACGCGAGCGTTTCATTGAGGTGATAGGTTCCCCCCACAGTGAAGTGCTGTTCCACGGTGGCCGGGAACCCGAGCAGGTTGAACATATTCAGTGCCGCGCCGCCGTTGCTCATCCAGTCGAGCTCTTTGATCGGGCTTTTGGCGTAGTTGTATCCCGCTCTGAGCTGTCCCAGTTCGGACGTAAATTCATAGCCGACCATAAAGACGTCTTGATCGCTCCAGCCGAAATCTTTGTACCCTTTGGCGTCGCTCCAGGCGATACGCTTATAGTCGAACGCGGCGGTATGGCCGCCCAGAGTATAGGAGAGCCCCGCACCGTATTCGACGGGCTGTTCCAGTTCCGAGGAGATGCCGGTAACGCCCGCGGACGCAAAGGGGGCCGTCGCATTCGTCAGCTGGTCTTTGTAATCCATCGTGATGGCGGATTTGTAGACGAAGCCCACCTTGGCACCGTTGATGCCGGCTTCGCCGAGGTCGTAAGAAGCCCCAAGGGTGTACCCAAAAGCAATATCCTGCGCGATGCCTGAGCCGACGGTGCTCCCGTTGTTATAGTTGATATCCAACGCCCCGTACTGGATGATTGCCGTCGCGCCGACGCTGAAGCCGTGAGAGGTATACGCCACCGGGACGCCGAACTGCATCAGCTGCAGGTTCGTCACCATCTGCATCGTGGTCCCCGAGGTGTCTTCGCGGTAATCGGTTCCCATGCCCCCGGTACCCCACATCCCGACACCGAGATAGAAGTTGTCATTGATCTTGGCCGCGATCGATACTTCCGGAATGACATTCAGGTCGGCATCGCTCTGCTGGTAGCCCGCACCGCCGTCGTATTTGACATCCGGCATGAAGATCGTGCCGCCGAACGAGACCTCCGTGGCGGGGACTTCGGTAATCATTGCGGGGTTGGCCAGGGCCGATTCCGCCCCGTGGCCGAGTCCGATGCCGATTCCGCCCATGCCGCGCGCTTTGGCCCCGAGACCGATAAGGTGGTCGCCGTTGGTCGCGAATGCGGACGTTGCCCCGAGTGCTGTCACGGCAGCAAGCGCCAGTCGTGTTGATTTGTTCATTTGTTCTCCTAGAAAGCTTTTTAAAAATTCAAAAAAAGAGTGCGATTATCTATCACAATTTTTTGGTTGCATAATAGTCTATTGCTTGCGTAAAATGAATGGGTAATTCTGTCAATAATTTGCCTATTTATATAAAGTAGGGACGTTTTTGTATGAAAACAGCAGTAATTGAAATGGGGTTTAAAAAATAAATTTTTTAAAAATAACAAGGATTTTTACAGATAGGTTTCAATGCCGTAATAGATGTGATACCGATCGCCCTGCGGAAGCGTGCGGTCAAGCTTCCATCAACGCTTTTGCCAGCCGCATCGCGGCGATGACGGCGCCTTCGAGGTAGCCGCCCTCTTCGGCGGAGGTCTCTGTTCCGCAGAAGCGGATGCGTTCCGAAGCCTTCGTTTCCATCCCGTAGCGGGGATGGGCGTCGAGGGGTTCTCGGTCGGCGGGGACGGAGGTATAGGGGTCGCTGCGCCAGTTGTGGTAGCGGAAGAGTTCGTAGTCGCGGGCCGGCGCCCCGAATAGGCGCTCAAGCTGTTCGATGACGCGTTCGGGCTGGGAGTCGTCGGCGGAACGGGTGTGGTAAAAGCCGAAAAGCGCCCCTTTGTTCCGGGTCGAAGCGTCGTGCACTTCGGAGAGGGGGCCGCGGTGGCTGGTGGCGAACCCGCTGAGCCCTCGCTCGCGCCAGAACGGTTCGGCATAGGTGACGATGCACTTGGACGAAAAGCCCATCCAGGTCGGGATAGCGAGCATTTTTTCACGCATCGCTGCCGCCAGCGGCGGTTCGAAGGCGATGGTATCGGCACAGAGGCGCGGCGGGAGCGTGACGATGCAGTGCGAGGCCCGCAGCGCCTCGCCGTCGGTGTGCACGGTGACCCCCTCGCTGTCCGAGCGGATCGTACGCACGGGGGTTTCCAGCCTGATGTCGACGTCGCCAAGGCGTTCGGCCAGGGAGGAGGTCAGCATACCCGCCCCCCCTTCGATCCTGTAGGAGGGGGCGTTTTTCCCGGTGCGGAAGTACTGCACGCCTTCGGGCGCGTCATAGGCGAAGGCGCCCTGGTCATAGTGGCGGAACAGGGTGAGACCCAGGGCATCGATGAGGTGCCTTATGTGGTGCTGGTGGGGCCACACCCAGGTTGGTCCGAGGTCGAAGCGCTCCCCCGCCTCCTCGACCGTGAGGATCCTGCCGCCGATGCGCGGCCGCCCTTCGAGCAGGATGATGCGGTAGCTATCTTGCAGCAGATAGGCCAACAGCAGACCGTTCAGGCCTGCTCCTACGATAATGAGTTCCGGTTTCATGTGCGAAGTATATTCCTTTTAGGATCAACCCAAACGCTTAAAGAGATTCTGCATTGAAAGCTTTATGTTTGCATCATCTTTTGCCCCGGAGGTGTGCACAATCCGTTCCGCTCCGCCCCGCCCGGGACCTCTTGTGTTAAGCAAAATTTCTGCTTTGCGGAGGGCGTGCCGGGCAGGGCTGTGAGGGCTTTCGGCGCCGATAATGTATTTCGTACGGTGACACATCAACCTTACGGATTCACGATTTGGGAAAAGGGTTTCTTGCCTTTAAGTCGCGTCTCCCTATACTTGTGGCTACGAAAAAAGGGGCGCAGAACCCCGAAACAACAAGGAATCGATGATGCAGATGGTCGATATGAGTTCACCGGAGTTCCTCGCCGAACTCGAAAAAACGAAAAAATTCACCGACAAAGTCAACGCCCAGTTCGGATGGGTCTACAACCCGAATCATGACGTCAACGAGGGGGTCCTGATGGGACTGGCTCGTCACAAGATACTGTACGGAAAGCGTTTCTGCCCCTGTTTCATGGTTCTCGAAGACGAGAACGGCAAACACAAAAGTGCCGATGACCGCATCTGCCCCTGCAAACCTGCTATTGAGCAGGAAGTCCCCGAAGAGGGCAAGTGCCACTGCGGCATCTTCTGCACCCCCGAATACGCCTCTTCCCACGACATGTAAGGTTCCGTCCGCCCCGTGCGGATGACACCGCTGCCGCTTTTTTCACGTTGCCGCCGCGATTTGGCTATGATGTGAAAAAGTTTTGCCATGCCTGATCACGCTACCGATAAATATTCCGTACTGAAAGACCGTTTCGGTCACAACGCCTTCCGCCCGCTGCAGGAGGAAGCCGTTGACGCCATCCTCGCCGGACGCGACCTGCTGATGATCCTGCCCACCGGCGGCGGGAAATCGCTCTCTTACCAGCTGCCGGCGCTGCTGATGGAGGGAACGACCGTCGTCATCTCCCCGCTGCTCGCCCTCATGCACGACCAGGTCCAGAGCCTGAAAGCCCAGGGGATGCGCGCGGAGATGCTCTCCTCGATGCAGACGGCGGAGGAGAGCGGCGAGATTGTGCGCCGCCTCTACGCCGGGGAGATCGATTTCCTCTACCTCTCCCCCGAACGCCTCAACACAGAGGGGATGCGCAGCATACTTTCCCAGATCCGGCTCAACTACTTCGTCATTGACGAAGCGCACTGTATCAGCGAGTGGGGGCATGAGTTCCGCGCCGATTACCGCGCCCTGTCGCAGCTGAGGGACTTCTTTCCGGGAATTGCCATCGCTGCATTCACCGCGACGGCGACGGCGCACGTGCGCGAGGACATCCTGCGCCTGCTGCGTCTAAACGATCCCAAAGTCCTGCAGGGGCAGATCTACCGCAACAATCTCCAGATCACCGTGCGCCACCGCATCAAGGACGGGTACGACCAGCTCCGGGACTTTCTTGATGACCATAAGGAGGAGAGCGGGATCGTCTACGCCTTCTCCCGCAAGAGCGTCGAGGCTGTCGCGAACTTCCTGCAACAGAAGGGGTATGCGGCGGCGGCCTACCATGCCGGGATGCCGACGGAGCAGCGCAACGCCGTTTTTCACGACTTCGTGCACGATCAAGTCCGGATCATCGTCGCGACGATCGCCTTCGGGATGGGCATCGACAAGAGCAATATCCGCTACGTTTTTCACATGAGCCTGCCCAAGACCGTCGAGAACTACTATCAGGAGATCGGTCGGGCGGGGCGTGACGGCGACCATGCCGACGTCGTCATGCTCTTCGGGGCCCAGGACCTAATCCAGCAGAAGCGGTTCGTCGAGATGAACGAGGACGAGCAGTACAAGGCGCACCTGATGCAGAAGCTCGGCGCGGTGCACCGCTACGCTTCGGCGGAGACCTGCCGCCACCAGCAGCTCGCCGAGTATTTCGGCGACCGCATCGCGCCCTGCGGGACGCACTGCGATAACTGTCTGGAGCCCGAGTACGACAGGCGCGACATCACGACCGAGGCGCAGATGCTTCTCTCGGCCGTCTACCGTACGGGGCAGCGGTTCGGCAAGAGCTACCTTGTCGACGTCCTGCGCGGCTCGCGGGAGCAGAAGGTACTCGCCAACGGGCATGACGAACTCTCCGTCTACGGGGTCGGCGAGGCCCTGAACAAGAAGCAGTGGCTTGTGCTCATCGACCGGATGCTCGAGATCGGGGCGGTGGACCTGAACGCGCACCACGGCCTCTTTCTGACCCAGGAGGGTCTGGCCGTGCTCAAGGGCGAGGTACCGGTGCTTATCCGTGCCGACCGCCTCAACGTCCGGGCCAAGACCGTGAAAACGGCCGCGCCGGAAAGCTTCGACTACGATACGGAGCTTTTCGAGGCGCTGCGGGCCCTGCGCTTCGAGATCGCCCAGGAGCACGGGGTGCCGCCCTATGTCGTTTTCGGGGACAAAACCCTCAAGGAGATGGCGGCATCGCGGCCGCAGAGCAAGGCAGAGATGCTCGAGGTGGGCGGCGTCGGCGAGGTGAAATTCGAGCGCTACGGGGCGCAGTTTTTGGTGCTGCTGCAGAGCTGACTTTGCATTTTTTTCGATTTTCTGGTACTTTAAAGACCTACTGCCATTATCCTAAATGGCAAAACAGAGCGAAAGAGATGAATGAAACGTTTAGTGATCAAGGTCGGGACCGCCGTCCTGACCGAAAACAATAATATCGCCAAGGAACGGATGCTCAATCTCGTCTCCCTAGTGGCCGAGTTGAAGAAAAAATATGATGTTGTTTTGGTCAGTTCCGGCGCCGTCGCGGCGGGCTACTCGGCGCTCAAACTCGATAAGCGCAAACAGATCGGGAAGAAGGCGCTGGCGGCGGCGGGGCAGCCGATTTTGATGACCAGCTACAAAAAGAAGTTCGACATCTACGACATCGACACCGCGCAGATCCTTCTGACCGAGGATGATTTCGACTCCCGTAAACGCACGAAGATGTTCCAGGAGATCATCGATGCGCATCTTCAAAACGATATTTTGCCCATCGTCAACGAGAACGACATTACGTCGACGCCCGACCAGCTTTTCGGGGACAATGACCAGCTCTCCGCCAACGTCGCCTTTGCGATCGGGGCGGAGCAGCTGATCATCCTCAGCGATATTGAGGGGTACTTTGACAAGAACCCCAAAGAGCATGCGGATGCGCAGCTGCGGAAAAAAGTGACGATCCTCACCCCCGGAGAACTGCTGGATGACGCGACACCCAGCAGTTTTTTCGCCACGGGCGGGATCGTCACCAAACTGAAAGCCGCCGATTTCGTGATGCGGCGCGGCATCGATATGTTTTTGTGTAACGGCTTCGACCTCACCGCCGCCCGCAATTATCTGCTTGACGGCGAACAGACGTCAGGGACCCTCTTTACGACGGAGTAGCCCCTTCTCCCCCGGTGGCGGCGTCAGCAGCACACCGCATGCCGCATCCCCAAATGTCAGACATCTTTTCTCATGAGCGTAACAGAGCGTATAGGCGCAGACCAGGCTGTCTAGAAAATCCTCTTCGGCCTTGAGCGCTTTGCCCCTGAGCGTCCCGAGAGGCGTTTTAAGGCTGTTTGGGATCGTTAGGAGTTCAAACAGGGCCGTTTGCAGTTTCGTCATGGCCTTTAGACGCGCGTCTCTCGGAGCGGACGCTTTGTAGCGCAGGACGTTGCCCTCGTTGAAGAGGGCGAGAATGGTGGCGTGTGGATAGACTTCGAAAAGGGTGCCCTCTTCAAAACCGATCCCTTCCGCCTTGAGCCCTTCGTAGAGGGCAAACCCCGCATAACTTTTAAAACGTTTTTCAAACAGCCGCGTGTTGACGGCGTGGACCCCGAGGCCGTAACGGGCAAAGGTTTTGAGGAAGGCGCGTTCGTTGGGGCGGTGGCCCGTGGCGTTGGGAATGATCATCGGGGCGTCGACACCGACGCGGCAGCCCGGATAGGCGTGGACGACGTCGAGGATCGCTTCGACCGTCTCGGCATAGCAATAAGCGACGAGCCGCGCCTCCGCATCGAGGACGGCGACGCCGCTGGGGTTGCCCTCAGCCCAGGCGAGGTCGATGCCGATGTAAAACGGTACCGCTGTCAGCGGCATGACAGAACCGCTTCCATCCCGGCGGTAAAAGCCGGTTTGCCGCCCCGCGCGGGGTGGCGGACCTTGGTATGGGGGATCTGCAGCCGTTTCAGGGCCTCTTCCGCGCTGTTGCCGACGGCGACGACGGTGACTACGGAGGGGAAAAGGGCAAGGAGGCGGCGCAGGAAGGGGGCCGCGTTGTCGATCTCTTTACTTGTCGGCTTGCGGTTGGAGTCAGGGTCGCCTCTGCTGTGGGGGTGGAAACAGAAGGCGTTCCAGCAAAGTGCGGCGGTGCGGTGCTTTTGCAGCACCTCCCAGACGATTCCCGCACTCTGTTCGCGGGTGTAGGGTTCCTTGGAAACCCGGTAACCGTGCCGCGCCGTAAAGAGGGTGCCCTCCAGCACGCCTTCGGCGACGAGGGCTTCGGAGCTGAAGGGGATGCCCGTCAGGCGGCAGCCGTTGTAGCCGGGGGCTTCCCCGACGAGCAGCAGGGTGGGTTGCAGCGCGCGCATCTGCTGCAGGTAGCACTGCAGGTTGTGACGCTGGGTGTTGGTGCGTTTGGCGGCGTAGAAATTGGCGGCGTCCGCACCGACGACGGCGTCCTGGAGGTGTTTGCCGAAGCGTTTGATGTCAGTGTCGATCTTCACGGCTGCGGACATAGTCGATCACCTCGCCTGCATTGCCGCGGAAGAGGACGGGGATGGGGCTTTTGGCGATCTGGTAGTCATACATGGGGTCGTAATAGTCGCGCAGCAGCATCCTGATCCACGGTTTGTGCTGTTCGGTCTCCCCGCTGCGGAGCTGTTCGGCGAAGGCGCCGGCGAAGAGCTGTTTGATCTGACGGAAACGCTCATCGCCGAGGCGCCTTCTGATGCGGTCTATCCCCGCATTGGCGTCATCGAACCAGTGCCGTTCAGGCTGCTCCGGGAACATGATCCGGTACTCATCCATGGCGTGGGCGACGTACTCGTCGAAGGTGATGTCCACCCGCTCTTCCATCGTGGCGGTAAGGATGATAAGCCCCCCTTCGAGGAAGTTGTCATAGACCGGCTTTGGGATGTAGAGCCGCCCGACGTTATGGCTTTCGTGCTCGATGACGAGGTGGTGGTGCTGCGCCGCCTCGTGGCGGATCAGGGCGTAGGCGAGGCGGTCCTCGAAATCGATCTGGGCGGGCTGCGGCGTGATGTGCCGCCCGAAGGAGGAGCCGCGGTGGTTGGCGAGCGCTTCAAGGTCGACGGCGTTCTCCATCCGGTGGATCAGCAGGGTCTTTCCCGTCCCGGTACGGCCGCTGATGATGAGGGTGTCGGCTTCGCCGCTGATGCGTTCGCTCTCTTCCATCAGGAAGTGGCGGAACGCCTTGTACCCTCCTTTGAGACGGGGCAGGGCGATCCCGGCCTCCTCCAGCCACGCCTGGGCGATCTGGGAGCGCTGGCCGCCCCGGAAACAGTAGAGCCAGGTGTCGGGGTGGGTGTTTATGAAGTCGGCCCAGGCCCGGACCCGCTCCTGTTTGTGGGGACCGACGAGCTGTTTACCGAGGGCCACGGCTTCCGCGTTGCCGGCCTCTTTGTAGCGGATGCCGATGAGACGGCGCTCCTCATCGGTCATCAGCGGGAGGTTGACGGCACCGGGGAAGGCGCCCTTTTCAAACTCGACGGGGGCGCGGACGTCGATGAGGGGGCGGTTCTCCAAGACGATGCTTCGGAAGGCATCGGTGAGCGGGAGGTTCTTGCGTTTTATCGCCTCGATCTCGTCGAGGGAGCCGATCGGGAGGTCAAACGACATCGATCAGGTGCGTTCCGCGTTCAACGGTCTCGCCGATGCTTTCGAGGTGCAGCCCCTCCGCTTCCGCGAGGGCCAGGAAATCGGCGACGGCCTCCTGGCGCACGGCGCAGAGCAGGCCGCCGGAGGTCTGGGCGTCGCAGAGGATATCCTGCTGCTCCGGGGTCATCGGGCCGATCTTGTGGCCGTAGCTCTGGAAGTTGCGGCGGGTGCCGCCCGGGACGCACTCCATGGCGAGGTACTCCTTGACTTTCGGCAGCAGGGGGACGTCGTCAAAGCGGATGACGGCACCGATGCCGCTCCCCTCAACCATCTCGGCGAGGTGGCCCAGAAGCCCGAAACCTGTCACGTCGGTGACGGCGGTGACGCCCTCCATGTGGGCGATGGCGGCGCCGATGGCGTTGAGCGTCGTCATCGCCTCGACGGCCGGGTCGATATCGCCCGGCGCGATCTTGCCCTGCTTCTGCGCGGTGGTGAGGATGCCGATGCCGATCGGCTTGGTCAAAAAGAGCTCGCAGGCCGCTTCGGCGCCGTTGTTGCGCTTGAGATGTTCGTTGTCGACAATGCCGGTGACGGCCAGGCCGAAAATGGGCTCGGGAGAGTCGATGCTGTGGCCGCCGGCGAGGGGGATCCCCGCCGCTTCACAGACGGAACGCCCCCCTTCTATCACCTCGCGGGCGACCTCGTCGGGCAGCTTGGCGATGGGCCAGCCGAAGATGGAGATGGCCATCAGCGGCTTGCCGCCCATGGCGTAGATGTCGCTGATGGCGTTGGTCGCGGCGATGCGCCCGAAGGTGAAGGGGTCGTCGACGATGGGCATGAAGAAGTCCGTCGTGGAGAGGACCGAAGTGCCGTTACCCAGGTCAAAGGCCGCCGCGTCGTCGTTGCTGGCGTTGCCCACCAGCAGGGCGGGGTAGCTGATGTTTTCGCGGGCGCTCTGGAGGATATTATCGAGCTGCTTGGGGGAGATCTTGCAGCCGCAGCCGGCACCGTGGCTGTATTGGGTCAGTCGGATGTCATCCATGCGTGGCCTTTTCGCTTTTTCCGAATCATAGTCCTCTTTCGATAAGAACGCACTTTAGAGGCGCCATGGTATGATGCTGCAAAAGGAACGCTTATGCCGAATGAAACCGTCATTGACATCCCCCACTACGCGACATTGACCCTGCGCCACGTCGTTCTCGATTATAACGGGACGCTCGCCCTGGACGGGGCGCTGACACCGGAGGCGGCTGCGCTGCTGGGGCCGCTTTGCGCGCGTTACGACGTGCATGTGATCACCTCCGACACCTTTGGCACGGTCGCCGAAGCGGTCGCGCCCTACGGCGTCACGGTCAAGGTGCTGCAGAGCAGCGACCATACGGGGGAGAAGGCCGCCTACATCTGGGAACTCGGCGCCCCGCACTGTGCGGCGGTCGGCAACGGCGGCAACGACGCGCAGATGCTCAAAGCGGCGGGGCTCGGTATCGCCCTGGTCGGGGACGAGGGGTGCGCGACGGCGACCCTGATGGCGAGCGACATTGTCTGCAAGCAGATCGGCGAGGCGCTGGGGCTGCTGCTGAACGAGAAACGCCTGATCGCGACACTGCGCCGCTAACGCGCTACAAACCGTCTTTGGGCAGCTGTTTGACGTAGAGGTCGAGCTGCGGGAAGGGGATCTGGATGCCGTGTTTGTTCAGGGCGTTATAGATAAGGATAAGGAAGTCCGAACGCAGGGCGCTTGGGCGGTTCCTGTTGGCCCACTCCACCCAGACGATCAGCTCGAAATCGACGCTGCTGCTGTTCATGTTGACCATCCACACTTCGGGCTGTTTCTCCGGGTCATGCCGGAGATAGGAGAGGCTGCTCTCTTTCAGCTCTTCGAGCACCGCCTTCTTCACCGCATCGACCTCGGTACCATAGGCGACGCCGAAGGGGATGTGGATACGCCGGGTTGCGTCCTCGAGGGTCCAGTTGATGACGTTGTTCTGGATGAAAGAGGAGTTGGGCACGACGATGTCGATGTTGTCGAAGGTCTTGACTGTCGTGGAGCGGATGCGCATGTCGGTCACGCGCCCGCGTAGGACGTCGCTGATCTCGATGGTGTCCCCGATTCGGATCGTACGCTCGAACATCAGGATGATCCCCGCGATAAAGTTGGAGACGACCGTCTGCAGCCCGAAACCGACCCCGATGGAGAGGGCCCCGGCGATGAGGGAGATGGAGGTCATGTCGATGCCGAGGCTTCCCATGGCGATGATGACGGCGACGAAGACGATGAGGTAGTAGCCGATGTTCGACGCGAGGCGCATCGACATCTGGCTCATGTCCGGCCAGCGCCGTGCCAGGCGCGCGATCCAGCGTTTGTAGAACGCGCCGAGGAAGAAGCCCACGACCAGGATTGCCAGCGCCTTGAGGAGGCTGAGGATGCTGATGGGACGTTCGTTAAAGATAAAGAGCGGGGCGGTGAGGGTATCGCCGGCGCGTTTAAGCAGCGCTTTCGTTTCGTGGAGGGTATCGCCGACGACGAGGGCCGTCACCCCGAAGTGCGCCTTGGCGAGGCTGCGCAGCTGCGCGTTCTGGGCGCGGAAGCGGCTGCGCGCGTCCCCGGTGAGGTGCCCTGCGTCCGCCTCCATGCTGTCAAGCAGGGCGAAAAAGGCGTCGTTCTCCTTGGTGATGAGCATGCACAGCGCCAGTTTCGCGGCCGATGCCAGTTTGGTCTGGAGCTGCCCGCTGTAATCGGCATTGGCCTTTTTCAGGTCCGCCGCGAGGCGTTCGCTGCGCGCACTCTCCTCCAGTTCGGCCCCCTCCAGGGCGATTTCGGCGGCAAGCCTTCGCTGCTGGCTTTTTTCGATTTTGGTTTCGGCCGTTTGCATCTCCGAGCGTAGCTCTTTCCCCGTGCAGCGGATCGCTTTGAGGCGTTGCGCGAGGGTCTGCGCGACGGCGGTGCCGTACGCTCCGAGCCGGTCGCGTTTGGCCTCGAGGTTTTGCTGCTGGACCTTGTAGTAGGCGAACTGAAGCTGGTAGGCGCGCAGCCGGAACTTTTCCTCGACGGTGAGCTGTTCGATCGTCTGCTTCAAAAAGGTGAGCTTGGACTGAATGTCGCGCAGCTTGCGTTCCGCGTTCTCCCGCCGGACCGAAGCCGCGGCCGCCGCGGCCAGGGCTTCATAGGCCTGTTCCAGCGTCGGGGACGTTTGCGACAGAAGGGTACTCGGGTCCTCCTCGTCCGCGGGGGTCTGGGCCGCCGCGCGGCGCAGGCGCTCCAGTTCGGTGCGTTCCGCGTCGGCCTGGGCAGGCATCAGGGTGCCCGCCGCCTGTGCCGCATCAATCTGCATGCGCAGTGCTTTGTAGAGGGCGGGTTTGTCGCTGCTCTCGTAGAGGGTGGTGTTGACGTCGGCGGCCTGAAGGGCGCCGATCAGCAGTAAAAAGAGGAGAAGGGTGTGCATCGGCAGGCTCCTGTCAGTGGTGTTGCGTGACCCGGTGCCGATGCCACAGCAGCAGCCCGGCGGAGGTGAGAAGGAGCAGCAGCACCATCAGCATGACGGCATTGGCCGTTCCCGCCGGGCTCTGGGCGAAAGGAAGCCCGCCCGTATTCATCCCGAAAAAGCCGACGACGAGGTTGAGCGGCAGGAAGATCGCCGAGATGACGGTGAGCAGATAGATCAGCCGGTTCATCTTCTCGTTCGTGCGGGCGTTGTGGAAGTTGTAGATGTAGTCGAGCTTGGAGAGCTGGTGCAGCGCCGAGCGCAGGAGGCGGTCGGTGTGCTCGTGCAGGTCGGCATAGTGGTCGACGGGGAAGCGCTCCAGGGGTTCGTAATGCTCCGTCACCTCCGCGAGGACGGTGGTGGTGCGCGCCAGGACCCGCTCGACCCGGAGGATGTCCCGTTTCAGCCCCAGCCACTGCGTCATGAAATCGGTTTCGGCCCTGTCGGCGTAGAGCCGCTCCTCCATGTCCGCGACGCGCTCCAGGTAGCTGTTGAACCCCTTGAGCAGCCGGTCGATCAGCGGGTCGATGACGCGGTGGGGCCCTTCGAAACGGCCTTCAAGGGGTACGAAACTGTTGCGTTCCCTGTCGAACCGGTAGCTGCCCGCCTGTGTCAGGATAAAGCCGGTCGAGACGATCTGAACCTCCTCGCCGATGACCGGCAGGCGCACGATCAGCATGTCGTAGTCGGGATTTTCGTCAAACAGGGAGGGATGGTGTTCGTTGCGGAGGTCTTCGAGGTGCAGCGGGTTGATGGTGACGCTGATGCCGTCCATGGCCGGCTCCTGGGTTGGTATAGTGTCATTGTAGCGCAAACGCGGCTACGTTGCGGGCGCCTCTCCCAGTTTTGCCACCAGCGCATCGTGGATCTTCCCGTTGGTTGCGACGATGATGCGCCGCTCCAGGGTGTAGGGCTCCCCGTCCTCGCGGCTTACCGCCCCGCCGGCTTCGAGAACGATCAGGATCCCCGCCGCGACGTCCCACGGTTTGAGGTTGATCTCGTAAAAGCCCGCGAAGGTGCCTTTGGCCGTGTAGCAGAGGTCCAGGGCCGCGGAGCCGAGGCGGCGGATGTCGCGGGTAAAGGGGAGCATGCTGCGCATGGTGCGCAGCACCCACTCGTAGTCGCCGCCCTGCTCGATCTTGGTGTAGGGGAAACCTGTCGCAATCAGTGCCCGCGGCAGGCTGTCGGCTTCGGCGTCGACACGGATGGGTTCGCCGTTGAGCGTGGCCCCCTTGCCCTTTTCGGCATAGAAGAGCTCCTCGAGGACGGGATTGTAGACGCAGCCGGCCACGGGCTGCTGATCCTCCCAGATGCCGATGGAGATGGCGCAGAAGGGGATGCCGTGCACGAAGTTCGTCGTGCCGTCGATGGGGTCGATGTAGATCGCCTTTTCAGGGTAGGTGATCGTTGCGCTGCTCTCCTCGCCGACAAGGGTATGGTCGGGGAAGGCCTCGGCGAGCCTGGCTTTGAGCAGCTCCTCGACGGCGACGTCGTACTGGGTGACGAGGTCGATGTCGCTCTTGTAGCGCACCTCTTTGGGGGCGTGGTACCCCTTCAGGAAGAGGCTGCCCGCCTCCTGGGCGATGGCTTTCAGTTGGTCGTAGCGCGGCATCTATCGGGCGAAGAAATCCGAGAGGATCGCCTGGGCCTCCTCCTGGATCCTTTTAAGGTGGGTTTCGGAGATAAAACTTTCGGCGTAGATCTTGTAGATGTCCTCCGTGCCCGACGGGCGCATGGCGGCCCAGCCGTTTTCGGTGACGAGCTTCAGCCCGCCCAGGGCGGCGTCGTTGCCGGGGGCGTTGCTGAAACGCTGCACGATCGGCTCGCCGGCGAGGGTGTCGGCGGTGATGTCCTCGGGTGTGATCGCTTTGAGTTTCGCTTTCTGTTCCGGGTCCGCGACGGCGTCGATGCGGGCATAGAAGGATTGCCCGAACTCCGCTTCGAAGCCTTCGTAGATGGCCCCGGGGTCTTTGCCGGTGACGGCGCGGATCTCGGCGGCCAGGAGGTTCATGATGATGCCGTCCTTGTCCGTGCTCCACGGGGTCGAATCCATCCGCAGGAAGCTCGCCCCCGCGCTCTCTTCGCCGCCGAAGGCGAGGTCGCCGCCGTAGAGGCCGCCGACGAACCATTTGAAGCCGACGGGGACCTCATAGAGTTTCGCACCGAGGCTTTTTGCAATGCGGTCGATCATCGAGCTCGAGACGGCCGTTTTGCCGATGCCCATGTCGGTGTCTTTCCATGCTTTGCCTTCGATGAAGGGGATAAAAGAGAGCACGCCTTTTTTCCGGCGGTGGGTGAAGAGGTACCAGATGGCGACGCTGAGGTAGTGGTTGGGGTTCATGAGCCCGCTGTGGGGCGTGACGATGCCGTGGCGGTCGGCGTCGGCGTCGTTGCCGAAGGCGATGTCGTACTTGTCGCGCAGTTTGATCATGGAGGCCATGGCGTAGGGCGACGAGCAGTCCATGCGGATCTTGCCGTCGTGGTCCAGGGTCATAAACGCAAAGCGGGGGTCGACCTTTTCGTTGACAAGGAGGAGGTTCAGGCCGAGCAGCTTGTTGATCTTGCGGTAGACCGGCAGGGCCGTCCCGCCCATCGGGTCGACGCCGATGCGCAGTTTCGCCGCCTTGATGGCCTCGATGTCGACGATCTGCGGCAGGGCCTCGACGTAGGGGGTGATGAAGTCATAGGTCTGCACGTATTCGCCGGACATCGCCGTCTCGAGGCTGAGGGCGTGCACCGCTTCGAGGCGGTGTTCGAGGATCTCGTTGGCCCGTTGCTCGATCACGGCGGTGACATCGGTGTCCGCGGGGCCGCCGTTGGGGGTGTTGTACTTGAAGCCGCCGTCGGTGGGCGGGTTGTGCGACGGGGTGATGACGATGCCGTCGGCTTTTTCCGTATGGGTCTTGTTGTATTCGAGGATGGTGAAGGAGAGTACCGGCGTCGGGGTGAAGACATCCTCCCCGGCGATGCAGACCTGCACCTCGTTGGCGGCGCAGACGCGGATGGCGGTCATCTGGGCCGGGTCGGAGAGGGCGTGGGTGTCGCGGCCGATAAAGAGCGGCCCGGTAATGCCCGCACTTTTGCGGTATTCGCAGACGGCCTGGGTAATGGCGAGAATGTGCTCTTCGTTGAAACTGGCCTTGAGGGAGTTGCCCCGGTGGCCGGAGGTCCCGAATGCGACCCGCTGCGTCGGTTCGGCCGGGTCGGGTTTGAGCTCATAGTATCGGGCGATCAGATCGGTCAGGTCGATCAACTGTGCATCGGTAGCCTGGGTGCCGGCTTCGGGGTGGGCCATAATCATTCTCCTCGGGCATGGTTGCCCATATTATAGTCCCTTTTTTGTTGGCGGGGGTTATTTTTCCGGTTGATTTTTGAACATCGGCGCCACGCTGTCGCGAATGTTATCTTGGTCAAAGTAGAGCGACTGCGACGGGAAGGCGAATGCGAGACCGTTCGCGTCGAGGATCTCCCAGATCTTGAAGATGATCTCCTGTTTGATCCGGAGCCACTCCTCCCAGTCGACGGTGTTGGTGAAGGTATAGATGAGGATGTCCATCGACGAGGCGGAGAGCTCATCGAGGTAGACCATCAGGCTCGTCTTGATGCCGAACTTGTCCTCGACGGAGATGAGGCGCTTTTCGCGTTTTTTTAGCCGGTTGTACATCTCGGTGTCATACTCGCCCGGGACGACGGTATCGGGGTGCTCCAGGAGCATCTGGCGGATTTCGTCGATCGCCTTGGCCAGCGCTGCGCGGTCCGAACCGTAGGTGACGCCGATATGCATCTTGATACGGCGGCCGACCTTGCGGCGGTTGTAGTTTTTCAGCGGGACGTTGGCGAGTTTTTCGTTCGGCACCGTGATGAGCGCGTTGTCGAAGGTGCGGATATCGGTACTGATGAAGCCGATCTCGACGACGGTCCCTTCGACGTCTCCTGCCTGAATCCAGTCCCCCTGGGAGAAGGAGTTGTCCGAGAGGATCTTGAGCAGACCGAAGAAGTTGCTGAGCGTATCCTTCGCCGCCAGGGCGACCGCCAGGCCGCCGATGCCCAGCGAAGCGACGAGGCCGGTAATATTGACGCCGATATGCACCAGGAAGAAAAGAACGGCGGTGATGATGATGGCGATCTTGATGATCGAGAGGATGAGGTTGACCAGTTCGCTGCGCATCTGCCGGTTCTTGAGCCCGGTGCGCTGATGCAGGAAGTGGTAGAAGAAGTTGTCGACCAGCCGGATGACGATGTAACTGAAGGCCGCCAGGTAGACGAAGTAGAAGAGGGTGCTCTCATCCTGGGAGCTGCTCGGATGCTGCAGGATCTCCAGACCGACCTGCAGGCCGTAGGCGAGGATAATGATGAAGAGCGGGCGGCGGATGCTCTCGATGTTGTTGAGCATCATCTCGTCCGTCAGGTCCTCCTTGCGGGTGATGAGGTGTTGCATCAGCCGGTAGACGCGGTAGTAGAGCAGCGCGGCGACGAGCCAGGCGAGCAGCAGGCTGGCCGCAAAGAGCGTGAGGCGGCCGACGTCGGTGTTGACGTAGCGCAGACCCGTGTTGATCTCGGCGGCCACGGCGTTGTCGTTGAGGAGGGCGAGCAGGCTGTCGAGTTTGATGCGCTGCAGCAGCGAGCGATACTGGAGGCTCTGGGGATGAAGTTGGAGGTAGTCCAGCAGCTCCTTGTAGAAAAGGTAGTGGGTCTGCAGTGCCGCTGCGTTCTGGCGCAGGGCATCGGCGATCTCCCCCTCCTCACTCACCTCTGCGGCGGCATGGACATCGGCCTCCACGCCGATCGCCTGAAGCTGGTTGATCTCGTCGCGGACCCGTGCACTCAGCGCCTCCGTATCGAGGGTGGTCCACTCCGCCGCGAGGGAGGCGAAAAAGACAAAGATGCGCTGCTGCAGCTTTAGCGTCTGCACGGCGAGGCGGTCGCGGGTTTCGGCCAGGCTGTTCCCCTGTTCGCGGTTGACGCGGATCTTGGCGGAGAGCCGGTAGAGCTGCGCATCCGCTTCGGAGGGGTGGAAAAAGGGGTTGACGGGGTTTTCAACGCTGTAGGGGGCCGCTTTCAGCGCCGAGATTAAAGCGGCAAAGGCGTCGAGTTTTGCGTCAACCCCCGCCGCTTCCGAGGCATTCGTATCGCTGCGCGGCGCGTAAAGCTCCGCTTCGACGGAGAGGACCTGCTGCCAGAACGGTTCGGCCGCGACGAGCTGAAGGCCGAGCAGCATCAGGACAAAAAAATGTTTCATGCGTATCCCCCTGTTTGATGACGACAGTATAGCGTCCGGGGGTTAAACCGCAGGAAGGGCCTAGTCGAGCCCCAGCTCCTTGAGCAGCGGGTCGAATTTCGAGGAGAGGCCGACGAGGGCGTCATACAGCAGGCCGAAACCCTTGTCTTCGGCGATCCACTCTTCGACGAGTTTCACGCCGTCGCTCTTTTCGGCATCGCTGAGTTCCGGGGAGGCGGCAATATTGTCGCGGATCGCTTCGAGATGTTCGCGGTTTTTATGGCTGGGCATGATCGTCTCCTGTATGGGTGGTTTTAATAATCATAGCGTGAATAGCGTTAAATCTCTACCGTTTCGGGGCAAACACGATTTACGATCACATAAACCTTAATCGTTTCAAAAAATTGGATGATGCGCATTAAAAAGATTTATTTTAATCAAAAAGAATAAATGTCGTTAAATCCCCCCTGGCAGGGCCTTTCTCACTTAACACTTAGGTAACACTCTTCTAATAATATTATGTATTATATTTAAGGAGTGTGTATGAAAAAGGGGCTTTTATTAAGTATCCCGGCGGCACTCACGACGCTGATGGGAGCGGATACCTACTCCCTGGACGCCGTGAGTGTCACCGCGACAAAATTCGAACGTGAAACCAAAGAGGTGCCGCAGAGCGTCGCTGTCGTCGACAACGAGGAGATCGAAGAGCGCAACGTACTCAACGTCAAAGATGCCATTGAAACGATCCCGGGGGTCATCACGATGAGCAAAAACAACGGCTACGACAGCCGGCTCATTATCCGAGGCGCGGGGCTGAAAGCGCGCTACGGCATCCGGGAGATCATGGTCATGCGCGACGGGGTCCCGATGACGGACCCGGACAGTTTCACGCGGATGGACTTTATCGACGTTGACGACATGGAGAGCGTCGAGGTCTTCAAAGGGCCGGGTTCGATCTACGCGGCCAATGCCAGCGGCGGGGTCGTCTTTATCAAGTCCAAATCCGTTTTCGATACGGACAACAACCGTGTTAAGATCGGGTACGGCACCTATGACACCCTCAATGCCAACGTCAAGGGCTCCTTTGCGATCGACGAGAGCAACTATGTCGGCGTCAGCGTCTCCCGTCGCCAGTCCAGCAACAACTGGCGCGACTGGAACGAGTTCGATACGACCCAGGCGAGCCTGAAATACGGCCACCTCTTCGAGGATGACGCTTCGCTGCAGATGGAGTTTGCCTATACCGAAGCGAACCTGCAGCTGCCCCAGTCTCTCAGCGCCGACGAATTCGCCGCCTTCAAAGAGACGGGGGAGACGACGAACACCAACGGCGCGTGGCAGCAGAGCGGCCGCTACTCCGATACCTACTTCTTCAACGTGCAGTACGAGAAGAGCTTCGGCGACCTGACCTTCAAACCGCAGGCGTATTTCACGAAGTGGGGACACTACCACCCGGTTACGGGGCTGATCAACGATGCCCCGGACAACTACGTCGTCGGGACGGACCTCGCTTTTGATGCGAAACATACGCTTTTTAATCGCGACGCCTCCCTCGTCTTCGGCCTGACGGCGCGCAGCGACATCCGCGACAACAGCAAGAAGTACACCTACCGCGACACCATCGACGTCCCGGGACCGAGCACGCGTATTATCAAAGTCACCTCCGATGCGAAAGGGGATCTGGCCGGGGTCGAAGACGGTACGAGCACGCTTTACGGCTTTTACGTGCAGGAGACCTTCGCGCCCGCGGAGCGGCTGCTCGTGGACGTGGGGCTGCGGTACGACCACCTCTCCTTCGATATCGACGGGACGGAGTACCTGGCCTACGACTATGCTGACGGCAACTACACAACAGGCGAGGGCGACTACAGCGTCACCGAGTCCTACGATCTCTTGTCGCCGAAAGTCGGCGCGACGTTCGCGCTCACGGAGACGCTCAACGTTTACGGCCTCATCGCCGCGGCGAACCAGGCGCCGACGGACAGCGAAGTGCGGGCCAACCTCACCTACGGCAGTTCTCCGTCGCTCAAAGCCTCGCTGTCGGTCAACTACGAGATCGGTATGAAGCAGCGCAGCCGCGACTGGAGCATGGATCTGTCGCTCTACTATAATGCCGTGCGCGACGAGATCGTGGCGGTTAAGGGGGCCGACAATACGACCTATTACACCAATGCGGGCAAAACGAAACGCATCGGGGCGGAGCTCAGTCTCGATTACCTCGTCAACGACGTGGTGGACGTCGGTGCCAACGGCGCATGGTTTGATTACAGCTATAGCGATTACGTCGACGGCGGGGTGGATTATTCCGGTAACAGGCAGCGCTACATCCCCGATTACCAGTATTCGCTCTTTGCCGGATACCATGACGGCAGCCTCTCCGCGCGCATCGAGGGGATCAGCTACGGTCCTTTCTACATGGACGACCTCAATACGGAGAAGTACGACGGCTTTACGCTGGTCACGAACCTGAGCCTTGCCTACACCTCCGGGCACCACCGTTACCAGTTCAACGTCAACAACCTCTTCGACCAGCGCTACGCGACGGAAGTGGATAAAACGACCGGCTACGGCGGCCCGAAGTACTACTACACGCCGGGCATGCCGCAGTTCGCGATGCTGACCTATACCTATACGTTCTAAAAGGAGGAGCAGATGGTCGATCATATGACGCGGAGGAGAAACGACCTGCTGGGCTGGCCGCTGGTAGCGGCTCTGTTTAAAAACAGGCGCGTACTTTTCATCGTGCGGACGGCGGCTGCGCTGCTTTTCGTCTCCGCGATAGGGTTCGGCCTGCGCTATCCGGCCGTGGCGGAGAACCCCTATACCACGGCCGTTTTCTGGTCGCTGTTCTGGCCCTTTTTCATGATCGTCAGCATCGTGCTGATCGGGCCGGGATTCTGCGGGGTCTGCCCCCACGGGGTGATCGGCCGTTTCTTTTCGAAAATCGGTGCGCAAAAGGAGGCGCCGGCGTGGCTGAAGCATCGCGGCATCGGGCTGGGCATCCTGATCGCGGCCTACTGGGTGCCGGTCTACCTTTTTCCGGGCGCGCTTAAGACCCCATGGGTCGCCGCGGCACTCTTTGCCGGGCTGACGCTGCTGGCACTCTTCGTCTTCTCCCGTTACAAGGATATGGCCTACTGCACCTACCTCTGCCCGATCGGCAGCGTGACCAAAAGCTACGGGAAACTGGGGGCGGTCCGTTTGCAGACCTACCGCGACGCCTGCGACTCGTGCACGACCTTTGACTGCGCGAAAGCCTGTGAGACAGGGTTGCAGCCCTACCTCTTCGAGAAGAAAAACTCCATGCGCGACTGTACGCTCTGCATGGATTGCGCGCAGGCTTGCGAGGCGGTATCACTGCAGCTGGTGAAACCTTCCAAAGGGATGTTCGGCGAGGTCAACGACCGCCACACCATCCACACCTATGTTTATATCCTGCTGCTGGCGATCATTACCATCACCATGCATTTCCACCACGGGCTCGGGCATTCGCCGGTAAAGACGCAGACACCGTGGTACGCGGCGGGGCAGTGGCTCGCATCGTTCCTGCCCGCGGGCGTGGACTGGGTCGGTTTTGCGGCACTCGTCATGGCGCTGGGCGTCACCGGCGCGCTCGTGCTCGGCGGCTATGCCGTCGCCGCGGCGCTGGCGAACAAGCCCTTTAAGAGCTTCCTGCACCGCAACAGCTACGCCCTGGCCCCGATGATGATCATCGGGTCGCTCTCGCACGTGGGGTCGTTCTTCTTCCTGGAGTACGCCTCCGACCTCGCCAACGCCTGGTACTGGTTGACCGGTAGTACGGAGACGATGAAGCCGCTGGCCTCCATGCGCGACGGCTGGGTCCACCTCTTCTCGCTTTTCGGCTATGTCGGGGCCCTCTGGAGCGCCGTCATCCTCTACAGCCGCCTGGGCATGTACGAGTTTTCCACGGCCAAACGTCTGGCGGCCTTTGCCGCTTCGGGGGCGACGATCTGGTTCTATATCGGGCTGCTGGTGCTCTCAGTGGTAGTCAGGAGTCACTGACCGGGGCTGAAAACCTTATGAACGCGTCTCGTCCGCGTTGAGCTCCGCTTTCAGGGCGGAGACGAAGACCTTGTAGGTGTTCCGGTCGAAGAGGTAGGGCTTGGCGGCAAAGAGGGTCTCGAAGAGGATCTTCCACAGCGTCGAGAAGTTGTCGTCCGTCCGGGCGTTGCAGAGGCTTTGCTGCATCTGCCGCTCGAGGACGGCGAGTCCTCTGGCGTGTTCGGCGTAGGCTTTGAGGATGTCGGGGGCGACCCCGACGCTCTCGAAGGCGGCGACCAGGTTGACGATGGCCGCGTCTTTATGGGTGAAGTCCGCCTCCCCCGTCGGCAGGAGGATGCCCGTCTCCATCAGCCGCCGAACGACGGCGGCGTCCAGCTCGAACGCCTCGACAAACTCCGCCTCCGTATAGTGTTCCGCGTCGGCGGGGACACGGCTGAGGGTATTCATCAGCGGTTCGATCATCGACAACGAGCTCGAAAGCGACCGGTTCGGGTTGCCCAGCGCCGCCTTGATCTGCTCGATGCTGCTTCCCACCTCCTCTTTCATATACCGGATGTAGCGCAGCCGCTCCACATGTTCGTCGTTATAGCGGTGGACGTTGGGTTTGAGCTTTCGCGCCTCGGGCAGCAGCCCCTCTTTGATGTAGTAGAGGATGGTCGATTTGGGCACTCCGGTCTTGGCGACGACTTCCGAGATCTTATACTCCACCGTGTTCCTTGTTCAAGAAAGTTTAAGCATTATAGCATAGAATTCAAAACGTAAAGTATAACTTGACGATTTACAAAACAAGGGGGTCATTATGCCTCGTACAATACCTTGGTGGGCCGGCGGCATCCTGATGAGCCTGCTCTTCTTTTTCACCTTTTCCGAATGGGGAGCGGGGCGGCCGATCGGCGCCTCGACGGGCATGGCCTATCTCTCCGAGGTGCTGTTCGGCCTTGATGCCGACAGGCATGAATACACGGCCCTGATCGAGACGTCGGGCGCCTGGGAGGGGGTGATGCTGATCGGCGTCTTTTTCGGCGGCCTCTTCATGTCGCTCTTCGTGACGAAGACCTTTCACATCAGCACCATCCCGACGCTGTGGAAAGCGCGCAAAAACAGCTCGGTCCCTTCACGGATGGCCTGGAGTTTTATTGCCGGTTTCCTCCTCGTCTACGGGGCGCGGCTCGCCGGCGGCTGCAACGCGGGGCATATCCTCTCGGGGGGGAGCCAGACCGCCGTCAGCGGGATGATCTTTACCGTCGTCGCCCTGGGCACCGGGATGATCACCGGCCGCTTCTTCTATAAACGGAAAAAGAGCTGCGCATGACGGAGCGCATCACCCATATGTTCGACGTTGTCGCGGCGCAGGGGCACGGTTCCGTCTGGACGGTGCTCTTCATCGGCTTCTGTTTCGGGGCGGTTATCCTCTGGTCCCGGCTCGACAAGTTCGAGAAAATGGCGGGCTTTATGATCTTCGAGGACACCCTGGCACCCCGCATGGCAATGATGACAGTAGCCCTTTCGGGTGTAGGCTTTTATGCGCTCGTACAGGGCGGCGTTGCGGAGTACCAGGTGAAACCGACCCTGCTGGGCGGGCTGCTGGTCGGCGCGGTGCTGTTCGGCATGGGGCTCGTGATCCTCGGTAAATGCCCCTCGGCCTTTTTCGTCTCCGTCTCCGAAGGGCGCGTCGATGCGCTGGTGGGTGTGATCGGCGGCATGGTCGGCGGCGCGGTGTTCACCCTCACCTTCCCCCGGATCAAGCAGCTCATGGGGCCGGACCTGGGAGCCATCCGGCTCAGCGACGTGCTGGGCGGCTATGAACTGACCATAGTACTGCTGCTGAGCCTGACGCTTTTCGTCGTCGCCCTGCTGATCCCGACCGTCGACTACCACGATCCGGCCGATGAGAACCCAAAGCGTTAAGTGCGACTTAACGCTTTTTCAACTAGAATTGTCGCAAAGGAGAAGAAGATGGCATACATAGCACTACCCGAATTCGAGGAGATGTCCCCGGCAATCCAGGAGAAGGCGCGCCCCATCCTGGAGAAGACAGGCAGCCTCGGCGAGATTTTCAAACTGCTGGCACTGGACGAGAAGGTCTATTTCGCCACCGACATGATGGTGCAGAACTTCCTGCTGGAGCCGACGGAGCTCTCCTATGACGTCAAAGAGGCGATCGCCCTGCTCATCTCCAAGGAGAACAGCTGCAAGATGTGCGTCGACGTGCACAAAAACATCGCGAAGATGCTGGGACTGAGCGAGGACCGCATCACCCAGATCCTCGAGGGGATCGATAGCATCAGCACCGATGAGAAAGAGAAGGCGCTGCTGCGCTTCTGCGTCCGCGCGTCGAAGAAAGACAACTACAAGATGCAGCAGGAGGATATCGACGCCCTCAAGACGCTGGGCTACAGCGACGTGCAGATCATCGAAGCCGTCGCGATCACCGGGTATTTCAACTACATCAATACCCTCTCCAACGTTTTCGGTCTGGGGCAGTGAAACGGTTCCCGGCCCTTCTGGCGCTTCTGGCCGTCCTGGCATCGGCCCAGGAGTACAAGGCCGTTTTCGACTGTAGCTCTTCGAACCCGCGCTATATCCTTTCGCGATTCAACCTCATTGAGAAGACCAAACAGATGATCGAGGCGCAGGGCGATACGGTCCGTTTCGCCGTGACGATGCACGGCGGCTGCGCGAAGGTGGCGTCCGAGAGCGCCGATTACCTCGTCCCCGAGGAGGAGGTGCTCTATATCACGAAAGCGCAGGAGAGTCTTGAACGCCTCTCCAAAGCCAAAGAGGTGGAGCTGGTCGTCTGCGCCATCGCTTTGGAGGGCAACGGGATCGACCGCGAAGACGTGCTGCCCTACCTGCGCATTTCGAAAAACAGCTACATCGACACCATCGCTTACCAGAACCAAGGCTACGCCCTGATGCCGCTGAAGTAGCGGCGGTGTTTATTAAGCGTTCGCACAATCCATTTAAGATTTGATGTGTAAAAGCGACCCCGTGAGAGAGGACGGGCGCGTCTCCCGGCATCGGCAGGCGAAGGTCTGCCGCGCCGGCCAAGAAAAGGAGGGTAAATGATTCGAGTGCTTTTTCTGTTGCTCGCGGTTTCGGCGCTGGCCTGGGCGGGCTGGAAGCGCAGCGGTGACACGGTCATCGATACGACGGCAAAACTGCAGTGGCAGGATAATGCCATGGCGGCCAAGAAAGATACGGTCTGGAAAGATGCGCGCAGCTACTGCGCGAACCTGGAGCTTGAGGGGTTCCGTGATTGGCGGTTGCCGACGCGGGCGGAACTCGAAACGCTCCGCAAAGCTACTGCCGCCAAGAAGGTGGGGTTGAAAAACACGGTCTCCAACGCCTACTGGACATCGGAGATCTACCGCAAAATGCCCGTGAATGCCTGGGCTGTCTACTGGGGGAACGGCCACATGTTCGATACGGACCGCTGCGACGAAGCGCATGTGCGCTGCGTCCGCAAGCGCTGACGTGTCTTAGCGGTTCGGGCCGCCCATTCCGCCACCGCTGCATTTCATCCCTTTGCCCATTCCCTGGCCACCGGGGCGCTGCTGCATCTGGTTCATCTGGTGGTTTTTGAATTCGGTGGGATCGATTGTACCGTCCCCGTTGGTATCGACGTCGCCGAAGGCGGGTGCATTGGCGGCGTTACGCATCATCTTGCCGCTTTCGGCCTGCTTGGCCATCCGCGCCTGCTGGGCGTTCTCGAACTCGGTCTGGGTGATCGCACCGTCGCCGTTTGCGTCAAAGTCGTTGAAGGAGGACATCATTCTGCCCTGCATTCCGCTTTGCATACCGCCCGACATTTTGTTCTGGGCTTTGCCCATGCCCTGACCCATACCGGCGGGACGCTGCTGCATCCGGTTCATCTGATGGTTTCTGAATTCGGCGGGATCGATCATGCCGTCCCCGTTGGCATCGATGTCGCCGAAGGCGGGTGCATTGGCGGCGTTACGCATCATCTTGCCGCTTTCGGCCTGCTTGGCCATCCGCGCCTGCTGGGTGTTTTCGAACTCGGTCTGGCTGATCATGCCGTCGCCGTTCGCGTCAAAATCGTTGAATGAGGACATCATTCCCTGTGCGGCGAACAGGGTTCCTCCGAGCAGCAGTGCCGCCGCGAGACTCATACGTTTCATCTAATTCTCCTTTGGGTGCGTTCTAGTAATAATGATACTCCAATGTGAGTAAACCGTGAGTCACTTCACAGCGGCACGTCGAAAAGGAGGACCTTCGCGTCGTGCACGGCAACGAGATCATGGACATTGTCATCCATTATCTGCAGTTCGTCCCGGGCACCGAGGCGCAGTTCCTCCACGGTGACCTCCCCCTCGATGACAAAGAGCAGCCGGGCGTGACCCGGTGCGACCGTCGGCAGCGCCAGGGTCCGGCCCGCATCGATGTCGCTGACATGAATGGCGGCGTCCTGCTTAATGCGGATCGAATTCTCCCGGCCGTCACCGCTGACGAGGAGGGTCCAGCGGTTGGGGTGATAAAAGGCGTTGAAATCGCGCTGTTCGTACCGGGGGCTGCCGCCCTCCTCGTCGGGGTATATCCAGATCTGGAAGAGGGCGGTCTTTTCCGTTTCGGAGGCGAATTCGGAGTGGGCGATGCCCGCGCCCGCGCTCATGTACTGGATCTCCCCGGCGCGGATGACGCCCGCGTTCCCTACGGAGTCGCGGTGCTTCAGCGCGCCTTGCGTGACGATGGAGACGATCTCCATATTGCGGTGAGGGTGGGTGCCGAACCCCTGCCCGGCTTCAATGACGTCGTCGTTGATCACCCGCAGGGCCCCGAAACCCATCCGTGTGGGGTTGTAGTAGTCGGCAAACGAAAAACTAAAGCGGCTGTGAAGCCATCCGTGTTCGGCGACGCCCCTATCAGAGGCGCGGTGGACAAACATTCTTGACATAATGGTCTCCTTTGAATTTATTTCGGCAAAAAGCGCCGGCAGCGGCAGAAACAGCATCTGAAGAAATGTGCGGCGTTTCATGGCATTCTCCGGTGTTGACGCGTCGGGCAAAGGTCCTATTGCGCTTTTTCCAGCTTGCGCAGCAGGCGCGACAGGGTATGAAGCTCTTCGGTCTCCAGCGCGGCACCGTACCACGCCGCCAGGTTGCGGACGTGCTCCGGGAAGTGGGCCGCGATCAGGCTCTGCCCCGCTTCGGTGATCTCCACCATGCGGATGCGCCGGTCCGTTTCGCTTGGGTAGACTCGGACCCACCCTTTGCTTTCAAGGTTCTTGATGACGACGGTGATGTTGCCCGGCGTACTGAGGATCAGTTCGGTGATCTGGCCGACCCGCAGCGTACCGAGATGGTAAAGGGCTTCGAGAATGGCGAACTGCGCCATCGTCATCCCCTGGTCGGCGATGGTCGCCGTCTCCTTCGCACGGAGCTTGTTGAAGGCGCGCGACAGTTCGATATGCGTCCGCAGTACGGCGTCTTCGAGCGTACCGTAGTGTTGTGTGCGTTTCATGGCGTCTCCTTTACAGAGCGTATAGGAGCATTATATTACTAATTAGTAATAATGTCAACGGCGACCGCTGCAATGCAAAGCGTTCCCCCCGGGGAGGAGGGTTTACGGCAGGGCTTGCAGGGTTTCGAAGAGGGTGTAGGGGGTGGTTCCGAGCTGTCCGGCGGCGTCGCGCATGGTGGTCTGCGGTGTGGCGATGACGCCCTGCTCTTCGAGATAGGCGAGCGCCTTTTCCAGGTCGATATGCCCCGCCTCGGCGAGCGATCCGATGCTTCTGCGTCCCATACCGCTGAGCGGCGCGACGCTCTGCTGCGCCTGCGCGCGCGGCAGCATGGTGTCATAGACCTTCTGCGCGGAGACGCCGTTTTCAACCGCAATCTGCTCCAGGGTCTGCTGGCCGTTTTTCGCACGGAAACCGGCGTCGCGCAGCCGCTTGAGCGCCGTAGGCGTATCGATACCGTTCTGGGGCGCGAGGAGGGCGACGGTGGCCTCTTCGGCATGGCCGAACGGCGGGGCGCCTACCTGCCGTTCCCAGTAATCCTTGATCGCCGTATTGAGGTTGACGATGCTCTGCATCGGCGGCAGGTGGAACATGGTGGCACCGACGAAAAAGAGGTTGAGCAGTACGGCGGCGAGGAACTCTTTTTTCAGCGGGTTCAGACGGTGCGCATGGGTCTTGAGGTAACTGACCAGCGGTTTCCAGTTGTAGTAGATGTGCCAGACACCGGCGGTCAGAAAGAGGAACATCGAGGTGATGTGCAAGTCGGTGTATTGGGTCTTGCTCAGTCCCAGCAGCGTCCAGTCGGTCCAGAACGCGATCTTCCCTTTCGGGGTGAAAAAGAGCATGATGCCCGTGTAGCTCATCACGAGAAACGAAAGCCCGAGGGTCAGCGAGACCGTTTTTTTGAGCGAGAATTTATCTTCCATTGGTTGTCCCTTTTGCGCGCTAGGCGCGCGGTTCAATGTCCGTGTTTTTCGGTGCCGAACGTTGCCTTCAGTCCGGCGATCAGCGCTGTTTTTTCCTCCGGAGTGAGTCGCGCCTCTGGGTGGGTCGGCAGGTAGACGAGCGGTGGCATCTCATTCTCTTCGACCTCTTCCGCGGCTTCATCGCCGTCGTTTTTCTTCTGCACGCCCCAGAGGGAGACGTTGAAATGTTCACGCCCCTCTTCAACATCGTGGGCGACGAGCCAGGAGACGGGGGCGACGTGGCTGTACCAGGGCCAGACGGTTTCATTGGAGTGGCAGTCGGCACAGGCGCGCTTAAAGAGCGTGCGGGTCTGCGGCGTGTCCCACGCCGGTTCGGCCACAACCGGAGGATTAGTATGGTCGTGGCCGAAGGGAATGATCTGGATGGCCGTGACGAAAGCCAGGGCACCGATAAGCAGTTCCGTTTTCATCAACATTCCTTTTCACACAGTATATTGTAACTCTTTCTTCGCTTCGATCCGCCGGTAGAGGATCGGCAGGATGATCAGGGTAAGCAGGGTCGAGCTGATTAGCCCGGTGATCACAACGACGGCGAGGGGCTTCTGGATTTCCGAACCGGGACCGGTGGCAAAGAGCATCGGCACCAGCCCGAAGGCGGCGATGAGCGCCGTCATCAGGACCGGGCGAAGGCGCCGTCTGGCCCCCTCGATCACCGCGTTCTCCAGGGGCATCGTTTTGATCAGTTCGTTGAAATAGCTGACCATAACGACCCCGTTGAGTACGGCGATCCCCAGCAGGGCGATAAAGCCGACCGATGCCGGGACGGAGAGGTAGTGGCCGCTCGCCATCAGTCCCGCGATCCCCCCTGTCAACGCCAAAGGGATCATCGCGAAGACGGCCGCGGCCTGCCGCAGGGAGCGGAAGGTGAAGAAGAGGATCATAAAGATCACCGCCAGGGCGATGGGCACGACGACGGAGAGGCGCGCCATGGTGCGCTGCTGGTTTTTGAACTCCCCGCCGTACTCGAGGCGGTACCCTGCCGGGAGGGCCACCTCCTGCTCGATTTTCGCGGCGATCGACGCCACGTAGGTCGTGAGGTCTGTCCCGCTGACGTTGGTCTGGATGGAGACGAAGCGCTGGGCTCCCTCGTGCTTGATCTCGACGCTCCCCTCCGTGCGCTCAATGTGCGCGATATTGGAGAAGGCGATGCGCTCGCCCGCCGGGGTCGTGAGGTAGATCGACGAGAGCGGCAGGTCGTTTTGCGCGTAATCGCCGCGGATGAGGATGGAGAACTGCTTCATCCCTTCGTAGATCTTGCCCGCCTCGGCGCCCATCACGGCGATGGCGAGGATCTGCGCCGCTTCGTCAAGGTTGAGGCCGTACTTGGTGAGCTGTTTCTTGTCGAACACGACCTGTTGGTAGCTGACCCCCTCGTTCTGGCGCATGTAGACGTCCTCGCTCCCCTCGGTCGATTTCAGAAGGTCGGCGATATTCGTCCCCAGGGTGTTGAGGGTCTCGATGTCGTCGCCGAAGAGCTTGACGACGACGTCGCCGCGCGCACCGGTGAGCATCTCGGAGGTGCGCATCTCGATGGGCTGGGTGAAGCCGTACTCGATCCCGGTGATCCCTTCAAGCACCGTGCGCATCTGCGCGCGGAGCCAGTCGGTGTCGGGTTTACGCCACTCGGACTTGGGATGCAGCACGAGGAAGGTATCGGTGTCGTTTAGCCCCATGGGGTCGAGTCCGATTTCGTCCGAGCCGCTGCGGGAGATGATGGATTTGATCTCGGGCACCGCGGCCATGAGCTGCTGCTGGATCTGGGTGTTGAGCATGATCCCCGCCGGGATATTGATGGCGGGGTCGGACTCGACACCGATGACGATATTGCCTTCGTCCATCGTCGGCATAAAGGTCTTGCCGACGCTGCCGAACATGTAAACGGAGAGCGGCACGAGCAGCACCAGCAGGAGGTAGATCGGTTTTTCGAACCGGAAGGCGCGGATGAGCGTCGGGATGTAGATCTCCTCGAGCTTGCGCACGAGCCAGGTCGGTTCGTCGTGGGCCTTTTTGATGCTCATCCCGGCAATGACGGGGATGAGGTAGAGGGCGAAGAGGATGGAGGAGGCGAGGGTAAAGACGATGCTCAGCGCCACCGGGGCGAAGAGTTTGCCCTCGAGCCCCTGCAGCATCAGCAGCGGCGAGAAGATCGTGATAATGATGACGACGCCCGAGACGATGGGGAGGCTCACCTCTTTGGCCGCCAAGTAGATAAGGCGGCTGCGCGGTTCATGGGCGTATTTGGGGTGCCCCAGCCAGGCGACGATGTTTTCGACCATAACGACGGCGGAGTCGACGATCATCCCGATGGCGATGGCGATCCCGCCGAGGCTCATCAGGTTGGCGCTGATGCCGAAGAGGTGCATCAGGATGAAGGCGCTCAGAATCGCCATCGGCAGGATCAGCGCAACCGTGAGCGCGGAGATGATGTCGCCGAGCATCAGCAGCAGGATGACGATGATGAGCACGACGGCTTCCATCAGTGCCTTTTGGACGGTGTTGACGGCTTTGCCGACGAGATCGCTGCGGTCATAGAAGACGTCCAGCTTCGTGCCCTCGGGCAGGTTCTTTTCCAGGGCGGCCAGGCGCGTTTTGACGGCGGACACGGTGCGGGAGGCGTCGGCGCCTTTGAGGCCGAGCACGAGCCCTTCGACCGCTTCGCCTTTGCCATTCTTGGTGACGTAACCGTATCGGGTGACGGCCCCGACGCTGACATCGGCGACGTCGCCGACGTAGACGGTGCTGCCCTCGCGCTGGGCGAGGACGAGCTCTCGGATGCTTTCGATGCCGGTCTGTTTCCCCAGCACGCGGACGATCATCGCTTCGTCGCCCTGCTCGATCCGTCCGGCGCCGTAGTTGGCGTTGTTGCGTTCGATCACCTCGATGAGTTGGGAGACGGGGATGCCGTAGGCGGAGAGGCGGGCAAAATCGGGCTTGACGATGAAGCTTTTCACGAGGCCGCCCAGCGCATTGACGTCGGCGACGCCGGGAACGCTGCGCAGGGCCGGACGGATCGTCCAGTCAAGCAGGGTACGCTTCTCCATCAGGCTGAGGGTCTCGGACTCGATCGTGAACATCAGGATCTCGCCCAGCGGAGTTGTAATGGGGGCGATGCCCCCGCCGATGTTCTCGGGAAGCTCCTTCTTGACGGCCGTAAAACGCTGGTAGACGCGGTCGCGGGCCCAGTAGAGGTCGGTCCCCTCCTCAAAGTCGATCGTGATGTCGGCCAGCGCGTACTTGGAGATGGAGCGGACCATCGTCTGGTGGGGGATGCCCTGCATCTCCAGTTCGACGGGGATGGTGATCTGCTGCTCCACTTCGCTCGGGGTCATGCCCGGGGCCTTGATGATGATCTTCACCTGGGTCGAGGAGACGTCGGGGAAGGCGTCGATGACGAGCTTCCCGTAGGAGAGCACACCGTAGACGGCGACGGCGGCGGCCAGCAGGAGGATGATGATGCGCTGCGAGAGCGCGAAACGCAGCAACGCGTCCATCATTCACCCCCGGCGGCGGCGCTGCGCAGCGCCAGCACGGAGGAGGCGGCAACGCGGTCCTCCGCGCTCAAAGCGCCGGTGACGTAGCAGAACCCCTCGCGGCGCGAAAGCACGGTGACGGCGAGCGGTTCGAAGCCGTCACTGCGCTTGGCGAAGACGACGCTGCGTCCGTCGAGCTCGGTAACGGAAGCGGCCGGCACTTTCCACGCCTTCGCGGTGCGCGAGAGCGCGATGTTCATACTGGCGCCGCCCCGTTCGCCGCATTCGTCGCCCTCGTGAAGGTCGATGGTGCGGGTCTGCGAGACGGGGTCGATCTGCGGCGCCTTGGCGAAGACCGTGAAGTGCTTGCCGTCGGCGCTCAGCTTCTCCCCCAGGGCGAGGGTATCGGCGGTCTCCCACGGCATGTCGATCTCGAAGTGGCACTCCGTCGTGTCGATAAGCTGCGCCAGGACGGCGCCTTCGGCAACGTAACCGCCCTTTTGCGCGTTCATCGAGGCGATGCTTCCCGTCGCCGGGGCGGAAATGGTCAGGACCGGGTCGGGCTTGTGCTGCGCGGCAATGCGCTTGAGCTGCGAAGGTGTCAGGCCGTAGGCGAGCAGGACGTCGCGCTGGAAAGCGGCAGAGGCGTCGAGTTTCTGACGACGGTTGCGGCTCTCGGTCAGCTGCTTGGAGGCGACGACCCCTTTGCTCGCCAGCGGCTCGAGGCGTTTGACCTCTTTGTCGTAGTACTCCAGCTCCAGCAGGGTCGCGATGTACTCAGACTGCATATCAAGGAGTTTCGGGCTTTTGAGCGTAAAAAGCGTCTGCCCTTTTTTCACATGGGCAAAGGGTTTGACGGCGACGCGGGTCACGAACCCGTCGGTGTTGGCGCTGACGGTAAAGCGGGATGCGGGCGGATAGGTGTAGGTGCCGAGGTAGTTGCCGAGGGGGAGCTGTTCCTGGGCTTTGGGCGCGCTCAGGGCTACCTGCAGAGTGCCGGGGTCGATCCGGTCGGCCGCGGCGAGCGGCAGCATGAGGGTGAAGAGTATGGGCATAATGTATTTCATTTTTTATCCTTGGTAGCGGGGGTGATGCCGAGATCGGCAAAGAGGCCTGCTTCGGCCTTCAGCGCATTCGCGCGGAGCTGGACCCCCTCCATGAGCAGGGCGAAGAGCATCTTCTGGCTGTCGATGTATTCGAGGTAGCTCGCCTCGGAGCCCATAAAGCGCTCCTCCAGCAAAACGGTCGTCTCGTATGCCTCGGGGATCATCTCGTCGTTCAGCCGTTTCAGGTTCTGCTGCCGGGTCTGCTGGGCCGCGTTAAACGCGGCGACCCGTGCGGCGAGCTCGCTGCGCATGGCGCGCAGTTCGGCGCCGGCGGCGAGGGCGTCGCGGTGGGCGGCCTCGCGGTCGTTGGCGCGGCGGCTTCCCAGGCCGAGGGGGAGGGAGACGTGGAGGTTGGCGCGCTGAACGTCCATCTCGTCGTCATAGCCCGCGGCGAGCGTTACCTCCTGCAGCCAGCTGTTGCGATAGGAAGCGAGGGCTTTCGCACTGCCGTGGCGGTTTTCGAGCTGCCGCAGCAGCGGGGCGTCGGCGAGCAGGGTCTCCGGGGGGAGGGCGATGGTGTCGGGGAGGTCGTGGCACAGCAGGCTCTCGGCTTCCGTCTGCGCCGTGGAGCTCAGGAGGCGGAAGCTCTCTTCGTAGCGGCTGTTGAGGTCGTCGATCTGCAGGGTCAGGGTTTCGACGTTCAGCCGGCTGCGCAGCCAGGCGCTGCGGTCGAACTCGCCCCCTTCCATCCCGGTGCGGATCAGTGTCTCCATCTGCACACCGCGGGTTTTGGCGTCTTCGAGCAGCCAGAGCTCCTCTTGGAGGGTGCAGGCATCGATATAGTAGGCATAGACGCGGTTTTGCAGGCGTGCCGTTTCAAGTGCGGCGGTCATCTCGCTGCCGGTGCCGAAGAGCCGTTCCAGTCTGCCGGTATCGGCGGTGCGGAAAGGTTTTTCAACGCTGACGTGGTACTCCATGGCATTTTTTGACATGGACTTGGCGTCGGCATAGCCCGCCTGCGCGTTGAGGGCGGGACCGTCGGTCAGGAGTTCGCTGCGCCGCTGCAGGCTGTTCGCCTGCGCGGCGAACTGCCGCGCCTTCGCTGCGTCGGAGTGCGCGGCGGCATCGAGGAACTCCTGCAGTGAGACCGGGGCCGCCGAGAGCGACACGGCGGCACAGAGGGCCAGAAGTCGTAGGGGTGTCATTTATGTTACCTTTTATGTGGGCCGGCACAAGAGGGTGCGTGCCCATGGGAATTTTAAAGTGTGTCGGAAAAAAAGTTAGGCTAAAGGGGGCTTGGAGGGGACGGGTGAAATATAGGAGTGGAGCTGCTGCGCTGCGGTGTGGCTCCGGAGGGCAACGGGCCGGTCGGCGGCGGGAAGGGGCGATGCCTCCGGGATGCTCATCAGGGAGTGGATGTGTTCGTGGATCTTGGTGGGCAGATCAAGCGCGCCGGTGCTGCTTTGCGCGAGGCAAAGTTCGTATTGGGTGTCGGTATCCACATCCGCCATGACGTAGTCGTGGACCACGAAGAAGGAGAAGGCCGACAGCAGAACCGAGAGCAGGAGCTGGCGCAGTGTTTTCATTTCGCAGGATTCTAGCCAAACAAGCCTGTCCAAAACTGAAGATTCGCACTTAGGCAAAATCTTTAGGCCCCGCCTCCACCGCGGGTATCGGGGTACGCTTCGGGCGTTTTGCAGAAGGTCTCGCCGAGCACGCAGCACCCTTCCGATACGCCGAGCACTTTGAGGGCGCCGTCAAAGGCCCAGTAGTGGTTGTAGCTGCCTTTGCGCAGGGTGGTAAAGGTCGCGGCAAGGTCATCGGCCTCCGCCGCCGCTGCCAGAGCGATATTGACATTAAGGTCATTGACGTCGGTGACTTCGACCATGCAGCCCGTCTCCAGGGCGTCCCGGTCGCTTTGCACACCCTTGGCGTAGAGTTCGTCATAGAGGGATTGGACAGCGGCGTTGGGGAAGATGCCTGAACCGTAGGCCTGCAGCTCTTCCGCGCTGTAGTGCGCATGCTCGCCGTCGATATCGGTGATATTGATGTCGTAGGCCTGCAGCAGGCTTGCGATAGCGGCCTGGTGCTGGCTCTCGGACATCATTGCGATATTGTAGAACTCCCTGTGCGGCCATTCCGCGTGCAAAGCGAGGTAGAGCTCTTTGGCCATCTTCTCCTCGTTCCACATAAACGCCAGCGTCCCTCTGAGGGTACTGTTGAGCTCGGAGAGCAGCGGCGTGCCGTCACCTTCGCCAAGCTGTCGGTTCATCGCGTCGGCTTCGGCCTGGGTCATCGTCTGCAGCCCGAGCTCGTTTCTGACGAGGTAGCGTTCGCGCTTCGTGGCGTTGAACTCTCCTGAGCCGTACTCTCCGATCCGCGCGGCGATCTGCGCTTGCAGGCTCTGCATGATTTTCAGCGTCAGGGTGGAGGGGTCGCTGACGTTGTGCTCGACACAGTATTTGTAGAGCTCGTCGCTGATGGCGGCAATGGTGCTGTCGCCGGAGGGCGTCGCATTGTAAAGGCGCGTTTCGCTCAGGTTGAAATCGTTCTGCAGCATTGTCGCGATCTGAGCCTTGTGCGCCAGGGAGGAGACGAGGGTGAGGGCGAGTCCCTGCGGCGTCTGCAGTTTCAGTTCCGGCGCGGGGAGGTCGCCGGCGTCGATCATGCCGTTGCGGTTGATGTCGATGACACCCCCCAGGCTGGTGACGGGGTAGACCGGATCATTGGCGAAGCGATAGCGGCCGCCTGAGAGCATCGTCGCCTGTTGTCCCGAGGCATCGGTGACAAGCGCGTAGAGCATCGGGCCGCGTTCGGCGGTGACCTCGGTCGCGCTGCCGCCGCTGGCGCTGCCGCAGCCGCCGAGCCAGAGGGCCGCGGCTCCGGCGCAAAAAGCATAAACGAGGGGTTTCATGTGCAATCCTTGGAAGCTGAAATCGTCGTGCCAGTGTACGCAAAGAGTGTTAGGGGTGTGTTAGACAGCGCCTCAGCGCGCCGTCTCCCAGGCCACGAAGGCCCAGTTGAAAGGGCGGGGGTGCCGGTTGGTTTTGGAGACGACCTTGTCGTAGTAGTGGTGCGCCTTCTCCTCCTCGTCGCCGGTGAGGCTGCCGAGGCTCCAGCGCAGGGAGGTGACGAAGGCCTCGGCGCTGCCGCTGTTGATGCTGCCCTGTTCGGTCTCGATGTAGTCGATGCGCGGCAGCAGCCCTTTTTGGTAGAGGATCAGCGGAATATACCAGAAATCGGGCTTCGGGGTGATCTGCCTGCCGATGAACTCGAGGATCTCCAGATCGACGTAGCTGCCGCCGGCCTTGTAGGTGAGGTAGCAGGCCTTTGCGGCGTGGCGCGTCATTTTTGAGAGGGCAGTTTCGATGTCGCTGACTTCCAGGCTGCGCGACGCGACGGCGATGTCAGCCTCGGGCAGCGCGCTCCAGTCATCTTCCCAGCTCAGTTGGTACGTCTCGATGTTGGTGATCCCTTCGCGTTCGGCGTAGAGGCGCAGCTGTTCGAGCATCTGTTCGGCGTAGTCAACGGCGATGACCTTCTTGACCTTTTTGGCCAGGGCGAGGGCCAGGGTGCCCGGGCCGCAGCCGATATCGAGTACGACGTCGTCGGGGTCCAGTTCCATCTTGGAGAGGAAGGTGTCGACGTAGGGGCTGTTGACCATGCGCGGCGCCATGTCCGCGGCCTTGGCGTTCCATTCGTCCGCACTTTTGCCTTTGAAGTCGGTAGCGAGTTTGTGGGCCTTGTACATCCCGGCGAAATCGATGGGGTCTAAAAACATGGTTAACTCCTTGGTTGGGGGGTGATGGGGTAAAAAACCGGGTAGCCCGGGTGGCCGTCGATGCGGAAATCCTTCACGATGTCCTGCGCCTGCGGCGACGTCAGAAAACGCAGCAGGGCCTTGGCACGGGCGTGACGGGCGGCGCCAAGCTGCCCTTCGCTGCCGATGGCCGCCAGGTAGGGGCGCATAAGGGCGGGGTCGTCAAAATAGAAGCCCAGGATCTGCGGGTGGTGCTGTTTTTGCATCAAAAAGGGGATGACGCCGTAAAGCGTATACCCCTTCATCTCCGCCGTTTCACGGAGGAAGCCGCGTTTGGCGGGGGTAAAACGGAGCTGCCCCGGCGGCATGCGCCACCCCTGTTTCGTGCGCAGCGCGTTGAACACTTCGAAGGTGCCGCCGCTCGCATGGAGGAGGAAGGGGGCCTCCGAGGCACCGAGCTTCGCCAGCGCCTCTTGCAGGTTCCTGGCACCGGTGAGCCCGGCGGGGTCGCTGCGGTGGCCCAGGAGCATCTGCGCGTTGCGCGTCCAGGGGGTGAGCCGCTCGAAGAGGCCGTCCGCGGCGAGGTCGGTGATGGTGTCGCTGGCGTGCATCGTCACCAGGTCGACGGCGTGTTCCCTGCAATAGGCATCAAGCTCCGATTTTGGGCCGCTGACGACGACGTTGACAGGGATGCCATGGGCGGCCTCAAAGGCGGCGGCGACCTGTTGCCACATGCCGCTCATGGTCATCCCGCCGATAACGGCGACGCGCAGCGGTGGCGCCGGTTCCGCGTGAAGGAGTCCCGCCGAAAGCAGCAGCATAATGAAGAGGCGGCGCATCAGAAGCTGTACGTGAGTCTGCCGTAGAACTCCCGCCCCGGTTCCGGATAGCCGTCATCGTAATAGTTGAGCTTGTCCGCCATGTTTTTGACCCCCAGCGTGAGGGCGAGGGAGGCGACCGGCAGGTAGGTCACTTTCGCGTCGATCGTCTGTACGTCGCCCAGTTTCTCATAGCTGCTGTCGGCCAGCTGCCCGTAGGCGCCGCTCTGGCCGTGGAGGGTGACGAGGCCGCTCAGGTTCGGGGCGAAAAAGACGCGGGTGAAGACATTGTATTCGCGCGTCGGCACGCCGATGGGCTTGTCGGAAGAGGCGCTGCCGATTTTCAGGAAGGTGGCATTCGCCCCCGCTTCGTAAGTGTCCGCGATATAGGAGAGGGCGAGCTCGGCCCCCGAACGGTAGAAGGTGCCGATGTTCTGGTTCTGCGTGCGGTCGACGCCGTCAAAGGTGTCGTAGTAGACGGCCTGGATGTAATCCTCCGTCACCAGGTAGAAACCGGCCGCCTCCGCGATCCACGCATCGTTGAAGACGCCCTTGTAGGCGAGTTCGCTGTGGGTCGTCATCTCCGGTTTCAGTTCGCCGTTGGGCACACCGTAGCCGAGCTTATAGGAGTAGCGCTCTTTCATCGAGGGGAAATAGGTCTTCCGGGCGGCGCTGAGACGGAGGGTCTGCTTGGGGGCGAGCTCCGCGATGAAGGCCGCCTGCGGGTTCCAGGCCGATTCGCCTTTTTTGTCGTCGATCGTCGGGTCGCTGATGTGGTCGGAGGATTTGACGTCGTAGCCGACACCCGCGACCAGGGTGAAGCGCTCCGCAAAGCGGTAGCTGTCCTCCAGGCCGAAGGAGAGGGTCGTATCTTCGAACTCCTCCCCGAGGGTGCTGACATTGGTGGTTTTGTCGATGTCGTACCCTTTATGGTGGTCATGCTTGTAGTTCGAGGAGAGTGTGAGCCGGTTACCGGCTGCATCGACGGTGTACTCCGCCCGGAGGCCGTAGGTCGACTCCTTGTAGTTCGATTTCCAGGCGAACTTTTTGTTCATCGTCGTCAGGTTGATGTCGTCGTAGGAGTAGAGCTTGCTTTCGTACTCCGTGTAGTAGGCCGTCGCTTTGAAGAGTCCGCCGAACAGGGTGTGCTTCCCGACGGCATAGAGGCTCTGCATATCCCATTTCGGCCAGTCCCAGTACTTTTCGCGGCCGTAGACGGGGTCGGTGACAGTCGGCTGCTGCTTGGTCGCGTGCTGGTACATGTAGCCCAGGGCGATTTCGCCGTTTTCCAGCAGGTAGCCGTATTTGGCGCTGACCTGGCGGTCGTCCGAGGCGGAGTTCAGGCGGTCGCCCTCGGGCTGGACCGGGGTCGCGTCGTAGCTTTCGGGCAGACGGGTGTGGTTGCGCTGTTTGCCCGTCGCGGAGAGCTGCAGGTAGTAGTGCGGTTCGCGGATGCCGATGTTCCCGCCGAACATGGTGCCCGCCTGGTCGCCGCTGCTGTCGAGCGTCCCCTGGGCGAAGACGCTGCCCTCGAAGGGGCGGCTCGGCTTTTTGGAGACGATATTGACGACCCCGCCCATCGTGTTGGCACCGAAGGCCGTGGAGGAGAAGCCTTTGTAGACGTCGATCGCGCCAATGTTGGTTGTGAGGTAGCGGGTGTAGTCCATATTGCCGTCGTAGGGGACGTAGATGGGGACGCCGTCGTAAAAGACGCCGATGCGGCGCGAATCGAAGCCGCGGATCTTGATGTCCGTTTCGGCCCGGCCGCCCCGGGCGTAGAATGCCACCCCCGTCATACGGGTGAGGGCTTCGGAGACCGTGGTGTCGTCATAGGTGTCGATCTGTTCGGCATCCACCCGGTCGTTAAAGATCTCCGAGAGCAGCGGGTCGGCGGTGACGGAGACCTGGCCGAGCTCGAAGCTCTCCGCACAGAGAAGGGCAGGCGCGAACAGCGCCGCAAGCCATAGGGAAAGACGTGGGTTTTTTGTCATAAAGATACTCCTGGGTTGAAATAGGGTCTGATCTCGGCATTGAAGCGTTCGAGCATGGCGATATCGGTGTCGGCATCCCGTCCCGCGGGTTTCAGGGCGAGATGGAGGTTGGGCAGTTCGCCGGCCAGGGCATCGATCCGGGCGATGCAGGTTTCGGGGCTGCCGAGAATGGCATTGTCAAAGAAGGCCTGTCCGTCGAAAAAGGCGCTCCGTTCGCGCAGCAGCGCTTCATAGTTTTCGGCGTCGAAACCGGGCTGGGGCTGCTCCCGCTGGGCGGCGCGCATGCATTTGACGAAGTGGTCGATGGCCGGTAGAGCGGCGCGCTGCGCCTCGGCGTCGCTGTCCGCGACGGCAAAGACGCGCATGACGATCATCTCCGGGTCGTGCCCGGCGATCATACGGTAGAAGTCCTGCGCCTCGACGCAGTCGCGCAGCGTCGCCCCCTGCGACATCATCAGGCCGTAGCCGTGCGTCGCGGCAAAGTGGATCGTCGCCTCGGACGCGAAGGTCGCCACGTAAAAGGGGAGCTGTTGCTGGAGGGGTCTCGGCGTCACCGTGCTGTTGTGAATCTGGAGGAAGTCGCCGTTGAAATCAACCCCCCTGCGCTGCAGGAGGAGGTCGACCGCTTCGACCGTCTCGAACATAATGCTGCGCAGCTCCTCTTTGTGCTGCAGGAAGTGGCGGGTGTCCGGGGCGAATCCCCCCTTGGCAAACCCGGCGTTGATGCGGCCGTCGCTCAGGTTGTCGAGCACGGCGATGCTTTCGGCCAGCCGGACGGGGTGGTAGAAGGGTGCCAGGAAGCCCGCGGTGCCGAGGCGGATGCGCTTCGTGCGCGCCGCGGCGTAGGCGAGCATCAGCGCCGGATCGGGAATGACGCTGAAGGCGTTGAAATGGTGTTCGCCGAACCACGCCTCGTCAAACCCGAGCCGCTCCGCCGCCTCGACGAGACGAAGCTGTTCATGCAGGCTCTGCGCCGTGTCGCCGCTGTAGTCTTCGGCGAGGCAAAATAAACCGATGTGCATCAGATCCCCTCTACTTGCAGATATGGGCCCAAAAGCCGCTCTCGTCGTTGATGATCTCGAAGGACGCGGGCTGCAGCCGTTCGAGGATCTGCGGCAGCGCATCGCGCATGGCCTTCGAGCGGTGTTTGAAACGCTCTTCCCAGTTCGGTTCGCGCTCGAGCATCGTGCTGACGATCTGTTCGCGCAGTTCCGCGCTGCCGAATCCGCCGCCCACGTAGGCCCGGCCGCCGCGGCGCAGCACGCGGAGAATTTCGCTGTAGGCCCGTTTCTGGTCGTCCCAGAAGGGCGAGGAGCCCCGGCTGATGACCAGATCGACGCTTTCCGAGGGGAGCGGGATGTCGTGGATGTCGCCCTGGAGGAAACGGCTGCGCGCCGTAATGGCCTCCGCGTCGGCGTAGCCGCGGGCAAATTCGAGCATCTTCTCGCTCTGGTCGAAGAAGGTGATTTCACATCCGCTCAGCCGCGCCATGGCCCGTCCCAGCGCGCCCGTGCCGCAGCCGGCATCGAGACAGACGCCCCGGGTCGTCTGCGTCTGTTCAATGATCTGCGACGCGATGACCGGGTAGATGGGGGCGAAGACCTCCCTGACGATGGCATCAAAGCCGGAAGGGTCGCCGGCGCCCTTGTGTTTTTTGGAATGGGTAGCATTCATGGTTTTTTCCTTTATGTCAATATAGATATAACGATCTGCGATCGCGATCAGCCCCCGTGCCGGAGGTTGAAGGTGACCGGAAGGACGATGGTCAGCGCCTTTCCTTCCGGCGGCGCCTCGAAAGGTGCGGCGTTTCGGATCGTCGCCAGTGCCTGTTCGTCCAGGGTGCGGTGGCCGCTGGAACGTTGCAGCGCCAGGGCGTTGATGCTGCCGTCGCCGCGGATAATGAACCGCAGCCGCGATTCGCCTTCAAGCCGCAGCCGCCTGGCCGTCATGGGATAGCACAGACAGGCCTGGACCTTCTGGCGCACCCTTCCCAGATAGCTCTCGGCCGCCTGCTGACGCTGTGCGGACGCCGAAGGGGGCGCGGGTGCGGTGACCGGTGTTTCGGGCGCTGCCGCCGGGGTGCTCTTCGGCGTTTCGGGTGGAGCCGGCAGCGGATTTTCGGCCGTTTCCCGAAGGGGTTCAGGCGCCGGTGTGCTCAGCGGTTTCGGTGCCGGCTTCGGCGTCGGTTTGGACACCGGTTTCGGTTTGGGGGACACTTTCGGCGGCAGCGGCTTTTTTATTGGCGGTGCCGGGGGCTTCGGTGCCGGGGCGACGGGTTTGGGGGCCTCGGGCCGGGGGGTACTGATATCGACCACGGCGATCTTCACGGTTTCGCGGCCGGCGGGTTTGGGGGGATCGGTCTGTATCAGCGCCCCCGCGATCGCCGCGTGAATCGTGGTGGTCACGGTCAATGCCGTGACGAAACGGTACTGCGCTCTCATCGGGTCTGCTCCTGCTGGGTTTGGATGGCGAATTTGCTCACCTCGGCACTTTTGCACCAGTCGATCGCCTTGACGACGAACGCGAAGGGGGTCTGTGCATCGCTGCGCACGATGACCCCCACGGCACGCTGGGTGGCGTTGAGCTCCTGCAGCCGCGTGCGCAGCTGCGTTTCGCTCACCTCCGCATCGTTGAGGTGGTAGCGGCCGTTCTCTTCGATTGTGATCACCGTCGGCTTTTTGGGCTCTTTCTGCCCCGCCTGCGCCGAACTTTTGGGAAGGGTGACCGGGATCTTCCCCTGGGCGACGAAGGTCGCCGTCGCCATGAAGATGATCAGGATGACGAGCACGATGTCCACGAAGGGGGTCATGTTGATCTCGCTGATCTCCTGATTTTCCTCCATCGCCGACGCGCTCATGCCCCCGACTCCCGTTTGAGCAGGACCGTTTTGATGCGGCGCACGAAGTAGTTGTAGGCCATGACGCTGGGAATCGCCACAAAGAGCCCCGTTGCCGTCGCGACAAGCGCCTCGGAGATCCCGCCCATCACGGCGTTGACCCCGAAGGAGGCATCCGCGCCCAGGGTGTGAAAGGCGTTGATGACCCCGAGCACCGTGCCGAAAAGGCCGATGAATGGGGCGTTGTTGCCGAAGGTGGCCAGAATGCCCAGCCGCTTTTCAAGTTTGAGGCGCAGCTGCGCCTCGGGGTAGGCGGAGGCGTCGGCTTCAAGGGTGCGGAAGGCGAGGAGCCGCTCGGCGATGACGAAGAGCGAGACGCTGCTCATCGCGAGCAGCACCCACAGCACGGGGTCGATCCCGATCACGGCGATGCCGAGCAGTTTGTTAGTAAGCATGGTCTGTCTCCTTGTAGTGGGGGAAGAAGATCGCCTCGAAGCGGGCCTGTTCATCCTCCTTGAGCAGCCCCGGGTAGAACTGCTGCATCAGCCAGCGAATGCCCATCAGCCGCATGAAGGAAGGGGGGCGGGTGATGTAGTTGTAGGGGTGCGCCGGCACCAGGAGCAGCCGCCCCGTTTTGACCGCCCGGAGGCTGCGCCAGAGGGGGTCCGTTTGGGCATGGGCGACGAACTGCGGCTCCATCGCCACGATGACGTCGGGGTCGGCGCGCATGATGCTCTCCATGCTCACCTTCTCCATGCCGAAGTTGGAGCTCATCGTGCATACGAGGGCGTTCTGCGCGCCGGCGAAATCGAAGGGGCGTATGTGGAACGACCCCGGGCACTCCGTCGAGAGACCGTCGAGGCCTTCGGCGAAGTAGTAGCGCACTTTTTTCGCGGCGGAGAGCTGTGTGCGGTACTGCTCCAGCAGCCCCAGGCTCTCTTTGGTGTAGCGTATGAGCGTCTGCGCGCGTGTCGTGTCGCCCGAGAGCGCCCCGAAGAGCCGGAACTGCCCGATGAGGTCGCTCAGGGTATTGTTGCGGACCATCAGGACGGGGATGCCGAGCTTTTCAAGCTTTGCGAGGATGCGGTCGGCACCGGTCATATCCCCCCACATGAGGATGACGTCGGGTTTGACCTGCAGCAGCAGCTCCATGTTGGGCGTCTGTCCCTGCCCGAAGAAGCCGCCCACGACCGGCCGCTGGGCAGCCGCCCCGGCATAGGGCTTCTGCGCGTCGGTGAAGGGGAAGTTGAGGGCGGCGACGAGCCGGGGGTCGAAGGCCAGCAGGCTCATGGTGAGGGGCGGATGCGTCGAGTAGATGGCGCGCACCGTCTCCGGCACCTCCACCGAGCGGTTGAAATCGTCCGTGACCACCCGGCCCCAGAGGGAGATGCAGGCTGCCAGCATCAGGAGCGTCAGTCGGCTGAGAAGGGCGGAAGGGTTAGAGACGGTTTTCATGGAGCGCTCCGTTGAGAATGGTCGTCAGCTGATCGTGTGTCAGGGAGACGTTGAGGAAGAGGCGGTAAAAGGCGCGGGTCGTCTCGCGGACGTCTTCGCCGTACTGTCCCGGGTAGAGGGTCGCCATCACCCACTGCAGGCCGAGCAGCCGCATGAACGAGGGGGGACGGTCGAACCAGTTGAAGGGGAGACGGGGGATGAGGTAGACCTGCCCTTTCTGCACCGCGCGGAGGTGCTGCCACGAGGGATGGGTACCGATGCGCTCAAAAAAGGTCTGCTCCTGCACGAGGATGACGTCGGGGTCATATTGCAGCAGGGTCTCCATGGAGAGTTTCTCCAGCCCCTTGTGGTTGGAGGTGTGGCAGCGGTGGACATTGACGTCGCCGGCGAGCTTGAGCAGCTGCACGTGGATGGCATCGTCACATTCGGTGGAGAGGCCGTCCAGGCCCTCCGCGTAGTACACGCGCGGGCGTTGCGATTGGGGGATGTCAGCCAGGGTCTGCTCGGCCCGTGCGAAAACGTTCTCGCTGTAGCGCGCCAGGGCTTCGCCCCGTTCGGGGAGGCCGAGGGCATGGCCCAGGAAACGGAAGATGGCCGCATAGTCGGTCAACGCTTCGTCCTTGGCGTAGACGGCGGGCGTGTTGAGGATGCGCAGGCGCTCGGCCTCCTTCTGCGTAAACGCGTCGCGGTGCGACCACATAAGCAGCAGGTCGGGCTGCTGCGCGAGCAGGATCTCCAGGTTTGCGGACTGGCCCGGGCCGAAGACCCGACCGAGGACGGGGAGGGTCCGCATCCGTGGGTCGAGGTAGGGGTAGGCGCGTTCGTCGATCGTGAAGATCCAGCCTGCCAGCAGCGCGGGGTCCATGGCATAGAGCGCATACGAACCGTACGGCGAGGGGGCATAGACCTTTTGGGGCGCGGCGGGCACGACGACGTTGCGCCCGAGCATATCGGTGATCTCCCGTCCGCCAAGCAGGGTGCCCAGCAGCAGTGACATCAGGAGTAGCGGCGTGGTGAAGCGCATGGTTCCTCCTAAAAAGCGAAGGCGATTTCGGCCCCGAGGGTCCGTCCGCGGTCGTAGTAGTAGCCGGTGACGTAGCGGGTCGCGTAGTGGTCGTCGGTCAGGTTGCGGCCGTAGAGCTTGGCGGTGGCGGTGGTGTTGCCGAAAACGAAGTCGCGGGCGATGTTGGCGTCGATGCGCGTATAGTCCCCCAGGTCCAGGCCGGTCATCGTGCCTTTCGGGCTGCGCGAGCTGGAGTAGCCGTCGACGCGTTTGGCCGAGATGTTGAAACGGTAGGCCTCGTAGCTGTGGCTCAGCAGGGCGCTGAAGGTGTTGCGCGGCATCGTGGCGCCGAGGCTCTCCGTGGTCACGCCTTCGGACGTCGTCGAATTCTCGATGATATGGGTCCATGCGAAGCGGTAGCTCGTCGTCTTGCCGATGCGCCCTTTGAGGAGAAATTCGACCCCTTTGCGGTGGGAATCCTGCTCGGTGTAGTAGTAGTACTCGTTGCCGTCGCTGTCGGTGTAGGTATTGCCCGTCGCGGTTTTTTCATTGTCGATAGCGACATCGAAATAGGTGAGCGCCGGGACGAAGGCGCGGGCGATGCCCGCCTCGAAACCGATCTCCCAGCGCTGCTGCCGTTCGCCGTGCAGCGTCGCGTTGTTTTCGGTCATCAGGTCGAAATCCCCGGAGGTCCCTTCATTGCCGTAGAAGTAGCGCGCGCTCAGGCGGTAGCCGTCGGCGACGCTGACAAGCATGCCCGCCGTAAAGACGTTGGCGGGGGGAAGGTCCGTATTTTTATTGGCATCCGGCGTCGCCAGTGCTTCGCTTTTGGCCGCCGTGGCGTGGTTGATGTGCTTGACGTCGTAGCGGTAGCCGGCGTCGAGGCAGAGCATCCCGTCGAATAGGGAGTGTTCGGCGGCGACGGAGTAGCCGTTCACCGTCGTGTTGTAGCTGTTGTAGGCCTTGGAGAGGTTGGGACCGAACCCTTTGCTCTGGGTCGACTGTCCGCCGAGATGCACGGTGGTGTCACCGAAGCGGGCGTTGTGCCGGAGGCTCAGGGTCTGGGTCTTCTCCTCGTAGTGACGCTGCGACGCCACGGCGCTGTTGAAATATTCGTTGTGCTCCTCCTGGTCGTACGCGATCGTCGCCGCGGAGAAGAGCGTGATCTGGTTCTCGTTCCAGAGGACATTGCCGTCCAGGGAGAAGATGCGGGTCTGGACAGGGTCATAGTACCATTTCGCGCTGTCGGTCGTGCCGTCGACGGTGACGCCGCGCTGCATCTCGAAGCGGCCGCTATCGATGTAGCCCATCATATTCAGGGAAAGTTTCCCGAGGGTGAGGCCGCCGTTGACCATTCCCGACACGGCCCTGCTGCCGTCGAACCACGAATCTTTGCTCGGGCGGTCGTGGCGGGAGGCCATCATCCCGACATAGCTGTTGTAGGGAGCGCCCTCGTCCAGCCGTGTTCCGACATAGATGTCCTGCCCGTTCGCCGCGGGCTGCGCGACGGCCTGTTCGTAGTAGGCGTGGAGCAGCCCTTCGGTGGTTTTCGGCCGTTTGGTGCGGATGACGATAAACCCGATATTGAGGCCCGAGCCGCTGTTCGAGGCGCCGATGCCGATGGACGGCGCCAGGGAGAGGGCCGTCGACGAGCGGACGATCTCGATCGATTCGATCGCGTTGACGGGGAGCTGCTGCAGCATCCGGTCACTGCTGGAGGGGAGAATGGCCCCGTCGACGATGTAGGTGATGCTGCCGCCGCCGCGCATGTTGACAAAGAAGGGGTGGCGGCGTCCCTGGTAGGTGAGGTCCAGTCCCGTCGCCATGTTCAGGAGTTCGAGGACGTTCTTGGCCTTGTAGGCTTCGATCTCCTTCTCATCCATCACCTCCGTGCCGAAGGCGGCGGATTTGGCGACGCGGTAGGGGTTGGTCGGACTGTCGATCTGCGTATCGTCGCGTTCGGCGGATTGGGAATAGGCCGATTCGGTCGCGGTGACGGGGGCCAGATAGGTATCGTCGGCCGTGGCGGCGTGCTGCAGGAGGAGAAGTCCTGTGATGGCAAGGTTTTTTTTCATGGTTTTCCTTATGAACATGGGGTGTGGGATGGGGGATTGAAATGGGGGACGCACCAGCCCCGTTCGCGGTGGCGGATCACCTCCGCATCGACGTCGTAGACATGGCGCAGCATCCGGGGGGTGATGACCGCATCGGGATCGCCGTCGGCGATGATTTTGCCCCCGTGCATGACGACGACCCGGGTGGAGACCAGCAGCGCATGGTCGGGATAGTGCGTCGTCTTTAAAAAGGTGTAGCCCTCTGCCGCCAGCTCCGCGATCATCCGCAGCAGGCGCATCTGGTTGCCGTAATCAAGCCCGTTGACCGGTTCGTCCATGATAAAGGTACGCACCTCCTGGGCGATGGCGCGCGCCAGCAGCACCATCTGTTTCTGGCCGCCGCTGAGCTGCCCGAAGGGGCGCGAAGCGAGGTCGGCGATGCCGACGCGCTCCAGCGCGGCGCGGGCGATGTCGCGGTCGCGCCTGGAGGGGTGGGCGAAAAAGCCCAGCTTCGACACCCGCCCCATCACGACCATCTCCTCCACGCTGTAGCCGAAGGGGACGTTGTGGTACTGCGGGATGTAGGCGACATGCGTCGCGATGTCGCGGTGGTTGTAGTTGTAGAGCGGTTCCCCGTGCAGGCGGATGTCGCCCCTGCCTTCGAGCAGCCGCAGCATAAGGCGGATGAGGGTACTCTTGCCGCAGCCGTTGGGCCCCAGCAGGCTCACGACCTCTCCGGGGTAGAGGGCGAGGTCGACGCCCTCCAAAACGGAATGTTTCGGATAGGCAAAAGAGAGATTTTTAACAGTATAGACAGGTTTCAGTTCCATGCGGCCCTCGCGTTTTTAAGTACGATGATGAAGACGGGGATGCCGATGAGCGAGGTGAGGATCCCGATGGGGATCTCGACGTTCATCGCCAGGCGGGAGACGGAATCGGCCAGGAGCATGAAGGCCCCTCCGACCAGGGCGCTCAGCGGCAGCAGCAGCGTATGCGACGGCCCCGCGGCCATGCGGACGATATGCGGGATGATGAGTCCCACCCAGCCGATGATGCCCGCCATCACCACGGAGAGCGACGAGGCGAGCGTCGCCAGGATAATGGCGGTGAGGCGGATGCGTTTGACGTCGATGCCAAGCGCGCGCGCCTCCTCGTCGCCGAGGCTCAGCAGATCGAAATACTTGCCCATCACCAGCAGCGCCGCGATGGAGAGCCCCATCGGCACGGCGGCGAGCAGCACCTCGTCGAGTTCGGCCATGCTGAGCGAGCCCATCAGCCAGTAGACGATGGCCGGCAGCGTGCTGTAGGGGTCGGCGACGTATTTGACGACGGAGAGCAGCGCCGTGAAGAGCGAACCGCTGATGACCCCGCCGAGCACGAGCATGACGGTCGAGCGCGAACTGGTCACCATGGAGCCCACCATCACGGCGAAGGCGACGGCGACGAAGCCGAAGGCGAAGGCCAGGGCCTGCACGATCCACCACTGTTCGCTCAGCAGCATCCCCAGCGCCGCGCCGAAGGAGGCACCGGCGAGGACGCCCAGGATCCCCGGCGAGACGAGGGGGTTGACGAACATCGCCTGGAAGGCGGCGCCCGACGTCGCGAGCGCGGCGCCGATCAGGATGGCCAGAAGGATGCGCGGCAGACGGATCTGGAACAGGATGTTCTCAAGCAGGGCGAACTCCTCCTGCACGGCGCCGCCGAAGAGTTTGTACTTGACAAAGGCGAGCAGCGTTTCGGGCGCGATCGGGTACTGGCCCCAGGAGAGGGCCAGCAGCGCCGAGAGCAGGAGCAGCAGGGTGCCCCCGCCCAGAAAGAGCCAGTAGGAAGAGGTGCGCCTGGTCAAAACGACAGACTCAGCGATCCGAAGACGGAGAGCGGCGCCCCCGTCTGGTAGGTGGAAGAGGTTCCCGTCGTCGCCAGGACGTTGTCCGCGGAGATGATGGTCGCCACGTACTTCTCGTCGGTCAGGTTCGTCCCGCTGAGGCGGAAGACGGCGCTTTTGCTCCCCAGGAAACCGTTGATGCGGTAGGCGACGTCAAGGTCGAAGAGGGTGTAGGCATCGACGGTCTGGCTGTTCTGCAGGTCGCCGTAGCGTTTGGAGGTGTAGCGCACGCTCGGCGTGATCATCCAGCCGCCGACGCTGTAGGAGAGGGCCGCCTTGGCCAGGACCTCCGGCGCGTCGGGGACCTGTTTACCCTCCGTGTCGATCGTCGTCGTCGGCGAGCTTTTGAAATCCTGCGTAAAGGCGTACTTGTTGTAGGAGAGCCCCGCGATGAACTCCAGCGATTCGCTGACCGGGCCCGAAGCGGAGAACTCCGCGCCGTAGCCCATCGCGTCGCCGACGTTGGCGGGGTAGTTGACGCCGTATTCGGGGTCGTAAACGTTGGCCTGCTTGTTCTTGACGAAGGAGACGAAGAGCACCGGGTTCAGCGCGACGCCGCCGACCATCGTCTTATAGCCCAGGTCGATGTTGTCGGAAGTCTCAAGCTCGAGCTTGTTCCACAGCTGCTGCAGGGTCACGTTCTTGGCGACGAAGTTGGCCCGGTTCTTGATGTAGGTCGGGAAGAGGTTGACGTCGAAGCCGTAGGTACGGGCGTAGGAGACGTAGAGCGTATTGAGCTCATCGAAGCGGTAGCCGGCATAGAGCGACGGGATCCACGTATGGAAGGTCTTCGCCTTGACGCTGGCCCACGGATCGAGGGTGCCCTGGGCGATCGCCGTGTCGTAGTTCTGGCTGGTGTTGGCATCGGTGCCGAAGGTGTAGCTTTTGAGGGACCCGATCTCGAAGCTCTGGTACTGGAGCCCGAGGTTGTAGTCAAAGCCGCCGAGGCTGCCGGAGAGCTCCGCGAAGGGGGCCTGGAGGGTGTGGTAGCCGGTGTCGGCGAGGGAGGCATACCCGTCAAAGACGAGGTCGCCGCCGACGGATTTGTACTTCAGGCGGTCCGTCGGCGGTCCCGGAGGCTGCTGCTTGTGGTACCAGTAGCCCAGCGTCGTCTTGAGGGCCTTGGAGAAGCGGTGGGTGTAGTCGGCGACGCCCCCGTAGAGGTCATGGTCGATCCGCCACTGGATGACCCGGTTTTTCGCAGGGTTCGCGTTGACACTGGAGTTCCAGTACTCCCCTTTGTCCGTTTTGTAGTAGGGTTTGATCGTCACCGTGTCGTCAGCGCTTGGGCGGAACTGTAGGGTCGCCAGGGCGGTTGTCGTATCGAAGTTCTGCTTGTTCCAGTCGTAGTAATCGACGTCGTTGTCCGCCGTCGGGCGGGCGGAGGCGAAATCTTTGTTCCAGTAGCTCTCCAGGTCCTGGGCCTCGGTGTAGGAGAGGGCGTAGTAGTTGTGGTGGTCATCTTTGTTGTAGATGACGTAGGCTTCCGCGCTGAACATCTCCGAGGGGGTATAGGCGATCCCCGCCATGGCGTTGAAGCGCTCAAGCTCTCCGTCGCCTTTGTACTTGTCGTATCCGAGGTGGGAGAACGATCCGAAGAGGCGGACGTCCCCCATCTCCCCGCTGTCGAAGCGTGCAAAGGAGCGGGTGAAACTGTCCGAACCGAACGCCTGCGAGAGCATGGCGTTCGTCTGACGCCGCGGCGCGTTGACGTTCATGTCGACCTTGCCGATCAGGCTGGAGAAACCAATGTTCTTCTCCGGCGACAGGTACCCTTTGAGCAGGTCGATGGAGGCGACGTTCTCCATGTCGAGCATCTGTTTTCCGCCGCCGGGGTTGCTGGAGATCGGCATGCCGTTGATCATGTAGACGCCCCCCGGGCCCGACTGGGATTTGCCGCGGATGCGGATGGGGTCGTGGTAGGAGGGTTCGTTGGAACCGGACGTATCGGCGGGGGTATAGTTGACCGAAGGGGAGTACTGGATGATCGTAAAGGGGTTCATGTTCGCCTGGGTCCCGAGGGTCGTGATGCTCTTCTTTTCGAAGCGCTGATCGGAACCGTTGGTGTCGCCCTGGTAGAGGGTGTCGTCCAGGGCGCTGTCGGAGACGACGATGTGCTCGATATTGACGGGGTCGGCCCAGAGGGCGGAGGCGGCCATGACGGCAACGAGGGGGTAGGTGTAAACGGGTTTCAAATGGATTCTCCTTGGTTTATTCACGGTCCCGGGCAGAGCCCGGATACCTGTACGGATGCTGTTTTCTTCGTTGCGCACTGAGAGACCGTGTTTCGTCGAACGCAGCTGTTTGTCGGTTGCTCGCGACCCGGTCAGGGCGCCAGCAGGTCGTCTATCTCTTGTGCGCTCAGGTCGACGCCGAGAAACAGTTTGTAAAAGGCGGCAACGCGCGCTTTCAGATCGACGTCGTACGCCTCGGGGTGGAAAAGCGAGGCGAGCCACTGGATGCCGATAACGCGCATGAACGACGGCGGACGGTCGACCCAGTTGAACGGCAGTGTTGGGACGAGGTAGATCCGTCCCGCTTTGACGGCGCGGAGCTGCTGCCACATCGGGTCCTCCACGAGGTCGCCGTAGACCATGGCGTGCTGGACGATGATCACCTCCGGATCGTAGGCCAGCAGGGTCTCGAAGTTGATCTTCTCCAGCCCGCGCAGGTTGCTCTGGCGGCATTTGTGGACGTTCTCGCCGCCGGCGAAGTTCATGGCGACGACGTGGAAGGAGGTGTCGCACTCGGTTGAGAGGCCGTCGAGCCCCTCGGCGTAGTAGTAGCGTGTCGGCTTGGTGCCGGCCAGGGAGGTGTTGATCTCGGCAATGACCGTGCGGGTATAGTCGGCCAGTTTCCGGCCGCGTTCGCCCGCGCCGATGGCGTCGCCGACGCGTTCCATGGCGTCGGGCATCGAGTCGATCTGCCGGAACGGTACGGTCATCGTCGGGACGCCCAGCTTCGTGATCTGGTCCGTCACGGTCTGCACGAGCATGTCGTCCTCCCAGATCAGTACAAGGTCCGGGCGGGCGGCGATGAGACTCTCGAGGTTGATGCGGCTGCCGCTGCCGTGGAACGAGCCGATGACGGGCAGCGCGAGAAAGCGCGCGTCGAGGTAGGCGGGATCGGCGCCGTTAAAGGGGTTCTTGGCCGCGAAGTTGAGGCCGATCATCTTGTCGGGGGCGAGGGCGTAGAGCAGGTAGTTCATCGGTGGCGATGAGCCGAAGACCTTTTGGACGGTCGCCTGATCTTCTTTCATATCGCTAAGCGCCTGGGGTACCGAGACGAGCACCGATATAAAGAGGGTAAGCAGAAGTCTGTTCATGGTGGGTTCCTAAGAGTGTGAAAGTGAGAAGGTAATCGGGATCGTCAGATGGGTCAGCGATTCAAGAGAGGGAAAATCGCCGCTGAGATCCCATAGCGTTTGCAACGCTTTACGGTCCAGAATCGTACTGCCGCTGCTGCGTAAGATTTCCGCAGCAGCGACCGTACCGTTGGAAGCAAGTTTGAACGAAAGCGTTACCACCCCCTCGAGCCGCAGCCTTCTTGCGGCGGCGGGGTAGGTGATGGCGGATTCGATCATGGCACGTATCTGTCCCAGCACCGTTGCGTCCGGCCCGATTGGGTCAGCTTTTTTGTTGTTGTGTGCAAGCGGTGTCGCGCTTGACGCATTGTCTGGTGTGTGAGGAGAAGTTTCCGCGTGTGAGGCCGGGGCCACGGGCGGGGACGGAAGAGAGGCAAACGCCTCAGATAAAGCCGCATCGTCGGGTGTCTTTATCTCAGGGGTTTTGGGGAGAGGAACGGGGGTGTTCTTTGGCGCGGCCTTGACGGTTTCATGTGCCGGCGCCGTTGCCGTCTTCACCGGCGGTTTGGGACGTACAGCCGGTGTGGCAGGGAGGGGCTTTGCTTCCGGCACGGCGGCCGCTGCTGCGGCACGCGGTGCATAGTCGGCCAGGGAGATTGCCACTGTCTGCCGCTCGGCCGTGAGGAGGGGCGTCGAGGGGTGCGGTGCGTAGAAGAACGCGCCCACCAGGGCGGCGTGCATCAGCAGGGACGCACCCATCGCCTGCAGGCGGTGATGGCGGTCATTTTCATGTATCATATTTGATATAACGCTTGGCGCAAAAGAGTGCATCGTCTACTCCGCCGCCTTGCGGCCCGCGAGGGGTTCATAGGGGTAGCGCGTGATGGGGGTGACCGTCGTGCGGCGGTTGATCATGCGGATGGAGAGGGCTTCGATCCACTCCCAGAACTCCCGGGCGTGTTCGGCGGGCATGGCGCGCTCCGCCATCGCTTTGCGGTACATCATCAGCCAGATGTCGCGGGCTTTCTCGTCAACGATGAGGTGCAGGTGGCGCATCCGCAGCGCAGGGTGGCCGTGGGCATCGCTGAAGGCCTTCGCTCCGCCGAGGGCCTCGACGAAGAAGTCGGCGGCCTTTTCGGTAGCGGCGGCAAAGGCGTCGTCATCATCGGGGAACATCTCGCCCAGCACGGTCTTGCGCAGCAGGCCGTGGTGGTATCGGACGAGGTCGCGGATGTTATCTTCACCCCAGGCGCGGTAGAGCGCGTCGGAGGGGAAGGTGACCTCGGGATAGACGAAGTCGATCTTCGGATCGACCGTGCGCGGGGCGGCACCGGCCCCTTCAAACGGCCGGGTCCCGCACTGGTTGAAGCCGTGGATCGCCGTCCCTTTTTCTGTAAAGACGTTCATGTTTCCCTCCATTATGTTTTAAATGATATAACGATGTTTCAACGTTTGATGCAGTTGGCGTTCTACAAAAAACGGAACATTTTGCGTTGTTTTTGGAATGATATAACGAAAATGTCTTGTTTTGTCTTAAACGGTACTGTTTTTGTCGGTCGGCCGGAGAGAACCCTCTGGCCGGACAGCCGTATGATGTCGGTACGCTTTGAAAGTACTAAGGAAGCGGGTAATGAGGTGTTACCCAAGAGTCACGGACTGCCCTGCAAGAAGGTTCGGCAGGGGGCGGCAACCGGTGCCGCAGCCCTGCTTAGACAATCGTGTTTTTGAAAAGGGTGAACATGCCCCAGCCGAAATAGACCACACACCACAGCAGCACGATCGCGACAGTGGCGTTGGCCAGTTTGGTGACGATGGGGTCTTTACTGGCATCGAAGACCCCCTGGGTCTTCCCGACTTTCCAGGCCATGGTCAGAATCCAGCCGATCGCCGTAAAACCGAAGACGACGAAGGTCAGCAGGAACATGATGACCGAAGGCCAGTCGATGTTCATCGGGTAGTCGTAGATGTTGTACCCGAGCCCCGACATCAAATCAAACCGGATGTATTCCCGCAGGGCGGAGATCAGCAGCGCGGCGATAACCAGGACGCCGGTCGTGAAATAGCTGGTAATGTTGCTTCTGACCATCAGCAGCAAAACCACCACCGAGACGACGATGGCCAGGGAGAGCGGATTGAGCAGCAGCCCCTCCAGTAGCATCCATCCTGCAAAGAGCACGGCACTGGCCAGCAGCCCGAAGGTTGCAATCTTTTTGCCGAGATCCCGGACAAAAGAGATATATTCGGGCGTGAAATCGTCACGGGTACTGACGAAATCACTGTAGTTGAGCAAGAAGATGCCCAGCGTCGGGGCCGACAGCGTGACGAGGAAGAGCAGCCGTACCGGGTTAAAGTGGAAATTAAGCCCGGAGGTGTCGATGACGCCACCCGGGGCGTACCACTCCATCCATTTGTCTGGCTGGATCGACTCGTAGGCGAAGACGTGCATCAGCAGCCCGGCAAAGACCAGGATGAGCAGGGAGATTACACCGATCAGGACACTGCCGGAGGAGCCCTTCTTGTTGGCGTAATAGAACCAGTAAAGCAGCATATACCCTGCTAGCAGTGCATAGACGAAGACAAAGACCCAGACGCCCGAGAGCGAGTTGACAACGTACCAGTTGGGATCGTAGATGACCTGCGTAAAGAGCAGCGGTGCGATCCCCAGCAAGATCAGCAGCGAGACACTGAGCTTGGAGGTCTGCACCATATGGCCGGTCAGCAGTTTCCAGTTGGCACTGCTCTTCTGTTTTGTGGCGCCGACAATGGAGAGGGTCATCCCGCCGAGCGCCAGCAGGACGAAGGCGGCGTGCAGCGCCCAGGTCAGGACGTAGAGTCCTTGAAAGACCACCGGGTAAAAAGGAATACCGGCGGGATCACGCAAAATATTTAATGTTGTACCTAAATCCATCGCAAACCTCCTTAATTAACCTGTGTCGCGATCCAGGCGGCGATCGCCTTGGTCTCGTCGTCGGGCAGTTTGATGGTCGGCATGTAGGGGATCGCCCCCTTTGCCAAAACGTCTTTCAGGAAGCTTTCGATCATCACGGCATCCTGTCCTATGAATTTCGCGATCAGCGGACGGTAGAGGCCCACTTTCTCCAGTGAATGGCAGTTTGAGCAGGCGAGCTTGGTCAGCAGTTCCCCCGCCTCGAGCTGATTCTCCGGTGTGATGGTCCGCAGCCGGTCGGGGATCCACGGATTGACTTTCAGCAGCCCGTGCTGCGCCACCGTCTCCACCTCGCTTTTGATCCCTTTGCCGGGAACATCGCGGGCGATGATCTGGTTACTGTAGACGTACTGGCCGGCAACGTAGGGCTTACGCATGCTTTCACGCAGCTTTTCACCCGGCCACAGCCCGATCAGGCCGACGACTACGAGCATAGTGACGGCGAAGGGGCGGTTGATCGTCCGCGGTAAGGCAAAGGCGAGAAGAAGGTAGAGGGTGAAGACCACGATGATGACGATCCGTGTCGTCAGGATATTCGGCAAGTAGATCCCCAGCAGGATGTGGGCGGTTTCGGGCATGGTGTTGATATACCACATAAAGCCGACCATGGTGGCAAAGCCGCCGATCATCCCGATGACGGCGAGTTTGCGCGTCAGCTCTTTGGCCAGGGACTTGTCGTCCATGCTACTGGTGATAACGAAGCCGACCACCGCCGACATCAGAACCATAAAGCCGATCCGCAGGAACATGTGCGGGAAGGTGTTGACCCCGAAGAAGGCGTCACTCGCCGATCCGGTCAGAAAGAACGCTTCCGTACCGGGCCACATCATAAAGCTGATAATCCCGATGATCAGGAAGAGGGTCCCCAGCGAGGCGAGCGCGAACATATAGGTCAGTTTCAGGTGGGTTTTGCGGTCGATTTTGTCAATAAAGTAGACCAGGGCGAAGACCCCGATGACCTCGACGATGAAAAAGACCCACTCCGTGGCCCAGACCCAGACGAAGTTGTGGATCAGCGCGCTGATCCCCCTCGGGCTGGCTGCGGTTGCGGTGTACCAGATGCCCGGACCCGTGATGGAGCCGACGACATACGAAAAAATCAGCAAGAACATGCCGTACTTTTTCATGTAGACGTAGAGATCCGTGCGGTTCTCTTTATACGCCTTGTGCGAAAGAAAAGCAAAAAGAATCGCCGCACCCACGGAGGTGTGCGACGCCAGAATATGAATGGTACCGGTGATCCCCATCAACCAGGCGGAGCCGATGTCGGGGAAATAGAAAAGCGGAAACATGCCAATAAAATCCATCCGTTTCTCCTCAAACAGATAATCCCGGCAGAGGCAAGACGCCCCTACGGGATGATTCCATAGGTAGCACTCGGGTGGGTTCAGTACCCAAAATGCGCCTATTGGGAAAAAACAACATTTGATTCGTCATAGGGATATGGCACAATAAAATGTTGTAACACAACACAAACATACCCGTCTGTCATCGCCAAATTGTCGACGGGTATGTTTCTTCATCCAGTTAAAACTGCTTCCTCATTTAAAACAATCTTGAAGTATGGGAAACGGAAAATAATAATCAACTGATATTAATTTTGTGTTAAAGGCCGTTTGGAAATGAACGGTTTTGAGAAAAGAGAGTCTCCGGGGCGGGTGACGCCGGTTCAGGCCCCGATGATGATGTGGTTCTTTGCGACGGTGGCGTAGGCCTCCATTGCCGTTTCCAGGGCCTCGCTGGCGTCGAGGTCCGTCACGCCGATCAGTTTGGAGCCCCCTTCGAGCTGGAGGGTGATCTCCGCATTTTCGCTGCTGCGCTGCAGGGAGGTGATCTTGCCTTTCAGGACATTGATGTCGTCGGAGGCCTCCGGTGGCGTCACGCTGATGGCGACGTCGCTGGATTTGATGATGGCGTAGGCGTCGCCCCCCTCTTCGAGCCCCATATTGCGTACTGACGTCGAGGTGATGACGGAATAGAGGGTATCGCCGCCGGGAAGCTGCAACCGGAGTTCGGAACGCAGCCCGTGGGGCGTGATGGTGCCGACGCGGCAGGTAAGCTGGTTGCGCGCACTCGTTGTGAGGAAGGTGCGCGAGAGGATGCGTGCGAGCCGCTCGGGGTCGTCCCCTGCTTCGGCGAAGCGGTTGATGAATTCGCGGTGCAGCTCCGCGAAGCGCTTGTAGGTGGCAATGAGCTCGTAGGCGTGGGCGGTCAGGACCGTCCCCCCGCCGCCGCGGCCGCCGGTCGTTTTTTCGATGATGGGGCGGTCAGCGATGTCGTTCATGGCGTTGACCCGTTCCCAGGCGGCCTTGTAGCTCATCTTCATCGCCTTCGCCGCGGCGTGGATGGAGCCGGTCTGGGCGATCTTCTCGAGCAGCTCGATGCGCCCGTTGCCCAGGAAATTCCTGCCGTCCTTTCTCAGCCAGAAGCGTCCGTCTATTTGCATGATGTACCTTTCAACGGCATGGCGGGGAGAGAAATCGGCGGCATGGGGCTCCTTGGCGAATGATTTGACGGGCTTATTATAACAGACGCTAACGTTCGGTTTGTCCGGCGGGAAGCGTGCAGGTGAAAGTGACGCGGTTTTCACGCTGGGTAACGGCAATGGCGATCCGCTCCTCGTCGCAGAGTTTTTTGACGATGTGCAGGCCGATGCCGATGCCGCGTTCGCTCTCCTTGTAGAAACGGTCGAAAAGGTTGCGGGGCGAACGGATGGGCGCCGCGGCGGTATTGGTGATGCTGAAGGTGCGCTCCGAGAGCGCCAGCGAGACCTCGCCCTCCTTGACGTTGTATTTGCAGGCGTTGGAGAGGAGGTTGTCGACGATCCGGGTCAGGGCGTCGGGATTGGCGCGCATCGTCGTCGGTGCGAGTGCGGTGCGGAAGGTGAGCGCGGGGTAGAGATCTTGGAAAAAGGCCAGCCGCTCCGCCACGAGGCTGTCGAGCCGAAAAGTGTCGCGCTGCTGCGGCAGGCCGCCCTGGTACTCCTGGAGGTTGCGGTAGAGCATGCCGATCAGCTTGGCGCTCTTTTCGATGCGCCGGACGGCTTTGTCCTCCCGGTTGAGCATCGAAGTGTTAATGAGAATAGCGCTGACGGGGGTATTGAGGTCGTGGATGATGTCCTTGATGAAACGGTCGGTCAGGGCCAGGGCGCTGCGCAGCGGGCGGAGGGTGTAGCGGGCGAACCCGAAGGCCATCGCCCCGACGACGGCCGAGAGCAGCAGCATAAAGAGCAGGTAGCGGCCCAGAAGCGCGCCGGTCTGGGTCTTGAAGTCCGCTTTGGGATAGTAGATCTTGAGCAGGTAGCGCTGATTGGCCGGGAGGGGGAAGAGAGCGTAGAGCGTCTGGCCGTCCTCGCGCAGCTCCAGCAGGGGCGCTTCCGTCTGTTTGGGCACGAAATCGAGGGCAAATTTTTCGCCCTCGAAATTGAAATTGTAGTTCTTCATCTCCAGAAATAGCTGCTGTTTGAGGCTGCCGACATCCTCGCGGTAGTTGTGATAGAGCAGGAAACCGATCAGGATCTCGATGGTGACGAAGTAGAGTGCGAGGCTCTTGAAGAAGGATTCTCTCTCAGAGGCTTTCAAGACGGTACCCCACGCCGCGGACGTTGGTGATGTCGATGCCGAGCTGCTGCTTGAGGCGGCTGATATGAAAACGCAGCGCCTGGTCGGTGGGCTGCTCCAGCAGTTCCAGCAGTTCGCTCTTGTCGATGGTCTGGCCGACATTGGTGATGAGCAGGCGGAAGATCGCCGTCCGGATCTCCCCGAGGTCGACGCTGCGGTTGTGTTTGCTGACCCGCCCGTCGGCCGGGTTGAAGATGATCTCCCCGTAGCGGAGCTGCCGTTCGAGCTGGTGGGTGCGCGCTTTGATACGCAGCAGGAGTTCGTCGATGTCGAAGGGCTTTTTGAGGTAATCCTCCGCGCCCGCGGCGAACCCCTTGGTCATCGAGTCGATGTCCCGCAGGGCAGAGATGAAAATAGCCGGGGTGCGGTCCTCGGCGTCGCGCAGGGCGCTCAGCAGGTCAAAGCCGCTCAGCAGCGGGACGTTGATGTCGAAGAGGTAGAGGTCGAAGGGCGTCTCGAAGGCCGCGTCGGCGGCCGCTTCCCCGTCGGTCACCCAGGCGGTCTCAAAGCCGTTGCGCGTGAGCAGATCCTGCAGGGATTCGCCCAGTACCGGATCGTCTTCGAGCAGCAGAATCCGCGCCATTCTCCCTCCTAGAAGCGGGCAAAGAGCATGATGCCGGCCGCGTGGTCGCTGGCCGAATCGCTCAGGCCCAGGCTGTAGTTCACCTTTAGTGAGAGTGTATCATAAAGCGGGAAGATCCCCAGCACGGAGAGGGAGCGCAGGTCCGGGCTGTCGGGAATGTAGGACTCCGAATAGTCGTACGAGAAACTCACGCTGCTCGCCGGCGTGGGGTAGAAGGTGACGCCGGCGGAACCGAAGGCGATGTCGGGGTACTGGACGGTACTGCTGTCGCCCGTGACGGTATAGCCGTACTGCACGAAGGCGTCGAGTGCCGCAAAACGGTAAAGCCCCACCACGGAGCCGCCCCAGTCGTTCTCACCGGTGCCCGTCCCCTCCTCGGCGGTGGCGAGCTTGAGGTGTACCCCCGGCGTGAGAAAGAGCTTGTCGGTGAGGCCGAAGGCGTACCCGGCGCCCAGGAAGGTGTCGGAGAGGCCGCCGTCTTTGCTGTCGGCGACGGTCGGGTCCGCGGTGCCGTAGTGGTAGTAGCTGACAAGCCCCGTCAGGTAGAAGTCCCCCGCGTAGACGGCTGCCATCGCATCCGTCGAGAGGGAGTCGACGCGCTCCGTTCCGCCGTATTTTCCGGTGGCATAGCTCATTCCAAGCCCCGCAAGCAAAGAGACCCCCGTGCCTCCATTGCCGGAGGAACAGCCGTCCGCGTCCACCGTCATATCGAAGGCGGTGCCGGGACAGCGGTCCAGCGCGTCGGCGACGCCGTCAAGATCGCTGTCGCGTTCTGCGGGGGCCGCGAAGAGGGAGGCACCGAGCAGCCCCGTGATCAGCAGCAACCGTTTCATCGGCCCTGCTGTACCTGGCGGGGATGCATCTGCTGCTGTTGCATCTGTTGCATCTGCTGCTGCGTCTTGAGCTGTTGACGCATCTGCTGCTGCATGACGGCTTCGCTGCCGGCAGGTTTGCGCTGCAGCGCCGCTGTATCCTCATCCGTCTGCATCCGGCTCTGCAGGGCTTCGAGGGCCTCGCTGCGCTGCTGCTGGTTGAGCTCGCGCATCTTCAGTTTGAAGGCGTTCATCTTCTCGAACCGCTCCGCTTTCGGGGCGTTGATGACCGCATCGATCAGGGTGTCGATCTCCTCCGTCTCCGCCGCAGTGAGCGCCGCACAGAGGGTCAGAATCGCTAGAAAGTACCGCATGTGTGCTCCTTTTGCCCGTAGTATCGCACAGAAGTGTGAGCGGCGCGTGAGTCGCTCAGCGGATTCGCCGCTTGTCGTCGTCGCGGCCGTATTCGCACTGGAAGGTCGTGTGGGTGATCCCGAAGCGCTCCCGCAGGCGCTTTTCCAGGGCTTCGACCGTTTGCGTTACCCGGGAGAGGGGAAGATCCTCGGCGAAATCCAGGTGGGCTTCGAAGTGGACGGCATGGTCGCTGAGGCGCCAAAGGTGGACATGGTGGATGCCGGCGATGGCGGGATCGCCGCAGACGGTGTCGGCGACGGCATCGAGCTCGACGTCGGCAGGGGCGAACTGCATCAGCACCCCCGTGCTCTCCTTGATGAGCCCCGCGGAGGCGGCAATGAGGTAGACGGCGATGATGATGGAGATGAGCGGGTCGATCCAATAGATATCCCACAGAGCGATGGCCACGCCGCCCAGCACGACGGCGACGGAGGTGAGCACGTCGCCGAGCAGGTGCAGGTAGGCGGCGCGGATGTTCATATTGCCCCGGGCGTCGGATTCGAGCAGGAAGATGCTGCCGCCGTTGACGACGATGCCCAGCAGCCCCATCCAGATTAGCCAGGAGGAGAGGACGGGTTCGGGGTAGAGCAGCCGCATGACGGAGGCATAGACGAGGTAGACACCGATGCCCGCAAGCACCGAGGCGTTAAAGAGCGCGGCCACGATCTCGGCCCGCTTGTAGCCGAAGGTCCTGCTGCTGTCGGCCTCTTTGTGGGAGATGCGGTGGGCGAACCAGCTGATCAGCAGGGCCATGACGTCGCTGAAGTTGTGCAGGGCGTCGCTGAGCAGGGCCAGGGAACCGGCAATAAGCCCTCCCGCCACCTGGGCGATTGTGATGAGGATATTGAGGGCGACGGCGATGAGCAGCTTCGTGCCGCTGATATCGTGGGAGTGGTGGTGGCCGCTCATCGGATGTTACTCTGCTTTGCCGGGTTCGGCTTTGAAACGCTTGTGCTGATAGAGGTCGTTGATGACATGGATAAAGGCCGTCGTGTCGCGTTCGAGTTCCGTATCGTGCGCCGCGGGGGTCAGGTGGTCCTCTGCGGAGAGGTCGAAGGTCAACGCCGGGGTGTCGGGCTGGACGACGGCGAGTTTGTCACCGTTGCGCAGAGCGTACATGTCGTGGAACTGCATCAGCACCATCTCTTTTTCGGGGTCTTCGAAGATCGATTTGCCGAGGATGGGATAGGTCAGGTCGAGTCCGACGGCGTCGAGGGCCGTGGCCAGGACGTCGGGCTGGGTGGAGCGCTTGGAGACGCGCTGGGGTTTGATGCCGCCGCCGAGGAGCATCCCCATGATGCGGTATTTCGGCACGGGGACGAGGTCGTCGCCGTAGGTACGGACGTTGTGGTCGGCCAGGATCATGAAGACGGTGTCGTCGTAGTACCCTTCGCGCTTGGCGTCGTCGATGAGTTTCCCGATAGCGTAATCGGCGAACTTGATGGCGTTCTCGACGCTGTTCTTCGGTTTGCCGGGGATCAGGTCGATGCGCCCGCCGGGGAACTCGAACGGGGTGTGGTTGGTGGTACTGAAGAGCACCGAGACGAAGGGCTGCCCTTTGGCGTGCCACTTGGCGAACTCTTCGTTGGCGCGGACGACGAGGTCTTCGTCGCAGACGCCCCAGATGCCCGTGAAGGCGGGGTTCTTGAACTCGGGCTGATCGATCAGGACGTCAAAACCGTTGCCGTAGAACCAGCCGCGCATATTGTCGAAGTTGCTGGCCCCGCCGTAGATGAAGCTGCTGCGGTAGCCGTAGGGTTTGAGCAGGGAGGCGACGGTAAAGAAATCCTCCTGGGACTTGTTGCGTTTGACGACCCCTTTGCCCGGCACGGGGAGAAAACCGGAGACGCTGCCGGCGATCCCCCGCACGCTGCGGGTGCCGTTGCTGTAGAGATGGTCGAAGAAGAGGGACTCTCCGGCGAGGCGGTCGATGTTGGGGGTGACCCCTTTCTCGCCGCCGAGGGCGCCGACGAACTGCGCGCCCAGGCTCTCCTGGAGGAAGATGACAAGGTTTTTCGGCTTGGCGGAGGGGAAGTGGGTCGGCTGGGTCCGCCGGAAAGGGTCCTCCATGTTGCCGACGGGGATGCGCAGCTGGCGGGAGACCCGCTCATAGGCCTCCTCCAGCGGCATCTTGCCGTATTTGCTCATGACGACGCCGTGCTTCTTCTGCGAATAGTAGGCGTAGCCGATGCTGTAGAGGCTGTTCTTCGTGATCTCGTTCACGACGTGCGAATCGGTGTAGACCGCGAGGGAGATATTGGCCGCGCGGTGGCTGAAGGAGGAGCGGATGCCGATGAAGAGCACGGCGACCAGCGGCAGCAGCAGAAGCAGGCGGAAGGGCCACTTGATCTCGAAGACGACCTCAAATGTCTTGCGCGTCAGGGTCCAGAAGAGGTACCCCGCCACGGACATCATGATGGCGGCGACGAGCAGCTTGAGCTTGTAGGTCGCCCAGATATTGCCGAACACCTCTTTGGGGTAATCGAGGTAGTTCAGGAAGATGTCGTTGGGACGGACGTCGAATTCGGCGAAGAAGGGGAAGGTCGCATTTTCGATAAAGAGGGCCACCAGCAGAAAAACGAGCAGATAGACCCGGATGAAGGTGCGGACGGGGCCGCCGAGAATCCGGGGCGCCGTAAAGAGCAGCAGGACCGGCAGCGCGAGGATGATACAGGCGACGATCGTATCCATCTGCAGCCCGAGCAGGAAGCTGAGCCACTGGCTGACCCCGGCATCGGCGATCCGGTCGTAATAGAGCGCGAATAAAAGGGCCCGTCCGCTAAAGAAGATGGCAATGAAAAGCAGGTAAAAAGCGAAGAGCTGGCGCAGCGATGCGACGATAGCCTGCTTTTGGGTGAGCGGTGGGTGCATTCTTGTCCCTTTGGGTATTGTGAAATGAATTATAGAATAATAGCGGATTCAGATGAACGCGGGGAGGCGGGCGTTCGAGGCGCTACTGCCGCACCGTCCCCTCCGGTGAAAAATTCGCCGCGCTTATGGGCCGGTTGCCCTTCCTGGCGTATAATGCGCTCCACGAAAAGGCCGCTTATGTATGATTCCGTCGCCCGCAATGTCAGACTCTCCCTGCTGCTGTTGGCAACGATGGGCGTCATGTCCGGGATCGCCATTGTCGCGGCCCTGCCGCTGATCAGCCACCACTTCGAGGCGGTTCCCCACATCGAGTTTTTCTCGAAGCTGCTGCTGACGATCCCCTCCCTCGTCATTGCCGCCGTCGCCCCCTTCGCCGGGATGATCGTCGACCGCTTCGGGCGCCTGCGCCCCCTCTACCTTGGTATCGTGCTTTTCATTATCGGCGGCAGTTCCGGTTTCTACCTTCAGGATTTCGAAGCGATCCTCGCCGGGCGCGCCCTGCTGGGCTTTTCCGTCGCGCTGCTCATGACCGCCTCCACGGCCCTGATCGGTGACTATTTTGACGAAAAGGGGCGGCACCGTTTCATGTCGATACAGGGGATGGCCGTCGGGCTGGGCGGGATCGTCTTCATCATCTCCGGGGGGTACCTGGCCCAACTGGGCTGGAACTACCCCTTTGCCATCTACCTGCTGCCGCTGCTTTTCGTGCCGCTGCTGGTCACATCGCTGTACGAGCCGCGACGGATCCATACGCACGGCGAAGAGGCGGCGGCGGTTTCGCCGAAGCTGCTGCCGGTCTATCTCAGCGCCTTTTTCTCGATGCTGCTGTTTTACATGTTGCCGACGCAGATGCCCTACCTCGTCATCGACGAGCTGCACGGCACCCCCAGCAGCATCGGGCACTTCGTCGCCGTTGCCCTGCTCGTCAACGCCCTGACGGCGCGGCAGTACGCCCGGATCCGCGCGCGGTTCACTTACGCGCAGATCTTTGTCTTCATCTACCTCTTTTTCGGCACCGGTCTGCTGGTGATGTCGCAGGTGAGCTCCCCGCACCAGCTCTTTTTCGCCTCGGCCTTCATGGGGGTGGGCTTTGGGCTCGTGTTGGTCAATATCAACGCCTGGCTGCTCTCGCTGGTGCCGCCGCACCGCCGCGGCCGCGCGGTGGGGATGCTGACGATGAGCTTCTTCCTCGGGCAGTTCTTCTCCCCCATTTTCTTTCAGCCGCTGATCGCCCAGGCCGGGATCCAGGGGCTCTTTCTGATGATTGCGGGGGTGTCGTTCGCCACGGCGGCGGTGCTTTATGTCAAAACGTTTTTGAAAAAGGGTGCGGGATGAAGGAAAGAGAAGGGGAACGGATCACTGTTCCCCGATGACATCGGGGTTTAGATGATGTTGCACTGCCCGGTGAACTTGCACAGGGGACAGAAGTTCATGATGCCGGCGATGAGGGGGATGACGCCGAGGTAGAACCAGGGATTGCCGCTGTAGGCACCGTAGCCGATAAGGGCGACGCCCAAGGCGATACGGAAGGGGCGGCAGAATTTGCGGATCTTGATAACGTTCATAGATTGCTCCGTTTTTTGCGGAATTATAGCGCAGGGGGTGGGATCGTAATATTAATTATTTCAATTAGTCATGCTGCTTTCAAGGTGCATCCCCTGTTCTCATGTAGGTTTTTTAGAGTTGCTCTGGGATACAATACGGAATTATGAAGATTTTTGAGACGCTCTCCCCCTGGATCAGGACCATCGACGAACCCCTCGACGTCAACCTCGAGATCCCCCATATCGCCTATGCGGAGATCAAAAAGGCCGAGCCGAAGATTCTCGTGTTTACCCACCCCGTTGACAAAGCGCTCGGCAAGACCTACGACATGCCCGTCGTGATGAATATCTTTGCCAATGACGCCGTCGTTGAGACGATTTTCGGCGCGACGCCCGACGCCATCGCGGCGAAGGTGCAGAAGGCGCTGAAACTGAAGCCGCCCAAATCGCTCTCGGACAAACTGGAGACCTTCAAGTTCCTCTTTGACCTCCGCAACGTCTTCCCCAAGCGTCTGAAATCCGCCGGGGCCTGCCAGGCGCGGGAGATCGCGACGCTTTCCGAGCTGCCGATCCTCAAGACCTGGTCGGATGACGGCGGCAAGTTCATCACCATGGGACAGGTCTACACGCAGAGCCTCGACGGCGAGATCCACAACGTCGGTATGTACCGCCTGCAGGTCTACGACGACCACCGCCTGGGGATGCACTGGCAGATCCACAAGGACAGCAATCACCTTTTCCACCAATATAAGAAGGCGGGGCGGAAAATGCCCGTCTCCGTCGCCATCGGCGGCGACCCGCTCTACACCTGGTGCGGGACGGCTCCACTGCCCCACGGCATCTTCGAGCTGATGCTCTACGGTTTCATCCGCAACAAGCCCGCGCGGCTCGTGAAGTGCCGGACAAACCCGATCCACGTCCCGGAGGACGCGGACATCGTCATCGAAGGGTGGGTCGACCCGGAGGTGACGGAAATAGAGGGGATGTTCGGAGACCATACCGGTTACTATACCCTCAAAGAGCCCTACCCGGTGCTCGAAGTGAGCCGCATCACCGCGAAAAACGACCCGATGTTCTACGCGACCGTCGTCGGCAAGCCGCCGCTCGAAGATAAGTACATGGGACTGCCGACGGAGCGGATTTTCCTGCCGCTCTTGCAAACGCAGGCGCCGGATCTCAAAGACTACAAGATGCCGGAGAACGGGGTGTTCCACAACCTGATCCTCTGCAAGATCGCCCCGCAGTACCCGGGCCACAGCCTGCAGATCATGCACGCGCTTTGGGGCGTAGGGCAGATGAGTTTCGTCAAGCACGCCCTCTTTGTCGACGAATCGGCCCCGGAACTGGGCGATTACGAGGCGCTGACACAGCATATTCTTGACCGCCTCAGCCCGGACGCCGTGACGATCACGACGGGGATCGTCGACGCCCTGGACCACTCCGCGAGCAGGCCCCTCATCGGCGGCAAGCTCGGCATCGACGCGACGGGCGGTGTCGTGGAACGCACCATCGACCTGCTCGATGACGCCGCGCTGCTGAAGAAAGTGAAAACGATCGACAGCGACGTTGTCGCGCTGAAGCAGTACATGACGCAGAGCGCGAACCCGGTGACGGTGATCCAGTACGAGAAGAAGCGCCCGGCGCGCGAACTCTTCGAGGCGCTGAAGCCGCTTAGCGGACACATTGCGATCGCCGTCTTCGTCGATACGTGCCAGAACGACGTAAACAACCCCTACATGCTGGTGTGGCGGGTGACGAACAACATCGACGCGCAGCGCGATGTTTGGCTGGAGGAGATGATCGGTGTCGACGGGACCAACAAGGACCCGATGGACGGTTTTACACGCGAGTGGCCCGGCGACGTCGTCTGCGACGCGGACGTGTTTGCCGACCTGCGCGCACGGGGTCTGATCGACCTCGACGACGAGACGGTGGACCGATACCAGTTGGTGGGAGAGAGTAAATGAAACTGAGTGATGCGCAGCTGGCGCAGTTTGAGCGCGACGGGTATATCTTGCTGCGCGGCTTTGCCGACAAGGCGCGCTGCGAGGCGATTCTGGCGGCGGCCAAAGAGGAGATCGAGGCGCGGACACCGCCGATTGAGACGGAAGGGGAGTATACGGGTTCGAACAACTCGACCCTTCGCCGCCTACGCCAGGTCTATGACCGCCGCGAGATTTTCCGTGAGTGGATGACGGACAAGGAGATCCGCCCGATGCTGGCGCAGGTGCTCCACGACACCCCGGTGCTGACCCTGGCGCACCACAACTCCATTATGACGAAGATGCCCTCCAAAAGTACGGAGAGCCGCTGGCACCAGGACCGCCGCTACTGGCACTTTGAGAACGACAATCTGGTGAGCGTCTGGCTGGCGCTGGGCGATGAGCGGATGGAGAACGGGGTGCTGGAGTTTATTGACGGCAGCCACAAGCTTGAATACCGACCGGAACAGTTCGATACCGATACCAGCTTTCTGACGGGTCTGCCGGAAAACGACGCCCTTATTGCGAAGAAGGTGCATTATGACCTGCATGCAGGCGACGTCATCCTGTTTCACTGCCGGACCCTGCACCACGCCTACGACAACCAGACCGACGAACCCAAGATCGCCTTCGTCTATACGGTCAAGGGCGCTTCTACCAAGCCTGTTCCCGGTACCCGTTCCGCCGAGTATCCCGAGGTTGTGCTCGAGGTCTGATCAGCCTCTCCCTTCCTCTTCGGAGGCGGCGAACCGTGACGGCGGTGTCTGAAACGCGGCAAAACGGTGTGGTCGATTACATCGGGTGTTCGTTGGGGAAAACGGGGTACAGGCGCGCCGGGGGCGCCGCGGCGTCATTTGACGCTGACGACGATCGGTGCGGAGGTTTTGTGAGCGCTTGAGATGTGGCACTCGCGTGTCGGGTAGACCGAAACGTTTGCGGCGACACGGTAGGTACCGCTGTTCATCGCCGTGATGTTATAGATCACTTCCGAGCCGTTCGGATGGGCACGCAGACACTCGACAGAGGGCGCATCCGTAGCGAATCCGAGACCGCTGAACGTGACCTGGACGCCGTGGGCATCGCTTCCGGAGAGCGGAAAATCTTTTGCTTTGACGATAACGCGCAGGCTGACCGGTTCGCCGACGGCGACTTTCTCTTTGTCCGGAATAAGCTCCACCGTGTATTTTTCAAAAGGGCTGTCGGCAACGGGTGCCGGGGCGGCAAGCGTCGGCATGGATGCCGGCTCGGGTTCGGCGACCGGTGCCGGCTTCGCTTTGGCGACGGCTTTCGGTTTTTCCGGGGCGGGTTTCGGCGCCATCGGCAGCGGGACCGGTTCGACTTCCGGTGAATTGGGTTCATTGACAATGCCGAGAACTTCCGGTTCACCTACATTCTGCGCCGCCGGCTCCGCATTTTTCAGACATCCGCTAAAGAGCAGACTGACGGCCAGAAGGGACCCGGCATACCGCACATACTTTTGAATCATATTCTTCCTTTTCTTTGATGAAATTGGGCCCGGTCCTCTCACCTCCCTGGCCCACCAGAAACCTTCGAATTCTTACTTTATACATATTTATATGCATATTTTAAAGGTTTCCAAAGGTCATTATTATATCACAGCGATAACATTTTATTGCAATATTTTAGAAAATTCTTGCGCTTTGCAGAAAAGGTGATAAAGAAGTAATATGAATAATCCTTTCGGATTCTGGAATAATGAAGGCTTATGGCTGCAGACCGGCGAAGCAGTGCTCTGCCATCGCCGGTACGCTTTTATTTGACGTTAACGGTCAGTGCGTTCGACTGTTTCGTTACGCGTGAAGCTTCGCAGTGGCGGGTAGGGTAGAAGGCGACGTTCGCGACGACATCGTAGGTGCCGGCGTTGGCCGCCGTCACGTTATAGATGATGTCCGAACCGTTGGGGTGGACCCGCAGACACTCGACCGCCGGCGGATTCGCCGCAAAATCGAGACCGCTGAAGGTGACGGTGACCCCGTGGGCCTCATGCCCAGTCAGCGGGAAGCCGTTGGCTTTGACGTGGACGTAGAGACTGACGTTCTTGCCGACGTCGAGACTGGTGTCATCCATGGAGACCTCGACATTGTAGAGGTCGCAGGGTTTGTCCTCTGCCGCTGCGTTCTTGGCCGCGGCCGGTTTTGCCTTTGCAACCGGTGCGGGTGCGGCTTTCGGTGCGGGAGCTGCAGCTTCCGCTTTAGCTGCCGCCGGCGCCGCGGCCTCCGCCACAGGCTGCTGCTTGGCGGCCGGTGCCGGTGCAGGCTCCGCGTTCTTGGACGCGGCACACCCTCCGATAAGCATACTGACAGCCAAAAGGCATCCTAACTGCTTCAAGCGATGGTTCATACTCTTCCTCCTCCTTGGTTCGGTATGGCCCGGAGTGTCGGCCCCGGGAAAGCAGAAACCTTTAACAAGTTTCATTTGTGATAACTATTTTATAGTATTAAAAGTTTCCTAAGCCATTGTATCACAATTAAAACAGTTTATGACAATTATTCAAAAAACATTGCAAAAAGATGCATGATGGTAACAGTCGAAGGAGAGGGTGGAAGGTGGTTGCTGATTGGATAAATAGGTGTTACTGCCGCCTAAACCGGCAGTAAACGGACGCTCGTCATGAACGTATTGACCGTTCTAATACGAAAAGGTGCTACCGGAAACGGCTTAGGCGATCATGGCCAGGATCTCGTCGACGCTCGGCACACGGCCCGTCGACTTCACCTCGCCGTCGATGACCAGCCCCGGGGTGCTCATAACCCCGTAGGCCATGATCTTCTGCAGGTCGCTGACCTTCTCTACCTGCAGGAATCTGCCGCTCTTGGCGACCGCCTGCTTCACTTTCGCTTCGAGTTCGTTGCACTTGGCACAGCCCGTGCCCAAAATTTCGATTTTCATGGTTTTTCTCCTTTAATGGCTCTGTTTGATCGTATCGTAGAATGGCTCGACCGGGCCGGAAACGACGTAGGCGCCTACGGGGCCGGCTGCAGCGAGGAAGCGCGGGTCGAGGTGCGAATTCTCATGATCGTACATGTTCTCCCAGACGCCGTGCATGATATAGCTGCGGGTATTGCCGTCGGCAAACGCGTTTTGAAGGATCTCGGTCGTCACCGCTTTGCGGTAATAGCTGTTCTGCGCCGTACCCGCCTGGCCGTGGGGATACCGGTCATCATACGCCGCATCGTGAACGTCGGGCCGGAACGTCTGCTGCGCCGTGCCCAGCAGACGCGCGACTTTTTGATTGAAGGCTTCCCGGTTGGCATCCTTGATCATGACGTGGTTTTCAACGGTGACGTAGCGGCTTGTGACTTCGTCGGACTGGTGTTGCAGGAAGGTCTTGATCTCATCGGGGGTCGTATAGAGCTTTTGGCGGTCCCCTGCGGCAACGGTCGTGTAGATCCCTTCGTAATACTCAAGCTTGATCGGCGTTTTTGTCGGAGGCGTCGTCGGTTTGTAGGCAAAGAGCGACGGGACGATCTGCTCGGCAAACCACGCCTGTACCTGGGAGGCGATCAGCGCATCGTAGGAGTCGAAGCGGATGAAGAGCGTATAGAAAAGAGGGAGTTTCGGGGAGGTGGGATGGCCGTCGCTGTCGGCGTATCCGCGGTCGAGCACCCCTTTGAGGTGGGCAGGGTAGTTGCGCACCATGGTCGACTCCCCCGTCATCTGTTTGAACGAGAAGCTCAAAAAGCCCTGTTTCCCCTTCAGGAGGGAGGTGAGTCCGTCGATATTGTTGAGCACCCTTTGCTTCTCGGGCATCGGGACGCGCAGCTCATAATAGAGCGTCACGGCACCCTCGGGTTTTTTCTCCGCGGACGCGGCATGGGAAGCGGCCGGGAAGATGGCTGCCCCGGCCATGACCGCACCCATGCCTAAAAAGTTTCGTCTTTCCATAATGACTCCTTACAAGATGATATTGAACAGATAGCCGACGCCGATGATCCCGACGCCGATGATGGCGAAGAAAGTGGCAATGAGCCTGGTGTGCAGGATCTGTTTGAGGATGATCGCTTCGGGCAGGCTCAGCGCCGTGACGGCCATCATAAACGACAGCGCGGTGCCCAGCAGCATCCCTTTCTCTGTCAGGACCTCCACCAGCGGCATGACGCCGGCGGCCGAGGCATACATCGGGATGCCCATCACTGCCGCGACGGGAACCGCGTACCAGGCGTCGCCGCCGGCGTAGTCGGCGATGAACTCTGCGGGGACGAAGCCGTGGAACCATGCCCCGACGCCGACGCCGGCCATGACCCAGAGGTAGATTTTTCTAAAGATCTCCAGGGTCGCTTTCCAGGCGTCGCCGGTGCGCTGCTTGAGGTTCAGGGAGGTTGCCGCTACATGGAGGTCGCCCTGCATCACCGGCACGTCCAGCAGCACGTACCGTTCCGCGTTTGTCCGGCCGATCAGCCAGCCGCCGACGATCGCCACGGCCAGCCCGAAGCCGATGTACAGCGCCGTGATCTTCCAGCCGAAGAGCCCGAAGAGCATGGCAATGGCGATCTCGTTGTTCAGCGGGGCGGAGATGAGAAAGCTGAAGGTGACGCCGATGGGGATGCGCGCCTGCAGAAACCCCAGGAAAAGGGGAATGGCCGAACAGGTGCAGAAGGGGGTGATGATCCCGAAGAGTGCGGCCAGGATGTTGCCGGTGAACTCTTTTTTCCCGGCGAGGTAGGCGCGCACCATCTCCGTGTTCATCCAGGTGCGCAGGAACGACACGGCGAAGATGATGGTGATCAGCAGGAACCAGATCTTGACCGTATCGTAGAGGAAGAAGTGCAGCGCATCGGCGAACCGCCCCTGGAGGTGGAGCGTTTCGTAGACGAAGGCGCGGCTGAGATCATGCCACATCTAGCAGAGCTCCGCTTTGATGACGGGCAGCAGCTCCTGCTCGATCAGGTCGAGGGTCTTGGCGTACTCTTCTTCGGCTTTGCCCGAAGGGTCTTCAAAGCCGACGTGGATCGTCTTGACCGCTTTGGGGAACATCGGGCAGCTCTCCTTGGCGTGGTCGCAGACGGTGACGACGAGGTCGAAGGCGTTATTCAGGACCGTTTCGATCACCTTGGAGTGGTACTCCTCTTTCCAGTACCCCTTGGATTCGAGCAGGGCCTGCGCGTTGGGGTTGACTTTGCCGCTGGCCTTGACGCCGGAGCTGAACGCCTCGACGCAGTCGCCGAGCTTGGCGTTGATCAGCGCTTCGGCCATAATAGAGCGGCAGCTGTTGCCGGTACAGAGGATCAATACTTTCTTTTTGCTCATAGTTTACACCCTTGATCGGTTTTCATTATTCAATACGCAAAAGGAAATGAGTTCCTTTTGCTACGCTAACGCTGAGTTTACGCTGTCCTCGCAAGCTGCGGAATTCCGCTTTGCTTCATCAGCAGTAGGCTCACAGCGATCTTATCGCTTAAGTCCGCAACCTTGATCGGTTTCGGAGAGTTTTTGCAGTTTCGGCAGGTCGATGCCGAGGTGCCGGATCTCCTCCAGCGCTTCGCTGCGGAAACGGTCCAGGGGGCTCCTGATGGCGTAGTAGGCCCAGGTCCCTTTGCGCTCGACCTTCAGGAACCCCGCCTCTTTGAGGATCTTGAGGTGGCGGGAGAGTCGCGATTGGATCATCTCCAGGGAGGATTGCAGGTCGCAGACGCAGAGCGGCCCGTGCTCGTCGAGGAAGCGCAGGATCAGCACCCGGGTCTCGTCGTTGAGGGCCGCGACGCTCTTCAAAAAGACATCCATGCTCAGCAGCCCCCGCCCGTCGACCATTTGCCGTTCTCGGAGAAGGTCGGCTGGCAGCAGCCCACCCCGCCGGTAAAGGCGTCGCCGCCGAAGACCTCGATCTGCTCCATCGTATGGTAGTTCTCCCAGATGACCTCCTGGGGGTCCTGGACCCAGTACTTGTTCGACGCGGCGTAGCAGCACTGCGCGCCGCTCTGTTTCTCGCCCGCAATGCCCGCGGCGATGAGACGGGCCTCGGTCTCGGCGACGGCTTCGTCACCGTCGAACTGCAGTCCCAGGTGGTTGAGGCCGCGTTTGCTTTTACCCGTGGAGATGGCAAAGTTGATGGCGGGGTCGTCGATGAGCCACTGCAGGTAATCCGCTTTTTCCTTCGTCGGTTCCGTGCCGAACAGGGCGGTATAGAACGCCCGGCTTTTGTCGAGATCGTCGACGGAGATATGGATGTGGAGACGTTTCATGATGGCTCCTTTCGCCGTTTGGATAGCAGCATTGTAGCCAATCAATTTACAAATATCAAGATATATTGATCTATTTATCTGAATGTGCTATAGTTTCCCTCATTAAAAGGCGTCCGGACAGGATGCCTCTGTTTTACAAGGAGAAACAGCGTGGATATTAAAAGCTTCTTTGCCTATGGTGAAAAGGTGCCCGGCTATGAGGTGGGCGTGCTCAATGAAAGGGAGGCGCGCGCGGCGGCGGCGATCCTGTTTGTCGGCGCCTTCCTGGGACTGACGAACGGGGTGATGCTGGGCACGGCGGTCTTTTCCAAATACTTCGTGACCTTCTTTGCCGTCGATTTTACGCTGCGTATCATCCAGCCGCGCTATGCGCCCAGCCTGATGCTGGGGCGTTTTTTCGTCCAGAACCAGAAGCCCGAGTACGTCGGGGCCGCCCAGAAGCGTTTCGCCTGGATCCTGGGCTTTCTGCTGGCATGGCCGATGTTCTACTACCTCGTCATCGACTTCCAGCCTAACCCGCTCAAGGTGCTGGTCTGTCTGATCTGTATGGCGCTGCTCTTTTTTGAAGCGGCCTTCTCCATCTGCCTGGGGTGCAAGATCTTCGCATGGATCAAGCGCAAAGATCCGAAGTACTGTCCGGGCGGCGTTTGCGAAATCAACTTCAAAGAGCCCATCCAGACCTTCTCGCCGGTGCAGAAGCTCATTCTCGCAGCCACCGTGCTGGTCATGGGGTACGGTACCTACGCCTATTTCGCCAAGCTGCCCGACCGGACGATCTTCGTCAAAAAGATGAAAATGCTGATGATGAGCCAGGCGGAGCTCGATGCGCTGCAGGCGGCGAAAGAGAAGGCGGAAGAGGACGCCTTCTTCAGCGACGACGACGATTTCTGATCCCGCCGGATGATGCTTGAACAGAGCCTGGCCGAATGGGTCGGCCACTACGGCATAATCGCGCTAGCCGCCTCCTTCGGCATCGGCGTGCTGACCTCGCTGGCGCCCTGTTCCATCATTACGCTGCCGCTGCTCATCGGCAGTGTCCTCGGGCTCTCGGTGGAGATGACCCCGGGACAGAAACAGCGCTTTACGTTTTTTTACTCCCTGCTCTTTGTCACCGGCCTCGTCATCAGTTTCTCCCTGCTGATGCTGACGGTGGCCAAAGCCGGGGCGCTGCTGAGCGTTGCTCCCTTCTGGGCCTACGCACTTGCCGCCGCAGCGACCTTCCTGGTCGCGGCCTACGCCATGGGGTGGCTGGGGCAGATCGACAAGGCGCTTATCGCCGGCCGGCTGTTGAAGTTCAAGCTGGCGGGGGCGCTGCTGATCGGCATGATTTTCGGCCTGGTCAGCACACCGTGCGCTTCGGCGCCGCTGGCGGCCATCATTACCGTGGCGGAACAGAGCGGCTGGGCCTACTCGTACGCCCTGGTGCTGCTCTTCGCGCTGGGGCACGGCATGCTGCTGCTGGTCGCGGGGCTCTCCCTCGGATTTGCCCAGCGCATGGCGTCGAGCCCGCTGCTGGCGAGGATCGCGAACGGGGTGAACACCCTCTTCATCCTGCTGCTCACCGCCATCGCGGTTTACCTGGCCTACCAGGCCTATCTTGTCTTTTAGGGAGTGATATGTTTCGAATGTTATTGCTGGGGTTTGCGCTGCTGCTCGGCGGATGCGGCCAGGAGAAAGCTTCCCATGAGACGATGCTGAACGTGACGCCGTATAAGCTGGCAGCTCCGAAGATGGGCCGCGGCCAGCCGGTGCTACTTGAACTGGGATCGACGTCGTGCCGCAGCTGTGAAGCGATGGCCCGCACGCTGTACACAATCAAAAAGCAGCACCCGCGCAGCGCCATCTACTTTATCGACATCCGGCGCGAACGCCAGGTGGCGGTGCAGTATGATGTCCGCATGATGCCGACCCAGGTGATCCTCGACGGCAGCGGGGAGGTCGTCTACCGGCATATCGGGCCTGCGGAAACGAAGGAGCTCACCGAGACGCTCGCGCGCTTCGGCGTCCTGCGGTAGCGTCTACTTCGCGAAAAACCAGTAAAACGCGAACATCAGCCCCGGGGTTTTCGCCCTCTTTTCATCAAAAACAAAGGCGTTAGCCTCCGTGAGCGGGACCCACTCCAGCACGATCTCCTCCGTATGGATGCCGCCGCCGTCGTGGACGCGCATCGACTCGTCGATTGCGGCAAAGTAGAGGTGCTGCTGGCCGCCGGAGATACCGACGTTGGTGAAGAAGGAGGTGATCTTTTCGATCTTTTCCGGCGGCACGTCGTAGCCGCACTCCTCGTCGATCTCCTCCTTGGCGATCTGGAGGAGGGGGGCCTTCTTGTCGACGATCCCGGCGCAGAGTTCGTATGTGAACAAATGTTCAGGGTGGTTCATGTGCACCGGGGGACGGAACTGTTTGACGAGGAGGAAGGCCTCCTTTTCCGTATGGTAGAGCAGAACGGCGACGCTGTCGTGGCTCTTGACGGCTTCCCAGCTCAGGTCGCGGCCGTTTTGCGTATAGAGGATGCGGACGGGGCGGACGAAGGCAGGGGCTTCCAGGGGGATGGTCTCAAAGCGGGTAATCTTGAATGGCATGTTACAATCATATAAAGCAAAACTTAAAATGAAACCAGCGTTTCAAAAGCGCTAGACATGTTGGCGTTTAGCGACTACAATGCCCCCATTATTCCAGAGGAGAAGCGATGGTCCCGACACAAGAGGAGCTCGACGCGTTTGTCCGTGAACGGTTTTTCTGCCACTTCGGCCACGAGGATGAAACAGCACTCGCGCGCGCCGTGGAGGAGTACCGAGCCGTAAAGGCGTTCCGCGTCAATGAAAATATCCATGAAACCGGTCAGAAGCTTTCGGAAGAGGGGCACTATGTTATGCGCCTCTACGCGATGTTTTATATGGGGCAGATGCTCGACGCGCTCAAAATCGACCGCGAAGACCCCAACGTCATGGAAGACAGCGCCTGCGGAAACATCGGGACGGCGGGGCGCATCGCGAAGATGTACACCGGGGCCGTGCCCGAAGACGAGCGGGAGCTGATGAGCGGCCGCTGGAACCCTGAGCCGCGCATGGCGACCTTCCCCAACAACGCAAAGACGCACGAGCCCGTCTTTGTCACGACGCAGCTCGACGCCGTCTGCAGCCACCACTTCATCCGTTTCGGGCAGGACCAGGCGGACACGGGCTCCGTGGTCGTCGTCGGCTACATCCCGCGCGAGAAACTCGGCGGTATCAGCAAGATCAACCGCTTCGTCAACTGGTGCGCGCGCCGCGGCTGGCTGCAGGAGGATCTGACGCGCTACATCGGCAAGAAGATCATGCAGGTTTTCGAGACGGACTCCGTCTATGTCGGGCTTTTCAACCTCAAACACGGCTGTACGGCCTTTCGGGGGGCGTGCGACATCAACGCCTCTACTTCCACGACCTACGTGACGGGCACGTTCGAAAAAGACCGCAGCCTGATCCCGCTGAAGTTCCAGTGAGGCGGACGGCATGACGTGGATCATCGATAAACAGTTCGACTTCTGTTACGGCCACCGGGTCTGGTCGCAGAGCCTGGAGACGGAGTACAGCCTCGACGACTGCCTGATGTGCCGTCATCTGCACGGTCACCAGGGGCGGATCAAAATTTTCCTTGCCGCGGAGACGTTGCAAAACGGGATGGTGACCGACTTCAAACATCTCAACTGGTTCAAGCAGTGGCTTGACGCGACGCTGGACCACAAGTTCATCATCGACCGCAACGACCCGCTCTTTCCCGACATGATGTCGCACTACTGCGCAGACGGCAAAATGGACGACACCCGCTTTTTCCGCCACGACGAAGGGTATTGGACGCCGCGGCTGGAAGTTGTCGACGGCGAGATCGGGGCAATACGCGAAAAATACGAGGGGATGGTCATTGTCGACTTCGTTCCCACCAGCGAACAGCTGACGGCGTGGATGCTTGAAATCGTTCAGAAGAAGATGGCGCCGTTGGGCATCAGGGTGAACTCCGTCGAATTCTGGGAGACGCCGAAATCGCACTGTGAAATAAAAGCCTAGCCGAAGGTGCACCCGGAGGGTGCGACAAAGAAGGAAAAACACTGTATCCGGGAGTAAAAAGGAGTTTCAAAAACAGGAGGGTTCGTGAAAAAAACCGGATACAGCTATAGGCATCATAGCGCTTTGGACGCAATGTTGCCCCTGCTTTTTCCATTGGATTAAAAAAATTAATCTTTTTTCAGGTTTCTACGCCAGCGCAGAGTACGGCGGGCGTTTGAAAGCCGGAGAGATCCGGCATCAGGCGGTGTGCCTGTAACCTTCCTCAGGCGAGCTGGGCAGAGACGCTGCGCAAGACGGCTTCGGCCTTGGCGGGATCGCCGGCGTATTTGCGGATATGCACGCCGTATTCGGCCATGGCCGCCGCCGTGTTCTTGCAGGCACGGCTGACAACGATGAAATCGCAGTCTTCGATCGCGGCACCCATTTTGAAGTGCTCTTTGACGTGTTCTTCGTCATCGTGGTCGTGATCGCACTGGTGATCTTCGTCCGCATGCTCATGGTCGAGGTCGGTGCGGGGGTTGGCCCGCAGCCCTTCGAGTTCGAAGGCGCGGAACATGCCGGCGCCCTTGACGGTGTAGACGGCAAAAAAGGGTGTATGTCCGGCATTGCCGAAAAACTGCAGGGTATCGTCTTTGACGGGAACGGCGACTTTCATAAGGGGCTCCTTACGCAATAAAGTTAATTTTCGAAAATTATAACCGAAAATGCTTGACCAGCGGCAAACGGCGGCGATATAATCGCGTATGCTGAAAATCATCGAGTATTTTATTCGCAACAAACGGCTCAACTACGTGCTGTTGCTCTTCGTGCTTTTTATGGGCGTCAACGCCTACGTCTCCATCCCCAAGGAGCTCTTCCCGCTGGTGACCCTGGACCGGGTGACAATCAGCGGGGGGTATGCGGGGAGCAGCGCGGACAACCTCGACAAGATGGCCGTGCGCGATATCGAGGATGCGCTGGGCAGTATCGACGGCATCGAGAAGATCGAAACCGTCATCAAACCCGGCAGCTTCGCGATCGTCCTGACGCTGCAGGAGGGGGCGAATGAAAACGACGCGCTCAACAAGGCCAAAGACGCCATCGCCAAAAGCCGGCAGTACCTCCCGTCGGACATGGTCGAACCGGTGGCAACGCTGGCGGTGCACAACCGCCCCCTCGTCTCCCTCTCGCTCTCCAGCGATACGCTGACGCACGGGGAGCTGGTCGAGGCGGCCAAGGAGATCAAGACCCGTTTCGCCCGCTACCCGAACATCAGCGAAGTGGTGATGTACGGGGATTCGGACGAGGAGGTCTCCGTCCGCCTCGACTCGCAGGCGATCGAAGCCCTTGGGCTCAGCCGCAGCGCCGTGACGTCCGCCATTGCCAACCTTTCGTACATCTATCCCATCGGGAACATCGAACAGAAAGGGGACTTCGTCTTCCTCTCCACCGTCCACGGCAAGTCTGACGTCGCGGCGTGGGAGACGACGATGCTCGGCGTCGGGGGCAAATACGTCCGTCTGGGGGAGATCGCCCGCATCGTGATCGAACACCCCCAGGATACGACGATCTCGACCTTCAACGGCCGCCCCAACATCACGCTCAATCTTTCCAAGGGGGACTACGGCAACGCCATATCCCTCTCCCGGGAGCTTGTGCATTTTGCGAAGACGATGCAGAGCGACTATCCGCAGATCCATTTTGACTTCTACCACGACACTTCCAAGCCGGTGCAGAGCCGCCTGGAGACGGTGCTCTCCAACCTGATGTTCGGGTTGATACTCGTTTTCCTCTCCATGGCGCTGCTGATCAACGTCCGCATCGCCTCCATCGTTGCGTTGGGGATCCCCTTTTCGTTCGCGATCGGCATCGTCTTCATCTATGTCCTGGGCTACTCCATCAACATCGTCTCCCTGCTCGGTGCGCTCATCGTGATCGGGATCGTCGTCGACGACGCCATCGTCGTCTCCGAGAACATCCAGCGCCACCTCAACGAGGGGATGGAGCGCCATGCCGCCGTGATGGCGGGGCTGCGGGAGATGATCCTGCCGGTGACCCTGGCGACGGTGACGACTGTTGTCGCCTTTTTGCCGCTCTTTATGCTCAGCGGGGAGATCTCCAAGTTCATCATCCTCATTCCCATCATGGTCATTATGATCCTGATGGGCTCGCTGATCGAGAGCTTCCTCTTTTTGCCGCTGCATGCGGAGGAGGTGCTAAAGAAGCAGAAGAACATGGTCGACTGGACGCGTATCCAGAACGGCTATGAAACGATCCTGCACGGGCTGATCCGCTATAAAAAGAGCGTCCTCGCACTCTTCCTGGTCACGGTACCCCTGCTGACGTTCCTGACGGTCAAGAGCATGCAGTTCCAGTTCTTCCCGGAGTTTGACGGCTCGTTCCTGTATGTCACGGGTAAACTCGACATCAATACCCCGATCGAAGAGACAGCCGCCATTGCGCAGGACGTCGAACGGCGCATCTTGGCGGAGGGGGAGCGTTTCTTCGCCAAGTCGGTGTCGACGGTGACGGGTTCGCGGGTCTCCATGGCCGGGGATGCGGAAACCGGGGAACACGTCTTCCTCGTCACGATGGAGCTCTACGACATGGCGCCCAATAACGTTTTCGATCGTTACCTGGCCCCGCTGCTGAACTTCTCTTTTGATTACGACGACCCGGAGAAGCGGCGGACGAAACACACCTATGAACTCGTCGACGATCTCGAGGCGCTCGTCGCGCCGCTGCGGCAGCAGTATGCCTTCGAGGAGCTGGGCGTTCGGGAACAGCGGGCCGGGGTCGTGCGCATCGATGTCCAGGTCAACTTCTCCGGGGCGGACGAAGCGAAAACGGTCGCGGCGATGGAGCAGGTGCAGTCGGCGCTGGAGAAGGTCAAAGGGGTCGTCTCCGTCAGCAACAACCTCGAACCGGGGATGCGGGAGATCCGGCTGCGCGTCAACGACTACGGCGAGCGGCTGGGGCTGAGCGAAGCGGAAGTGGCCCGCACCCTTTCGGCCTATTTCCTCGACAACCGCAGGGCGATGACTTTCAACGAGAGCGGAGTCATGGAGATCAAGACCCGTGCCCTGGAGAAGGACCGTCTGAGTACGCTGGAACGGTTCCAGTACCCCCTGGCCGACGGTACTTACGTCAATCTCGGCGATATTGTCGCTTTTGAGAGCCGCCGGGACTTCAACCAGATTGAAAAACGCGACGGCACGGTAGTGAAGACGGTCTTCGCGAAGGTCAACAAGCGGGTCACGACCCCGTCGCAGGTCCTGAAGCAGATCGCTCCGGTACTGGACGCGGTACGTGAAACGGGGGTGAAGGCGGAACTGTTCGGGGAGCAGGAGCGCAACGACCAGCTGGCATCGGATATGAAGCGTGCCGTTGCCGTCGCTCTCTTTTTGATGCTGATCACCCTGCTGTTCATCTTCCCGAAGATCAAGTACGCGCTTATTGTCATGTCGGTGATTCCCCTCTCCATCCTCGGGGCGCTGGTGGGCCACAAGCTGATGGGGATGAACCTGACTATGCCGGGGGTCATCGGGCTGCTGGGACTGGCCGGAGTCGTCATCAACGACGGGATCATCATGCTCGACTTCCTGCACGGCACCCACGATACGCGCGCGTTCTATGAGCGGGCGAAGATGCGCCTGCGGCCGATCCTGATCACCTCCATCACGACCTTCCTCGGCCTCTTTACGCTGATTTTCTATGCGACCGGGCAGGCCGTGATCCTGCAGCCGATTGCCGTCTCCATCGGTTTCGGCCTGCTGTGGGGCACGGTGCTGAACCTGCTGTACGTGCCGACGCTCTACGCCGTCATCAACGGCATCGGCCCCACCCCGGCATCACCGCCATCGGGGCAGAGACATGCTACTATTTGAGAGGAGAAAATGATGAGAAATGGTTTTTTAATGATACTGCTGGCGGCACTGCCGTTGGCGGCGGGAAGTTACAAGGCGAAAGTGGAGCCCTATGACGCGCACACGGTGAGTACGGAGGTTTCGGGGCGTATCGTCAAGCTCGATCAGCGCGACGAGCTCAAAACCCTCAACAAGGTCGTGATCGAGATCGACCATGCGCTCGACGATATCCAGCTTGCAAACGACCGCCGGAAACTGAAGCTGCTGCAAGAGCAGATCGCCGTCAAGCAGTCGCAGTACGACAGCATCAAAGATCTGGCGAGCCAGAACCGCTTTACGAAGGACCAGTACAAGACGGAGCTGCTCGCGCTGAAGATGCAGGCGGAAGACCTGCAAAGCGTCATCGCCCAGCTGGAAGATACGATCGCCAAAAAGCGCATCGCGCTCCACGGGCAGTACCTCAAGACCCTCTATGTGCGCCAGGGCGAATACGTCGCCCCGGGCACGAAGCTGATGAAGGTCGAGGACCACGGCGGCGGACGGCTGGTGCTCTACATCGACGCGGCGGACCGCGCGATCCTGGACGGGGCGAAGGTGACGGTAGAGGGGAGCAGCGGCTGGAAGATCGAAAAAGCGGCGACGAGTACGGATGAAACCTACGTCTCCTACTACCGCGTCGATCTCGTCAAGCGCGGCAACGTGCCGCTGGGCGGTGTTGTTTCCGTTACCATCGAAAAGCCCTGAATTGATGCATATCGTTCCTGTGACCACGCCGGAGCAGGCGGCCCTCTGCGCCTCCCTGGCCGAGACGATCTGGCGGGAGTTTTACACGCCGATCATCGGGGCGGAGCAGGTCGAGTATATGCTGCGCTCCTTTCAGTCCGCCGATGCCATCAATGCGCAGATGCAAAACGGGTATCACTACACGCTGCTCTATGACGGCGAGACGGCAGTGGGGTACTGCGCCACCGTCCCCGAAGACGATGTGCTCAAGGTGAGCAAACTCTACGTGCTTCAAACGCAGCGGGGAAAGGGCGGCGGGCGCCTGATGCTGGAGCACTGCGCGGCGGAAGCGAAGGCGGGCGGCTTCAAACGGCTGCTGCTCACCGTCAACCGCCACAACCCTTCCGTTGCGTTTTACGAGCATGAGGGGTTTACGAATGCCGGCCCCCTGGTCCAGGGGATCGGCGGCGGGTTCGTCATGGACGATTATGTGATGGTCCGTCCGGTCCGGTGAGACGACGGTATGAAACAGAAGGAGAGAATGTATGATTAAAGAGGTAACGGCGGTTGGGCTGGCAGTGGCGGCGGCGATTGGCCTGGGGGCGTGCAGCAAAAAGGCCCCCGACTGCGACGCAGAGGAAGTCGTCGCGTATTTGAAGCATGACGACGGCGTCCTGAAGGGTTTCATCGAGCGGCGTTACGAACTTACCAAAGTCGTCGACGGCGGACTGGAAGGGAACCGGCGCGAGTGCAGCGCCGTCCTGACGACGACGGTGACCCTCAAAGAGGACCTGGAAACTATTATGGAAGAGGCGCAGAAAACAAGCAAAAGCGAAGGGATATCGGGCCAGCTGATGGTCGGAAGCTACCTGATGGGACTGTCGCTTCTGGGGCTGCAGAAAAAAGGGGATACGAGCGTCGACGAGAGCGCGTTGACCTACACGACCGCCTACACGGAAAAAGGGGAGTCCGTTATCACCGTGACAAAGGTGCAGTAGCCTTTGCGGTTGTCAACGGGTAAACGTGTTTTAGAAAAATAATTTTGTTGTCAGAAAAACGTATTGTAGGAAAATGGTGGACCCTACCGGGATCGAACCGGTGACCTCTTCGCTGCCAGCGAAGCGCTCTCCCAGCTGAGCTAAGGGCCCGGGAGATTTTTAAGAGGCAAAATTATACTTGCCGCTGACTTAAGGAAGTTTGAAACCAGGTATGAGTGCGGTTTAACTGCACGCGAGCTCCCCGCTGAGGGGAACAAAGTGTTAACGTAGAAGCAGGGGCTTTGCTCCTGTTTTGTATCGAAGTTATAAAATCGAGTATTTCGCCGCCTCGGCGCGGGCGGCGAGGGGGGTCGTCGTGACGGTTTCGCCGTTCACGTCGAGCGTATAGCTCTCTTCCGGCGAGGTTTTGCAGTAGGTGAGGATGCTGCGGGCGGCGAAAGCGCGGTCGCTCTCGCTGGCATTTTTACTCAGCAGGACGTGCGGCCCTGGGATGCCGACGGTTTCGATGTGGATGAATTTCGCATTGTCGATCTCCTGCAGTTTGACGTTCTCCTCCTGGTCGCGGCCGATGACCATCTTGGCGCCCTCGGGCAGACGGAAGTGGCGGCCCCATTTGAGCACCGGAATGTCCGGGACGTCGAACTGTTCGTCGAACTTGATGTAGTCGCGGATCTTGATGGCGAAGTTCGCATCGGTCAGCAGGCAGCCGCCGCCCGGGCTCTCAAAATCTTCGAGGCCGAACTGTTCGGCGAGCTCCATCTGGCGTTCGCGGCTGCGGCCGAGGATCCCTTCGAGTTTGTCGCGGTCGACCCACCCCTCCTCTTCGGCGATCGTCGGCGCCAGGCGTTTGGCGCTCATGGGGCGCAGGAGAAGGCCGTCGACGTTGGCTTCGTTGAGGACCTTGATGAGCGCGTCTTTGTTCTGGCTCATCGGGCGCTGGCCGAGGACCTCGCCGCTGATGAGGAAGCTCGCGCCTTCGGCTTCCATGATGCGTTTGGCGACTTCGAACATCTTCGCGTGGCAGTCGATGCAGGGGTTGAAGTGCTTGCCGTAGCCGTGCTTGGGGTCGAACAAAACGGTCTGGAGGTACTCGCTCTGGATGTCGATGATGCGCAGTTCCGCGCCGACCTGGTCACACATGTTCTGCATATGGGCACGGCGGTCTTTGGTGGCCCCGAAACCGGTATTGATGTTACAGGCGATGACGTCGATCCCCTGGTCGATGATGAGCTTCATGGCAAGCGTAGAGTCGAGCCCGCCGGAGAAAAGCGCGATGGCTTTGCGTTTTGACATTGGTAATTCCTTGGTAAGGCACAGGAGCGGGAGCGCGCCTAGGCGTCTACTCCCACCAGTTCACCTTTTTTGAGTTTCGCAATTTTACCAAGAATCTGACGGTTTAAGAAGTATTTTTTATCGCTGGGAATGGAAGGGTCGCGCATGACGGCCTGCCGGCGATGCTCGTAATATTTGCGCAGAAAGATCAGCAGTTCGCTTTTGAGGGTCTCGTCGTCGGGGAAAACGGGGACGGCTTCGTCCATGACGATGTGAATAAGCTCCGGCTGATTGCTGTCGCCCTGCAGGGCCGTGGCGAACTCCCGGGCGTGAAAACGCAGCATCTGCGGCGCGATGAAATCGAGCAGCGCATCGACGACGCCGGGACGCTCCAGGACCGTTTTGATGAGGGAGAGCTCCCACAGGTCGCGGTGGGATGAGGGTGCTGCGACGGCGACGGTGGGCGCGGCCGTGCGTACCGGCTGGCTCCCGACGCGCACCAGCCCGGGAGAGATGCCCATGCGCGCGGCGAGGTGGCGTTTGTACTCCTCCTGCATCAGCGGGGAGAGGGTCTTGAGGTAGGCGGTCGTCTCCGCGAGGGCCTGCTCCTTCGCGCGCGGGTTGGCCAGGTCGTACTGCCCCAGCGTCGTCTCCAGGACGAAATCGATGAAGGGGCGGGGTTGCCGGAACATCGCGCCGAGCTCCTCGACGCGCCCCTCCTTGACCATGTCCGCCGGGTCGCGCCCCCCTTCGAAAAGAACGACGCCGCCGTCGAAGCCCGCGGCGCTGAGCAGTTTCGAGGCCTTGAGCGCGGCGTTGCGCCCCGCCGCGTCCCCGTCGTAGGCCATGATGACGCGCGGTTCGCCCTTGCGAAGCAGCGGCAGGTGTTCGCTGGTGAGCGCCGTCCCCAGGGTCGCCACGGCCTGGGTGAAGCCGGCCTGGTGCAGCATGATTACGTCGAGGTACCCTTCGGTGACGATCATCTCTTTGCGCTTGTGGATGCTCTCCCTGGCGTGGTTGTAGGCGTAGAGCAGGCGGGATTTGTTGAAGAGTTTCGTCTGCGGGGAGTTGACGTACTTGGCCTGGTGGCCGGTGATGGTACGGCCGCCGAAGCCGACGATGGCACCGTTGGGGGCGTGAATGGGAAAGGTGATCCGCTCGATGAAGCGGGCGTATTCGCGTCCCTCGCTTTCGCCTGCGACCCCCAGCTCGACCGCTTCGGCCATGGAGAACTGGTTCTGCTTGATAAAGCCCAGGGTCAGGTGCGAAGCGGGGGCGTATCCGATGCCGAAGTGCTCGATGCTCGACTCATAGATGCCGCGATCGTGCAGGTACTGCATCGCCGTGGGCGTCTTGTCCAGCAGGCTGCGGTACCAGTCGTTGAGCTTCTCCATCAGCTGGGAGCGCTGCTGGCGCGGCTCGCCCTGGGTATAGGCGAGACTGTAGTTGTACTGGCCGGCGAGCTTCTCGATCGCTTCGGGGTAGGTAAGCTTTTCGTACTCCATAACGAACTTGATGGCGTCCCCGCTCGCCTGGCAGCCGAAACAGTGGTAGAACTGTTTGGAAGGGCTCACGGAGAAGCTCGGACTCTTTTCGTCGTGGAAGGGACAGAGCCCCTTGTAGTTGGCGCCGGCTTTCTTCAGTTCGACATAGTTACCGATGACGTCGACGATGTCGATCCGGGATTTGAGCCCGTCGATGGAGTCCTGGGAAATCATAAGGGCATTTTAGCGCAATGTAGCCCGTTGGGGGCTTCGAGATGAGTTGAAACTAAAGGATAATTTTTCTCCTTAACTGTAAGCATTGGAAAAGAGCCAACGTTCTATAATGGTGACTGTTTTGATCGTCTTGAGGCCGGCGCCGGGCCGTTTTGCCCGGAGTGCCATTGCGCGGCGGGGAGACCGCCGGGAGAGAAGGAACAGAAGATGAAACAGTACGAGACCTATAAATGCAGCGTTTGCGGGAATGAAGTGGAAGTACAGCATGTCGGCGGGGGCACCCTGACCTGCTGCGGCGAGGAGATGGCGTGTGTCACCGATAACCTGACGGCCGTCAACCTGATGAAGGCCTATGCCGGGGAGTCGATGGCGCGCAACAAGTATGACCTCTTTGCCGACATCGCCCGCGATGAAGGGTGGCATGCGATCGAGCGCCATTTCCGCGAAGCGGCGCTCAACGAGATGTGGCATGCCAGGGCCGAATACAAGGCCTATCACAAGATGATGGAGGGTCAGGAGCTCGAAGCCACCATGAAGAACCTCGAGACGGGGATGGAGGGGGAACACTACGAACATACGGAGATGTACCCCAACTTCGCCGCGATCGCCGAGGAGGAGGGGCACAAGGCCCTCGCCCGGCTTTTCAACGCCATCGCCAAGGTCGAGGTGGAGCATGAACGCGAATACGCCGCGCTGAAACAGGCGATGATTGATGACGGCTTTTTTGCGAGCGCGGACGAGGAGATCTGGGTCTGCGAGGTTTGCGGTCACATCCACCGCGGCAAGAAGCCGCCGAAAGCGTGTCCGCTCTGCGGGGTGCCGCAGGAGTATTTCAAACGTGAACATCTTTACTGAAACGGCAAAAACCGATGCGTAATCTGATGATGCTGATGGCGCTGGCGGTAACGCTCGCGGCGATGGAACCAGTGGTGACGGGCGAATGGCTCGTTAAGCACGCGGGGGATAAAAACCTCGTGATTGTGGATGTTTCCGCGCCGGAAGCTTATGAAGAGGGGCACATTCCCGGGGCCCGCAATGCGTCTATCGAGCTCTGGCGTCATGGGGTTGGCAAGCACGCCGAGGTGCGCAGCGCCGCGGAGCTGCAGGCACAGATGCGCCGCCTGGGGATCGGCAGCGATTCCAAAGTCGTCGTCTACTCCCACCACCTCGATAACAAGGACCTGCTGCGCGCGACCTACGTGCTCTGGGCGATGGAGTATGCCGGGTTTAAAAAGAGCGCCCTGCTTGACGGCGGCCTTTCCGCCTACACCGCCGCGGGCGGGAAGCTCTCCGATACGGCGACGGCGGAGGGTTCCGGCGACGTTACCGTCGCGACCGACGCCGGGATGATCGCAACGCTCGATGAGGTGAAAGCCTCCCGGGGGAAAGTTGCGATGATCGACTCGCGCCCGGCGGTGTTCTACTTCGGGGCCGAGAAGCAGGGGGTGCTGAAGCGCGCCGGGCACATCAGCGGGGCGCACAGCTACTTCTGGCGTTACAACGTGACGCCGAACAACCGTCTCAAGCCGAAAGTGGAGCTCTCGGCGATGCTGGAAGAGGGGCTGGGACTTGATAAGGACGCACCGCTCATCGTCTACTGCACCGGCGGGCTGGAGGCGTCGATGAACTACTTCGTCGTGCACCGCGTGCTCGGGTTTGCACAGGCGAAACTCTATGATGCGTCGATGAAAGAGTGGGCCAACCGCGACGACACGCCGATGCGCGTTTTCGTCTGGGAATAAGGGGCCCTTTGCATTCGGATGCGGATTGTGTTATACTTCGCGTCCAAATTTTAAAGAAAGTAGGTGATGTGAATGCCAGGTATCGTTCTTCGTCAAGATGACAACTTCGATGCTGCGTACCGTCGCTTCAAAAAGCAGACTGACCGTAACCTCGTCGTTACGGAAGCGCGTGCTCGCCGTTTCCACGAAACGGAAACCGAGAAGCGTAAAAAAGAGAAAATTGCAGCTCGCAAGAAAATGCTCAAACGTCTGTATATGATGCGTCGTTACGAGTCACGCCTCTAATCCCGAAAGCCTCCGGGCTTTTTGGATACTCCCACAATGAACCTCCTCCTTATTGACAAACAGGGCCTTGCCACGTACGCCAGAGAAGAGCTCCTGCACGACCAGTACCACCACCATGTCGATTACGTCTATACCTTCGAGGACTTCAAAGCCAAGTATGCCGTCGGCAGATACAACATTGTCATCGTCGATTTCGCCCTCGAGGCCGGTGTGGAAGCGCTGAAACTGATGGACACGCTCGACCCGAAGCAGCGGGTCATCATCCTCAGCGCCAGCGACGACTACAGCGAACACAAAGGGTGCGCCTACTGCGTGGAGCACCACAACCGCCGCCGCCTGAAAGAGCCCGTCAGTATCGCGGATCTCGCCAATCTCATCAAGAATTTCGACTATACCACCTGCGCCCATTACCACGAGTAGGACACCGCTCTTTTTTAGCTCCCTTCGTTACAATTAGGCATCTGATTTTAAGGATCTTACGATGCTGTTTACCGCGCCGTTAAAAAGCAATTCCGTTCGTATCATGCTGCTGGGTTCGGGTGAACTCGGCAAAGAGGTCGCCATCGAGGCGCAGCGCCTGGGGATCGAGGTGATTGCCGTCGACCGTTACGAAGGCGCACCCGCCCACCTGGTCGCGCACCGCTCCCACGTTGTGAACATGCAGGACACCGAGGCGGTGCTGGAGCTGATCCGCTCCGAGATGCCCGACTTTATCCTTCCCGAGATCGAGGCGATCAGCATCGATGCGCTGTTCAAGGCCGAAGCGGAAGGGTTCCATGTCATCCCGAACGCCGAAGCGGTCAACAAAACGATGAACCGCAAGAACATCCGCAAGTTCGCCGCGGAGGAGCTGGGGCTCAAAACGGGGCCGTACGAGTTCGTCAAAACCCGCGAAGAGCTGGAAGCGGCGGCGGGCCGCCTCGGGTACCCCTGCGTCGTCAAGCCGGTCATGAGCTCCTCGGGCCACGGCCAGAGCGTCATGAAGAGCGAAGCGGACCTGGACCGCTCCTGGGAGATGGCCAAAGAGGCGCGCGGCGATGCGAGCGAGCTCATTGTCGAAGCCTTTATCGCCTTTGACTACGAGATCACGATGCTCACGGCGCGCAACGGGTTCGAGACGGTCTTCTGCGAGCCCATCGGCCATATTCAGCGCGACGGCGACTACGTCTTCAGCTGGCAGCCGATGCAGATGAGTGACGTGGCCAAGGAGCGGGCACAGGCGATTGCCAAGGCGATTACCGACGGCCTCGGCGGTCGCGGCATCTTCGGCGTCGAACTCTTTATCCAGGGCGACGAGGTCTACTTCAGCGAAGTGAGTCCGCGCCCGCACGACACGGGCATGGTCACCCTCATCACCCAGAGCCAGAGCGAGTTCGCCCTGCACCTGCGCGCCGTCCTCGGTCTGCCGCTGGGCTTCACCTTTTACGGCGGCGGCGCCTCGGCGGCGTACAAGGCGACGGCGGAATCCTTCGCCCCGGTCGTCGATGTCGACGATACGCTCTTTGATGACAACAGCTATGTGCGCGTCTTCGGCAAGCCCGAGTCGCACCCGGGCCGCCGCCTCGCCGTCGCCCTGGTCTATGACGAGCCGGAGGCCGCGCTGGCCAAGGCACGGACCATTATCGAGAAAGTAAGCGACCACTGATGAAAATCGTTTTGCTCGATACCCTCACCTTCGGCGAGACGGACCTCGGCGGTTTTAACGCATTCGGCGAGGTCGAAGCCTTCGAGACGACGGCGCCGGAAGAGACGGCGGAGCGCATCGCAAACGCCGACGTTATCGTCACAAACAAGGTCGTTATCACCGAGGAGATGATGGCCGCGGTCCCGACGCTGAAACTGATCTGCGTGGCGGCGACGGGGACGAACAACGTCGATATTCCCGCCGCCGAAGCGCGCGGCATCGCCGTCAAAAACGTTGCAGGCTACTCGACCGATTCCGTTATCCAGCACACCTTCTCCATGCTCTTTTACCTCCTGGGCCACAGCCGTTACTACGACAGCTACGTCAAAAACGGCGACTGGGCGCGCAGTGAGGTTTTCACCCATGTCGGCCGCCCTTTCCACGAGATCAAGGGCAAGACCTGGGGGATCATCGGGCTGGGCGAGATCGGCCGGGGTGTCGCTGCCGTTGCCAAGGCCTTCGGGGCGGAGGTGCGCTACTACTCCACCTCCGGCAAAAATGCCAACGGCGACTATGAAAAAGTGACCCTGAGCCGCCTGCTCGAGGAGAGCGATATCGTCTCGATCCACGCGCCGCTCAACGCCGCGACCCGGGGGCTGATCGGCCACTCCGAGCTGCTCATCATGAAAGACGGGGCGACGCTGCTCAACCTCGGCCGCGGCGGGATCGTCGACGAGCGCGCCCTCGCGGCCATCATCGACGCCAAACCGCTCTATGTCGGCCTCGACGTCCTTGAAACAGAGCCGATGAGCGCGGGCCATCCGCTGATGGAAATAGAGTACAAAGAGCGCCTCTACATCACCCCGCACATCGCCTGGACCTCCGTCGAGGCGCGCGATGCGCTGATCGCCAAGGTCATTGACAACATCCGCACCTTCGTCGATGCCTGACATTTACGGCCCTTTGGGGTTGTTCCTTTCCGCTTTTCTCGCCGCAACGCTATTCCCTTTCAGTTCCGAAGCTGCCTTCGCTGCCGCCCTGTCGGCCGGGATGGAGGTTCCGACGGCGCTGACGGCGGCCTCCGCGGGGAACATCCTTGCGATCCTGGTCAACTATCTGCTCGGCTTCTGGCTCTACGAAAAGAGCCATACGAAACTGGAAGCGAGCAAAACGGGGCGCAAGGCGCTCGCGGTGGGGCACCGCTACGGCTATGCGGCCCTGCTGCTGAGCTGGCTGCCGATCATCGGGGACCCGCTGACCCTCGTCGCGGGGCTGGTGCGGCTGAACATCGTCTGGTTTACCCTTATTGCCGGGACGCTGCGGGTCGCGCGCTATTGGCTCATCGCGCAGGCGTTCTAGCGCCGTTTGCGCAGATGCCACCAGGAGTGGATGTCCGTCTCCGGGGCGTCGAGAGTCAGCGTGATGGCGATATTTTCTATGGCTTCAAGCATAAGCACTGCCACGGCGACGTAAAAGGGCCAGGAGAGGTCAAAGACGAGCAGGGCGAAGATCCCGAGGCTCATCAGTATGGCGGAGAGTTTCGTGATCCAGGTGTGGTAGCTGGCAAACCGTTTGAATTTCAGGATGCTTGCCACGGCGGGCAGGATAAAAACGGCGACGGCCAGGAGAATGACGGGGGCCTCGCGCTCGATGCGTTCGGGCCACTGCAGCCAGGCTCCCAGGGTGACGGCCATATAGGTGGCGTAATCGCCGTAGCTGTCGAGCTTCGCCCCCAGTACGCTTGTCTGGTGGAGCAGGCGGGCCAGGAAGCCGTCGAGGGCATCGGAAACGAGCATAAGCGAGAGGATCGTAAAGAAGGGGACGGCACTCTCCGCGAGTCCCGAGAGAACGAGAAGCGGGGCACAGGCCAGACGGAAGAGACTGAGAGTGTTGGGGATGGTCCATAGCGGTGTCTTCATGGTTACCATTATAGTGAAACGGCCGGCAAATATGATACTATGTGAAAAAGCAAGGAGGCGACGATGGCGGACGACCAAAACAAAAATGAAGAGGAGATGCCGCATTTCATGCAGCGGCAGTACGGCAAGTCGGCGTCGACGCTGGAGGCGTCCCACGAGGAGCTCTCCGACGTACGCAAGCAGATGATCCGCTTTGCCCTTGAGTTTCCCATTCGCGACATCCGTACCTATTCGGGCTACAAGGGAGATCTGCTCGTCGAGATCACGACGGGCAACGATGACATTCTCCCCGAGCTCAAAGCCCATGCGGAGTCCCTGGGCATGGAAGTCGTCGTCAAAGAGCGGTATGACACCCGCATCCACGAAGTCTTCTGCATCGTACCCGACGAAAATATCTACCGACTAAAGTAGGCTACTTTCCGAACAGCCGGGCCAGGAGCCCTTTCCCCTGCGCTTTCTCGATCATGCGGATATAGCGCGCCGGCGCGGCGGCACCCAGTTCATAATCCTTTACCATCTTGTCTTTCGCCCCGATGCTGACGCAGAACGGGACGCTGCGGATCTCGTATTTGGCGGCGAGTTTCGGGTTGCGGGTGACATCGACTTTGGCGATCACCGCTTTGCCCTCAAAATGCTTCTCCAGGGCGGGCAGTTGTGCCAGTACCTGCTGGCAGGGGCCGCAGGTCGGGGAGTAGAAGTCGATAAACAGCGGTTGGTCCATGTCCGCGACGAATTGCGAGTAGGTGGTATCGGTCAGTTCAAGCATAGCTTCTCCTTTGACAGTCAGATGGTCAGCCACGGCACGTAGCGCATGGCGGCGAAGATGATCCCCAGGAAGAGGACGGAGGTGATGAAGACGAGGGCCGTCAATGCCTTGGGGCGGCAGTCGTACAGCGATGCCAGGTTGACGTTGGCGACGGCGAGGGGCATCAGCATCTCCATGAAGAGGATGCCTTTGACCATTTCGGGCAGGTTCGTCAGCGACAAAATGGCGTAGGTGACGGCGGGGACGGCGAGGAACTTCAGGCCGTTCACCCAGCCGATCAGCACGCGGTTGAGTTCGGTGATCTTCGTGTCGTAGAGGTAGATGCCGAACAGCACGAGCTGCATCACCATCGACGCGTAGGCACCCATCGTTAGCGTCTCCTCGACCGTCCCGGAGGGGCGGTAGCCGCCGAGGTTCAGGGCGATGGCGACGAGGGCGGCCCAAAGCACGGGAAGTTTGACGATGTTCAGCAGCGAATCACGTACGCTGAAATTGCCGCGCGAGTAGTAGTAGACGCCGAAGGTGTAGACGAAAAAGACGTTGGCGAGGTTGATGATGGTCGTATAGGGGACGCTCTCCTCGCCGAAGAGCGCAATGCCCAGCGGGATGCCGAGGTTGCCCGTATTGCCGATCAGCGCGGCGACCGTGGCGATGGAACGCTCCTTCACGTCGGCAAAGAGCAGCCGCGAGGCGAACATTGTCACGGCGACGAGGGAGAGGGTGATGCCGATGTAGAGCAGCGGCGTCTGCAGCAGCGTCGTGTCTATGGGGCGTTTGAGCAGCCCCCACAGCGTCAGAAAAATCTGCAGGAAGTAGACTGAGAGCAGGGTGATGGTGCGCTCGTCGATCTGCTCTTTGAAACTGCGTTTGGCCAGGTAGCCCACGCCGATAAAGAGGTAGATCCCCAGCACCGAGACGATGGCGGAATTCATGCCGTGATTGTACTATAATGTGCGTATGAAAAGTCTGCTGTTGCTGTTTGTTTTTTTATCGGCGTTGATGGGTTCGGAGGCGGAGACGACCCGCTACAAGGTGATGCTTTCGCTCTTCGGGAAGGTCGGGGAGGCGAAGATCACCATCGCCGAGCGCGGGGATGAGTACCGTATGATCGTCGAGGATTACGCTACGGGGCTGGCCGCGGAAATCTCCGGGCATGAGCGGGACCGTTTTGTCAGCCGGGGGCGCATTGTAGACGGCCTGTACGTTTCCGATACCTTCGAGCTCTACCAGACGAACGACAAAACGACCGAATCCAACGTATATGTTTTCGACCACGAGGCCGAAACCGTGACGCGTTTCCAGGACAAGAACGAGACGGTGACGGAGACGACCTTCGACGCGATGAGCATGCGCCTGGTGGAGAAGCAGACCCAGAAAATCAAGCGCAAGACAGAGGTCCTCGATTTCTACAGCCCCTATGATGCCCTCTCCGTCGTGCTGAACATTCCCTCCTTGCTCAAAGATCGGACGCGGGTGGAGATCAAACCCGTCGGTCTGGCCAAGAAGGAACGCAAAATGTATATCGGCAGACCGGAAGCGTCCGCCCTGAGTGAACTGCAGGAGACCTTCCATACGCCGACGATCCGGCGGATCGTGCAGCTCGATTCTTTCGAGCTTGAAGACGAGGACGAATACGGCGTTTTGATCGGATACAACGCGCAGGGCGGCATCGATGAGGTGGTCACCAAGGAGACCTACTTCCTTATCGGGTTCGGCCGGATCGAAAAGATCGGCGCGTCCCGCCGCAGCGTTGCGGAAATCTTTGACGAATAGGAAAGCGGTTTTCTTTAAATCGGACGCAACGCTTCCTAGGTTATGATGCGCGGTAAATTGCGGCCTTTAAAGGAGCGGAATGGTTGATGTATTAGTAGTCGGCGGCGGCGGTGCGGGCATGGCGGCAGCACTCTCCGCCAAAGAGGCGGGGGCAACGGTGGCGGTGCTCGGCAAGAGTTACCCCACGCGGTCGCAGACCTGTATGGCGCAGGGGGGCATCAACGCGGCGCTGGGCCACACGGGCGAAGACAGCGTCGAGGCGCACATCGCCGACACGCTCAAGTCCGCCCAGGGACTGGCCGACGAGGCGGCCGTCGCGGCGCTCTGCAGCGAGGGGATCGAGGCGCTGCACTGGCTGGATGCGATCGGGGTGCCCTTCAGCCGTAACGACGATGCGCAGATCGCCCAGCGGCGTCTGGGCGGCGCCTCCGCTCCGCGGGCCTGTTATGCCCAGGACTACAGCGGACTGAAGATCCTGCATACGCTTTTTGACCAGTGCAACCGCGCGGGTATCCCCTTCTACAACGAACGCTTTCTGCTCGACATCATCGTGGAAGGCAATAGGGCCTGCGGCGTGAAGGTGCTCGATGTCCGCAGCGGCGAGGTCGAGGTGTACATGGCCGGGGCAGTGATCCTCGCGACCGGCGGCTACAGTAAGCTCTACGGCCGCCACTCGACCAATGCCGCCGGCAGCAGCGGCGACGGCCATGCGGCGGCGCTGCGGGCCGGCGCGCGGCTTAGCGACATGGAGTTCGTGCAGTTCCACCCGACGGGCCTGGCGGGCTCCTCCATCCTCATTTCCGAAAGTGCGCGCGGCGCGGGCGGTTACCTGCTCAACGGCAAAGGGGAGCGCTTTATTGACGAGTGCCTTCCCCGCGACCGTGTGGCGCGGGCCATCCACGACCAGATCATGGCGGGCGAGAGGGTCACCCTCGACATCCGCCACCTCGGGGAAGCGTTTATCGACGGTGAACTTCCCCAGGAGCGCAAGCTCGCGCAGCGCTACGAAGGGGTCGACCCGGTCACCGAACCCATTCCGATCAAGCCGGTCGCCCACTACACGATGGGGGGCATCGAGGTCAGTGCGGATTCGCAGACTGCTGTTGCGGGACTCTTCGCCGCGGGCGAATGCGCCAACCACCGTGTTCATGGCGCGAACCGTCTCGGCGGCAACTCCCTGCTGGAGCTGATCGTTTTCGGCCGTCAGGCGGGGGCGAATGCAGCCGCCGCAGCGCAGAGCGGCAACAGGGATGCACCGGCGGCTGCGGTGGAGGCCCCGGAGCTGGAAGCGTGCTTCAATGAGGCCCCGGAGGTCGATTTTTATACCCGCCGCGACAGCCTGGCGACGCTCTTTTACGAGCAGGTCGGCCTGGTGCGCAATGCCGAAGGTCTGCAGGGGGCCCTGGATGCGGTCAAGACGATGCAGGCGGAACTGCCGAAGATGGGCGTTGCGGACCGCAGCGGGGCCTACAACACCAACCGGACGGATTTCCTGGAGTTCGTCAACCTGCTGACCGTGGCCGAAGCGGTGGCAGAGGGAGCGCTGCGCCGGGAAGAGAGCCGGGGGGCACACTTCCGCGGCGATTTCCCGGAAGCGGATGCCGCCCTGGCCGTGCATTCGCTCAGCTGCATCAAAGAGGAGGGACTATGTTTCGATTTCCAATGATCTGTTCGGATGATGTTGATGAGGATTTCCTCGAGGAGGAACCGGAGGAGTGGGAGGACGCCGTGTGCGAAGACCCCTACTGGGACGAAGAGGATGACAACGAAGTGGAGTGGTGCGACTGATGAAAATAGCGGTAAAAAGAGGTGACGAAACCGTCACCTATGACGTCGATTTCGATGGAACGCTGCTGGAGCTTCTCACCCATATCAAGACGCACGTCGACCCGACCCTGACCTTTGCCTCGGGCTGCCGCTCCAGCGTCTGCGGCAGCTGCGCCGTGCGGGTCAACGGCACCGAAGCCCTCGCCTGCAGCCACAAGCCTGCCGACGGCGATCTCATCGAACCGCTGCGCAATGCCGAGGTGCTCCGTGACCTCGTTGTCAATATGGACCGTCCTCTGGCGTTCAATGCCGGGGCGCAGGCCTGGATCGACCCGGTCAGCGGCGCGATCCGCATGGGGCACGCGGAGGAGAAGGCGAATGAGCTGCAAAGCGACTGTATCCTCTGCGGCTCCTGCTACAGCGCCTGCCCCGTCTACGCCGTCAAGCCGGATTTCGAGGGGCCGTTTGCCCTGACGCGCAGCTGGCGCTATGTCAGCGACGCCCGGACGGCGGATGTGCGCGGCAAGCTCGAGGCCGTCCAGCAAAACGGCATCTGGGACTGTACGCTCTGCAACGAGTGCGTCCCCGTCTGCCCCCAGGGGATCGCCCCCAAGCAGGACATCAACATGCTGCGCTCCAAAAGCGGCATGGAGGGGTTCATGGACCCGAACATGATGGGCGGTTTCGGGGGCCTGGACTTCGGAGCGCCGAGTTTTTAACCTTTCTTCCCCGTCGGCAGCCCCCGCGGCCAAACCCCTTAAGCTCATTTTGTTATAATCGGTTTGAATAACAAACAGAGGTGTTATATGGCAGCGAAAGAGCACAGTTTCGATATTTCGGCCAAGATCGATATGCAGGCGTTCAAAGATGCTATTGTCCAGGCCGAGCGCGAGGTGGCGACCCGCTATGACTTCAAGGGGCTCACCGCCGATATCGACTACAGCGAAAAAGCCAAAACATTGACGTTAGTAAGCGCCAGCGACAACAAACTCGAGGCCCTGGAGGACATCGTCATCGGCAAACTGCTCAAACGGGGGCTGACGTCGAACGTCCTGGATAAGCAGGGCGTCGAGGATAGCAGCGGCGGTAACCGCAAAACGGTCTTCAAAGTCGTCGACTACATCGAGGCCAAAGAGGCGAAAAAGATCGCCGCCGAGATCAAGAACCTCAAACTGAAGGTGACGGCGCAGATCGAGGGGGATCACATCCGGGTCAAAGGCAAGCAGCTTGATGACCTCCAAAAGGTGATCCGTGCGATCCGCGGGATGGAGTGGGATGCTCCGCTCGTCTTTGAAAACATGCGCTGAAAGGAGCGAGTGATGTCCAAGATGACGGTCGCGGAGGCGGCGGAACATTTTAAGGTCTCCAAAGAGGCGATCCACAACCGGATCCGCCGCGGTACCCTCAACAGCATTATCGAGAACGGCGTGAAGTACGTTCTGCTCGCCGAGGCCAAGCCGGCACCGGCAGCGGACAGCCGTTTCCATGATTACATCGAGAAAGAGAACGAGCGTCTCAAGACGAAGAACGAGCAGCTCGAGGCGGAAGTGAACCGCCTCCGCGATCAGCGCGAAGCGATGCTGATCGCCGAGCGCGAAAAAGTCGAGCAGATCTACAAGGAGCGCGACGAGCAGCTCAAGAACGTGCTGCAGGTCTTCGCGTCGAAACTGCTGCCCGAACAGGCGGCCGCGGCCGTCGTCGAGGAGGCGGTCTCCGCGGAGATCGTCGAAGCCGCCCCCGAAGTGCTTGGCGAAGAGGAGTTCGAAGACGGCGTCATTGACGAGAGCACTGATGAGGATGTTGTGGAGGAGGCGGCAACGGACAGCGCTGACCCGTTCGCGGACGACGACTTCGACGATCTCGTCTCCCTCAAAGACTTCATGAAGTTAAAGGGGTACGGCAAAAAGCACCGCAAACGTGTCAAAGAGCGTTTCGAATCCCGGGCCGAGGAGGATACCCGCATCCTCACGCGCGGCGGCAAGCTGCACCTGCGTCCCTACCACTACGACTACAGCGACCTGCTGAAATAGATGCGCGCCTCTTCCGGCGCCGTTTCTCCCGTTTTCAATCCGAAAGGTAATAGCTGACCGTCGAGACGACACGGACCTTTTTGATATAGGGCGTGGAGCTGTCGCGGTCCGTGATGGAGAACTGTCCTTGCCGGGCGGTTTTGATCTTGCCCAGGCGGCTGGCGGAGTCCTTGGCGAACTTCTCGGCCACGACGCGGGCATTCTTCGTCGCCTCTTCGATCATGGAGGGCTTGAGGCTGTTGAGTCCGGTATAGAGGAACTGGGTACGGTGCTCGTAGTTCTGGCCGGAGAGCGCGATGCCGTCTTTGCCCAGGTTGACGATCTCTTTCATGCTCTGTCGGACGGCGTCGATCCGCTCGGTATAGACGGTGACGACCGTTGCGGCCGTGTAACGAAAAGCGATATTGGCCGAATTGCCGTAGTTTTGGGCTTGACGGTCGACGATGGAGGGCGGCGAGACGGTGATCTCACCCTCGCTGAAGCCGTGCGCCTTCAAAAAGGCGGTGACGGCAGCGCTTTTGCGCTCGACGGTCGTATAGAGTGTCCCGAGGTCGTTGCCCGCCTCCTCGAACTTGATGGGCCAGATCGCCTTGTCTGCGGTGACCTCCCGTTCGGCCAGCCCTTTGACGGTGACGACCCGCTCCATCCCCTTGACGGTCAGTGCGGCGGTGGAGAGCAGGTAGCCGAAAAGCCCGAGCCCGAGAAAGATAAAGAGGCCGAGGATGGCGGCGGTCGATTTTTGCATGATCTTCTCCTTGGGGAGCGGCTATGTCCGGAATTTTCGCTCTTTGGTACGGCTTGCAGTGCGTTTTTCGCGGTTGAGGCGGCGGAAACAGCTCTGGCAGATGGCGTATTCCGAGTTGAGCGGCAGCGGTTTTGTGCACTGGCGGCAGCGGGGGACGAACTCGCTCTTCTTCAAGGACGTTTCGATGAACCGGTTGAGGGTGCTGCGCCATTCTCGGGCCTTGTCAGTATCAACGAAGGCGTCGGCGAAGCGGTAGGCGAGCCAGAGGTAGAGCGAGATCTCCTTGACCCGGTCCTCGGCTTCGAGGAGCTCGTCGGTCGTGAGGGCGTATTCGCCCAGGTGCGCGGGGGGAATATAGGCGATCGGCTTGGCCTGGGCCAGCGAACGCACGTAGCGCTCGTAGGCCGCGACGATATAGGGTGACTTGAGCGTCAGCGGCGCGGCGGCGAGGTGGAACTTCGCCGTCAGGTCGAGCTCATAGCGGTCGACGATGGCGGCCGCTTCGAGCATGGACTCGAGGTTGGCGGCGCGGAAGGGTCCGGTGAACTGCATGTTCTTGACGAAGAAGGTGAGGATCTCCGCGAGCGACTCCTCCTCCAAAATCCCCGCGACGAGCTTGATGTGCTCCAGGTTGGCCATGACGTTGAAAGGGACCGTCACGGGGCGGGCGGGTTTGTGGAACTGCTTGTGGATCATGGAGAGGACATCGGGGCGGATCGCGCCGACGTGCCCCTTCTCCTTGATGCCGTAGCGGCCCGCCCGCCCGCTGATCTGGTGGATCTCCGAAGCGGTCAGCGGGCGCTGGTTCTCGCCGTCGAACTTGTCGCCCCGGGAGAAGAGGATCGTCTGGATGGGGAGGTTGAGCCCCATGGCGATGGCGTCGGTGGCGACGAGGACCTCCGTCTCTCCTTCGCGGAAACGGCGCGCCTCCTCCCGCCGCACTTCGGGGGAGAGATTGCCGTAGACGACGCTGACGCGGAAGTGCTGGGCGAGCTGCTGCTTGAGCCGCAGCACCTCCTTGCGCGAAAAGGCGATGACGGCGGTGGCGGGCTGGATATGGGTGACGGGGGTGGCATGGGTCATCAGCTCCAGCGGGTTCTTGCGTTCGCAATGCACGATCTCCAGCGGTTCGCCGAGGTAGTCGGCCAGCTTCTGCACCGCGTCGACGGCATTCTCCGAACCGGTCATGATGACGGTCTTGGCGGGGGCGCCGATGATGGCGTTCGCCCAGGCCCATCCCCGGTCCCGGTCGCCGAGCATCTGGACCTCGTCGATGACGCAGACGTCGACGTCCGTGTTGAAATCGAGCATCTCGATGGTGGAGCTGATATGCGTCGCTTCCTCGTCGATAAGCTGCTCCTCCCCGGTGATGAGCGAGGCCCCGATACCGTGTTCGCGCAGGGACTCGTACCCCTCAAGTGCCAGCAGCCGCAGGGGGGCGAGATAGTAGCCGGTGTCGGCTTTTTCCAGTGCCTGCATCGCCCGCCAGGTCTTCCCGCTGTTGGTCGGGCCGGTGTAAAAGATGAGCTTGCGGCGCAGTTCGCGGGCAAGGGGGAAGAGGTTTTTGAAGTCGCGGATGGTGCGGCCCAGTAGCTCCTGGCGCTGGCGCTTCAAGAGGGCGTCGTGGATGTGGCGTTCCCAGTGAAAAAGGGTTTTGCGCCAGAGTTTTGAATTGATGCCCAGGTGGTCGCCGAGGTCTTCGGCGAGCTCCCCTTCCAGCCACTGCAGGATCTCATCGCGGGAGGGGCTCAATAGTTTTGCCAGTTCGGCGCACTCGTCGGCGAGGGTCTGTAGCTGCGACGTAAAGGCGTCCCGTTCGTTTTGAAGCGCCGTATCGAGCCCGCCGGTCACCTCGACCGGTTCGCCCCGCCAGACGGCGGCGAGGACGGGGTCGCGAAGCAACGAGAGATGGGCTTCGTGCTCGACGGGGTGTTTGAACCCCTCCGGGGTGAAGCCGTCGCGAATGCCCAAAACGATCTCCTCATCCGTCTGCAGCATCGTGCTGAGCGGGGTCTGCCGCTCCAGGACGGTGCGCAGGAGGCTGTCGGGCAGCGGTGGGAGGGTAAGGCGGCCGTCGGGCGGCGCGCTTTTGAGGGTCTGGACGATCTGCTCGGGGCTCAGGTAGGGGTGGGAAGCGTCGAGAGAGGAGAGGAATACGGTCAGTTCGGCCTGCTTCTGCCGCGTCACGTCCGCCTTGGCCGCCGTGATCTCCGTGACCAGCTCCGCCTCGTCGCTGTCGTTGAGGTAGGTGAAGGAGAAGGCGGGGGTCTTCAGGGGGTGGATCTTGCGGAACTGCTCCCCGAAGAGGTCGTAATCGAGCAGAGCGTTGAACTCGAAGCGGTCGTCAAGGTCGAAACGCCCCTCGCACGCTTTTTCGATGCGGGCGCGTTTCTGCTCGAAGCGCAGGTGCGCGAGCTTCGCCTCCATCTTTTCGGGCGTGATCTTCTTCGTGCGCACTTCGATGAAGCTGTTGTGCAGGGCGCGGGCCTCGGAGGGGGTGACGTCCATCGTCTCCAAAATCGCATCGATCTTTTCGCTGCGTTCGACGGAGGGTTCTTTGGTGTTGGGGGAGGGGTAGACACGCCCCTCGGCGGTAAAGAAGGCCGTGATCGCCTGCCGGAGGTCGATATCGGCATCGCTCCAGAGGCGCCGGAGCGTCCGGACAAGCTCCTCGCGCTCCCAGCTCTCGGGGATGTATCCAAGCGTCTGGACGAGCTCGCCAAGGGTCGCCGTGTCGACGCGTTCGATCCCTTCGTCAAATCCGTCCCCGTCGAAATAGCGGCGGATGGAGGCGTTAAGGCGGGTCAGCTTCTTTTTCTTTTTTGCCATAAGCCATTGTAGCGGCTTGCGGGTAAAATCCGTTATAGTTTCTGCCATGATTCTATGCATGAGGAGACCCGGATGCACGAAGAGATCAAATTCGTTCTCGACCACGAAACGGTCGAAGCGCTTCAGACCTACAGCGCTCTGCTGAAAAAAGAGCCCGCCGTCATTATCAAGGAGGCCCTACAGGGGTATTTCGAAGCGGCCGAACAGCAGCTCCTGCACAAAGCCGCGCAGGAGACGGACCCGATGACGGACCTCGATTACGATGAGTTCTGGGACGGGGTGGACCTCTAGGGCCGTTCCGACGGCCCTTTTATGAAAGAAACCGGATGGTGTCAGAATAACATGCGACACTAACGTTTCTTTCAACCCGCCCCTGCTAGAGTGTCGCCATGAGTGAATTTCCCCTGGAATGGACGCAGGAAGAGTACCTGCGCGAAAAGAAGCGTCTCGAGGCCGAAGGTGTCAAGGTCCTGTTGATCGACACGATCCTCAACCCCATCGACCATGCCGAGACGGTCACATACAATCCGCCGATGCTGGAGCAGGAGCCGGAGGGCTCCGTTTTCGTCTTCTACTGCGATACGGGCAAGGCTTCCAAGGAGCGTCTGCCGGAGTTCCGCAAACGGTTCCCCGGCAAGCACTGCATCTCCCTGCGGGGCGGGCGCGGCTACTGGCGCAAATACCTTCAGGTTAAAGACAATGCTGACGCGTGAACACGTCGACGCCTTTCTTACCTGCCTGGACGAGGAGCGCTACTACGACGCCCACGAGGCCCTGGAAGATATCTGGTTCCCCGTGCGCTCGCAGAAGACGCCGGAGATCCTGCTGCTCAAAGGGCTGATCAATGCCAGCGTCAGTTTTGAGCTGCACAAGCGCGGCCGGCCGCACAAATCGCCCGGCCCGTGGGGCGTCTATCTGAAGTACCGTGCGCATCTGCCGCAGATCGGCGGGCAGAACCCGCTCTATTTCGAGCTGGACGATGCCGTCCATGCCGTCCAAAGGAGACTCGGTGCCTGATTTTGCCGATGCAATGGCCTTCCGCCACGCCTGTAAACGTTTTTCGGAACAGAAGATCCCCGAAGCGACCTTTGAACAGGTCCTCGAATTCGGTCGGATGTCCCCCTCGTCGTTCGGGATGGAGCCGTGGCGCTTTCTCGTGGTGGCGGACACGGCCCTACGCGAGGCCCTGCGCCCGCTCTGCTGGAACCAGCCCCAGATCACCGAATCCAGCCACCTGCTCATTATCACGGCGGACAACGAGTGCATCAAACCGGGCACGGCGTACGTCCGCGCGATGTTTGCGCGGCGGGGACTGCCCGAGGAGGCGTTCGAGCGCTACCTCGGCGTCTACGCCGACCATATGGGGCCGCAGTTCCACAGCCGCGAAGCGATCGAAGCGTGGACGCACAAGCAGTGCTACCTGGCCGCGGCGAACATGATGACGGGGGCGGCATCGCTGCAGATCGACAGCTGTCCCATCGAAGGGTTTGAAAAGGCGAAGGTCGAAGCGCTGCTTGCCCTGGAGCCCGCCCGCTCCGTCGCCCTGATCGTCGCCTTCGGCTACCGCCTGAACCCGCAGCCCGAGCATTATCGTCTCGATCTCGACGCTGTCGTCGAGCGGCGGTAACCCCGCGTACCCCCCGATCCGTTTTTAGCCGAATCGGCTATAATATGCTAAAAACGGAATCCCCATGCAGAACCTATTCGACGAAGTAGACTCCCTGGACAGACGCTGTTACGACGCCTATGGACTCAGCGAAGAGCTGTTGATGGAGCATGCCGCCGAAGCAATGGCGGGTGCAGTCAGGGAGCGCTTCGGCGCGGGCAGCCGCGTCGTGATTGTCTGCGGCCCGGGCAACAACGGCGCCGACGGATTGGCGCTGGCCCGCCTGCTGCATGGGGGCTACCACGTCGAAGTCGTGCTGCCGCTGGAGGTAAAATCGCCGATGGCCCGCCTGCAGCACGAGCGATTGCAGAAACTGGGGGTCCCCGTCGTCGACGCGATTACCCCCTGCGATGTGCTCGTTGACGCCATCTTCGGCAGCGGGCTGGGACGGCCGCTGGGCAGCGGGATCATCGGGCTGATCAAGCTGATGAACGCCCTGGGGGCGTTCAAGCTCGCCTGCGATATACCGACGGGACTGCGCAGCGGAGGGAGTTGCGATACGGCGGTCTTCCGTGCCGACCTGACGGTGACGATGGGCGCGCTTAAGCGCGGCATGTTCAGCGACGCGGCCAAAAACGCGGTGGGCGAGATCACGGTGGCCGAGCTCGGCGTGTCGCGCAGCCTTTATGAAAAAGAGACGCCCTGGATACTGCTGGAGCGCGGCGACCTGCGCCTGCCGCTGCGCGAAAACGCCGATGTGCACAAAGGGAGTTTCGGACATCTCGGCGTCGTCTGCGGCGAAAAGAGCGGGGCGGCCATTATTGCCGGCAAGGCGGCCCTGCGCTTCGGCGCGGGGCTGGTGACCCTGCTCTCGAACGAAGAGGTCGCCATCCCCTATGAACTGATGCAGTCGCATCTGCGCCCCGCTACGGTCAACGCCGTCGCCATCGGGATGGGGCTGGGGCAGGAGTTTGCCGAACAGGAACTGCGGGAGCGGATCGACAATGACATCCCCCTGGTCTGCGACGCGGATATCTTCGCGCACCCGATGCTGGGGGAACTCCTGAAGCGCAAGCGCATCGTCCTTACTCCGCACCCCAAAGAGTTTACGACCCTGCTGAGCCGCACCGGCATTGCCACGACCGATGTGCGGGGCCTGCAGCAAGACCGCTTCAAATTTGTCGAAGCCTTCTGCCGTGCCTATCCCGATGCGGTGCTGCTGCTCAAGGGTGCCAACGTCATTATCGGACAGGGGGATCAGTTCTATGTCAATCCCCACGGCACCAACGCCCTGGCCAAGGGCGGCAGCGGTGACGTCCTTTCGGGTTTTATCGGGGCGCTGCTGGCCCAGGGATACACACCGCTGGATGCCGCGATCCACGCCTCGTTGGCGCACACGGAGGCGGCGCGGCGCTTTGAGGGGCAGCGGTATGCCCTGACGCCGGACGACCTGATCGAAGGGGTCTGCTGCCTATGAAGCCGCGCGTCGTCATTTTGTTCAGCGGGGAGGGAACGAACCTCCAGAAACTGCTGGAGGCTCTCCCCTCCCACGGCATTGAGATCGCCGCCGCGATTACGAACCGGCCGCAGGCCCCCGGCATAAAGCGGGCGGAAGCGTTCGGAGTTCCGGTGGAGGTGATCGATCATACGCTTTATGAAAGCCGCGAAGCGTTTGATGCCGTGCTCGTTGAGCGGATCGAGAAGTACGGCCCCCACCTCACGGTGACGGCGGGCTTTATGCGCATTCTGACCCCCGTCTTCACCGACCGCATCCGCGCCGTCAACATCCACCCCTCGCTGCTACCCAAGTACAAAGGGGCGCGGGCGATCGAACAGGCCTACGAGAGCGGGGACACCGTCTGCGGCGTCAGCGTCCACTGGGTGACGGGGGAGCTCGACAGCGGTACCGTGATCGCCCAGTCCTCCTTCGAACGCACGGAAACGATGGATGCCGCCGCCTTTGAAGCGGCCGTCCACGACCTCGAGTACGAGCTGCTCCCCCGGACCGTCGCGGCACTGCTCTGGGACGGGGAGGGATTAGAGGGTACCGTTAGGGCTTTAGCGTAAGATACGTTATAGATTAGCTGTGTTATAACCCGGCAGCATTTGGGCGATTTGCCCATCAGGAGAGAGAATATGAGCGATACACTGAAAATCGGAAAATATGAGTTCAACAGCCGCCTGATCGTGGGCAGCGGGAAGTACAAAGATTTCGAGACGACGAAGGAGGCGACGCTGGCCTCGGGGTCGGAGCTGATCACCGTGGCCGTGCGCCGTCTGAACATTACGGACCCGAACAAGGAGAACCTGCGCGACACCTTTAAAGGGACAGGCGTGCAGTTCCTGCCCAACTCCGCGGGGTGTACGACGGCCGAGGAGGCGATCACGACCTTCCGCCTGACCCGCGAGGCGACGGGCATCGACCTGATCAAGCTCGAGGTCATCGGCGACACGCAAAAGACCCTCTACCCGGATGTGCTTGAGACGATCAAAGCGTGCGAGGTCCTGGCCAAGGACGGTTTTACAATCATGGCCTACACCTCCGACGACCCGATCATGGCCAAGCGCCTCGAAGATGCCGGCGCGCACGCCATCATGCCGCTGGCCGCGCCCATCGGTTCGGGCCTGGGGATCCAGAACCGCTACAACGTCGTCTTTGTCCGCGAAGCGGTCAGCGTTCCGGTCATCGTCGATGCCGGGATCGGCTGCGCGTCCGATGCGGCGGCGGCGATGGAACTGGGGGCTGAAGGGGTTCTTACCAACACGGCGATCGCCCAGGCGAATGACCCGATGACGATGGCGGTGGCGATGAAGCATGCCGTCATGGCGGGCCGGATGAGCTACCTTGCCGGGCGTATCCCGAAGCGTCCGTATGCGACGGCGTCATCTCCGATCGACGGGATGATCCAGTTCTAAGGGAACTACAGTCCTCCTCCACGCGTCAGTATATCTTTCTACATCTCTGTTCCCCTTCTTTTTTGCGCATACAAAAAAGAAGCCGAACCGGGAAGAAAAAAGTATGAAGAGGCTGCCGCGCCGTATAACTTCCTAAATGACTTTCAAATGTCACTGTTGTGTTGGGTGTTCCATGGGTGACAATTAACCGCAGTATTTGTGTATGTCCCTATCTTCCCTGGGTGAGGTAGGGCAGGCACTGCCGTGCGATGGAGTGCTCCTCGTCCGTGGGGATGACGTGCAGCTGGCTGCAGCTCCCTTCGGCGTGGAATGCGCCTCCCTCATCCGTCAGATTCTCATTTTTCATCTTATCGGTCTCGATGCCCAGGATATGCAGCCCTTTGCAGACGGCATGGCGGACGGCGCTGCTGTGTTCGCCGATGCCGCCGGTAAAGACAATGGCATCCACGCGGTCAAGCAGCACGGCGTAGGCGCCGATGTATTTGCGGATGCGGCGGACGAAGAGTTCGAAGGCGAGCAGGGCCTCGGGCTCCTCGTCGCGCATCCGGTTTTCGATATCGCGCATATCGTTGGTCCCTGCGATTCCCTTGAGGCCGCATTCACGGTTGAGGAGGGTGTCGAGTTCCTCCGCATCCATACCCGTTTCGCGCGACAGATAGGCGAGCAGGCCCGGGTCGATGTCGCCGCTGCGCGTTCCCATGACGAGCCCTTCGAGGGGGGTGAAGCCCATCGACGTATCGATGCTGCGGCCGTTGCGGATGGCGCAGGCGCTGGCCCCGTTGCCCAGGTGGAGGGTAATGAGGTTGACGGCGTCGAGGGATTTGCCCATCCGCGCTGCGCATTCGGCGGCGACGTAGGCGTGGGAGGTGCCGTGAAAGCCGTAGCGCCGGACGGAGAGCTCGCTATAGAAACGCTCCGGAAGGGCGTAGCGGAAGGCGGCGGGGGGCATCGTGTGGTGAAACGCCGTGTCGAAGACCGCGATCTGCGGGACATGGGGGGCGAGGTTCCGCATGGCCCGGATCCCTTTGGCGTTGGCCGGGTTGTGCAGGGGGGCCAGCGGGCTGAGGCCTTCGATGGCTTCCAGGACCGTGTCGTCGATGCGGACGGGACCGCTGAAACGCTCGCCGCCGTGCACGACACGGTGGCCTATTCCCTCCAGCGTGTCGAAACTGTCGATGAACCCGTTGTCGATGAGCAGATCGCGGACGGTGGCAAGCGCGGCATCGTGGTCGGCGACGGGAAGGTCGCGGCGGACGTGCTCCTGGCATCCGTGAAGGATGGCGTGGGCGTCGCCGCGGCCGATATTTTCCACGAGGCCCGAGACGATCACCTGTTCTGAGCGCATTTCAAAGAGTTTGAACTTCACCGACGAACTGCCGGCGTTGATGACGAGGATCTTCACGACGGCGTCTCCTGGGCCTGGATGGCGGTAATGGCGACGGTGTTGACGATGTCGGCGACGCTGCAGCCGCGGCTGAGGTCGTTGACCGGGCGGTTCAAACCCTGCAACACGGGACCGATGGCGACGGCGCCCGCCGAACGCTGGACGGCCTTGTAGGTGTTGTTGCCGGTGTTGAGGTCGGGAAAGATGAATACGGTCGCCTGTCCTGCCACCGTACTGCCGGGCATCTTCTGCGCTCCGACCTCCGGGTCGATGGCCGCATCGTACTGGATGGGACCGTCCACGGCAAGGTCGGGACGCTGTTCCCGGACGAGCTTTGTCGCTTCGCGTACTTTTTCAACGTCGCTCCCCACCCCGGAGTCCCCGGTGGAGTAAGAGAGCATCGCCACGCGTGGTTCGATGCCGAAGCGTCGGGCCGTCTCCGCCGACGCGATCGCGATTTCCGCCAGTTGGGCCGCATCGGGGTCCGGGTTGACGGCGCAGTCGGCATAGACGAGGACCCGGGTGTCGAAGCACATGAAAAAGCAGCTCGATACGATGTTCTGTCCCGGCGCCGTTTTGATCGCCTGCAGGGCCGGGAGGATCGTTTCGCGGGTCGTATGCGTGGCCCCGCTGACCATGCCGTCGCACTCCCCCTGCGCCACCATCATCGTGGCAAAAAGGGTCGGGTTGCCCAGGGCGTCGTAGGCGGCGTCGAGGGAGACGCCTTTATGGGCGCGCAGTTTGGCATAGGCTTTGGCCAGGCGGCGTTTTTGCTGTTCGTCTTCGGGGTCGACGATGGTCGCATTGCGCAGGTCGAGCCCCAGGGCGGCGGCGCGGGCCGCAATATGCTCCGCTGAACCCAAAAGGGCGATGCCGACGGCCCGCCGGCGCAGCAGGATGTCGGCGGCCCGGAGGATGCGGTCGTCGGAGGTCTCCGGCAGGATGATCGTCTTGCGATCCCCCGCAGCCCGGGCGAAGAGACGGTGTTCGAACATGGCCGGGGTGACGATCCCGGTTGACGCCGCGGCCAGCTTGGTCTCAATCAGGTCCGCATCGACGTTCTGGTTGAAGACCCCCAGCGCCGTGGCGATCTTCTTCGGCGACGCGGCATCGATGCGGGCGGGGAAGGCGCGCACCATCTGGGCGACCTCGACCGTCTCTTTCGGGAGGTGCAGCAGCGGTATCTGCATGGCGTCAAGGCCCTTGAGGAGCTCAATGACACTCTGTGCGGGGGGTGTTTCGCCTGTCAGGAGCACGGCGCTGACCGCCGGAAAATTCCCGGCGTAGTTTGCGGCCGTCGCGCCGAGGATGATATCGGCGCGGTCCGAGGGGGTGATGATGAGGTCGTCGGCCCTGATATGCGTCAGGAAATGTTCCAGGTGCATGGCGGCGATGCGGGGCTGGGCAATAAGGCGGTGAAGCTGTTCGTTGGTGCCGATCAGGATCTCCGCGCCCAGCCCTTCGGCAAGCTGGTAGACGTTGGGACGGTCGAGCGTCGTGACCTCGGGCAGCAGGACGACCGGCTCAGGGATGCTCGGGCAGATGTTCTGGTCTCGGCGGTGGGCCTCGTAGAGCACGGCGTCGCAGCGGTTGGCAAAAAGCATCAGAAGCGAGCCACCCTGTTTCTTGATGGCGTAGCTCCAGAGCCGCAGCGCCTCCTTGAGGCCGCTCTCATCCATGCCGCGGGCCGGGACGACACCGACGACGGGCGCAGCAAGGTTCTTGGCGATCTCGACGTTGAGGTCAAAGTCGATCAGCTGGGAGAGCGCATCGTCGACCACCCCCTGGCAGAGAACGAAGTCATAGGTTTCCAGCAGGGCGTCATGGCGCTCGATGATGGTTTCGATCAGGTGGTCGATCTTTCCTTCGGAGAGCAGAGTCTCGGCCTCGGAGACCGTCAGGCCGACGGCGCTCTCGTAGGGCTGCTCCAGCGCGAAATGGCTGAGGATGGTCAGGGTGTCCGGATCTTTCCCGGCGGCGTCGGCGATCAGCGGCCGGAAAAAGGCGACCCTTCCGTGCAGCCGCAGCAGCAATTCCGTCATGCCGAGTGTGACAAGGATGCTGCCGGCATTCCGGGTTTTGGAAACGATATAGAGCGAGCGTACGGTTTCGGCATTCATAGCGGTAATTTACCATAAAACGGTTAGGAGTTCATTACCGCTGGGGTATAATGTGAGCAGAGACGATAAGGAGACGGTCATGAAACGGTGGATCTGGCGGACGTTACTCGGCGTGCTCGCCCTTTATCTTTTGACGGCGGTTATCGCCGTTCCCTACCTGATCCGCACGAAAGTGCCGGAACTGGTCGGGGAGATGACGGGGGGATCCCTGGAGATCGACCGGGCCCTGTTCAACCCTTTCATTCTTGACCTGACGATCGAGGGGATCCGGTTCGCCGATCCCGAGGGGGCGCCACTGGCCAGTCTGCGGCGCCTGGACGTCAATGTCGACGTCCTCCACCTGATCTGGGGGGAGATCTCCGTCGAGTATTTCGGGCTGCGGGGACTGCGGCTCTCCGTCGTGCAGGAGCGTGACGGGCGGTTCAACTTCGACTGGCTGACGCACCTGGGGAGCGGCGACGCCGCGGAGACGGCTCCGGCGGAGACGAACGGGAGTGCCATGCCCTCGCTGCGGCTGGAAACGTTCGAGCTTGAAGACGGCGGGATCACCTTTACCGACCTCTCCCGTCCTGTCCCGCTGCAGCTGGACTTCTCGCCGATCGGCCTCGATCTGCACGATATCGATACGGGAGGCGGCGGCGAGAACGAGCTTCACCTCTTTGCCCACACCGAGGAGGGCGGACTGCTGGACGTCAAGAGCCGCGTGCACTCTTTTGAACCCTTTGCACTGTCGGGGACGGTCGATTACGATGCCGGGCGGCTCTATGACGCCTGGCATTTTCTGCGCGAGATCAGCGCCCTCGAGGTGGCCGACGGCCGGATGGAGTTGCATTTTACCTATGACGTCAACCTCGCGGAGCTGAATGCGACCACCGTCGACGATCTGCGCTTCGCGCTGAAGCGGCTGCGGGTCAAGCCCAAGGCCGAGAACGCGGACGTACTGCGGGTGGCGTCGCTGACGGTCGAAGGGGGACCGATACGGCCGCTCGCGCAGTTCGGCCGTATCGACACGGCGGGCATTGACGGCCTCTATGTCGATCTGCAACGGCGCAAAGACGGCAGCCTCAACTGGGCGCACTACTTTCCCAAGGGGAATGAGGCCAATGTTTCGGCCGCACCGGCCGAGGATACAGCGGCGGCAGCCTCCGCGCCGTGGGATATGCTCATCAACCGGGTGACGCTGCGGCACATACGGGGGCGTTTCGATGACGGCAGTGTACGCCCGGCCGTGCACCTTGCCCTGGACGATTTCAACCTGACGGCGCGCCATGTCAGTGCGCTCCCGGCGACGCCGCTGACCTTTGACGCGGTGCTGCAGCTCAATAAAAAGATGCGCTGCCGAACCGAGGGGCGTCTTTCGCACTCGCCGCTGGACGCGACCGCCCTGGCGTCGTGCGGCGGACTGGACGTGACCTGGTTCAACCCCTACATCGATGCCGCCGCCGATGCCGCCCTGGCACGGCATGACGTGGTGCTGCGCAGCGCCGTATTGGGCGCGGCCGCGGACGTCACTGCCCGTGAAGCGAACGCTTCGGTCGCCGTCACCGTCAACGACGCCAATGCGACGCTGCAGTCGCTGCTGCTGACGCCCAAAGGCTCGAAACGCAAATTGGCCGCTTTCGATGCGCTTTCCGTCACGGGGGTCACCGCATCGACGGCGGCGAAGCGGGCCGGGGTCGAGCGGATCGTGCTGGCGAAGCCCCAGGTCAACCTGCGCCGGGAGCGCGACGGCAGCATCGACGCCGCGCAGCTGGTCAAAGCGAAACCGGCCGCCCCGGCAAAACGCGGCGCCGCCCAGAAGGCGCAACAGGCGGAGACACCCTGGAGCGCCGCCATCAAGAAGATCCAGATCCGAAGCGGCGCGGCTTCGTTCCGCGATGCCGCCATTGCACACACGACTACGACACGGGTGCAGCGCTTCGATCTGGACGTGAACGGCGTTACGACGGATCCCTCCCGTGCGATCGGACTGCAGGGCAGCTTCCGTATCAACGGTGACGGGCGGGTGCGTGCGAAAGGGTCGCTCGTGCCGGAACCGCTGAAGGCAACAACGGATTTCAGCGTCTCCGGACTGCGCCTGAAGCCTTTCAGCCCCTATGTGGAAGAGGGAATGTTCGTCAAGATCGACGACGGGCGCGTCGGCCTGAAGGGGCAGACGCGCTACCGCCCGTCGAAGCGCGCGGCGGACCTGCGGCTGCACGGCGATTTCAACCTGAACGATCTGTTGGTCAACGACAGCCGCGACGCGACGCCGCTGGTCTCGCTGAAGACGCTGGAGGCGAAAAAGCTTCTTTTCACGCTCTCCCCCGATCAGTTCTTTGTCGACAACGTGACGATGGGCGGATTCTTCAGCTCGATCCTGATCGATGCGAACAAAACATTGAACCTTTCGACGCTCATGCGCCCTTCGGAGAGGAGCGCGGCGCCGAAAGGGGCTGAAAAAACGGCCGAGGCGGCGAAGCAGCCCTTTCCCGTACGCATCATGAAGTTTACGCTCTACAACGGGGCGGTGCACTTTGCCGACGAGTCGCTTCCGCTCCCCTTCGACACGCAGATCCATGATGTTAACGGCGAGGTGCTGGGGATTTCGACGCTGCCCGAAGATACGACCTACCTGCAGGTGGCGGGGGAGATCGACGAGTACGGTACCGCCAAGGCCGAGGGGAGCCTCAACACGGGCGACCCGAAGGCCTTTACGGACATCGGGGTGAATTTCCGCAATATCGAGCTCAAATCCTACACCCCCTACTCGGGCAAGTTCGTCGGCCGGGCGATCGACAGCGGGAAGCTTTCGGTGACGCTGCGCTACCGGATCGTCAAGGGCGCGATGCAGGGGGATAACGGGATGATCATCAACAAGATCGTGCTCGGCGATGATATCGAAAGCAACGATTCGGTGAGCCTGCCGCTCGATTTCGCCATTGCACTGCTTGAAGATCGCGACGGCGTCATCGACATCGACATGCCGGTCGAGGGGGATGTGAACAATCCCAAGTTCCGCTGGGGCAAGGTCGTCTGGAAGGCCTTCGTCAACCTGCTGACCAAGGCGGTTACGGCGCCGTTTGATCTGATCGGTTCCATGCTGGGCATCGAAGGCGACAGCCTCAAGGAGGTCACGTTCGCTGCGGGGTCGCCGACGGTCGACGCCGTGGCGCGGGAACGGCTCGATATGCTGGCCAAGGTGATGATCAAGCGGCCGAAACTCGCCATGACGGTGCAGGGGACGTACGACCCGAAAGCGGATACCCATGCGCTGAAGCAGCAGGCGCTCATCAGCGAGGTGCTGGCACAGAGCGGCGAGGATGCCGCTTCGACGGAAAATGCGCTGATACCGAAACTGCTGGAACCGCTGTTTGAAAAGCGGCTGGGCAAGGAGGCACTCGACGCGCTCGAAGAGGAGATTGATGCGATGGATGCGGACAGGAAGACGCGGCGGCGGATCTACCGCGAGAAGCTGGTGGCCATGATGATCGAGAGCCAGCCGCTGCCCGACGGGGCGCTGGCAGCATTGGCCCATGCCCGGGCGGCGGCGATCCGCAACTATATGATCGCCACGCACGGTATGGAAGCGGGCCGGATCGCGGAGCGTGATCCGGAAGCCCTGAGCGGCGAGAGGGGCGAGGTGCCGTCGCACCTTGGCCTTGACGCGGCAAAATAGATTATGGTAGAGTCGAAACATGATAAATGGAAGCAGTGACCCGGTTCTGATCTTGGAACATTTTTTGGACAAACTCGTCGAGAAAGAGGGAAGTGACCTCTTTGTCAAAAGCAGTGCCGTCGTGACGGCGCGGATCGAGGGGGATCTGACCCCGCTGACGACCGAGACGCTCAGCGCCTTTGCCGTCGAAGCGATTGCCCGCCACATCCTCGGGGCGCAGTACGAGACCTTCGAGCAGCAGTTCGAGTACGACACGATGTACGTCCTCAACGCCGAAAGCCGTTTCAGGGTCAACCTTTTCTGGCACCTCGACGGGATCGCGATGGTCTTCCGCCTCGTCCCACTGGAGATCAAGACGATCGAAGCGCTGAACCTGCCCGAGCAGCTGCACCGTCTGACGAAACTGCAGCGGGGCCTGGTCCTGGTGACGGGAACGACGGGGAGCGGAAAATCGACGACGCTGGCGTCGCTCATCGAGGAGATCAATCGGGAGCGCCGCAAGCATGTCATTACGATCGAGGACCCGGTCGAATTCGTCCATATCGACAAAAAATGCGTCATCGAGCAGCGCAACGTCGGATTGCATACGAAGGGGTTCAACCAGGCATTGCGGGCGGCGATGCGCGAGAACCCCGACATCATCATGGTCGGCGAGATGCGCGACCTTGAAACCGCCGAAAACGTTCTGCAGGCCGTCAATACCGGGCACCTCGTCTTTTCGACCCTCCACACCCTTGATGCCAAGGAGACGATCGACCGTCTCATCGCCATCTTCCCGCCCTTTGAGCAGGAACGGGTGCGCCTCAACCTTGCGAGCAACCTTGAAGCGGTCATCTCCCAGCGCCTTATCCACGACAAGAACGGCGCGCTGGTGCCCGCCTGCGAAATGCTGTTCCGCTCGCCGATGGTCGAACACCTGATCCGCACCAAACGGGACTTCGAGATCAATGATATTATGGCCAACGAGCACTCGCACTTCGGTTCGACGACCTTCAACCAGGCTCTCTTTGAGCTCTGCCTGCACGACGTGATCTCCGAAGAGGTGGCCTACAGCCAGAGCGGCAGCCCGACCGACCTGCAGCTGATGTTCGCACAGAGCAGCGAGTACCAGAAAAAGATCGGCAATACGCTCGAGAATATCAAGGATGAAGTGGGTCTGAAGCAGCCGCCGCCGCTTGTGGAACCGGAGTAGGCTTGGAGCAGTTTCTAGCACTTTTTACGCCGCAGCCCGGCTACAAGATCCTCGACATTACCGCTCACAGTGATGCGCTGACGGCGGCGCTGCTGCAGCGGCTCGGCCCGGTGAACGGCCGGCTGTCGCTGGCGCAGTACCCGGGGGAACATCTCCCGCTCCCGGAGGGAACGGGGGCGACGCTTCAGCAGCAGACGGTGCCCGATTTCGCCAAACCCTTCCGCGCCCTTCCGCGGGATAACGACATCGTCTTCATCCGCGACGTTCTGCACCGCCACAGCCAGCCCGAACGCATCCTGCGCGCCATCTATACGACCCTGGCCAACGCCGCCGAGGTGATCATCGTGACGGAGACAGGGGCAGCCGATACCGATGCGCAGCTTGCACTGCTGGAGCGGGCCGATTTCCGCGCCGGCAACGTTATCGAGGAGGTCGCGGAAGGGGTGACGGTCGTCATGGGGAAGAAGATGCATATGTGGGGGAACGGGCTCTGATGCCGCATTTTGACGATGCACTGCACCAAAGCGTGCGCAGCGAAGACGGTACGAATACCGCCTATTCGGTCGAGTACGGCGAGCATTACCACTCCACGAAGGACGGGGCGCTGACGGAGTCGCTGCAAAAGCACGTCGTTCCGGCCTTCTCCTGTTTCGAAGCGGCGCCGTCGCTGCGCATCCTCGACATCTGTTTCGGGCTGGGGTTCAACACGCTCGCGACGCTTTACTATATGCGCGAACAGGGGATCGACAAGCGTATCGAGATCGTCTCTCCCGAACTCGACGAGGCGCTGGTACGCTCGTTGGCCGCTTTCGAATACCCGGAGATCTTTCGTCCTTTCCTGCCGATTATCGAAGCGATCAGCGAAACGGGCGGCTACGAGGATGAACGGGTGAAAGTCACGGTGCTGTTCGGCGACGCGCGCGAGACGCTCCCGACGCTGACGGAGCCCTTTGACATTGTCTACCAGGACGCCTTCAGCCCGGAGCACAACCCGATTCTCTGGACCTCCGAGTATTTTGCGCAGCTGGCGCGCCTGACCCATGAAAAAAGCGTGATCACGACCTATTCGATGGCCCTTCGGACCCGCCTGGCCCTCTATGAGAACGGTTTCAACGTCTACCTGAACAAGGGGGAGGGATTCCGCAACGCGACGGTGGCGTGCAAGAGCGGACTGCCGCGCTTCGAGAAAGTCGACATGGCGCATAAGATCGCCTGTAACCCGGATGTAAAAAGTCTGCGGGACGCTGATCTGGTTTGATGGGTTTGTGTTTGGAAAGTTTTTTGATTTGGGAAAGTTTGATGATGGTGCGCTCGAGAGGACTTGAACCTCCACGGCCGTTAAGCCACTAGAACCTGAATCTAGCGTGTCTACCAATTCCACCACGAACGCACATTGGTAATTAAAAGAGAGCGTAATTATACGCTACAATCCTTAAAATAAACAAAAATACGGCCGACCTCTTTGGGCGGTGTCGCGTTTCGCAGAGCGCTCCCGGGTGGCCTGCACAAAAAATATTCAAAACGGTTTTGGTTATGTTATACAATTGGTTTACAATCTGACTATGAAAACTCTTGTTTTTGCGTTACTGCTGATCGTCTCCATTGTCCATGCGGAGCAAAAGAAGACGCATCTGCAGCTCCCGTATGCGAAGGCAATCGCCCTGCTCGAGGGGATCAGGGGGGATGCCATCATCCTGGGAGAGGGGAAGACGGAGGTGTATGTCTTCGTCGATCCTCTCTGCCCCCATTCGCGCAAATTCATCCGGATGGTTTCGCAGAATGCGCAGATGCTTGCGAAGTATCGCTATTATGTCTACCTTTACAGCATCCCGCGCCTGAAATCGGAACGCACGGTGTCGGCGATTTTCGCCTCCAAGGCGCCTGCGCAGATGCTGATGAAAGTGATGGTCGGGGCGGAGCGCCACGCGGCGGATGTGACCGCTCCGACACAGAAACGGGTCGACGAGATCGAGGCCGTCGCCCGCGCAATGGATGTTTACAAGCGTCCCTATCTCATGGTCGCACTGCGCCCCTAGCGAGTCAGCATGTATTACCAAACCCCCGACGTGACCAAGTATGTCGATGCCGTCGCCCGCTTCAGGGGCTATATCATCGCCGCTTACCTTCTGCTTTTCTTTGCGGTCCTGGCCGTTTACCACCCCAGGGTCCTCTCCTCGGATGCGATGTTCTGGCTCAAAGATTCCGCCGAGATGCAGCGGAGCGAAGCGAACCGATACACCCCCCACCTGCTTTCCAAATTGACGGTCCATGTCGATGCCTTCGACGAAACGACGCGGGAGGCGCTGCACACGCTCAATGATCGGCTCGGGGCACTCGAGGGGGTGGACGAGGTCTACTCGCTTTTTAGCAAGGAGCAGAGCGCGGTCGGCGGCACACCGGAGATGGTGGGTGTCGTCAGCACCGGCGACCTGGATACCTACCGTCTGGAAAAACTGGTCAAGGAGCGTTTCAACGCCTACGGGAACGTCGTTGATGCCGATTTCAAAACGTTCCGCTTCTTTATCAGTGCGCAAAGCGCCGTCGACCTCGGCGGCCTGGCCATCCCGGGAAGTTACACCTACACCGCGACGAATGAGAGCGTCGATTGGCCGGAGCTGATCCGTTACGGGGTGGTCCTGCTGCTGACCATATTCATGGTTTTCCGGTTTCTTTTCAGGAACTACATCTCCGCGGTCAGCGCGGTCATCGTCATCACCTTCAGTACACTCTTTACCTTTGCACTGATCTACGGGCTGACGGGAATAGCTGCCGTCCATATGACGATGCCCTTCATCACCATCAGTATCGTCCTCGTGGATTTCCTCTTTTTCTATTACCGCTGGCACGTTTCGCAGTACAAGATCGACAAGCGCAACGCCCTCATCAAGATGCTCAACCGCAGCTCCGCTCCTGCGCTCTGGACTTCCGTTATTACGGCAATGGGGCTGGGGAGCCTGCTCTTTATCGATTCGGACATCATCCGGCTGCTCTGTCTGGGGGTGATCTTCTCTTCCATCGTCGGGTACGTCATCAACCTCACCTTCCTGCCGGCGCTGCTGAGCTATTTTGAGCTGGAGCATACCCATATCCCCTATGCGAAGATGGGCTATTTTTTCGCGTCGAGCGAGCTGCACTACAACCGGAAGTTCCTCCATCTCTTCCTGGGGGTGACCTTCGGGCTCATGGTGCTGGGCGGGTCGATGATCTACAGCGAAAGCAGCCGCTTTTTCAATCTCAACGTCGTTAACGACCAGATCCAGCTCAAGATCCCCTATGCCCGCATCGACCTTGAACTGATTCGTTCCATCGACCGTTTTACGGAGGCGATGGGGGAGAAGTTCGGGGAGGGACTGGGGGAGGTCGTCTCCCTTGCGACAATCGTGCAGAGCCTCAACGATGCCAACTCCCAGACGGACGTGCTCGACGACGAGGCGCTGATGCAGGCGCTCTTTTACCTCGATCTCTACGGGATGCAGGGGAGTTATTATGATGCGGATGCTGTCAATATCCGGATCAACCTCTTCGATGTCGACAAACTGGAACTCATCGACTGGCTGGCGCGCTACAGCGCATTGGACATCTACTTCGTGGACAAGGAGACCCTCCTCGACAGCGCGAAGTTCAACAAGACGCTGCTGCTCTCCACGTCGCTCTTTTCGGCCCTGTTGGTCATCGGGCTCATCACGGGGTGGATCTTCCGCTCCGTGGCGATGGTCTTTGTCGGCTTCATCGTCAATGCCGTACCGATCGCCTGGTTCGGCCTGCTGGTGAGGCTGCTCGATGTGCCGCTGAGCCTGGAGATGCTCATCGCCATGACGATTGCCGTCGGACTGGCCTCGGACGCGACGATCCACTTCGCGTACAAGTATTTCCGGGCCCGCTATTTCGGCCGGAGCCAGAAGCATGCACTGGAGAAGATGTATTTCTATTCGGGGATTCCGGTCATTATCGGGTCGGTGGTGCTCATCGCCGTCTTCGTGGCACTCTATCTCTCATCGCTGCAATCGCTGCAGCTTATCGGCCTCTACAGCGCCGTGCTCGTGTTTATCTCGCTGCTGACGGACTTCTTCGTTCTACCGGTTATGCTGCTTTTTATCGACCGCTTTGACGGAAAGAAAAAGATGGTGGGGATCACCGACTGAAAGCGTTCCGCCGCTAGAAGGCAATGGAGACGACGAAGCCGTATGGGGTAGGAGAGATGGTGTAAGTTTGCGCCCTTTCTCCTTGCGCGTTTTTGGTGTAGCTGTAGACGACTTCATGCCCGATCCAGGTCCCGATAATACCGCCGGCTACAAGGTCGCTGACCCAGTGCTGATGTCCTTTGATAGCGGATGCAAACAAAACACCGGCACCCAGATAGGGGAGCCAATACGAGTCGTAGACTTCGGCGACGACGCGTGCGACGCTGAAATACATCGTCGTATGAAACGAGGGCATGGAGGTCCCGTCCTGCTCCGTGTTAAATGTCGGCGGCCAGTGCCAGTTCCCGAAATCATAGGGGTCGCAGGTATGGTAAATGCTTCTCGAATCCGTGCAGTTTTTCAGATCGTCCATCGGACGCTGTCTGCCCGTAAGGGTTTTCAGGATGACGTGGCTGATGGCATAAGAGTAAGCCGTGGCCTTTATCGCTAACAGCGCAGCAGCTTGCGTACGTTCGTCACCGAAGGCAACCCCTCCAAGATAGGAGAAAGCCATGCCGTACGTCAGCCAGCTGTCGGCACCGCGCCGCATCAATTTTGTCATACCGCTATTGGGGAAGATCGTGTCCAGGGAGTAGTTGATATTGGACTCGATGTTCTCCTGGTAAAACGTCGTCGTGGGCTTGTCGACCAGCACGAGCCCGCCGACGATACCCAGAGCCGTCAGCGATTTTTCCGGGTATAAAAAGGGGTCGACCGCAAAGTTGTACAGATCGGAGGGCACGGCGAAGAGGACTTTCTTGAAGGTTTTGGAGGCGACCCCCATATCAAAATAGGTGCCGTTTTGATACTGATAATCTTGCGCGGCGGCAAATGTGGGAAGGGTAAAGATAGCGAGTAAAAAGCATTCTCGAAGTTTTTGATACATGATCGGACAGCCTGCAGCATTAGGGTGCAACCATTGTAAGAAAATAAGCTTAAGGAAAAAGCGTTTGAAAATGGTACGGAAGAGACACACCTTTTGGGTACCAGATCCTAAGTCTGGCGTGTCTACCAATTCCACCACGTCCGCGTGGGGGTTTCCGGGATTGTATGGACATCAGGTACACATTCTAAGTACACATAAGGTTCATAAACGGAGTCCAAGAATAATACATTCAAGGATTACCGATGGAAGCCGTAGCTTACGTTAAGAGAACTTCAAAGGGGCTTTATAAGTATAGAAGACGAACACCACTGGAGCTCCAAGACTTCATACAGTCCAAAGAGATAATCAAGTCATTAGGTAGAGATTACAAAGAAGCTTCTATGAGAGCCTTAGATATCACCCAGGCAATCTCAGAGGCTATCCAACTTACCAAGCTAAGCTCTATTCCTGGCTCTGTAGTTTTGTCTTTGCTTGTTGAGAAGCTCAACGTCTCCTCGATAAACACAAGCACCAAAGAAGACCAGAGGAAAATCTCGTATATCTCAAAGCTCTATCTGAATCAATCCCAGGTAACCACAAAGGAATACGAGGCTCGAGTTTACTACTACACCCAGTTATTGCCAGCAGTTCTATATGTGCTTTTCAAAAGTGCTGACATGGATATCAATGAGCTAAATCCAGATAAGCTTGTGAAAATTCGCAAGCTGATTTATCAGCTCCCCAATAAGAATCATGGGGATTATAAACAGATAGAACTGACTGACCTCCTGAGACGGATTCATAAGAAGAGCATTATGATCCCAGAGGAACACCGTATGAGTGTGGTAACGATAAATATGCACCTCAAGCGAGTTAAGTCACTCCTCTTCTATGCAAAAGACGAGGGGCTCTACACCGGTAACATCCCGAAGCAATACACATTACAAAAGAAGGGAACTGGCTCAAGCAGAACAGAGCGTGAATCCTTGTCACCTGAGGAGCGCTTGACGGTTTTTGAAGCGATAGACGATGCTGACCTTCTGTACGTTTACAAAGTGCTGTATTACTCAGGTATGAGGCGCTCAGAGCTATACAAATGTTCGCTGAAAGAGATTGAAGGCGTATTGTGTTTTGACCTTACTAAATCAGTCGAAGGGCTCAAGACGAAGAGCAGTTACAGAGTCATCCCGGTACACCCTGTGCTCATGGGTAGGATTGAGGAGTTTGGCTCTATTGTCTCCAGTATCAAAGAGCAGCGGATGACTAAGGCGTTCACCAGGGTGCTTAAGAAGACGCTAGCAGAGCCCGACAGGAAATCCCTCTATAGTCTCCGTCATTCATTTGCTACGGACCTTATATCCAATGGTGTACAACCTGAAATTGTGTCTGAACTCATGGGACACGCTCACAACACTATGACACTCAGTCGATACGTGAAAGGCTATCCTGTAGAAACACTCAAAAAGGCTATAGAGACTCTGAAGTAGTACAAACCAGTCTTTTCCAGGGATCAAAAAAGGCCCTGGAATGGCTTTTAAGTGGAATTGGCAACATGCGTTATTTGTTGACACGACAATTTTTATTATTTTAAGGTTATATAAAGGAAAAATGTGTATAATCGAGAGGTCCAAGTTTTATTCTTGGCAAAAAATAGATATGGCCTATGGTAGTAACTTTTCTTTATTTGACGATGAGATTGTTGCATAGTAACTCTTAAACTTTCCTTATAACTACAGAGAAGGTCTTTGAGTATCTAGCCACTATAGGCCTCCTAAATTCTCTTTTATGGAGGGCTTTAACATGGCCAACAAAAAAACTTCGAAGGCATTGGCTTCGACAGCAGGAAAGGTGATGAGCAATCCAAACTCATCTAAAACTCAAAGAAGTCTGGCGGCTTCTGCATTGTCTCAAACTGGCAACAATAAGACCACCAGTGAATCGATGGAAACAAAGGCTTCAAAAGTCATGCAAAGTAATAAGTACAGCAAAGAGACAAAAGGTCTTGCTGCAAGTGTTCTTAGCCAAGCGACGAAAAAGCCGGGGGAACGCTGAGATGCTTACCTTCGAAGAATTCCGTAAGTCAAACAAAGACTGTTCTAATGTGTCTTCTATTCAAGACGTGAATGATCAATACGATTACAAAGACACTCATGGTGGTGGTCGTGGTGACAGCACAAAAGTAAGTTGTGGTCAAGATAAAACAAGTGGTTACAATGAACTGAAAGATAAATTCAATAAGTACTTTTATCAGTATTTAGAGAAATTCGTAGCACGGGCTATGTGTAAGTGTTGCAAGGAAACATCAGGCAAATCGTGGCAAGAGTTTTACGACTGCATGAAAAATGAAGGCTATAATAAAGCCTAATTATGAAGGGGTATAAGAGTGTTTATGCCCCTCTTCTTACCACCTCTCAAAGTAACTATCCAAATATTACTTCCTTCGAACAATTTGCAAAGTTTTCAAACATACTCCAGGTAATTTGCCATGATTCTGGTAAGGAGATCAACATGGAAAATCTATCATCTACATGTGCCAGATCAGAGCAAATCGAGAAGCATGTCAAGAAAGAACGACGGGGTAAGTTTGCCCTGGAGGATGACCAAAGATATTACTACGAGGGAGAGGCAGTTTCCCTTGTGGGCTCTTACTCGTCCCAGGGAAAACGCATAGCCATCATTGAGGATTCAACAGGAGAGACCCAGGAGGTTTACTTCGACCAGTTGAACTAATTTAAAAGAGCCGAGCACTTCATAATGGGCCCCATTGTGGCGCCTTGGCAAACACAACGGATAAACGACCTACATTACCCCCCACTCTAGGCGGGACTAACTCACCACCCCTTTTTCTACAAATCTCATTATCCCTTCATTCAGGAGGGAAGAGACGTACCCCCTTACAATCACACCATGTACCAAACACAGAACATGTAACGAGGTAGGTCTGTTCCCTTCAAAATACACATGAAGGACACCTATGAGAAACCCGACAGAAGGACGTGTTCCAGAGACCAACGATGAAGACTATAAGATAGGGAAAAAGTACCTGTCAGAACTCCCTCTCACCTTTGAAGAACTGTTTGAAGAGGGTGAAAACCCTTACGATAAAAAGCGCTTTTTTAAGCTGCTTCTTTGGGCAGAGTCAGACGAGATCGAGATGCTTGTAGAAGACTTGCTAGATGAATACCAGGCTGATTACAAGCCTATTCGTTATCACAGTACATTGCCTTTGTATCGTGACATACTAAAAGTCATCCTGTGCAATGCACTGGCGTACAAGGGTATGGACATCATCGTAAGTTTACGCTCACCTACATACAGCATTGACAAGCGCTACAACCCTTCTCACATGTCGTACAGAATCACATTAAACCTGCTGGAGTTTTTGGACCATCAAGGGTATATCAATCTCTACCGGGGAGACCGAGGCAGCACAGGTACTCAAAGACGAAGTATGTTCAATGCTAATAGCTCGCTTTTAAACATGCTAGACACTTACGGTGTCAAATACAACATGCTGACTACTCACAGCGCGTCAGAAACAGTCGAACTAAAGAAGGCAGATAAGCTGACGGGGTACTTCGACGAGGATATAACCCTGTGGCGTCGTGAGATGTTGAACAGATATAACGTTTTGCTGAACGTAAGTCGAAGACATATAGCAATCTTAGGTGAGAGCTCACGAGAACCGATCTTAATGCGTTGTCGCTTTCATGATAACTTTGGTCGAGGCGGTAGGGTCTATGGTGGCCTTTGGCAAAACACCAAGAAGGCAGACCGTAAGACGATAACTCTTTATGATCAGGAGACCGTAGAGGTTGACATACAGAACTGCTCCCTTTCAATGGCAATGCACTTAGAAGGCTTTGAGATAGAGGGTGACCTTTATGCTATCAGAGACTACCCAAGAGAGCTTGTCAAAATAGCGGTACAGGTCATGTTCAATCTCACTGCTGCCTCAGACAAAGACGGGATCAACAAAGCTGCAAATAGCCTCGTAAAGGAGACAGGTGAGGACAAAGAGTACCTCAAGCAAATGGTCAGAGATATCCATGTGCATTACCAGTGTATTAGCTCATGGTTCTTTACAGGGCAAGGGTTACGTTTACAGTTCTACGACTCCCAAGTATGCTTTAGGGTGATAGAGGAGTTTGTGAAAGCTGAGAGAGTTGTACTGACTATTCATGACAGCTTTATCGTTGCCCGAGAAGACCAAGGGCTTCTGATGGAGGTTATGCTAGAGAGCTATAGGTATTACCTAGGTAAAGAGCCTGTGTTAAGAGTTGAGGAAGGGTATCTCTTATAGAGTTACCCGCGTCCTCTTCATTGTGGTAACGCGAAATAAGGTTGATCTAGATGGTTTTGTCGTAAAGCTTTACAAGCTCTGGATATAAAAATTTCACTATACCCGCTTTTGAAAAGTCACTTAAAAATGGTTTTTTCCAATGAATATCATCTCTTTGGTTTTCAATTAATTTCCTAATGATAGACTCTAGTTCCATCTGGTGTTCTTTACTGGCACCAGCCAAACTAAAGGCACCAACTATCTCTTGGAGAGAATATCTGCTTTTAGGGTGTTTGTTGATAAAGAGCAATGCGAATATTGAAGCTGTTTCGGAGAAATTTATTTGTCTTAAATATTGTTGCAGGTCGCTCATAAGTATAGCTTTAGTTTTCTCATGCTGCTTTTCGATCTGCTGTATATTCATGTAAATGTAATTTAAGTACGCAAGAATTTTTCCCAGATCTTCTTGCACAGTATCAGAAACTTTGTATATTTCTAATGTATCTTTGTACTTCCAAAGTGCAGCTAATCCCTGCCTATGAAATGTTGTTGACTGGACTATGTCAAATTCAAATGCATTGATAAGATGACTTAGCCTATTAAAGTAACGTTCATATGTTGCTAGTATATTACTCCTCTCAAACTCGATCTTTTGCTGTTTCATCTCTTCTTTTTGTGCTTGCATTTCAGACACTTGGGCCTGTAACGATTCATTTTGTAAACGAATTTCCTCTTGTTGGTTAGTAAGTGCTTCAGTCTGTTTCTCGATGGAAGTGTTCATCTGTTTTATGCTTTCTTGTTGCTGTAAGAGTCCCCAAAGGACAAAAAGCATAGATATCGCTGTAAAGTGGCCTGCGAGAACGTCACCAATTTGTCCTCGGAATGCCCAAACGTCGTTATCATTTAATATGTTTGAAGTAGCAAGGCCAAGACTGACATATACTTTAGGGCACCACAGAACGATGATAAGATTTACTCCAAATGCCATCGCTAGAAGGAGAATAATTAGTTTTACGCTGGAAGATTTCATGGGTAGATTATATCGCAGTGGTGTTATTTGATTGGCTATAATTTTTCGATGAAAAAACAGCTACTGCTTTTGATAGTACCAGTAATCCTAATAGCTTCTCCATCTTTCAATCAATCAAAACGCCTTCTAAAGGACATCTATAGCAACCACCAGACCACCTTCTACTGTGGCTGTGACTACACCTACGCAAACAAAGGGAACATGATCGACCGTGCTAGCTGTGGCTATTCCCCCCGTAATCCAAAGACCAAGAAGGGGAAAGACAATATGAGAGCCAGACGGATCGAGTGGGAGCACATAATGCCCGCTGAGAACTTTGGCAGACACCTCCCGTGCTGGAAAGAGGGAGGGCGTAAACACTGTCGTAAGGTGTCCGAGAAGTTCCGCGAGATGGAAGCCGATATGATGAACCTTGTGCCAGCCATAGGGGAGCTCAATGGAGACCGCTCTAATTACCGTTATGGAGCCCTTGAGCCGCATGTGGGTCAGTATGGGGAATGCCGCTTTGAGGTGGACTTTAAAGGGCGTAGAGCGATGGTGTCACCTAACATCAGAGGCGATATTGCCAGGGTGTATCTGTACATGAGTAAAAGGTACGGTATACCACTCTCCAAGCAGGAACGTAAGATGATGGAAGTGTGGGCTAAAGAGGACCCTGAGAGTGCTTGGGAACGTGAGAAGTTAAAAAGGCTTAGGAAGTTAAATGATTGATATTTTTACTAAACAAGGCATTACGACTATTGGCCTAGTTCTTGACATTATAGGTGTGCTCGGAGTCGCTTTTAGTGTACGTGAGATAGAGCACAAGGCCGATGGTCTTGCACGGGTTTTTGACCCAGTAAATACACCGCCTGATAGGATTGCGCCTGCATCCGTTTTAGATAAATGGAAAAAAAGAGGGTTCTTTATACTAATCGCTATAGGATTTGTTTTACAAATAGTTGCTACCTGGTATTAAGTGGCTCCTACTAATCGAATAAAAAACAAAAACTGGTTATATTGGTTCTGAATTACTAAAAGGAGCATCCATGCGTAAGGTACTTATTGCACTGTCATTCCTCTCATTAGTTGCGTTCGCCAATACTGAACAAGCTTCGTCTACAAAGGATGAGGTACAAGCTAAAGAGTGCAAAGATAAGCTTGCATTGGCGAAAGCACTTCCAGAGGATGTAAATAAAAGAGGTTGTTGCTCACATCATGGAGGTGTCTGTGGTTGTAGTAGTGGACGTGCTCAGTGCTGCGATGGTTCTTTGAGTCCTACTTGTGGGTGTGATTGATATACTGGCGAACCTCATACCCTTTCCCAGTTCTTTCCATCATTGCGATGTGCTTTGCCATTTTGAGGGAGACGATGTACTCAGTCCCCTCCGTTACTCGTGTTTGAGTAACGACAAGATAATCCTGCCCTTCGACAAACATGGAATCCTCTATGCGCCGTCTTATCCAGTCGTTGAAGCGGGTCTTAACCTCCAGTTGCTCCCAAAATTCCCGTGCGTTGACGGCGTTTGTTGATCCCAAAAGTTCAGTGTATTGAGCTTAAGAACTTGTACAAGTGCAGAAGTATGTTTAGCACTTTCATAATGTAGTTTAGCCGCCTAAAGTTTTTTTTCAATGAGCCCATGTCATTTCCTTGGTTCTGGAATGACAGCATTTTAGGTTCTCTCAGGGTGGGCTTTGCGCGGTTAAAAATGGTCCAAAAATTTTAGCCAAGATATAAAACATCGAGATTCTCAATGTCCCCCCATGGGGTACACATGCTCCACAAAAAGATACACACAGAGGTCCACATAAGGTACACATGACGTGGTCCACTGGATTACTTTTTAAGTTTCGGGTTAAGATGGATGATGTTATGCTTCTGAACTTGGATGCCCGTATTTATGGGCTTTGTGAGTGCTTTAGAAAGTGTTCTGATGAGTGGTGCGGACGAGAGGAGTTGAACCTCCACACCTTTTGGGTACCAGATCCTAAGTCTGGCGTGTCTACCAATTCCACCACGTCCGCGTAATCGTTCAGAGGTTTGAACGGATATGATTTTTTCATTGGAAACAGCGAAGCATATTTCCAAAAGCACCAAGGGTGCACGAGCCTGCTGCTGAAGCAAACACAGCGTTAGCGTAGTCAAACGGGCTTTGCTCGTTTGGCGTATAAATAAAGTGGTACGCCCTGCAGGATTCGAACCTGCGACCGATGCCTTAGAAGGGCATTGCTCTATCCAGCTGAGCTAAGAGCGCATCTGTAAATGGGGAAGCCCCGGTGGTACGCCCGATAGGATTCGAACCTATAACCGTCGGATCCGAAGTCCGATACTCTATCCAGTTGAGCCACGGGCGCTTCCATAGTGTAAAAACGTATGTTTTATCAAAAAATATTTTATCGGGAATGTTGTCAAAACATGGGGTGGGTAATGGGGTTCGAACCCACGACCCCCAGTGCCACAAACTGGTGCTCTAACCGACTGAGCTATACCCACCATGAAGAATGTTGTAGAGGTGGTCGGGGTGAAAGGACTCGAACCTTCGGCCCCTTGGTCCCAAACCAAGTACTCTAACCATACTGAGCTACACCCCGACCTTGTCACCTCACACGGATAATCCGGATAAGTGAGGCGAAATTATAACTGATGTTAAGCCCTTTGTCAATACTTTTTTGTTTAAATAGACCGGGTATACAACGAACCTAGGAAACCTTGATGAAAATAGCACGTTTTAGCCGAATAGGGTTTATCCTCGCCGCCGCCGGGAGTGCGGTCGGGCTGGGCAATATCTGGAAATTCCCCTACATCACGGGGGAGTACGGCGGCGGCGCCTTCGTCATGGTCTATCTTTTTACCGTGATGCTGATAGGTTTTTCGGTCATGATCGCCGAACTGCTTATCGGCTACCTTAGCCGCCGCGACACGCTGACGGCCTTCGAAGTGCTGGCCCCGCGGCATAAAGCTGCGTGGAAATGGGGCGGTTTCATGGCTTTTACGGGCCTGCTCATCATGACCTTTTACTCCGTCGTCATCGGCTGGATCTTCAACTACATCTTTGTCTCTCTCGGCAATCTTCCCTCCTCGCCGGAAGAGGCCGCAGGGCTCTTTAAGACGATGCTGGGATCGGATGTCAAAACCCAGATCTTCTACCACACCCTCGCCTTCGCGATCATCACCGCCATTGTCATCCGCGGGATCAAGGGCGGTATCGAAAAGCTGAACCTCGTGCTGATGCCGATGCTCTTCCTTATCGTCGGCGGGATGTTCCTCTACGCAACGACCCAGACGGCGTTTGCACAGGCGTGGGATTTCATGTTCAGCGCCGACTGGAGCAAGCTCAACTCCGAGGCCTTCGTGACCGCCGTCGGGCACGCCTTTTTCACCCTCTCGCTCGGGATGGGCTCCCTGCTCACCTACTCGGCCTCCCTGCCCAAGGAGAGCAACCTCGTCAAAAGTGCCCTCGTCGTCGTGGCGCTTGATACGGGCATCGCCCTGTTGGCGGGGCTGATGCTCTTTACCTTCCTCTACCAGTACGGCGCGGAGCCCTCCGCCGGTCCGGGTCTCGTCTTTATCTCGCTGCCGGCGGTCTTTTACGAGATGGGGACGCTCGGCAACGTTTTTGCCATGCTCTTTTTCATCTCCCTCGCTTTCGCGGGGCTCACCTCTGCCGTCTCCCTCGTCGAGCCGATGGTCCAGCTGGCCATAGACCGTTTCGGGTGGAGCCGTTTCAAGGCGTCGGCGACGATGGGGCTCTTCTTCTACCTTGTGGGTATCGCCGTTATCTATTCGGGGAGCAGTGATTACGGCGCGCTGCTCACCTGGGACGGCAAGAACCTTTTCGACTGGATCGACTATATCACCGCGGCGATCCTGCTCCCGACGGGCGGGCTCGTCATGGCGATCTTTATCGGTTACGTCATCGAACCGAACCGCGTTGAAGCGGCGTTGAAACAGCAAATGGGCTTTGCCTACGGCATCTGGCACTTCAGCCTGCGCTATATCGCGCCGGTGGCGCTCGTTATCGTCATGCTGAATATGATGGGAATTCTGAAGGTATAAAAAAGGTTTAGTAAAGCGCCGTAAAGCGCTCGGCGGTTTCCCAGTCGAGTTTCGCATCCTTGTGGGCCAGGAAGTGGGCGATATAGCGGGCGAACATGTCCGTTTCGATATTCACCTTCGTACCGCTGCTGTAACTGCCGAAGAGGGTTTCGCGCATCGTGATGGGGATGATGGTGAGACGGAAGCTGCTCTCGTAAACGTCATTGACGGTGAGGCTGACGCCGTCGATGGCGATGGAGCCTTTGGGGACGATGTAGGGGATGAACTTCTTGTCGACTTCGATGACGACGTCGTAGCTGTTGCCGTTGTCGGTGATGCGCTTGACGGTGCCGACGGTATCGATGTGCCCCTGGACGATGTGCCCCTCGAGCCGGTCGCCGAACTGCATGGCCGGTTCGATATGCACGTGCCCTTTGAGGTTCTCCGTCGCGATGATCCCCTGGGTTTCGGGGGAGAGCTCGACGGTAAACCCGTCGCTCTCCAGGGAGACGACGCTGAGGCAGGCGCCGTTGATGGCGATGGAGTCGCCGAGTTTCGGGCGGTAGGCGGCTTTGAGGCTCAGGCGCTCTCCGCTGAACCGCTTCACCGTCGCCATCTCCCGGATCAACCCTGTAAACATCTCTACGCCTTTTTGGTTTGCTAAACGCTCATTATATAGGAAAACAGGCACGCTTTACCTGTGATGAAGTACGCCGCAGCGTGCAGGGATCAGAAAACGATCTTCCCTTCGTCCTGCAGACCCTTGATGATCTCTTTGGCTTTTTCGTGGCCGTTGTAGGCGGCTTTGCGGCACCACTCGAGTGCTTTGTCGTGGTCCTCTTCGACACCGAGCCCCTGGTCGTAGAGGAGGCCGAGGTTGAATTGCGCCTGTGCCAGTCCCGCCTCCGCCGCGCGGGAGAAGCAGACGTAGGCGCGATCGAAGTCCTGGTGGACGCCGTGGCCCTCCTTGTAGAAGACGCCGAGGTTGTTGAAGGCTTCGCGGTGGCCGCGCTTGGCGGCCTCTTCGTACCAGAAGGCTGCCTCCGAGTAGTTCTGCACGCAGCCCAGTCCCCGCTCAAGCATCATCGCCGTCTCGTACATCGCCTGCGGAACTTCATGCACGGCGGCATCAAGGTAGTATTCGTGGGCTTTGAACTGGTCGTGGGCAACGCCGCCGAGGCCGTTAGCGTAGAGGATGGCGAGGTTGAAAAGCGCGTAGGGCTGTTTCTGCTCGGCGGCTTTTTCATACCATTTCAGTGCTGCGGCATCATCGACGGCCGTGCCCTGCCCCTGCTGGTACATGTAGCCTAAAGAGGCCTGCGCATCCGCGTTTCCGGCTTCGGCGAGGTCGCTGTAGAGGGCGAACGCGGTAGCAAAATCCTGCTTATTGTAGGCGTTATGGGCTTCTTGAATCATGAACAAATCCCGGGAATTTTTCCGCGATTGTAGATTAAGGCGGTTTAAGGAGGGGTTAGTCCGGGGCGTTAACGCCGGACTTTACGGTTACCGCGGTTTTTCTCTTTGAGGCGGGTAATCACATCCTTGAGGCGCTCTTTTTCCGCAAGCAGTTCGTCGCGGATCAGGTGCTCCTCGCCGCCGTCCACTTCCGGGTCGTACTCCACCACCTCGGGCTCGTAATCTTTGTAGGGGTCGTTCTGGGGTGTTTTATTTTCCTTGCTCATAATTATTATTTTAAATGGCCGCGGCTTAGATTCGCCCAAAACGGAGCGACTACAAATATTTTTAACCGAGGGGCGTTTCGTAAGGGGGCGCCGCCGTTCACATTATGCTCACGTTTTTACACTATACTACAGAGAAAGGAGATGCCATGCGAAGTTTTCTCATTGTAGCGACGGCACTGATGCTCGTGCTCGGCGGCTGTGCCACCCGACAGGGGGCCGATTACGATGGTCGGACCTACCGGCAGGTGAAGCACTATCTTGTGGGTGTGGTGGTCGAGGAGCGGCCGGTACGGATCTCCGACGACGGTTCGGGGGCCTTTATCGGCGCGCTGATCGGGGCGATTTTCGGTTCAACCGTCGGCCGGGGACCCGGCCGGGGTCTGGCGACGCTGGGCGGCGGGCTGGCCGGCGCCTACGTCGGCGGCGCGGCGGGACAGTCCAACGCCCAGGAGCTGACCGTGCGGCTTGACAGTGGAGAGCACATCGTCATCGTCGCCAAAGGCGAGCTCCGCTTCCTGCCGGGCGACCGCGTCAAGATCATCAAACAGGGCAATACGGTCGAGCGGGTCGATCGCCTGCCGAACTCCCCCTACTGACCGCGGCGGCACGCCGCCATGATCCGCTCCCACTCCGTATCGAAGACCTTGTCGATATAGTCACGGTGGTGGGGGACCGTACAGCCGGAGCAATCCTGGTGTATGGCATCGCCGTAGACACCTTCTTTCCCATCCTTTGAGGCGATCGCACAGCTGCTGTAGAGCGTCTGCTCCCCGCGCCGCTCTATCCCTTCGTCGTTGAAACGGAAGTTGGGACAGGCGCAGAGGTAGCAGTTGAGCCCCTCCATATCGTGGCACTTTTTCCTTTCCGCGTAGAGCGGGCAGAACGCCGGCTCCGCCTCCACCATGTTGTCAAAATCGAAATAGTCAATGATCTCCGCTTTTCCGTAGCCGCGGGCAAGCAGTTTCTCCATGATCGCCCTGTGCGCCGCGGCATGCGACTCAAACCACGCCGAATAGGTCATCAGCCTCTCCTTTTGACGGGATGGAAGGCCCGGTAGAGATAGTAGATGACGACGATTTCCGCCAGCAGCAGGACATAGTGTACGAGGTAGACCTGCGCCTGGCTCTCATCGATGCCTGCCGTGTACTCCAGCGTCTGGTAGAAGAGAAACGAGACGAGCATTCCGGCGAGGTAGCCCGCCTGCTTGTAGACGTCGAGGTAGGTCAGCGCCTTGGCTTTTTCGATCAGGATCGTTTCGGCCCGCACCAGGTAGGAGCCGAAGGCGAAGGTGAGCTGGTAGCCGGCATAGACGAAAAGGGCGCTGACGTAGCTGTAGGAAAAGAGCAGGAAGTAGATGACGAGCAGCAGCATGACGACTTCGACGGCGAGGGAGATGCGCCAGAACCAGGTCCGGTTGAGGATGCGGGAGTAAAAGCGCGCGATGACGAGCATAGCCAACGCCAGCAGGATCCCGCCCAGGGAGTAGACGTAGGGCTGCAGCGGCGCATAGATGATAAAGATGCTCCCCACCGAGATGCCGGTAAAGAGGGCGTTATAAAACTTGTACCAGATGAAGGGCCTCAGGGCGAGGTTGCGGGCCTGCATCGGTTACGCTCCGCCCTCGGCCTGCCTGGCGATCTGCGCCATGCTCAGCCCCTGCATGGTGCCGTAGGCCATGGCCGCGCCGGCGTAGGACTCCCTTCCGTCAAATGAAGAGAGCTCCGCGTAGAGGGCCCGCGGGCGGAAGTCGAGGCGACCCAGCAGCGACAGCGTAGCGGCACGCTCTGTTTCCGCGATCCCGCCCGCCGTGCAGAGGGTGAGTTTGCGCGGGTCCATCGGCAGGCCGTCGCGGCGTACGATCCGGTTGGCGATCAGCAGCACCGCCGCCATCCTGCTTCCGCCGCCGAGGACGACGGGGAAGCGGCGGCACGCCTCGAGCACGAAGCCCGCGGCGAACATCAAGAAAGCGTCTGCCGTGCGGCCGAGCTGTTCGAAGAGCCCCATCCCGGGGAGCGGTTCGCTCAGGGCCGCGGCATCCGCGGCGTCCGGGGAGATGATTTCGCCGAGGATGACGTAGTCACCCGCAGGTTTGTAGTAGCGCCCGAACTCGCGCCCCTGCTCAAAGAGCGCTCTCGCATCGAAGGCGGCCTCCGGGGCGATGCCGAAGGTCACGGTCTCGTACGCTCCCGGTTCTGACGTGAGGCCCAGGTAGAGGATCTTGAGGGCGGCAAAAGGGGTGAGGGCGTTGACTGATAGGGTCAGCGGGCCGGGTGCGGGGGTCTCCTGAGCCGCCGCGGCCAGCAGGAAGTCGGCACGTCCCGCAGGCAGCGCACTCTTTTCGCGGTCCTGCAGGGTATGGATCATGCCTAGAACTTCAGCGTGGCCCCGGCGAGGGCGGTAGTGGTGAAATTGACGGGGTAGATGGCGTCGTCTGCGACCCAGAGGCCGTTTGCGTTGTCGAACATGTTGTTGATTTTAGCAAAAAGCGCATAAGAGGCCGTCTCATAATTCACGACGACGTCGGTGCTGTTGAAGGCACGCTGCTTCTGCGCGAAGCTGTTGCCGAAGTCGTTCATGGCGTAGGCCTGCGAACGGTAGGTGTGCGAGAGGGTGACGCTCAGCGCGTCCGTCGGCAGGATCGTGAGGGCCGCTTTCACGGTGTGGGGGCTGACGCCCGGCAAGTCGTTGCCGCCGAAATCCTCGCCGTTCTGGACTTCTTTGTCGATGACCGCCTGCACGTAGTTGTAGTTGAACGAGAGGGCGAACCCTTCCGTGACCTTCCACTGTTCGAACAGATCGACGCCGATCTTGTGGGAACGGTCGATATTCGTGTTGACCGAGGCGATATAAGCGGGGTCGCTGTAGTAGTAGATCTCGTTTTCAAGCGCGGCGTAATAGGCGGAGAGCTTGAACTTGTTCGCTGCCGTCACCGCCGTATAGCCCGCCGTGACGGTGTCGGAGGTCATCGGGTCGATAAAACCGTTGAAAGTGACGTTGCCGCTGAAATCCCTGTTGAAGAAACGGTCGACGTCGGGTGCCTGGTAGGCGTGGGCGTAGCTGACAAAGAGGGAACGCTCCGGGCTGAGACGGAAGTTGTAGCCCGCTTCGATGCCGTGAAGGGTTTCGGAGCGCGCCAGGGAGTTGTTCGCGTCGCTGTAGTCGTACTTGACGGTCTCATAGCGGTAGCCCGCCTTGAGGGTATGGGCCCCCGTGCGGTACTGTGCCAGCGCATAGGCCGCCGCATTCTTTTTGGTCGTTTCGTTGGCGATCGCAAAGGCCGTCGCGCCGCCGTTCCGGCTGCCGTCGAAGAGTGTGCCGCCCAGGGAGAGCTGCAGGCCGCCACGCGCGAAGTCGAGGGCCAGCGCCGCCGTGCGGTAGTCGTAGGTGGCCGTGCTGCGGTAGAACCAGGCGGGAAGGTCGTAGACGGATTTTTTCTTCTCCACAGAGGTATCAAGTGAGACGGAGAGGTCGGCCGTCGGGGAGAGGGTCAGGCCGGCAGTGAAGGCATCGACGTCGTACTGCTGGTAGGCCGGGGCCGGGAAGGCGCCCGGTTGGGCGGGGTCGTCGTTGTACTCGCTTTGGGTCAGGGTGCTTCCGTAGGCGGCGTCGATGCGGCTTGATTGCGCACCGAGGCGGAATTCGAAGAGATCGCTTGGCGTCAGCGCAAGGTCGAAGGTGCCGTTTGCCAGCTTTTGTTCGTCTCGTTTCTGCGCGGCATCGATATGGCGCGTGCCGGCGGTGTGGTAGGCTTCGCCGGAGGCGGAAACCGTCAGGAGCTCGTCGCTGTGGCCGACACGGAACGCCGCGTCGTAGGTACCGTAGATGCCGCCGTAGAAACGCACCTCTTTGCTGCTGTCGTTTTTGGTGACGATGTGGATCGCTCCCGCGTTGGCGCCGTCGCCGCCAAGGACGATCCCGCCCCCTTTGACGATCTCGAGGCGTTCGATGTCGGAGGGGGCGATGGAACTGAGCAACTGCGGGACCATGTCGATGTTGTTGAGGCGGCGGCCGTTGAGGGTGACGACGATGTTCTGGTAGCCGTTCTCGATGCCGTAGCCGTGCAGGTCGAGCCGCTGGGCCATCGGGTTGCCGTAGGAGGGCAGCGCAAAGAGGGAGGTCTGCAGGGTGATGAACTCGTAGAGCGACTGGACGTGGGCCTTTTCGATCTCCTCGGCCGTGTAGACCTCGACACTGTCGGCGGCGTTGAGCTCGGTGTTGTGCAGGGGACTGGAAGTGACGGTCAGGGCCTCGAGGGTGATGCCTTCGGCGTAAAGGGCGCTGCTCAGGAGGGCGGACGCGGCGAGGGAGAGTACGATGGGTTTCATTGGGTTCCTTTGGAAATGAATAATGGGGTCAAGTAGCAGGGCGCTGCGGGCGGTGAGAGGGTCGAACGGGTGTGGCGGAAGGGGTTTCGGGTGCGTCGCGGACGGTCATGCGTGCGCAACCGTCTGCAGGCGAGGCGGTGAAAATGGAGGTTACAGTGGCAGGGGCGTCGTCGGCCGCCGGGAAGCTCCGCCGCGGCGGGTTCCAGTGCCATCTCTTCGTCTTCAAGTGCCATTTCGTCGTCGCGTTCATCGCTGACGATCCCGTGATGTGCCAGCGTGCGGTTCTCGCGGCGCTGCAGGGTGGTGACGGCGCTGTAGGCCTGGATGGCGCTGAGCGTAAAATAGCGTTTTCCGAACCCTTTCGGTGCGCGCATCCGGCCTCCTTGAATGAATATCGGAAGTATAGCACAGGGGGCGCTTCGGCATGCCCGATGTACAGGTTTCTTAGATGTTTTAGGATAGTATGACCCAAACGCATCCGGGAGTGGGAAATGGTTATTGAAGAGGATCTCGCGGCGCTGTCCCAGCGCTTTAAACGCCACACGCTCTGCGGCATCCGCCTGTTCTGGCTGATGTCGCTGCCGCTGCTGCTCTGGCTCTTCGCCATGGCGGGGTTCGCGGGGCTTGTGAACTTCAACGTCGAACTGCACAGTGTCATCATGATGGGGGCTATCTTCCTGATCTGGCTCTTTTTCGCTCCGCACAACGCCTACTACGCCTCGTGCAAACTCCGCCGCGGTTTCGGCAACATCCAGCGGGCACTGGCGGCCTTCATCAACAAAAACATCCTCGCCGTCGCCGGGATCGAGAAGGCGAACACGACGCTTGACGATTTCCTCACCGAGTCGGCGGGGACGATACGTAACGAAAATTTCTCCTCCGTGGCCGCCGGGATCTTCCCGACGCTGGGTATCCTGGGGACCTTTATCAGCATCGCCATCTCGATGCCGGATTTTTCCGCCCAGACCTCCGAAGTGCTCGAGCAGGAGATCTCGCGGCTGCTCGGCGGGGTGGGAACGGCCTTTTACGTCTCCATCTACGGTATCTTCCTCTCCATCTGGTGGATTTTCTTTGAAAAGAGCGGCATCAGCCGCTTTGATCGGGACGTGGCGGAGCTTCGCGAGGTGACACGCCCCTTCTTCTGGGAGCAAAAAGAGATCGAGCAGACCTACTACCGCAACAGCCTGGCCCACTTCGAGAAGCTCGACACGCTCTTCGATGCGATGAGCTCGCGCGATTTTGTCACGGAGCTGAACCGTACCCTCGAGCAGCGTCTGCACATCTTCGGCCAGATCATCGACCGGGAGCAGCAGGCGGCGGAAACGTTCGGGCAGCTGATGGCGCAGAGCGGTACACTGTTTGACCGCCTCGCCAAGGAGCAGACCGCTTCGGCGGAAGCGCTGCAGCGTGTCGGCCTGGGCGTGGAGCGTTTCGCGGCGCAGATGCGTGAAGAGCATGAGCGGATGGAGCAGCGCCAGCACACCCTGGCCCGGGAGTACCAGCACGGCGTGACTGTCGCCGAGACCCTGGGCGGAGAGATCGCGCGGCTCAGCGAGGCGCTGGCCAACCTCAATGCCGGCAACGTCCGGGAGCTTTACAGCGGGGTGCTTGCCAACATCGAATCGATGAAACAGGAGATCGACCGGGTCGGCGTGCAGTTTGACGAACATATCCGCGGCTTCGACGCGCAGTTCCTGGAAAAACTGCAGCGTACTTTGAAACTGATCGATTCGGAGACGGCGCAGATCGTCGAGCAGATCGCCCGGCTGAACAAAAGCGACGGGGAGACGCGCTGAGCATGCTGCGGCGACGGGACAACGGGGAGCGGGAACAGAACTTCTGGATCTCCTACGCCGACCTGATGGCGGGGCTGCTCTTTGTCTTTATCCTGCTGGTGGGGGCGATTGTCGTCAAGACGGTATTGATGCGGTCGGATCTTTTTGCGATCCGTGCGGACCTGCAGGCACAGAAAACGGCGCTCGGACTGAGCGAGAAGGCGCTGGCCGAGAAGAAAAAGCGGCTGCGGGAGATCCAGGCGCTGCTGGCGGCCTCCCGGGAGGAGAACGCCCACCTCAGCATGGAACTGGCCCTGCTGCAGAGCGAAGCGGAGGGGCTGCGCATCTCTGTGGACGATATGAATACGACCCTGCATGAGCGGACAACCGCCCTGGCGCTGACCCGCGAGGAGATGGAACAGCTCAAAGCCCTGCTGCTGGAGACGGAGACGCAGCGCGCCACCTTGCAGAGCGAGGCGGAGCGGCTCACGTCGGAACTGGAGACGGCCGAGAAACAGCATGCCGAAGATACGAACCTGATCAAGCTGCGCGACGACGAGATGGCGGAGCTGGAGAAGGCGCTGCTTCTCAAAAGCCGTGCCTACCAGAAGGTGGTGGAGGATCTCAACCTCACCCGCATCAAGATCAAGAACCTCACGGGGATCAAGGTTAAGGTTGTACAGCATCTCAAAGAGGAGCTGGGCGATTCGATCAGCATCGATCCCAAGAGCGGTGCACTGCGCTTTGCGTCGAACGTGCTTTTCAACCAGGGGGAGGCGACGCTCAAACCCGAAGCGAAGCAGGAGCTGAGCCGGGTGCTGGGGCACTACATCGATGCCCTGCTCAGCGACAAGCAGATGCGCCGCTATATCGACCGGATCATCATCGAGGGGCATACGAACTCCGACGGCAGCTACCTTTTCAACCTGGAGCTCTCCCAGCAGCGGGCTTTGGCGGTGATGACTTTCCTCTACACCCAGTACCCGAAGAACCGGAAGCTTTTCCGGCAGTACCTCAGCGCCAGCGGCCGCAGTTTCACCGAGCCGGTGCTGGGCGCGGACGGCAAAGAGGACAAGCAGGCGTCGCGCCGCATCGAGATCAAGTTCCGGATCAAGAACGAAGAGGCGGTAAGGGAGCTGATGAACTATCTCAACGCGAAGGGAGAAGGCGGTGCGTGACGAGGAGCTGCTGGTCCGGCCCGAAAAGCTTGAAGCCCTGCGCAAAGAGCTGACGCTGCAGGTCGAGCGGCGTGACCGGGCACGAAAAATTCTCACACCAAAGCGGAAAAAGCCGTGGTGGCGACGGCTATTCACCTAAACACCCCTGCGCTATAATGCGCCCTATGAAACTCTCCCACCTGCGCCAGATCGCCGAGTACCTTCGGGCCTTCAAACATATCAATGCCATCCACCGTGTGAATGACACGACGATCAAGATCGTCCTGGGGGAGAAGAGCCTCTATGCCAACATGCAGAAGGGGCACAGCTACCTGGCGATGTGTCGCCACGATATCCGGCGGAGCAAGGTCTACCAGGCCCCCTTCGACGTCGTGCTGGCCAAGCGGTTCAACCGCGCTGTCATCACGGATATTTCGCTTTACAACGACGACAAGATCCTCCGCATCGAAGCGGCGCTCAGCGGAGCGTACAAGCACTCTAAAACGATCCTGCAACTCGAATTCACCGGCAAAACGACCAACGCGATCATCCTGGACGAGGATGAGGTCGTCCTCGAGGCGCTGCGCCACATCGACGCGTCCACCTCCTACCGGGTCGTGCGTGTCGGCCAGCCCCTGCTGCCGCCGCCGCCCCTGGCTTTTACGCCCAAAGATTACCCCCTCGATGACGTGGAAACTTATCTCTACGAGGTGTGCGACAAAGAGCAGACGGCGCGGCTGGCGGCGCTGAAGAAACAGAAGGTCGGCTTGCTGCAAAAAAAGCTCAAGCGGCTCGAAAAACATCTGGATGCCCTTGAAGACGAAGCGGCGCTGGAGGCGGAGGCGGCGCGATTGCAGCACCTGGGCAACCTCGCCCTGGCCAACCTCTACAAGATCAAGCCCTACCAGACGCGCCTCACGCTGGACGATTACGACGGCAGCGTCGTTGAAGTCGAGCTCCCGCGCGCATTCGCCTCGGCCCACCAGGTGAGCGACCATTTCTTCAAGCTGGCAAAGAAAACGAAGCAGAAGGCTGCGAACATGCATATCGAGCGCGAGGGGCTCGAGGGGAAGGTGCGCCACTTCGAGCACTTTATCGCGACGGTCGAGGGGGCGACGACGGTCGAAGAGATTGCCCGTCTCTTCCCGCCGAAACAGACGGGGCGGATTAAGGAGAAGAGCGACGATGCCGTCGAGACCTTCTGGATCGAGGGGTACAAGGTGCAGCTGGGCAAGAACGAACGGGGCAATGTCGCGCTGCTGCAGCGCGCCCGTGCCCGGGATATCTGGCTGCACCTACGCGACCGCCCCTCCACCCACGTTATTATCACGACGGATAAGCAGAAAGTGCCCGAAAGCGTCCTGGAGGCGGCGGCAAAGCTCTGCGTCGACTTTTCGGTCATGAGCCCCGGGCTCTTCGAGGTCGATTACACCCCGAGACGCGAGGTGAAGATCCAGGAGGGGGCGAACGTGCTCTACAACAAGTACGAGACGATGACCGTCTCCAAAGAGGCCGCTGTTCCCGGGCCATAGGGGCGTACAGGCTACTTTGTAGTATAATCGCTTTAAAAACGGGACGAAAATGGCAGCAACGGAGACGACAAAAAGGGTAGTAACGGGAGCCGCGCTGATCGGGGCGGTGATCCTGCTGGGGTGGATTGACAACTTCATGCTGATGTGGCTGGTCCTCGGCGGCGTCTACCTGCTCGCCTTCTACGAGGCGGCCAACCTCTACGGCCTGCACCACAACGCCTCTTTCGCTTTTGCGGCAATGCTCTGGCTCCTGGCTGCCGTCTACCCCTATCCGGATGATCTTTTCGTGTTGATGGGCGTCGTCTTCGCCGCCTACGCCGCTTACAAACCCAGTACCGACTGGCGCCTCTTCCTCCCCTTCGCGTACCCGACGGCGGGGATGCTCTTCTTCCTGACCCTCTATCAGGATTACGGTCTCGTGGCGATGGCCTGGCTGATCGTCGTCGTCGCCGCGGCCGATATCGGGGCCTATGTTGTCGGTAAAAGCATCGGGAAGACGAAGTTTTCCGAGACGAGCCCGAACAAGACCCTCGAAGGGGTCGTCGGCGGGATCGTCATCGCCACCGTCGCCGGAGTCTTTGTGGGGCTACGTGTCGTGAATGTTGAAGTGGCGATTACCGTGTCGCTGGCGACGGCGGTCAGTGCCGTGTTCGGCGACCTTTACGAGAGCTACCTCAAGCGTAGAGCCGGCGTCAAAGACAGCGGCCACGTTCTGCCGGGCCACGGCGGGGTGCTCGACCGCATTGACGGCTACCTCTTCGGCGCCGTCGTGATGGTGATTTTGCTGCGCGGTTTGGTGTAATGTATAGAAAAGGTCCGATGGATAGGAATCAAGCACGGTTTATCTGTGCGTGGGCACCCCAAGGGTACTTCCTTCAGGGCGTCCGCTGCCGAGGTGAACTCAGCGTTAGCGTAGGTAAGGGGACTTTGTTCCCTTGCCGTATCCATAGGTCCGTAGGACAATCTAAATGATTATTCTCGGATCGACCGGTTCCATCGGTGTCAACGCCCTCGCGATTGCCGAGCGCTTTTCGCTCAACGTCGAGGCCCTCGTTGCCGGCAACAGTATCGACCGCCTCAACCAGCAGATCGCAAAGCACCGACCCAACTGGGTCGTTATCGCGAACGAAGCGGACATCCCCAGGGTCAACCACCCCAACGTCCTGAGCGGGGAGGAGGCGATTCTGCGGGTGATCGAGGAGGCGGACTCCGAGTTCGTCGTCAACGCCCTGGTGGGCTTCCTGGGGCTTCGCCCGACCCTCAAGGCGCTGGAGCGCGGCAAGAAGGTCGCCCTGGCGAACAAGGAGTCCCTCGTGGCGGCGGGTGCCTTTATCGACACCTCCCGCATCCACCCCATCGACAGCGAGCACTTCGGGCTCTGGTACCTTCTCAATGAGAGCCGCCCGGTCAAGAAAATGACCATCACCGCCAGCGGCGGGGCATTTCGCGACTGGCCGCTGGAGAAACTTGCCGCAGCGACCCTCGAGGACGCCCTGAAGCACCCCAACTGGTCCATGGGGCAGAAGATCACCATCGACAGCGCCTCGATGATGAACAAGCTCTTCGAACTGCTCGAAGCGCGGTGGCTCTTCGGGGAGCTTGACTACGACGCCATCATCGAGACCCGTTCGCTCATTCACGCCTTCGTCGACTTCGCCGACGGTTCGACGACGGCGCACATTGCCGGGGCGAACATGCAGCTGCCGATCGCCTACGCCCTGATGGGCAAGGTCGAAGAGCAGATACTCGAACCCGTGGACCTGCTGAAAGTCGGCGGGCTGGAGTTCCGCGAGATCACGCAGGAGCGTTACCCGGTCTGGCAGATCAAGGAAGCTCTGCTGCGTGAACCGCAGCGCGGGGCCGTCGTCAATGCCGCCAACGAGGCAGCCATCGCGCAGTTTATCGCCGGGAAGATCGGTTTCCTCGACATCTCCCGCCGGGTCGTCGATGCCTTTGAGCATTTTGACCGGGTTCCGGGGAGCGTCGAGGAGGTCTTTGCCATCGACGAAGAGGTGCGTGCTTATGTGGGGGCAATGTCATGAGCAAGAAGGTCCTTCTGCTGCACGGTTGGGGCGGCAGCGATTACCCGCACTGGCAGAGCTGGCTGGCCGGGGAGCTGGCCAGGGATTACGGCACCGTCTGCTTCCCGTTGCTTGACCATCCCCATTTCCCCTCCAAAAACCGCTGGATGCGTCAGGTGAAAGCGATGCTGGAGGCGTTCAGACCCGACGTCGTCATTTGCCACTCCCTGGCAAACACCCTCTGGTTTCATCTTTGCGAGGAGGGAGCGATTGCGCCCGTAGAGCATCTCTTCCTCGTCGCACCGCCGCGGCTTGACTGCGAGATCGAGACGATCAAGAGCTTTTTCCCCGTCACGCCGCCTGCAAACCTTTTTGCCGAAAACGTGCAGCTGGTGACGTCGACAACCGATCCCTATATGACGCCGGAGGAGGCGCGCTCGCTTCGGGCGGCGCTGGACGTGCCGATGATGGTCCTGGAAGATGCCGGGCATATCAACGCCGACAGCGGTTACGGCGAATGGCCTTGGATTTTGGAACAGCTTCAGGAAATAAAGTGATGGGATGCATTGAGAAAACGCGCAGCGTAAAAGCGCAAGGCGCGGGGGCACACTGCCGAAGTGAACTCAGCGTTAGCGTAGCTTGCGGGGCTTTGCTCTGGAAGCGTATTAAGAGCAAAAAGGATACTTTTTGATCCTCTCAATAGAAAGCAGCTGCGACGACAGCTCAATCGCGATCTCCGAGATAGCGACGAAGAAGCTTGTCTACCACAAAAAGATCTCCCAGGAGCTGGAGCACGCCGTTTACGGCGGGGTCGTGCCGGAGCTGGCTTCAAGGCTGCATGCCGAGGCGCTGCCGAAGATCCTGGAGGAGTGCAAAGGGTGGTTCGGGCAGCTCAAGGCCGTTGCCGTCACGAATGCCCCGGGCCTCTCTGTCACCCTGGTAGAAGGGGTGACGATGGCGAAGGCGCTCAGCCTGACGCTGGACATTCCGCTTATCGGCGTCAACCATCTCAAGGGGCATATCTATTCGCTTTTTATCGAGCAGGAGACGCAGTTCCCGCTGACGGTGCTGCTCGTCTCCGGCGGGCATACCCAGGTGATCGAGGTCGAGAGCCTGGATCGGATGGAGACCGTCATGCGGACGATGGACGACAGCTTCGGGGAGAGTTTCGACAAGGTCGCGAAGATGATGGGGCTGGGGTACCCCGGCGGGCCGGTCATCGAGAAACTGGCGCTGGAGGGTGACCGGGAGCGTTACCCCTTTCCCATCCCGTTGCAGAAGCGGGGGGAGATGGCGTTCAGCTACTCGGGGCTCAAGAACGCCGTCCGCCTGGCCATCGAGGAGGGAAGCAGCGAGGACTACCCCGATATCGCCGCCTCCTTTGAGCACATTGCCACGGAGCACCTTTTCCGAAAGTTACGAAAATATTTCAAAACCCGTCCGCCCGAACGTTTCGCCATCGTCGGGGGCGCCAGTGCCAACCGCTACCTGCGCGGGCGTATCGAGGAGCTCCTGGCACCCTACGGCGCGGATCTGCTGCTGGCACAGCTGCAGTTCTGCTCGGACAATGCGGCGATGATCGGGCGGATCGCCGTCGACCTCTACGGGGAAAAATCCTTCACCCCCATCGGCGAACTCCATAGCGCACCCAAATCTGATTTTTAAACTCAACTTAAGAGTTCCCAGGTTGGGGGCTATTAAGACAAAAGTTATCCGAATTATGTAAAACTCCTGCATCTCAAAAAAAAACAGGAGCCTCAATATGGCAACTACAATGCTCAAAGGTAACACAGTTAACCTCGCAGGTAACGAAGTAAACGTTGGTGATAAAGCACCGGAAGTTACAGTCGTAAACTCTAACGGTCTGGCAGACAAGGTTGTCGGCGGCGCGTCCGGCAAAAAACAGCTGATCGTTGTTGTCCCGTCCCTCGACACACCGGTGTGTGCAACGGAAACCCGTAACTTCAACAAGCAGGCAGCAGAGCTCGGTGACATTGATCTCACAATCGTTTCTATGGACCTCCCGTTCGCAGGCGGCCGCTTCTGTTCTACAGAAGGTATCGAAAACCTGACAGTCGCTTCGGATTTCCGTAACAAAGATTTCGCGAACGCTTACGGTGTTCTGATCGCTGACGGCCCGCTGGCTGGCGTTACTTGCCGTGCTATCTTTGCAGTAGATGCTGACGGTACGGTCACTTACAAAGAGATCGTTCCGGAAATCACCGAAGAGCCGAACTACGACGCTGCACTCGCAGCAGTAAAATAAGCCGCACCCTCCTCGCGGAGGGCTTCTCCTTTCCCCCAAATCTCCCCGACATCACCCTTTTGTGTTATAGTATCCCCACCTGATGAAAGGTCGTACCCTATGGATAATCTGCTAAAAATTGCTATTTCATTGTTGCTCTTTTCCCTGCAGGGATTCTCCCAAGCGCTGGAGGTCGGAGCGGGCGGCGGTGCTTGGTTGCAGACGCCGAAGGGGACCGTGGCTTACGCTACGTCAAACGGAACGGGGGATAGCACGTGTCGGGAGACAGAGACAGGGATGGGGTATGCATGGCTCTATATCAGGCATCCGATTCCTGTTTTTCCGAACCTGCGGCTGGAGTACAGCAGCATGAGCAGTGACGGCGATACGACGGTTGACCTTATCCCCCCGCTCGGAGTGATGGCCACCACCACAAGCCGTTTTGAGGTGCAGGCGTATGATACGATCCTCTACTACAGCCTGCTGAACAGTACGTTCTGGGCGACCCTGGATCTGGGGCTGGATGTTAAAGTGGCCGGTTACACATATGACGTAGCTCCGATCGATGGACTTCTTGCCTACGGCGGCTACAGCAGAAGCGGTACCCTTATTGTACCGCTCGTCTATATGCGGGCACGCGTCGACATCCCCGGCACAGGGCTCGGTATTGAAGGATTGGGCAGCTACATCACCTATGAAAAGTCGTATGTATATGACGCCCGTATCAAGGCAGACTTGACCCTAACCTTTGTCCCGGTGGTACAGCCCGGCATCGAGGTCGGCTACCGGATGCAGCAGATCAAGATCGATGACGATAAAGAGCTAAAAGGCGACATCGATTTCAGTGGCCTCTTCTTCGGTGCATTTTTACGTTTCTAGTGCCCTGTAAAGGGGCACCTTTCCCTGGACTCCCGAGCGAAATTTTTTTCTGATATACTCTGTTTTGATAACTTTGTAATAATGGAGTAGATGATGTCTATGAAAATGAAAACGGCAGCGGCACTGGCCGCAGCACTTTTCTCCCTGAACGCGTCAGCGGATTTTTTGCGTGCCGAGGCCGGTATCGGTGCTTTCAACGCTGCACCTAGCGGTACTTTTGAACCGAAAAACGGCAACCCTTCCCTTGATCTGAAAGATGATCTCGGCATTGATACGGAGAACGATCTTTACGTCTGGGCCTATGTCAAGCACCCGGTCCCGGTCATCCCCAACGTCCGCCTGGAGTACCTGAACCTGACCCACAACCCCAACGGGAGCAGTTCGTTCAACGTCAGTGAGCTTGACGGGATCCTCTATTACAACATCCTTGATGACACGTTCTTCGTCACGGTCGATATCGGGCTCGACGTCAAATACGTGACCTCGGGCAGCAAAGGCTTCGATGATTCGGAGACGCTGGCGCTCGCCTACGCCCGCGCGCGGGTGGAGCCGCTCGACGCTCTCGGTCTGGAGACCCTGGTCAAGGTGACGAACTACCAGGATAACAAGGGGTACGATTTCCGTATCAAGGCGGACTACACGCTGACGTCCCTTCCGGTCATCCAGCCGGGCCTGGAGATCGGTTACCGCATCCACAAAGTGCAGTACGCGATCGGCAATTATATCAACAAGGGTGAATACACCGGCGTCTACGGCGGCCTGATGCTGCGCTTCTAAAGCCAGCGGCGGTCGATAATAATCACTTCCCGCTTCAGCAGGATGCCTGTGGCATCCTGCACGCGATGCTGCGCGAGTTCCAGCAGCGCCGCGGCTTCCTCAAACGTTCCTTTCCCCAGATTGACCAGAAAATTCGCATGCATCGTGCTGAAAGCCATGTCCCCGATGCGATACCCTTTGAGACCGACGGATTCGATCAGCCGACCGGCGTAGTCACCCGGAGGGTTTTTAAAGGCGCTGCCGGCGCTGGGGTCGGAGGGCTGGTTGGCCCGCATCTGCTTGAACAGCTCGATTTTGGACGGGTCGAACCCCGCTGCGATCTCGAAAGTCGCTTCGAAAACGACTTCGTCAATTCCGGTCGTGCGGTAGCCGTGGGGAATCTCCGCTTTTGCATGCCAACCGCTTTTCGTACGCAGGGTAATGAGACGGTTGAAGATCTCGTACTCCTTCAGCCCCGCGTTCATCTTCAGCATCCCGCCGAGGGTACCCGGAAGGTGCGCGAGGAACTCGAAGCCCCCGATATCGTGTTTTTTGCAAAACGAGACGACTCTGCCGCCGGGGGTCGCCGCCCCGATGTGCAAAACACCCGCTTCGATGCGGATAAAATCGTAGGTTTTGGAGAGTTTCATCAACGGGGGGAGGTCGCTGCCGAAAATGACGTTGTTCGCGGCGCCGATGAGGTAGGCGCCCTCCGGGTAGTCGTCGCCGTCAATCATGTAGACCTCGGCGACGGGTCCGATACCGATGGAGCTGAGGCGGGCCAGGTCGATCGTTTTGTAGGGCATATCAGCTGTGGCGGTAGCCCTGGTACTCGCGGGGGATCGTATACTCCTCGGCGCGGATGGGTGCGTCGTAAAAGCCGTGCTCGAAACCGAGTGCGTAGAGCTTGTCGATTGCTTCGTACTGCAAGGGGCTCAACTCGACGGAGTCGTCGTTGGCATAGAGCTCCAGGTAGCGGTCCAGGGTCGGGCCATCGATGCGTACAAGGTTGTTTTCCAGCAGCAGTTCGCACAGCTCCGCCTTGCGTTCGCGGGCGACGCGGACGGCGTCGGTGAGCGTTTGTTCATAGGCGATGGCCGCGGTCAGCGGCAGGGAGCGCCTGATCGCCATGCCTCCCAGCGGCAGGGGAAGATCGGGACCGGCCAGTGCCTGCCAGACGTCCCACAGTTCGCGTTCGACCTCGAGCGTGTCGTCGAAGGTGAGGATGCTTTCGTGGATCAGCACGCCGGCGTCGACGGTGCCGTTCTTGACGGCATCCTCGATCTCGAGGAAGTTCATGTAGACGATGCGTGCGTCGGGGTAGGCGATGCGGAAGAGCATCGCGTTGGTCGTATAGCGGCCGCTGAGCGCGACCTTGAAGCGGCGCTTGAGTTTCTCGCCCTTGCGCTTGATCAGTTTGGGACCGTATCCCTCGCCGAAGCTGACGGCGGTGCGCAGCAGGGCGTATTCGTCGCGGATATGCGGGTAGAGGGCGAAGCTGATGGCGGTGATATCGTAGGTCCCGGCCAGCGCTTCGACATTGAGGGTTTCGATATCGAGAGGGATATTGTCAAAGGCAACGTCGGGCTGGGTGACCCATCCGAATTTGACGGCATAGTACATAAAGATGTCGTCGGCATCGGGAGAGTGGGCAATCAGCATTTTTTTCATCAAAGACCCTCGTGTTTTATTACGCCCATTTTAGCCAATGCGCGCTAAAATGCCGGAACGAATCGGTCATGAAAATATGACTCTATGACATATTATTTTTGACAAATTTCATTTTGCAATAAAATGTTCCAAAACCACCAAAAGGCTCTATGCACATGGACGCAAACAAGCAAAAATCACTCGAACTGGCGCTGAAGCAGATTGACAAGGCATTCGGCAAGGGGACGCTGATGCGTCTGGGAGACAAGGAGATCGAGCCGATCAGTTCCATCAGCACCGGTTCCATCGGTCTGGACCTGGCTCTCGGGATCAACGGGGTGCCGGAAGGGCGCGTCATCGAGATCTACGGACCGGAGAGTTCGGGGAAAACGACCCTGGCGCTGCAGATCACGTCAGAGGCCCAGAAAAAAGGGGGTGTGTGCGCCTTCATCGATGCCGAACACGCCCTGGATATCGGGTATGCCAAAAACCTCGGCGTCGACGTGGAGAACCTGCTTGTTTCCCAGCCCGACTATGGTGAGCAGGCCCTCGACATCGTCGAGACGCTGGCCCGCTCGGGAGCGGTTGATCTGATCGTCGTCGACTCTGTCGCCGCACTCACGCCGAAGGTGGAAATCGAAGGGGAGATGAACGACCAGCAGGTCGGCGTCCAGGCGCGCCTGATGTCCAAGGCCCTGCGGAAGATCACCGGGGTACTGCACAAGATGAACACGACGATCATCTTCATCAACCAGATCCGGATGAAGATCGGAACGATGGGGTACGGTTCGCCGGAAACGACGACCGGTGGGAACGCCTTGAAATTCTATGCCTCCGTGCGGATCGACGTGCGGAAAATCGCGACCCTGAAGCAGGGCGAAAGCCAGATCGGGAACCGGGTCAAGGCAAAGGTCATCAAGAACAAAGTGGCCCCGCCGTTCCGCCAGGCGGAGTTCGACATCATGTTCGGAGAGGGGATCTCCAAAGAGGGGGAATTGGTGGATTATGGGGTAAAACTTGATATAATTGATAAGAGCGGAGCGTGGTTCAGCTACGAAGATGTCAAACTGGGTCAGGGGCGTGAAAACGTCAAGCAAAAGTTTAAAGATGAACCGGCGCTCGCTGTTGAAATCGAGAACAAGATACGTAATGCCATGGGCATGAGCAATATCATGCAGATGGATGAAACAGAAATGAATGAGGTTGATGAATGATTTATATCGATAATGTGACGGCAATGGAGGTGATGGATTCACGCGGGAATCCGACAGTCAAAGCAACAGTAGAGCTGAGCGACGGCACGGTAGCAAGCGCGATCGTCCCCAGCGGTGCCAGTACGGGGAAACGCGAAGCGCTGGAACTGCGCGACGGCGGCGACCGCTACATGGGCAAAGGGGTACTGACTGCGGTTGAGAACGTCAACACCCAGATTGCCGATGCCATTATCGGACTGAGCCCTTTCAACCAGGCGATGATCGATGCCGAAATGAAAGCGCTTGACGGGACAGAGAACTACTCCAATCTCGGTGCGAACGCGGTTCTGGGCGTCTCCATGGCGATTGCACGCGCCGCGGCGGACAGCCTCGGCATGCCGCTGTACCGCTACCTCGGCGGTGCCAACGCGATGGTGATGCCGGTCCCGATGCTCAACATCATCAACGGCGGTTCCCACGCCGACAACTCCGTGGACTTCCAGGAGTATATGATCATGCCGGTCGGTTTCGAAGATTTTGCCGAGGCGCTGCGCGCGTCGGCCGAGGTGTATCACAACCTCAAAAAGATCCTCAAAGACGCCAACCACAATACGGCGCTCGGCGACGAGGGCGGGTTCGCTCCTGACCTCTCTTCGAACGAGGAACCGATCCAGGTGATTATGCAGGCGATCGAGAAAGCGGGCTACAAAGCGGGCGAAGAGATCGCGATTGCCCTGGACGTTGCAAGCTCCGAGCTGGTTGTCGAAGGCGGTTACCGTCTCGAATCCGAGAACCGCACCGTCACCTCCGAAGAGCTGGTCGCCTACTACGAGGACCTCTGCAGCAAATACCCGATCGTCTCCATCGAGGACGGCCTGAGCGAAGATGACTGGGAGGGCTGGAAAGTCCTGACAGAAAAACTCGGCGACAAGGTCCAGCTCGTCGGTGACGACCTCTTCGTCACCAATGCGAACATCCTCGCCCAGGGGATCGAGAAGGACGTCGGTAACGCGATCCTGATCAAGCCGAACCAGATCGGTTCCGTCTCCGAGACGATGCTGACCGTAAGACTGGCACAGCGCAACGGCTACAAATGCGTTATGAGCCACCGTTCCGGCGAGAGCGAAGACGCTTTCATCGCCGATTTCGCGGTCGCGCTCAACTGCGGCGAGATCAAAACCGGTTCCACGGCCCGCGGCGAGCGTACGGCCAAGTACAACCGCCTGCTTGAGATCGAGAACGAGATCGTCTACGGCGAATATCTCGGCGCCGTACTCTTCAGCTAATCCTGCGCCGCGCTCCTGCGGCACTGCCTGCCTATGAAGTCCGCTGACACATCCCCCGAAGAAAACGATGTTGCGTCATCCGCACCCGACATCATAGAACAGTATCTCGGATTCAAGACCAGACATTTTCTGCTTGCGCTGGCGGGGGTCGTCATCGGCGCATTTTACCTCAGCAACCTTCTTTTCGGCAACGCCTCGCTTGAAGTCCTGCTCCAGCTGGAGAACTATGAAGGGCATCTGACCAGTGAAATTGCAAGATTGAAGCAAGAAAATGCCACACTGCAAAAAGAGTATTTCGAACTCAAAGAGCTTGAACCATCGGAGTAAATGCGTGAAATTTTTCCTGATCTTGTTAACAATAACGGCTGCAACCCTGCTGACTGCAAGGGATAACCCCTTTTTGCCGTCACCTTCATCGCCGGAACCGCTCCCGTCGAAAATAAAAGAAACACCGGTCAAAGAGACAGTGGTTAAAGAAGCGCCTGTGAAAGAAACGCATTCCCTGGCGACACAGACCGTGAATTTTCAGCAGGCCCGCTTTCTCTTTTCGGAAGGAAACGTGCGTATTGAAAGCCGTGACAAGCTCGCAAAGCACTTTGTCATCCGTAAGCCGATGCGCATTATTCTCGATTTTGAGGCGAATGCCGACTTCCCGACACGCAAGCGCGAGGTAAATGTCGCGCCATTCAAAGAGATCCGAATGGGCATGCATCCGGGCTATTACCGTATCGTTATCGAGTTGGAGAAGCGTGCCGACTATAGCATCGAACCGTCCAAATACGGGTACACTCTGACCCTGAAGTAACAGGCGTCGAAAGTTACAGAAGCCGCACAGCCACCCTACACGTTATAGTACGTCGCTTCTTTGTGATGAACGACGATGGCGGACGTCGACTGTTCCGGGTGGATCTGGAAAGTCTCGCTCAGTTCAATTCTGAACTCCTCCGGCTTCAGCAGGTCGAAGAGCGGGCGGTTGAGCTCCAGGTCCGGGCAGGCGGGGTAGCCGAAGCTGTAGCGCGCTCCCTGGTAGCGGTTCATGCGGACATCGGCGAGGGTCGGTCCTTCATCGTCGGCAATGTTGAGATCGAGCCGGATCTGCTTGTGGGCGATCTCGGCAAGGGCCTCGGCCAGTTCCACTCCCAGGCCGTGTACCTGGTAGTATTCATTGTATTTCCCCGCATCATAGAGCTCTTTTTCATAGGTACTCAGACGGCTGCCGGCACTGACGCAGGTGAGCGCGACGACGTCATGGCGGTCGTGGCGGAAGAAGTCGCTGAGTGCGCGGTGCGGCTGTTTGCGCTGGCGCGGAAAGGTAAAGGCGCATTCGGCATCACCGATGATCTGCTCCAGGGGTTCGCGACTGGCGTCAGCATCGCGGTGCCACCCCTCCGTTTCCGGGAAGACGAGCAGGGTGTTGTCGTCGGAACGGGCCGGCCAGTAGCCATAGAGGATGGTCGGCTCAAAGAGGCCTTCGTCCAGGAAGAGCGCCTTGAGCTTTTCGTATGCCGGCCAGACAAGCTCGTCGAGCTGTTTCTCGTAGGCATCTTTCTTCATGCCCTTTGAATTGTATCCCCAGCGCTGTTTGAAGAGGATCTTGTGGTTGATCCACTCGAACGCCATCGCCTTCTGCGCCTCGGTCAGCTTCAGCTCACGCCGCCCCCAGAAGGGCGGTGTCGGTACGCGGACGTCCCGCGAGGGCATTTTCAGCTCCTTAAACGGCGGGATGACGACCTCTTTCTTCTCGGCATCCTCGACGATTTCCGGGGCATTCGGGTGGAGGTTGGTGTCCAGGTTGCCCGCTTCGATGCGGCTCATCGCCGTGACACCGTCAAAGGCATCCTTGCAGTAGAAGATCGGGCCGTCGTAGCTGGGGCGGCAGAAATCTTCGATAAAACTGCGTGTGAGCGCCGCACCGCCCAGCAGGATGGGGACGGTGATCCCCGCCGCTTTCAGCGCCTCGAGGTTCTCTTTCATCACCTGGGTCGATTTGACGAGCAGGCCGCTCATGCCGATGGCGCTGGCACTGCTCTCTTGCAGGGTCTTGATGAAGTTGTCCAGTTCGACCTTGATTCCGAGGTTGATCACCTTGTAGCCGTTGTTGGTGAGGATGATGTCGACGAGGTTCTTGCCGACGTCGTGTACGTCCCCTTTGACGGTCCCCAGCACCAGGGTCGTATCGACGGCCTTGTCGACTTTGGGCAGGTAGGGGTTGAGGTGGTCAACGGCGGTTTTCATCGTCTCGGCGCTCTGCAGCACGAAGGGGAGCTGCATCTGTCCCGAACCGAAAAGCTCGCCGACGACCTTCATGGCGTCAATGAGAATCTCATTGACGATCTTTTCCGGGGCGATCTCGCTCCTTGCCGCTTCGACAAGGGGGATCATCCGCTCCTTGTCACCGTCGAGCAGGAGCTTCGCAATCTTCTCTTCGGTACCGAGTGCGTTGTAAGCTTCATCCTCCGCCGCACTGTCGACGGCTTCTCTGTTGCCGAAATGGTCGATGAAATCGAACAGCGCCTGTCCCTCCGGCTTCTTGTCGAAGAGGAGGTTCTCGCACGCTTCGAGGTCCTCGTCACTGATCTTCGCCATCGGGATGATGTGCTTGACGTTGATGATGACGGAGGTGAGCCCCGCTTCGATACAGTGGTGCAGGAAAACGGAGTTGAGGTAGGGGCGGGCATCTTTGTCCAGGCCGAAGGAGATGTTCGAAAGCCCCAGGATCGCCCCGACCTCCGGGTGGCGGGTGCGGAGTTCGCGGATCGCCTCGATCGTCTGGACGGCCGCATCGCGGTACTCCTCGTCCCCGCTGCCCACGGTGAAGGTCAGGACGTCGAAGACGAGGTCTTCTGGGTTGAGACCGTGCTTCTCCGTCGCAAGGGAGTAGATACGCTCGGCGACCTCGAGTTTGCGCGCGACCGTTTTGGCCATCCCCTCTTCGTCGATCGTCAGACAGACGAGGGCGGCCCCGTACTTTTTCGCCAGCGAACAGACGGTATCGAACTTCTCGATCCCGTCTTCGAGGTTGACGGAGTTGATGATCGGCTTGCCCCCGATCAGTTTGAGCGCTTCTTCGAGTGCCGGGGTCTGGGTGGAGTCGGGCATCAGCGGCAACGGGATCTTCTGGGCGTAGAGGCCCATCACCTTGTTCATGTCCTTTGTTTCGTCGCGGCCGGCGAAACCGACGGAGACGTCGAGGACGTGGGCCCCGGCGCGCACCTGCTGCTGTCCGACGCTCAGCGTACCTTCATAGTCCTCATCGAGGAGGAGTTCCCGGAACGCTTTGGAACCGGTGGCGTTGGAGCGTTCGCCCACCAGCAGCGGCGCGGGCTCCTGCATCAGCGGAACGGCGTTGAAGAGCGAGGCGAGCGAGGTCGGCTGGGAACCGGAGGGCGCCTTGGGCGCAGTGGCGTGCACCCGCTCACAGAGCGCTTTGATATGCTGCGGCGTCGTCCCGCAGCAGCCGCCGAGGAAACTAACCCCGTCATAAGCGAGGAAGCTCTCCTGGCGATCGGCGAACTCGTCGGGCCCCATCGGGTAGTAGGTGTAGCCGCCGCGGTTCTGCGGAAGGCCGGCATTGGCATGGATGGAGATGGGTTTGCCCCAGACGTCGCTTAGCGCTTTGACGTGTTTGGTGTACTGTTCCGGGCCGGTGCCGCAGTTGAAGCCCAAAGAGAGGATGTCAAAGGGTTCCATAATGACGGCGAGGGTCTGGGCGTCGGTGCCGATAAGCATGGTACCGGCCAGTTCGATGGTCCCCGAGACCATGACGGGGAGGTCGGTGCCGCGCGACGCGTTGGCCGCCTCGCAGGCGTGCAGGGCCGCCTTGATCTGCAGCGGATCCTGGCAGGTCTCGAGCAGGAACACGTCGCAGCCGCCGTCAATAAGCCCCTGGGCGCACTCGGTGTAGCCTGCAAGCATCTCGTCGTAGTGGATGTGTCCCAGCGAGGGGAGTTTCGTGCCCGGACCGATGGAACCCAGCACATAGCGTGGGTGTTCGGGGGTGCTAAAGGTGTCGCACACCTCTTTAACGCGCTGCGCCCCGGCCTTGGAGAGTTCATAGGCGCGGTGCCCGATGCCGTACTCGTCCAGGACCCAGGAGAAAGCGCCGAAGGTGTTGGTGGTGATCATGTCGGCACCGGCGTTCAGGTAGGCGTGGAAGATGTCGCGCATGATCTCGGGGGCGGTGACGTTGAGAAGTTCGTTGCACCCCTCGTTGCCTTCCCACGCCGCTTCGGGGATCTGGTCATGGCGCTGTTGCAGTTGCGTACCCATGGCGCCGTCAATGATAAGCGGCCGCCGTTTGATGGTCTCTAAAATAGCGTTTTTTACGGACATGATCTGCTTTTTTTCTGCTTATTTTATCGCAGAGGAGCATAAAAGCGGATGAGATATGACGGCCAGCTTTTTCACCTAAAAGACGCTTTTTGAAACAAAATCACAAATAGCCATACACTATTCTAAACATTGACCTGTTAAAATTGTTGAAAAAAAGGTAATGCATGCGCCTTCGTGCGGTTTTGCTGGTGTTCCTGTTCTTGTCGCTGTCGCTGCGGGCGCATGAAGCGCGCAATGAGCACGTCGTGCTGCAGCTGCAGTGGCTGCCCCAGTTCCAGTTTGCCGGATACTATGTTGCCAAGGAAAAAGGGTTTTATGCCGACGCCGGCCTCGACGTCGAGATCCGCGTCATGAAACCGGAAACGGATGTGGAGCAGGAGGTGCTGAGCGGCCGGGCGCAGTATGGGACGGGAAGGACATCGCTCCTGGTCAAGTATGAGAGCGGTGCACCGCTTGTAGCGATGGCGGCCATTTTCCAAAGTTCGCCGATGATGCTTCTGGTGCGGGAGGATTCGGGCATCCGTACGATCAAGGACCTGCGCGGCAAGCGGGTAATGATGACCAGCGATGTCCAGACGGCGGCATCGGTCCAGGCGATGCTTCGCAATGCAGGCATGAAGGAAGAGGACCTCGTGCTCATTGACCATACCTTTGACCCGTTGTCGCTCGAGCAGAATGAAACGGATGCGATGGCGGCGTACTCCTCCAATGAGCCCTATGTCCTTGCGCAGCGCGGTATCAAGACCTTCGCGATCGATCCGAAAGTTTCGGGATTTGATTTTTACAACGACATTCTTTTCACCTCCCAGGCGGAACTGAAGCAGTATCCCGAACGCGTCAAACGCTTTTATGAGGCGAGTTTGAAAGGGTGGCGCTACGCCTTCGCCCATATCGATGAGACGGGGGAGATGCTTTTCGAGAAATACAACATTCAGCATAAAAGCCTTGATGCGCTGCGTTTCGAAGGGGAAGCCCTCAAGACGTACGCCCTGAAAGACGATACGCCGCTGGGGGATCTGAGCATCGAGCGCCTCAAAGCGATCTATCAGGCGTATATGCTGCTGGGGTACATTAAGGGCAGCCGGGATATCGGCGCCTTCGTCTATCACCCGGAGCGGCTGCGGCTTACGGCAGAGGAACAGGCGTGGCTCGGGCAGCATCCCATCCTCCGCGTCGGCGTGGACCCGGTGTGGCCGCCGATCGAGTTCATGTCGCGAAAGGGGGTGTACGGCGGGGTCTCTTACGGGTTTATGCGGCGTGTCGCGGAAAAACTGGGGGTGCGCATCGAAGCGGCGCCGAAAAAAAGCTGGCAGGAGGTCGACGAGGCGCTGAATGCGCGGGAGCTGGATGTCGCCGCCGCCATCATGGCCGTGCCGGAGCGGCACGCCTATATGAACTTTACCCGCCCCTACCTGACCCTGCCGATGGTGATCATCGGCGGCGAATCGTTCCAGTATGTCGGGGATCTGACGGTACTGAAGGGTAAGCGCGTTGCCGTGGTGAAGGATGATGCAGCCGATATCTTTTTAAAGCGCGATTTCCCACAGATCCAGCGGATCCAGACGAAAAATCTTCCCGACGCACTGCGGATGGTCGCCTTCGGACGGGCCGATGTCGCGGTGGATGCGCTGGCCGTCGCCAGCTACGTGATCGCGAAGGAGGGGTTGAACAACCTGCGTATCGTCGGACAGACGCCCTACGACTACGAGATCGCGATGGGTATCCGCAGCGACTGGCCCGAACTGCAGGCGCTGATGCAGCGCGCCATTGACAGTATCGGGGACGAGGAGCGCGAGGCGATTTACCGCCAGTGGGTACCGACGGTCTACAAACACCAGTTTGATTACGCCCTGCTGTGGAAGATACTGGGGGTCCTGGCCGTGATCGCGCTGCTGTTCGGCTACAAGTACATCCGTCTCGATGAACTTGTAAGACGCCGTACCCGTGAACTGACGGAGCTCAATGCCACGCTGAATGAGCGGGTCGAAGAGGCGGTGGGCGAAAACCGGGACAAAGAGCGGTTGATGATACAGCAGGCGAAAATGGCGACCATAGGGGAGATGATCGAATCCATCGCCCACCAGTGGCGTCAGCCGCTCAATGTCATGGGAATAGGCATTGCCAACCTCGACCTCAAACGTCAGCTGGGAAAGGTCGACGACGAGGAGGTCGACAGGCTGATCGATATCGTGCACCGCCAGGTGGACTACATGTCCCAGACCATCGACGACTTCCGCAACTTTTTCAAAAAAGACAAACAGCTCGAAACGGTCCGGCTGCGACCCCTGGTCGATGAGGTGCTCGGGCTGGTGATCCCCGCGTTGGAACAGAAGAAGATCGACGTGGAGGTTAATGTGCCGGAGCGGATCGAAGCGGAACTCTACCCCAACGAACTCAAGCAGGTGATCCTCAACCTTGTCAGCAACGCCAAAGACGTGCTCCTGCAGCACGGGCCCGAAGCGAAAAAGATCAGGATCACGGGAGAAGAGAGGAACGGGGATGTCCTGCTCTTTATCGCGGACAACGGCGGCGGCGTGCCGGAGGAGATCATGGAGAAGATCTTCGACCCCTATTTTACGACCAAGTTCGAGTCGCAGGGGACGGGGATAGGGCTCTATATGTCGAAAATCATTACGGAGAAAAACCTCAAAGGGCAGATTGCGGTCGAAAACAGGGACGGCGGCGCGGAGTTCGTCATCCGGTTGCCCAAAAGGCAGAAGAGGGCGTAACCCTAGCGGCGTCTGCAGTCGCCGTCAACCATCCAGGCAGTCGATGCTGCTCGACAGAGGCGTTTGAGCTTGGCCTGTTCGGCGGGCGTAAGGTTGCGTTCGGTGTCATCGTTTTTGTGACTGTAAATCATGGACTCTCCTTTATGCATGCAGGGTGCTGTGCACCCAAAGGACATCATAGTGCAGTCGCGTTAATGCGGCGTAACGGGAACGTCGCGCGTTCTAACCTCATTGTAATCGAATACCCGCTAAAATAGCGAAAAAATCTGGGTGCACGTTCCTGTGAAACGGGGCGCCCGCAAGGGTATGGGCTATGAAAGTGACACTCGCGCAGATACCGCATCTCGCCAACCGCGTCGCCGTCGAGCTGGCACGCAGCGGACTGGTGACGATGACGCAGGGGATGGACCCTATTGTCGCCGAAGCGAAAAAGATACTTGAAGAGAGCGTAAAGCAGGAAGCAGCCCTCGAAGCGCGCGTCAAGGAGATCGTCAACGACAACGAGGACGAGATCGACTTTTACCAGGCGGATGACCGCCAGCTCTTCTTTATGATCAAGAAGAAGCTTGCACCCGAATACGGGGTCATCCTCTCCTATGAAGACCGCTTTTCGGACCTGGCACACAAGATCCTCGATGCGATCTACGAAGAAGACCTGATGAACTACGACGTCAGCGAAAACCGGCTCAAGAACATCATCTATGACGCGATCACTTCCTTTATCGCGGACAACGACGAGATCGAGCGCGCGGTGAACGAGAAGATGAAGTCGTTCCAGAAACAGCTCATCCCGGGCACGGATGAGTATGAACTGCGGTTTGAAAAACTCTACCGCGAAGAGCTGACCCGGAGGGGGCTTGTATGAAAACAGCATGGATCTATCTTGAGAACGGCACCTATTTCGAAGCAATGAGCTTCGGCGCCGAGACGACGGCGGTCGGCGAAATCGTCTTCAATACGTCGATGAGCGGCTACCAGGAGATCGCGACGGACCCCTCCTACGCCGGACAGTTCGTCACCTTCACGATGCCCGAGATCGGCAACGTCGGTGCGAATGCCGAAGATATGGAGAGCACGGCAGCCCATGCAAAAGGGATCATCGTACGCCAGTACCAGCCGCGCTACTCCAACTTCCGCGCCGAGGAGTCACTCGATGCGCTGTTGAAGCGCCACGGCGTCATGGGCATCTGCGATATCGACACCCGCTACCTCACGAAGATGCTGCGTACCGAAGGGGCGATGATGATGGTCGCCTCCACCGAGATCAGCGACAAGGCCGAACTCAAGAAGGTGCTGGAGAACTCCCCGCGCATCGAAGAGGTGAACTACATCGAGCAGGTCAGCACCAAAGAGGCCTACAAGCATACGAACGGCACCTATGACGCGGTTAATTTCCGCTACAACGACGCCCCCGAAACACAGGCGCGCATCGTCGCGATGGACTTCGGCGTCAAGCGCAACATCCTCAATGAACTGACCCAGGCGGGGATGGCCGTCGAAGTCGTGCCCAATGCAACCTCTGCCGAGACGCTGATCGCGCGCTACGAGGCCAAAGAGATCGACGGCGTTTTCCTCTCCAACGGGCCGGGGGATCCGCTGGTATTGAAAAAGGAGCAGGAGACGATCAAGCAGCTGATCGCGCACAAAGTGCCGATGTTCGGGATCTGCCTCGGGCATCAGCTGCTCTCCATCTCCCACGGTTATGACACCTTCAAGCTCCGGTTCGGCCACCACGGCGGCAACCACCCGGTGAAAAACGTCAAAACGGGCATGGTCGAGATCACGGCGCAGAACCATAACTATAACGTGCCCGAAAACATCACCGAGATCGCTTCGGTGACGCATACGAACCTCTTTGACAGCACGATCGAGGGGCTGCGCTACAACGACGCTCCGATCTTTTCGGTGCAGCACCACCCCGAAGCGAGCCCGGGACCGAAAGACAGCGAATACGTCTTCGGCGAATTCCTCGCGCTGATGCAGCGCTGATTTAATATTCCGGTAACGCATCTGGGTTATACTCAGATACAACAGGATTTGAACAAGGCAAAAAGCACCAAAACAAGGGAACCGCTCGCGTAGCGATGTTTCTTTAGGGGGTGCGCGGGCACCATAGAGGTACTTCTTCCGGTCGCCTGCTGCCGAAGCATGTAGCGGAGCGAAATTCCGCAGCGTAGCGAGGACAGACAAAACCAAGCGTGAGCAAAAGGGCTTTGCTCCTTTGCCGTATGGAGTGACAGTGACATCAATCGAGTGGACGGCTATTATCACCTTCGCCCTGCTGGGCTCTATCGGCCACTGCATCGGCATGTGCGGCGGCTTTATCGTTACCTACACAACCGCAAAGATCAAACCCCGCTTCTCCAAGACCCAGAGCGCTTTTTACCACTTCCTCTATAATATCGGGCGTATTACGACCTATACGCTCTTCGGTGCGCTGTTCGGGTATTTCGGATCGTTCTGGGACGTCAGCCCCCTGACGCGCTCCATCATGTATGCTGTGGCGGGGGTAATGATGATCCTGATGGGACTCTCTTTTGCCGGAAAGCTTAAATTTCTGACCTCCATCGAAGTGCCGATTACGAACTACAGCTGGTTCAAGCGGGTCTTTACGGCGCAGCTGACGTCGGCCATGCCAATGAGTTTCTATATTCTGGGGATTCTGAACGGCCTCTTCCCCTGCGGCCTGGTCTACACGATGCTCGTGACGGCGACAACGACGCAGTCGGCACTCTACGGCGCGGCGGTGATGGCGATCTTCGGGCTCTTTACGATCCCGACGCTCTTCTCCTTCGCCTACGTCGTCGGCTTCTTCTCCCAGACGAAATTCCGTAGCGTCATGATCCAGCTCGCCGCCGTGACGGTCATCGCGTTCGGCGGCTGGACACTGATGAAAGCATACCTGCAGTTCGAGACGTGGTACAATGCACCGGATAATGGTCTGCATAACGGGATTTCGCGGGGCGACACCCCTCCTCAGCGCCTTGAAATGATAATCAAAACTATAAGCTGATACGATTTTACCCATGAAGATGAAATTAAACTTAAAAATTTAGTTAAACTATCAATATCTCTCACATTTTAAAAAATTTAAGATTCATTAAATATTTCCGCTGTTAATATGATGGGGTCAAATAGTCTCGGAAAGGGAGCATCTGCAAAGCCGTAAGCGTGCTTTTGGTTTTGCAGGTGCCCGTCCGGGACCTTTTACGCTTTGAAATCTAAGGAGGCTTGTAATGGAAAATCGTCCATTGGAGTACGACTATACAATTGCCAAATTGTGGATGTTTATGACAATTGTATTGGGTATTGTCGGAATGCTGATCGGTGTCATCTTGGCATGGGAACTGGCATTTCCGAGTGTGAACCTGATTGCCGGGGAAGGGCTGGCTGAGTTTACGAACTTCAGCCGTCTGCGCCCGCTGCATACAGATGCAGTCATTTTCGGGTTTACGGTTAGCGGTATCATGGCGACGTGGTTCTACGTCGGCCAGCGTGTACTGAAGGTGTCTATGGCAGAATCGAAGTTCTTGATGGTAACAGCAAAACTTCAGTTCGCCCTCTATCTTCTCGCGGTCGTTGCGATCGTCGGTTCACTGCTTTTGGGAATCACGACGTCAAAAGAGTATGCAGAGTTTGAATGGCCGATCGACATTCTGATCGTTGTTATCTGGGTTCTGTTCGGTATTCAGATCTTCGGTCTCATCGGTATCCGCCGTGAGAAATCACTTTATATCTCTGTCTGGTACTACATCGCAACTTTCCTCGGTATCGCTATGCTTTACCTCTTCAACAATATGGAAGTTCCGACGGCGCTGGTCTCCGGTGCGGGTGCATGGTACCACTCTGTTTCCATGTATGCTGGTACGAATGACGCTCTTGTTCAGTGGTGGTACGGTCACAACGCCGTTGCCTTCGGGTTCACGGTTCCTATCGTTGCAATGATCTACTACTTCCTCCCGAAAGAGTCCGGCCAGGCGGTTTATTCCTATAAGCTCTCCCTGCTCGCATTCTGGGGTCTGATGTTCGTTTACCTCTGGGCCGGCGGTCACCACCTGCTCTTCTCTACGGTACCTGACTGGATGCAGACAATGGGTTCTGTCTTCTCTGTCGTCCTGATTCTGCCGTCTTGGGGTTCTGCGATCAACATGCTGCTTACTATGAAAGGTGAGTGGAACCAGGTTGCGACCAACCCGCTGATTAAGTTCATGGTTCTTGCGTCTACGTTCTACATGTTCTCTACGCTCGAAGGTCCGATCCAGGCGATCAAATCTGTTAACGCACTGGCGCACTTTACTGACTGGATTGTCGGTCACGTACACGACGGTGTTCTTGGTTGGGTCTCCTTCATGATCATTGCAGCACTCCTGCACATGGCACCGCGTGTTTATAAGCGCGAGATCTACTCCAAGTCTCTGATGAACACGCAGTTCTGGATCCAGACACTGGGTGTTGTCCTGTACTTTACTTCTATGTGGATTGCGGGTATTACGCAGGGTATGATGTGGCGTGCACACGATGAGTTCGGTAACCTCGCTTACTCTTTCATCGATACCGTTACAGTCCTGCACCCGTACTACACGATCCGTGCTGTAGGTGGTACACTCTACTTCCTCGGTATGTTCATGTGGGCATGGAATATGTACAAAACTGCGACTGCCGGCCGCCGTGTTGAAGAGAGCGAACTGCAAAGCGCTTCGCCGATGGCAGCGTAAGAAAGAAGGAGGGAAATATGTTTCACTGGTTAGAAAAGCATCCGTTCTTTTTTGCGGTAGCCGTTTTTGTCACAATTGCGTTTGCAGGTCTCATTGAGAATCTGCCGAACTTTGCGGAGGCTTCCCAGCCGACGATCGGTACGAAACCGTACTCGACGTTGGAATTGGCAGGCCGCCATGTTTATATCAAGAACAGCTGTAATGCATGTCACTCTCAGCTGATTCGTCCGTTTAAATCCGAGACAGACCGCTACGGTCACTACTCCCTCAGCGGTGAGTATGCGTATGACCGTCCGTTCCTCTGGGGTTCCAAACGTACCGGTCCGGACCTGATGCGTGTCGGTAACTACCGTACGACTGACTGGCACGAAAACCATATGAAAGATCCTGCAGCGATCGTTCCGGGTTCCATCATGCCGGCGTACCGCTGGATGTTCAAAAACCTGGCGGATATCGACACCGCTTATGCGGAGCAGGTCACGGTCAACAAGGTGTTCAACGTACCTTATAACAAGCCGATCCCGATGACAGACGGCGGTACGGCAACGGTCAAACTGGCCGGTTCACTTGACGGTGCGAAAGCCGATGCGCTTGCCGAGGCTAAGATGATTGCAGCAGACATGAAAGATCAGGATGTCAAAGATATGGTCGCCAACGGCCAGGTTCCTGAAATTGTTGCGCTGATTGCATATCTGAACAGCCTGAAGTAAGGACGTAGCGCGTGGATGTCAACACCTTTTCGGCGTATGCCTACTTCTTCTTTACGGTGTTCCTGGTGGTGGTGCTATATAGCTACATCTACCACCTCTATAGCAGCGAAAAGAAAGGGCGTCGCAACTACGAGAAGTATGGTGATATGGCGCTCAATGACGATATTACCGATAATCCGGTAGAAAGCGTCTCGGAAAACGAAGAGACGAAAAAAGAGGAGGCATAAATGAATAAGCTGTATATTTTAGGTGCCCTGTTCATTGTGATCCTGCTGGGAATCACATGGCAGATGGCCGGGGGCATTCTCGGCGGCAAGGACTATATGGGTGCACTGGCGCTTCTGGGTGCGGCAGCAACGGCGATCATCGCGGTTGTTGTGGTTACCAAGTACATTCGCCAAATGCAGATGGACACCGCTTCTGGTGAACTGGCAGAAGAGAACTGGGACGGCATCGGCGAGTACAAGAACGAACTGCCGTTCGGCTGGGCGATCATCTTCGCCGGCCTGGTCATCTGGGCGGTCTGGTACTTTGTTGCCGGCTACCCGGTCAACGCCTATTCACAGATTGGTGAATACAATGAAGAAGTGGCAACGCATGACGCGGAATTCAACGCGAAATACGCTGACATGGACGCTGATACAAAAGTTGAGATGGGGAACTCGGTCTTTATCGTTCAGTGTGCTCCGTGTCACGGTCTCGCGGCAGACGGTATCGACGGCAAAGCGGCGAACCTGAACCAGCGTCTTGAAGTCACTACGGTCAAATACGTTATCGAGAACGGTTCTAACAACCAACTGCTCGGTACGGAAATGCCGATGCCGGATCGCAACGGCCTGTTCAATGCGAACACGGGTGCGCTGATCACGGATGCGGAGATCGACACGGTTTCCAAATACGTTGCTAACGGCATGAAAGGCGCTGGCGCTGATATCTTTGCCGGTGCATGTGCGGCATGCCACGGTGCGGACGGTATGGGTCAGCCTTACGTTGCGCCGAGCGTTGCAGCATTTACACCGGAACTGGTTGTCAATGTTCTGAACCACGGTAAGAAGGGTGCGATCGGTGCAATGCCGGCCTTTGCCAACCTGACCGACATTCAGAAAGAAGCGCTGGGTGCATACGTTACCAGCCTGAGCAAATAAGGAGCGAGAAATGGAGAATACAAATAGAGGTGTTTTCGCGCTTGACGGCGTCACCGGTATGCTCATCGCAACGGTCCTGCTCCTGGGCATCCTGGTCTATCTTACGATGATGGCACTGGGCGCACAGCAGGCCAACGCGGACAAGTTCTACAAAATCGAGAACGAGAAGTCGATCCAGATGATCAACAAAGATAACGCGGCAAAACGCGTTTTGGTTAACTAAGAGGAGGGGTAAATGAAAATTGATATGAACTTTATCATCACGGCGCTGCTGGTTGTCAGCGCTGCCGTTACCCTTTGGGCGGTACTGACACCGAACCACCTTTTCGTCGGTTAAGGAAACTTAATTGACCTTTCCAAGAGGGCTGGCGGCCCTCATCCTCACGCTAATCACTTCCCTGAGTCTCCATGCGAATTTTTTATATAAAGACGATGTCGTCCACAACGATCTTTTTGCCAAGCAGATTGAAGCCTATGGTGACGAGCTCTACGCGAAAACCGGTATAGCGCTCTATCTGGTCATGTTGCACGATCTGGAGGAAAACCAGACGATTGCCGATCTGAAAAACATACTTGCTGACGAGCTTCAGGAGCCGTTTGTTGTTTTGGCTTTTGTTGAAGAGCGTAAAGATGTCGAGATTTTCGCACAACCGTCGTCATTATATAAGGATTTCAACCGCAAGCAGGTTCTCAGCCCCAACGCGACATTCGCAGATGCGCTGATCAGTGCCGTGATGTTCGCCCGCAGCTGGGAAAATTACAATGAAATCATGGACAACTACGGCGGTACGATCCTGCCGATTCTTGGCCAGAAAACGAAAGGCGTGGATACGGTCAAAAAGTACTCCGTCGCGATGTACAACGGCTATGCGGATATCGCAGACCAGATCGCCGAGACCCGCAACGTAGAGCTTAGTACTTCCGCAGGAAACGAAGGTAAGATATTTCTTGATCTTTTGCGTTTAGTCTTTTATGGCATCATTCTGTACGCACTTATAATCTTTATAAGAAACAAGATGAGAAAAAGGAAACAGACTGATGAGCAGTAACCCCGGGAGAAAATGGCCTTGGATCGTTGTCGGAGGCATTATGTGTGTCGTGGGACTGAGCTACTGGACGGTGAAGAAAGCGCTTGACAATCCGGTACAGTTGAGCGATCTCGATATGCAGGACTACCGTCACTTTGAACATGATGCCAATGCGATCATCCGCAACAAAATCGCCTTTGACAAGAAGTATGAACTCACCTATGTGACGGAGACATTCAAAGCCGACGGCGCTGTCGTCAAGTTCAAGCTGCTGACACGCGACGGGACGCCCGTGGATGACGCGAATGTCACGCTGCGTCTGACCCGTCCGGGCACCCATGAGTATGACATGACCGTTGCCATGGGGACGGTCGAGGGCGGCATCTACACCTTCGAGACGGTCACGCTGCCCAAAGAGGGGCGTTGGGACATCCTCGCCCAGGTCAATATCGGTGACGACAAGCGTTACTTGAACCTCAAAGCCGATACCCGCTACCCCAACGTCTTCGAATACTGACACCGGGTCATCTTTTCCCCTTTTTCAGAACGGTAGCGCTATACTCCTCTTTAAAAAGGGGAGCCTGTGACGACGGTACTGCCGACATCCCGCGCCATCAGGGAACAGCTGCTGGAGCTGCGCTCCCAGAACACCCTTTTGCAGCGTTTCATGACGATGGGCGAACTGATGTCGAGAGCGGTCGTCGTCGACGGTTTCGGGAACGTCGATCCGGACACCCGGACCCTGACGCTGCTTGAAGCCGCGGACTTCGACGCCTTCTCCGAACTCAAAATCGAGCGCAACTTCTTTACCTTCACCCGTAACGCCGCCTACCTTTTCCGCTTTTTCGAAGAGCTCTCCGGGGAACTTGTCGATATCGACGCCCTTGACAGCGCGGACACCTACGGGGATTTCGCCGAACATATCGCCATCCTGAAACTGTTGCGCGAGCGCTATCGGCTGCTCTGCTTCGAGCGCAAGATCCTCGACCGCATCTTCGTGCCGGAGCTCTACCGGCTGAACCGTTCGTGGGTAGCGGCGCAGGGTGCCATGGCGGTGCTTGCCGAGGGGTATTTGACGAATTTCGAGCTGCAACTCCTGCGGGAGATCGCCGCGCTGGTGCCGCTGACGCTGCGTTTTGATGCGACGCCCTATAACGGGAAAATGCAGCAGAAGCTCGCCGAGCTCGGCGTGGAGACGGCGGAGGGCCACCAGTATCTGATCGATCTCGCTTCCCTGTCGATCGTGGAGACGGTGCCGCTGCAGCATGAGGCGAGGATCAAGGCAATGCCGCTCTCCGAGCGGATTCTGCAGTCGGCTTTTATCAAGCAGAAAGTGTACGAGATGATTTCGGAGGGGATCGTGCCGGAGCGGATCGCCGTCGTGCTGCCGGACGAGGGGTTTGTCCCTTTGCTGCGGGGTTTCGATGCGGAAGGGAATTTCAACTTCGCGATGGGCGAGGGGGTACAGGAGAGCCTCTTCGTGCGGCGCTGCGAGGCGCTGATGGCCTTTGCCGAACACCCCGGCGTCGAGAACACGATGCGGCTCGAGCGGCTTTTCGGGGAGGGGTACCGCGCCATGATCTCACTGTATGCCGAAGGGTGCGATAGCGACCGCTTCACGGAGGTGACCGAGGCGCTGCTCGAGGGCGAATCAGACACGGTCGGCGGCATCGTGCGCGAAGAGCGTTTCTATTTCGAGCGGCTGATCCCGCAGCTGGGGGAGAGTTCGCTGCGCTCGCTGTTGCACCTCTTTATCAACCGGCTGCGGGGCAGGAGCCTGGACGACGTACGCGGGGGGAAGGTGACCGTGATGGGCGTGCTGGAAACGAGGGGCTGCCGATTCGACGGGGTGATCATCGTCGATTTTAATGACGCCTACGTGCCCCACCGCAGCGACAAGGATCTCTTCATCAACTCCCTGGTGCGGGGACGGGCGGGGCTTCCGACGACGGGGGAGCGCGAAGCGCTGCAGAAACAGTTCTATTACCAACTGATCTCCCGCGCCAAACGGGTGGAGATCAGCTACGTCTCCAACGAGACGACCCTGCCGAGCCGGTTCCTCAAAGAGATGGGAATAGAGACGGAGCGCCTCTACGCGGACGATGCCTGGGCGGAGATTCTCTTCACCCGCACGCCGAAGCGTTCGCTGCCGGTCGAGGCGGTCGAAGCCGATTACGATTTTGCCGCCCGGCCGCTCTCCGCTACGGCGCTGAAAACCTTCCTGGAGTGCCGCCGCCGCTTCTACCACCGTTATGTCGCCGCGGTTGCACCCCACGAGCTGCCGCGGGAGATGCCCGAGGAGCATGCGATCGGCAATGCGCTGCACAACGCCCTGCGCGACGTCTATGCAGAGCATGAGGCTTTCAGCGATGCCAAAACGCTCAAGGCGGCTGTCGCCCAGGCCCTGGCAGCGCACAGCGGCAGCACGCCGCTGGAACGCTTTCTGGAGCAGCTGTGGCTCAAAAAGCTGGAACCGTTTTTCGAACGGGAGATCAACCGCTTCGCCGAGGTGCGCGTCAAGGCGTGCGAGACGAAACTGACGATGGAATACGGCGGGCTGACGCTTGAAGGGCGGATCGACCGTATCGACCACGGGCCGGAGGGGTTGGAGGTGCTCGACTATAAAAGCGGGAAGTACCCCCTCTATACGGTCAAAACCGTCGAGAATGCAACGGATTTCCAACTGGAGTTCTATGCCCTGCTGTCCGAGCAGCAGGGCGAGGTCGCCTACGCGGGGTACTATGACCTGAACAGCGGGGAGATCATCTGTGACCCGTTGCACGGCCGCAAGCGCGAACTGCTTCATGAGCACCTGGCGGAGCTCCGGGAGACGAAACGCTTCAGTTTCGATATGACCGACGAGCTCTCCGCCTGCCGCTTTTGCGACTATGCCCATCTTTGCCAAAGGGAGATGCAGTGAGCGGTTTTGTTCCTTTCCAGGCCCTGATGGCCAGTGCCGGCAGCGGGAAGACCTTCAGCCTTGTTGTGCGCTACCTCAGCCTCCTCTTTATGGGGGAGAGCCCCGACGAGATCGTTGCACTGACTTTTACGAACAAGGCGGCCAACGAGATGCAGGAGCGTCTGATCGAGGCGCTGACGCATTTGCACGAGCGCGATGAACTGAAAGAGATCGCGGCGCTCTGCGGCGCGGACGAGACGGCAATCCTGCAGCGGCGTCCCGAGGTATTGAAGCGGCTCCTGGCCGCCGACACAAAGGTGATGACGATTGACAGTTTCTTCGCGCGGATTCTGCGGAAATTCGCCCTGCACGCGGGGATCATGCCGAACTTCGGCACCTTCGAGGCGCAGCATGAACTGAAGGTGATGGCGCGTTTTCTGAAACTCTGCGAGATCGAGGGGAAGGAGAGTACCCTCGTCGCGATGGCACAGATTAGCGCAAAACGGGTCAGCGATATCTTCGGCCTCCTCGACGCCCTTTACGCCAAGGCGCCGCAGCTGCGACACCTACAGTTCGAGGCGGCGGCGATGGCTCCGCACGAGGCGCGGGCGATGGCGCTGCATGCGCAGCTGGTCGCACGGTTTGAGGGCAAGTCGCTGAGCGACCGGGGGCGCAAGGCGCTGGAGGCGGAGAGCGTCGAGGCGCTGATCGGCAAAACCTGGACGGCCAAAGCGTCCTTGGAGTACTGGGACTTCAAAAAGCACTATGATCCGCAGATGGACGTGCTGCTTCGGCAGCTGCAGGGGGCGCTTCGGGGCTATATGCAGGCCAAAGAGCAGACCTTCTTCGCCCATCTCTTTGAACTGCTCGATCTCTATAAGAGTGCGAAGCTCACCGTGGCCAAAGAGGACAATGAGCTCAGCTTCGACGACATCACGGCCCTGGTCTACTACCTGCTTGGGGAACGCATCGACCGGGAGTTCCTCTATTTCCGCCTTGACAGCCACATCTCCCACCTGCTGCTCGACGAGTTTCAGGACACCTCTGTCTTGCAGTTTGAGATTTTGCAGCCGCTCGTGGAGGAGATGGTCTCGGGCAGCGGGGTGCGCGAACACCACTCCTTCTTTCTCGTCGGGGACGTCAAGCAGTCCATTTACCGTTTTCGCGGCGGTACCAAGGAGCTGTTCGGGGCGGTGACGGAGCGCTACGGACTCACGGTCGACTCGCTGCGGACGAACTGGCGCAGCAGCGTGAACGTCGTCACCTTCGTCAACGACACCTTCCGCGGTCGCATCGACGGCTACGAGGATCAGCTCACCAAGCCGGGGGCACGCCCGGGCTATGTGGAGATCGTCGAGGACGAAACGCCGCTGGAGGGGATGACCGCCTTCGTCGAGCGGCTGCTGGCCCTCGGGGCCGCCCCCGGGGAGATCGCCGTACTGACGGCGACGAACAAGGACGGTGGTGCCGTACAGGAGACGCTCAATGCCCGGCAGATCGACGTCGTCACGGAAACGACCTCGCGGCTGATCGCGCAGCGGCGGGTCCGCGCGGTGATCGAATACCTCAAATACTGCTATTTCGACGCGGAGATCTACGCCCGAAACTTCTGCGCTCTGGCCGATATCGCGGTGCAGCCGCTGCCGCGCCCCATACGCGCCTTTGACGCACCGGCGGAGGCGGTACGGGAGGTGATCACCCGCTTCGGCCTCTTCGACGGGGATCTGAACATCGTCCGTTTCCTGGAGGTACTGGAGCGCTTCCGTGACCTGGAGGCCTTTTTGTTCGAGCATGAGCGCATCGATACGAAGGCCGTCACCCAGGAGCGCGAGGGGGTGCGGGTGCTGACGGTGCACAAATCGAAGGGGCTTGAGTACCCCTATGTTGTCGTGCTGGACCGGCTGGGGCGCAAAAAAGCGGACACGGCCCCGATCCTCTACGCCTACGAGGGGGTGGAGCTGCGCACGCTCTATCTGCGCCAGAGCAAACGGGCCGAGTTCGACCCCGCGTACGCCGCGGCATTGGAGCGCGAAGCCGCCCTGGCGGACGATGACGCCCTCAATGCCCTCTACGTCGCGTTTACCCGGGCCCGGGAGAACCTCTATGTCGTGCGCAAACCCAAAGAGTCGATGTTCGAGCGGCTCGGCCTCTCGTCGATGACGTTGGGAACGGAGGGCGTACTGGCCGCAGCACCGGCACTGCCGGAGGCGCCGAGGGATATCCCCTATCAAGCGCTGGCTCTCGGACGGCAGACGGAGGTCGTCACCGCCGAAAAGGCGGCTGTCGCAGAGGAGCCCTTCGCCGTCACCTTCGGGCTGGCGATGCATTACGCGCTGGAGATGATGGCCGCCTTCGAGATTGAGGACCTGGCAGCGGCGATGACTGCCGTCACTAACCGCTACGGCGCGCTGCTCGATGCCGGCGTTTTCGAGACGATCCGCGGGAGGCTGACGCGCCTGCTGGGCGATGAAACCTTCCGCCGTCTCGTCGAGGGGGAGATCGCCAGGGAGCAGCCGCTGATGTATGAGGGGGAGCTGCGCTACCTCGACCTGCTGGTGCGCCAGGAGGAGCGCTGGGTCGTTATCGATTATAAAAGCGCGCGCCGCTATGAGTCGGAGCACCGCGAGCAGGTCGGTTTTTATGTCAAGGCGGTCCGGGCGATCACGGAGATGCCGGTCGAAGGGTACCTCTGTTATGTGTTGGAAGAGGGGGTGGAGATCGTTCGGGTTTGACCCTTATACATAACTTAAATTCAGCAAATTATAAGTTTAAACGGGTATACTTTCGCACTTTTATATTCACTAAGGGTCGCAAGATGAAATTTACGAAAATTGCATCGCCTGAGCAGATCGAGCGCAACTGGGTGCTGATCGACGCTGAAGGCAAAACATTCGGCCGTCTGATCACGGAAGTCGCGACGCGCCTCCGCGGTAAAGACAAGCCATATTTCACACCGAACGTTGACTGCGGCGACTTCGTCGTCATCATCAACGCTTCCAAAGCGAAGTTCAACGGTGCGGGCAAAGTCGCAAACAAAGAGTATTTCACGCACAGCGGTTACTTCGGTAGCACAAAGAGCGTCAAGATGACCGAGCTTCTCGAGAAGAACCCGGAAAAACTCTACAAGCTGGCTACACGCGGTATGCTTCCGAAAACGAAGCTCGGCCGTGCAATGCTGAAAAAACTCAAAGTCTATGCAGGCGAGGAACATCCTCACACTGCACAGATCGCTAAGTAAGGATACTGAATCATGGCAAAAACATACGCAACTGGACGCCGCAAGTCTTCCATCGCAAAAGTATGGCTGACGCCGGGTACGGGCAAGATTACCGTAAACGGTCTCTCCCTTGATGCCTGGCTGGGCGGTCTCGAAGCAAAAAAACTGCGTGTCAAGCAGCCGCTGGCAATGACGAAGCAGGACAGCTCTGTCGATATCGTCGCCACAACACTCGGCGGCGGCTTCGGCGGCCAGGCCGACGCGCTTCGCCACGGGATCTCCCGTGCCCTCGTCAAATACGACGAGACTTTCCGTGCGGTCCTCAAACCGGCGGGTATGATGACACGTGACTCCCGCGTCGTCGAACGTAAGAAACCGGGTAAACGCAAAGCACGCCGTTCACCGCAGTTCTCCAAGCGTTAACGCTTTTTTCTGCTCCCTTCGGGGCAGACTTCATCTTCCTGTACTTTCCTTCACAAAACATTCAACTTTATTTATTTTTCTTTCTTCGCCCGTTTCGTTAGAATCTGCGCACTTTTTTTTCAAGGCTTGGGTATTGAAATATCTAATAAGTGGCATGATGGCCCTTTCGGCGTCGCTGATAGCGGCAGACAACACTGTCGCGGCGTGGTTCGCGGACGGCAAGGCATACGGCGATATCCGCTACTACTACATCGAGACGGATAAGGATAACGGCGCAGGCACGACCTCTTCGGCGCACGCCAACACGATCGGCGGGGAGCTCGGTTACGAAACGGCGGAGCTGTACGGTCTGAAGATGGGGGCGACCTTCATGACGACCAACCCTTTCGCGCTTCCCAATGCGGTCGATACCTCCATTATCGGCAAGGACAACGGCGTGCGCGGTGCCGCGGACCCGGCAAAGGGCTTTTCCGTCTTGGGGGAGGCCTACCTGCAGTACAGCCGCGGGCCGATGACGCTCTGGTACGGCCGTAAAAAGTACAACACGCCGCTCATCCACGCCAAGGTGGTCCGGCTGCTTCCGTCGACGGTGCAGGGGGGGATGGCCGCGGCAACGCTGGGCGGAGCAACGCTCAGCATCGGTTACCTCGACCGTTTCAAACAGCGCACCTCCAATGATTTCGTCAATATCATCGAACACGCCCTCGGTGCGGACACCGAGACGGTGACAGGGCACACTGCCGGCTACGTGGCACCGCTGAGTATCGTCTACAGCGGCTACGACGCGAAGCTTGAGGCGTATAACTACTGCAGTCCCGACTTCATGAATGCCCTCTACGTCGGCGCGGGCTATACGTATGCGCTGGGAACGAGCGGAGCACTCCTGGACGTGGGGGCGCAGTACATCAACCAGCAGAGCATCGGAAACGCCGCGGACAACCTTGAAAGCAACACGTCTATTACCGGCGGGAAAAAGCTGAACAGCAATGCCTTCGGCTTCAAGGCGACGCTCTCCCACCACGAGGGGAGTTTCTTCGTCGCTTACACGAAAGTACTCCGCAGTGCGGGCGACCATGACTCGCTCGTGCTTCCCTGGGACGGCACGCCGCTCTTTACGAACATGATCACCTCCAACGACCTCTTCCAGTCGCTCTACGGCAGCGCATTCCAGGCCGACAGCGCCTATATCGGCGGGACCCAGGGAATCAAACTCGCTTATGCGCAGGGATTCGACTTTACGGGCATCAGCGGTTTCAAGGCGACGGTCAGCTGGGCACAGTTCAGTAACAACCGCCCCGGGTATGACAAGGACCAGCAGGACATCAACGCCGTGCTGGCTTACAAGCGCGATGCCTTTTCTCTGGCGCTCAAGGGGATCTGGGTCAGCAACAACACCGGAGCATCCAAGGACGGCACCGTCAGTCAGCTTGACAACCTGACCCAATACCGCGTGATCGCGAACTACACCTTCTAACGTCATCATAAAAAGGAGAAGAAATGACACTCAAAACATTGGCACAATCACTGGTCGCGGCGGCACTGATCGCTACGGCCTCCTCTGCGGCGGAACATGAATCGAAAGCGCACCACGAAGCGCACTGGGACTACGCGGAAAACGGTCCGGCCCACTGGGAAGAGTTCAGCAAGACCTGCGGCATCGGGCATCACCAGTCTCCGATCAACATCGTTCCCGGCAAATCCATCGCCCTGAACCCGCAGTATGTGCTCCACCTGGATGAGGATATCCATACGACGGCGGATATCATCGACAACGGCCACTCCATCAAGGTCACGCCGAAAGCCGGGGGAATGATTGAGCTGGGCGGCGAGAAGTTCCGTCTGCTGCAGTTCCACTTCCACGGCAAGAGCGAGCACACCGTCGACGGCAAGCGCTACGACATGGTCGCGCACATGGTCCACCAGAACCCGGAAACGAAGCAGCTGGCCGTGGTCGCCGTCTTCTTCACCGAGGGCAAAAACAACTCGATGCTTGACAACATCATCGGCAACGTCGGCCGCGAGGCCCGTATCGACCCGCAGGATCTGCTGCCGGCAGATACCGCGCACTACTTCCACTACATCGGCTCCCTGACGACGCCGCCGTGTTCGGAGAACGTACAGTGGTACCTGTTGAAGACGCCGGTCGAGGCCTCCAAAGATCAGATCGACGCGTTCCGCAAATATTACGTGGACAACGAACGTCCCGTCCAGGAACTTTTCGACCGCTCCATCGAGGCGAACTAAGCCTGATTCGCCTCCTTTCGGGGAGGCAGCACCCCTTGTTCTAATCTCCGCTTCTGTACAATGGCGCCATGCGCATTTTTTACCTGCTGATCTTACCGCTCTTCCTGGCCGCGTCGACCCTGCACCTGGCGACCTCCTCCAACCCCGCACGCCTGAACCCGATCATTGCGACGGATACGGCCAGCAGCGAGATCGCCGGCTTTATCTTCAACGGCCTGGTGAAGTTTGATAAAGACGGCAAGGAGATCATCGGCGATCTCGCCGAATCCTACCGTTTCGAGGATAACCGTACCGTCGTTTTCAAACTGCGCCGCGGCGTCAAGTGGCAGGACGGCGCCCCCTTTAGTTCCGATGATGTCGTTTTTACCTACAACATCATCAACGATCCCTCCGTCGTCTCCCCCTACACCTCGACCTTCCGCATGGTGGAGTCGGTCACGACACCCGATGCCTATACGGTGAAAGTGCGTTACAAACAGCCTTATTTTAAAGCGCTGGAGACCTGGATGATGGGAATCCTGCCAGCACACCTGCTCAAGGATGAGAAGAACCTGATGAGCAGCGCGTTCAATCTGAATCCGGTCGGTACGGGGCCGTACCGCCTGAGCAAGCTCGAGTTTTCAAAGCAGATCGAACTGACGGCATTCGATGATTACTTTGAGCACCGTCCAAAGATCGACCGAATCGCTTTTCACGTCATTCCCGACCCGACAACGCGTTTTTTGATGCTCAAGGCGGGGCAGATCGATCTGAGCGGGCTTGAAGCGATGCAGTACGAGCGGCAGCTGAATGCGGCTTTTTTCAAGCGCTTCCGTCCCATCGAAGAAATTTCGCACAGCTATACCTACCTGGGCTTCAACCTTAGGCTGAAGAAGTTCAAGGACCCGCGGGTACGCCGGGCGCTCTCCCTGGCCATCGACCGGCAGGCGATGGTCGATATCCTTTTTATGGGGCACGGCAGGGCCTGTACGGGCCCGTTCCTGCCCGGCGGTCCGGCCTTCAACCCCGAAGTGCCCATTCCGCAGCCGGACCTTGAAGCGGCCAAAGCACTGCTCAAAGCGGCGGGTTATGACGACGCCCATCCGCTCACCTTTGAAATCGCGACCTCCAACGCCACACCGGTCCGCCCCTATGCGGCCGAGATCATCCAGCACCAGCTCTCCAAGATCGGGGTAAAGGTGACGCTGCGCATCATGGAGTGGCAGGCCTTTTTGAACATGGTCGTTTTCCCGCGGGAGTTCGAGACGGTCCTGCTGGGGTGGGCGCTCTCCCTGACCCCCGATCCCTACCTGCTGTGGCACTCCGATAACGACAAGCCCGGCGCTTTCAATTTTATCGGCTACCACAACCGTGACGTGGACAGCCTGATCGAACGGATGCAGCAGACGGTGGAGCGGGACCGGCTTTCAACGATCTGGCAGCGCCTCTTCAAACTGATCACCGATGACGATCCCTACCTTTTCCTCTACATTCCCGACGAGATTATCGTGGTTGACAGGCGGATCCATCCGATCGAGCCGGCGCTGGAGGGAATCTGGCACAACTACATCGATTGGGAAATGGCACCGGAGTGAATGATGACGATTCTTTTTGACCTGGACGGTACGCTGATCGATTCGACCGAAGCGATCCTCGAGAGCTTTCACCGCACCTTTGACGTCCTGGGGGGCGAGCACCCTTCTGACGCCGAGATCAAGGCGCTGATAGGGCACACGCTGGATGACATGTACCTGCGTGTCGGGATCGCCCCCGAGGCGGTAGAGGTGTATGTCCGAACCTACAAAGAGCACTATCGCCGCATCTCAACGCTTAAAACGGTGCTGCTGCCGCAGGCGCGTGAAGCGATCGAAGCCGCTTCGGCCGTCGCGCGGCTGGGGATCGTCACGACAAAGACCGGGCTCTACTCCCGGGAGCTGATGGAACATTTCGGGGTGATGGACGCCTTCGAGGTGCTGATCGGCCGGGAGGACGTGACCCATGCCAAACCGCACCCCGAACCGGTGTTGACGGCGCTGGAACGGATGGGGGGCGATCCGGCCCGCAGTTGGCTCATCGGAGACACCCGTCTGGATGCGGAAGCGGCACGCCGGGCCGGGGTGAGTTGCGTCGGTGTTTTAAGCGGATATGATAACGAAGAGCAATTACGCTTATTAACGCCGTTTATAGAAAAAAATGCCCTTGAAGCGGTCCGATACATCGCAAACAAGGGGAGAAACGTAACGTTTTGACACCCTTTTTTTCTCTTCAAAAATGAAAAGCTGTATTTAAGAGCAACTGGTTTAGAATACCCGATATCTGAGAATAGTCATCATAAGTTAGTAGTATTATGCATATACTGTTCTTAAATCTACCCGAGGAGAAACCATGCTCGAAATCAGATGGCACAGCCGTGCGGGACAAGGTGCTGTAACCGGCGCCAAAGGACTGGCGGATGTTGTTTCCACGACCGGAAAGCATGTACAGGCCTTCGCCTTTTATGGCTCTGCGAAGCGCGGGGCGGCTATGACCGCCTATAACCGCGTTGACGACCATGAAATTCTTAATCATGAAAAATATATGAACCCCGACTTCGTCTTCGTTATCGACCCGGCATTGGTCTATACGACAGACGTGACAATCAACGACAAGCCGGAGACGGTCTACATCATTACAACCCATATGAGCACGGAAGACCTGGTGGCATCCCAGCCCAAGCTCGACGGGAAAAAAGTTTACACTGTCGACTGTATCAAGATCGCTCAGGAAACGATCGGCCGTGCAATTCCGAATACACCGATGCTCGGTGCTTTCATGAAGATTTCCGGCATGTACGACATTGAGTTTTTCAAGGACAGTATGAAACGCATTCTTGCCAAGCTGCCGCCGAAAATCGTTGATGCGAACATGGACGCGATCCAGCGTGCCTACGACGAAGTGAAATAAGGAGAGCAGATGAACAACGGATGGAACGATTTTGAAATCGGCGCAATGCTGCGCTCCTTCGACGGTGCGGTCAATGATGTCGCTACGACACTTCAGGAAGACCGCCCCTACTCCAAATCGAACTCCTTTACGGCGAGTGTCGCAGACTGGCGTATCGAAAAACCGATCTTTAACAAGGACTACTGTATCGACTGTCAGTTCTGTTGGATCTACTGCCCGGATATCTCCATTATTTCCCGGGACAAGAAGATGGTCGGCGTCGACTATGATCACTGCAAAGGCTGCGGTATCTGTGTTGAGGTATGCCCGACGAACCCGAAATCCCTGCTGATGTTTGCCGAGCAGGAAGATGAAGACAAAGCACTTGCCGGCTGGCCGGAAAAAGAGAAGAAGGAGAACTAATGGCAGATAAAATGGAACTGCGCGACGTCGAGGTCTGGGACGGTAATATGGCCGCCAGCCAGGCACTGCGCCAGGTACAGATCGACGTCGTCGCGGCGTACCCGATCACCCCTTCGACCCCTATTGTCGAGAACTACGGTAACTATCTGGCAAACGGCTATATCGACGGCGAGTTCGTCATGGTCGAGTCCGAGCACGCGGCGATGTCCGGCTGTATCGGTGCTGCCGCAGCGGGCGGCCGTGTCGCCACGGCGACCTCTTCCCAGGGCTTTGCCCTGATGGTCGAGACCCTTTACCAAGCATCCGGTATGCGTCTGCCGATTATCCTGAACGTCGTCAACCGTGCCCTGGCCGCACCGCTGAACGTCAACGGCGACCACTCCGATATGTACCTCGGACGCGACAGCGGCTGGATTCAGTTCGATGCGTATAACCCGCAGCACGCCTATGACCTGAACTTCATCGCTTTCCGCGTCGCGGAAGACCATGAGATTCGCCTGCCGGCCATGGTCCACCAGGACGGCTTCCTGACGTCGCATACGGCGCAGGGTGTCAAAACAATGGACGATGACACTGCTTATAACTTCGTCGGCGAATTCAAGCCGATGAACGATATGCTCGACCTCGACCACCCGGTCACGCACGGTGTCCAGACCGAAGAGGACTGGCACTTCGAGCACAAAGCGCGCCAGCACAATGACCTGATGACGAAGGTCTTCCCGAAGATCGAAGCTGCATTCGATGCGTTCGAAAAAATGACGGGCCGCCGCTATAACATCGTTGAAACGTACAAGACGGAAGATGCGGATGCGGTTGTCGTCTGTATGGGAACCTCCGTTGAAACGGCGTACGAAGTGGCCGATGAGCTGCGTGCCGACGGCAAGAAAGTCGGCGTAATCGGTATCCGTGTCGTCCGTCCGTGGCCGCACGCGCAGATCGCAGAGGCCCTCAAGGGGATCAAAGCGATCGGTGCCCTTGACCGCTCTTCGCCGAACGGTACCTTCGGGATGCTCTACAACGAACTGGCCGGTACGGTCGTTAACAGCGGTGAAGTGAAAGTCCTGACGAACTACGTCTACGGCCTCGGCGGCCGTGACCTCACCAAAGTCCATCTGCGCGAAATCTACGCAGAGCTGCTTGCCAATGCGGAAGCCGGCAAGCCGACGACACCGCTGCAGCAGCTGATCGGGGTCCGCGGACCGAAGATCAGCTTCCACTAAGGAGAAGAGATATGAGCGAAATGAAAAAGATTAAAAACCTTAAAGAGTTTTCAACCTCCGCGGACCGTTTCGAGGGGGCAAACCTCCTCTGTCCGGGGTGTGCGCACTCTATCATCGTCCGCGAAGTTCTCAATGCGACGAACGATGACCTGATCCTTGCGGCATCGACAGGCTGTCTGGAAGTCTGTACGGCGGTTTACCCCTATACGTCATGGGACGCTTCCTGGATCCATATCGGCTTCGAGAACGGCTCCACGGCCGTTGCGGGTGCCGAGGCGATGTATAAGGCTCTCAAACGCAAAGGGCGCCTGAAGCAGCCCGACCGCGAGCCGAAATTCGTTGCGTTCGGCGGCGACGGCGCCTCTTACGACATCGGTTTCCAGTGGATCTCCGGCTGTTTCGAACGCGGTCACAACATGATGTACGTCGTACTCGACAACGAAGTCTACGCCAATACCGGCGGACAGCGCTCCTCTTCCACACCGATCGGTGCGAGCACGACAACGGCCCCGGCGGGTCGCGTCAGCTACGGCGAGAAGATGCACAAGAAAAACATGATGCAGATCATGGCGGCGCACGGCTCACCGTACGTTGCGCAGGTTGCACCGAACAAGTGGAAAGATATGGTCAAGAAGATCCAGACCGGTTTCGCGACCGAAGGCCCGGTCTTCATCAACGCCATGTCCGCCTGTACGACGGAGTGGAAGTTCCTTCCCGAAGATACGATTGCGATCTCCGATCTGGCGACGGACTCCCTGGTCTTCCCGCTCTACGAGATCATCGACGGTACAAAGCTCAACATCACCTACCGTCCGAAAAATGTCATCCCGGTCAAGGACTATCTCGGTGCGCAGGGGCGCTTCAAGCACCTCTTCAAACCGGAGAACAAGCATGTCCTCGACGAGTGGCAAGCTCGCGTCGACCGCGACTGGGAATACCTCCAGCGCCGCGAAGAGGCCAGTGTCTAAAAGACACGGCTTCGCCCCCTATTAACCCCATCCGTTAAAGCCCCCTTCAATACACAAACGCTACCATTTGAGAAATTTTCATCCGATGTTAAAGGACAAATATGCCTCTGCTTGACAGTTTTACGGTCGACCATACCATCATGCCCGCACCGGCAGTACGCAAGGCCAAAGGGATGAAGACTCCCTGCGGAGATGCCATTACGGTCTTTGACCTTCGTTTTTGCAAACCGAACGAGGAGATCATGCCCGAGCGCGGTATTCATACGCTCGAACATCTCTTTGCCGGATTTATGCGCGACCACCTCAACGGCAACAACGTGGAGATCATCGACGTCTCCCCGATGGGGTGCCGTACCGGGTTTTACATGAGCGTGATCGGTACGCCGGAGGAGGCGCGTGTCGCCGAAGCCTGGGAAGCATCGATGAAGGACGTTCTCGGTGTTGAACACCAAGAAGATATCCCCGAACTCAACCTCTACCAATGCGGCACCTGCAAGATGCACTCCCTCGACGAGGCCAAGGCGATCGCGTCGGGCGTGCTGGACAAAGGGGTCGGCGTCATGGACAACGATGCGCTGAAACTGGACCTCTCCAAGGTTGAAAAGGCGGTCTGCTGATGAAGCTGCTGCTGCCGATGGACCGGGAGGACACCCAGGAGGGTTCTCTCGTTCCGATCGCGGAGGCCAAGACCTGGGCTCTGGTCGACGTGGAAGAGGGGCAGGTCGTCGAAGTCCGTTTTTTCGCACAGAAGGAGACGGCGCTGGAGGAGTGGCCCGATGCCGTTATCGTGCCGGGAGATTATGAACCGGTGATGGAGTTTATCGAACAGCAGATGATGGTCCTCGTTGCGCATATGCAGCGTTCCATCGACGACATCGTCGAAGCCTTCCTCTTCAAAGAGCTGCACGAACTGGCGTTTTGACGCCGGTTTTCTTTCAAAAAATCTGAATCAAGTATCAATATTCCCTTATTTTTCTTAACATCTTAAAAACTGTATAATTACACCCAATTATACATGGGCGCCCGGGTTTACCTGGCCGGCGTGCGCCCGTTAAAAGGGTTTTTATGGCTTTTTCCAAAGAGAAACGCAAAGGGACGATCAGCGGCATCATCTTCGTCGCGATCGTTGCCGCCGCCGCCACCTATATTGCGGCGCTGGCCCCGGTAGCGAAACTGGGGATCTCCCCCTTGGTTGTGGGTATCGTGATCGGTATCTTCTATGCGAATACGCTGCATAACCATTTCCCGGAAGCGTGGGAGAGCGGGATCGTCTTCTCCGGTAAAAAAATCCTCCGTTTCGCCATTGTCTTTTACGGTTTCCGTATTACCTTCCAGCAGATCGCCGAGGTCGGTATCGAAGGGTTCATGGTCTCGCTGATCATGCTGGGTTCAACCTTCATCCTCGGGACATGGCTCGGGAGCAAGATCTTCGGTCTTGACCGTGATACCGCGATGCTGACGGCATCCGGCGCTTCCGTCTGCGGTGCAGCGGCGGTCCTGGCGACGGAGCCGGTCCTCAAAGCGGAAGAGCACAAAGCGGCGATCGCCGTCTCCATGGTCGTCTTGTTCGGTACGATCGCGATGTTCCTCTACCCGGCACTTTACAGTGCAGGGGTCTTTGACATGACGCCGCGCGAATTCGGTATCTATGTGGGCGGCACGATCCACGAGGTCGCGCAGGTCGTCGCCGTCGGTGGTGCCTACGGTACGGAGGCGAGCGATGCAGCCGTCATCGTTAAAATGACCCGGGTCATCATGATCGCCCCGATGCTGATCCTTCTGGGGATCTACCTCTCCTATGCCGCGAAGAAAAGCGGCGGCGAAGGCGGTGTGATCAAGCTCGTCATCCCCTGGTTCGCTGTCTACTTCGTAGGGATGGCCGGTGTCAACTCCCTGATTCACGGCTACGTTCACGGCGGTGCGAGCGAAGCGGTCGCGGGGCTGATCACGTCGACGATCGCCTATGTAAACGAGATCGATACCTTCTTGTTGACGATGGCCATGACGGCACTCGGTATGGGAACGCGTTTCGCGAAGTTCAAAGGCCTTGGCCTCAAGCCGATCTACGCCGCCGGTGCGATGTTCGTCTGGCTCGTTGTCGGCGGTTACTTCATCACCAAAGCGGTCGTCGCTACGTTCTAGCACGACCTTTCCCCCAAATAGAGACCGCTTCGTATGAAGTGGTTTTTCCCTTCTCTTCATGACCACCCTGTAATAAACGTTGTCTTTTGCGATCTACAATTTGGGAAATCCCAAAGGGGAACGATCAATGAAAACAGCTGCGTACTATGTGAAAAGCGCGCTCGTCGGATTCATGTTACTGACGGGTGCTATGGCGGACGGCAGGAGCCTGGAGGACTCGCGGCGCAACAGCGATGACGTGCCGAAGCTTCAGAGCGCAGAGCGATCTCAGGACGTGCAGGCACGCATCGAGGGGCAGTTCAGTCAGAGGGACGCCGCACATACCGCGTTGACGCGATACTTACAAAAACGGCTGCGCTTCCCGGAGAGCTTCGTCCATATCAAAACGTACTATCACCGTGAAGGCGGGCGCCTGCACGTGGAGATGGTCTACCGGGCAAAAAATGCGCAGGGCCGTTTCTGCACGGAGCGGATGCGGGCAGAGGTCTCGCCGGAAGGGGCGTTATTCGGCGTCCGCTGCGCGTGACGTATCAAGCCGCGCTGTTTTGGTCTCCCGGAAAAGGCCGTTGAGCGTTGAGAGCAGCTGCATCGGATCGACCTGGACGCCCTGCAGCATCACGGCAAAATGCAGATGCGGACCGGTTACGCGGCCGGTACTGCCGCTGAGCCCGATCGGTGCTCCCTTGGCGACTTTGTCGCCGACCTTGACGTCGATACGGCTGAGGTGGTAGTAGCAGCTGTAAAGCCCCTCCCCGTGGTCGACAAGCACGGAGTTCCCGGCGTAATAGCGCTCCTTGGCGAGTACGACCACGCCGTCGTTGACGGCATAAACGGGGGTGCCGGGCTTGGCCCGGAAGTCGGTGCCGGAATGAAAACTCCTGAGGCTGCCGTTGAAGAGCCTTGCCGTGCCGAAAATGCTGGTGACATTGCTCTCCATCGGAAGGGCGAAGGGTGTGGACCAGTAGCGCTGCGGCGTAAAGCGACCGTAGATCGCCATCGCTTCACGGTACTCCCTCGAGACACGTTTCTGCTGTTCGGGATTCGGTTTGACCTTGGAGGGCTGGACATGAAGGGTTTCAGAGGGGTAGCCGCCGTCGATGATGCGGAAAGGGATCAGTTCGTCCCCTTGCGGACTGAGACGGTGCAACTGCTTCTCTCCCGGTGCGGTGCGGTACCCGACGGGAATAAGGGCAATGCGTTGATCGGGATCGGCCGGATGCTGCAGCAACGGGATCTCTTTCCCCCGGTAGAAGAGCCTCGCATCGTCATCGGCGGCAAGGCTGATCATGGCGGTCTGACCGTTGGCGATCTCTGTCGCCGCTGCCGGCAGCAGCACGCATAACAGCAGCAGGACGCTAAGAGATAACCGCATCGGGGCTCCTTTGTGTATGGCTTTTAACAGTATAGGCGGTTTCAGGTAAAGCGTCCTTTTAATGATAGTGGAAACGTTGAAGCCCGCAGCATTCGGGTCATGTTGCCTGCTCACCATCATCATGTTTGGAGCAGTAGAAGAATGCAGTGGAGAAAGATATACCATACTTGATTAATAAAGTATATTTACTTGTGTATTGTGATTTTTCTTTGATATGATCGCTCTAAAGATTGAAAAAGGTCTGCAAAACGACGGACCTTTCAAGGAGATATTATGGCTGCTGCATGCCCCGTGGCACTGATAAAAATAGATGAGAACCTGGTAAGACTGCAGGCCTTTTTTGTGGTAATAGCTGTCGCCGCTTTTTTGTGGAGCGACTCATTCTGGCTGCTGGCGCTGCTGGTGTATGATTTCGCGGTACGCGTTTTGGGGGCACCGAAGGGGAGCCCTTTCTTCCTGACAAGTCGAGCGGTCGTGAAACGTTTGCCTGTATCGGCGAAGCCGGTGGATGCCGGTCCGAAGAAATTCGCGGCGAAAATCGGACTGGTTTTCGTCATCACGGCCCTGCTGCTTGCGGTGGGAGGTTACGTTGAGGCTGCGACATGGCTGATGGGCGTGATGGCGCTTTTTGCGTTGCTGGAAGCCGCCTGCGGCTTTTGTGTGGGGTGTAAACTCTATGCGCTCTGTCTGCCGCTCTTTTCGCGGCAGTAGGCGAGGTTACCAGTAGCGGACGCGGCCGCTGTCGACGTGGACGAAGTGGGAGTCGGGATAGTAACCGACCCCGCCGACTTTTTCACTGACGGCGGCTTTGCGAAGCATGGAGAGCTCCGTGCCCGGAAGGTTGATGTCGATCGCTTGGCCAAGCATATGGAGGCTTTTTTTCGCGACGCCGGAGGTGTTGTTGTGCAGCATGGCATTCGTCTTCGGCGAGCGGTAGCCTGAAATGATGTGAAAGGCCTCTTTGCTGTCGAGTTTGGTACGGATGGCGTAGAGCAGGTCAAGGAGTTCGGTATCCATCGCGATCTCCGTGCCCGTCCGGTAGTCCCTCAGGATCTTATTGATATCGACGAGGGATTCCGGGATAAAACTGCCTTCGGCCCAAAAAGTGGTTTTGAGGCTTTCACCCGTATGAATGTTGTAAAAAGAGAGCGTTTTCTCATACGCGTCGGCTGTACTGCCGAACAGTGTGTTCGGAAGGGCGGCCGCTAGGGCCGCCGCCCCGCCCAGTTTCAAAAACGCTCTGCGATCCATTGCCTGTTCAAACGCCATCCGAATCCCCCTGTTTCTTATTTCTTATGTATATTATTATACCAAAACGAAACATGGTGGTATAATAGTAATATATATTACTCAGTATTTTTTAAGGTAATGGCTGAGTTTTCGATCGTACTTGTAGATGTCGTTGTAGAAATAGACCACGCCCTCTTCATCGACGCGCGCGGTCTGGTAGGTGATATAGACGGGGACTGGGCGGGCGAGACGGACCCAGCGGTTCTCGCCCGTCAACAGCTGTGTCAGGAGCGCTTTGTAGGTGATGTCCGGATCATCGAGGGCGAGAAGGTAATGGGCCAGCTCCATCGGCTTTCTGACCCGGATGCAGCCGGAGCTGAAGGTACCGTTGCCGTTTTTGAAGAGTGATTGCGAAGGCGTATCGTGAATATAGATGTCATAGGGGTTCTGAAAGAGGAACTTGACGTAACCCAGCGGGTTTTTCGCGCCGGGGTCTTCACGGAAAGTATAGCGACTGGTGTCGCTCTCCCGCCATTGTCTCCAGTCGATGGTCATAGGGTCGATGGGATGGCTTTCATCGGTATCGTCGGCGGCGAAAATCTTGATATGTTTAACGGCAAGGTAGTGGGGATCGGTCTGGAGTTTCGGAATGAGATCTTCGTTGAGGATCGTTACCGGTACGCGCCAATAGGGGTTGAGAACGATGTAGCGCATCATGGAAGCGAAGGTCGGGGTTTCGCGCTCGCGGCGGCCGACGATCGCCTGCATGGTGAGCAGCGGTTCATCATCCTGCATGACTTCCAGGGTGAAACCGGGGATATTGACGATGATATAGGGACCCCCGTTGTGGGGCGGCAGCCATTTCCACCGCTCCATATTGAGGCGGATCTTCTTCATGAGCGCCGATGGGGACTGGGCCATCTTCGCCGACGTGACCGGACCAACGATGCCGTCGGCCGTGATGCCGTGGCGTCGCTGGAAACGTTTGACGGCGTCGCGCAGCCGCTCCGTCTCCTCCGCTTCGTCTTCGGAGGGAGGATCGACCAGGTCGCCGGTCATGGCGAGACGGCGGTAGACATTAGCGTCGTCAGCGTAGTCTGCTGCATGGGTGCTCCAGCCTCCCGCGTCGGCGATCCTCCGATACTCGGCGAGGGCCGTACGCAGCCGCTGATAACCGATATGGTTCGGTGCGACTGAGAGCAGGACATCCTGTACGCCGCCCTGAGCGACATGCTCGCTCAGGAGGGCGGCCGGCTCGAGGAGGCTGTTGTCGAATTCATGGGTGGCATTGAGATCCGCCCCGTAGGCATGGCCGTAATGCAGATCGTGTCCAAGCGCAAAAAAAGCATCGGTGAGCAGTACGTCAAGCTGTGCAAGCTGCAGCGTTTCATTCCCCTCCTCCTGGCGGAGGGATTGGATCCTGCTCAGATGGTAGGAGGGCGTATAGGGGTCGAGCCCTTCGTCCGCGATGCCGTCGATCATCAGCCAGAGCGTGTCCGCCCCGGGAAGGAGACGGCTGTCGCGGCTCCAGAAGGGCGCGAAGCCGCGTTCGGCATAAAAACGCTTTGCCGCGGGCGCCAGCGCAGGCATCTCCGGTTTGGCGGTGGCGTTTTCATCCGCCACGCTGCGGATCAGTGCTGCGACGGGGCCTGCAGCGACCGGTACGGGTTGCGTACGGTTGGCCTCCTCTGCCGTCTCAAGGGCAACAACCTGCGTGCCGATGAGCAGGCACGCCTTCAGAACAGTGCTCACGATCTGTTGAAAAGTAGAGTGTTTCACGTCTGCCGTCTTTTGATCGGGGATATATCCCTATTGTATCGAGATTTATCCCAAGGGGAAGAGCGGTTGACGGACGCGGGCCGCTTTCAGGCCCGCCGGCGGTAACTGAGGGCCTCCAGGAGATGGACCGTGGCGATCTCCGGGCTCCCTTCGATGTCGGCGATGGTACGGGCGACTCTCTGAATCTTTTTGATGGCGCGGAAGGAGAGTGCGAAGCGCTGCACGGCCTGGGAGAGCAGGGTGCCGCTTTCAGCGTCCAGGCGGCAGTAGGCGTCGATACCGGCGTCGTCGAGGCGTCCGTTGAGCGCCTGCTGCCCGCGCGAGCGCTGCAGGGCGTGGACACGCAGCACCGTCTCGTGCATCGCTTCCGAGGTGAGCGAAGCGCTGTCCTCGGCCCGGACGGGCTGCATCTGTACATAGAGATCGATGCGGTCGAGGAAAGGGTCGGAGAGCCTGGAGCGGTAGCGCCTGATCTCCAGATCGCTGCAGCGGCACTCCAGCGCGTCGTTCAGCAGGTTACCGCAGGGACAGGGGTTCATAGCCGAGACGAAGAGGAAATCCGTCGGGTACTCCACCTTCGAGTGAACGCGCGAGATGCGGATGCGTCTGTCCTCCAGGGGTTCGCGCAGGGCTTCGAGCACCTGTTTGGAGAAGTGGGGGAGTTCGTCAAAGAAGAGGATACCGTTATGGGCCAGCCCCACCTCGCCGATCTGGGCCCTGTGGCTGCCGCCGCCGAAAATGGAGGCGGAGGTGCCGCTGTGGTGCGGAGCCCTGAAAGGACGCAGCGGCGCGAAATGGGGCGTTCTCCCTTCGAGGACATCGAGTTTAGCGATATCAAGGAGTTCGCGATCCGTCATGGGCGGTAAAATATGGCGCAGCCGCTTGGCGATCATCGACTTCCCGGAACCGGGGCTTCCTTCGAGGAGAAGGTTGTGCATCCCGCACGCACTGATGAGCGCGGCGCGTTTCGCGACCTCCTGGCCGCGAATCTCCCTAAAGTCCTCTGGATAGCGTTTCTGATAATAGTAGCGGACATCCTGAAGCGTCTGATGGGGGAAGGGGATGGGTCTCGGTACCGCCGGCCGGACGTCTGTATGCTCCTCCTCTTTGAAAAAGGCGATGGCGTCTTTAAGCGTTGCCGCACCGACAAAGGTGATCCCGGGAATATTGGAGAGTTTATCGAGGGCCACCATCGGGACGAGGGCGTTGCGCAGCAGCCCCCTGTTGGCCAGGGAGAGAATCAGCGGATAGAGCAGGAGGTTCTCCTTGACAGTGCCGTCAAGACCCAGCTCTCCGAACGCGTACCACTCGGGGAAGTCCCGTTCGGAACTGTCCAGGGCGATCAGGAGGGCCATGGCGAGGTCGAACTGGCTGCCGTGTTTTTCAACATCGCTGGGACTGAGATTGATGGTGATGCGTTTGGGCGGGAAGGTGAAGTCGTTTGCCAGCAGGGCGCTTTTGACCCGTTCCCGCGCCTCGGATATTGAGGAGGAGGCCAGGCCGACAACGGTGAAGGAGGGAAGACCGCGTGTCAGCGTAGACTCAACCGTGACCGGAAGCGCGTCGATGCCTTCGAGGGTGGCACATTTGAGCTGTTTCATGACATTACTCCCATAGGTCAGTGCAATCTTATCATTTTAGAATTAATAAAAACATAAATAGTTTTTGGACGTTTCTGTTTGATGAAAGCATGAAGCAGATACCATTGGAACATATATACTAGCTTCGGAGCTATAAATGTATCGCGTTCACTTAATATTACTGTTTTTAATTCTGCAGTTTGGTCTTTTCGCAGCGGCATTTGAAGATCGAGATGACAGTGCTGCAGAGATGACGGTGATCAACGGTCACCCATTGCCACCGGAACCGGACCCGGTCATCAATAATTCCACGCTCCTTGGAATCGACACCAATCATAATAATGTCAGGGATGATGTGGAGCGGTGGATATATGAGACGTATAAAGATAAACACCCGGTTCACATTGATATCGCAATGCAGGCGGCGAGAGCTTACAAGAAAGTGTTGGAGACACCTGAAAAAGCGAGGGAGATTCACGACGAAGTGCGTGCACCTTTGCATTGTCAGTTTCATTACCAGTATGACGCAAAATATTTCAATGAGCCGATATTAGTGGATAGTTCAATCATTACAAGCATTTTTATCAAGACAATCTATTTTAATACAGATGAAAGATTGTCAGCGTATACACAGTATGACGAGTTGTTAAGTTGTGGAGCTTACACACTACCCAAATGGAACGAAAGTAAAGCCAAATGTGACTTTAATACCAGCAAATATGAGGAGTAGCGCTTACATCGCCCACTGTAGTAGCAGGAATGTATATGGATCAAAGCGAAGCAGCCGAAAGGCTCAGCTGCCTTTCTTCTCTTTTTGAATCCGCTTGTACTCTTTCTCGAATTTCTTGCGGCGGGTGTAGGAGAGCTTTTCAATAAAGAGCTTGCCGGCGAGGTGATCCATCTCATGCTGGACGGCGACGCTGAGCAGGCCGTCGGCTTCGAGGACCTGCTCGTTGCCGTGGCGGTCCCGGTAGCTGACGGTGACCGTCTCGAAGCGTTCGACATCCTCGTAGAAGCCCGGTACGCTGAGACACCCCTCCTGGTAGAAGGTGGTGCCGTCGCTAAGCACGATCTGCGGGTTGATGATCTCCAGCAGTTCCGACCTCTCCTGTTCGCCCTGCTCGTCGGGAAGGTTGATGATGAGGACCTGGAGGGGTTTGGCCACCTGGATGGCCGCGAGGCCGATCCCGTTGGAGGCGATCATCGTGTCATACATGTCGTCCAGGAAGGTATGGAGGGCTTCGTCGAAACGCTCAACCGGCTCGGAGAGCTGTTTGAGGCGTTTATCCGGGTAGGTGACGATCGGAAGCTGCATGCGCCTTATTTCTTCGCGTTCTTGATGAGGACTTCGTCGATGAGGCCGTAGGCCTTGGCCTCTTCCGCGCTCATGAAGAAGTCGCGGTCGGTATCTTTCTCGACTTTTTTCAGGCTTTGTCCGGTGTTCTTGGAGAGAATGCCGTTGAGCTCCTTTTTCATGCGCAGGATCTCGTTGGCCTGGATCTCGATGTCCGTCGCCTGTCCCTGGGCGCCGCCGAGGGGCTGGTGGATCATGATGCGCGCGTGCGGCAGGGCAAAGCGCTTGCCCTGGGCGCCGGAGCTGAGCAGGAAGGAGCCCATGGAAGCTGCCTGCCCGATACAGATCGTTGCGACGTCGGGACGGATGTAGTTCATCGTATCGAAGATCGCCATACCGGAGGTGACGACACCGCCGGGGGAGTTGATGTAAAAGTAGATGTCTTTATCCGGATCCTCCGCTTCGAGGAAGAGCATCTGAGCGACGATGGTCGAAGCGACGGCGTCATTGACCTCGCCGCTGAGCATGATGATGCGGTCTTTCAGGAGGCGGGAGTAGATGTCGTAAGAGCGTTCGCCCCGCGCACTTTTTTCAATGACGTACGGAATATAGCTCATGATTTACTCTTCGGCTGTTGCCATTTTTGCGTTCAGCAGTCCGCTGAGCACTTTGTCTTCAACCATCGCCATCTGGATCGCCGGCAGGTAGCCGCTCTCTTTGTAGTGGTCGTAGGTCGCCTGCGGGTCCTGACCCGTCTGCATCGCTTCGAAGTAGATCGTCTGCATGACTTCCTGCTCATTGACGTTGACGCCTTCGGCTCTGGCGAGGGCATCGACGATGAAGGTCGCCTTGACGGAGCGGGTTGCGTCGTCGCGGAAGGTTTCACGGAGCTCTTTGACCTTCTCCTGGTCATCGCGCAGTGCCGTAAGCTCCTCTTCGCTCATTTCGCGCGCTTTGTTGTTCAGCGCCATGTCCATCTCTTGCTCGACGACGAACTCCGGCAGGTCGAAGTTGTACGCGGCGACGAAGGCCTCGAGGAGCTCCGGCTTGAGCTGTTCGTTGAAGAGTTTGCCGCGCTCTTCGTTCTCGAGTTGCTTCTGGACCTGCTCTTTGACCATATCCATTGTCGCGTCCTCTTCACCCGGCAGCAGCTGCTTGGCAAGCTTGGCGTCCATGCGGACCTTCTCTTTGGTCTGGATCTTGTGCAGTTTTACTTTGAACTGTGCCGGTTTGCCGGCCAGTTTTTCGCTGCCGTAGCTCTCCGGGAAAGTGACGTCGATCATTTTCTCGTCACCCGCTTTCATACCGATGACCTGATCTTCGAAGCCCGGGATGAACTGGCCGCTTCCGATGTTGAGCGGGAACTCTTCGGCTTTGCCGCCTTCAAACGCTTCACCGTCGACGAACCCTTCAAAGTCGATGACGGCAGTGTCGCCGTCTTCAACCGCGCGGTCCTCTTCGATGTCAACGAAAGGCGCCTGTGCTTTGGCGATCTCCTGGATACGGTCGGTGACCGCTTTGGCAGTGATCTTCGGCGCTTTGAAATCGGGAACCTTGGCCTGATAGTCGCCGAGGTCGAACTCGGGGCGCATGGCGACTTTGATCGTCATCTCGATCGTACCGTCCTCTTTTTTGTCAAACTTGGAGAACTGCGGCTCACCTATCAGGGCATCGGCAGCGATCTTGAGGGCATCCAGACCGATGTTGAGGGCTTCGCGGACCGCCTGGCTTTCAGCGTCCTGCATAAGGCGTTCGCCATACTGTTTCTTGACGGCGGATACGGGGACTTTTCCTTTGCGGAAGCCCGGGATGTTTGCTTGTTTGCTCAGCTCTTTGGCCATGTTGTCGAAGTGCTTGTCCAGGTCGCCGGCGGTGACCGTCGCACTGATTTCGGCATTGGCTGCGTTGATTTTGTTGGTGCTCATTTCCATGGTGATCTCTTACCTTTATCTTCTGTTTCTTCCGGCTCAGCCCATGCGGCAATACGGAGAAAAATTTCGCAATTCTACCTTAATTACATTAACACGACTCTTAGATTTCGGCGCTAGCAACTTCTTAAGCTTTTTTAAGTATTGAAATTGATTAAGGGAGATCTAACGACAGATGATCTAATATCTCACCACGCAAAGAGGACAAAATTTGTCTTTTTTAAAATTGTTATCAAAATAACATGTGAATTGAGGAAGAGCGATGCAAGTATATATGGACAACAATGCGACGACCATGGTAGACCCGGCGGTCGTCGAAGCAATGCTTCCATTTTTCAGCGAGCAGTACGGGAACCCGAACTCGCTGCATAAATTCGGCACTGCGTCCCATCCGGCGATCGCGAGAGCGATCGACCAGGTCTACGCGGCGATCAACGCGTCGGACGACGACGATATCGTCTTTACGTCCTGCGCAACCGAATCGAACAACTGGGTACTCAAAGCCGTCTGGGTCGACAAGATCCTGCACGGGGAGAAGAACCATATCATTACGACCGAGGTAGAACACCCCTCTGTCCTTTCCACCTGCAAGTTCCTGGAGGAGCAGGGCGTCAACGTGACCTACCTCCCGGTCAACGAGCAGGGCGTCGTCGATGCGCAGATGCTGCGCAGCTTCATTACGGAAAAGACGGCGCTCGTCTCCGTGATGTGGGCGAACAATGAGACGGGTATGATCTTCCCGATCAAAGAGATCGGCGAGATCTGTAAAGAGAAGGGCGTGCTCTTCCATACCGACGGTGTCCAGGCCGTCGGCAAGATCCCCGTCGACGTCCAGGCGCTGCATGTCGACTTCATGTCCATGTCCGCGCACAAGTTCCACGGTCCGAAAGGGATCGGGGCGCTTTATATCAAGGGCGGACAGGCGCTCTCCCCGCTGCTCAACGGCGGCGAACACATGGGCGGCCGCCGTTCGGGTACTCTGAACGTCCCTTACATTGTCGGGATGGGCAAAGCCCTGGAGATGGCGACGGAGAACATCGAAGCGAAGATGGCCACCATCCGCGCCAAGCGCGACCGCCTCGAAGATGCGCTGCTGAAGCTTATCCCCGACACCTTTACCGTCGGGGAGCGTGACCATCGTACCCCGAACACGATCCTCATCTCTATCCGCGGGGTCGAGGGTGAAGGGATGCTGTGGGACCTCAACAACGCGGCAATAGGTGCCTCCACCGGTTCGGCGTGTGCTTCCGAGGACCTCGAAGCCAACACGGTGATGCTCGCGATCGGCGCGGACCACGAACTGGCCCACACCGGAATCCGCCTGAGCCTTAGCCGCTACACGACGGATGAAGAGGTCGATTACGTGATTGATCACTTCAAATCGGCTGTCGAGCGTCTGCGCTCGATCTCCAGCTCATACGCCAAAGTCAAACCGACGCCGGGCGGTGAGGCAACGGAGTGTGCGGTCCATTAATCAGAACGCTTCCCGGGCAAAGCCCGGCAAGCTACGCTGGCCGCTATGGCACTGAAGCACAAAGAAGCTATCGGCTTCTTCGTAAAGCGCCGACGGCGCGCGGGCTTTCCGCCGAGGAAAACCCAGTGTTAACGTAACCGTCCGGACTTTGTTCGGACGGTGTATAGTAAAGGGATGTGATTCCTTTTAGTTTATTCCATAAAATCAAAGGAGAGAGATTATGGCAAAGAATGATCTGTTTGGCGCATCCCTGTGGGATGAGTACTCCAACAAGGTAACGACACTGATGAACAACCCCCAGCACCAGGGGGAAATCACGGAAGAGGAAGCGGCTGCGAACGGTAACAAGCTGATCGTCGCTGACTTCGGCGCGGAGAGCTGCGGCGACGCCGTGCGCCTCTACTGGGAAGTGAACCCGGAGAACGATGTGATCGAGAACTCCAAGTTCAAAAGCTTCGGCTGCGGGACGGCGATCGCCAGTTCCGACATGATGACGCAGCTCTGTCTGGGCAAAACGGTCGACGAAGCGGTCAAGATCACGAACATCGACGTCGAAATGGCGCTGCGCGATACGCCGGACGTTCCGGCCGTTCCGCCGCAAAAGATGCACTGTTCAGTCATGGCCTACGACGTCATCAAGAAAGCGGCAGGTCTCTATAAGGGTGTCGACGCGGAGAGCTTCGAAGAGGAGATCATCGTCTGCGAATGTGCCCGCGTCAGCCTCTCGACCCTTAAAGAGGTGATCAAGCTCAACGACCTGAGTACGGTCGAGCAGGTCACCGACTATACGAAAGCGGGCGGCTTCTGTAAGAGCTGTATCAAGCCGGGCGGCCACGAGGCGCGCGAATACTACCTCGTGGACATCCTTGCCGACGTCCGCCGCGAGATGGACGAAGAAAAGATGAAAGCGGCGGCCGAAGCCGGTATCGGCGGCGACTTCGAAGCGATGACCCTGGTCCAGAAGATCAAGGCAATCGACGCGGTCGTTGACGACAACATCCGCCAGTTCCTCGTCATGGACGGCGGGAATATGGAAGTCATCGACGTCAAGGACGGCGAAGAGTACATTGACGTCTATATTCGCTATCTCGGTGCCTGCTCCGGTTGTGCGAGCTCCAGCACGGGCACGCTCTATGCTATCGAAGCGGCCCTCAAAGAGAAGCTCTCCGACAAGATCCGCGTTCTGCCGATCTGACGACATGGCGAGGGGCCCGGCCCCTCTTCCTCTCCTATCATTAACGATTTCCCCCCTTTTTTTATCAGCGGCTGTTGCTTAAATGCCGACTTTTTCTGTACAATGCCGCCTTTCAAACGTTCACAAGGAGATAATAATGTTCAAAAACATACTGGCACTGATCGGTGCGGTGACACTGGTCGCAGTGATCGGCGGATACGCGATGTTCGGCGGGAAAGTCCAGCAGCTTGACGGCGGTGCCCTTCCGGCGTATATGAAGATGTTCGGCAATATCCTGGAAAACGGGGATGCGGCACGGGCCATGATGAAAGAGTGGAAGATCAGCGATGAGGTCACGAACGACGATGCGGCGGAACTGATCAAGGCGCTGGCCGAAGAGTACAACATGCGTATCACGGGCGACGTCAAAATGTATACAAAAGATGACGCCGCGGCAACTGAAATCAAGCACGCGCGCATCTTCTCGCTCTGCAGCCTTCCGATCGCGAAGGTGTTCCTGAACTACTCCCGCTGGTACGGCGGGTTCATGCCGTGCCGCATTATGCTGGTCGAATACGGCAGCGGCGAGCGCTTCCTCGTGGCAATGGACATGACGCTGGCGATCCACGGCGGCCACCCGCTCCCGGCCGATATGCTCACGATGGCCCTCTCTGTCAAAAAAGCGATGGAAGAGATCCCGGAGCGTGCCGCCAAAGGCGACTTCTAACTTCTTCTTGTTCGGGCCCTCTTTGGCCTGAACGTCCTCTTTTTTACCCCGGATAGTCTACAATCCGGTATGCATTTTATTTTATACATCCATATTCTTTCCGCGACGGCATGGATCGGCGGGTCGCTGCTCCTTTTCGCCCTGGGCATCTTGCTGCGCGACAAAGAAGCCCAGCTGCAGACCTATGAGCACCTGGGGCCCATCTACGGCTGGTTCGAGGTCTTCTGGCTGGTCTCGCTCTGGGTGACGGGGACGCTGCTCTACCTGCACCACGGTTTCCATGAGGTCTTCAAGTACGCCTACGATTCGGAACTGTCGCAGATGATGCATCACAAGGTCTACCTGGTCATCGTTTTGACAATGTTAACGTTTGTTCATTTGGCGATCGCCTTCAAAACGCACATGATCAGCCGGACGAAATGGCAGCAGTTCCTCTCGCGGGGGAGTTCGCTGGGGATCTTCTTTCTGAACCTGATCATCCTTTGGTATGCGATCGGCGTGAGGAGCATGCTGTAGCGGATGGAAAAGGCTTAGGAACAGTGGATGACAGAGGTATGTGATGGTTTACCGGATTGATCGCGAAGATCTCGGGGATCTTCGTCTGATGGAGAAGATCTATCGGGACATGGAGCACTATTACTATTGGAGCGACGATTTTTCCGAGGCGATGTACCGTGCGCTGGCCAATGCCGGCTTTATCAGCGTGTCGCTGGAGCATGGCGGCAGACAGCTCCTGCTGGGAGAGATCCAGCGCTCCTACGCGATCCTGCGTTTTGACGAGATGCATGTCAGCAAGAAGGTCGCGAAACTGCTGCGGAGGGCGAAATTCCGGTTCGCGTTCAACACGGCATTCGATGACGTCGTCCGCGGGATTCAGGCCTCGCATGAGGAGTGCTGGATGGTCGGGGAGTATGCGGCGCTGATGCAGCGCCTGAATGCGGATAGCAGCGAGGCTTTCAGGCTCTTTAGCGTGGAACTGTTCGACGAGGAGACGGGCACCCTCGTTGCCGGCGAGATCGGCTACATCACGGCCAACAACGTCTATACGAGTCTCTCGGGCTTCCATCGTCCCGAGCGACGGTACGGCAGCTGGGGGACGCTGCAGCTCGTCCTGCTGGGCCGGCACCTGCAAAAGTCCGGTCTGCGCTTTTGGAATCTGGGGCATCCCTACATGAAGTACAAGAGCGATCTTGGCGCCGTGGTCGTGCCGCGCCGCACCTTCTTGAAACTCTGGTATCCGCGCAGGTTCGGTTCGCTAGCCCACTAGCGGCGAGGTGCTTCCGACGGGCTCCTGCAGTTACAGGTTCTTGTCGAACCAGTTGGCGACTTCGGAGCGGATGGTGTGTCGCAGCTGGATCCCGGCGAGGAAATCGCTGTGCTGTGCCTTGTTGAGCATCGTCACAAGGGCGTTGCGGCGCTTGGAGAGGAAGGGGTGGTCGATCTGGTGCGGATCGCCCATGACGACAAGCCGTGTTTCATCGCCCATCCGGGTCCCGATGAGCTTCATCGTCGCGTTCGTCATATTCTGCGCCTCGTCGATGATGACGAATTTGCGCGAGATCGTCGTCCCGCGCATGTGGGCGATATCCATCACCTCGATGTTGTACTTGGCCATGAAGAGCTCCGTCGCGTTTTCGCGCTTGGTGGAGTTCGTATTGCCGGTGAACTCCACCTGCGATTCGATGGAGTGCTTGTTCTGGTGCTCGATGGTGTAGTTGATGGCGGAGTAGAGCGGGTACATGAAGTAGCCGAGCTTCTCGTGCTCGTCCCCTTTGCGGAAGCCCAGTTCCGCCTGCGGGTCGGAGGCGGTGACGGTGTTGCGCGCGTAGACGATCCCCTCGACGATCCCCTCTTTTACCATCTCCAGTCCCGCCTGCAGGGCCATCAGGGTTTTGCCCGAACCGGTAGAGCCGGCAACGACGGTCAGGTGGTTCTGGGGATGGGTGAGGATCGTGTAGTAGAACTTCTGCTCCAGGTTGATGGGGCGGATCAGGGTCTCGTCGAAATACTCTCCGAAGCGCTTGTCGAAGTCGCACCACTCCAGGTGGCCGTTGTAGGTGACGGCGTAACGCTGCAACCCGGTTTCATAGATCTCGTTGTGCCCTTCGCTGGTGGCTTCCTGGATAAAGCTGAACTGTTCGAAATTGCGGAAGTCGTTCTGGGGGTCGAGGACGGGTTCCTCATGGTAGGTGACGGTGTGGGCAAACTCGATGGCATCGGGGCGTTCGACGCTCGCATTTTTAAGGCTCTGCGCCTCGATCCCCTGTACCTCGGCCGCTATCTTGAACGAGATGTCGTTGGTGACGAGCTTGAGGTGGTAATCCGCGGCGATCTCGGCGATCTTGGCGTCGTTAAAACCCTTCGGCTCGGAGTAGGATTTGGCAATCCGATACTCCTCGCGGTAGATGATCAGCAGTTCGACGTTCGTATTGCCTTCCGCTTCGGGGTTGAGGTCCGGGGCGAAGGGGAGGGTGAGACGGTAGTAGCAGTCGCTGTTGTTGGGCGCCGTCTCGCGCGAACGGCGCAGCGGTTCGGGCAGGGCGTCGAAGGTCAGGGTCTGTCCCACCTCGTAATCGGCGAGCCGGAAGAACTCGCGGGCCCGGAACCCGGCGTCCGAGCGCATGTCGTCTTTTTTGTTATTGAGCTCTGCAAGCACTGTGTTGGTGATGGCGACAAGATTTTTATTGTTCTCGGAAATGCGCAGGATGTTGGCCGGATCATCGAGAATGACTGAGGTGTCGAGGAGGTAGCATTTTTGTGTGGGACTCATGGAAAGAGCATCCTTCGGTTATATGAGTTACATTGATTATAACCCCGGAAAGCTTAATGCGAAAGGATGCGGTGGATGAAGTTTGGGCAGCACGCGTTACACGTGGTAATAGCGTGCGACCCCCTCTATGGTGCGTCCCATATTGAGCAGAAGCATATCGGCGACGACAAGGGCGGCCATCGCTTCGCAGACGACGGAACCGCGGATGGCGACGCAGGGGTCGTGGCGCCCTTTGAGCGCGAAATCGACATCTTCACCCTCGGTGGTGGTCGTATGCTGCTCCCGGAAAATGGAAGGGGTCGGCTTGAAGTAGACGCTGAGGCGCACCGCGTCGCCGTTGCTGATCCCGCCGAGGATGCCGCCGCTGTGGTTGGATTCGAAGCCGCTGTGGCGTATGGGGTCGTTGTTCTCGGAGCCGTGCAGGCGCGTCCCCAGAAGCCCGTCGCCGATCTCGACGGCCTTGACGGCGTTGATGCCCATCATCGCGTCGGCGAGGACGGCGTCCAGCTTGTAGTAGAGCGGTTCGCCGAGGCCCACCGGAAGGTTCTCGATACGGACCTGCGCCACCCCGCCGACGGAGTCATGGTCGTTTTTGGCAAGCAGGATCGCGTCTTTTTGCGCCTGTTCCACGCTGGGATCGAGGGCATAGATCTCGCTGGTGAGGACGTGGTCGAAGTCAAAGCTGCTCGCGGCGATCCCCGCGATCTCGCTGATGCCGCTTTTGACGGTAATGCCGACCTCGCGCAGCATCAGTTTGGCAATGGCCCCCGCCGCGACGCGGGCTGCCGTTTCGCGGGCACTGGAACGCCCGCCACCGCGGTAGTCGCGGATGCCGTACTTGTGCCAGTAGGTGTAGTCGGCGTGGCCGGGGCGGAAGATGTCTTTGATGTTGGAGTAGTCTTTGGATTTCTGGTTGGTGTTATAGATCACCATGGCAATCGGCGTGCCGGTGCTTTTGCCTTCGAAGACGCCGCTGAGGATCTCGACGGTGTCCTCCTCTTTGCGGGCCGTGGCGTAGGCGTTCTGTCCCGGCTTGCGGCGGTCGAGCTCGCGCTGGATGTAGGCCTCGTCGATCGTCAGGCCCGCGGGAACGCCGTCGACGACGCAGCCGATCGCCTTGCCGTGGGATTCGCCGAAAGTGGTGAAACTGAAGCGGATGCCGAAACGGTTCATGAAAGCTCCTCTTTGAGTCGGGCGATGGTTTGCTGGGCCGCCTCCTGCTGGGCGGTTTTTTTGCTCTTGCCGGTGGCTTTGGCGTACTCCTTGCCGTCGATCACGATGGCGATGGTGAACTCTTTCTTGTGGTCAGGACCGCTGCTGCCCACGAGGCGGTACTCGGGGGTGATGCCGAAGTGCGCCTGGGTCAGCTCCTGCAGCGCCGTCTTGTGGTCTTTGAAGAGGGTGTCGAGGGAGATCTCTTTGTAAACGCTCTCCAGCAGGGTGGTCGCGATCGTTTTGACCGGAGCGAGCCCCGCTTCGAGGTAGATGGCGCCGATCACGGCTTCAAAGGCGTTGGAGAGCAGAGAGGGTTTGGAGCGTCCGCCGTTGTTCTCCTCGGCGTTGGAGAGGAAGATGGCCTGGCCCAGCTTGATATGGTCGGCCAGGCGCGCGAATCCCTCTTCGTTGACAAGGGAAGCCCGCATCTTGGAGAGTTTGCCCTCGTCGTGCTTGGGGAAGTGCTCAAAGAGGTATTCGCCGACGATGAGGTCGAGGACGGCGTCGCCCAGGAATTCGAGGCGTTCGTTGTTGTAGGGCTGTTTGAAACTTTTATGCGTCAGGGCTTCGCGCAGCAGCTGTTTGTTTTCGAAGGTGTAGCCGAGCGTCTGCTCAATACGCGCCATCTGGTCCATGCTTATCCTCTTTTCATCTTTTCGGCGACGCCCCGGGCCAGGGTGTCGCAGCGTTCGTTTTCCGGGTGGCCGTCATGGCCCCGGACCCAGGTCGCTTTGATACGGTGGGGGGCGCTGGCGACGATGTAGTCACGCCAGAGATCGGGGTTCTTCACCTTGGCGAAATCGCGTTTGATCCAGTTCTGAAGCCACTCGTTGATCCCCTTGACGACGTAGGAGGAGTCCGAGACGATCTCCACGTCGCAGGGCTCTTTGAGGGCTTTGAGGCCTTCGATGACGCCGCGCAGCTCCATACGGTTGTTGGTCGTATGGGGTTCGCCGCCGCTGAGCTCGCGCTCTTTGTCGCCGAAGCGCAGGATCGTCCCGTAGCCGCCGGGGCCGGGATTGCCCAGGGCGGAACCGTCACTGAACAGGGTGATATGTTTCATACTTCGTAAGCCCTTTCCGAGCGTTCCGACGGGGCGAAATCCGCTACGGCTTTGCCCAGCAGCGGTTCGGTGACGACGGAATCGATCGTATGGCAGTTCGGGCAGCGGTGAAACGGGAAAGGGAAGATCTGCTTGCAGTGGCCGCACAGGTATTCAAACTGCAGGGTTGCCCCGCTTTGGCCGCTTTGGCGAAGTTTGATCAAAACATCCAGTTCGAATTCGGAACTGTTCTGAGCAAGATTCACGCTTCCTCTGGCGCTATACAGCTGCCGCAAATAGCCATCACCTGAAATTATATCCAAATTCAGGTGCTCCTCGGGTAAATACCATAGGATGTCCGCGATGATGCGGCTGGCGGAGAGCTCCAGGGCCGCCCAGGCCACTGCCGGGTCGTGGCGGAAAAGGTATTCGAAGGTCAGGTAGGTGAGGGTGTGGTGTTCGCGGTACTCCTCGGCGAGCCGCCGGCATTTCGCCGCCGTATCGGTTCGGGCGTCCTGCAGCAGGCTGACGGTCTCCAGGTAGCGGCGGTCGCCGGCGATGTCGTTGCCGAGTTCGTCGAGGGGCTCAAGCACCTGCAGGGCCTTGTCAAAACTCCGGAGCCGTTCGTAGGTGAAAAGCAGCAGCTTCAGCGCCTGCGGCGTGCGGGGAAAACGGCCGAGGATCTTGAGCAGGATCGTCTCGCACCGCTCCAGGAAGCCGGCTTTGAAATAGGTCTGGGCGAGCAGCAGCAGCAGTTCGCGGCGGCGGTGGGGTTCGTGCTGCATCTCCAGGAGGCTGCGGTAGATTGCGACGGCCTGTTCGAAATCGCCGTTTTGCACATAGGTCTGGGCGACGAGCAGCCATGACTTCTGCGAGACGGCGCTGCTGCCGATCTCGCGGTGGAGTTCGGTCTGGGAGGGGGGCTTGGTAAACGAGCGCAGGAAGCGTTCGAGGTAACGGTGGTCCTCCTTGCTGCGCAGCCGTCCCCACCAGTAGCTCACGAACGCGATGATGAATATCAGTGCGACGAAAACGATGATGCCGAATAGCGGGTCGCGGAATTCGATAAAGAGGCTGTTCACGTCGGCTCCTGTCGCACTGCCATGGGGGATCTTGGATTGCAGCCATTATAGCGCTTTTGAACTTTTCCGAGAAAATGAGATAAAAATGTGACGAAAAAAACTGATAAAACATTGACATTACTTCGCCAAAAAGGGTAGAATGACGTTGAAACTGGAGAATGCGAAAGGTTTATACGTCAATGATATTCAGTTATATCCGTGCCGATAGCCACTTTCACGGTGTATACGAACAGCTGAAAGTGATCAGTGCCTATGCCAAGAAACATGATCTGGTGATCGAAGACGAGATGGTTGATCAGCTGTCGCAGAACAGCCGCCTCAGTGAACGTGACGAGGCTGTGCGTTATATGCGCCAGCCCGAACACATGGGGGGTACGCTGCTGATCTACGACCTGTGGGTGCTCAGCAGCAATATCGAGGATGTCGTACAGATGTTGAGCTGTCTGCTCAAAAACGGCATCGAAACCCACTTGATCAAACCTTCAATCGTCTTGAATGCGCAAAGTGATATCATCGTCGCGATGGGGTTGGTTGACCAGCTGCGACAGACGATACAGTCGGTGGAGAAGAAGGTGATCGGCCGCCCGAGAGGGAGCCGTTCTTCTTCGAAGTTCGACCCTTATCTCGAGGTGATCATCGGTTCGCTTCGGGAAGGACAGAGTGTCAGCGAGATCGCTAGAGTATTGGATGTGAGCCGGAGTTCCCTGAAAGATTACATCGAGTCGCGGGAGCTCAAAGAGGTGGCGATGGGAAGCAGTTTCTTGGAAAACGTCGACAATGCCGAAGCCAGCATTATCGAAACGATCGAATGTCCGCAAGTCAATGAAAAGGAGTAGACAGTGAGTCAGGCAGAAGTCTCAGGCCAGGCCGGATCGGCCAAGGTCAGTAAGAAAGAGTATTTAAAAGGGTGGGTATCCTACCGCGTAAAACGCTACTGGTTTTTCGTGGGGATGACCATCGTGTCACTGGTACTGCCGTGGATTACGATCAACGGCAACCATATTTTCCTGCTGAGCTTTGACAAGCTCAAACTGCACCTGGCGTTTGTCCAGTTCGACATGCAGGAAATGTACCTCATGCCGTTCATTCTGATGATCCTTTTTATCGGGGTCTTCGGGATGACGGTGCTCGGCGGCCGCGTTTTCTGCGGCTGGGTCTGTCCGCAGACGATCTTCCGCGTCATCTACCGTGACCTGATCGAAACGAAGATCCTGAAACTGCGCAAGCGGATCAAGAACAAGCAGAAAGAGCCCGACTGGAGCAAGCCGGAGAACAAGGCCAAGCGTGTTGTCGCCATTGCGCTCTGGACGGCGCTCTCCCTGCTGGCGACGGCGAACTTCCTGTGGTTCTTCGTCCCGCCGGAGGACTTTTTCCCGTACCTGCTGAACGCGGGTGACCACCTGATCCTCGTCGGGATCCTGCTGATCACAACGCTCTTCCTGGTCGTGGATGTCGTCTGGTTCAAAGAGAACTGGTGTGTCTACGTCTGTCCCTACTCCCGTATCCAGTCGGTCCTGTACGACGAAGATACGGTGATGGCGATCTACGATCCGCACCGCGGTGGCGAGATCTACGACGAAGCGAAGCACAAGCAGTACACGAAACAGAAGGATCTGCAGGCGGTCGAGCCAAATGCGGAGTGTACGACCTGTGAAAGCTGTGTGACCGTCTGTCCGACCCATATCGATATCCGCCAGGGGTTGCAGCTCGAGTGTATCAACTGCCTCGAGTGTGTCGACGCCTGTACGGAAGTTATGGGTGCGCTCGGACGTCCGTCGCTGGTCCGCTGGTCGAGCGAAAAAGAGGTGCTGTTCCAGAAAGGCAAAACGCACTACCTGCGTCCGAAGATCATCGGGTATGCCGTCGTCCTGGTGATCATCATGGTCGTTCTCGGTATGATGGGAAGCAAGAAGGAGCATATGCTGCTTAACATCAACAAAGAGAACCGTCTCTATGCCATCGAGAAAACGCCGGAAGGCAAAACGCTGGTCGAGAACGATTACATCTTCCTGCTGCAGAATACGCAGGATAAAGACCACAAGTTCTATTTCGACATCGAGGCACCGAAGGGGATGGAAGGCAAGATCAAAATTCTCAAGCCGACCAAACCCTTCACCGTCCATCCGGGCGTGAAGAAGAAGAAAATCGTCCGCCTCTATACGACGGAGGAGCTGGTTAAGGATGAGCGTAAGGATACGGTACTGCCGATCAAGATCCACGCCTATGCCATCGACGACAAAGAGAAGATCGCCGTCGACCGCGAATCAACCTTTATCTTCCCGCGCTACGACAAATACGAGGCGGCGGAATAACCTTCCGCTCAATCTTTCCGTGCGGCGCCCGGCGCCGCGCGCTTTAACGGATCCGTTCCGTTTCCTCCCTTTAACGGCCGCCCGAACTGCTGAACCCCGGGCGGGTTCCGTTCTTCCTTCCATTATTTCGAAACAGCCGATCGACTTCACGTATCCAAAAACAGGTGTATGCCGAGGCATGGTGGCGGTTTTCATAGGCTTCGCCGAAAGGCAATATTGTTATGTGTCGATGCAGGTCTGTCAGAGGTGTGGCGGGAGAGGGGACAAGGCCCCCGGCGGGATGCCCTGTCTTTCGAGGAAGGTTGTCTGGAACGGTTTAGACGATCCGGGCCTCTTTGTCGCCCGGTTCGATCTCGCCAATCAGGTAGCCATCGGTCGCGTCGAGGACGGCGTTGACGTCGTCGGGACGGACGACGAGGACCATTCCGACACCCATATTGAAGGCGCGGAACATCTCGTCGCGGGCGACGTGTTCGCTCATCAGTTCAAAGAGCGGCAGGACGCGGACGTCGTCGCCTTTGATGACGGCGCGCAGCCCCTCCGGCAGGACGCGCGGCAGGTTCTCGACAAGACCGCCGCCGGTGATGTGCGCCATGGCCTGGATTTTCGGTTTGAGCTGCTTGAAGGTCTTGACGTAGATGCGTGTCGGCGCGAGCAGGGCGTCGATAAGTGGCGCGCCGTTAAAGTCGTCGTCGAATTTCATCCCCATCTTCTCAAACAGGACCTTGCGCGCCAGGGAGAAGCCGTTGGAGTGCAGACCGGAGCTCGGCAGGGCGATCAGTTTGTCGCCCGCGCGGACGTTGGCGGGGGTGTCGAGCTCGCTCTTCTCCGCGACGCCGACGGCGAAGCCGGCGAGGTCGTAGTCATCTTTGGAGTACATGCCCGGCATCTCCGCCGTTTCACCGCCGATCAGGGCGCATTCGGCCTGGCGGCACCCTTCGGCGATCCCGCTGACGACGGCGGTGGCGACATCGACCTCGAGTTTGCCTGTGGCATAGTAGTCGAGGAAGAAGGTCGGGGTGCCGAAGTTACAGATGAGGTCGTTGACGCACATGGCGACGAGGTCGATGCCGACCGTGTCGTGTTTGCCGGAGTCGATGGCCAGTTTCAGCTTGGTGCCGACGCCGTCGGTCGCGGCGAGGAGGACGGGTTCCTTGTATCCAGTTGGCATCTCGAAGGCGCCGGCGAAAGAGCCGATCCCGCCCAAAACACCGGGGATGCGGGTCGACTTGACCAGGGGCTTGATGTTCTCGACGAAACTGTTCCCGGCGTCGATATCGACACCGGCGTCTTTGTAGCTGATTTGACTCATAGATCGCTCCAGATGATTATTAATGGAAGTATAGCGAAGGTGGGGTTAGGATAGGGTTTGGCAGGGCGTTTCAGCGCAGATGCGTTATCCTTCGCCTACATGTTCGGCGCGTCCAAAGCTTGGCCGGTGAGAAGTTGGGATTTTCTTCATTCCGGTTTAAATGTAAGATGCTAAAATCGCGCCACTTTCGGCACAAGGGCCGTTCTAAACAAAGCCCTTAACGCCCCGAGGAATTGAGAAAATGAGAGAGTTTGTCTACCCTGAAATGATGGTACACGTCCCGATGTGTACCCACAAGGCGCCCCAGAATGTTCTGGTGATCAGCGAGGCGCCCAAACGCCTTCAGACGGAAGTGGCGCGCCACGAGGGCGTCGTTGTCGTCCATGCGCCGGCCAGCCTTGAGGCGCTGCGCGAAGTCGCCGACGGCAGTGTCGACGTCGTCATTTGCGAAGCGGATGTCGATGCGGCGGTGGCCGGACACATCAACCGCGTCCTTAGTGAAGAGGGGGTCGTTTCCATGCGCCACGCTTCGCTCGAGGAAGTCCAGGCCAATACGGTCCTGCTCGGCGTGCTGAGCAACTATTTCAAGGTGATCATGCCTTACCGCCTTGCCAACGAGGAGACCCTGCTGCTGGCCAGCAAGGGTAACCATCCGACGGCGGACATCAACCTCCACCGCGCAGACATGCTCGACGGGCTGGAGTACTACAACACGGATATCCACCCGGCCGCGTTCGCGATGCCGAATTACATCCGCAAAACCTACCTCGGAATCATCCGCAACTAAATGGCATTCATTATGAGTACGCCGAAGGAGCAAAGCCCCTCCGACTACGCTGACGCTTTGTCCGCCTCGGCGGCGGGCCCACGCCTTCACAGGGGACTGTGATGGCTTTTGAGTATGCGATCGCACTGACCGGGGGGATCGCGACGGGCAAGAGTACCGTCGCTTCCCTGCTGGCCCTGCACGGCCTGCGGGTCATCGACGCCGATGCGATCGCGCACAGGCTGCTGGACGAGCACAGCGGATGGGTCGCCGAGACCTTCGGCGCACGCTATGTCGAAAACGGCAAGGTCCTGCGCAGCGAACTGGGCAAAGTGATCTTCTCCGACCCCACGGCCAAGGCGACGCTCGAATCTTACCTGCACCCCAAGATCCGTCAGGCGATCGAGGAGGAGAGCGAACGCCAGGACGCTTTCAAATTCCCCTACCTGATCGACATCCCGCTCTACTTCGAGACGCAGGCCTATCCCATCGCGGACTCCGTCGTCGTTTACACTCCCAAAGCGACGCAGCTGCAGCGGTTTATGAAACGCAACGGCTTCGACGAGGCCGAGGCGCTGCGCCGCATCGAGTCCCAGATGGACATCGAGGAGAAGAAAAAGCGCGCGACCTGGGTGATCGACAACAGCGGCAACCTCAAACACCTTCAGGCTGAGTGCGAGGCCTTTGTCGATACGATCAAAGCAAAATATCAATAACTTTTCAAGCAAGACCCACTACACTTCCATACTGATATCTCTAAAAGGCCCATATGATGATGATCGCCAAATACAGCGCCAGCGGTAACGACTTTGTCCTCTTCCACAGCTTTATCGCAAGAGACCGCTCCGAATTGGCCCGTACCCTCTGTGACCGCCAGAGCGGCGTCGGTGCCGACGGGCTGATCGTCCTCGTGCCGCACGCAGAGCACGACTTCGAGTGGCAGTTCTACAACAGCGACGGCTCGACGGCGGAGATGTGCGGCAACGGCAGCCGTGCCTGCGCGCACTACGCCTACAGCAACGGCCTGGCACCGGCGAACATGACTTTCCTGACGGAAGCGGGTGTTATCGGCGCCGAGGTAGAAGGCGATATGGTGCAAAGCGACCTGACCCCGCCGAAGATCCTCCGTGACGACATCGTCGCGGGTGGGAAAAAGTGGTGGCTGCTCGATACGGGCGTGCCCCACCTCGTCACCTTCGATGCCGACATGGACAATTTCGACCTCGTAGAGGCGCGTGCGCTGCGCTTTGAACACAATGCCAACGTCAACATCGCCTCTGTCAACAGCGACGGTTCCATCCGGGTACGGACTTATGAGCGCGGCGTCGAGGATGAGACGCTGGCCTGCGGGACGGGGATGGCGGCCTGTTTCTACCGCGCCAATCGTGAAGAACTTGTCGGTGACAAAGCGGAGGTCTACCCCAAAAGCGGGGAGACGCTCTATCTCGGGCTGGAAGAGGGGACGATTACCTTCAAAGGGCTGGTGAAGAAGACGTTTGAGACGGTTTTGGATGTGAAGTAATAAGCGCGGGTTGTCTGCGCGTGAGCACTCTGCTGAAGAGAACGCAGTGTTAACGCAGGTACCCGGATTTTGTTCGGGTGCCGTATAAAATGTTTTTGTTCCCCTTCTTCTTTGTGTGCCCAAAGAAGAAGCCGAACCCGGAAGAAGAAAGGGCAACAAGCTGCCGCTTTCGGGACATCCCACTCCCCGGTGATCCTCCTGACACGCTAATTATCATTTCGGACTTATATAAAAAGCGGATAGTGGCTTGGGCAGCGATGCCGCTTAGAGGCCTGCAGCCTCCATGCTTTTTGCTTGGGCGTCAGCGATGAGAGGGTCGATGATCTCGTCGAAGAGGCCGCCGGTCATGATCTCGTTGAGGCGGTAGAGCGTCAGGTTGATGCGGTGGTCCGAGATGCGGTTCTGAGGGTAGTTGTAGGTGCGGATGCGGCCGCTGCGGTCGCCGGTACCGACCTGTTCCTTGCGCGCGGCGCCCTCGGCCTCCTGGGCTTTCTGCTGCTCGATCTCAAAGAGGCGCGCCTGCAGGACCTTCATCGCTTTTTCTTTATTCTTATGCTGCGATTTCTGGTCCTGGTTGGTGACGACGATGCCGGTGGGCAGGTGGGTGATACGCACCGCGGAGTCGGTCGTATTGACGGACTGCCCGCCACAGCCGGAGGAACGCATGACGTCGATTTTGAGGTCGTTCGGATCGATCTTAACGTCGACGTCATCCGCTTCGGGCATGACGGCCACGGTGATGGCGGAGGTGTGGACGCGTCCCTGGGACTCCGTCGCCGGGACCCGCTGCACGCGGTGGGTCCCCCCTTCAAATTTCAGACGGCTGTAGACCTTGTCACCCTTGATGAGCGCCGTGATCTCCTTGTAGCCGCCCATGTCGGAGGGGCTGGAGCTGATCAGTTCGATCTTCCACCCTTTGATCTCCGCGTAACGGGTATAGGCGGTAAAGAGGTCGCCGACAAAGATTGCGGCTTCGTCCCCGCCGGTGCCCGCGCGCATCTCCAGGATAATGTTGCGCTCGTCGTTGGGGTCCGTCGGCAGCAGGAGGACCTTGATCTCCTCCTCCATCACGGGGACCTGCGGTTCGAGGGTTTTGAGCTCCTCTTTGGCCAGTTCTCCCAGTTCGTCGTCGTAGACAAGAGACTTGTTCTCTTCGATGTCCACGAGCAGCTGTTTGTAGGCCTTGGCCGTATCGACGATGTCTTGCAGGGAGGATTGCTCTTTGGAGAGTGCGGTCATCCGTTTGATGTCGTTGGCGATGTCGGGACTGCTGAGTAGTTCGCTGAGTTCGTTATAGCGGTCGATAAAAGGGGTCAGTTTGTCAGAAAGCATTCATACTCCCAGTATGTGAAGAACATTCAGTATTCATGTAATGTCTAGGATGAAAATAGGGGGAGATTAAGCGCGGTTAATCTGCGCGCGCCCCGCAGGAAGTACCCTTGGGGTGCGGGCCCGCCGCCTAGGCGAACCCAGTGTTAACGTAGACAACGGGGCTTTTGCTCCGTTGACGTACTACAGGCTGTTTACAGCTTTTTGCAGGCGGCTGACTTTGCGGGAAGCTGTCTCTTTTTTCAGGATCCCTTTGGTGACGAACTTGTGGATCTGCTGGTTAGCGACAGTCATAGCGGCAGCTGCTGCTTCTTTGTTGCCTTCATCGATGGCTGCGCGGACAGCTTTGACGATGTTTTTCAGGCGCGTGCGGTAAAATCTGTTACGTTCCGTACGTTTTTCAGTTTGACGGATACGTTTCATTGATGACTTATGGTTTGCCATAGCCTTTATCCTTCTGGAAAAAAATTTAGGGTAGAATACTACCTTAAAAATATTTAAATTTAAGTTAAACTTTAGTGTATTCCCCGCTTTCTGGGCGATGAGAAGGGTAGAAATGAAATTATTCGGGACCGACGGCGTACGTGGTGAAGCGGGAACATTTTTGACGGCGGAGCTGGCGATGCGTACGGCGATGGCAGCGGGGATCTACTTCAAAAAGAGCTCTAAGACGAAGAAGATCCTGCTGGGCAAAGATACGCGCCGCAGCGGCTATATGATCGAAAACGCCATTGTCAGCGGCCTGACCGCCGTCGGGTACGACGTCGTGCAGATCGGGCCGATGCCCACACCGGCCATCGCCTTCCTGACCGAAAACATGCGCTGTGACGCGGGCATCATGATCTCGGCGAGCCACAACTCCTTCGAAGACAACGGCATCAAGCTCTTCGACGCCCACGGCAACAAGTTCTCCGAAGAGGTCGAAGCACAGATCGAAGCGATCTACCGGGACGACGCGCAGATCGCCAAAGCGCAGGTCACGGGCCGCGCCATCGGTTCGGCAAAGCGGATCGACGACGTCATCGGCCGCTACATCGTCCAGCTCAAGAACTCCTTTCCCGATGTGCTCAGCCTACAGGGGATGCGCATTGTGCTCGATACCGCCAACGGCGCGGGCTACAAGGTCGGTCCGACGGTTCTTGAGGAGCTGGGGGCGGAAGTGATCGTCCTGCACAACGGCCCTGACGGTTTCAATATCAACGAGGGGTGCGGCGCGCTGCACCCCAAAGACGTCCAAAAAGCGGTCAAGCAGTACCGTGCCGACATCGGTTTCGCCCTCGACGGCGACGCGGATCGCCTGGTCGTGGTGGACGAAAAGGGCGAGGTGATCGACGGGGACCAGTTGCTCGGCGCTCTGGGACTTTTCATGCACAAGTACGGCCTGCTCAAGGGCGACGGGATCGTGGCGACGGTGATGAGCAACCAGGCGCTTGAAGACGCGATGGCCGCCGCGGGGCTCACGCTTCACCGTTGCGGCGTCGGCGACAAGTACGTGCTGGAGGCGATGCGCGAACACGGCATCAACTTCGGCGGCGAACAGAGCGGGCACGTCATCATGCACGACTTCGCCAAGACCGGCGACGGCCTCGTGACGGCGCTGCAGGTGCTGGCGATGGTGCTGATGACCGATGCGAAGGCCTCCACGGCGCTGCGCCCGTTCGAACTCTATCCGCAAATGCTCGTCAACCTCAATGTCAAAACGAAAAAGCCGCTGGATGCCATCGACGGACTCGCAGACGTGCTGCAGGGGATCGAGGCTGTGGGCATGCGCCATCTTATCCGCTACAGCGGGACGGAGAACAAGCTGCGCCTTCTGCTCGAAGGGCGGGACCGCGAAGCGATGACCGCGGAGATGGCGCGCCTCAGCGACTTCTTCAGGCATGTCCTCAATGACTAGGGGCGTGCTCGCACTCTTCCTGGCCCTGGCCGGGATCTTCATCATCGACCAGAACATCAAAGCGCTTTTCCTGGGCGGCTACCGGTTTTACAGCGACTGTATCGATCTGACCCTCGTCTACAACAAAGGGGTCGCTTTCTCGATGTTCGCTTTCCTGGAATCATGGCTCAAGTGGCTGCAGCTGCTGTTGATCGCCGGGGTGGTTATTTACGTCCTGCGGTTGAAAAAAACCTGCTACATGTTCCCGGTCGGCATCTTGGTGGGTGCGGGCCTCTCCAACGTCTACGACCGTTTTGTGCACCCGGGAGTAGTGGATTACGTCTATTGGCACTGCGGCTTCGATTTCGCCGTCTTCAATTTTGCCGACGTGATGATCGACGTGGCGGTGCTCTGGCTGCTGCTGCTCAATCTGAAAGCGCATTGGTGCAAAACCGGAAGCTGAGAGTTGCATTCCGGGGCGTGATGCGGTATAATTACACTAGCGCTCAGGACGGTTCGCTGTTTTGAACGCTCTCCTTTAGACCTGTGCAATGCGTAGGCGAGGCACTGGGTCAGGATGGGAACATAGCAGCCCACCTTTTCTGTGCATGTGCCGCAGGTATCTGGAGGAGAGTTCCTCACTACTTCTTTTTATATAACCCCCCAAAAAAACTGTTTATGAAACGTTATTGATGCTGTGCGATCATGCTCGTTGATGGTATTGAGCCCTTCCCGCTACAATGCTTTCAGACAGATCGAACACAAGGAGTGTATGATGAGAACGTATAAGTTGGCGGCAATGCTGCTCGGCGCGGTCCTGTTGATGGGAATCGGCGCGACGTCGGCCTTTGCAAAATGCAACGGCGAAAAAATGGAAACACCGGCAACCAAGTGCAGCGGTGAGAAAAAAGCACCGATGAGTACGAAGTGCAACGGCGAGAAGAAGCCTGAGACATCCAGCAAGTGCAACGGTGAGAAAAAAGTACAGCCGCAAGGAAAATGCGGCCAGGGCAAATGCGGCGGGTGATCCCGCAGCAGTGAGTTTCGCGCAGGAAAGGAGCCGCCATGCAATGCCAGCTTTCCAACCTATGTAAAATCGTCGAACCGGCCGTGGAAAAGCTTCAGAGTGTCGCACTGCTTTTCGTACGGCTGATCCTCGCTTATGGTTTCTATGAACCGGCGAAGATGAAGTGGAATGACATCGGCTCCGTGGCCGAATGGTTCGCTTCCATGGGCCTCCCAATGCCCACACTGCAGGCATACCTGGCGGCAACGACGGAAGCGTCGGGTGTCGTGCTATTGACGCTGGGGCTATTTACGCGGCTGATCTCCATTCCGTTGATGGTCGTCATGCTCGTTGCCATTACCCTCGTGCACCTGCCAAACGGCTTCCAGTCAGGCAACAACGGGTTTGAAATCCCGCTGTATTATTTTATTATGCTTTTCGTCCTGCTGACGCACGGCGCCGGTAACCTCTCCTTCGACCGGCTGCTGTTCAAACGCAAAGAGGCCTGACCCCTACGGGGCCTCTACTCCATCTTCCAATTTAATCTTCCCGGTATTTTGAGATCCCGCACGGCTGGTTCGGCGAGGGCGGATGCGCTTCAAGGTATTCGAGATCCTCGAGGGTCTGTTTGAGGACCTTCTGCTGCTGCAGCAGCGGCAGCATGGCGTTGTCTTTCTGGGTCAGGTTGAGCTTCATATCCATCAGGATCGCCTGCACCTCTTTGTCGAGGTCGGACAGGGCGTTTCTTACGTGTTCGATCGGTTTCATGCCGCGATTATAGCCAAAGGGCGTTGGACGGAAGCCCCGGGTTTTTGGCTAATGCAGCCGTTTCAGTGGACGAGTTCGACGCCGAAGAGCCCGTACAGAAGACCGCTGGCGATCAGGTAGACGCCGAAGGGTTTGAAGCTGTAGCGCGAGACGACGGCGAGGAAGGTTTTGACGGCGATCCAGCCGACGACAAAGGAGACGACGAAGCCGATGGCCAGTGCGCCGAAATGCTCGAAGGAGAGGGCCGAGTACTCCTTGAGCAGCGTATAGCCCGAGGCGGCCCCCATCGTCGGGATGGCGAGCAGGAACGAAAAGGCCATGGCCGTGTCCCGCGACAGTCCGCCGAGCATCCCGCCGAGGATCGTCATCCCCGAGCGCGAAACCCCCGGCACCAGGGCGAAAACCTGGAAGACACCGACGGTGAGGGCCTGTTTCATGCTGACCCCCTCAAGGTCTTTGACGGCGTGCGCCTTGGGCTTGTAGGCGAACTCGACGGCAAGAAAAGCGATCCCGGTGAGGATCATCAGAGCGACGGTGGAGTTGGCGGCGAACATCGCCTCGATCTGTTTGTGAAAGAGCAGGCCGACGATGCCCGTCGGGATGAATGCGGCGATGAGTTTGATCCAGAGCGCCGCGCTCTGCATGAGCCGTTCGCGGTAGATCAGCATGACCGAGAAGATCGGCGCGATCTGGATGATGATCTCGAAGGCGGTCAGGAAGGTGTCCTGCTTGAGACCGAGCATCTGTCCGGCGAGGTAGAGGTGGGCGGTAGAAGAGACGGGAAGATATTCAGTAATTCCCTCGACGATGCCGAGGATAAAGGCGTCAAAAAGCGTCATAAAATTGGGTCCGGATGTCAAGATGCGTCATTGTACCTATTCGGCCCGAAAACCAACCTTGAGAGACCCTTAAATGAACATAGAGTATAATACGCGGCTTGAAAAAGGCGGTGCAAATCCGCCTTGCCGCATATGCATATCATTTAAGGAAAAAAAGCATGCTGCTCTTTACCCCCGGTCCTACCCCTGTTCCGGAATCTGTCCGCAAAGCGATGGCGGAGGAGACGATCCATCACCGCACGCCGGAGTTTGAAGCGATCTTCGAACGGGCGCGCAAAGCGCTCTTCGGCCTGATGAAAACCGATGAGGTCGTGATGCTGGCCTCGACGGGTACCGGCGCGATGGAAGCGGCCATCACCAACCTCTGCCGCGATACCCTGCTGAACATCAATGCGGGTAAATTCGGCGAGCGTTTCGGCAAGATTGCCCAGGCGCACGGGCTGCAGAACGTTGAATTGACCTACGAATGGGATACGCCTTCAACGCCCGAGGATGTCCTCGCCGCGCTGCAGGAGAACCCGCGCATCGACGCCATCGCCGTTCAGATCAGCGAGAGCGCCGGCGGCCTGCGCCACCCGGTCGAAGCGATCGCCGCGGCCGTCAAGGCGGTGCGCCCCGACGTCATGATCATCGCGGACGGCATTACCGCTGTCGGCGTCGAAGCGATCGATGTTACCCACATCGATGCCTTGCTGGCGGGAAGCCAGAAAGCGCTGATGCTGCCGCCGGGCCTTGCCGTCATCGGTCTGAGCAATGCGGCGGTCGAGAAGATCGGCGCAGGGAAGGGGTACTACTTCAACCTGGCGACGGAGATCAAGAAGCAGCGTACCAATACGACGGCCTGGACGGCGGCGACGACGCTCGTGATCGGCCTGGAAGCCGTCCTGGCGGAGATCGAGGCCAAGGGCCTCGAGACGCTTTACGACGAAACGGCCCGCCGCGGTGCCGCGACACGGGCCGCCTTCGAGGCACTGGGACTGCACATTTATCCGAAAACGCCTGCGGCGTCCATGACAACGATTGATGATGCGAACGCCAACGAGATCCGCGCGCTGCTGAAAAAAGAGTTTGACGTCAACATGGCCGGCGGTCAGGACCACCTCAAAGGGAAGATCTTCCGTGTCAACCACATGGGGCTGATCAAGCCGTTCGAGGCCGCTTGGGTCGTCAACGCCGTCGAGGTCGCCCTCGACAAGCTCGGCCGCCGCAGCTACGACGGCACGGCGGGCCGCGTCTTTAACGAAATCTATTTCGGGCTGACGGCATGATCTTTGCCCACGAGATCCCCGAAGGGAGCAAGCTCTATTTCGGTGCCAGCGCCCGCCGCAAGCGGGAGATCGAGCAGATCGCCAGTGATGTGCTTTATGCCGACGGCTTCGAAGAGATCGTCGTGCCGCTTTTTTCGCACCACCAGCATGAGAGCATCTCCGATGCCAAAGAGCTGATCCGTCTCGGGGACCGTGACAACAACCGCATGAGCCTGCGCGCGGACACGACCATCGATGTCGTGCGCATTATCTCCAAGCGCCTCGGGCGCAATACGGACCACCGCAAATGGTTCTACATCCAGCCGGTCTACCGTTACCCGTCACACGAGCAGTACCAGGTCGGTGCCGAGGTGATCGGCGAGGCGGACCTCTCCATCGCGCTCACCCGCTGCCTGGAGATCTTCGAGCGTCTGGAGACGCAGCCGCTGCTGCAGATCTCCAACATCAACATCCCGAAGATCCTGAGCCGCCTGCTCGATATCCCGATGGACGATTTCCGCCACATCCGTATCGAGAACCTGCTGGCGCGGGGGATCGACTGGCTGACAAAGCTCGTCTACCTCGAGAACCCTTCGGAGATCGACGCGGTCCTGCCGCTCGTGCCGGAGGAGCTCCGTGTCGAGCTGCTGAAGATGAAAGAGCTCAGCCTGAGCGTGCCGTATGCCAATACGGTCGTCGCACCGCTCTATTACGCGAAGATGCTCTATTACGACGAGCTCTATTTCCGCGTGATCGCGGACAACGACGTTTACGCCAGAGGCGGACGCTATAAAAACGAAGATGTGACCAGTGTCGGCTTCGCCATCGCTACCGATGTGCTGCTTGAAGCCGGCGTGTAAAGGAAATTGAAATTATGAAAAAAGCAGATTTGATCGTCGGCATCCAGTGGGGCGATGAGGGCAAAGGGAAGATCGTTGATCTTCTTGCGCAGAAATACGACGCCGTCGCGCGTTACCAGGGCGGGCACAATGCCGGCCACACCATCTGGGTCGACGGGACCAAATATGCCCTCCACCTGATCCCCTCCGGCGTCCTGAACCCCGAAGCGATCAACATCATCGGCAACGGCGTCGTCGTTTCGCCGGCGGCACTGATCAAAGAGATGAAACAGTTCGACAAGCTCGAAGGGCGTCTCTTTGTGAGCGAATCGGCGCACATGATCCTCGGCTTCCACGAAGAGATCGACCAGGCCAAAGAGCGCCTGCGCGGCAAGAAGGCGATCGGGACGACCGGCCGCGGCATCGGGCCCGCTTACAGCGAAAAGATCGCCCGCGCGGGCTTCCGCCTCGGCGAACTGCGCGATATCGACGCCCTGGTCGCCCGCGTCCTCGAGTACTTCGAGCAAAACGGCGCCATTTACAGCGCTATGGGCATCGAGGCACCGGACGCGGCGGCGCTGAAAGCGGAACTTGAAGGCTTCGCGGCTTCCTTGCTTCCGTACCTGGCCAACACGACGCAGATGGTCTGGGAACTGCTGAAAAAAGATCAGAACGTACTGCTCGAAGGGGCACAGGGAACGATGCTCGATATCGACCATGGGACCTACCCTTATGTCACAAGCTCTTCAACGATCGCGGCGGGTGCCTGCATCGGTCTGGGAATCAGCCCGAAAGATATCGGGAAGGTGACCGGGATCGTCAAAGCCTACTGTACGCGTGTCGGCAACGGCCCTTTCCCGACGGAAGATTTCGGGACTGACGGCGACAAGCTGCGCGAGCAGGGGCACGAGTTCGGCACGACAACCGGCCGCCCGCGCCGTTGCGGATGGTTCGATGCCGTGGCGACGAAGTTCGCCAGCCGCATCAACGGCTGCGACGAGCTGGCCATCATGAAACTCGACGTCCTCGACGGCTTCGACGAAGTCAAAGTCTGCGTCGGCTATGAGGTCGGCGGGGAAGTTATTGACTATTTGCCGCTCGATCTTGAAGCGGCCACGCCTGTTTACAAGAGCTTCCCCGGCTGGGAGCGGACCGAAGGCGTGCGCGAATGGGATGCGCTGCCGGAAACGGCCAGGGCCTACCTCAGCGAGATCGAAAAGCTGACCGAAACGAAGATCGGCATGGTCTCCACCTCTCCCGACCGTAACGATACGATCATCCGTTAGGTGTCACACCTCTAACGGAGTCGGTCACTTTTCGATATAATCTATCGTAATGAAGTTGACAATCTGGAACTCCCTAGCATCGAAACTGCTGTTCTCCCTGGCGTTTTTCAGCCTGCTGCTCGTCTTCGGGCTGGCATACGTCAATACGAAAATCGTCATCAGCGGGTACAAAAAACAGCTTCAGGAACTGGTGGAACAGAAGATCGACTTTATGCTTCCCCAGCTCTCCGATGCCCTGCACAACGACAAACAGCTTCTTGTCGAAGAGCAGCTCATCCGCCTCAGCTCGGCGCAGGTGATCAACGGCGTACGTCTGCTTAGAAACCACGGGCGTCCCCTTGTCGTCGGCAACTTCGGCTCTTCGCACCGGCTCTTTACCCTGGCGCTTCCCGTGACCAATATCAACGGCGAGATCATCGCCTCGATGGATGTTGCCGTCTCCGACCGAAATTTCCGCTCGATGATGGAACAGTATTTCCAGTTCCTCGCCGCGATCATCGCCGGGTACGTCCTGCTCGTCCTGCTGCTGCTGCGGCTGCTCTATCGCTCCTTCCTTCCGCTGCGGGAGTTGACCCGGAAACTGGAAGCCTTCGACCCGAGCCACCCCGTGCCCATTGAACTGCGGGATACCAGCGCGAACGAGATCGGCATGATCGCCGAAGCGGCGAACAAAATGAGTGACAACATCATCCACCACGCCGACTTTATGAACGAACTGCACAAAGAGATCGAAGAGGGGCGCCAGCACCTCAAAGAGGCGCAGCAGATCGCACGGATGGGAAGCTGGCGGATCGATACGCAGACGCACGACTGCAGTTTCAGTGACCAGATGTACGTGCTGCTGGGCCTGCCGATGGACGGTATGCCGCTGACCTGGGAAGCACTGCTCAACGTCATCGAGCCGTCGCAGCGCCAGGCGTTTATCCGCGCCCTCGAGAACACGGCCCAGACCCACACCCCGTTCCGCCTGATGCACAAGCTTGTCAATGCCCACGGGGAGGCGATGCACGTACTGACCGAGGGGAAACTGAGCCTCCGGCGTGACGGGAAGGCGTTTATTTCGGGGATTACGATGGACGTCAGCGAGCAGGCGGAGAGCCAGCAGATGATCGAAAAGCTCGCCTTCTACGACCCGCTCACCAACCTGCCGAACCGGGTGCTCATGCAGGACCGTCTGCAAAAAGCAATCAAGGACGCCAACCGCCGGGGCGAGAAGCTGGGCGTGCTTTTCCTCGACCTCGACGGCTTCAAAAACGTCAACGACACTCTGGGACATACCCTGGGAGACCGGCTGCTCAAAGAGGTGGCGGAGCGCCTCAAGCGCACCCTGCGCGACTCCGACACGATTTCGCGGATCGGCGGGGACGAGTTCATCGTTCTGCTGCCGCTGATCAATTCGGAAAAAGACATTACCATCGTCGCGAAGAAGATGATCGACGCCCTGCAGGAGCGCTGGGAGTTCGGGGACAAGGCGATCTTTACGACGACGAGTATCGGGGTGGCGATCTACCCGGATCACTCCGACGACGCCGACACCCTGATCAAGTTCGCGGATACGGCCATGTACAAGGCGAAAGAGGACGGGCGTAATCGCTACCGTTTCTACGATACGACGATGGGAGAGACGATCCGCAAAAAGCTCCAGGTCGAGCACGAGATGCGCGAAGCGATCGAAACGATGGAGCAGTTCGAGCTTTACTACCAGCCGAAGATCTCCCTGCGCACGGGCGCCATCACCGGTGCCGAGGCGCTGATCCGCTGGAACCACCCGAAGATCGGTACGGTCTACCCGGACGACTTCATCCCCGTCGCCGAGCACACGGGGATGATCATCAAGATCGGCGAGTGGGTCATGCACGAGGCGGCCCGCCGCATCGAGCAGTGGCGCGCCTCGGGGATCGTACCGCTGAAGCTGGCCGTCAACCTCTCCGGGCGCCAGTTCGGCAGCCCGCTGCTGCTGCACCAGATCCGGACCGTGTTGCAGCGCTACGACATCAAGCCGGAGTATCTGGAGTTCGAGGTGACCGAAAGCGTCTCCATGATCAGTCTGACCGAAAGTCTGAAAGTCCTGCACCAGCTGCGTGACCTGGGTGTCGGCGTCAACATCGACGACTTTGGGACGGGCTACTCCTCCCTGGCCTACCTCAAGCAGTTCCCGGTCGATACCCTCAAGATCGACAAGGCGTTCATCATGAACATGCTTGATGACCAGGATGACCGGACCATCGTCGAATCGATCGTCTCACTGAGCAAGGCGATGGGTCTGAAAATCGTTGCGGAGGGCGTTGAAAGTATCGAACACGTCCGCCTTCTCAAGAAGCTCGGCGTCGACTACGGGCAGGGGTATTTCTTCAGTAAACCGGTGCCGTTCGGCCAGCTTGACCGCATGTACCGGAACAACCTCGTGAAGATGAAGACGCTCCGCGAATCGGAACGCCGGGAAGCAGTTTAGCCCTCTTAGAGCCCCGGCAGGCGCGGGACCTTACCCAGTTTGCTGTTGCGGCAGTACCATCCCCACCCTTTTTTCATCCAGTGTCCCAGGATGGGCATCGGCATCATGAAAGCTTTCTTGTCGTCGCGGAAGACGAAACCCGCCCCGCTGCCGGTATCCATGACGCAGAGGATGTTGAGGTGCTCCTGATACCCTTTGCGTTCCGCCTTCCCGGCGTCGCGCGCGGCGATATTGAAGGCGATATTCTTGGCCATGACTTCGGCCACATGCCCCTGTTTCGCCCGCCACTCCGGCCCTTCCAGCGCCGCGACGTCTCCGGCGGCATAGACGTTGCTGACCTCGCCGTCGATCACGACTTCGCTGTAGTCGTTAACGGTGACGAAGCCGGCCTCGCTGGTCGGGAGGTCGGACGCCTTGATGACACCGTGGCCGTCTCCGGCGGGAATGAACATCGTGAAGTCCGATTCCAGCTTGCTCTCATCCTCGAAGACGACGCCGTCCTCCTCGAAACGTTTGATTTTTTTGCCGAAGTGCTTGTTCAGATCGGCGCGCGCGAACATCGTGTCCATCATGCTAAGCGCCTGGTCGCCCATACGCGCACCGGGCTTGGGCATCGGGGCAAAAAAGGTCAGTTCGAAACGGTCGCGGACCCCTTTTTTTTTCAGGAGTTCATGGAGGTTGAAAAAGAGTTCAAAGCCGGGACCGCCCCGTACGGCGGAGGTGTCTTTGGGGTTGCCGCCGAAGCCGAAGGCGACCTTGCCGCTCCCTTTGGCGACCAGGGCATCGATCCGCTCCTTGATCCGCAGCGATTCGCGCGGGTCGCCGCAGATGGAGAGGGTATGCTCGATGCCGGGGTGCTTCATCTTGTGCGCTCCGAGGGCGACGACGAGGTAATCGTAGTCGTCGATCACCTTCCCGGAGGCAAGGGTGACCCGGTTCGCTTTCGCCTCGATCGTTCCGACTCCGTCGACCAGGAGGGTGAAGCCGTGGGCATCCCGCAGCTCCTCCAACGACACCTTGACGTCGTCAAAGGAGGCTTCGCCCGTCGGGACCCAGATGGAGGTCGGATAGATGTAAAAGTAGTCCCGGTCGCTGACGAGCGTCACGTCATAACCTCTTTTGCGCAGATGCGTCGCCGCATCGACCCCTGCAAACCCTCCGCCAAGCACCAACACCTTTTTCATCTCTACCCCTATAATTTGGATTGATAATAATCATAATATAATGACGATAAAATCAAAATTAAACGGCAGTTATTTCGTCAAATTCTTCCGGTGGCGATGGAGGTTAAGGGTGAGCTCCCGGGTCATTGCTTCGGCATGTTTCGGTAGATAGAAGTGATTGCCCTGGACTTTGTCGCAACGATACTTTTTCAGCGCATCGGCCTGTTCGGGAAGTTCGACGCCTTCGGCAACGACCTGATATCCGAGCTCATGGGCCATGGCGATGATGGATCGGATCAGGGCCTGGTTCTGGCTGCTTTCGTATTCCTGGACAAAGCTTTTGTCGATCTTGACCGTGTCAATGGTGAGGCGGCTTAGATAGCTGAGCGAGGAGTATCCGGTGCCGAAATCGTCGATGCTGATATGGATGCCGAGGTCGCTGAAGGCGCCGAGCACGCTCTTGGCTGCTTCCGTATCCAGGTCGATCAACTGCCCCTCGGTGATCTCGATGCCGATAAATACGGGATCGATATTGTACGTTTCGAGCAGATGGACGACATAGGTGAGGATCTCTTTGTTCGCCAGCTGTTCCGCCGGGACGTTGACGTCAATCCGGATCAGCGCCAGGCGCAGACGCCGCCACTGGTCAAGCAGCCGGACGGCGTGTTCGAAGGCCCTTTGTGTCAGGGTCTGCATCAGATGCGCCTTCTCGACGATGGGCAGGAACGTTATCGGCGGGATGTAGGCGCTGTTCTCCTCGTCGTACCAGCGTACCAGCGCCTCGCAGCTCACGATGACACCGGTATGGAGGTCGACCTGCGGTTGGTAGAAAAAGGTGATCTTGTCATCTTGAAACGTCTGTCGAAGGGCATTCTCCATCGTCAGTTGGCGCTCGATCTCTTCGGTCATCTCCGCCGTGAAGTAGGTGAACTGGTTTTTGCCGCCGCGTTTCGCTTTGTACATGGCGGCATCGGCCTGTTTGAGCAGGACGTCGAGTGCACTGCTGTTCTCCGGAAAGAGCGTAATCCCGATGCTGGCGCCGACGTAGAGCTCCTGCTCTTTGATGTTGAAGCCCTCTTGCAGGACGCTGATCATTTTCTGGGCGATATGGGAGGTGACAAAGTGATCCTCGCCGTACTCCACCGTGACGATAAACTCGTCGCCGCCGAAACGGGCGATGTAGTCGGATTCGCGCAGGACATGCTGCAGGCGCCGCGCGGCCTGGACTAGCAGTTTGTCGCCGTAGTTATGGCCGAACGTGTCATTGATGTACTTGAAGTTATCCAGGTCGATGAAGAAGATGGCAAACTGTTTTTCTGCTCGCTGCGCCCTCGTGATCAGGGACTGGAGATGGTAGTTGAGGTGATGGCGGTTCGGCAGCATCGTCAAAGCGTCGTAGTCGGCGAGCTGTTTTAGCTTTGATTCCGCGGCTTTTTGAAGACTCAGATCGATGTCGATGGCATAGAACTGCGGGTTTTCCGTGGCCCGGTCGAGGAGGATACGCGCACTCTGTACGGGGATGGAGATGCCGCTTCTGGCAAGAACGGTATGCTCTTCGGCCCCCATCGCATCGTTATGGTTCAACCACGCCGCGATCCCCGCGGCAAAATGGTTTTGTTGGGATCGGGGAAGGATCAATTCGTCGATCTTCCGACCCAGGGCCTCTTCGGCGCTGTAGCCGTACAGCGCTTCGCTTTGACGGTTCCAGTAGTTGATGTGCCGCTGCTCGTCGAAGCCCTGGATCGCGACGGTCGGCATCTGATCCAGCAGCGAACGGAAACGCTGCTCCGTCGTTTCATGATAGTTCTGGGCACGGTACTGGAAGGTGTAATCGATATAGGCGATGACGACGCCGACGATGCGGCCGTTGGGATCGCTGAGCGGGGCGCGGCTGCTGAGCCGCCACATCTCTCCCTGCTTTTCAATGCGGTTGAGCAGTTCGGTCCCGTGCTCCAGTACCTTCCGATCCGACATTTCGAAGAGCCGCGCTTCTTCGGCCCCGAAAAGGTCATGATCGGTTTTTCCTTTGAGCGCATCGGGCTTGCCCAACCGGACATCTTTGGCAAAAGAGAGATTGCCTCCGAGGTAGACGAGATCACTGTTTTTCCAGCAGATGCGTATCGGCGCGGCGTTGATGAGCTGTGCATAGAAACGGCTGGCGGAGTGGACCGTATTGTATTGGGCCAGGACCCGGTGGTAAAGCGCGTTTTGATGGGAAAAGGCCATGAAACGGTTTAGCAGGTTCGTCAGGTAGGTCAGTATATCGTTGTCCATGCAGGCGGTATCGGTGTAGAGCGTGACGATGCCCTCGGGACGTGCCCGGTCGGGGGAGAAGAGCGGGATAGAGAGGACAGAGACCAGCGGGGCGTAGCGCAACCGTTTCTGCCATGCCGTGTCCATCGGGGCTTCAAGCGCATTGCTGAAGAGATGGGGCTGGGCGGAAACAAAGGCGTATTCGGTCGGGTTTTCTGCCTCGTCGATCGCCGCGGCATGCCGGACACCGTAGTGCTCCGTCAAAAAACCCGGTTCGGTTTCGTCATAGACATAAAAGGGGTCGATGGCCCCCTCTTTGTTCGTGAAGCCGGCCCAGAGGGTCATGACGGGAGGCAGGCTGCTCAACTGCTCGAAAAGCTGCTGCTTCTGGCTTTCCGGTGAGAGCTCCAGTGTGCAGAGCCGGTCGATGCGCTCGCCGAGATCAAACCACATGCGCTCCTGCAGGCTTGGATCGGGCAGCACATCCGGGGAGGTATCTATGGGACCTTCGGTGACCGGCAGCGGCAGCGGTTTGATACGCCAGTAGAGAAATAGCGTGGAAGCGATGGCGAGCGGCCATAAGATGTGAAGGAAAAGATCCGCGGTCGTCATGATGGTCTGCGTTCCCTTGCGCGAAGAATTTTTTAGAGTACTGTATTTTATATTAATATTGTTTGTTGTAATTGAACAGAAATATAGCAATTTTTATGTTCTGTCATTTTTGGCGTTGCCGTTTAGATTGAAGCCATGGGGTGCCTTGAAGGTACGCTTTGGCATTATTGGGGCAAAAAAGGATGACGATGGCTAAGGAAGTAGCGCTCCTCGGGGGCGGGTGTTTTTGGTGCATCGAGGCGGTCTACCGCCGGGTCAAAGGGGTCAGCAGCGCCATCAGCGGTTACGCGGGCGGCGAAACGGAGCATCCCGATTACCGTGCGGTCTGCAGCGGAACGACGGGGCACGCCGAAGTGGTCGAGGTCACTTTCGATCCCGACGTTATCTCCTTCGGGGAGATTCTCGATATTTTCTGGGTCATTCACGATCCGACGACGCTGAACCGCCAGGGCGCGGACGTCGGGACCCAGTACCGCTCGGTCATCTACTATCAGAACGATGTACAGAAAGCGGAAGCAGAGGCCGCCATTGCCGAAGCACAGGCCGGTTTTTCCGACCCGATCGTGACGGAACTCTCCCCGGCCCCGACATTCTATCCGGCCGAAGCGTACCACCAGAACTATTTCGACCTCAATCCCCAACAGGGATACTGCCAGGTCGTCATCGCACCGAAGGTGCAGAAATTTATGCAGACGTTCCGGGAGAAGCTTGATGTTTGAGGCGGGTTTTCTGGGGACGCGCGCCCTCTGGTTTATGGACATCGTCACCCTTTGGTTTGCCGCATTGCCGTTCTTGATGGGCGGGGCCATCCTTCTGATTAAAGGCGGGTATGAAAAGGGCCACAAACGCGCACAGACACTGCTCTTCGCAGTCACGCTGGCGATGGTCGTGCTGTTCGAAGTCGGGGTGCGCTTTACCGGCGGTTTCGTCGCCTACGCGGAAGAGAGCGGCGTGGAATTCTCCTCGCTGGCGGTGTTCCTGGCGGTGCATGTGCTGATCGCCGTCGCCGCCGTTGCCGGGTGGGCATGGCTGCTGATCGACGCTCTGCGAAGCTATGGTGGCAGTGAAACGGTGGCCGCCACGCACAAACGCAACGGGGTGATCGTTTTTTCGGGGATGACCGTCACATCCCTGATGGGCGTGACGATCTACGGCATGCTTTTTATGACCTAGCGGATGTGTTTCGTCGTTTTCATCGTCGTCGGCGCCTTCGCCGTCTCGCTCTGGATGCACGGGCAGCTGCTCTACGGGGCAGCCGCCGGGGCCGTCTCCCTTCTCTTCCTCTTCTTCTCTGTTCGCAAGATCATCAAAAACGGCCCCTGTCTCTTCGGCAAACGCAGAGACTGCTAGCGCTCAGAGCCGCCCCTGTTTGACCAGGGAGAGGACCATCGCCAGCGAATAGCCGTCGTTCTCATACCCGTCTTCGATACAGGACTCGCATTTGTTGCCCAGTTCGCACTCGCGGTGATTGAGCATCGCGTCGACGCTCTCCCAGCCATGGGTTTTGATGCATTCGGCAATCGCCTTCATATCCATCGAATTGCAGACGCAGATCATGCGGTCGGTGTCGATCATACTTGCTCCTTTGCCAGCTGTTTTGCGAGGGTGATACAGGCCGCGACGGTCGGTTCGGGGGCGATGTGGACCTTCCGGCCGGGAAGGCTCTTCTCTGTCGTGCGGCCGATGGCGACGACGCTGTGGGTCTGGGCCAGGACAAAGCGGCTCTGAAAGCAGTGCAGTGCCGAAGGCGAGGTAAAGATCAGTATGCTGTCGTCGGGAATCGCAACGTCCATTTTATCGGCCCGGCAGAGGGTCTCATAGACCACGGCCTCCTCCACGACAACCCCCTCTTCGCGCAGCCGGGAGGCAAAATCCGACGCAACGACCCGGGGGCGTGCATAGAGCCAGCGGAAACGGGGGAAACGCTCCCGGATAAGTTCATACAGCATCTCGCCGTACCCCTTGACCGTCCCCGCAACCGTGCCGCCGAGTGCTTCCACACGCTGACGGGTTCCCTTCCCGACGCTGAGCACGGGCACGCTTTTCCACTCCGGGGCGATCTTTTCGAGGGCGTCGACGCCGTTTTTCGAGGTAAAGATGATGCCGTCGATCCGTGAAAGATCGACTTTGGGTTGCAGCCATGCCGTTTCCAGGATCGGCAGATGGGTAATGTCGGGATCATCGGAGGGGGTCACAGAAAGAAGATAGATGGGCCGTATTGTCATAGAATGGATTATAACCAACTCCCGGTGGATGTCGGGAGAAGGAGACGCTTTGAATGAAGGTAGGGAAAGTATAGTAAAGAAAAGTTACTAAACTGTTAACGCTTTTTCTGGCACGCCGGGCAGATGCCCCGCAGCACGATATCGCTGCTTTGGATGCTGTAGCCGCTGACGGCTTCGGCGTGCGCTCTGATCTGCTCCGTATCGAAGGAAAAATCTTCGATCTTCCCGCATTCGCTGCAGTGCAGGTGCAGGTGCGGCTCTTTTCGGATCTCGAAAACACTCTTGCTCTCGGGGACTTTCACCTCTTCGAGCAGTCCGTTTTCCGTCATTATGGCAATATTCTTGTACACCGTCGCCAGCGAAACGTTCGGATACGCTTCTTTTACCTCCTGGTAAAGCATATCGATGTTCAGGTGGCCGAAGGTGTTGAGGCTTTCGACGATCTTGAGCCGCTGCGGGGTCACCTTGAGATGGTGGTTCCGCAGGTTTGTGGCTATGAGTTCTTTATTCATAGTAGCATTAAAGCACCAAAAAGGTAAAAGTCGAAATAATCGTAGAAGGAAGGCGGTGTTTATTATTTTCCATTAAGTAAAAGTAGTCTATTTATTTAAGGAAAAAAATTATCGTTTGTAGGTAGAATTTTCCCATCACATGAATTTGGAACTTCCGCATTTCCGGCGGAGGATTGAATAATCAAGGAGAGAAAAATGTTTAAAAAAATTGCGTTGACAGCATGTGTCCTGGCTTCCGCCGCATCCGCGGAGACACTGGCCGATCAGGCCAAGGCGATGGGCCTCGCCCCCATTCCGAAAAGCACGACCGAACTCTATAAACTCATCGACAATCCGAAGAACCCGATGAATGCCCAGAAGGTCGAGCTCGGCAAACAGCTCTTTTTCGATCCGCGCCTTTCAAAGAGCGAGATCATCAGCTGTAACACCTGTCACAACCTCGCCACCGGCGGTGTGGACGGCGTGCCGGCGGCGATCGGCCACAACTGGGCGCACAACCCCCACCACCTGAACTCTCCGTCGGTCTACAACGCCGTTTTTGCTGAGAAGCAGTTCTGGGACGGACGCAGCCCGGACCTTGAAGACCAGGCGCAGGGACCGATGCAGGCGGCGCCGGAAATGGCGGCCAAGCCTGAGCACGTCGCCGCCGTCGTCAACTCCATTCCCGATTATGTCGCGGCGTTCCGCCACGCCTACAATGACCAGAAGATGGTTCCGACCTTCAAAGACATTGCGGATGTCATCGCCTCCTTCGAGCGCACGCTGGTAACGCCGTCACGCTTCGACGAGTACCTGCGCGGCTGTGACAAAGCGCTTTCCAAAGAGGAGAAGGCCGGTCTGCAGACCTTTATTGACAAAGGGTGTGCGAGCTGTCACACCGGCGTGGCCGTCGGCGGCGGGATGCAGCCGTTCCCGCTGATGGGCAAGTTCAAGTATATGGGCGTCGGCGACTTCAAAGGCGATGCGAACGGGATGGTCAAGGTTCCGACGCTGCGCAACGTCGAAGAGACGGCGCCTTATTTCCACAACGGTACGGTCTGGAGCCTGAAAGAGGCGATCAAGATCATGGGCGAGACCCAGCTGGGTGTCAAACTGACTGACGCAGAGACGGAGAGCATCGAGACCTTCCTCAAAGCGCTGACGGGCGAGAAACCGGTCGTCGAGTACCCGGTCCTGCCGGCCCGTACGGCCAAAACACCGCTGCCGGATTCCGGCAAGTAACCCTCTAGCGGCCGGCCAGCGCCAGCCGCACCATCAACTCCCCCTTTTCCTCATAAACCTCAAGCTGTGCAGCGAGCGCAAGACGCCGTCTGCGTATGATCCCTTCCATGGTATGAAAGACATGAAAATACTCCGGCGTGAACGGTGTCTGGATATACTGCAGTCGTTTGGCGGCGACCAGGGTGACGAGGGCGCCGGCCGCGCTGTAGTAGAGGCTCTTATTGACGGTGCGCTGCAGGCGGTAGTCGCGCATCAGCATCAGGTTGGTCCGCAGGACGGAGCGGGCTTCGGCGGAGAGCGAAAGCGCGCTCTGCACCCGCCGGAGTTCTTCGTCGAGTTCGGCCGCTTTGTCGTTCAGGCGCCTTTGCGCCTCGGTTTTCGCATTCTGGCAGTGCGCGGTGATGATCCGAAGCAGCTCTTCGTCGCTGTAATGCTTCCGGTCGGGCGTATAGGTATAGTTTTGCGACGAGGTGTAGTCGTGGTCGAGGGCCAGCAGCAGGGAGACGGTGAAGGGGATATAACGGTACTTGTCCTCTTTTTTCCTGTCGAAGACGATGCCGCTGTGGGAGATAAGCGGCTTGGGGCCGGCGTAGGTTAATTTCATCCTCTCTCCTTGGGGCGCGTTGGCAACAGTGTACCACCCTTTGGTAACGGCTCGCGCTGCGCGGTGCTACCGAAATTGGGGGTTGTCGTCGATGACGCTGTGCAGGGTCTCCAGGAAGCGGGAGGGCGGTTTGCCCCCGACGACCTGCTCAATGATCTCGTCCCCGTCGGCGTCGAGGAAGGTAAAAACGGGGCTGGCGGTGACCCGGTACTTTAGGGGCAGGCTCTCATGGTCGTTCCAGATATCGGCGGCGATGAAGTGGGCTTCGATGTACGCGGCGACCTCCGGGTCCGTGAAGACATCCTTTTGCATAAAGCCGCGGACTTTGCATCGGGGTTTTGTGAGGAAGAGCATCAGCGGCTTGTGGGCGAGTTTTGCGGCCCGTACCGCCTCATCATACCCGGTATACCAGGCGATATCGGCATGCAGGATGCCGTAAAACAGGAAAAGAGCCGGAAGTATCAGGCGCATGGGGTCTCCTCCGAAAACACTCCATTATAGCAGAGCGCACGCCGGAAACCTGTACAAAATTGCGTCAGATTAAGGCGACATCCTCCCCGGTCTGACCGCCGAAATAGTCCGCCAGTGCTTTGCGGTCGACGGCATGGTCGGCGCCGCGGTAGAGGTTGGCCTCCAACTGGGCCAGGGCGTCGTCAATCGGTTTGGCGCTCCCCTTGAGCGGCAGCAGCAGTTCGAAGAGGGTGCGGTCGCTTTTGGCGGCTTTGACCCGTTTGGCCATCGGGGGAAGCTCCCTCTTTTTCGGGAGACGGTCGCGGCCGCGCAGTAGCAGTAGCCAGTACGACAGGACGCCCGCGGCCGCCCCGGCGGCGAAGATGCCCAGGGCTTCCAAGGGGCTGAAACGGCTGCTACCCGACAGGGCAGGTGTCTGTACTGCCGCCGCCGTCGCGGGGGCGGCCGTTTCGACATGCGGTGCCGCCGCGGCCGCCGGTACCGATGCCGCGCCCTTGACCTTGACAAAGAAAGGCGGGGTCTGCAGGGTTGCCGGTTGCGCGGTTTTGGCATCGAAATAGCGGAAGGTCTGCGGCGTGACGGTGAGATCGCGGTCAGGGATAATGGCAATGGTCTGGTCAAAGGTACCGAAGTATTTGCCGTCTTGAAGCGTGCTTGTCGTTTTCGGGTCGTTGGCGTAGACGATGGCGTGGGCGAAGTGCGGGTCGAACTTGGGGATATCCTCGACGTTGCCGTTGCCTTCGATATGGATGTGGAGGTTGACTGGCTTGTTGGTGTCCACGGACGTTTTATCGATGTCGGCATGCATCGTGAACCGGCCGTAGACCTCCAGCCCCTGCGGCAGTGCGGTGACATGCAAGGTCGCCGGCTCGGAGTAGACTTTGCGGTACTGCATCCGGGCCGCGCCGAAGAAGGGGTCGTTGAAGAAGGGATCGCCGCCCATCCCGCCGCGGCCGGTGCTGACCTTGGTGCCGATCTGGGCGAAAATGGCGGGGATTTCGAGGTCGCCGCTCTGCTGCGGAAAGAGCAGGTAGCGGTAGGACTGGGTGATGTACCCTTCGCTGTCGGCGGAACGTTCGGCCTGGGTGTTGATGCGCTTGATCCAGAAGTGCTCGAGGGTCGGTTCGCTGATGCGGATGTCGTCGATGCGCTCCCCGGGCAGGTATTTGAAGACGAGGTCGAGTTCGACCGGCTCGCCGACATAGGCTTTCGCTTTGGAGAGGCGCAGCAGCATCTGTACGGGCGCCCCCTTCGCTGCGGCCTGGGGCGCGACGACTTTGACATGCAGAGGAAGGGTGTGTTCGACCGTGCCGTCAACAGTCACGTCGAGGGCGGGGATGGCAGTGTCCTCCGTCGGGGTAAAGACGAGCCGCTGCTCGACCGCACGCGTCGTATGGCCGTTCACGATGGAGATGTTCCGGCTCGTGCCGCGGCTCTGGATGGGGTAGCCTGCGATCTCCGTCAGCGCCGGGAAGCGGATGTCGTCGCCGGTGGCGCTGATCGTCAGGGTGACCGGGTCGCCGCGGGTGACGGCGGGGTTGTCGACGGTGGCGGTCACCGCCGCGAAAAGCGGCAGCCCTAGCAGCAGCAGCGCCAGGATCTTACCAAGGGGTCGTTTCGTCATCATGGGGTTCTCCTTTGCCCGATAGCGGGATCATCAATGTTTTGATGCCGCGCTTGTCGAGCATCTGGTTGTATTTGCGCTCTTCCATATCGCTGATGGGGTCAGCCATCGCGGCCTGCTGTTTGCCTGTTTCGGGGCTTTCCGGTGCTTCTTCAGGCTGCCTCTCAGCCTCCTGCTGTTTTTCGTCCTGCTTGCCGCTTTGTTCTTTCGATTCCTGCTGTTTGTCGCGTTCTCCGTCCGCCTGTTTCTCCTGCTCCTTCTGTTCGCCGTTCTGCTGATCCTTTTTTTGCTGCTGATCTTCTCCCTTTGAGGCGTCGTCCTGGCTCTTTTGGTCCTTGTTTTGTTGATCACCCTGTTGCTTCTGCTTGTTTTGCTGCTGATCATTCTGCTTGGACTGGTTCTGGTCGTTCTGATTGTTTTGGTTGTCCTCTTTTTGCTGCTCCTGCTCCTGCTCCTTCTGTTTTTTCAGGAGGTCGAGATTGTACTGCGTATCGTCGTCTTTGCCGAGTTTCAGCGCTTCTTCGTAGGCCTTGATCGCTTCGTCGGTTTTGCCCAGGTTGGCGAGGCTGTTCCCGAGGTTGTGCAGCGCTTTTTGTTTGAGCTCCGGGGCACGGATCTGCGTAAAGACGTCTGCCGCCTCTTTATACTTCTGCTGTTTATAGAGGGCGTCGCCGTAGTTGAAGCGGGCGGCGTCGTTTTTGCTCTGCAGCATGCCATAGCCCTCAGCTGCCGCGGCGTAATCGCCGCCGTTGTAGGCCGATGCGGCGTTGGAGAGGGTGTGGAAATCCGTCACCCCCGCATGGAGCACTCCCGCGGCGAGGCAGGGCAGAAGGTATCTAAGCATGGCGTCTCCTTCGCTGCGGCAGGGAGTAGAGTGCCATCAGCAGCAGGAGAACGCCAGCACTAAGCGGCCAGACGAAGAGCTCCTGCAGATCGCGGATGACGTCGCTCTTTTCCCTGCGCGGCGTAAAGCATGACTTCAGCGCATCGGCAAGGGCCTTGATGTCATTGTGTTTGAGGGAGTAGGGCAGATAGGCGCCGCCGCTTTGCAGGGCGAGGGCTTTCACGTCGTCGTTGCGGCGGACGACGACGATGTCGCCGTGCTTGTCCGTCATGGCCCCCTGTTCGGTCGGGATGACCCCGCCCTTCTCCGTGCCGATGTTATAGAGGAAGACGACGATGTTGTGGGCCCTGGCGTAGGCGATCTCTTGATCGAAATCGCTGCCGCCGCCGCCGTCGGTAAAGAGCAGGAGCGCTTTTTTGTCGCTCCCCTCCAGGAGGGTATCGGTCTGCTGAAGGGCCTGGAGCAGGTCGGTGCCGCGCAGGCTGATGGAATCGGTGTTCATGTTTGAGACGAGGTAGCGCAGGGTCGCAAAATCCTCGGTCAGCGGGGAGACCATGAAGGCCCGGGCGCTGAACCCGATCACCCCGATGCGGGTGCCGTTGATGTCGCCTAGCAGGGCGTCAAATTTCCGCTTGGCCAGGGCAAGGCGGCTGGGGTAGACGTCGTTGGCGAACATGGAGCGGGAGATGTCGAAGCCGACGATGAGGTCGATCGTACTGCTCTGTACCTTGATCTCGCCATGGTCGACGACCGGTCGGGCGAGGGCGACGATGAAGAGCGCCGCTGCCGCGAGCAGCAGAGCGCTGCGCAGCCACTGCGGCACGGTGGAGGTGCGCTGAAGCAGTAGTTTCAGCACCTCCGGGGCAAAGGCGTTCCGGGCCGCTTTGCGCGGCGCGAAAAGCAACAGCGCGAGCGGTAGCAGTACGATCAGCAAGAAAAGCAGGTGCGGCTGTTCAAAGTGCATGGCCTCTCCTTCGCATGGCGGCATAAAGCACGAGCAGCAGCAGCGCCGCGCCGAGCGGGTACTGGAAGTAGTAGCGCTTCTTGACGTACTTGTCCGCCTTGATCTCGCTCTTCTCCAGGGTGTCGATCTCGTCGTAGATCCGTTTCAGCCGTTCGACGCTTCCCGCCTCGTAGAATTTCCCGCCCGTCTCCCGGGCGATCTTTCTGAGTACCTCCGGGTTGTAGTCTCCGCGGCCGCCGACGCCGATGACGTAGACTTTGATGCCGTGCTTGACGGCACTCTGGATGGCCACGTCGAGGGGAACCTGGGAGGTGTTGTCGATCCCGTCGGTGAGCAAAATGGCGATCTTCTCCTTGGCGTCGGAGGATTTGAAGAGCTTGGTGCTCATGAAGAGCGCCTCGTAGAGCGCCGTGCGCTGCATGCCGGCGATGCCGACGTCGACCTTGGAGAGCAGCTGTTTCAGGCTCTGTTTGTCATAGGTCAGCGGCATGGCGACGTAGGCGAAGTCGGCGAAGAGGGTCAGGGCGAGCTTGTCGTGCTCACGCTTGTCGATGAAGTCGAGCACGATCTTCTTGACGATGCCGAATTTGTCCATTTGGCGCATGGAGCCGCTGGCGTCGAGGACGAGGGAGAGCTCGTACCCCTTGTCGTCGCTGACGACGACCTCGTTCTGGCGGATCGGCGAAGCGAGGGCGAGGGCGAGCAGGGCGAAGAGGAGCAGTTTGATCCCCCGGGTGAGCCAGCCGCTCCGGGCGGAAAGGGTGCGCAGCAGCGCCGTGTCGGGAAAGAGCATCTGCTGCGTCTTGGCCCGGCAGAGGGCCTCGCAGAGGAAAAAGAGGGCGATCAGTCCCAGCGCCCAGGGGTACTCCAGCGTCCACTCACCCACGGCGTGCCTCCTTGATGAAATCGCGCAGCCTCGTTTCGAGCGCGGTGTCCAGGGCGGGGACGCTTTTTTGGTACTTGTAGGGTTCGAGTTCCGCGAGCAGCGCCCGGAAGGTCGGCATCGTCTCCGGCGTCGCCACGAAGTGCCCCAGCAGGCTGAAGTCGTAGACGGCACTTTTCGTGTCGCTGAAATCGAGCGCCTGCAGCCGTTTCAGCGCCTCGGTCCGTTTGGGGTCGCCCCCATTGCGGCGCCGTTTGAGCAGCCAGAAGAGCAGAAGGCCCAGCAGGAGGATGCCTACTGCGACAAGGGCGGTGAGGAGCCAGAGTGAGTGGTCGGGGACGGCGACAATGGGCTTGATGTCTTTGAGCGGGAGGGTCTGTCCGGGCATCGCCTACCTCCGGAACAGCGCGGAGAGCTTCACGAAGGGCTCTTCGTCGGTGTAGAGTTTCGTCGCGGTGATGCGGTGGGAGGCGAGGTGCTCGACGAGGGTCTTGTCCCGCGCCTCCAGTGCAGCGCGGTAGCGTGCGGCGAGGGCGGGGGAGAGTTCCAGGGTCGTGCCCTCCATGCTCTGCGCGTCGAGCAGGCCGATCTCGCCGGAGAGCGCGGGGTTCTCCTCGAAGCGGTCGCGGACGATGATGGCGTAGACCTCGTGGCGGGCGAGCAGCGAAAGGTCGATGCCGTCGCCGTAGAAGTCGCCGATGAGGAAGATGAGCGAACGCTGGCGGACGCGGCCGTTGAGGTGGTCGACGAGCGCGGCAAAATCGACGCGCTTGCCCAGCGGGTCGCGGCCCAGTACCTCGGGGACGGTGACATGCAGGGAGCCCAGGGCGCGGGTCGGCGGCAGGAAGAACTCCTCTTTGTCGCTGAAGACAAGGGTGGAGACGCGGTCGTCGTTTTTCAGCGCCGAGTAGGAGATGAGTGAGAGGGCTTCGGCCATCACCTCCTGCTTGAAGCGTTGCGAGCCGAAAAAGATGCTGCCGCTCTCGAGGTAGACGCAGACGATGTTGAGTTCGCGCTCCTCGTTGAAGACGTTGACGAAGGGGCGCTGCTCCCTGGCGGTCACCTTCCAGTTGAGGGTACGCACGTCATCGCCGATGGTGTACTCTTTGAGTTCGGCGAAGTCCAGCCCGTTGCCCGCGAAGATGCTCGGGTTGCCCCCGGCGTTGCTGCCGAAGATGTTGCGGCGGGTACGGATCAGGATCTCTTCGCTCTTGTGCGCCAGCACTCTCAGGCCTTAGGGGAGCTTGATCGTCTGCATGATCGTGCCGATGAGGTCGTCGGCGGTGACACCGGCGGCTTCGGCCCGGTAGTTCAGCACCATACGGTGGCGCAGGACGCCCCGGACCGTGTCGGCGACGTCGAGGGGGGTGACGAAGTCATTGCCGCGCAGGTAGGCACGGGCCTTGGCGGCCTTGTAGAGGTTGATGGAGGCCCGGGGGCTTGCGCCGTATTCGAGGTATTCGGCGATCTCGCCGACCCCGTACTTCTCCGGCTCGCGGGTAGCGAAGATGATCTTCATCATGTAGCGGGTGACGGCCTCGTCGACATGGATGCTCTGCACTTCGTCGCGCATGGCGAGGATGTCATCGGCACCGGCGACCTGCATGATCGCCCCGACGCTGCGGTTCGCGATGCGGTCGACGATCTGCATCTCCTCCTCGAAGCTGTTGTAGTCGACGAGGACTTTGAGCATGAAACGGTCGAGCTGCGCCTCGGGGAGGCGGTAGGTCCCCTCCTGCTCGACGGGGTTCTGGGTCGCGAGGACGAGGAAGGGGTCGGCGAGTTTGAAGGTGTCGTCGCCGATGGTGATCTGGTGCTCCTGCATCACCTCCAGCAGGGCCGATTGCACCTTTGCCGGGGCGCGGTTGATCTCGTCGGCGAGGAGCAGGTGGGTAAAGGCGGGACCCATCTTGACCTTGAACGCGCCGTTGCGCTGGTCGTACATTTCGGTCCCGACGATGTCGCTGGGGAGCAGGTCTGGGGTGAATTGTACCCGTTTGAAATCCAGTCCCAACGCCTTGGCCAGGGAGTTGATGGCCGTCGTTTTCGCCAGGCCCGGCACCCCCTCGACGAGAATGTGGCCGTCGGTGATGAGGCCGATCAGCAGTGCGTCGATCAGCGCCTCCTGTCCGACCATCACCTTGGCGATTTCGGTCTTGATGGCGTGGATTTTCTCGTTCATTTTTTCCCATCCTCGGATCGTGTGATACGCAATCATATTCGGGCGGGGTAAATCGGGTGTAAATCCACATATAACAATTGGTAAATCGTGGCAGCGGTGTTGCGCGGCGTAGCGCGCCTCACCTGTTTGTTAGGCGATGCGGCTGCGTTTGCCGCTGTCGACGAGGCTCAGCCACGCGGGGAGCATCAGCAGGTCGATGACGACGGCGATCACCAGGGCCGAGGCCGTGACGATCCCGAAGTTGACGTTGGGGACGAAGTCGCTCAGCGCGAAAATCATAAAGGCCGCGCTGAGGATAAGGGTGGTAAAGACGATCGCCTTGCCCGCATAGTGGTAGACGTAGGCGAGCGCCGCTTCGAAGCTTTCACCCTCCCGCCGCGCTTCGCGGTATTTGACGAGGAAGTGGATGGTGTCGTCCACCGCCACCCCGATAATGATGGCCCCGGAGACCGCGACGCCGAGGTCGATGGTGATCCCCAGCCACCCCATGACCCCGACGACGAGGGCGATGGGCAGCACGTTGGGGATGATAAAGAGGGGGATCATGCGGAGGTTGCGGAAGATCAGCATCATCATCAGCGAGACCGCTGCGATGGCGAGCAGGATTGACTCGACAAGGGTGTCGGTGACGTCATGCTGCATATGCGCGAACATCTCCGTCTGTCCGTTGACCTGGGCGCGGTAGGGGGTCTGGGCCCACCAATCCTCGACCCACTGCATCATCTCCAGGTCGAGGGAGGTATCGACGATGTCCACTGACGCGGTGACCCGAAGCCGCCGTTCGTTGACGTCCATGCGGTCGTTTATTTCCATCCCCTGGGGCAGGGAGAGCGAGTAGAGCAGCAGGTACTGGGCGATCAGGTTGCGCCCGTCCGGTACGGTCGGGCTGCCATCCATGACGTCGTTGAACTTTTCGACGACGTCGACGAGGGAAGTGGTGTGGCGCACCGCCGGATACTGCGCTTTGAACGCCTCGGTGAAGCGGGCGACGGTCCGCATGAATTCGGGGGATTTGATGCCGTCCTTCTCCCCCGAATCCACGACGATCTCGTAGGCCATCGGCCCGGTAAGGTTGCGCTGCACGAAGGTCACCGTCTCCCGGAAGGGGACATGCTCTTTGAAATAGCGCACCGTATTCGAGTCGACCTTTACCCAGGCGATCCCGATGCCGATCAGGGTAAAGAGCAGCAGGCTGCCAAGGAGGATGCCGCGGTCATGGCGCATGATAAAACGGGCGCTTCGCAGCGAGAGCGCGTCATGGCTTTCGGATTCCTCCGCTTCGCTCTTCGCCACTTTCGGGTTGAGGATCGCCAGCATGGCCGGGACGAAAAGGATCGTCAGCACAAAGGCGAGCAGTGCGGCGGTCGCCGTCGCGATGCCCAGGGTCTTGACGGGAATGACATGGGAAACGGCCAGGGAAGCGAACCCGACGGCAGTCGTCAGCGAGGTCAGCAGGGTCGGCAGAAAGTTCTTACGGACGCTGAAACGGATCGCGTCATGGTTGCCCATGCCCCGCCGCCGGCCGACGAGGTAGATCCAGAAGAGGTGCATCGCGTCGGCGATCCCGATGGCGACGACGAAAACGGGGAGGTTGGCGGTGAAGTTGTTGAGCCGGTAGCCCAGCAGCACCTGCACCGCCAGGACGATGAGGAAGGTGAAGATGACGACGGAGAGGCTCAGCAGCATCCCCGAGGGGCGGCGGAAAATAAACCACAGCAGCACCATCGCGATCAGCAGCACGAAGGGGGTGAAGGTCTTGACGTCGTGTTCGCCGAGGGTGATGAAGGCCATGTTGAGGATAGGGCCGCCGCCGAGGTGGAAGGTGTAGCCGCTGGCCGCCTCTTTGGCCACGATCGCCTCGCCCGCCGCCTTGAGCCGTGCCGAGACCTCCGGGTCGTCCCCGGCTTTGGGGGTGAGGCGCGCCGCGATCATCGTCGTTTTCATGTCGGCGCTGACGATCCGTCCGACGATCATCTCCTCGCCCGCGGCGATGCGCGCCTTATCGGCCAGCTGTGCGGAGGAGAGGGCGGCGGGGTCGTCGATGAAGTCCTCCACGATCACGTCGTCGGGATACTCCGGGTCGCTGTGCACATACTGGTAGTTGGTCAGCGAATCGACCCGGGCGATGTCCGTCGTCTGCCAGAGCGCCTCGGTGATCCGCTTCACGACGCCCAGCGCTTTGGGGTTGAAAACGCCCGCTTCGTCGCGGAACATGATAAGCAGTGCATCGTCGTTGCCGAAGACGGAACGGAAGGTGTCGTACTGCTTGAGGATGGGGGACTCCTCGCCGAACCAGATGCGGTAGCTTCCCTCGAACTGCAGGTAGCGCAGCTGCGAGGCCAGGGCCAGGGTGATAAGCGGGATCAGCAGCGCGGCCCACCAGCGGAAGCGGATGATGCCGTCAACAAAACGGTCGATATTCATAGAGTGTCCTTAAAAGTAATACCCGAATTTGGCGGTGATGCTCTGAAAACGGCCGAGCATGTGGAAAGCCGTCATCGTGTTTTTCGAGGGTTCGATATAGCGGTAGTCGATGTTGAGTTTGAAACTGTCGAAAAGTCGGGTCTCATACTCGGCGTAGTAGCTCTGCTCGTCGTACTCCAGGTCCGCGACCACCCCGCCGACGAGCGAGGCGCTGTTGACGTCGTTCAGGCTGACGCGCAGACCGAGGAAAAGGTCGTTTTGGAAGACTTCGAAGAGGTCGAGGTCCGTATACTTGCCTTTTTCCGTCGTCTCATAGCGGTAGTACTCCGCCAGCAGTCCGAGATCCGCTTCCCCGTACACCTGCACGATGGTGTGCTCCATCCCGGCGGCAATGTGGTAGTAGTCGGAGATATGGTCATCGTCAATGACATCGGCATAGAGGGCCTCGAGTTTGAAGAGGGTGTCGCCGACGACGAGGGTGTCGTAGGTTATCACCTTGTTGACGCGGTAGGCGTACTCGGCCAGGGGGACCGTATAGGTATAGGTGATGAGGTCGATCGGCGTAATGATGGGATCGCCCGCCAGGAAATAGCGCTGCGAATCGTAGCCGCGCTGCACGATCACGGCGTAATCGAGGGGGTACTCCGTCTCCGTCGAACCGCTTAGACGCAGGTAATAGGTCGGAAGGGTGTCCGACTCGCTGGTCTGGAGCGTCGCGTCGTATCGCACCTCGGGCGGGAAGAAGTAGAAGGCATAGGGGGGCTTGGCCATCTTCTGATTCTCTTCGGCGAATTTGACGATCAGGGAGAGCGAGCCGCTGTCGGTGTAGTGGGTCAGTGCCGCGTTCCAGACGCCGATCTTGTCCTCCTCGAAGAGGCCGTTTCGCAGGTCTACGGGGTTGAAGCCGTCGACGATATTGCGTACTTCCAGCGCCCCCCAGAAGCGGAGGCTCCGCCCCGCCATCAGCTGGTTGTCGCCCAGATCAAGCGTGCCGTAAAGCTCGTCGACACGGAGGAAGCTCCGGCCGGTCTGCTCCTCCTTTGCCTGCAGGTCATAATAATCCTGCTGGGCGTTGATCCGGGTCACCGCGCGGAAATCCTCATAGGTGTATTCGGCCTCCAGGGAGCCCAGCAGGGTGGCGTCGTTTTCGTGCTTGCCGCTTTGGCGCAGAAGAAAGGCATCGCCCTGCAGGCTCACATTGCCGCGGATGTCGACATCCGCCGCCAGCGGCAGGGTAATGAGCAGGGGCAGCAGCCGTCTCACTGTTTGAGGACCCGTTTATGGAAATCTTTGTCCGTCAGGCCGGTGTCGATCTTTTCGTGTTTCCAGACGAGGATCGTCTCCTTGTCGTTTTGGTGGTTGGTCATAACGATTTTACCGATACGCCACACTCCGCCTTCGTTGCGGTAGTCACTGAAACGGGCCGTTTTCAGCAGCGCCTTTTTGCGGTCGTAATAGTCTACCCGTACGATCACGTAGGTTTCGGGGTCGATCCAGCTCACCTGTTTGGTATAGCCGGAGTCCTTCTCCTTGGGGAAGCGGACGCTCTTGTAGTAGGATTTCCCCTCGAGCTCCACCGTCTCCGCATCACCCCCGTAGGTGTACTTTTCGATATTGAACGCGCTGAGGTCCTCGTAGCTGAATTCGCTGCCCATGAAGGAGCCGGACTTGTTCCGCGAGGCGATCCGCTTGACCCGTTTGAGGGCGGGGAGATAGAGCCACTGGTCGTCGTCGCGGTCGAAATGTTCGTAGTTGAGGAACTTGGTCCCCTTGACGTCCGCCGGGGTGAGGAACTCCATCAGCGATTTGTCCCCCGCTTTGCCTTCGAGCACTTTCATCAGCATTGTGCGTTCACGGGTCTGGCCGTTGGCGTTGATGAGCGTCATCTGCATTTCGCTGACGGCATCGTGGAAGCCGCTGAGCGCGGCATCGGTTTTTTTCGCCAGGTCGTAGTCGCTGATTGCCCAGGTGTTCAGGGCAAAGATAAAGAGCAGCGGTAACCATTTTTGCATGGGGAAGTCCTCCAGTCTTGGGTGATGTTGACAATGTTAACATAGTAATGTGACCGTTGTCAACACCAAGGGGGATTTTGTTATACTTTTGAAATGAACCAGGATGAAAAGCGGCCGTATCACCACGGCAATGTGAAAGAATCGGCGATCGAAACGGCCCTGGAGATGCTGGAGAGCGAGGGGCTCGAAGCCATCACCCTGCGGGAGCTCTCCTCGCGCATCGGGGCGTCGCGGACGGCGATCTACCGCCATTTCGAGAACAAAGAGGCGCTGATCCGGGAAGTCATCCTGGCCGGCTTCGAACGCTTTGACGCCTTCTTTGTCGATATCTTCTCCAAGGGTGACGTGGATGTGCTGACGCGTTTTACGATGATGGGGCGGGCCTACCTCGCCTTCGCCGTCAATAATCCGCAGCTCTACCGTGTGCTTTTCGGGCCGACGGTGCGCCAGGAGCGCGAAGAGGTCTGCGATCTTGAAGACGCCGAGAGGGCGTCTGGGTTTCATGCGCTGGTGCATCTGATCGAGGTGGGGCAGCGGGAAGGGATCTTCAAAAAAGGGGATGCTTTTCTGCTGGCGGCGACGGTCTGGTCGACGGTCCACGGGCTGGCTTCACTGATCATCGACGGGCACCTGGTGATCAGTGACAACATCGATGCGATCTTCGAGGCGGGGAACCGCACGTTGCTTGAGGGGCTCAAAGCGGAGCACTAGGATGCATCGGGCGCATTTCGTGCTACACTGTTGCTACGTTCACGTTTTACAATGCATAGATAACGAAGCGGCAAAGGAGATACGATGACGCTGATAGATATCTTTACGGACCATGTAGTCAACTGTAAAAGTCTCAAGGATTATGTCGAGATCCGCAAAAACATCCACGAACGGGGCGAATTCAATGACCGGACCCTGATCCAGGCCGAAGAGGATCTTCAGCGGCTGCGCCGGGAGCATCCGGAGGTCTACGCGGGGATGTACGAGGTGCTCTATGAGATCATGCGCCGCGACGAGGGGCACTATTACGAATACCCCATCAACTTCATCCGCCAGATCCTGCGTATCTACCAAGAGGGAATCCCGGCCGAGAAAGTCCTCGAAGCATACCGCAAGGAACTCGACCACCACTACCGCGACGCCTGCTGACGCGCGTCAGCCCTCCAAAAAACAACTCAAAAGATTATAAGATCGGAAAAACCGGCGGGGTTCCCCGCCGTGTGAATTAGCGCACTGAAGCGTAGGGTGTCGTGCGTGAAGGAACGTTCTGTACTGTAGCGCCGATAGCGGTCGTTCCCCATCCCAGACCCAGGCTCGGCAGACGGTAGTAGAACAAAGTCATGATCACTCCTTTAAGTTGAACAAAACCAATTGTAAAAAGCAAACGTAGCACCGGCGTAGCAAAACGGCAAAAATAGAAAATATTTTCTTTCCCGGGCATGAACGCGCTGCCACGGCGTCACAAAATTATCACCTTCTTCATCGAATCTTCATTTTCGCGCGTCATAGTGCTTATAACCATATCACCAGAAGGATCCGAGATGAAATCGATTTCTCTTGCACTTTCGGCGCTTGCCGCCGGTCTAATTTTTGCCGCCTGCGGAGGCTCGGGAAGCAGCAGCACAGGCAGGGCTGTGACGAGTATTACCGGGACCGTACCGGGGACCCTTATCGAAGCCTTCTGCGAAGACGGGAGCTATTACGCGGTCAACTCCAATGACAACGGCACCAGCGAACACCCCTTCGAGATCGAGGTGCCCCAGAATACCAGTTGCCGGCTGGTCATGACGACCAACGAGAATACACCCGACGCCTCCGTCGTCACGCTGATCACCCTGAACGGCAGCTCCCTTTTCGAAGTGAACGCGACGGCCGTCGATCTGGGCTACATCGCCCTGCCGATGGACCGCACGGGTTATGACGATGACAATAACGGCGTCGCTGACGATCTCTTCAACGTCGTCACGCCCGAAGGCACCGTCATTTCCGTCGAACTGGCCGACGACCCGATGGATGTCGACGGTGATGGTGTTATCAACCTTTACGACGACGATGACGACAATGACGGCATCAAAGACGATGTGGACCCGGACGATGATAATGACGGCATTCCCGATACCGAGGATGAGGACAGCATCAACGACTTCGACCACGACGGTATCAACAACGATGCCGACATTGATGATGATAACGACAAGATCATCGATGCCGTGGACAACGACGATGATAATGACGGTATCGATGACAGTGCCGATACCGATGACGATAATGACGGCATTGACGACAGTAACGATCCTGACCAGCTCAATGATACCGATCATGACGGGCTGACCGATGCATATGACGACGATGACGACAACGACGGTATCCCGGACGATGAAGACCCGGATGATAACGACGACGGCATTGACGACAATGAAACCGACGGCCAGGAAGTTACTCTCGCCTAACCCCCGGCGGCGGCCCCCCGCTGCCGGGTTTTATGCACGCTTTTTTTTCTGAGTCTCCCTTCTTTTTCTTCCACAGATCATGCACATGAACACAATGGTAATGCCCGGCGTATAAAAGCGCGGACTGTTTATTACAGCAGGGAACGGCGGAATTTCAGGATGCTCAGCCCGATAAAGAGCACGGCGAACCCGCCCAGCGCCGCGAAAGAGTGCCAGAGGTCGGCGATGAGGGTGTGCTTGATCAGCAATCCCCGGATGATCTCGACAAAGTAGGTAAAGGGGATGGCGTAGCAGAGCGGCCGGATGTAGTCGGGAACGGCTTCGAGGGGGAAAATGAGGCCGCTGAGCATCACGGAGGGGATAATGATGAAGATCGCGAGGAACATCGCCTGCTGCTGGGTCTGCGATACAAGCGAGATCAGCACCCCCATCGCAATCATCACCGCGACATAGACGACGGCGAGCAGCGCGAGGTAGAGGTGCGACGTCGCCTCGGGCAGGTCGAAGAGCAGCCACCCCAGTCCCAGGATGAGGTAGAAGTCGATCAGCGCGATGATGACGTAGGGGATGATCTTTCCGAAGACGAAGGCGCTTTTGCTGATGGGGGTGACGAGGAGCTGCTCCAGGGTCTGCTTCTCCCGCTCCCGCACGACGGTGATCCCGGTGAGAATCAGCGCGATCTGCATGATGAGCACCCCGATGATGCCGGGCAGGAAGAACCAGGTCTCTTTCTCGTCGGGATTGAAAAGCACGACGGTATCCATGATGAAGGGCTCCGGGGCAATGACGGTTGGCGGCGCGTTCTCGTCGAGGAAATACATGTCGTTCGTCACCCCTTCGTCGGTGGCGGCGGAGGAGTTGTACTTCATCGCCGTCGTCAAAGAGGGCATCGTGCCGTCGACGTAGAAGGTGATATGGGGTTGGCGGTTCTCGCTGAGGTCGGCGGAGAAGTTGCCGTCGATAAAGAGGCCCGCCTCCGCCCGCCCGGAACGGATCTCCTCGATGATCGCCGCCCTGTCCGCTACCGGATAGAGTTTGAAGTAGCCGTCGCTCCAGAGCCCCGTTTTGATGAGGTTGCTGAAAAAGGAGCGGTCGTTGTCGACGTAGGCCATCGCGACGTTTTTGGGTTCGAGTTTGAGGGCGAGGCCGAACAGCACGAGGAAGATGACGGGCATGACGACGATGAGGGCGATGAGCCTCGGGTCGCGGCGCAGCTGGGTCAGCTCCTTTTTGATCATCGCACCGAGCATTACCGCCGCTCCTGGGTGAGGGCCATAAAGACGTCCTCGAGGTTGGGTTCGGTCTCATAGACCGCGGCATCCGGCGCGAACGGCGCGACCAGCGCATCGACGGCCTCGCGGCCCATCTCCGGCATTGTCATCAGGCGCAGTTCGCTGCCGAACTGGTTGACGAGGCGGATCCCGGGATGGTTTTCGGCGGCGGCGGTGAGGGCGGGGTCGTAGTCGACGCGCACGGCAAAGACGCGGACTTCCCCCAGTTCGGATTTGATGGCAGCGGGTGCGCCTTCGGCGATCATCTGCCCGTGGTCGAGGATGGCAATGCGGCGGCAGCGCTGCGCCTCTTCCATGTAGTGGGTCGTAACAAAGAGGGTTTTTCCCGCGGCCGCCAGCGTATAGAAGTCGTCCCAGAGCTGCTTGCGGGTGACGGGATCGATGCCGGCCGTCGGCTCGTCGAGGAAGAGCACGTCCGGGTCGTGGGAGAGGGCGCAGGCGAGGGCAAGGCGCCGTTTCGTCCCGCCTGAGAGGGTCCCGGCGCGCTTGTTCCGGTAAGCGCTCAAAGCATAGCGTTCGAGCAGCGCATCGAGCCGTTCTGCGTCATGCACGCCGTACATGCTGGCGTAGAAACGGAGGTTCTCGATGACGCTCAGCTCTTCGTACTGCCCGAACGACTGCGCGACGTAGCCGAAGCAACTTTTGGCCTTTTGCACGGGCTTCCCGTCGATGCGCACGGTGCCGTCGTCGGGGGCGATCAGGCCGCAGAGCATCCGCATCGTCGTGGTTTTGCCCGCGGCGTTGGGTCCCAGCAGTCCGAAGATCTCGCCCCGGGGAATATGAAATCCGACATCATCGACGGCAAGGGTGCTGTTGAAACGTTTGCGCAGATGTTCGGCCTCGATCACGGTCCTGCTCCTTGGGGGGTCCTATCCGGTAGTATACATCACATTCGGTGTATAGTGATTTGAACTAAGTTCATTTTTAGAAATATGATTTTAGTATTCGAGTACGATTTCCATCATTGGGAACGGAAAGGTCAACCATGATCAAAGCGAAACTGCAGGATGTCAAGCGCTCGCTGATCCTAGAAGCGGCGGCGGCGGCCTTCGAATCGGCGGGATATGAAGCGCTCAAGGTCTCGGAACTGGCCAAGGGCGTCGGGGTCTCCGTCGGAACGATCTACGGGCTGTTCGAGTCCAAAGAGGGGCTCTATATGGCCTACGTCAAAGCGCAGATCAGCGGCTATATCGCGGAGCTTCGGGCCCGCTGCGAGACGGTCACGGATCCCGAAGCGCAGCTGGAAACGGCATTCTGGCTCAAGTTCAGCCATTTCGCCTCCAAGCGCAGGGCCGTCGAGGAGTGCGCAAAGAACAACCCGCTCTTTTTCAGCAATATCCGCCACAGCGAACCGGAGATCCTGGAGCAGGTGTACAAGGTGATCGCCGGGATCGTCCGGCGGATCAATCCGAAGCTGGATGAGGAGGAAGCCCTGGCGATGTCTTATCACCTGGCCGGTCTCAGCGACGGCTATATTAACTACTGGCTGGTCCACGACGGTGATCTTCTTTCGAAGGTGCCGGCCCTGCAGGCCCAGATGTTGACTATGATCAAAGGATGCTAATGCGACAGATTTTCTCTTTACTTTTTGCGGGGACGGCCCTGTTCGGGTTCGATCTGCCGACGCTGATCACCCAGGCGCAGCAGAACGAGCAGGTGCAGGCCTATGCCAAGCGCGCCGAGGCGGCGGCGCACGCACACGACGCGGTGGTCGCGTCGTACCTGCCGCGCATCGACGTCGGGGCGAGCGCCTCGTACATTGACGAGCGGGGCAGCATCGACGTGCCCGAAACCTACAAGGCCTACGCCGAGGCGAACTTCGTCATTCTTGACGGATTCAAACGAAAGAACCTTCTCAGCGAGAAAAGCATGGACGCGAAAGCGGGGCAATTTGACCTCGAAGGGTTCAAAAAAGCGGTCTCGCTGCAGGTGATCCAGCGTTATGCCGAACTGCAGAACGTCGCGTCCGATATTGACGCCCTTCAGAAGAACCGCGAGCAGCTCGCCGAGCAGCTGGAACGGTTCAAACTCTTCAAAAGCGCGGGCATCGCGACGGAAGAGGATGTCGAGCGTCTCAATGCCGCCGTGGCCGATGCGGATTACCAGATCATTGCACGGCAGTACGAGAGCGACCGCCTGCGCAGCCAGCTGGAGCTGCTCAGCGGCGCGCCGCTGGAGGGGGAGCTGACACCGGGGGCGGTCGTCCTGCCGGAGGAGACCGAAGCGAAACGGCTCGACAGCCTCGAAGCGATGGCCTTCAGGGTCCGCGCTCTGGGCTATGCCGCCGAACAGGCCGACAGCGTCTACTATCCGACCATCGCCCTCAACGACACCTATACCTGGTACGACTACAAGAATTTCAACCCGAGTTTTCCGGTCAATTTCGTCGACAAACAGAACCGCCTGACCCTGCAGCTCTCCATGAACCTGATCGATTTCGGCGCCGCGCGGCAGCAGAAGCAGGTGCTACGGCTCCAGCAGGAGGCGCAGGCGCTTGAGCTGCGCTACGCCGAAAAGTCGGCGGAGGCGGACCGGGCGCTGGCCCTCAAAGCGATCCAGCGCGCCGAAAGCCTGCTGGACGCGGCACAAAAGTCGGAAACGGCCTCCGACCGCACTTTTGCCGTCGTCAAGAAAAAGTACGAGGCGCGGGTCGTCGACTACATCCGCTATCTCGACGCGCTGAGCAAGGCCACGGAGTCGAGAGCGCAATACAACCGCGCACTGAGCGGGCTGAACAGCGCCAATGCAACCTACATTTATAACCTGGGGATGGACCCGAAGGAGTATGTCAAATGAAAAAGATCTTAGTGACGGCCGTCCTTATGTTTACGGCACTGCATGCGCAGAACATCTATGCAACGTTCGATGTCGAAGCGGAAAAGGCCGCCGAACTCTCCCTGACCTCCAGCGGTACTATCGAAGGGATCAATATCGACGTCGGTTCCCGGGTCAAGAAGGGCGATATTCTGCTCTGGCTGGATAACGACGATATGAAAGAGGCCGTGGAGCTGGCCAAGGCGCAGCTGGAGCTGGCCCGCGTCGACGCCAAGTTCGCCCAGCGCAATTTTGAACGCTACGAGAAGGTCAAGAATGTCATCGATGCGGGCGAGTACGACCGCTACGCGTCGGCGTACGAGACGGCGAAGAGCCGCCTGCACGAAGCGCAGGTCAACGTACGCTACAAGCAGGCCCTCCTGGAGAAGACGATCCTGCGGGCCCCCTTTGACGGGGTCGTCTCCGACAAGCCCGTCGAGGTGGGGGACGTCGTCAGCGGCGCCATGATCAAGGTGCTGCTGCGGCTGCAGAGCGCGAAAGCGAACACCCTCAAGCTCAAAGTCGACCAGAAATACTGGACAAAACTGAAGCCCGGCCAGACCTTCCGCTACCGTGTTGACGGCGAGACGGGGCAGCGCGAGGGGAAGGTGAGCATCGTCTACCCGACGGCCAACAACGCCAACCGCAAGATCATCGTCGAGGTCCCGGCCAAGGGGATCGTCCCGGGGCTCTTCGGCGAGGGTGAGATCGAGGCCGACTGATGTACAAATTTGCCATTAACCGACCCATCACGACGCTGATGTATGTGCTGACGCTCGTCGTCTTCGGACTGATGAGTTTCAAAGCCATGCCCGCGGCGCTCTTCCCCAACGTCGACTTCCCCATCGTCACCGTCAAAACGGTCTACCCTGGGGCGGAGCCGACCAGCGTCGAGTCCCAGATCACCGACAAGATTGAGGAAGCGGTCTCGGGGATCAACGGGATCGACACGATCACCTCTACGAGCAGCGACGGCGTGAGCGTCGTTATGGTCAAGTTCCTGCTTGAACGCAAGATAGACGAAGCGGCCAACGATGTGCGCGACAAGGTCTCCGCCGTCAAGCTCCCGGTGCAGGCGGAGAAACCGCTGGTGAGCAAGCTCGATATCGGCGCGGCGCCGGTCATCAACGTCTTCCTGGCGGCGAAGGAGGCGACGCCGACGGAGCTGATGCTCTTTGCCGACGAGAAGGCCAAACCCGCGATCCAGCGCCTCAGCGGCGTCGGGGCCATCAATATCATCGGCTACCGCGACCGCGAGATCCGCATCTACCCCGACCCTTATGCCCTGAACAAGTACGGCATTACCGTCAAAGAGCTCAATGACATCATCTCCAAGGAGAACGTCAAGATCGGCGGCGGGAAACTGGAGAAGGGGGCCAGCGAGCTCATCATCAAAACCGAGGCCGACGCGGTGAACATCGACGACCTCCTCGCGATCAAGATCAAAGACGAGCTCCGCCTGGCCGATCTTGCCCGGGTCGAGGACGCCCTGGCGGATGCGAAGAGCTTCTCCTCCTATGACGGGAAGGCCGGCGTCATGCTGGAGGTGCAGAAGATCTCGGGCACGAATACCCTCGACGTGATCAAACTGGTCAAGGATGCCGTGCCGGGGCTGCAGCGGCTCGCGGGCGACAAGATCGAGGTGAAAACGCTCAACGACACCTCGCCCTTTATCATCCACTCCCTCGAAGACGTCGAGTTCGACCTGGTCTACGGGGCGCTGCTGGCGGCGCTGATCATCTTCGTCTTTCTGCGCAACGTGACGATCACCCTCGTCGCTTCCCTGGCGATCCCGACGTCTATCATCGGCACCTTCGCCCTGATGGACTACATGGGCTTCGACCTGAACAAGCTGACGCTGATCGGGCTGACGCTCGCCATTGGTATCCTCATCGACGATGCCATCGTCGTTATCGAGAACATCTACAAAAAGATGGAAGCGGGGATGGGCAAGTTCGACGCGGCCGTCGAGGGGACCAAGGAGATGGCCTTCGCCATCCTCGCGATCTCCTCGATGCTGCTGGCGGTCTTTATCCCCGTCTCCATGATGAGCGGGATCGTCGGGAAGTTCTTCAACTCCTTCGCGATGACCGTCGCCTTTGCCATCGTCATCTCCTACACGATCGCGATGACCTTCATCCCCTCGCTCAGCGCCCGGGTGCTGCATAAAGGCGAGAGCCGCTTTTACGACAAGACGGAGTTCATCTTCGTCTGGCTCGACCGCGCCTACGCGGCGACCCTGCGTTTCGCCCTGCGCTTCAAGGTGCTGAACATGGTCGCCGTCCTCGTCATCTTCATCGGATCGCTCTCGCTCTTCCCGAAGATCGGGATGGACTTCGTTCCCAAGGAGGACAAGGCGGAGTTCGAGGTGAAAATCGAGGCGAAGCCGGGGATCTCCCTGGAGGAGATGCTCGTCAAATCCCGCAAGGTCGAGGCGCTGGTCAACGGCGTCGACCAGGTGGAGTACACGACGCTGGGCATCGGCTATAACAGCGCACAGGAGATCAACAAGGCGCTGCTCTACGTCAAGCTGACGGACAAAACGAAACGTTCGCAGAACCAGGAGGAGATCATCCAGGCGCTGCGCGGCAAGCTTAAGGGGTTCGACCCGGATCTCTTCATTACCGCGGCGGCCATCCCGAACATCAAAGGCGCCGGGGTCTCCGTGCCGTACCAGATCGTCCTCAAAGGCGACAGTTTCGACTCCCTCACTGCGGCGTCGGATGCGCTCACGGCCTACCTGGCGCAGAAGCAGGGCTTCGTCGACATCGATACGAACCTCGAGGCGGGCAAGCCGGAGCTGCAGATCTCCATTCTGCGAGAGAATGCCAACCGCCTCGGCGTCCGTGCCGAGGATATCGCCAAGGCCCTGGCAACGGCCTTCTCCAGCGACCTGCCGATCTCCCAGTATGAGGAGAACGGCAAGCTTTATGACATCACCCTGCGTTTCGACGACGCCCACCGCGAGGACGTGGAGCAGATCAAGAAGATGGAGCTGCGGACCCCGGCGGGCGACCTCGTCTCCCTTGACGGGCTCGTGACCTTTGAGAACGGCAGCGCGATGGCGGCGGTCAACCGTTTCGACCGCGAACGACAGGTGACGGTCTTCGCCGACCTCTTCGGCCTCGACCTCGGCGGCGCCGTCAGCTACACGATGGCCAAGATCGACGAGCTGATGCCCGAGGGCGTCAACTACCGCTTCACCGGCTTCGCCGAAGAGATGGCCAAGACGGGCAAAGCCTTCGTGACGGCAATAGGACTGACGATCATCATGATCTATATCATCCTGGCGATCCTCTACGAGTCGCTGATCCAGCCCGTCATCATCATGATGGCGCTGCCGCTCTCCATTACGGGGGTTTTGATCGCCCTCTTCTTGAGCGGGCAGCAGTTCAGCCTCTTCGTCATGATCGGCTTCTTCCTGCTGATGGGGATGGTCGGTAAGAACGCCGTCCTGCTCGTCGACTTCGCCAATGTCGCCGTCGAAAAGGGGCGGGAAGTCAACGAGGCGCTGCTCGAGGCGGGCGAAAAGCGTCTGCGACCGATCCTGATGACGACCTTCGCGATGGTCTTCGCGATGCTGCCGCTGGCGTTCGGCAGCGGTTTCGGGAGTGAGACGAAGTCGCCGATGGCCATCGCCGTCATCGGCGGGCTGATCAGTTCGATGATCCTGACCCTCGTCGTCGTGCCCATCATCTACCGCCTCCTCTACCCGCTGGACCGCTGGCTGCGTTCGCACTACGAACGCCGCATCGGGGAGGCGTAAGCCCCTCCGTCAACCCTTTTCCCGAATGAGTCTGGTGTGTTTTTTTGTTTAATGCGCCAGAGTATGTTGTTTTTCTCAATTTATCCCTCCTGTGTCAGCGTTATCATGTGTAAAATAGGTGTGATGCAAAAAGGACGCGGTGTTTGGTGTGAGCACCCTACCGTCCGTCAGAGGAGGAGACATGAGAATCGCAATCAGCGGCGCAGGCGGGTTTATCGGAAGTCACCTGGTACGCATGTTCGAAGCGGAAGGGTGGGAGGTGATCCCGCTCCACACAAAGGATTTTTCGCTTGAGGATGCCGTCTTCGTCGAGAAACTTTCCGGGGCGGACGTCATCGCCCACCTGGCCGGAGCCTCGATCAACAGGCGCTGGACGGAGGCGTATAAAAAAGAGCTCTACGAGAGCCGAGTGAAAACGGCCGAGAAGCTCGTGCGCGCCATGGCGATGATGGCAGAAAAACCCAAGCTCTTCATCTGTACGTCGGCGGTGGGAATTTATGCTTCGACGGGCAAATATGACGAAGAAAACGCCGTCTATGCCAACGATTTTCTGGGGCGGCTGGCGCAGAACTGGGAGGCGGCGGCCATGCAGGCCAACGCCGTTGGCATCAGAACGATCATCTTCCGCTACGGCATTGTGCTCGGCCACGGCGGCGGCATTCTCAAAGAGATGCTGCTGCCCTTCAGGCTCGGACTCGGGGGGACGATCGGTGACGGGACACAGCCTTTTACATGGGTGCACATCGACGACCTGATGCGGGGTTACCTTTTCGTTACCCGGCATCCGGATATGGAGGGCGTTTACAATCTGATGGCGCCTACGCCGACGACCAATTACGGTCTGACGAAGACGCTCGGCAGGGTGCTGCATCGCCCGACTTTTATGACCGTGCCCCGTTTCCTACTGAAGCTGCGTTTCGGTTCCGAAGGCGGCGAGGCGCTCGCCGGCGGTCAGTATGCCCTGCCCAAACGGCTGCTGGAGGCCGGATTTACGTTTAAATTCAAAACCGTCGATGCGGCGCTGGAGGACCTATTTGGTTCCTGATGCCCCGAGGGGGACGCGCTAGGGCGCCGAGAGAGCCAAAAAACGCAGTGACGCTTTTCCCACGACTGCCGCGGCGTTTACATTGGTTTACGCCGCGTTGGCTGCCGATATACACCTTTTTTCTACAATCGTTTCCAAAGAGATATGAACGGTGCCGGAAGTTCCCTGCCGTTCCCGAGTCACTGAACAACTATCTGCAAGGAGCGTATAATGAAACCGTTGATCAAAGAGAGTGCGACCTCGTTAACGGCACTTGTGTTTTTTGTCGTCGGCGTGAGCGGCGTCCTGCTCTATTTCCACCTCTTCGATGTCCAGGTCAAGGCACTGCACGAGACGCTGGGACTGCTCTTCGTCGCCGCGGCGCTCCTGCACGTCTACTTTAACTGGAAGGGGATGAAGCGGTACTTCCCCAAAAAGGTTTTCATGGGATTCACCGCCGTGCTCACCGCCGTTTCGATTGCGTTTATCGCGTCGTCGGAAAGCGGCCCGAACCCGAAGGTAACCCTGATCGACCGTGCCCTGAACGCACCGCTGTCTGTGTCGCTCCCGCTGCTGGAGACGGACCGGGAAGCGGCTGAAACGCTGCTGGGCGACAGGGGGATTACCCTCGGGGGTGCGGATTCACTGGCCGCGATCGCCCGCGCCAACAGCGTCTCTCCCTTCGAGCTGGTCATGATGATTACCGCGGAGAAAGAGTAATGCGGCGTCCCCGTTTAACGGGAGTTGTCCCTAAAGGGGCAGGCTTGTTCTATAATGCTAAGTGACAGACTCAGAAGGATATCGGTAAAGTGAAAGAATGCACGTTACGTCTACGCCGGCTCTGGCCCCTGCCGTTTCTATTTGCCTCTCTCCTCGGCGCCGAGACGCTGCCGCTTTCGGAGCAGAAGCGGGAGCTGTTGAAGCTCAAGCGCGAACAGGTCAAAGAGCAGACCGGGACCGGCAAGACAAGTTGGGTCTCTCCGCTGGTGCTGTCGCTCTCCTATACGCGCTCCAGGGATGCCGCGGGCAGTGAGGGCGGATTGGCGAGCGCCGGGGTGTCGTGGGACCAGGATGTTTTCCGCAGCGGCGGAATCTACTATACCGTCGAACAGGCGGACGCCTCCGGCAAAGCGAATCTGCTTGCCGTCGACCTGGAGGAGGCCGCCTACCTTAAGCAGGCCTATACTCTCAAAGCGCAGGTTGAGCGCGACCGCCTGCAACTGCAGCAGAGCGAATTGACGCTGGCCAACCGCGACATCGACCTCATCATCACCCGGGCGAAGTACAAAGCCGGCAGTGCGGACATCAGCGAGCTCAACCGCGTGACCATCGACCGCGACAGTGCGCGCAGCGACGTGATCGTTGTGCGCAACACTCTGCGCAGCGAAGTGTTTGAACTCCAGAAGCTGCTCGGGTCGCGCGGCGTCGACACGGTGGCGCTGCCGGAATTCCCCCTTGTCCCCCGCGACGTCTACCTGCAAAACAGCCTTGAACTGCTGCAATACACGGCCCAGAGCCGTGCGGACACGGCGGCTTGGAAGGTGACGCGTTCGGCCTACCTGCCGACGCTCTCGGTCAATGCGGGGTACGGCTATAACGACTACCGCGGCGATACCCTCGATTATCACGGCGACCGCTACAGCTACGGCGCCGTGCTGAGCATGCCGCTTGATATCAACAGCAGGGGGACGGTCGAGGCAAGCCGACTGCAATCCTTGCAAACGCAGACGGCGCAGATCGACCGCAAGATGGAGCTGGAACAGGAGTACGATATGCGCGCGGCAACCATCGGGGATTATCAAGAGAAGATCGGCGTGGCCGAAGAGATGATCGCTATGTACGACGACCTTTACACCTTTACGCAGGGCCAGGTCAAGGCGGGCTATACCTCCTCCTATGACCTCGAGTCGCTGGGCAATTCGGTGCAGATCCAGAAGCTCGAAAAGCGGATCCAGCACTACAACATCCAGATTGAGCGTATAGCGCTCTACTTTGACACCCGGATATACAAGGAGCAGTAATGGAAGCGATGGAAAAGGTCACGGCGTATAAAAGCCCCCGATGGAAATGGATCGTTCTGGGCGTTGTCGTGCTGATCGCAGTGGCCGTCGGCGGCTACTTCTTCCTGCAACCGGCCAAGAACGGCCAGGCCTACCGTTTCGTCACCCAGAGCGCGGAGCGGGGGGAACTCAACATCACCGTTTCGGCATCGGGGTACCTGCAACCGCTGGAGAGCGTTGACGTCGGTACGGAGGTCTCAGGCACGATCGAGAAGGTGCTTGTCGATTACAACGACCTTGTGCAGAAGGGGGAGTTGATGGCGCAGATGGATAAGACGAAGTACCAAAGCGCCGTCGACAAGGCGAATGCGGCGCTGAGGTCGGCCAAGGCGACGCTGGAGAATGCGAATGCGGAACTCTACCGCAGCAAGGCGACGCTCAAGCGCGACGAAACGCTGCGCGAAGAGACGAAAGGGGCCCTGCCTTCGCAAAGTGACTGGGATACGGACTATGCAGACTATCTGGCGTCCAAGGCGCAGGTCGATAACGCCAAGGCGCAGGTGGAACAGGCGAAGCACAGCCTCGTCTCTTCGCAGTATGACCTGGAGCGTACGGCAATCTATTCGCCCGTTGACGGTACCGTGCTCACCCGCGAGATCGACCCCGGCCAGACGGTCGCGGCTTCCTACCAGACCCCGACGCTCTTTACAATCGCCAAGGACCTGCGCAAGATGGAGCTGCAGGTGAGCGTCGACGAGGCGGATATCGCCAAGGTGAAAGCGGGGGACACGGCAACGTTTACAGTTGACGCCTATCCTGACAGCGTGTTTTCAGGCACGATCCGCATGGTACGGGTCAACTCGGAGATCGAGGACGGGGTCGTCACCTACATCGCCGTATTGGACGTTAACAACAGTGACCTGAAACTGCGCCCGGGGATGAGCGCCGACGCGGATATCACCGTTCAGACGTTCCGCGATGCGCTGATCGTCCCCCGCGCCGCGCTGCTCTACCTTCCCGTCGCAACGTCCAAGGAGACGAAACTGTTCGCGTTTCATGACGATGACGAGAGCGCCTACGATGACAAACCGCACGTCTGGCGGCTGAACGGGCAGACCCCGGAGAAGCTCTACGTCGAGGTGCTCGGCACGAACGGTACCCAGAGTGTCATCGCAGGGGAGGTGCTCACACCCGGGGACAATCTTATCGTCGCCCAGGAGAAGCAGCCGTGATCAGCCTGGAACAGATCACCAAAACCTACGGCAGTGGCGAGGCGGCGACGCATGTCCTGCACCCGTTGGATCTCCGTATCGGCCAGGGCGAGTTCGTGGCCATCATGGGGCCCAGCGGCAGCGGCAAGTCGACCCTGCTCAATATCCTCGGTGCCCTCGATGTGCCCAGCGGGGGGCGCTACCGGTTCGAGGGGACGGACCTGGGGCGGCTGACGCACGAACAGCGGGCCCTGTTCCGCCGCTACGTTCTCGGCTTCGTCTTCCAGGGCTTCAACCTGCTCAAACGCACCTCGGCGCTGGAAAATGTGGAGATGCCGCTGATCTACCAGGGCGTTTCCGCCAGGGAACGCCGGGAACGCGCGGAGGAAGCTTTGGTACAGGTCGGGCTTGCCGAGCGCATGCACCATGACCCCTCACAGCTTTCGGGCGGGCAGCAGCAGCGTGTGGCCATCGCGCGTGCCATCGTGACGCAGCCGCAGGTCCTCATCGCCGACGAACCGACGGGGAACCTCGACACCCAGCGCAGCCATGAGATTATGGAGCTGATCCGGGGTTTCAACGCCAAGGGGATCACCGTGATCATGGTGACCCACGAAGAGGAGATCGCCGACTACGCGTCGCGCACGATCCTCCTGCGCGACGGCCGCATCGAGAGGGACACGGACCATGCTGCTTAACGCTTTCCTGCAGGCCATCCGCGAAATAAGGCGCAACCTGATGCGCTCTTTGCTGACGGCAATAGGGATCGTCATCGGGATCGCCTCTGTCATCGCGATGGTCAATATCGGGCAGGGGGCGAGCGAGTCGATTACCGCAAGCGTAGGCAGCCTCGGCAGCAACACGCTGCACATCATGCCCGGCCAGGAGAAGGGGCCTCCGGGGATGTCGGGAACGAGCATCCCCTTCGAGATGAAAGACGTCCGCATTTTGCAAAAGTCGATCTTCACGCTCGAAGCGGTCTCCCCGATGGCCAGCAGTACCGTGAACGTGCTCTACCGCGACCGCAGTTACCAGACCAGCGTGCGCGGCGTCGAAAACGGCTATTTTGATGTCCAGAACTGGAACCTGGCAGAGGGGGAACGCTTCAGCGAAAGCGAGCTGCGCGCGGGGCAGAGCGTCTGTATCCTCGGACAGACGGTGATCGACGAGCTTTTTCCCGGGGGAGAAGAGCCCATGGGAAAAAAGATCCGCCTCAAGAGTTTTTCATGCCGGGTGATCGGGACGCTTGAAGAGAAGGGGGCGAACACCTTCGGCATGGACCAGGATGACCTGATCCTCGTCCCCATCAAGATGTTTCAGCGCCGTATCGGCGGGAACCAGAACATCCCCTCCATTTTGGTGTCGGTCAAGGAGAACTACCCCCTCGACACCGTCAAACAGCAGATCCGCCAGGTGCTGCGCGAAAGCCGCAACATCAAACCGGGCAAAGAGGATAACTTCGCTGTCCGAAGCATGACGGCGCTGCTGGATACCCTGTCACAGATCACGTCGATGCTGACGGTGATGCTGGGGGCGGTGGCGGCCATCTCCCTTGTCGTCGGCGGCATCGGGATCATGAACATCATGCTCGTATCGGTGACGGAACGCACCCGCGAGATCGGCATCCGCATGGCCATCGGGGCCATGAGCCAGGATATCCTGATCCAGTTTCTGATCGAGGCGGTCGTTCTCTCGGGGCTCGGCGGCATCTTCGGCGTGCTCACGGGCATCGGGATCACCGTGGGGGTCGCGCAGGCGATGGACCTGACCCTCGTCATCAACCCGGCCGTGACGACGGTCGCGCTGCTCTTTTCGATGCTGATCGGGATCGTTTTCGGGATCATCCCGGCGCGCAAGGCGGCGAACATGAACCCGATCGACGCGCTGCGGTATGAGTAAAAAACATATCACGGCGCGGCCGGCCGCCGGATATCCGCCCACTTTTTAACCGCACCGCTCCGTTTTCTCCCCTTCTACCATACTCCATCCGAATGCCGGGGAGCGTTTGCTGCCCTCTAGATTAAGCATGACTTGGCATAATATAAAACATATACTGTTATCGGAGACTACAATGAAGTATAGGTATTTACTAGCTCCGGTCGCCGCAGCCCTCTGTATCACGGGGTGTGCGACCATGGAGAAGCAGGAAGTGCATGACACGCCGACGGCGGCACCCGCCGTCAGCAAAACGGTGCAGGCCGCCAAGGCGCTCAAAGAGGAGCCTTCGGGTCTGAAGCGCAAAGTGGCCATTGGCCGCTTTACCAACGAGACCCGCTACGGCCAGAGTTTCTTTATTGATGAGAACAGCGACCGGATCGGGAAGCAGGCGATGGATATTCTCTCCTCCAAGCTTTTCGAGACGGGCAAGTTTATCATGCTCGAGCGCGCGGACCTCGAGAAGATCCAGAAAGAGCTGGCGATGGGCGATGCGCCCGCGCTGAAAAACAGCGCCGATTACCTCATTCTCGGCTCCATCACGGAGTTCGGGCGCAACGAGGTAAGCGACGTCGGCTGGTTCAGCCGCGTCAAGAAGCAGGAGGCCTTCGCCAAGGTCCATATCCGCATCGTCGACGTCAGTACGGGACAGATCATCTACTCCGAAGAGGGGAAAGGGACCGCCTACAGCGAAGCCGGTACGGTCATGGGCGTCGGGGACAAGAGCGCGTATGACTCCCAGCTCAACGACAAGGCGATCGACGCGGCGATCTCGGACCTCGCATCGAACGTGATCGAGAATATGATGGACAAGCCGTGGCGCGGTTACCTGCTGGGCTACGAGCAGGGGATGCTGATCACCTCCGGCGGCAAAAGCCAGAACATCAAGGTGGGGGACAAGTTCGACGTTATGGCGTCGGGCAAGAAGGTCAAGAACCCGCAGACCAACAGCATCATTACGCTGCCGGGCAAAAAGCTGGCGACGATCGAGATCGTCTCGACGGCGGGGGACACCCCGGAGAACGAGGTCTCCTTCGCGTCGATCACGAGCGGTGACCTTGGCGCGCGCCTGAAAACGAAAAATTTCTCCGACCTGTATATTCAGGTCCACAAGGATTAAAGCATGAAAGCAGTGACAGCAGTGTTGATGGCGGCAGCTCTCTTTATGGCCGGCTGCGGCTACAAGTCGGGCGTTGCCACGGGTGAGCGGGCGTCCTACCTCTACTTTACAGGTGACGTCGCGGGGGCATCCGTCTCCGTCGACGACGGGCAGCCCTTCGCCGTCGAAGCGGGACACGACCACCAGTACCGGGTCGCTCCGGGCAAGCACAGCGTGAAGGTCTACAAAGGGGATGCCCTCGTTGTTGAACGCAATATCTACGTCGGTGACGGCATCGCCAAAGAGATCGGAGTCGGCCAGTGAGGATGGGCATGCTGATGAAAGCGGCTTTGCCGCTGGCAGCCATCGCGCTTTTGAGCGGGTGTGCCACGAAACCGCAGGCACTCTATAACTACGGCACCTATAGCGAAAGCTACTATGCGTATAAGCAGGATACCAGTGCGGAGAACCTCCTGGCGATGCAGCAGGCGATTCTGACGGCCATCGAAAATGCCAATGACAGCGTTTCCAAGCGTGTGGCACCGGGGATGTATGCGAACCTGGGATACATCTACTTCAAGCAGGGGGACACCAAGCAGGCTGTGCACTATTTCGAGATGGAAAAAGGGCTCTACCCGGAGTCGGCGCACTTTATGGACCGCGTCATTGAAAAGGTGCGCAAAGCCGAAGCGAAGGGAGCGAAATCATGATGTACGGAAAAATAGCTGCAGTGGCGGCATCGATTTTCGCCGCAATGATCATGACGGGGTGTGCCGCGCATAATGCGGGCATCACCAAAGGCGAGGCCTTCCCCCAGATGTATGAAGAGGACCCCCGCTCCATCGTGGTCCTGCCGGCGATGAACGAAAGCAGCGATGCCGAGGCGAAGGACTACTACGCCACGACGATCGAAATGCCCATCGCGCAGACGGGCTACTATGTCTTCCCGATGGAGATGGTCAGCGACATCCTCAAACAGGAGGGCGTCTACGATACCGAACTGCTCTACAGTCTGCCCGCGGATAAGTTTTACGACTATTTCGGGGCCGACGTCGTCATGTTCACGCGTATCAAGAAGTGGGACGTCATGTATGCCGTCGTGGCCTCCTCGCTGACGGTGACGATCGCATCCGAGGCGGTCTCGACGAAGACCAATGAGAAGCTGTGGGAGTACGAAGGCAGCGTCACCGTTGACCTCACGAGCAACAGTGGCGGCGGCGGACTGGCCGGACTGCTGATCCAGGCGATCGGCACGGCGATCAATACCGCCGCGGCCGATTATGTCGAATACGCCCATGTCGCCAACGCCCGCCTTTTATTCGCACTGCCGGCGGGCCCGTACCACCCGGCCCACCAGACCGACCAGGGGGTCGTTATCCGCAAACACTAGCCCTTTTTCTTCGGGCACAAAGGGAGCCTGGTGCTCTCTTCCCCTTTTCACGACACAAGTCGATCTCCCCCCGGCTCCGAATGCCCTATAATTAGGAAAAGTTCCGAACATAAAGGGAAGCGATGAAAAAAGTATCGTTGGTATTGGGCAGCGGCGGGGCGCGTGGCTACGTGCATATCGGCGTCATCGAGGCGCTGGAAGCGAAGGGGTATGAGATCGTTTCCGTCAGCGGCTGTTCCATGGGGGCGCTGGTCGGCGGACTCTACGCCTGCGGCAGGCTTGCCGAATACAGGGAGTGGGTGCAGGGGCTCGACCCCCTCGACGTCGCCGCGCTCCTGGACCTCGCCTGGGACAAGCGGGGCATTATGAGCGGTACAAAGGTCTTCGAGCGCCTGGACGATCTTATCGGCACCCAGACGATCGAGGAGCTGCCCATCCGTTTTACGGCCGTCGCTTCGGACCTGAATCGGGGCAAAGAGGTGTGGTTTCAAAGTGGCGACCTGCTGAGCGCGATCCGCGCTTCGATCGCCATCCCCTCCGTGTTTACCCCGGTGGAGCTCGACGGAATGCTCCTGGTCGACGGCGGGGTTCTCAACCCCCTGCCCGTGGCGCCGACGATGCGCGACCGCAGCGACCTCACCATCGCCGTCAACCTCTACGGCCCCGACGCGGAGCAGGAGGAAGCCGCCGTCGCCGAGCGCTATGACTCCTTTGCCGAACGTCTGGCATCCAAGGCCAAAAATGCCATCAAAGAGCGTCTCCGCCGCCGGGAGCAGGCGCACATCTTCTCCATTCTCGACCAGAGTTTCGATACGATGCAGCGCAGCCTGACCCAGTACCGCATCGGCGGCTACCCGCCCGATATCATGATTACCCTTCCCAAGAATATCTGCAGTACGTTCGACTTCCATAAAGCCGCGCCGCTGATCGAAGCGGGGCGCAGGGCGGTAGAGGGGCATCCGGCGTTATAGTTACATTTTTTTTAAAATACGTTATTTTTTGTACAGTTCTCTATGGTATACTTCCGTGAATTTCGCTCAGGAGTATAAGGAATGATGAAGCGTGCATGGATGACGAGTGCGTTGCTGGCGGCACAGATCGCGGCAGCATCTCAATACAATATCGAGGTTTCACCGGTGGCGGGGATCGGGATTCCAGAAGGCAATATTCTGCTTGAAAACGAGATGATCATCGGGGGGGAAATCCAGATCAACAACCTCTTTTCCTTCCCGATCAAACCGGAACTGTCCGCCTACTATGCGACGGATACGGACTATTCGTACAACCCGCCGGCGCCGACGCCGCCCCTGTTCCTTAGCCCCATCGATACCTCCGCTTCCACGAACATCTGGCGTGTCGGCATGGGGGCTGTCTACGACTACACGGAGGAAGGCAGCGTCCGCCCGTTCGCCAAGATCGGCGCCGGTTACGAGAACATGAGCAATCCGCTCTACGGCAATAAAAACAGCGCCTACGGCGATGCCGGCGCGGGGGTGAAAATCCCCTTCACCGAACAGGTGGCGCTGAAACTCGAAGCGATCTACATGCTCAAGAACAACGGCAACCGCTATGACAGCAACCTGCTGGCGCTCGCCGGTCTCTCCTTCGCGTTCGGTGCCCACGAAGCGGCCGCGGCGGTAGCGTCATCAGGGTACAAAACCTACGACAGTGACGGCGACGGCGTCATCGACGACAATGACCAGTGCCCGAATACACCGCGCGGCGCCAAAGTCGACGCCTACGGGTGCGTGCCCGATGACGACCGCGACGGCGTTGCGAACCTTTATGACAAATGCCCGGAGACCCCATCAGGCTTCAAGGTCGATAAAGTAGGGTGTGCCGCGACCTTCCCGTTCAGCGTCGAGTTCGCCACCGACTCCGCCGTGGTGACGAGTGCCCATATGGACGAGATCGATGCCTTTGCGGATTATATGAAATCCAACCCCTACAAAGCCGAGATCGTCGGCCGTGCCGACGACCGCGGGACGAATGCATATAATGACGTGCTCTCGAAGAAACGCGCCGAGGTCGTTGTCGGCCTGCTGGTGGGTAAGGGAATCGCGTCCAACCGCCTGAGCGCCGTCGGAAAAGGGGAGACCGATCCGGTCGCCACCAACGCCACAGCCGAAGGGCGTGCGCAGAACCGCTCCGTCCGCGCGGAACTGATCCGCTGATTTTCTAGGAGAGGGCGCCGCCTCTCCTCCCCGTTTTCTTATCCCGAATTTATCTTTTCACGACGTTTGCATCGTCCGTGCCGTATGGACAAAGGCCGCGAAGATCTTCCGGCTGTGCCAGCTGTAGGGCATGAACTCCGGATGCCACTGGAGGCCGAGCATGAAGGGTGAGCCCGTATGTTCGATCGCCTGTACGATCCTGTTGCGGTCGTGGGCGACGATCCGCATCCCCTCGCCGGGGCGGTCGACCGCCTGGTGGTGCAGTGCATTGACGCGCAGTTCGCCCTGTCCGACGATGTCGTGGAGCCTGCTGCCGTATTCAAGGGTCACCGTCTGCAGCGGCAGCGGCGTGTGCGGGTGGGAGAAGTCGAGGTCGAAGTCGTGAATATGCGGATGCAGCGTCCCGCCGAAATGGAGATTGAGCAGCTGCATGCCGCGGCAGATGCCCATGACGGGCACCCCCCGGCGGACCGCCGTCTCGAGGAGGTAGAGTTCCATGGCGTCCCGTTCGGGGTCGGTATGTTCGATGGCCGGATGCGCCTGGGCACCGTAGGTCTGGGGATCGATATCGCTGCCGCCGGTGATCAGCAGGGCGTCGAAGGCGGCATCACGGTAATCGGTTGCGGGATGCAGGAAGCTTCCTCCCGCGCCGTGGCCCCCCAGCAGGAAGCGGGAGAAGTACCAGGCAAGACGGCTGCCGCGTTTGCCTCCCGTGACGGCTATTCGAACTTTTCTGCCCATTGTCGTATCCTTTTGATCCACTGTTTTTTGCGGAAACGGTAGAAGAATGAGTTCATCATGCGGTAGCGCGCATAGGCGAGCGACAGCAGCGTCTCCGTATCTTCCGCCAGGCGCTCGACATGGAGCCAGCTGTTCCAGGCGTCGGCGGTGTGCCAACCCGCTTCATCGACGCGGGAGTTGGGGAGACGGAAGTGAAAGGCGGGGCGGGGGGAGATCTTCTCTGTGGGCAGGGCCCGACGGACACGCCCCAGGTCATTCCATGCCAGCAGCGGCAGCAGGTCGAGGGCCCGGTTGCGTGTCGGGTTGGCTTCCAGGTAATCATCGGTAAAGCCCTCCATCGTCGGGCGGTAGGCGGGGTGCAAAACCTTGCGGATGTAATCGGAGGGAAAGGGGTCGATATAGAAGGAGAGGCGCCGGGTGAAGACGGGACGGATCTCCTCGGCCAGCAGGTCATAGAGTACGAGGTAGGCACGCAGATAGGCCAGCAGGGTCGCCGCGCTCAAATCGGGCGCCTCGGGATTGATGTGGAAGCCGAAGACATAGAGGGGGTTGGCCGTCGTGCCGAGCGCCCCCGCGCCGCGCAGGGCATCTTTAAGGGTTTCCACCAGGTCAAGGGCGTTCAGCGGCAGCGGCGGCGTCGTCAGCTCAAAGGGGACAAGCGACGCGGAAAAGGAGCCGATAAAGTATTCGATGGCGTCGATTTCGTCCTGCTCCATCGCTTCGTCGAACCCGGCATTGTGCAGCCACTCCTGGAGGCCTGAGCGGATGAGGAACTGGAAATCGAGCGTCAGGGAGAAGTCTCCCCAGGGCGTCGGGCCGATGGTGTAGTGCCAGGGGTTGATTTCGGTGATCTCGCCCCCGGTGATCTCCGAGACGATCCGGGCGCATGACTCCAGCTCCGGGCCGGAGTACTCCAGTTCAAATCCGACGCGACGCATCTCGCCGTCGCTGCAGCGCACCTTCGGCGGCAGAAGAAAGGGTGTCATGCAATAATTATAGCCACACTTCCGGCGTTTCCGGCGGCTTGACTTCGCCGTGGCATCGGGCTATCATGAAAAAAACGGTGTGCGGGATCGTCCACTGAAAAACGGGGGTGCCAGATGTGCAAGGATGCTGTTGTTTTTTTCAATAAACCGAAGGGGGTCGACCTGGAGGCGGGGAAGCTCTATCTGTACTGCATGTGCGGCCGCGCCAAAGAGGGGGTCTTTTGCGACGGAAGCCATCAGGGGACCGGTTGTATGCCCCTGAAGTTCACGGTAGAGAAGAGCAAGGCCTACCTGCTGTGCCGCTGCAAGTCCTCCAAGAACCTCCCCTTTTGCGACGGGACGCACAGCTTCTACGGCGATGACGAGGTCGGCGGCCCCGTCATGGGGGATTGATCGACAATGATCCTGGAACACCACGAGCGCATCGAAAAGGCCGCAGCCCTGATGGAGGCCTATGATGCGCGCCACCCGATCGGGACGGGGGAGGGGCGCTACCTATGGACGGATGCCTTCGCCGTCTGCAACTTTCTCTCCCTCTTCAAGCGCACCGACGAGAAGGGGTATCTGGAAAAGGCCCGGATATTGATCGATACGGTCCACCGTGAACTGGGGGCGTTTCGCGGCGACGATGCGCGCGAGGGAGCCCTGAGCGGCCTGGCGGCGGCGGATGCGGCCAGCTACCCGACGGTGGCGGGACTGCGCATCGGCAAGCCGCTGCCGGAGCGCGGCGCCGATACCGCCTATGATGAAGCCTCGGAGTGGGACCGCGACGGCCAATATTTTCATTATCTTGCCAAGTGGATGCACGCCCTGGACCGCATGGCGGCGGTGAGCGGGGAGGTGCGCTACAGCCGCTGGGCCGTGGAACTGGCCAAAAGCGCGCACCGGGCCTTTACCTATGCGATGCCGGACGGCTCAAAACGGATGTACTGGAAAATGAGTACCGACCTGCGCCGGCCGCTGGTCGCGTCGATGGGGCAGCATGATGCCCTGGAGGCTTATGTGACCTATCTGCAGCTCTCGGTGACGGCGAGGGCGCTGGGCGACGATGCAGGGCTCGGCGGGGAGCTTGAAGCCGCCGGGAGCATGGCCGAAGCGATGCCGCTCGCCACGGAGGACCCCCTGGGGCTGGGCGGCATGCTGTTCGATGCGGCGCGCGTGACCCAGCTGATGGCGGGGCACGACCTGCCGCTGCGCGGTCTGCTGCGCTCCCTGCTCGAAGCGGCGCGGGAGGGAACGTCGCGCTACGCGCAGAGCAACACCCTGCGCCATCCTGCCGACGCGAGGCTCCCTTTCCGTGAACTGGGATTGGGCATAGGGCTGCACGGCGTCTCCCTGATGCAGGCGTTCAACAACGCGGCCCTGCACAACGCGATCCTGGCCGAACAGCTCGAGGGGCTGCAGGCCTTTGTGCCGATGGCGGAGGTGCTGGAGCTTTTCTGGCTGCGGGAGGCGCACCAGGCCGTCGGGACATGGCAGGAACACGCGGGGATCAACAGCGTCATGCTGGCGACCTCGCTGCTGCCGGATGCGTTTTTGACCATAGGAAGCGGCGATGATGCGTGACCGTGAAGCGACAGAGGGGCTGATCGCGGGGATGATCGACTACGGGGCGCTGCGCACGCCGCGGATCATTAAGGCGTTCCGCGCCGTCGACCGCGGCGCTTTTGTGCCGGAATATTACGGGGAGGAGCGCTACGGCGATTATCCGCTTCCTATCGGGGAGGGGCAGACGATCTCCCAGCCGACGACGGTGGCTTTTATGCTGGAACTGCTCGGCGCCGAACCGGGTGAGCGGGTCCTCGATATCGGTTCGGGGTCGGGGTGGACGACGGCGCTGCTGGGGTATATTGTCGGTCCGCAGGGGGAGGTGACCGGGCTGGAGTACCGCAAATCCCTGGTGGCTGTAGGTCAACGCAACATTGCGCCGTTCGGGTTCGGGCATGTCCGGATCGAGGAGGCCGGGGAGGCCCTGGGCATGCCGGGGGAGCAGTATGACAGGATCCTCGTTTCCGCCGCGGCGCGGGAACTTCCCGAAACGCTTCTGAAGCAGCTGAAACCGGGGGGGACCCTTGTTATTCCGATCGGCGAGAGTCTCTGCCGCTTCACCAAAAATGAGCAGGGAAGTGTACGCGAGGAGGTGTATCCGGGTTTCTTATTTGTCACATTAATGTGATTTAACGTCTACTGTTGCTTACCGTATATAATATTAACTATTAGTTTTTGTAAAATATTAATTTTGCTTCTGTTACTATCCAAAAAATATACATAATTTAAGGAGTCCCCGATGTCGGAGAAGTTTCAGCTCAAACCCCTGGATATAGAAGTACCAGTTGATTCAAAAAGAGAGATCCTTTCGGAAACGGATGTTATGGGCAAGATCGTTTATGCCAATGAATATTTTGTGGAACTCTCCGGCTATCCCGAAGAGGAGCTGATGGGAAAGCCGCACAACATCGTCCGCCACCCGGATATGCCCAAAACCGTTTTCAAACTCCTCTGGGACGCCCTTAAAGCGGGCAAAGAGTACAAGGCCATCGTCAAGAACCGCCGTAAAGACGGTAAATATTACTGGGTTTACTCGGAGTACAAACCGCTTTTCAACGAGCACAAGCAGATCCGCGGCTACCGTTCCCACCGCTGGCCGGTCCCCAAGAAAGTGCTTGACGAGGTCGAAACCCTCTACGCGAAACTCCTCGACCTTGAGCAGACGAAGACGCAAAGAGACGCGGAGATGTTCCTTGAGCTGAAACTGCACAACGACGGATTCCATGACTACTCCGCCTATATCGACGACATCTTCCACAAAAAACTGAGCGGCATGTTCGGCTTCTTCGGAAAACTCTTCGGCAAAAAATAAGCCTCTCTTCGCGCACCGGGCTGCGCTATAATGCCCAGATGCACTCTATCGATCAAAACGTCGTGCGCCTTGGATGGGTGAGCTATTTCACCGACCTGGCCTCCGCGATGGTCAATCCCATTCTTCCTATTTTTGTCATAACCGTCCTGCATGAAGGGATGGACAAGCTGGGCGTCATCGTTGCCGTGGCGACCTTTGTCTCCTATGCGCTGCGGATGGTTTCGGGCTATATCGCGGACTACTACGGCGTCGTCAAACCGCTGGTGGTGGGCGGTTACCTTTTTTCGGCCCTCTCGAAACCGCTGCTGGGGTTCAGCCACGGCTGGGGGAGCATTGCGGCGCTGCGCGCACTGGAACGGGTGGGCAAGGGGGTGCGTTCGGCCCCGAAAGATCTGATGATCGCCTCCTATGCCAGGGAAAATGCCCACGGCAAGACCTTCGGGTTTCACAAAACGATGGATATCGCCGGGGAGTTCAGCGGGACGCTGCTGCTGTTCGGGCTGCTGTGGTATTTCGGCGACAGCGAAGGGGTGATCCGCACCCTCTTCTTCGCCACCCTGATCCCCGGCCTCATCGGCCTGGTGATCGTCATCTTTTTCGTGCGCGACATCCCCAAGAGCGTCCGGTGTACCGAGCGTTTCCGGCTGAGCAGCGCAGACAAAAAAACCGTGCTGCAGCTGCTCTTCTATTTTCTGTTCCTTTTTTTCATATTCAGCGAAGCCTTTTTCACGGTACAGGCCAAAACGGTCGGGATCGCCACGGCGCTGATCCCGCTGCTCTTCGCCGTATCGACGGGGGTGCAGACGCTGACAAGCTACCTTTTCGGTCTGGGGTCGGACCGCTTCGGCAGCGGGGCCGTGAACGCCTTCGGCTACGGCTGCGGCATCGTCGCCCAGGCGCTGCTGTGGCTGCAGATGCCCGCGGCGACCTGGGCCGCGTTCGCCTTTCTGGGTCTTTTTACGGTGGCGACGCTCAATGCGAACCGGGCCATGATCGCGCAGCAGGCAGAGAACCGCGGCTCGGTTTACGGCATTTTTTATGCCGCGGTCGCGCTCTTCGCCGCGGCGGGGGCAGCGTTCGGCGGGTGGCTCTGGGAGCAGTTCGGTATGCAGACCGCGTTGGACGTCGCGCTGGGAGGAACCCTTGCCGTTAGTGTATTATATGGGTTAAAAAAGGGGCTGCGAGGATGAACAAACCGAAATATTCGCTCCGCAGGAACTTCGGCTACGCCGTCGAGGGGTTTATGCATGTCTTCCGGCATGAGACGGTGTTCAAGATCGAGGTCGCGCTTTTCATCGTGCTCAGCGTTGTGGCCTGGAGCATCGACGTGGCCAAATGCGAACGGCTCTGGCTGCAGTTCTCGCTCTTCCTGCCCATTGTCGCGGAGCTCTTCAACAGTGCCGTCGAGCGGGGCGTGGATCTGAGCACGCGCGACTACCACCGCCTGGCCAAGGCGGCCAAGGACAGTGCGGCCGCCGCCTGCCTGATCAGCGTCGCGATGACGGTGATGATCTGGGGGGTGGTCCTACTTTAGGGCCGTCCTGATCTGCTCGACGAACTCTTCGATGTCGTCGTAGAGGGCCTGGAGGTCCTCTTCGTGTTCGACCTCGTCGGCGAGGATCTGGGAGACGATGTCATAGGTGACGATGTCTTTTTCCCGGGTGAGATCGACAAGGTCCGAGTAGACGCTGATGGCGCACTGCTCCCCCTTGATCGCCTGTTCCAGCACCGCCATGACGTCGGGATTCTCCGGCGCCTCATACCCGCAGTTGCCGTGAACCATCCAGTCGCTGGGGCTCAGCGCCGGGGTCCCGCCGAGCTGGATGATACGGTCCGCCACCATCGTCGCGTGGCGCAGTTCGTCCGCCGCGTGCTGATTAAGCTCGGCAATCGCGGCGTCTTTCATGATCCCCTTGACGACTTTGGACTCGATGAAGTACTGGTAGTAGGCCAGCCATTCGTCGCAGTACGCTTTGTTGAGCAGTGTGGCCACCGTTTCCGCTTCGATGCCTTTGAGAATTGAAATACCGCGAATCGCCATGACAGTCTCCTGTAAGAAAATGTAATAGTTCCATCATAGGACGACAATTCTTAAGTGCAGGTCAACACATAAAAATGATTATTTGGTTCAGGCCTGTTTGATCGTCCCGGCGGTTTAGTGCTATGATAGTGGCAGTGAAGCAAAAGGAGAGGAGATGGCGACGGTAATTTCCTACGGGGCGGCGGAAACAGTCACGGGCTCATGCCACCTGCTTGAGCTCGAAAACGGTAAGCAGATCCTCATCGACTGCGGCATGTTCCAGGGGCGGGAGGAGGAGCATAACGCTGACGCCTTCGGCTTCGACCCGGCGCAGGTCGATTTCCTGCTGCTGACGCATGCGCATCTCGATCACTGCGGACGGATGCCCAAGCTCGTCAAAGAGGGGTTCGCGAAGACGATCGTCGCGACTAAGGCGACCTTCGACCTGGCTGAAGTCATCCTCCTCGACAGCGCCAAGATCATGCAAGAAGACCACGAGACCCGCTTTAAAAAGGCCCTGCGCCGCGGGACCGAGGGGGAGGTGAGCCCGCCGCTTTACGGCGAGGACGACGTCAGGGACGCCCTGGCCCTCACCCGCATCCTGCCCGAGTACGGCGAGCCCTTTACCCTTTGCAAGGGGGTGGAGGTGACCTACAGGGATGCGGGGCACATCCTCGGTTCCGCCTTTATCGAGATCGCCTACGAAGAGGCGGGAGTGACGCGGACGATCGTCTTCTCCGGCGACATCGGCAACGACAACGATATGGTACTGCCGAATCTCGCCCCCTGTCCCCATGCGGATTACCTCTATACCGAATCGACCTATGGCGACCGCGACCACCAAAACGCCCTGCAGAGCACGGAGGAGTTCAAAAAGGTCGTGACCGATACCCTGCTCAACTGGGGCAACGTGCTTATCCCCTCCTTCGCCGTCGAGCGGACCCAGGAGATTCTTTTCCTGCTCAAACAGATGCATGAGAGCGGCGAACTGCCGCACTGCAAGGTCTTCGTCGACTCACCGATGGCCATCAGGGCCACGGAGGTCTACGACCGCTACAGCGATCTGCTCAGCGCCAAATGCCGGGAGGTGAAGGCGCGGGACGGGAGCGTCTTTGATTTTGAACTGCTCACCTACACCCTCGACGTGGGGGAGTCCAAGGCGATTAACCAGACCGACAGTCGCGCCATCATCATTGCCGGCAGCGGAATGTGCACCGGCGGCCGCATCCTGCACCATTTCAAACACCGCCTCTGGAACCGCAAGAATGCGCTCATCTTCGTCGGCTACCAGGCCGCCGGTACGCTGGGCCGCCGCATCGTCGACGGGGAAAAATGGGTCAAGATCTACCGCGAAGACATCCGGATCGAGGCCAGTGTCTATACGATCAACGGTTTTTCCGCCCATGCCGACCAATCCGGTATCCTGGAGTGGATCAAGGGGATGAGCGGCCTCAAAAACATCTTTCTCATCCACGGGGAAGCGGACAAAGAGGCGCTCTTCAAGGCGGCTATTACAGAGCAGTTGCACAAAGAGGTCCATATCGTGGAACAGAACGAGGTGATCTACCTGTAGCGCGGCAGCACAGGAAAGAGGCGAGGAACACTGCATTAAGGAGGAAGCGATGGCATATGTCAAATGGTTTGAAGCGCTCGGCATCGGGGACGTCCCTTCGGTCGGAGGCAAGAACGCGTCGTTGGGGGAGATGTACCGGCATCTCAGCACGGCGGGGGTGCTCGTCCCCAACGGCTTCGCCGTCACGGCGGAGGCTTATGATGCGGTGCTCGAAGCGAACGGCGCCCTGGAGAAGCTCCATGCGCAGCTGGATGATCTCAACCCCGACGATGTTACGCAGCTGCAGGCGCGGGGGAAGGCGTGCCGGGAGATCCTCTACGGCTGCACCCTCCCTCCCGCGCTCGAAGCGGAGATCCTGGAGGGGTATGCGGCGCTCAAGCGCGAATACGGCGACGACGTCTCCCTGGCGGTCCGCTCCTCCGCAACGGCGGAAGACTCTCCGGAGGCCTCCTTCGCGGGTCAGAACGACACCTACCTCAATATCGCCTCTGCCGAGGCGCTCCTGGACGCCTACAAACGCTGCCTCGCCTCGAACTTTACCGACCGCTCCCTGCACTACAAGTTTGACAGCGGCTTCGACTACTTCGACGTCAAGCTCTGCGTCGTCGTGATGAAGATGGTACGCAGCGACGTCGGCGCGAGCGGGGTGATGTTCAGTATCGACACGGAGACGGGGTTCCGCGACGTCGTCTACATTACGGGGACCTACGGATTGGGGGAGAATGTCGTGCAGGGCACGATCGATCCGGACGGTTTTTACGTCCATAAGCCGACGTTCGACCGGGGGCACCGGGCGGTTTTGAAGCGGAGCCTCGGGAAAAAAGAGCTCAAGATGATCTTCTCCGAAGCGCTCAGCAGCGGCAGCATCGCCGTCGAGTATACAAAAAACGTCGAGACGCCTCCCGCCGAGCGGACGCGCTTCTGTATTGCCGACGAAGACGTGATGGTCCTCGCCGATTACGCTATCAAGATTGAGCGGCACTACTCCCAAAACGTCGGCCACGATAAGCCGATGGACATGGAGTGGGCCAAAGACGGCATCGACGGCAGGCTCTACATGGTGCAGGCGCGCCCGGAGACGGTGGAGTCGCAAAAGAAAGGATCGATCCTCGAGATCTACCATCTTACGGGGGAGGGGGAGCTGCTCGCGACCGGCCGCGCCGTCGGTACGAAGATCGGCAGCGGAAAGGTGCACCATATCCGCGATACGTCGCAGCTCGGCGAATTCAAGCAGGGCGAGGTGCTGTTGGCCGATACGACGACACCGGACTGGGAGCCGGTGATGAAGATGGCCTCGGCCATCGTCACCAACCGCGGCGGACGTACCTGCCACGCGGCCATCGTCAGCCGGGAGCTCGGTATCCCCGCCATCGTCGGCGCGGAGGATGCGACGGAGAAGCTTGCGGACGGCCGGGAGGTGACGGTAAGTTGCGCCGAGGGGGAGACGGGAAGGGTTTACGACGGCATCCTGGCGTACGACGTCGAGCGGACCGATCTCAGCCACCTCCCCAAAACGCGCACGAAGATCATGATGAACCTCGGCAACCCCGACCTCGCCTTCTCGCTGGCGCACCTCCCCGTCGACGGGATCGGCCTGGCGCGGATGGAGTTCATCATCAACGAATCCATCAAGGTTCACCCCATGGCGCTGGTCCACCCCGAAAAGACGGACCTGGCAACGCGGGTGCAGATCGAAGCCCTCAGCGCCGCCTACGAGGGGCCGGAAGATTTCTTCGTTAAGCGCCTCTCCGAGGGGGTGGCGACGATCGCGTCGGCGGTCTACCCCGACCCCTGCGTCGTGCGCATGAGCGACTTCAAGACGAACGAGTACGCCACCCTCGCGGGCGGGCAGTTCTTCGAACCGCTGGACGAGGCGAACCCGATGATCGGCTTCCGGGGCGCGGCGCGCTACAGCCACCCCGCCTACGAGGAGGGGTTCGCGCTGGAGTGCGCCGCGATGAAGCGGGTCAGAAACGAGATGGGCTTTACGAACGTCATCTTGATGATCCCTTTCTGCCGCCGGGTCGAAGAGGGGCGGCGGGTCGTCGAGACGATGGCGAAGCACGGGCTGGTGCGGGGAGAGAACGGGCTGCAGATCTACGTGATGTGCGAAATTCCCAACAACGTCATCTCCATCGACGGCTTCAGCGAGGTTTTCGACGGTTTCAGCATCGGCAGCAACGACCTCACCCAGCTCACCCTGGGCGTCGACCGCGACAGCGAGATCGTCGCCTTTGATTACGAGGAGCGGGACGAGGGGGTGCTGAAGATGATCGAGATGGCCGTCGAGGGGGCCAAGCGCAACGGCCGCCACAGCGGCATCTGCGGGCAGGCCCCGTCGGACTACCCGGAGGTCGCGGAGTTCCTGGTACGCCTCGGGATCGACTCTATCAGCCTTAATCCCGACAGCGTGCTGACGACACTTCCGAAGATTATTGATCTGGAAGCGGCAGAGCAGAAAGCGCAGACGGGAGAATAGACGTTCCGCAGCCATTGAAGGCTGCAAATGGGGTGTTACTGTGCGAGGATGATGGCGCTGGCTTTGATCAGTGCGTAGACGGTGTCCCCTTTGGCGACGCCAAGCTCCTTGGCCGCTTCTTCGGTGATGATCGCCGTCAGGACCGCGCTGCCCATGGCCAGTTTGAGTTCGCAGCTTACCGGGCCTTCGATCATGTCGCTGACCGTCGTTTCGATGACGTTCCGTGTGCTGATCTTGCCGGGTTTCTCCTTGGCGATCATGACGAATGAGGCCTTGATGATGGCGTAGACTTCCGAACCGGCCGTCAGTCCCATCTCGGAGACCGCCTCTTTGGTAATGATGGCCTTGAGCGGGGTGCCTGCCACGTCCATCACCACTTCGCTGTTGACGGTTCCCCCGATAATCTCTGTCACCGTTGCCTTGATCTGGTTGCGTGCACTGGTTTTCATGAATTCTCCTCAAAATTAATGTTTTTAGGAAGAAAGTATCACCTATTTACCCTTAATGATAACAATGAATAATTATTTTTATTTAATATTCTTATGAGTTAAAGAAGGAAGAACTCGGTCAGAGAGAGCACTGTGGCCATCGAACCGAGCGTCAGGATGAAGAACTGTGCGGTGCGCCATCCAAGCTTGAGACCGCCGATCCAGAAGACGATGCCGAGTTTGACGAGCGAATTCGTTACCGAGGCGATGACGATGCCGTTCATGGCGGTGCTTTTGAGCAGTTTGCCGTCCTTGCTCAGTTCCGAGAGCGAAAGGGTGATGGCATCGACATCGGTAATACCGGAGATCAGCGAAACGATGTAGACGCCGACGTTGCCGAAGCGGTTCTCCGTAAAAGCGATCGCCCCGTAGATGACGCCGAAGATCAGGCCGAATTTGATCGCTTCGCTCAGCTGCAGCGGGTTTTTCGTGATCGCCTCGTTCTCGAGATGGATATCGGCACTCTGCGAACGGGTATAAAGGTAGTAGGTGAAGAGCAGGCCCACGGCCGTCGCGGCGAGGAAAGCGGGGGCGAGGAGCTTGGCGAGGGCGGGATAGATGACGGCCGCCTCGAAGAGGACGCGCAGGTACATGAAGGTGCAGGCGACGGCCACGCCGGCGGCGTAGTTGTTGAGCAGACTGAACTGATTTGCGAACATCTTCGAAAGCGAGACGGCCACGCCGGTGGAGGAGATGAGCCCGCCGGCAGCCCCGGTGATGAAGAGGCCGCGCTTGTGTCCGAAGAGCTTGACGGCGGCATACCCCACAAAGGAGATAGCGGCGATGATGACGGCCATCAGCCAGGTCTTGTAGGGGTTGAAGAGTTCATAGGGGCCGATCATCTCGTTGGGCAACACCGGGAGCACGATAAAGCTCATCGCCAGCAGCAAGACGGCGGCATTGATGTCGGTGGAGGAGAGGTGCGCTTCGAACTCCCGCAAACGGGGTTTGATCTCGAGGAGCACGACCATCAGAACGGCGATGAAGATGGCGTAGGACTCGAGGGACGCATAGACCATCAGGCCCAGGAGAAAGGTGACGACGGCGGCGACCTGGGTCGTCATCCCCGTTTTATGAAAGCGGGTGACCTTGAGGTAATAGGAGAGCCCGACGAGGAGTCCGACGACCGCCGTTGCGGCGAAGACGAAGCCCGGGACCGCCTCGCCGAGCCAGCCGGCCAGGTAGCCGATGAGGGCCAGCAGGGCGAAGGTACGGCTGCCCGCGAAGCTCTGGCCGCTTTGGGGCATGCGGCTCATGGTGCGCTGCATGCCGATCATGAACCCCAGCAGCAGCGCGATGACCATCGATTTGAGAACGGCGTATTCCATAGAAGGATTGTACCATGTAGACGCGGATGCATGCTACAATGGGAGATCGGAGTTGAAAGAGAAAGCTATGAAGAAAAACCATGATAAAAAAGCGTTCCGCAAGCTGTTGAAACGGCACCAGAAACCGTTGCCGTGGGAACACCCGAAGCCCGACGAGGACGACCCCAAAGCGCATAAGCGCGTAAAAGCCATCATGGCCCACGACAATTTTATCCAGGCGGACCGGGACCCGAACTTTCTCCGGCGCGACGAGGTGCGGGGTGTGCGGCTGGAGGTGGACTACTTCAAGCCCGAACTGCTGCTGCGCGAACACGGCATCGAACACACCATCGTCGTCTTCGGCTCCACGCGGATCATGGAGGAGGCGGAGGCCAAGCGCCTGATCGAGAACCTCGAAGCGGAACGGAACGCTAAAGACGGCGAGGCCCTTGAAAAAGAGCTGGGCATCGCGCGGCGGATCCTGGCCAAGAGCCATTACTACGAAACGGCCCGCGCCTTCGGGCGTATTGTCGGCCGCAGCGGCAAAGGGCCCGAAGATACGAAGATCACCCTGATGACAGGCGGAGGGCCGGGCATCATGGAGGCGGCCAACCGCGGGGCCTTCGACGTGGGGGCCAAATCGATCGGCCTCAATATCACGCTGCCCCACGAACAGTACCCCAACCCCTACATCACCCCCGAACTCTGTTTCCAGGTGCACTACTTCGCCATCCGCAAACTCCACTTCCTGCGGCGGGCCAAAGCCCTTGTCATCTTCCCCGGCGGCTACGGGACCCTGGATGAATGTTTCGAAGTGCTGACCCTCGTACAGACGCGCAAGATCGACCCGATGCCCGTCGTCTTCGTCGGCGAAAGCTACTGGCGGGGGATCATCAATTTCGAGATGCTTGTCGAAGAGGGGACGATCGACGAAGAGGACCGGGATCTTTTCGCGTTTGCCGAAACGGCCGATGAGGCGTGGGAGGCGATTGTGAAATGGCATAAAAGATGCGGCTCGACGCTGATTCACGACCTGAAAAAATAAGCCATGTTCTTTGCCATTATGAATTTTACGCTGTCCGGTGCCCTGGGCGTGATCGGCCTGCTGACGCTTCGGCGGGTCAGCGAGCCCAAAGAGGTCGTCTTCGCGAGCCTGCCGCTGCTTTTCGCCCTGCACCAGTTCACCCAGGGGTTCGTCTGGCTGGGCATGGGCGGGTTGATCGAACCGCGCGCGCTGGAGATGGCGGAGAGCATCTTCATCTTCTATGCCCAGGGGCTGCTGCCGTTTCTCGTGCCGCTGGCGATCTGGCTGCTGGAGCCTTCGGGATGGTACCGGAGGGTGATCGGGGTGCTGCTTGTGCTGGGCGGCATTCTGGCGGCCTATACGCTGTGGGGACTCTCCGTACAGCCGACGTACGTTACGGTGAAGCATGATGCCCTGGCCTACGTCAACGCGTGGACGCAAAAGGGGTGGATCAACATCGCCTATATTCTCACGACCTGCGGGCCGCTGGTCCTGAGCAGCAGCGTCTCCGTACAGCTTTTCGGATGGTTCAACCTGATGGGCCTGGTGGGCATTACGCTGTGGAAACCCTATGCCGTCACCTCCGTTTGGTGCCTCTATGCCGCCGTTGTCAGCATCATGCTCTACTTCTACTTCGTTGAGCGCCGCATTGCATTCTTGCAGGAGATCCGGCGTAAAGAGACGGAGTGGAGCGGGGCGCTGATGGAGGAACTCGCACACCTTGAACGGCATTTCCCGCGCGTGCGCAGGGTGCTTTTGCACTATCGAAACCTTTAGGCCTCCGCCGGGAGGCCGTTGCGCCGTCCCCACCACTCCAGCCACTTATAGAGTTCGACGATGACGAAGAGCGGCAGCGCGATCTCGAAGATCAGTAGCCAGTCCTGCCAGCCGAGCGCAACGGTATGCAGGGCTTCCTGCAGAAACGGCACGTAGACGGCGGCGGCCTGCAGCGAGACGGTCATCACCCAGGCGCCGAGCAGCCAGGGGTTGGTCAAAAAGCCGATGATCGGCATCGGCGCATGCAGACTGCGGTAGTTGAAGACGTTCATCTTCTCCAGCACGATGATCGCGGTGAAGGCGACGGTCTGCGCAAGCATGACCGCCTGTGGCTCCGCCATGCCGGAGGCGAGATAGTAGTGGAATATCCACAGCGTCGCCCCCGCGATGTAGGCGCCCAGCAGCAGGATCATCAAGATCCCCCTTCGCTGCAGGAAGGCGCTGTTCCCTGCCCGGGGCGGGCGCCGCATAAGCCCCTTTTCCGCGGGCTCCATGCCCAGGGCGACGGCGGTCATCCCGTCGGTGACGAGGTTCATCCAGAGGATCTGCACGGGCAGGAGCAGCAGCGGGCCGCCGAGCAGGATATTGATAAAGATGGCGAGGACCTCCCCGATATTGGAAGAGAGGAGGTAGGTGACGAACTTCTTGATATTGTCGTACTGGCGCCGTCCTTCGCGCACGGCGTTGACGATGGAGGCGAAGTTGTCGTCGAGCAGGAGCATGTCGGAGGCCCCTTTGGCGACGTCCGTCCCCCGCATACCCATCGCGATGCCGATGTCGGCGCGCTTGAGCGCCGGCGCGTCGTTGACGCCGTCACCCGTCATCGCCGTCACCATCCCTTCGCGCTGCAGGGCCTTGACGATACGCAGCTTGTTCTCGGGTGTCGTCCGCGCAAAGATCGCTTCCGCCTGCAGCGCTGACGCGAGGGCCGCGTCGTTCATGGTTTCCAGTTCCGCTCCCGTGACGGCCCGCGGGGGGTGCATGCCGATCTTTTCGGCGATGGCCATGGCGGTCAGCGGGGCGTCGCCGGTGATCATGACGACGGCGATGCCGGCGCTTTTCGCCGTGCGGATCGCTTCGGGGACTTCCGGACGCGGCGGATCGATGATGCCGGCAATGCCCAGCAGCACAAGCTCCTGTTCGACCGTGTCGGGATCGAGCTTCGTCTCCGGGGTGAGGGTGCGCATGGCCAGGGCGAGGGTGCGGAGGCCCGACGCGGCGAGGGCGGTGTAGGCGGCTTCGAAGCGGCTGCGCGCCTCGGCGTCCAGCGGGCGTATTTCACCGTGTTCGAGATAGGAGGCCGCGCGCGCAAGAAGGACCTCCGGCGCCCCCTTGACGTAGGCGGCCCTTCCTTCATTCTCGTCGATCACCGTCGTCATTCTTTTGCGCTCGGAGTTAAAGGAGAACTCGCTGACGATGCGCACGTCCTCCGGCGCCATCCACGCTTTGTAGGCGGCGGTGATCAGGGCGGCCTCGGTCGGCTCGCCGGTGATACCCCACGCGCCCGCTTCGCGGTGCAGTGAGGCGTGGTTGCAGATCAGCCCCGTTTTCAGCAGCGCCAAAAGGTCGGCCCGGCCCTTGTAATCGACTTTGCGGCCGTCGGCCTCAAAATGGCCGGCGGGATCGTACCCGCTGCCGGTGAGGGTCACGCCGCCGCCGAAAAGCCAGATCTGCTGCACCGTCATCTGGTTTTGCGTCAGCGTTCCCGTCTTGTCCGTACAGATGACGTCGGCGCTGCCGAGGTTCTCCGCCGCCTGCAGGCGACGCAGCAGGGCGTTTTGGCGCACCATCGCCTTGACGCCGAGCGCGAGGGTGATCGTGACGACGGCGGGCAGCCCCTCGGGGACGACGGCGACGGCAAGGGAGATGCCGGTGAGGAACATCTCCATGACCGGTTTGCCGAAGAGGTAGCCCATGATCGCCACCAGCGCCGAGACGGCGACGGAGAGGATGCCGAGCCGTTTACCCAGGACGGCGAGCCGTTTCTGCAGCGGGGTACGGGTTTGCTCGACCTCGCTGGTCAGCCTTGCGATGCGTCCGAACTCCGTCGCCATGCCGGTGCCGGTGACGACCCCCCGCGCATAGCCGTTGGTGACGTTCGTCCCCATCCAGACCATGTCGCTGCGCTCGGCGAGGGGTGTCGCTTCGGGGATGCTGTCGGCTGATTTGGTGACGGAGGTCGATTCGCCCGTGAGGGCGGACTCGTCGGCTTTGAGATTGACGGCTTCGAGCAGCCGCAGGTCCGCGGGGACCCTGTCGCCTATTTCGAGCAGGACGACGTCGCCGGGCACCAGCACTTCGGCGTCGATTTCGCTCCGGTTGCCGTCGCGCAGCACCTTGCAGCGCGGGGAGAGCATCTTCTGCAGCGCTTCGATCGCCTTTTCCGCCTTGAACTCCTGGACGAAGCCCAGCAGACCGTTGAGGATGATAATGGCGAGGATCGTGATCGTATCCCCGATTTCGCCGACGGCAAATGAGACGACTGCCGCCGCGGCAAGGATGAGGATCAGTACGTCGGTGAACTGACGCAATAGGATCGAACCCCACCCCTCTTTGCGGACGGCCTCGATACGGTTGGGGCCGGCCTCGGCAAGACGGCTCTTGGCCCGGGCGTCATCCAGCCCCGTACCGGCATCCGTGCCCAGCAGCGCGGTGACCTCCGCGATCGCTTTGGCGTGCCACGGCGTCTGCGTTTCGGTGATGACGATGCCGGCCAAGGGGGCGGACACGACCTTCGCACCTCCTGTGAGCGCGCTCCGCCAGCGGGAGACGATGAAGATGAAGAGCAGGGGAACGGCAATGGTCGAGAAGGAGGAGGCGGCCACCAGGGCAGTAAAGAGCTGGAGATCGATCAGCTGGGCGTCAAAGAGCAGCTTGGCGACGATGATCTCCGTTGTCAGGCGCACGTTCAGGCCGATGCCGATGGTCAGGGCCTCCTTGAAGGTCAGTTTTTTCATCGGCACCATCAGGAGGATCCCCGCCGTTTTCCCGATGAAGTCGGCCAAGAAGAGCCCGATGGCCAGATGGGGAGCCGCTTTTAGTCCCTCGAGGTCGATGCTCATCCCGATCCAGAGGAAAAAGATGATGCCGAAAAATCCGTAGCTGACTGCGCGGACGGCCTTGGTCGCCTCCGCCCCGGTCTTCCCCGCCCCTGAAAATACCGGCCGCATCAGCATCCCTGCGACGATGGCCCCGACGACCAACCCAAGCCCGACGTACTCCGCGAAACCGCCGAAGATAAAAAGGACGATGATCATCAGGAGGATCAGGTTGGGGACTTTGATCTGCAGCCAGCGCGAGAGGGGGACGAGGATGAGGCTGCGGACGCCCCAGGCGACGGCGATGAAGATGGCCGTATTGGTCAGGATGTGAACGACCTCCATTGCATCGGAGGTGATGATGCCGCTGCGCTCCCCGATCCAGACGGAGACGAGCGCGACGAGAAAGACCTCGATGACGTCGTCCATGACCCCGGCGCCGACGATGTAGTTGCCGACCTTGGTCCGCAGCAGTTTGAACTCATCGACGATCGGGACGATGACGGCTTCGGCCGTCGGCATCCGTGTTAGTCCGATCACGACGGCGATAAGCCAGCCGTAATCGAGGTAGAGCATGAAGCCCAGGGCGAGGAGGAAGGGAACGGAGGTATTGAGTACCGTGGCGATCAGGATGTCATTGCCCTGGCGCCGCATCGCCTTCGTGTCGATCTGCAGGCCGATAAAAAAGAGGAGGAAAAGGACGCCGAGATCCGCCAGCACGGTGAAAACGTCGCCGTTGACCCCCTGGGTCAACATCGGTTCGATCGGCGTATAGTGTGCCCCCATCGCCACGAAGAGCGCCGCGAGGATTCCCGGGATCTTCAGCCGTTCGAAGAGGCCGGCGAGGAGATAGGTCAGTGCAAACAGCAGTGCCAGCAGCAGTAAAAAGGCGCCGAGGGTCTGATCGTTCATCCCGGCCCCGGCCTAGGCTTTGCTTTTGAGCCCGACGAGGTAGCGGAACATCATGATCTCCCCGATAAAGGGGCCGGCGAAGTTGAGCAGGGGAAAGAAGTTGAACAGTGCGGTGACGGCGGCGACGGCCCAGATGTGCTTGTCGCCCTTCTTGATGAGGCGCAACTCTTTGGCGTTGAAGAAGAGCGCCCCGACATCGTAGGTGAAGGTGTCCTTGACCAGCCAGACCCACAGCAGCAGCTGGACGAAGATATTGAGCACCGGGACGAAGAGCAGCGGCATCAGCACCAGGGAGGCGGCAACGAACAGGAGGGTGTTCCTGGCGGTGTACACGAGCGAGCGCAGCTCGGCTTCGCTGTGCACATTCTCGTAGGGATAGACCTCTTCGCGGATACGGCGCAGCAGCACCGGCGAGTAGAGGCTCGTGAAAAAGAGCATGGTGATGATGGCGGCGTTGTAGAGGAAGTAGAAGATCAGCAGAGCGCTGACCCCGTTCTCGACGGTATCGAAGGGGAGCATGGTCAGCAGTTTCAGTACGCCGTCGTAGATGGCGCTCCCCTTGAAAAGCCACACGACGGTCCAGAAGACCGTGGCGCCCAGCAGCAGCCAGACGGCGGCCCGGGTAAAATCCTTTTTGGGAAGATCGCGGTAGAGCGTCACCGTCAGCAGCAGCGAGAGCAGGGCGACGGTGAGCATTATGACCTGGACCCAAAGGAAGGTCGAGAGCATCCACGCACCGTTGGAGCGGAGCATCGCAAAGGGGAGCCATTCGACGAGACGGTCGCTGAAGGTGAGGAAATGCTCCCAATAGAGCATCCCGATAATTGCCCAGATGCCCGCAGCCACCGTGGCGAAAATGACGAGGACGATCATCGTCCGCCGTCGCAGCACTTCTTCTATGCCGTCCAGAAACCCGTTGAAAAGCTCACGCATCGCAAATCCTTTTTCATAGGTGGCGTGAACTATTATAGCACCGAATACTTTGGGTGCGTCAGGAGAAACGCTCCGCGATATGTCGCAGGCAGTTGCGCGCATCATCCGCCACGAGCGTGTGGGCGAACATCAGGTTGTGCGACAGGGCGAAGGACTCGATGTTTTTGCCCTCCAGGCACTGCTCGGCATCTGCAGCGAGTCCCTGGTGTTCCCGCAGGCGTTCGAGCATGTGGCGGCGGTCGCCAGCGTAGGCGAAGACCGGTTTGCCGAGCGCCTCGGCGAACCCGACCTCGTAGACGGTGCCCGAGTCGGGTTCGAAACCGCGGAAGGGGTTGAGGTTCGCCATAACGATGTCGGCCCGGCGGATGAGGTCGAGGTTCGCTTTTCGGATCGCTTCGGCGGTCTTGTGCGGGTGGTCGAAGGCTTCGATAGCGTTGTCCAGGGGAAAGAGCCCCTCGAAGCCGTACTCGCTGCAGAGCTGTTTGAGGGCTTCACCCGCGGCAATAGGGTCAGGTTCGAAGACGTCGGGGCCGGCTAAATAGATCGTTTTCATTCGGCATCCTTTTGAAGTTATTAAGTCGCGCGGTCTATCTGCGCGGGGGCATCGCGCCGAGCGAAACCCAGTGTTAGCGTAGGTATCCGGACTTTGTTCGGATGCCGTAATAAACGAGTGTGTTCTCTTTCTTCTTTACGACTCGGCATTTAGTGCCTCGCATGTATTGCGCTTTAGCGCTTATGCTTGCACAAAGAAGAAACCGAACCCGAAAGAAGAAAGTGCAAAAAGCTGCCGCTTTCGGGGCATTCCAATCCTCGGTGATCCGGCCGACACGCTAACTACCGTTTCAGCCTTGGCAGAAAAATCGGATGCGGACTCTCTTCACTTTTCACTCTTCGTGCTTTGCCAGTATTTTATCGGCAATGATCCCCTGCAGCCAGGCGCCCAGCAGGATGTAGAAGCTGAGCACGAGGGTGAACCCGATGCCGAAGTAGCTGATCATCACGGGGAGCCAGGGGAGTTTGATGGCCCGGGCGTAGAAGAAGGCGACGATGAGGCCGTCGCGGGCCCCCTGGGCGCGCAGGTCGGCGAGCATGGGGTACCAGACGTATCCGGGGCCGTGGCTGAGGATGCCGCCGAAGAGGGCGATGAACCAGCCGCGAAGCCGTGAGCCCTTGCCGAGGTGTTTCGCGATGCTCTTGGGTTTCAAAAAGGTGTTGAGCAGGGCGGTGAGAAAAAAGACGACGAGCAGGATCGGCAGTATCTTGACCAGAATACCGAAGCTCTCTTCGGCGGCGAGGAGCGTCTTCTCCGGGGCGAACAGGGCTGCCGCGCCGTAGAGCAGGAGGGTGACGGCGAGCAGGACGCAGCCGTTGCACTTCGGCTTTTTAGGGGTCTTCTGTTTCATGAGAGCCCCTGCAGCGTCAGGGCGGTCGCAACACCGATCAGCATGGCGAAAACGAAGCTGAGCAGGTTACGGACAATGGTGAACCGTCGTCCGAAAAGGGAGGCCTCCAGCGGCAGCTGGATGATCCCGAGCGTCACCCAGGCGAGGATAAAAGCGGTGACGGCATAGAGGGAGATCCCCTGGCCGAGCAGCTCGCCGCCGATGATATAGCTGATGACGGGCTGGCCGATGGAGATCCCCCCGATGACGGTCCCGATCAGGGTGTCGACGAGGGGTGAGCCGCTGAAAAGCGCGCGGAGCATCTCCGGGGAGACAAAGGCCTGGAAAAGGCCCACCAGGGAGATGACGGCCAGGAGCATCGGCGTCATGGCGGCGAGGGAACGCAGAGCTTTGCCAAAGGCTTCTTCGGCGCGGGAGTGTTCTTTCATACCGTGATTGTATCGAAACCCCCTGTCGTTAAGGGGGTTACGACTGCTCTTTTTCGCGGCGCGCGATCTCGTCGACGTTGAGGCGGACGAAGCGGTAGCTGACGTAGATGATCAGCGGCCAGGATGCAAACCAGAGAAGTGAAGATGTGTAGTCCATACTGTGCTCCTTAATAGTTATGCGCGTCGGGCGCGGTGATCTCGTCTTCAGTGATCTTGACCCGGTCCATCGCACGCCACGCATAGGCGATGTAGGCGAGGACGAAGGGCACCATCAGCGAGACGTAGCTCATGACGGTCAGCGTATAGAGGCTGCCCGAGGCATTCTCGATGGTGAGCGAATGCTGGATGTCGTGCGTCGAGGGGTAGAAGGCCGTGCCGTTAAACCCGACGGCAAGCAGGACCGCCATGACGGTGAGCACGATGCCGACCCCGTTGGTCCAGGCGCAGCAGCTTTTGCCGCGGAAGACCGTGTTGAAAACGGAAAGCAGGACCATGACGACTCCGGCGAGGAACATGGCGCCGACGGCCGGCATCTCGATGAAGTTCCAGAAGTACTTGTGCGGCACCATCGAGACCGTTTTGGTGGCGGCGTCGTAGGCGAAGCCGTCCTTGAGAAAGATCCACGCGACGAAGCCGAGGAAGAAGGGGAGGAACCAGACGATGTTGCGCTTGATCATCGTCCGGGCCTTGGCCTCGATCGGCGCGTGGTCGATGTTTGAGATGAAGTACATCCCCGCCGCGATGCGCACGAGGAAGAGCAGGGCGAAGCCCAGCAGGTAGTTCATGGGGTTGAGCAGCGCTTCAAGGCCCCTGGACGCCCCCTGCCAGTGGACGAAGTTGCTCTCATCGAGGGCGAAATCCGCGCCGCTGAAGAAAGTGCTGATGGCAATGCCGAGCAGCACGACGCCGAGGCTGCCGTTGATGTAGAGGAAGGCCTCGTAGGTCTTCTGCCCGAGCACGTTGTCGGGCTTTTTGCGGTATTCGTAGCTGACCGCCTGGATGATAAAGCAGAAGAGGATGACCATCCAGACCCAGTATGCTCCGCCGAAGCTCGTGGCGTAAAAGAGCGGGAAGGCGGCAAAGAGCGCCCCGCCGAAGAGCACCAGGGTCGTGAAGCCGAGTTCCCATTTGCGCCCGAGGGAGTTGACGAGCATCGTCTTCTCCGTCTCGTTGTCGCTGAGTTGGTTCAGCAGGGTCTGGCCCCCCTGGATAAACATGATATAGACAAAGAGTCCGCCCAACAGGCTGATGATGATCCACCAGTACTGCTGGAGTTGTAAAAAGGTGAGTTGTTCAAACATCAGTGGTCTCCTCCGTCGGGTCCGATTTTAATCTGGCGGAGCATGATCTTGATCTCCGCGACGAGCAGCGCCGTAAAGAGCGCCGCGAACATCCAGAAGGTCGTCTGGACGCTACTGCTCGAGATGTCCGTCATCGCGATGCCGACGGGCAGCAGGTCCTGAACGGCCCAGGGCTGGCGGCCGACCTCGGCGACGATCCATCCCGCCTCGGCGGCGATGTAGCCCAGCGGGATCGAGAGCAGGCCGAGCCAGAGCAGTTTGCGGAAGCGCTCGATCTCATTGGCCATCGTCAGGTAGAGAAGCGCCAGGAAGAGTACGATGAACCAGCTGCCGAGTCCCACCATGATGTGGAAGCTGTAAAAGGTCAGGGCGATCGGCGGGACGATATCTTCGGGTTTCTCGAGGTAGCCGTAGCCGAAGTCGGCGATGTGCGTCTCAAGCACGCCGCGCGCCTCGGCGGCGGCAGCGTCGTCGCCCGCTTTGACGGCCGCCTTGTACTCTTTGAAGGCGGCGACGGCCACCTTGCCGCGGTCGATCCGCGCCTGCGCCGGTTCGATGCCGTGCTTTTCGTTGCCGTAGACGAGGTCGTCGAGGCCCGGCACGAAGGCGTCGATGTCGTGGTAGCCCAGGAAGGAGAGGGCGTAGGGGATCTCGATGTCGCCGTAGAACTCGTGGCGGTCGTCGCCGAGCTCCTTTTCGGTGTTGAGGATGCCGAAGGCGATGATGCCCGCGCGGGTCTCGCCTTGGTAGAGCCCCTCCATCGCGGCCAGTTTGACCGGCTGTTTCTGCGCGACGTTGTAGGCGCTTTCGTCCCCGCTAAGCGCGAGGAAGAGCGAGACGAGCAGACCGAAGGAGGCGCCGACGACCATGCTGCGCTTGGCGATCAGCATGTCACGCCCCTTCAGCAGGTACCAGCCGGAGATCCCGACGACGAAGAGCGCCGCGATGACGTAGCCGCTGCTGATGGTGTGCAGGAATTTCGACATGGCCACCGGGGAGAGGACGACGTCCCAGAAGGAGACCATCTCGTTACGGGCGGTGTCGGGGTTGAAGGCCATGCCGACGGGGTACTGCATCCAGCCGTTGGCGACGAGGATCCAGAGCGCGGAGAGGTTCGATCCGACCGCGACGAGCCAGGTGGAGAGGAGGTGAAACCCCTTGCCCACCTTGTCCCAGCCGAAGAACATGACGGCGAAGAAAGTCGACTCCATAAAGAAGGCGAGGATCCCCTCGACCGCCAGGGGCGCGCCGAAGATGTCGCCGACGAACCAGGAGTAGTTGGCCCAGTTGGTGCCGAACTCGAACTCCATGATCAGCCCCGTGGCGACGCCGACGGCGAAGTTGATGGCAAAGAGCGTCATCCAGAATTTCGTCGCCCGCTTCCATTGGGGGTCGTTCGTGCGGACATAGAGGGTCTCCATGATCGCCACGATAAAGGAGAGTCCCAGGGTGAGCGGGACGAAGAGGAAGTGGTAGATCGCCGTCAGGGCAAACTGGGCCCGTGCCCAGTCAACGCTTGCGGCCGTTTCATACAGCATTAATTATCCTTTTCATTTTCATTTTTGCCCTGTTTTCGACACGCTTCTCCCCTTTTGGGGTGCAGAGTATTATAGTATCTTATGAACTACAGGGGAGTTACGGTGTGCCCGTCAGCTGTCGGCTTACATACTCCTGCCGCGCTTCGTCGCTGTCAAAACGGCTCTGCAGGGTATCGCTGAAGAAGAGCATCTTGATCACACCAAAAAGTATGAGAAGCTTGACGGCCACGACGGTCCAGAGCGTACGGCCCAGCCGCATGGCACTGAAACCGTCCCGGTAAAAACGGTAAATGGCTGAAAGCTTCATGATCCTATCCTCGCTCAGTGGGTGGAACAGGTCCCTTTGCCGCCGAGGGCGCCGAGGGCGTTTTGGATGACCCGCTCGACGGAGTCGCGTACCGTCGGCGATTCGCGGTCCACATAGACGGTGAGCCCCGCCTGTTCAAACCCTTTGGCCGGGGAACCGCCGATACCCGAAACGACCAGGGCGTCCGGGTGCAGGGCCATGATATTGGCGACGGCGTTGCCGCAGCCCCCGGCATCATGGCCGGGGTTGACGATACCTTCGACATCCATTATACGATTATTTTCGACGGTAACGAGGGTATAGAACTTCGCCTTGCCGAAGTGTGCCCCGCGGCGGGAGAGGAATCCCATGTCTTCATCGGTCGGAAATACGATTTTCATGCTGCTTTCTCCTGCAAATAGTTTTTGACGGCTTCATCGGCGGTTTCGCCGTGTTTCTCGCGGATCTTCTTGACGGTGATGCCGGCACGGTCGACCGCCTCTTTCATATGCGTGCCGATCATGCGTACGAGCATCATCTCGACACCGGCGAGGTTGGAGAGGCTCTTGCCGTGTCCCTTGATATGCTCCTCGTCTTCGGCGTGGTGATGCCCGTGATGGCCGTCGTGCTCTTCATGGTCATGGTGATCGTGACGGTCGTCATGGGCATGCCCGCTCTGCGGCGCTTCGACGATCCGCTCGAATACGGTGTCGTCGAAGAGAGCGTAGTAGGGGGCCTGCCCCGTCCGCTTGACGATTTTGAGGTTTTCACCCTCTACGGGGATTGCGATTTTCATTTTTCATCCTTTAACGGTGCGTTTTTGGTCGTATCGGAAGTTGCGAGTGCGACGATGCCCCCTTTGAGCACCTGTACGTTCCTGACCCCGATCATTTTCAGCCCCATGGCCGCCATCGTTGCCCGCGTGCCGGAGTAGCAGACAATGATGATCGGGCGGTCCGTGGGGAGGGCGTCGAGGTTCGGTTTTTCGAACAGATGCTCGACGGGGACGTGTCTGGAACCTGAAGCGCCCAGCGCGACAACAGAGGCTTCCCCTTCGGTCCGGATGTCGAGCAGGAGCATCGGTTTGGCTTCGCGCAGCATCTTCATAACGTCGTCGGCCTTGACGAAAAGCGTCGAGTTGGCGCATGCCTTGTGGGTCATGTGGGAGAAGAAGCCGTCAAACTCGGCAGCTTTCGCGGCGTCGTAGGCGAAAGCGGAAGCGGCCAGTGCGCTCAGTGCGATCAGGGAGATCACTGTTTTTCTCATGCGGTGTTTCCTTTGTATCGTGCCGGTCTTAGCGGCCGGTGTGGGCGTAGTGCGCTTCGATCAGCGTGGTGACGCTGGTGTCGAGCACATAGACATTGGCATAGCCCATCATCTCGAGGTAGGCCATGACGCGGTTGCCGAACCACCCCTTGACGCAGGCGGTGATAATGGGGGTCGTTTTGTCTTCGGGCAGCAGGTCCAGGGAGGCGGCAAAGGCCGGGTAGGGTGTGTAGTAGGCATTTTTGATCCCCGCTTCCTGGGCGTTTTCGCCCTCCACCTTCGCCGGTGGCCGGACGTCAAAGAGCACGGCACCGGCGTCCATCAGCAGTTCCCGCGCCTTCTGCAGGTCGATATGGCCGAGGTTTTCTTTGGCGACGTCGTTGGCGATAATGGACGCCAGACGCTCATTGAAATTCTCATTCATTTTTACTCCTTATGAAAATAATCTGTTAGCATTATAATACTTGACGATTAAACTAAAATAAAAATATAGTTTTATCGTCAGGCGGGAATCGTTTTCGGTCGCGTTGAAAAGAGCTGATGCATGGCAGTATCAGCCGTAGTAGGCGGAAAAGAGGGAGTAGAGTTCGGGGTAGTGCTGTTCGAAAGCGTCGGGCTGCATAAAGTAGCGCTCGGAGGCGACGGCAAAAAATTCGGCCATGTCCGTGGCGGCATAGGTGCCGAGGAGCTGGTGTTTTTCCGACAGGTGGCCATGGTCGGCGGCGGCCGCGAGGTGTTTGAACTCCCGCGCCATGACGTGCTCCCATTTGGGGGCGCTCTCTCTGGGCAGCAGCGGAACGCCGTCGGTCAGCCCGTCCTCGAAGTCGAGGAGATGGGCGAATTCGTGAATGACGACGTTGTACTCGGAGGGGTGGTAGGCCTCGGCCTCGACATCGGGCCAGGCAAGGACGACGGTATCGTGGGAGGATTGCCCGTCAAGCACCGCACGCTGTTCCGAAACGATCCCGCCGTGTTCATGATACTCATCGACAAGGAAACCGTCCGCGTAGATGATGATGCCCCCCAGCGTCGGGTAGTCGTAGGATTCGGGCCGGTGCCGTACGATCATGCAGGCGTAAAAGGCGATGACGACCTTCATCTCCTCCGTCACCTCAAGCCCGACCCCGCTGAAGGGTTTCGTATAGACAAAACGAAGGACGGCGCGCTCGATGGATCGGCGCTGATCCTCTTCCAGATGCGGATAGTGAACGGTCCATTCCAGGTAACGGCGCCACTCCTGGGGAAAAGGCATGGTGCGCAGTGTCTCTAGGAGCCTGTTGCGGCGGCGTGCGCGAACATAGACAATAAAGGCCCAGAGCACGAACAGTAAAAAGAAGATGGATAAAAGCGCGAGAGGATACGTCATGGTATGCGCCCATTCGTTGGAGCAAACGGCCAACACTCCAGGGAGGCCGTCTGATAGTGCAATCTTAACACAGCTTGCTTAGGAGGTTCTGAGGGGCCTCGGGCCTCCGTGGACGGCTAAGCATCGGGGGAAGAGCGCAGGTCGATGAGCCGGGCATCTGCTATCTGTTTTTGAATGATCCAGCCGGCGAGGTCGAACCATGCGACCCTGCTGGCGAGGATCTCCGAATCGGCGGTGACGGCGACGCCGCCGCACCGTTTCACTTTGGCATCGACCTCGTCGGCCGTGCGCGCCTCCATCGGGACCGCAAGCCTGCTCGCGGTGTCGTTGACGAGGGCGGCGACCCTGCCGCTGTTGGAAACGGGGCGGTCGAAGAGCCACAGCGCCTTGGCGACACCGGCCTCTTTGAGCGCAGTGGCGGCGACGGTGATGGCCTCCTCGGTCTCGGCCCGAAGGGCGTAGGAGCCGTGGATATTGGCGATGTCGCGGTAGCAGCCGTCCGTCCCGACGAGGATGATGCCGCCGCCCAGCGCCGTCTCGAGGGTGATGAGCAGGTTGAAGCCGTCGATGCAGAGCGCTTTGCCCCGCAGTTCCTCGAAGGCCAGGGGGGTGCGGCGCGGCGCGCCGTCGCCGGCGGTATGCACGATAGCGAGCCGTTCGCGCTCGACGAGCTGAAAATGGTTGCCGACCAGAACGAGGGCCGCCTTGGTGCTGTAGCCGCGCTGCAGCAGCCACGAGAGGTCGCCGACGGCCTGCCGCAGCACGGCAAGCCGCTTCGGATCGAAAAAGAGGGTGTCTTCGGGGGCCAATCCACGGTGTTTGCGCATTCAGGGGTACCTCCAGAAACTCTATATTGTACTATACTATGCGTATGAAACTGACCTTCCTTGGAACGAGCGCGGGGAAACCGACGAAGGAGCGCAACGTCACGGCGCTGGCACTGCAGATGGAGCAGGAGCCTCAGTGGTACCTCTTCGACTGCGGGGAGGGGACCCAGCACCAGTTGCTGCGCACACGCCCCTCCGTCGGAAAACTGGCGGCGATCTTCATCACCCATATGCACGGCGACCACATCTTCGGGCTGCCGGGCCTGCTGGCATCCAAACGGATGGACAGGGCCTTTCGTCCGCTGCGCATTTACGGCCCCAAAGGGATCGCCGCATTCATCAACTGCTTTACGGAGACCGACGCCGACTACCTCGGGTACGACCTGCAGATCATCGAGTACAGTGAAGGGGATCAGTTTATTTTTGAGCGCTTCCGCGTCACCGTATTGGGGCTGGTGCACTCCATCGAGAGCCACGCCTTCCTGATCAAAGAGAACGACACAGCCAACCGGCTCGACGAGGCGAAGCTGCGCAGTGAAGGCCTGGAACCCTCCCCGCTCTACGGGGCGCTGAAAAGGGGGCTGACCGTTACTTATGAGGGACGGCTCTACGAACCGCAGACGTATATGCTGGAGCCGTTCCGGGGACGCTCACTCCTTATCGCCGGGGACAATGCGGAGCCTTCCGTGCTGGGCGCGGCGCTGGAGGGGCTCGACCTGCTCGTGCACGAATGCACCTACACGCAGGCGATCTACGATAGCCTCGTCGAGAAGCAGCTGCACACGACGGCCCGCGATTTGGGGCGTGCCGCGGGCGCTGCCGGCGTCGGCGCGCTCATCGCGACGCACATCAGCCCCCGTTTCGGCAGGGGCGGCGCTCATTCCCTTACGGAAATAGAGCAGGAGATCCGCTCAGCCTACGACGGCCCCCTCTTCATTGCCGAGGATTTCGACGTGTTCCGGCTCGGGCGGAACAGGAGGATCGAACGGGAGTGATCAGGGGATCGGCGGCGGGGTGCGCTCCTCGCCGATATGGGCGTAGCTTTTGCCGATGCGGGCGATGGGATCGAAGGTGATCGTCAGCCGCGCTTTGTCCGCGATGCAGGCGTCGTCGACGAACTGCTCTTTGATCTCGACGATGAGCGGGACCGTTTTGCTCTCCCCCAGGTCGACTTCGCTGTAAAGGTCGCAGAAAAAGGCGACGGGGGCCCCTTCGATCATCGGCGGGTATCCCGGCACGGGGCGCGTGTGGGGGATGTCGAACTGCTCCGTTTCGCTGACGTGGGCCTCGAGCTCTTTGGAGGAGAAGTGCAGGTGCTCGAGCTGCGCTTCCGAAGCGATGCAGACAGTGCACTTCCGCGTTTCGCGCAGGTTGCGCAGGGTGTCTTTGGGCGTACCGTCGCTTTTGTGCCCGACGGAGAAGAGCATCGTCGGCGGGTTGGAGGAGAGGCCGGTAAAGTAGCTGAACGGCGCGACGTTCACGACGCCGCTGCTCTCGGTGACGACCCAGGCGATGGGGCGGGGGATGATGGTCTGCGACATCAGTTTGTAGATATCGCCGGCGGTTGCAGCGTCATAGTTTACGAGCATCGGAGTCTCCTTTGGCGGGGGATTCGCGCAGAAAGGCGCGGATGGCCTTTTTGAATTGTACAGCATCTTCATGGGCCGTGCCGTATTGCAGCCGGTGGTAGAGGCGGTCGACCTCGGTCAGGGTGCTGCCGGGGTATGTCTCAAGATAGCGTGCGAAAAGACGGTGCAGCGTTTCCCCCTCTTCGCGCTCGAAACCGCTGCGTTGCAGCCGTGTGAGCAGCGGGCGCAGCAGGCAGAGCAGCTTATCCTTGCAGCGGGGACGGCGCAGCCAGAGAAAGAGCGCCGCGCTGGCCAGCACGATCAGGGCGAAGGCGGCGGCCAGTTTGGCGGCCAGGGCGGGATGCTGCTTGACATTTTCGAGCAGGCGCATCTGTCTGAAGTGGCTGTACTGCAGCACCCAGGTCTCCACCTGGTACTTGACATAGAGCAGGTAGAGGTTCAGCCGGGTCAGGCGCTCGCCGTTGTCTTCGAGCGTGCCGGTCTGACGCAGCAGTTCGGCGCTCTCGCTGTCGATGAACGCGGCAGCCGCCGTCGTTTCGATGCGCTGCCAGTGGTCGCTCAGGTAGACCTCCGCCCAGGCATGGGCATCGCGCTCCTTGACGGCAAGGTAGTTTTTGACGCTGTTCTTGCGGTCGGCTTTGTAGCCCGTGACGACGCGGGCCGGCAGCCCCGCCAGCCTTGAGAGGGTCACGAAACTGCCCGCGAAATGGACACAGTACCCCTTGCGCTTGTCGAAGAGGAAACTGTCGGCGGTATGGTTGAGGTCCAGGGGCTCCGGGCGCAGGCTGTAGGTGAGATTTTGGTCGCGGAAAAAGCGCAAAAGGGCGTCGAGGCGCTGTTTCGGGTCGGGGTTGGCTGCCGCGATCGTGTCGGCGGCTTTGGCGCTGCGGGGGTTGGCGCTGCGGTTCACGTCGCGGGCATAGGCCAGCACGCTTCTCTCCGTGCGGTCGCCGTAGCGGTAGACGAGGGCCGATCCGGCGTCGTAGTGCTGCGGTTCATTCACGGGTTTTTCCAGCGTCGTTTCAAAGTCGGCGTTGATCGTCGCGCCTTCCGGGGCCTCGATCGGCAGGTCGAGGAGGTAGAGCCACTTCTTGTGGGTCGGGTAGAGCGACACCTTGTAGGCGGTCACTTCATCGGCCGAACGGTACATCCCCGCCTGGGCATTCTGTTTCGGCGCGAAGGCCCTTCTGACATAGGAGGGAAGCGGCTCCCAGTGGTCTTTTTTATCCCGGTAGAGGACGCTGCCGCGGAAATAGAGCTGCCCATCGGGAGGCATCGCGTTTTGGAATCCCACCTCCATGACGATTCGTTCGGAGGGCACCAGCAGGGCGGCGCCGTCCATGCGCATCGTGCCGTCGTGGCCGGTCCGGGTGATCTCGTCGCCCCGGAAACCGTACGAGGCGTGCTCAAAGGAGATGCGGGGAAAGAAGAAAAAGAGCAGGACGACCCAGGGCAGGGAGAGGGCAAAGAGCATCCCCGTGACCCGGAGGCTCGAGAGCGCGTCCGCGCGGGTACGGTAGGCGAGGATGAGCCACAGCAGGACGAAGACCTCGAACACGACGTAGACGAGCATCGCGATGGAGTCGAAAAAGAAGAGCGACAGGGCCAGCAGCAGCACCGGAGAGACGAGCAGGTAGAAGTTGATCGTCCGGGTCAGCCGCTGCAGGCTGACGGCGAGCAGCAGGAGGTAGAGGATCAGCTCGACAAAGAGCTTCAGCCGTGAAAGGCCCGCGAAGTTGAAGGCGCCGTAGATGGAGAAGAAGATGGCGAAGAGGCCGGCCAGCGCGACGAACAGCAGGGTTGCCACGCTGCCCCGCTTGCGGGCCAGCAGCAGCACAAGCACAAGGAGCAGGAAAAGGAGCATCGGCAGCTTGACCAGCAGCAGCACCGGGGTCACCACCGCCAGGTAGGCGAGGTCAAGCAAAAAGAGCTCGCGGGTCTCGCGCCAGGCGTTCAGCCGCTTGACAATGCGGCTCTTTCCCCTTGCCGCGGGATCAGTAAAGCGCAAGATAGCCGAGAATCGCATCGATCCCCTCCTTTTTGCTGTCAAGCACCTTGCGGGGCATGAGGATGGTAAAGGGGAGGCGCGCGGCTTCGCACTCGAGGGCCCAGAGTGTCAGCTGCGAGAGGCGGGCCTCATCGTCCCTGCCGCTGCGGGCGAAGTCGAACTGCAGGCTCTCCGTCCGCCGTTCCCGGTCGAAGCTCTTCACGGCGAGTTCGCCCCTGGCGACGGAGGGCCAGTGGATGCGCGAGGGGCTCTCCGCCCCGCTGTAGCTGCGCAGTCCCTCGAAATCCGTTTCGTCCCCGAAGGGGGAGCGTTGCCGCAGCAGGAAACTACGCAGGGGTTCGCCTCTGGGTTCGGGGTAGACGACGCGCTCGCAGCTCTTGGCGATCTCGAGGACGAAACGGACCGTTGAGAGGGGGAAGAGGCTCTGAAGGGTGCAGGGCCCCGCCTCAAAGCGCCCCCGACGCTCGGGGCTGAGCGGCAGCGCGGCATTGAGCGTCGTGTGCGGAGCGACTTCGGGCAGGGTATTGACGGCTTCCCCGCCGTGCAGTTCGACGGCCCAGGCCCCCAGCGCGGAGGTGTTGCGTATTTTGAAATGACACTGCGCCGTCCGGCGGGCGAAGAGACGGTCGCAGCCGTTTGGTTCCGCCTCGAGGCAGCCGAGGTTGCGCAGCCCGAGCGGCCCGGCGGCAAAGGCGCTGGCAAAGACAAAAAAGAGGGTGATGTAGACGAGGTTGAAGTTGTGCATATAGGCCTCGAGAAAGAGGCCGAAGAGCAAAACGACGACCAGGAGGCTGAAGCGCGTCGCCCGCTGGCGGACGCGTCTACGCATCCGCAGGAACGTGCGAAAAGAGCTCATGACGGATGCGGTTCAGAGTTGTGACGCCCTCTTTGAAAGCGAGGCGGTGGAGGCAGACTTCGCCGAGGACGGCCTGGACGTCGTCGGGGACGGCGTAGTCGCGCCCGTGCAGGTGGGCCCAGGCCCGCGTCATCGCCGCCAGCGCAAGCGCGCCGCGGGTCGAGAGACCGTAGACGAAGCGACCGCTGTCGCGGGTGTAGGCAATGAGCGACTGGAGGTAGTCGATCAGCGCCGGGCTGAGGTGGACCGTCCGTACCGCCTCCATCGCCGTGTTGATCGCCGCGGCGTCAATGAGCGGCACCGCCGCGGCGGCACGGCTGCCTCCGCCCAGCAAGACGGCGCGCTCCGCCTCTTTGTCCGGGTAGCCGATCCCGAACGAGCAGAGGAAACGGTCGAGCTGGGAGTGGGGCAGGGCAAAGGTGCCGACCTCTTCGTGGGGGTTCTGGGTCGCGATGACGAAGAAGGGCTCTTTGAGGGGATGGCTGATGCCGTCGATGGTGACGTGGTGCTCCTCCATCGCCTCGAGCAGTGCCGACTGGGTTTTTGGCATGGAGCGGTTGATCTCGTCGGCGAGGAGGAACTGGGTGAAGATGGGCCCCTTCTTCAGGACGAACTTTCCGCTCTCCTGGTCGAAGTAGCTCACTCCGAGGATATCCGAGGGGAGCAGGTCTCCGGTGAACTGGACGCGGCCGAAATCGAGTCCCATGACGTTTGCGAAGGTTTTGGCGAGGGTCGTTTTCCCGACACCGGGGATGTCTTCGAGCAGGACGTGGCCTCCGGCGAAGAAGGCGGCGAGTGTGAGGGAGATGGCGTGGCGTTTGCCGAGCAGGTGGGCCTCGACGGCGTCGACGATGGGGCGGAATTCGGGGGCGAGTGTCTCATTCATGGCTTTATCATAACATACCGTTTTGCACGATGATCAAAATATTTGAACGAAATTAAAAATTATCTTGATTTATGTTTTTCATTGACAAATATTATAATTATAAAAACAAATAGGATTGATAAAGGATGATTATGATTAGACGAATTCCCTGGTGGGCCGGCGGTCTGCTGATGGCGCTGCTGCTGATGTTTACTTTCTCCATTTTCGGGGCGGACCGTCCCATCGGGGCGTCGACCTACGTCCCCTACTTCGCGGGGCTGCTGTTCAATCTCGACCCGGAGCAGTACGGCTATCTCAAGCAGATTGATGGGGCCGGTGCCTGGGAGGGCGTGATGCTGCTGGGCGCACTTTTCGGTGGGTTCGTCACCTCGGTCTTTATCACCAAGAGTTTCCGTTTCAGCGTCATTCCGACCGCATGGAAAAAGTACAAGAACGGCTCCGTCGTTTCCCGCCTGGCATGGAGCTTCGCGAGCGGCTTTTTCATGATCATCGGCGCGCGTCTTGCCGGAGGGTGCACGAGCGGCCATTTTCTCAGCGGCATGAGCCAGACGGCGATCAGCGCGATGATCTTCGGCGGCGTCGTGATGGCGACCCTGCTCATTACGGGACGTCTTTTCTATAAAAAGGAGGCGCAGGATGTTTGAGCGCATAATGGGGATGTTCGAAACGGTCGCGAACGAAGGGCACGGTTCCGTCGCCCTCGTCTTTGTGATCGGGATCCTCTTCGGGGGGATCATCCAGTACAGCCGCGTCGACAAGTTCGAGAAGATCGCCGGGTTCGCGATGCTGCGCGACACGGTCGTCCCGAAGATGCTCTTCCTGGCTGTCGGGGTTGCTGGCATCGGGCTCTACTTTATGATCGAAGCGGGGTGGGCGCATTACCATATCAAGCCGATCCTGCTCGGCGGGCTCGTGATCGGCGGCGTGCTCTTCGGCGTCTCCATGGCGATCTTCGGCAAATGCCCGGGAACGGGGCCCGTTTCCATCGCCGAGGGGCGGATCGACGTCCTCGTCGGGGCCATCGGCGGGCTGCTCGGCGGGCTCGTTTTTACCCTCTTCTATGAGCCGGTCTTCAAACCGATCATGGGGCCGGACCTCGGAAAAAGCGTCCTGACGGGGGGTGCCGGCGATTACGGCAGCGTGACAATCCTCGTTTTCGGGATCGCGCTGGTCGCCGTGAGCATGCTCATCCCGCTGCGGCAGGAGTTCGACGAAGCGGACCTGAACCGGCTGGGCTGAGCCGCGCGCTTTATTGTTTTGCCTCTCCCTGCGGAAAGCAGAGGCGGAACCGCGTCCCCTTCCCCTCCTCGGAATCGAGCGCAAGCGCGATCCCGTAGGCGTCGCAGATCCGTTTGACGATGGAGAGCCCCACTCCGAAGCCTCCGCCGACGTCCGTGGCGCGGGTAAACTGCTCGAAGATCCTGCGCTGCTGCTCCGGCGCTATCCCCATCCCCTCATCCGCGACAATGATGCAATGATCCTCTATTCCCAGGTGCACCGTTGCGCCCGCCGGGGAGTACTTGACGGCATTACCGATAAGGTTGCCCAGCAGCAGCTGCGCCTCCGCCTCGGGGATGGCAAAGTACAGGGTGTGCGTCTTGAGCAGAAAGCTCTGCTGCTTGCTCTCCATCAGCGGCCGGTAGTAGTCCGCGCTCTTTTGAGCTACCTTCGCCAGGTCGATGACGTGGGGCGTTTCCGTTTTGCGCGCGAAATTGAGGTAGGTCAGGGAGCGGTAGATGTCATAGAGCTGCCGGGTACTCGCCGTGATGTTGCGCAGGGTTTTCTCGCTGCAGCGGCCCGCTTGCAGGAGATGCTCGGCCGCCATGGAGAGGGCGGTAATGGGAGTGTTGAGCTCATGGGTGACATCGCTGACGAAGCGCTCGGTCTGCACGACGCGTTGATGCAGGGGGCGCATAAAGAGTTTGGACAGGGTCCAGGCCACGGTGGCGGCGAGCAGCGCGATGGCGGCCATCATCGCCAGGACGACCTCGCGCAGCTCCGCGAGCACGCCGAAGAGCGTGTCGGAGCTGACGACGACGTAGCGGATGCTCAGGTGCTCCTTCGGGGCATCGGAGACGAGGACCATGCGCCCGCCGTATTCGCGGTAGTCCGGGCGGTCGGGAACGAGGGCGGGGGGGAGCTCCCCTGAAACGAGCCGCCCGTCCGTCCCGATCAGGGCGATGCGGACATCCCCGCTGTGCAGCGCGGGGATCTGCAGGGGGGTACCGTGCATATGGGCCATGATGATCGCCGTGCCGATGCGGTCGGCAATATGCTCCAGCCGGTAGTGCTCGTTGTTCTCGAAGGCGTGTTTCTGTGCGGTGTAGTACCAAAAGCCCGCCAGAAGGATGAAGAGAAAAGAGGAGACGATGTAGAGCCCCAGGAAAGAGTAGAAGGAGCGTTTTTCGAGTTCATTCATAGCGGTAGCCTATGCCGCGGACGGTGGTGATGCGCTCACCGCCGATCAGCTCGCGCAGTCGGCGGATATGCGAGCGCAGGGTCGCGTCGCTGGGGAGCTGGTCGTATGCCCAGAGGTTTTGCACCAGCTCCTCCGAAGAGAGCGTACGTCCGGGGTGGGCGAGGAAATACTCCAGCATCGCTGCCTCTTTCGGAGCGAGGGATTGGTGCCCCTGTGCCGTTTCGATCCGTTTGGCGTCCGGATCATAGACGCAGCCGTCGCCGAGCTTTACTTTCTGCCGCTGTTCAATGTTGAAGAGCCGCTTGCTGTTCTCGATGCGCAGCCGCAGCTCCTCGAGGGCGAAGGGTTTGCGGATGTAGTCGTGGGCGCCGGCCTCGAACCCGGCCTTCAGCCGGGCCGTGTCTTCATAGGCGGTGACGAGGATGGCGGGGGTGGTAACGCTCAGTTCGCGCAGGCTCCGCAGCAGGGCGATGCCGTTCTGGCCGGGGACGTTGATGTCGAAAATGAAGAGGTCGTAGTGCTTTGCGTCGATCAGGGCCGTTGCTTCGTCGGCCGTATAGGCCCGGTCCGTCTCGTAATGATCCGCCAGGTAGTCGCCGACGATGTCGGAGAGAACGGGGTCGTCCTCGAGCAGCAGTATGCGCATGGCCCGCCTTCATTGGGAATGACCCAGTTTAATCTGTTTGGGGTTAGAAGCGGCTTTCTGGCGCTTCAGCCGTTTTCGGTCAACTCCGCTTTGAGCTTTTCGTAGGTACCGATATCGATCTCCCCGCGGGCCAGGCGTTCATCAAGCAGTTCAAGGGCCCTGGAACGCCGGCGGCCGTTGTCACGTCCGGCGGCGGCGAGATAGAACACGGCGGCGATGATCAGCAGGGGAAGCAGCCACCACAGCCACATCCAGCCCATGCCGAAGGTATGCATCTTGTCTCCTTTGGTGGCGGGGCGTTATCCAAGGCAGTCGCCTTAGTTACCCCCGGTACACTTTTTCTGACCGCCCATGCCCTGGCCGCCCATATTTTTGCCGCCCATGCCCTGCGGCATCATGGGACCGCCTTTGCGCATCTTCATGTTACACATATTGAGCTCCTGCGTCGTCGTGGCGCTGTTGACGCAGCTCTTGACGTTGTCGAGGTGCTGCATCATCATCATACGGTCATGATTCATATCACCGTTCATCATCATTTTGCCCTGCTGCATGTTGCCTTGCTGCATGCCCATACCGTTGCACTTGCCCATTTGGGCGGCTGCAGCCATTGTCGTCAGTCCAAGTGCCAGCAGCACTGCCGCTGCGAAAGTGATCGCTTTCATCTTTCATCCTTTGAATGGTATTAACAAACAGTGTAGTGGGATAGTGTGCAGAGAGTGTGCATGCCGGGCCTCAGTGTGCCGCCCGTTTGAGCAGCTGCGCATTCAGGGCGACGATGACGGTGCTGATGGACATCAAAACGGCGCCGAACGCCGGGCCGATGACGATGTTCCAGGGGGCGAGGACCCCGGCGGCGAGGGGGATGGCGACGAGGTTGTAGCCGCTTGCCCACCAGAGGTTCTCTTTCATCTTGCCGTAGGTGCGGCGCGAAAGCCGCACGGCGTCCACGACGCTGCGCAGGTCGCTTCGGGTCAGGATGATGTCGGCGCTGTCGATGGCGATGTCCGTCCCCGCGCCGACGGCGATGCCGATGTCTGCCCCAAGCAGGGAGGGGGCGTCGTTGACGCCGTCGCCGACCATCGCCACGCGCCTGCCTTCGGCCCGGCGCGCTTTGACAAAGGCGAGTTTTTCGTCAGGCAGCAGCCCCGCGCGATAACGGTCGATGCCCGTCATATCGGCGACGGAGGCGGCGACTGCCTCGTTGTCGCCGGTCAGCATCCAGGTCTCGATGCCGAAGGATTTCAGCGTCGCAACGGCATCCGCGGAGCTATTGCGGATCCTGTCATCAAGGAGGATGACGCCGAGAGGACGGCGGTCGACGATGACCCAGACCGTCGTCGATGCGCTGTCGCTGTACGTCTGCAAGGGCGGCGGGATGGTGAGCCTTTCACGCGCAATGAGCTGCGGGCCGCCGACCATAACCGCATGCCCGTCTACTTCCGCCGAGGCCCCGATGCCGGGAATGGCCTTGAAAACGTCGGCTCGGAGCGGACGGACCCCGACGCTGTCGGCATAGGCGGTGACGGCGCGGGCGATGCTGTGTTCGGAATCGCGTTCCAGCGCGGCGGCATAGGCGAGCATGGCATTGTCATCTTCCAGGGCCACCGTTTTGCTGACGGCCAGGCGCCCTTCGGTGACGGTCCCCGTTTTGTCGAAGCAGATGGTGTCGATTCCTCTAAGCGCTTCGAAGGCCTGCCGGTTGCGGATAAGAATGCCCGATTTCGCCGCGAGCGACGTCGAGATGGCGACGACCAGCGGTACGGCGAGGCCCAGGGCGTGGGGACAGGCGATAATGAGAACGGTCACGCCGCGCAGCACGGCGTCGGCAGGGGAGAGAAGCAGCGACCAGACGGCGAAGGTGGCACTCCCGGCGGCGAGCGCGGCATAAAAGAGCCATCCCGCGGCGCGGTTGGCCAGGTCCTGGGTGTGCGAGCGGCTCTGCTGGGCCTCTTTGACGAGGGCGATCACCTGCGACAGGTAGCTTTCGCTGCCGGCCTTGTCGATGCGGACGCGCAGGGCGCCGTCGAGGTTGAGGGCGCCCATGAAGAGCGTTGATCCAGCGGTTTTGAAGATGGGTTTGGACTCGCCGGTAAGCAGGGCCTCGTTGACGCTGCTCTCCCCCGCTTCGACCGTGCCGTCCGCGGCGATGTTCTCCCCGGGCCGTACGAGGATGAGGTCGCCCGGCTGCAGGGCCGTGACGTCGACGCTTTCCGAGGTGCCGTCTGCTTTCAGCCGCGTTGCCGTCTTCGGCATCAGCCGTACGAGGTCTTCAAGGGCGTTGGAGGCGCCGAGGATGCTTTTGGCCTCGATGTAGTGGCCGATAAGCATAATGTCGATCAGGGTGGCCAGTTCCCAGAAAAAGGCTTTCCCGCCGGGGAAAAAGAGGGTGGAGACGGAGTAGCCGTAGGCGACGGTGATCGCCATTGAAATCAGGGTCATCATCCCTGGCTGCCGCGCTTTGAGCTCATCCAGCGTCATCGTCAGGAAGGGTTTGCCGCCGTAGAGGTAGATGAAAGTGGCAAGCAGGGCGGTGACCTCTCCGCGGTAGGGAAAATCGAAGAGGATGCCGGCCCAGCTTTGGAGCATCGGCGAGAAGAGGAGAATGGGGACGGTGACGATCAGCGATACGATGAAACGCCGCCGCATCTCCTCCATGTGGTGCATATGTCCCATGCCGCCGTGTCCGTGCCCCGCATGCGCATGGCCCGCGGCATGTTCGGAATGGTCATGCATTTCCCCGTATTCATGCTGCATCGTGTGGTCGTGTTCCATGGGGACTCCTTCGTTATGCTAGCTTTCCGTCATCATAAAACGATTCTGTGCACACAGTGTGCACACTATGCCGATAGGGTTTTCGTAGACACCTTTCGGGTGCCCATCCAAATCACGGGCAGCGCCGATACCCACCGCGGTGTCGGCGCCCGGTCAAAGGAGCAGTCATGAGACGTTTGAAGCTGCAGGGAACACTGCTGCTTTCCCTGGTGACGGTGCTGACGGCGCAGGATGATATCGCGCAGTTGCGCGAAGAGATCGTTTCGCTGAAAACTTCGGTTGCCGAATTGCAGCGTAGCCAGGAGACGAATGCCGACGCCGCCTTCACCCTTTCGGGGTATGCGGCGGCGGGGTATGCCTACGCCGAACACACCAACGGCGGGTTCGACCTGGTGCAGTTCTCGCCGATTTTCCAGTACGCCTACACGGACCTTGTTCTCTTCACCGGCGAACTTGAAACGAAAATGAATGACGATCTGGAGACGAGCGTGGAGCTGGAGTATGCCTCGGCGAGCATCTTCCTCAACGACTACATGGTGCTGGTCGCCGGTAAGTTCCTTTCCCCGCTGGGGCAGTTCCGGCAGAACCTGCATCCTTCGTGGATCAACAAGCTGCCGACGGAGCCGATCGGTTTCGGGGAAGACGGCGCCGCCCCTATCTCCTTTACCGGCCTTGGCCTGCGAGGCGGCATCCCGCTGGGGGCGCTGCAGAGCAATTACACCCTCTTCGTCGCCAACGCTCCCGTGCTGGAACTTGCCGATGACAATAATACGAGCATCGGCGCGATCGCCGCGGAGGGCCCCACCAGTTCCGATACGGCGGGCTACACCGTCGGTCTGCGCTATGCAATCGACCCGCTGCCTAACTGCGAGATCGGCGTCTCCAGCGCCTACGGCAAGGCGGCGCTCGAAGGGGAATCGAAACGCGATTACAGCGTGTTCGATGCGGACCTCTCATGGCACTACGACGGCGCGGACCTGAAAGCGGAATACAGCCAGCAGAAGGTCGGGAAACTGGGCAGCAGCATCGCTCCTGCCGCCTTCACCTGGAAGGCGTGGTACGCGCAGCTGGCCTATCAGTTCGGAGCGCTGCCCGTGGAACCCGTCGTGCGTTACGGGGCGTTCCGACCGGCCGATTTCGATCTCGATCGCGACCAGGTATCAGTGGGGCTCAACTATCTGTTCGCCCCGAGCGTTATCGCCAAGGTAGCGTACGAATTCAACAATGCGGACAAGGCGCCGGAGTATGACGATAACCGACTCCTGGCCCAGTTTGCCTTCGGTTTTTAGGAGGGGATGATGAACCGGTTTACACGATTAATCTGTATCCAGGCGATGGCGGCGGGTGCCCTTTACGCGGCGCCCGGCAGTGGGGGTGACCCCGTCAACGGGGCGAAGGTGTGGGCCGACACCTGTGTACGGTGTCATAACATGAGGCCCCCTTCGAACCTTTCCGAACGCGCATGGCGCATCTCCATGCAGCACATGCGGGTCCGTGCCAACCTGACGGGCAAAGAGGCGCGTGATACGCTGGCGTTTATTCTGGAATCGAAAGAGTGACCGCAGGGCCGAGGTGGGCGAGCCCACCCAAGGCCCGTTTCTTCCACCTCTCCTTTTTTATTTCGACGCGTTGTATTCGAGCGTCAGTTTGCCGGTTTCGGGGTCTCTGACACAGTCGTAGACCGCTTCAACCGTCTGCGCATTCATGACGCATCCCATGCGCGGATCGTCCGTTGACATCTGGGTCAGGACCGCACGCTGCTTCTTGGCAAGCTCCGAACTGCCGCTGACCATATTGGCCCCGCATTTGCCGGCACCGCATTTCATGGCGCCGGCGGTAGGGGTATCGGAGGCTTTTTTCTGATCGCTGCAGCCCGCGAGGGCGACAAACGCTGCGAGCAGCGCGGCGGTATAAAGAGTCTGTTTCATCTGTTTTCCTTTGGTGTGGTGTGGGCATTGTCGCCCGGTTGTTGGTTCAAGTGGCGCCGCTCGTACATCTCGTAGAGAATCGGGATGATGAGGAGGCTGAGCAGTGCCGAGGTGACGATCCCGCCGAGCATCGGGGCGGCGATGCGCTGCATCACCTCACTGCCGACCCCGTGGGTGTACATGATGGGGGCGAGGCCGGCGAGGATGGAGAAGACCGTCATCAGCTTGGGCCGCACCCGTTTGACGGCCCCCTCATTGATCGCCGCTTTCAGCGCTTCGGCGTCGAAACGTTCGCCTAGCGCCGCGCGGGAGGCCTCCACGCTGTCGGTGAGATAGACGATCATGACGATCGCCGTCTCCGCAGCGATCCCCAGCAGGGCGAGAAAACCGACGACGACGGCGATGCTCATGCTGAAGTGGAGCATCCAGACATAGAGAATGCCGCCCAGCAGGGCGAAGGGCAGCGTCAGGAAGACGATCAGGGTCGCGACGAAACGCCGCAGCGAGAGGTAGATGAGCAGCAAAATCACCGCCAGCACCGCCGGGATGATCCAGCGCATCTTCTCCATGGCCGAAGCGAGGTATTCCGCCTGGCCGGCCCATTCCATGTGGTAGCCCGGCGGCAGCGGGAAGTTTGAGAGCGCCTTCAGCGCCGCTTCCTTGTAGGCGACGGCGCCGATGCCCGGGCGCGGTGTGATGTAAACATAGGTGACCGGCGTCGCCATCTCACTCTTGATCACCGAGGCGCTTTCGCGGTAGCGGACGTCGGCGAAGGTGGAGAGCGGGACGAAGCCCAGCGGCGTCTTGACGGGAAGGGCACGGATATCGTCAAGGTTCCGCCGTTCATCCTCTTCGAGGCGCAGGGCGACGGGGTAGCGTTCGATCCCTTTGTAGAGCGTCGTCACCTGCATGCCGCCGATGGCCGCGCGGGTATATTCAAGCAGGGCCGCCTTGGAGAGTCCGTAGCGCTGCAGCGCCGTTTCGTCTATGGCGATGTCGATATAGTAGCCCGCGGCGGAGCGGTCGGCGAAGACCGATTGGGATTCGGGGAGCGGCATCAGTTTCTGCTCGATGGCTTGTGCCAGCCGCTGCAGCGTCGCGGCGTCGCTGCCGTAGAGCTTGATGCCCACGGGGGTGCGGATGCCGCTTAAAAGCATATCGATCCGGCCGCGGATGGGGTAGGTCCAGGAGTTGACAAGCCCGGGCACCTGGAGGGCGGCCTCCATGTCGTTGCGCAGTTGTTCAAAGGTCACCCCTTCGCGCCACTGGGAAGGATCTTTGAAGGTGATGATCGTCTCCAGCATCCCCAGGGGGGCGGGGTCGGTGGCGGTGTCGGCACGCCCTCCTTTGCCAAAGACCGTCTCCACCTCCGGGAAGCTTTTGAGGATCTTGTCCGTCTTCTGCGTCAACGCCTTGCTCTGGTCGATACTGATCCCAAACGGCGTGACCGGCATGTACATGAACGTTTGTTCATTGAGCATCGGCATGAACTCCCACTCGAGCTTTTCGTACAGCGGCGCGATGGCGACGAGGAGGGCGAGTGAGGCGGCGAGGACGAGGTAGCGCAGTTTCAGCCCCCATCTCAGCAGAGGCTGGTAGAGCCAGAGGAAGAAGCGGTTGATCGGGTTGGCCGTCTCTTCGCGGATGGGACCGCGGATAAAGGAGACCATCAGCACCGGCACCAGTGTGACGGCGAGAACGGCGCCTGCGGACATGGCGAAGGTCTTGGTGAATGCCAGCGGGGTAAAGAGCAGCCCCTCCTCGCCCGAGAGGGCGAAAATAGGCAGGAAGGAGACGACGACGAGGGCGAGGGCGAAGAAGATGGGCCGGCCCACCTGCTGCGCCGCCGCCACGACCGTCTCCGCATGCTCGGACGGCGTCAGCTCCCGGCCCAGCTCCCCGTGCTTTTTGCGCAGCCGCTTGTGGGCGTTCTCGATCATGACGATGCTCGCGTCCACGACGGTTCCCAGCGCGATGGCGATCCCCCCGAGGCTCATGATGTTGCTGCCGATCCCGGCAAGCTTCATCAGCGCGAAGGTCGCCCCGATGACGAGCGGCAGCACGAGCAGCACGATGAGCGAGGAGCGCAGGTGCATCAGGAAAAGGCCGATAATGAGCACGACGATAATGCTCTCCTCGACGAGGGTGTCCGTCAGGGTAGCGATCGCCTTGTCGATCAGCCCGGAGCGGTCGTAAGTGGTAATGACGTCGACCCCGTCGATATGCAGGGCGGCCATTTTTGCCTTGATCCGCTGGATGACGCTGTAGACGTCCTCGCCGTAGCGCACCATGACAATTCCGCCGACGACCTCGCCTTCGCCGTTAAGGTCCGCCACCCCCCGGCGGGCGGCGGGCACGACTTCCACCCTTCCCAGCTGCGCGAGGGTGACGGGGATGCCGTCTTTGACGGTGACGACGAGGTTACGGATGGAGTCCAGGTCCTTGAGGTAGCCCTCCGCCTGCACCATCCACTCGAAGCCGTTCTGGATGACGATGCGCCCGCCGGTATCGTTGTTGTTCTGCCGCAGCACCCGGGCGACGTCGCCGACGGAGAGGCCGTAGCGGATAAGCGCGTCGTTGTTGACGGTGAGCTGGAAGGTCGGCACGAAGCCGCCCACGGTGGCCACGTCGCTGACGCCGTCGACGCCCATCAGGGCGTATTTGAAGTAGTAGTCCTGCAGGGTGCGCAGTTCGGCGAGGCTTTTCGTTTTCGACGTCAGCGCGTATTCATAGACCCATCCCACTCCCGAGGCGTCCGGCCCCAGGGCGACCTCCATCCCCTCGGGCAGTTTGCTCTGGATGGCGGCAAGCTGCTCCAGGACCCGTGAGCGGGCCCAGTAGAGGTCCGTTCCCTCTTTGAAAATGATGTAGATGAGCGCGTTTTCATAGGTAGAGAAGCCGCGCACGGTGCGGATATCGGCGATGGAGAGGAACTGCGACACCAGCGGGTAGGTCCCCTGGTCCTCGACGATCTCCGGGCTCTGTCCCTTCCAGGTGACCTGTACGATCACCTGGGGCGGGGAGAGGTCCGGCAGGGCGTCAAGCGGCGTCGTGATCATCGCCCGGTAGGCACCGAAAACGAGAAAAAGCGTCGCCATGATGACGAGAAAGCGGTTTTTGACGCTGAAGGCGATAAGGCGTTCGATCATCCCCTACTCCAGTCCGCTGATCTGGGCGTCGGCGTCGAGCATGAAGAGGGCGTCGCCGGCGACTTCATCCCCGGCGTTCAACCCGGAGACGACCTCGAAGCGCTCCTTGTCGAGGGGTTTGACGTCGATTTTGACAGGGTCGAACACCCCTTTGAAATCCCCGGCGCGGAAGACATACCATGCGCCGTTCTTGCGCAGGACGGCTGTGCGCGGGAGGGTAAGCAGCGGGTGTGAGGGTGCCGCTGCACTGACCGTGGCGTACATGCCCGGCAGCAGCTCGCCGCGGGGGTTGTCGACGGCGAGGCGCAGGGTGACCGTGGCCGCCTTGGGATCGATGTCGGGGTACAGCGTGAGTTTTTTGGCGGGGTAGGCCCGCTCCACGCCGCTGGCCCTGACCGTGAAGTTATTTAGGGAGGCGAGCCGCGGCAGCTCCTGCTGGTAGAGCGCGGCCTCGACCCAGACGCGCTCGAGGTTGACGACGGTAAAGAGCTTCATGCCTGCTTTGAAAGCGGAGCCCTCCACAACATTTTTTTCGAAGAGCCATCCCGTTGCCGGGGCGTGGATCGTGGTGAGGGCGTCGGCTTTCATCCCGGTGCGCACCGCGTCGATCTCGGCGCGGCTGACGCCCAGCAGCGTCAGTTTTTTGTGGAGGCTGCGCAGCATCTCAGGGCTGGGGCGCGTCGCGTTGAAACGCAGGGCGGTGAGGTAATCCTCCTTCGCCTGCAGCACTTCGGGCGAGTAGACTTCGGCCAGCGCCTCGCCCTTCTTGACCCGGCGGTAGCGTGTATCGGCGTAAAGTTTCTCGACATAGCCACCGAAGCGCGGCGACACGTCGTACATGCGCGCGTCTTCGGCGCGGACATAGCCGTAGTTGGTCTGCGTCCGGGCGGCGCTGGTCTGCGCCACTTTGACCGTTTTGACGGCGAAGAGCTGTTCGACGCTCGGCCGCTCATCGGCACAAAGCAGCAGGGGCAGCAGGGCTGCGAGCACTAAGATGTGTTGTCTCATTTGATCTCTCCCGTCAATGCTTTGAGGCGCGCGCCGGCGCGGAGGTAGTCCGCTTTCGCGGCAATGCGCTGTTCGTCGAAGCGGAGCTTGCGTTCGAGCAGGTCGAAATAGTTGAAAAGGTCGCTGCCGCTGCGCAGTTTTGCGTCGCTCAGATCGACCATGTGCTCTACCTGGGGCAGGCTCTCCTCGGTGATGATGCGGTAGGTGCGGTACGCCTCGCTCAGTGCCGCGTACGCCGCTTCGATCTCGCTGCGCAGCTGCAGGCGGTAGTCGGCGGCCGCTTCCGCCGTTGACAGCTCGGTCTTCCGGGCCGCTTCTGTGTCGTCGCGTTCCGCGCCGTAAAGCGGTAGCGCCGCCCCGACGGTGAAGCTCAGGTAGTCGGGGTGGGCCTCGCGGTAGTAGTAGCCGACCATCACGAATGGGTCGGCGTTGGCCGAGAGCGCCTTGACTTTCGTCTCCGCCGCCGCGGCCTTTTGGTCGGCCTCTTTGACACGGTAAATCCGGTTGTTTTCCAGCCGCTGCAGGTAGCTCTCCAACGGTGGCGGGGGCGTGACCGTGTCGTCGGCCTCGACGGCGTCGAAGGGGGCCTGCACAAGGTAGGCCAGCCGCGCTTTTTGCGCCGTGAGCATCGCGGTCAGTTTTTCCCGGCGCACGGCGATGTCGGAGCGAAGCAGCTCGGCGGACATGATCCCCATATGGCGGTCACGCTGGGTAGAGGCGTAGGCCGTGTTGAGGGCGATGTTCTGGTCCGTCAGTGCCAGGTAGTTCTGCAGGACCTCCAGTCGCGCGTTCAGTTCGGTAACCGTGTAAGCGCGGAGCCGGATCTGTTTGGCCAGCTCCGCCTGTGCCGCTTCGAGGGAGGCGAAGAGGACGGCTTTTTGCGCCCGAACTTTTTCGCCCGCGGCCCCGCGTTTCCCGAACCAGGGGAACTTCTGCCGGACGCTGACGGAGGTGAACTGCATCGGTTCGATGGTCCGGTCCATTGGGTCGTCAAACTGGACGTCGTTGATGCCGACGAGCAGCTCGGGGTTGGCGAAGAGGGCGCTTTTGTCCTCCATAGCGTCAAAAGCGCCGAGGCGCTGTTCGATCATCTTCAGCGAGTGGTGCTGTTCAAGCGAGCGGTCGATCAGGGTATCGATCCCTTCGGCCCGGAGTGCGGCGGCCATGAACAGCAGGGCTAAGAGCGGACGGAACATTCTTCTCCTTTTGACGGAATAGGGAATGATACTGCGGCTGTGTGTAAGAAGTGTGCAAGTCAACCTTAGAGCCCGGACGTGAAAACAGTTATGATTGGCGGATACAAGCGGGATATAAATCGTTTCGTCGGACAATACCGTTTTCGCATGAAGGAATAGCAATGGAGTCTCTACTTCTGTTTTGGGGTGCACTGGTCGATCTGAGCAATGCGATGGCCCCCTATATCGTCTTCGGCCTTCTCTTCGCAGGGCTCCTGCACGAGCTCGTGCCCGATGCGCTGGTCACAAAGCACCTGGGCAGCGACAATGTCGCCTCCGTCGTCAAGTCGACCCTCTTCGGTATCCCGCTGCCGGTCTGCTCCTGCGGGGTGATCCCGCTGGCGACGTCGATCAAGAAGAGCGGGGCGAGCCACGGCGCGACGCTCAGCTTTCTCATCTCGACGCCGATCACGGGGATAGACTCCATTCTCGCGACCTACGGGATGTTCGGCTGGGCCTTTACCCTCTACCGCGTCTTCACCTCCATGCTGATGGCGATGCTCGCCGGGATCCTGACGAACTTGTTCGGCGCGGAACCGGAACCCGCACCCGCGCCGAAAGCTCCGGCCTTTTCGATGGCCGCCCCGCCGAAGCAGAGTGCACCCGTCGGCTTCAGTATGGCGGCCCCTGCCAAAGAGGAGGCGAGCTGCTGCAGCTCCGGCTGCGAAACGGAGACGAAAAAGCGCTTTTCGATGAGCGGTGCGCTGCGCTACGCCTTCGCGACCCTGCTCGGTGACATTGCCAAGCCGCTCTTCTGGGGACTCGTCGTCGGGGCGCTCATCACTGTGGCGATCCCCGAGGACCTCGGTAAGCTCCTGGCCGAGAACAGCTGGCTCTCCTATCTCATCGTCATCGCCATTGCCGTGCCGATGTACGTCTGCGCGACGGCCTCGCTGCCGATCGCCGCGGGGCTGATGCTCTCGGGGGTGAGCGCCGGCGCGGCCTTCGTCTTTCTGAGCGCGGGCCCTGCGACGAACACCGTGACCATCGGCGTCGTGAAACAGATGTTGGGAACAAGGGCGCTGGCCATCTATCTGGGTACCATCACCGTCGGTAGCGTCGTTTTCGGACTGTTGCTCGACTGGCTTTTTATCCGCGCCGAGATCGATCCGAAGGCACTGGTGCACCTGCAGGAGGAGGCGGGCGTCATCGCCGTCGCCTCATCGCTGCTGCTCTGGGGCTTTGTGTTCTACTTCCTTGCCAAACCGTGGTTCCGAAAGAAGGAGGCGTCATGCTGTTCGGGGGAGAGCTGCTGCAGCTGAGTCTTGATTAAATCAAGAAAGATTGATATAGTTTCGCCTGATTCAAACCCAAGGATGTTTCCATGCTGACGGCGGCCCTGCTTTTTCTTTTTACCCTCCTTTTCGTCATCTGGCAGCCCAAAGGGCTCCAGATCGGTACGACGGCCGTCATCGGTGCCGTCATTGCCGTCGTGCTCGGCGTCGTCAGCGTCGATGATGTCTGGACGGTGACGGGAATCGTCTGGGACGCGACCCTTGCCTTTATCGGGATCATCCTTCTCTCCCTCGTCCTCGACGAGATCGGCTTCTTCGAGTGGGCCGCGCTGAAGATGGCCAAGCTTTCCGGAGGCAGCGGGAACAAGATGTTCGTTTACATCCTGCTGCTGGGTGCCCTGGTGGCGGCCTTTTTTGCCAACGACGGGGCGGCGCTGATCCTCACACCGATCCTGCTGGCGAAGATGAAGCACCTGCGGATGAACCCCGTCGCCGTGTTCGCTTTTTTGATGGCGGGGGGCTTTATTGGCGACAGCGCCTCCAACCCGCTGGTGATCTCCAACCTCACCAACATCGTCACGGCGGGCTATTTCGACCTCGGCTTCTGGGAGTATGCGAAGGCGATGTTCCTGCCGAACCTCTTGAGCATCATTGCTTCGATCATTGTGCTCTGGCTCTATTTCCGCAAAGATATCCCGCTGAAGGTTGACGTTTCCGAACTTCCCGAACCTGCATCGGTCATCAAGAACATGACGATGTTCCGGCTCAGCTGGGGCTTTCTCGCCCTGCTGATGGCAGGCTACTTTATCGGCGACCGCTACGACCTTCCGGTCTCCCTCTTCGCCCTGGGCGGGGCGGTCGTTTTCCTCTTCGTTGCCAACTATTACAAGGCGGTCAAACCTATTATGACCGTCAAAGCGGCACCGTGGCAGGTCGTCTGGTTCTCCATCGGCCTCTACGTCGTCGTCTACGGCCTGAAAAACGCGGGGTTGACCGACTACCTGGCCGATGCCGTTACGGCGATGGCGGCGCAGGGGGAGGCAGTGGCCGTCATCGGCACGGGCTTCCTCTCCGCCGGTCTCAGCGCCGTGATGAACAATATGCCCACCATTATGATCATGGACATCGCCATCGCCGACGCGGGGCGGGACGCCCTGGCCTACGCGAACATTCTCGGGGCCAACCTGGGGCCGAAGATGACGCCGATCGGTTCGTTGGCGACCCTGCTCTGGCTGCATGTACTTGCCAATAAAGGTGTGAAAATCGGATGGGGGGAGTATATGAAAGTCGGCCTCGTCATTACGCCGCCTGTTTTGCTGGCGGCGCTGGTTGGGTTGCTTTTCTAAAGGGTTTTTTTGTTCCCTTTCTTCTTTGCTCGCACAAAGAAGAAACCGAACCCGAAAGAAGAAAGTGCGAAAGGCTGCCGCTTTCGGGAGATTCCAAGCGTCACAGGTCCGCTCGACCCGCTAATTTCCGTTTAAGCCTTGATAGAAGAAGTAAATGCTGCCCCGATTAACTCTTAACTAGATCGTATCGATACTCATCAGGGTCATTGTGCCCAGTAAGAAGAGGTTTATTCCCCGGAAAAGGGTACTGGCGCGTTCCGCGGTGAGCTGCCGGAAGGGGATGCGTCCGCCTGCGGCGGCCGTGGCGGCGGCCAGTGCTGCGAGCAGCAGCAGGATGACGGAACTTCTGATCCCGAAGATCGCCGCGGTGTAGAGGGCGCAGAGCACCGTGAGCATCCACCAGACGCAGAGCACCCGGCGGAAGCCGGTGTCGCCGAAGATCTCCACGGCCGTGGGAAAACCCGCGGCGCGGTAGTCGGCGTCGTGTTTGGCCGCGAGCAGCCAGAAGTGGGGGACCTGCCAGACGAAAAAGAGCAGCCCGAGCGCAAAGAACTCCGGATCGGCGAGGCTCTGCCCCGCGGCGAGCCAGCCGATGGCCGGCGGAATCATCCCCAGCACTCCCCCGGGCACGACGGCGAAGGCCGAATGGCGTTTGAGGGTGGTATAGACGCCGTTGTACCATAGAGGCACGAAGAGGAAGAGCAGCAGGCCCGTCGTTTTCAAGGTGGCGGAGATGAGGAGCGTCCCCAGGGCGATCAGCGCCAGCGAGACAGCCAGGGCGGCATCGGGATGGACCCGGCCGGAGGGGATGGGGCGCCGTTTCGTCCGTTCCATTTTACTGTCGCTCTCCCACTCCTGGTACTGGTTCAGGGCCGAAACGCCCAGGGCCAGGAGCAGCACGGCCAGCGTGGCAGGGAGGAGCGGTCCAATATCTCTGCCGCCGCCCAGGGCGAAACCGAAAACGGCGGAGAGCGTCACCGCCGCCGAGAGGCGGAATTTCGTCAGTTCCATCAATGTGCGAATCATTTGAGCTCCTTCATATAGGTGACCAGCGTTTCGATCTCCTCAGCGGAGAGCATCTTTCCGAAGGGGGGCATAAGCCCCGGTGCAAAGCCTTCGACGACATCGGCGTTCGGGGTTTCGACGGAGCTGCGCAGGTACGCTTCGTCGGCGGTTACCTCGCGGCTTTTGCCGTCGGTGACGACGGTCAGCTTGCTGCCGTAGAGGCCTTTGAGTGTCGGACCGAGCTTTTTCGTGCCGTCGAGGCTGTGGCAGGCGCCGCACCCTTTTGCATTGAACAGGGTCGCCCCGTCAGGGGCGGCAGACGCCTCCTGGGGTGCGGTCGGTTCGGCTTCCGTCGTTGCGGGTGCTGCAGCCGGCTCCATCGTGGTTGTTGCGGCGGGAGCGGCTGCTTCGGGAACCGCACCGCCGCCGTTTTGCTCTTTGATGAAGGTCACGAGCGCCTTCAGCTGCTCCGCGTCGATCTGGTCGGAGAGGTCGGGCATGACGCCGTCGGGGAAGCCCTCGGCGACGTCGGCGCCCGGTTCGCGGATGGCGCGTTCGAGGTAGGCGTCGTCGACGACGGTCCGCCGCGTTTTGCCGCCCGTCATGACGGTAACGTTTTTCCCGAAGAGTCCCGCAAAGGAGGGACCGACGATGATGGAACCGTCTAGGCTGTGGCAGGAGGCGCATCCCAGCGTTTTATAGAGCATCTCCCCTTTGCTTTTGGGCGCAGCCGTGTCGTGGGGGCTCAGTTTGTCGCTGGCGTACCACGTATCAAAATCCGCCGCCTTCATGACTTCGACTTTCGAAAGCATCTTCGCATGTCTGACGCCGCAGTACTCGGCGCACTCGATGTCATAGCGTCCCGGTTTCGTGGCATTGAACCAGATGTGCGTTTTACGCCCCGGGACGACATCCTCCTTGACCCGGAAGGCGGGAACAAAGAAGCTGTGCAGGACATCGCCGTCGGGCGCACCCATGATCAGTTTGATGTTTTTGCCGACGGGCACGTAAAGTTCGTCGGTCTGTTTCCCGTTGGGGTAGGTAAAGGTCCAGGACCAGCGCTTGCCCAGCACGTCGACGGTAAAGGCATCCTTGGGCATCGTTCGCAGGTCTCGGAAGGAGGTATAGCCGTAGTAGAAGATGACGAAGAGCAGGATCGTCGGGATGACCGTCCAGGCGATTTCCAGCCCCAGGTGGTCGCGGATATTACGGATCTCGCCGGGTTGGACCTTGGTGTGGTGATAGCGGACGATGAAAAGGGCCATCAGCCCGGCCACCAGGACGAACATGGCGATCGAGATACCGGTCGTGATCCAGAAGGCGCGGTCCACGTCGGCGGCGTAAGTGGAAACGTTTTGATTGAATCCTTCGAGCATGCCGTCTCCTTTTATGAATGGGCTACGTCGATGCCGACGATGATGAAAAAGACCGCCAGGATCGTCAGGGCCATGACGACGTATCCTTTGAGATACGCCGTCTCGCTGCGCAGGTGCATGTAGTACGCGGCGACCAGGGCGACTTTCAAGACAGCGATGAGCAGCTGGGTCCCGACGGTGCCGCCGACGGCAAGAGGGAGGAGCGTGGGCTGCAGAAAGGTCAGCAGCGTCAGTAGCAGCAGCCCGCCCAGCACTTTGGTGTAGAGGGCGACGGAGGGGGTAGCGTGTTCCATCTCAGACTCCTATCATGTAAAACAGCGGGAAGAGGATGATCCAGACGAGGTGGACGAAATCCCAGTAGAGCGTGACGTTCTTCATGACGATAGTGTGCTCGGGCCGGATGCCGCCGGAGCGGATCAGCAGCAGCACCCAGCTCATCAGCGCCACGCCGGCGATGACGTGCAGGCCGTGGAGTCCCGTCATGACGAAGTAGAGGCCGAAAAAGAGGATCTCCCCGCGGTCCAGGGCGTCAAGCACCCCCGAACCGGGGTAGATGCCCCGGCTGATTTCCATGTTCCACTCGACGGCTTTTATCCCGAGGAAGATCAGCGCCATCAGGGCGGTGGCTCCCACGAGCAGGACCGCGGCGCGGACCCTGCCCCGGCGCAGCATCATCGTGCTAAGCCCCATCGTGTAGGTGCTCACAAGCAGGATCACCGTATTGGTGCCGCCCAGCCAGACGTCGAGGTGGCCGGAGGAGGCGACATAGCTCTCCGTATGGCGGTAGAAGTAGATGGCGAAGAGCAGAAAGAGCGTCCCGAACATCATCGCCTCCGTCATCAAAAAGACCCAGAATCCCAGTTTGGCTCCCCCGTAGTCATCGTGAAAGTCGACGACGGGATGGGGCTGTCCCTGTGCGTCGTATGCCATTTCCTGTTGCATCAGCGTATCCTCCGGAAGTTTTCATCAAACTGCACGAGGGGCTCACCCGCCTCGTATTCGTAGGGCTCGAAATCCACGTAGGGGATCTTGGGAAAGTTCTCCAGCGGCGGCGGAGAGGGGATATGCCACTCCAGCGTCGTCGCGTTCCAGGGGTTGGGACCGGCGTCCCGCCCCGATCGGAGCCCCCGGTAGAAGGTGTAGACGATCAGGAGCAGGCCGGATGCTATCAGCAGCGCGCCGACCCCGGAGATCTGGTGGTAGACGGTAAAATCGGGCAGGTAGTCGAAATAGCGGCGGGGGTTGCCGAAGAAGCCGGCGAGGAACATCGGGAACCAGAGCATATTGAACCCGACGAAGGCGAGCCCGAAGGCGATGCGCGCCAGCCCCTCGTCATAGAGCTTCCCGGTGATCTTCGGGTACCAGTAGTGCAGTCCTCCGATAAACATGAAGATGACCCCGCCGAGGATTGTGTAGTGGAAGTGCGCCACGACGTAGTAGGTGTCGTGCAGGTGGATGTCGGGACCGATGGCGCCCAGTGTCAGGCCCGTCAGCCCGCCGACGGTGAAGTTGATGATGCTGCCCAGGATCCAGAGCATCGGCGTGGCGAGGACGATGGAACCTTTGTACATCGTCGCCACCCAGTCGAAGATCTTGACTCCCGTGGGCACCGCGACGAGGAAGGTGAGAAAAGAGAAGATGACCCGCGCGATGTCGCTCATGCCGGAGGTGTACATGTGGTGGCCCCAGACGAGGTAGCCGATGCCGGCGATGGAGGCCGAGGAGATGGCGATGGCGTGGTAGCCGAAGATGGTGCGGCGCGTGAAGGCGGGCAGCACCTCCGAGACGATGCCGAAGCCCGGAAGGATCATCAGGTAGACCGCCGGGTGGGAGTAGATCCAGAAGAGGTGCTCAAAGAGGACCGGGTCGCCCCCCTTCGTCGGGTCGAAGATCCCGATGCCCAGGGTACGTTCAAGGATGACGAGCAGCAAGGTGATCCCCACGACCGGGGTCGCGAGCACCTGGATCCACGCCGTGGCGTAGAGGCCCCAGATAAAGAGCGGCATCTTGAAAAAGCCCATGCCGGGGGCGCGCAGCCGGTGGATGGTGACGATGAAATTGAGCCCCGTCAGGATCGACGACAGGCCCAGGATAAAGGCGGCGCTCAACGTCGAGAGCACATGCGCGTCGGTACGGATGCTGTAGGGCGCATAGAAGGTCCAACCCGTGTCGGCGAACCCCTGCCCCGTGACCAGGGAGGAGATCCCCAGGATCACGCCGAGGACGTAGAACCAGAACGAAATGAGGTTGAGCCGGGGGAAGGAGACGTCGTGCGCGCCCAGCATCAGCGGCAGCAGAAAGTTGCCAAGCGTAGCGGGGATCCCGGGGACGATGAACAGAAAGATCATCGTCACGCCGTGGAAGGTGAAAAGCTCGTTGTAGGTCTGCGGTTCGAGGAACTGGGCCCCGGGGGCGAACAGCTCCGCACGCATCGTCAGCGCGGCGCCCACTGCGAGGAAAAAGAGCGTGAACATCAGCACCATATACATCAGGCCGATGCGCTTGTGGTCGATGCTGAAGATCCACTGCAAAACGGGGTTGCGGAGATGGCCGAAGAGGGTATGGGTTTCGTGGTAGAAGCTAGGCATTTTTGTCCTCCATGGAACGCTTTTTTCTGCCGGAGAGCACCAGGTAGAGGAAGAAGCCGGCCAGGATCAGCGTCAGGGCGATGGCCCCGAACTTTTCGGCGGCAAAAACGTAGGTCTTGTTCTTCGGATCGAAGGCGAAACAGAAAAGCAGCCCCTTGGCGATGGTGGGGCGTACTTTTCCCTGCGTGGCTTCCATCAGTGCCATCTGGATATCAAAGGGGAGCTGCTGGATTCCGTTGAGGTAGCGGGTGATCTTCCCTTCGGGCGACAGGGCGACGAGCACGGCGGGATGGACATACTCCTCCATGCCGTTCGGTCCGACCTGTTTTTCGTATTGGAAGCCGACGGCATCGGTCACCTTTCGGATGTTTTCGTCCCTGCCGGTCAGAAAGGTCCAGGCGGCGGGGTCGAAGGGACGGGGCATGGAGGCGAGGAGGTTCGCTTTTTTCTTGGCCGCGTCGGCAGGCCCTTCGTCGGGGTTGAAACTGAGGGTGATGATCTTATACTCTTTGCCTTCGGCCAGTTTGACCATCGTGAGGTTCTGGGCCAGGTCGTTGAGCTGAGGGGTGCAGAGGCCGGGACAGCCGTAGTAGTTGAGGGTGAGAATGGCCGGTTTGCCGTCCAAGACCTCCCCGAGCGTGACACGGTGCCCCTCGTCATCGACAAAGGGGACATCCAGCGGCAGCTGTCCGGCGGGATGTTCGATCATCCCCAGCGTGGGCGGTGTATCGGCGTAGCCTGCCGCGGCACAGAGCAGAAGGCACGCGAACCAGTAGAGCGGCAGCGCAATCGGGTGGGTCTTTTTTCGTCGTATACCGGCGGACATGGGATGGTCTCCTTGTGAACAACGTCGAAATGATGGTCGTGATAGAGGCCTTATAGTCGTCGGCCCGATAAAACTGTTGGATTCCCCTCCGGCATTCCCGAGGCGGAAATGCATTTTTTTGATCCGGAAACCGGAATGGCATTATTCGGATTTCTAATACTATGCTAACGAGAAAAACCAAAAGAAATCTTTGGTATCTCGTCTAGTTTTGGCGTGCCCCGTTTCGTTTCAATCCTAACGGGGGTCTAGATCGTGCAGTAGTCCTTGTGCACTTCCCTGCTCTTGGCAAAAGGATCGATGGAGAGAAGGAAGACCGGGAGCAGGAGCAGGTCGGTGGCGAGGGAGAGGGTGATGAGCTCAGCGCCGAACCTGCCGATATCCCGGAGGCTCTGGACCGGTGTCATCATCAGTGAGGCAAAGAAGATTACGAGGACAAAAGCGCCGATGACGACGGGGACGGCGCCGTAGAAGAAGGTGATCTCCAGGGCGTGTTTGCGGCTGCGTCCGAAGAAGCGGGCGCGGAAATATTTGAAGGCGAAGTGGACCGTCGCGTCAGAGCCGAGCCCGACGGAGATGGACATCGCAATGAGCATCTCGAGGTTGACGGGGGTGTCCAGCAGCTCCATCGCCAGGCCGAACCATGCGATGGGGATGGCATTGGTGATGAAACCGATGTAGATCATCCGTCCCGATCCGAAGATGATCCCCATGATCAGTCCGATAATGACGAGGGCCGTAAAGAGCGAGGCGGCCAGCACGACGATCTGCTGCTGCTTGGCGCTGCGCACGAGGGTCTGGACGTCACTGAAGTGCAGGGGAAGCGCCGCGTAGTTGCGCAGATAGGTCAGCAGTGCTGCCGTATCGATGCCGGGTTCCATAAAGAGCGTCAGTTTGAGGGTCTGCTTCTCGTCATTGAAGTAGCGCTGGTTGAGGTCGTACATGTCGATAAAGAAGAGCGCGCGCAGGATCGCCTGGTCATCAAGGAGCTCCCCCGGGGCCTCCGCCTGGTGGATAAGCCGCAGCAGTGATGCGACGCTGTCGACCCGGTCTACACTGGGAAAGCGGGCGGTCAGTTCCGAGGCAAGGGTGTCGATCTTGGCCACGGTGACGGGGTCGATCTCATCAAAGGGGACGGTGAGCACGAGGGTACGGCCGCTCTGACCGGGGGAGAGAAGCAGGTCGGAGCGGGTCAGGAAAAGGCTGAGCCCCAGCAGCAGGATCCCGATGGTGACAAGATTGAGCAGGCGCAGGAGTTTGGGGTTGTAGTCCAGTTCCCGGCTGACAAAGTAGTAGACGGGGCGGGTAAAACGCACCCGGGGGTGGCGGACACGGAAGTAGCTGAGCAGGGCGATCAGCAGCGTCGTGTTGAGCAGCAGGGCGATGAGGGAGGCACCGATGATACTGATACTGAGCATCCGGACGATCTCGTTCTCCGAAAAGAGCAGCGTTCCCAGCCCCACGGCGGTGATGACGGTGGTCCAGAGCGCCGGCGTCACGGTACGGTTGAGGGATTTGAGCAGGGCCCGGTGGGAGTCGTCGCGGTACTGTGTGACATGCCACCGGTAGTAGAAGTAGAGGTAGTCGACAAGGGCGATGGCAATAATGATCAGGCCCAGGGCGAGATGCAGTTCGTGCAGACCGGTGATGAGGTAGACGAGCTCGAAGGTGAAGAGCAGGGTACCCGAGACGATGACGAGGGCGGCGAAGGCGGAGACGTAGTTGTGGAAGATGATCCGGAAAAAAAGGATGATGGCGAGAACGATCAGCCCCAGGAAAAACAGGGTCTGCCGATAGCCGAAGCTGCTGTCGGTCTCATCGAGCGTATAGGCGAAGGGAATGGAGAGCTGCACGTCCGCCAGCCGCTCATCCCCATAGAGGTAGAAATCGAAGGCGCCGAAGTCCTCCGTGACGTAGCGGCGGTAGGCGTCGGGCAGGGCCCGGATAAACGCATAGGCCTGGGCGGCATTGAGTTCGGAGAGGGGAAGGGCCTTGATGAGTGACGAACCCTCGGTCGCCTTGTCGTTGTAGATGTAGCGGCTGCTGAAAAGCGAATCGACGTGACGTACCCCTTTTATCTGTGTCAGCCGCACATGCAGCGCCGTCAGTTTCGCTTTGGTGTCGTCGTCGAACCGGTTGACGTAAACGCGCAGGTGCTGCACGTTCTCAGGCACGATGCCCAGGGCCTTCGTCATGGCCAGCTCCTGCGAACCCCCCAGCCAGAAACGCTGGTCACTGAGAACAAAACTGAAGCGCTCCAGGGCAAGTGTCAGCAGGGCGAGGAGCAGGAACAGTGCGATGACGGCGGCACGATTGCGGGTGACGAAGGTGACATAGCGGCTGACTTTGGGGGTATCGTGGTGTCTCATGGCTGCTTCTTTTTGTCGAGGATAAGGTAGGGGCGTTTGTCGACGCCGATCTGCTCCGCCGCTTTCCTGATACGGGTGACTTTAACATGGATGGCCGGCGGGGTGAGGCGGTTGAGTTTGGGCAGAGCAGAACGCCTCAGCATATAATCGAGCATCGCCTCTTTGGGACGGGGGGCGTTGTAGATGGCGTTGATGACGGCCCCGGACTTGAACATGGGATGGGCGTAGAGAAAAAAGTAGTAGTGGTAGCGCCGCTGCATCTTGTCGCTCTCCGTGATCATCCCGACGAAGTCCCGTGAATGGGGACAGCGCGGATCGATAAAGGCGTAGACGTCCGTCGGCCCGTTGCCCAGCTCGATGGCGTCGCCCTTGATAGCAAACAGAAGGGGCAGCACTTCGCTCAGCGGTTTTTTGACGGTTGCCCCGGCGGCATACGGGGCGGTAAACAGCAGAACCGAAAGGAGGCTGAACAACAGAAATTTCATGCTAAGTGACGATTATAGTATACCTTCTTCCCATTTACCTGTATAAATAGAACAAATAGGTGGCAGCGGGAGGGGTTTCGTTAACCTAAAGTGCTACAATAATAGGCAATTCAAACGGCAGCAGGAGAGAGTATGGATCAAGTTTACAACCTGGCGATCATCGGGGCAGGCCCCGCGGGGATCGCCGCAGCAGTGGAGAGCTACCTGCTGGGGATGCGTGACATCATCATCCTGGAGAAGGGCCAGAGCCATAACGAGACGATCCGCAAGTACTACAAAGACAACAAGCGCGTCGACAAGGATTGGCAGGGGCAGAAGGTCGAGCTCGACGGCAACATCTATTTTATCGACGGCACAAAAGAGAGTACGCTTGATTTTTTCGATGAGGTGCTGGCGAAGCACTCGGTGAAACTGCAGCCGCAGACGGAGGTGCAGAAGATCGTCAGAGGCGACGACGGCATCTTCGACGTCATGGTCCCCGGCGGCAGCATCCGGGCCCGCTACGTCGTCGTCACCATCGGCCGGATGGGCAAACCGAACAAACCCGACTACAAGATCCCGCCCGCGATCCGCAAACAGGTCAACTACACCCTCGATGATGTCGGTGAGGGCGAGAAGATCCTCGTTGTCGGCGGGGGCGATTCGGCGGTCGAGTACGCCGTCGACCTGGCTGCGAAAAACGACGTGGCCATCTGCTACCGCCGCGCAACGTTTCGCCGCGCCAACCCCACGAACCAGACCGACATCGCCAACGCCATCGCCCACGGCGAGGTACGCCCTATTCTCAATACGAACATCGAAGGGCTCGAAGAGGATGCGGGCAAGGTGAAAGTGCTGTTCGAAGAGCGCGAACCGGAGAATTTCGACCGCGTCATCTACGCCATCGGCGGGACAACGCCGAGTGCCTTCCTCACCGGGTCGGGCATCGGTATCGAAGAGGGGTGCCCTGTTCATGACGAGAACTACGAGAGCGACGTCCCGGGCATCTTTGTCGCGGGGGATATTACCCAGGAACGCGGCGGCTCCATCGCCCTGGGGCTTAACCACGGGTTCTATATCGCGCGGCACATCCTCGACAACGACAAGACGCTTCGCCGTGATGACGACGTCATCAAGCGGTTGGATTAGAGGGGATTGTTCCCCTTTTTCTTTACCCGTGTAAAGAAGAAGCCGAACCGGGAAGAAGAAAGCACGAAAGGCTGCCGCTTTCGGGACATTCCACTCCCCGGTGATCCGCTCGATACGCTAATGACTGTTTTTGACTTGACAGCAGAAACAGATACTTGCATCCTTCACTTAGCACTTAGCACTTAGCACTTAGCACTTAGCACTAATAAAACACAGCAGATGTATATCCCACGACGTTGCTCGTATCCTTGGTCGCCCAGCTGCTGGTGCGGTAGTCGAGGAGCTTGACGTTGAGGTCGTCGTTCTGCGCGGCGATCAGCACACCCTCGACCCCGATGGCACCGCAGGCTTCGCATCCCGAATGCATCATGGAGGGTTCGCGTTTGTCGATGGCGTTCAGGCAGATATTGTCGAGCCTGTTTGCCTCCTCCTCCGTATAGAAGTGGCTCAGGTCCGTACTGATGACGACGATGTTCTCTTCATCTTTGAGCAGATCGGTAATGATGGCGCCGAGGGTTTTCGGGTCGAAGGCGCCGTAGACCATCTCCACGACCTCAAGTTGTGGGGCATAATGCTTGATAAAAGGCATCTGAACCTCCGTCGAGTGTTCCATGTGCATCGCCGGCTCGAACGCCAGCCTGTAGGTCTCCTTCAGACGTTCGGCATACGCCTTGTCGATGGTCAGCGCCCCCAGCGGGGTGGCGAACTCGTCGAAGAGGGAGACGCTCATCCCGTGAAAGGCGACACGGTGCGAAGGGCCGATGACGATGGCGCGTTTGGCGCTGCTGTGACGCAGCTGTTCAAAGGCAAGGTGTGCGGTGAAGCCGGAGTACATGTACCCCGCATGGGGAACGATCAGCGCCCGCGGCGTTTCGGGGACGTCAACGTTCCCCATCTCTTCGAACGCTTTGAAAAAGCGCTCGATCTCGGAAGCCTGGGCCGGGTAGAAGGAGCCGGCATGTGCGGTGGTGCGTGCGCTCATAGCACACCTCCTGTTTGAAGCGGGGCATCCTCGAAATGCTCCGCCTGGTAGGTGAAGATCTCGGGATGGTGGTTGAGGACGTCCGTCCCCAGGCCGGCCTTGAGGCCGAGGTGGGCAAAGAAGGCATCGAAATCGGGCAGCTCCTCCCAGACCTGCGGCAGGAAGGTGGCGCTGCGGCCCCCCAGCTGCAGAATGACCCCGTCGACGTTCGGGCGGATCTTGCGGCGCAGGTCGGCAGCATCGTCATAGGGGAGGTTCTCCGGGACACTCAGGAGCGACACCTCGACACTGCAGCGGCGGTATTCGCGGTCGGTCAGCGACGCAAAGCGGGGGTCGCTGAAGGCCGCCGATTTGGCGTTGGCGATGACATCTTCGTAGAGCGAGGTGTGCGGGATGATGGAACCGATGCAGCCGCGCAATGTCTTGCCCCCGATTTTGAGGGTGACGAAGGTGGCGCGGGGTTCGTCCAGTTCCGGGAATTGTGCCACCAGTTCGGCTTTGTTAAACGGGAAAGGTTCGCCGAACGCCGATGTAATCGCTGCGCGTGCGAGCTGCAGCAGGAGGGTCTGAAGCGTCATAGCCGTCTCCTTCATGCCATATCAGACGATTATAGCACAAAACAATGTTACGATAGGTAGCAGACTAGCCGTGCAGCTCCTCCGCCGGCATCCGGACGATATGGAGCAGTTTGATGGCGATCATGACGACGATGACTTCAAAGAGCGACGCGAGGATCAGCGCGTAGTAGTGGAGCTTGTCAATGCTGTTGTTGGTGTAGGCGAGGGTCGTGATGGCGATGAGGAGCGTCAGGGGCATGGCGTGACTGAGGCCGATGCGCAGAGCGTCGCGCCACCCCATCGCCGGCGCGAAGATCTGCGCCGCGATCAGGCGGATCGCGATCATCAGGAAGGTAACCATCAGGGCTTTGGCGATGAGCCCCTCCATCATCAGCGCATTAAGGTCGAATGTCGTGCCGATATAGATGAAAAAGAGGGGAACAAGAAAGCCGAAACCGAAACTGCCGAGTTTCTCCGGAAGCTCATGCTTATGCTCGAAAAAGGTGGGGATGAACATCCCGGCGATGAAGGCGGCAAAGGCCAGTTCGAGGTCGAGGTAGAGCATGATGGCGACCAGCAGGAAAAGGATGCCGATGGAGAGGCGTACATCCTGTTCTCGGTTGTCCACGTGGGGCATCAGCATCGTGGCGACTTCGGGATACCACCAAAAAAAGAGCTGCAGCAGCTTGAACAGCAGCATGATAATCACGATAAAGAGGATGAGCGAACCGATGGTCTTGAACAGTCCGATGCCGTCGCCGTACTCGAGCGCGGCGGAGGAGACGGTCAGGATGGCGATGGAGACGACCTCGCCGATCCCGCCGGCGAGCATGGCGAGTCCCAGCCATTCGGCTTTGCCGTACTCCTTGTTGAGCGCGGCGACGAGGCCGACAGAGATGAGCGGCAGCAGGACCATGAAGATGCGGCCGAGATCAAAGTACCATACGGCGATGCCGGAGAGGGCATAGAGGGCCGTTAGGTAGAGGGTGATGCGCCGCAGCACGGTGCGGTCCAGACGCCAGAAGGTGCGCAGATTGATCTCCATCCCGGCGAGGAACATGAGGAACAAAAAACCTACTTCTGCAATGAATTCGAAAAAGTGGCTGCCGTGCAGCAGTCCGACGAAACCGAAAAAGGCGCCGAGGATGATCTCGATCGGCGTCGTGGGGATCTTGAAGAGTTTGGCAAGAAAGGGGGAGAAGATGATGATCAGCGCCAGGGTGATAATGAGCGTGATATCATGATCCATAGGTTACTCCCCTACACGGTCCGCGACGGCAAGACCGAGATCGCGCAGCATCTCGAGGTCGGCATTGCGGTCGCGACCTTCGGTCGTGAGGTAGTTCCCGACGACGATGGAGTTGGCGCCGGCGGCAAAAATCTCGTGCTGCCGTTCCCCGAACATCAGTTCCCGTCCGCCCGCGACCATGATGCGCTCTGCATTGGGCAGCATCTGCCGCGTCAGCGTAATAAGCTCCAGGGCTTCGTCCGTGCTGAGGGGGTTGGGGCGCAGGGGCAGGGCCGGATTATGGTGGTAAAAGTTGATGGGGACGGAGACCGGGTTCAGTTTCTGCAGGGAGGTGAGCATACTGATGCGGTCCTCCTGGTTCTCGCCCAGGCCGAAGATACCGCCGGAGATCAGCTTGAGACCGACGGCATTGACGTTTTCGCAGGTCTCGAACCGTTCGTCCCAGGGGTGGGTGGTGCAGATCTGCGGGTAGAACTCGCGGGAGGTTTCGAGGTTGTGGTTGTAGGCTTTGATGCCGGATCGCTTGAGAGTTTCGAGCTGGGAAACGGAGGCGGTACCGTTACAGGCGATCAGTCGCAGCCCCGGGACCTCCGCGTTGACGGCCTCGGCGACTTCGCAGACGAAATCGAGGGTACGTTCGTCAAGCCCCTTGTGCGCCGTGACCAGGCAGAAGCCCAGGGCGCCGGAGGCTTTGGCTGCGCGGGCCTCTTCGATGATGTCTGTGACGGGCTTTTGCTTGTAGCGGGCGATATCGGCCTTATAGCGTACACTCTGCGAGCAGAACTTGCAGTCTTCGCTGCAGGTGCCGCTGTTGATGTTGCTGATAGCGCACAGAAAAACCTTCTCGGTCATGCCGATTCCCTCTCGAAACTGAAGTGTCTGGCGTGGAAAGTCTCCTCTTCCAGCGGCCGGCTGTACTGGGTGACGCCAAACGTGTCATCCGTGATCTCAAGCATAGCACATTCCGAGACCGGTTTGGAGCGCGCGCATGCTTCGCCGGGGTTAAGGTAGAGCGTCCCGTTTTTGAAATCGCACTCGAAAGTATGGGTATGACCGAAGAGCACGATCTGGGCGTCGGGTGCCATATAAAACGGTAGGTGCATCAGTTTGAATTTCGTCTTTGCCAGTTTGAAGTAGTGGGGCTCCTGTACCAGGCTGTAGCGGTTATGGACCGCCGCGAGATGGGGGTCGTTGTTACCGTAGACGGCAACGTAGCGTTTGCCGCAGGTTTTGAGCTGCTGGAGCATCTCCTCTTTGACGATGTCGCCGCAGTGGATCAGGAACTCGGCTCCTTCGGCCAGCAGATGGTCGATCACCTGCCGGGAGTATTCCACTTTTTTATGGGTATCGGAGAGCAGCCCGATTTTCACGCCTCTTCCTCGATCGGGGTGCGGTGTTTGCACTTGACGCACTCATAGACCTCTTTGCCGCGGTAGGTGCGGCGTGCGAGGACGCCGTCGCATCCCTCCTGGTCGCACTTCTTGTCCGTCGGCTCGAATTTCGAGATGAACTTGCACTTGGGGTAGTTTTCGCATCCCCAGAAGGCGCCGCGGCGCGACTGGCGGAAGAGCAGCTTGCCCCCGCAGTCCGGACAGGGGACTGCCGCCTCTTTCGGGGCTTCGAGGGGACGGGTGTTCTTGCATTTCGGGTAGGCGCTGCAGGCCAGGAACTTCCCGTTGCGGCCGCTTTTGATGACCATAGGGCTGCCGCACTTGTCGCACACCTCGTCGGTCGTTTCTGGTTCGGCGGCTGGTTTCGCCTCGTCCCCCTCTTCGGCGACCTGTTCGGTGTATTTGCACTTGGGGAAGCCGCTGCAGGCGATGAACTTGCCGTAGCGGCCCGAGCGCATCAGCAGCTCTGAACCGCATTCGGGACAGTTGCGGCCGATCGGTTCGGCCATCTTGAGACTCTTGATCTCTTTTTTCCCTTTGGTGATCTCCTCCATAAAGGGAAAGTAGAAGTCGATAAGGACACTCTGCCAGTCGTGGTGTTCGTCGGCAATCTTGTCGAGGATCTCCTCCATGTTGGCGGTGAAGTTCGCATCGACAATCTCCGGGAAGTGCTTCTCGAGCAGTTCGGTGACGGTAAAGGCGACTTCCGTCGGGACAATCTGGCGTTTTTCGATGTTGATGTAGCTGCGGGCCTGCAGTGTTGAGATCGTCGGCGCATAGGTAGACGGACGGCCGATCCCTTCGGCTTCGAGCTTCTTGATCAGGCTCGCCTCGGAGTAGCGCGACGGCGGCTCGGTAAAGTGCTGGGTCGGCGCGATCGACTCGAGGGCGATGCTCTGCCCCTCTTCGAGGGTCGGGAGCAGTTTGTCCTTGTCGTCGGTGCCGAGGACTTTATAAAAACCGTCAAAGAGGAGTTTGCGGCCCGTCGCACGGTACTCGGCGCTTTCGCTTTTGAAGGTGATAGACTGCTGTTCGAACACGGCGTCGGTCATCTGGCAGGCAAGGAAGCGGGTATAGATGAGGCGGTAGAGCTTCAACTCGTCGGGTTTGAGGTACTGCGCGGCGACCTGCGGCGTGAAATCGAGCATCGTCGGGCGGATCGCCTCGTGGGCTTCCTGGGCACCCTTGGCCTTCTTGCCGTAGGCTTTGGGGCTCTTGGGCAGGTACTTCTCCCCGTAGGTGTTTACGATGGTGTCGCGGGCCGCTTCGACGGCCTCTTTGGCCATATTGAGGGAGTCCGTACGCATGTAGGTGATGACCCCGGAGGTGCCGGTGGGCGTCTTGACCCCTTCATAGAGAGTCTGGGCCAGCATCATCGTCTTTTTCGGAGAGAAGCCGAGCTTGCTCGACGCCGTCTGCTGCAGGGTCGAGGTCATAAACGGCGGCGGCGTGGAGGTCTTGCGCTGCTTGGTCTCGATCGCATTGACGCTGAACGCTTCGCCGCGGATGCGCTCGGTCATCGCCTCGGCCATTGCCTGGTTCTTGATAGCGAGCTTGTCGAGTTTTTCACCCTCGTAGCTGTAGAGGTTCGCGTCGATGCCCGGAGCAAAGACGGTATCGATGGTCCAGTACTCTTCGGGCGTGAAGGCCTTGATCTCCCGTTCGCGGTCGACGATGATCTTGAGCGTCGAGGACTGGACGCGGCCGCCGGAGAGCCCTTTTTGGATCTTGGAGCTCAGCAGCGGAGAGAGCTTGTAGCCGACGATGCGGTCGAGCAGACGGCGGGTCTGCTGGGCGTTGACGCGGTCCATGTCGATCTCCCGGGCCGTCTCCAGCGCGTGGGCGATGGCGGTTTTGGTGATCTCGTGGAAGACGATGCGCGGCAGGGACGTCGGATCTTTTTTGATCGCATGGGCAATGTGCCATCCGATCGCTTCTCCTTCGCGGTCCTCATCGGTCGCGATATAGATTTCATCCGCTTTTTTTGCCAGTTCCTGGATCTGTTTGACGGTGGGCGCATTCTCCTTGGAAACGCTGTATTCGGGAGTAAGCGTACGTGCTTCCTCGTCGACTTTGATGCCGAAACGGCTTTTGGGGAGGTCGCGGATATGCCCCTTGGAAGCGATGACTTCGTACCCTTTTCCGAGGAAGTTCTTGATGGTTCTTGCCTTGGCCGGGGACTCTACGATAATCAGTTTCAATGAGTTTCCTATATATATAGTATTGGCGATTTGAGTTCGCAAGTGTAGCGAAAAAAGTTTTAACGCTGCGAAGCCGGATGGCGAGATTAAGGCAGAGGCAAGTTTGCCGCTCGCCCGAAAGCGGCGCAGGGCTTTGAGGGGCACGGTTCTGTATAATAGTCCGACATCAAGAGAGAGGAAACGATGGAAACGACAGAAAACCGCCTTATGGATGAGGCCCGACACGAACCGGTGAAGAATGTATTTCGTCTCGGGTGGGAGTTTATCATTGTAAACCGCACCCTGGCCCTGATGACGGTGGCGGCTTTTGTGCTGCTGACGCTGTTGGAGCTGGTCCCGATCGTCGGTCTGGCAGCCTCGGTGGCCGTAGGGGTTTTCGCCCAGTCGGTGCAGATCTATGTCGGGCGGGCTTTCGCGGAGGCGGCCTCCATCGACGCCTTCCTTTCCGAGGCCCGCCTGACGACGCTCAGCACCTTTTTGACCCGCTACCAGGCACCGGCTTTCGGAGCATGGCTCGGGTGGTTTGTCATCAGCATGGGCGCTTTCATCATCTGGATGACCCTGGCACTCTCTGCGGGGTTTGATCCCATGATGCTGGAAGAGACCATAGCGGATGAGGCCCAGCTGATGGCATTGATGGAGGCGATGGGACTGAGCCTGCTGCCGGTGCTGCTCATCGGGTTGCTGATCATTTATGTCTATCCCATCGCCCAGGGACGGGTCATTCTCTCCGACACCTTCGGCGACGCTTTCAAGGCGGTCTTTTCCGTCTTTCTACCCTCGGTTTGGAAAGCAGCGGCAGAAGGGGAGTATTTCCGTTTTCTCTTCGTGTTCGGATTGGCACTTTTGGGAATAGGTATGCTCGTGGGAATCGCGATGATGCTTCTGTTCCTTATCCCCCTTTTCGGCCCGATCCTGTTTGCACTGCTGACGGCCGGACTCTTTTATGTGATGTTCCTGGTGATGGCGATTGCGAGTGTTTTGGCACGTTCGATGGTCGAAGCGTTTTAGAAGCTGCAGCCCCGGTAGGCGTACTTCTCCGTCGCTTCTTGCACGGCCGCGGCGACCTGCCTGATTTCGTCAGTAGTGAGCCTGTGGTGGCAGGGGAGCTGCAGCAGGGCCTTGTAGAAATCCTCCGTCACCGGTAAACGGACCCCCTCATCTTTGAACGCCGTCGTTTTGTAAAGCGGTTTGCAGCAGACGGTCGCTTCAATACCTTTCCCTCTTATGCTGCTATAAATATCCTCTTTCGGACAGTAGAGCTGCGGGGTCAGCAGGATGGGGTAGCTTTCAGGGGCGTCATCGGGGGCGCGCTTCATGCAGTCAAAGAGGGTACTGGAGTGCAGCTGTTCGTCCAGCAGCGCACTGTTCTCGCGGCGGCGCTCGCAGGCGGTTTCCAGGTGCCGCAGCTGTTCCAGCGCGACGGCGGCGGCGAGAAGGTCCAGCGTGCAGTCGGCCCCCCGGAGGGGAAGGTCGTAGTTCCAGAGACTGCCAGGCTGCCGGCCCCCCCGGCGAAAAAGGCGGGCACTTTGCGCGATTACATCGTCGTCGGTGAGCAGAAAGCCGGTAGAGCTGACGCCCTCAGGCATGAGGGGCGCGAGTGACCAGACGGCGGAGCCGGAGGGCTTCATCGGGAGCAGGGAACCGGTAGCGTCCTCGAGCAGTGTCAGTGCGGCCGGAACCTCCGGAGCGATCGAACGGATGCCCCCGAAATGCGCGAAGAGCACGGCGTCTGTTTCCGTACCGATCGCCTTTTCGACGGCGGCGGCCATCAGGACGCCGTTAAGACCGATGTCGGCGTAGCGCGTGCGGACACCGCTGCGGCGGAGCGCGCTGGAGCGGTGGGACGGGGCCATGGCGTCGGTGATGATCGTCGCTTCTTTGAGGGGAGCGAGGAGCGCTTCCAGTGCGGAGGAGGGGGTGTCGAACGCAATGGCGTGGGCGCAGCCGTGGTAAGCCGCGACGGCCGCTTCCAGCCGGGCGGGCGCATCAGGGTCGAGTGCGAAGGTCCGCGCCGCAAGGGCGTCACGTTCCCTGACCCGGGCCGAGAAGGGGATGGGGGCTGATGTGACGCCGGGGGCGCTCATGGTCTCGGCGACTCCATGGCATCATCGAGATCGGCGTAGCGGGTCTCGTCTTTGGGTTCGGGCTCCGCTTCGATCACGAAGTGGCTGTGGTGCACTCCTCTCTGCGGCGTCACCGAACGCGAAGAGCGTTTGCGAAGCAGGTAGCGTTCGGTGCGGTAGCCGCCGAAAAAGAGCGCCCCGAGCAGTGCCAGGACGAAACTTCCGATCGCCCAGGTCTTCATATAGGCGCTCCACTCCCCCTGCCAGACGGTTTCGATCAGCAGCAGGATGTCAAGTTCCCCCGTGACCAGCACCAGCAGCACGAGAAAAAAGACATAGGGGGCACCGAGCAAGACAATAAAAAGCAAAAAAGGGTTGACATAAACGGGGTTGTCCGACATGCGCGACCGTTCCAACTCCATTGCCGTCATTTGCGCTCCTTAATGCTGTAAATATATAATCATATCATAGCTGCCGTTGTCCAAACGCTTTTGAGGATGCGGGGAAAGTGGCGACAGGTCATGCGCTATTCTTAAGCAGTTTCTAATATATGAGGGGCTATAATTTCGGCCTCTTAACTGATGGTCCCATAGCTCAGTTGGTAGAGCACCACCTTGACATGGTGGTGGTCACAGGTTCAAGTCCTGTTGGGGCCACCATTCTTCCAAACAATATTAAATCCCGCTCCTTATCCGATCCTTTAACTAGTTTCCATAGGAAAATTCGCTAGAATCACGCCAATATTTTCGGACGTCTTCGGGTGTCCCGTGACAAAATGAATGTTAGGAACAGAGACTGATGGATGCTATTGCACTCAAACACAACGACGATATCATTGATTTGCAAACCGCCGAGGCCCTCGGAATCAGCGGGGAAGCGATCGTACTGGATAACTCGGATGACGCCCTGGAAGTACTACGCCACTCCACGGCACACCTGATGGCCCAGGCGATCAATTCGCTCTACACCAATGCCAAGTTTTTCGTTGGTCCCGTCGTCAAAGACGGATTCTATTACGACTTCAAAGTCGACGAAGAGATCGGCGAAGCGGACCTGAAGAATATCGAGAAAGAGATGCTCAGACTGGCGAAGAAGAAGTATGACATTGAACGCTATGAGATCTCGATGGAAGAGGCGAAACACAAATTCGGCAACGACGAGCTGAAACTCGATGTCCTGAAGCGTATCCCGGAGACAAAAGTTTCCGTCTACAAACAGGGCGATTTCGAGGACCTCTGCCGGGGTCCGCACCTGCCGAGCGTGCGCCATATCCGTCACTTCAAACTGACGAAGATCGCCGGGGCCTACCGCGGCGGCGACAGCAAGAACGAGATGCTGACCCGTATCTACGGCGTCGCCTTCGCGGACAAAGAGACCCTCAAAGCCTACCTTGACCGCATGGCGGAGGCGGAAAAACGCGACCACCGCAAGATCGGCAACGAGATGAAACTCTTTACCTTCCGCGAAGAGGTCGGCGCGGGCTTCCCGATCTGGCTTCCGGCCGGGGGACGCCTGCGTTCGCGCCTGGAGGGACTGCTCTTCAAGGCGCACCGCAAGCGCGGTTACGAGCCGGTCCGCGGACCGGAGATGCTGCGTTCGGATCTCTGGAAGACCTCCGGGCACTACCAGAACTACGGCGAGAACATGTATTTCACAAATATCGACGAGATCGAGTTCGGCGTCAAGCCGATGAACTGCGTCGGCCACATCAAGGCCTATGAACACGACTTGCACTCCTACCGCGACCTGCCGCTGAAGTACTTTGAATATGGCGTCGTCCACCGCCACGAGATGACGGGGGCGCTCCACGGGCTCTTCCGTGTCCGGGAGTTCACGCAGGATGATGCGCACATCTTCTGTACGGCGGAGCAGATCGAGGAACAGATCATCGAGATCGTCGATTTCATCGACAAGATCATGAAGACCTTCGGCTTTGAGTACCAGATGATGATCTCAACCAAGCCGGAGAAGGCCGTCGGCGACGACGCGATCTGGGAAACGGCGACCAACGCGCTGAAGACGGCGATGGACCGTAACAGCCTTACCTACGGGATCGACGAGGGGGGCGGGGCCTTCTACGGGCCGAAGATCGACATCAAAATCACCGATGCGATCGGCCGGGAGTGGCAGTGCGGAACGGTCCAGCTCGACTTCAACCTGCCGGAGCGTTTCGAGCTCGAATACACGGGCGAAGGCAACGCCAAGGTGCAGCCGGTGATGATCCACCGTGCGATTTTAGGTTCATTTGAGCGATTTATTGGTATATTGACAGAGCATTACGCCGGGGAATTCCCGATGTTCGTCGCGCCGACGCAGGTCGCGATCATTCCGATCGCCGAAACGCATAACGCTTATGCGAAGGAGCTGTCGGACAAATTGATGGACATCGGAGCCGATTCGGAGATCTTCGACAAGAACGAAAGTCTGAACAAACGGGTCCGTACGGCGGAAAAAGGACGGGTGCCTATGATCATCGTTATCGGTGACGACGAGGTAGCCAACAAGAAAGTGGCGGTACGCGACCGCCGCGAACGGACACAGTACGATCTCTCCGAAGCGGAGTTCATCGCGCTGATCCAGAAGAAAATTAATGAGGTACATTTTTGAGTAAAAAACAAGACCGCGTCATCATGAACGATGACATCCGAGCTCACGAGGTACGCTGTGTCGTAGACGGCGGAGAAGCACTGGGTATCGTCCCGACAGATGTCGCGATGGACAAAGCAAACGAGCTCGGACTTGATCTTGTTCTGATCTCCCCGACGGCAAAACCGCCGGTCGCGAAGATCATGGATTACGGCAAATTCAAGTACCAAGAAGAGAAGAAGAAAAAAGAGGCGAAGAAGAAGCAGGTTAAGATCGAGGTCAAGGAGATCAAACTCTCCGTCAAGATCGCCGAGAACGACGTTGGCTACAAGGTCAAACACGCCCGCGAGTTCCTCGAAGAGGGCAAGCACGTCAAATTCCGCGTCTTTCTGCGCGGTCGCGAAATGGCCCACCCCGAAGCGGCGAAGGATGTCCTGCTCAAAGTATGGCCGATGGTCGAGGATATCGGCGTCATGGACAAAGAGCCGCGCCTGGAAGGGCGCTACTACAATATGCTCGTCCTGCCGAAAAAAGACGACAAGAAGAAATAATCCTTCCCTTGCTGCCGGCATCCGCCGGCATCTTCCAGACACGCTATTCCAATTTAACGTTTTTTACGCTATAATCGCGTCCTCATTTTATACCTGCAGGTGTAAATGTCGAGATTACAGAAAGGATGCACGATGCCAAAGATGAAATCGGTCAAGGGCGCTGTCAAGCGTTTCAAGGTCAAAAAAAGCGGCAAAGTCAAACGCGGTACAGCGTTTCGCAGCCACATCCTGACAAAACAGGATGCCGGTACACGCCGTAAGCAGAACACGCCGAAGTATCTGACAAACACAGATGCCAAAGCCGTCAAAGAAATGATCGCGTAAGCGGTCCAACAGCTAACTCTCCAGCTCAGGCTGGGCAAGTCCGCACAGCGGCACCCGGAACAGTGAAACAGATGAACGGGTAAAGAAAGGAAAAGAATATGCCAAGAGTAAAAACGGGTGTCGTCAGACGCCGTCGTCACAAAAAAGTACTGAAACTTGCACGCGGTTTCTACAGCGGTCGCCGCAAACACTTCCGCAAAGCGAAAGAGCAGCTCGAGCGCAGCCTCGTCTATGCTTACCGTGACCGCAAGCAGAAGAAACGCGATTTCCGCAAACTGTGGATCGTTCGTATCAATGCGGCATGCCGCCTTAACGATATGAACTACTCTACGTTCATGAACGGTCTGAAAAAAGCAGGCATCGAGCTTGACCGTAAAATTCTTGCCGACATGGCGATGAACGACGCAGCGGCTTTCTCTGCCGTCGTCGCACAGGCCAAAGCGGCGCTGTAATCTTCCGGGGCTGCGGCCCCGATTCTCTTTTTTCCCTTTTAGATAATCTTCTGTACAATTGATGATTCTTCTTTCGAGGAGCTTCCATGACCCATGCACTCCATTCCCCTTTGACAACCCATCTCATCAACCGGCTGCGTGACGGGACAACTGACGCAGAAGAGTTTCGCCGGCTGGTAAAACAGCTGACGCTGCTGCTGGTGGATGCGGCACTGGGGGAGGATGATCTGAAGCCCGTGCCGCTTCGAACCTGGCAGGGAGAGAACACGTATGCTCTGGCGGATGAATCGGAGATCGTTTTCGTGACAATCCTGCGCGCGGGGCTGCCGATGCTCGATGCCGTCATGGATCTTTTCCCAAAGGCCTCGGTCGGTTTCCTGGCGATGAAACGGGATGAGACGACGCATGAAGCGAAGCTCTATTACGACCGCGTGCCCGAATGCCGCGGCAGGCATGTCGTGATCGTCGATCCGATGGTCGCGACGGGCGGTTCACTTAATGATGCCGTGACGCTGCTGCGCCAAAAGGAGCCCGCACGGATCACGTCGCTGCATATCATCGCTTCCCCCGAAGGGGTGGAGAAGGTCACGGCTACACATCCGGAGCTGGCCCTCTTCATTGCGCAGATCGACAGAGGCCTGAGTGCGGACAAATTCATTCTTCCGGGCCTGGGCGACGCCGGCGACCGGGCCTTTAATACGCTCTAGATATAGTCGCAGAATTTAACAATCCCCTCAGACGTTCTCCTATAGTATAGGATTATGTTATATCGGATTCAGGGTGTTACGTGAAACTGGGAACAGTGTTGGGATGTGCCTTCCCCCTGATGCTTATGGCTTCCGGGACAGGCAGCGATGATCTGGCGGCTTTGCTGGAAGAAGCGAACCGCGGGGTTGCATCGGCGGGGTTGAACCTCGACTACACCACCTCTGTCGTCTCGGTTCTCGAACATGATCAACTGTTCCGACTCGGGCTGAACACGCTCTTCGAGGCTCTTTCGATCATGCCCGGCGTTGAGACGAGTATCAGCCAGTTCGGGGTGAAAAAAGTGATCGTGCGGGGGCTTGACAATCCCAATACCTTTACCTTCGACAAAACGCGCCTGGTCCTCGACGGCGTTCCCATTGAAACCGCTTTTCTGTCGAACACCGCCACCTTCTTGGAGCTGCCGGTGGGAATCATCGAGCGGATCGAAGTGCTTCGTGGACCGGCATCCGCCTATTTCGGCAGCGGGGCTTTCAACGGGGTGATCAGCGTGACGACGCGCCACAGTGAAGCGGACGGCAGCGGCCTCTTTTTCGGTGGGGGGAGTTATGCCTACCGTATGGGCGGCGGACGTATCTTCGCGCCACTGGGGGCGGAGACGTCGCTGCAGGCGGATGTCTACCTGCAGCGTTCGGACAAATTTCTCTATGCCGGTGACGACTTTGTACCGGACTATATCTATGATCCTGGGACGGGGGCCGTCCCGTTTCTTCGCGCCTCCGAAAGCAATGAGCGTCTGAACGATTACAGTGTCGGGATGAGCTTACAGCACCGGGGATGGAGCCTGAAGAGCCGACTGAAAAGCAGAGAAAGCGGGAACTATTACGGGTGGAACGAACGTCTGGAGCTTGACACCGATCCCCGCAATATCGAGCGCTACTTTTTTGCCGAAGGGGGGTACGAAGCGCCGGTGGGCAGTGCCACGACGCTGCATACGACGCTCGCATACAGTTACTACGATCTTGATGTCGAGGCACAGGATTATTATCACGACTCTGCGGCGGGGGTGTGGATCCCCTACCGCTTCAGCGTGAACGAAAGCGAGGACAGGTTCCGGGTCGAAAGCCGTCTGAAGAGCAGGGCCGTAGAGGGGAACGCCATCGAAGCCGGTGTACTGTGGCAGCGCATCGCGGAGCGCAGCAACGAGATCAGCGATACGCTTACCCCCTACGGTGACCGTCCTCTCGTTGAAGAGGGGTTGCGGCGCGACAACCTTGCCCTCTACCTGCGTGATGACTGGGACGTCAGCAGGAAGTTCGGCCTGCTGCTCGCCGCACGGGGGGACTATTATGCCAAGGAGAAACGCTTCTACCCGAGCCTGCAGGTCGGCGCCCTCTATACACCGGATGACCGCTGGCAGTTCAAGCTCAATTACGGCCATGCGTTCCGTGTCCCCTCCTGGGTGGAGCAGTACTCGGTGGATTACGGTCCCGGCGACGGCACCCGTGCCGGGAATCCGTCGCTCACCGCGGAGACGACGGAGACCTTCGAAGCGATCGCCATCTTTAAACAGGACACCGGTCAACGTCTGCAGCTCAACAGCTATTATGCGCTGCAACGCGATGTCCTCGATATTGATGACAAACCGGCCGAAGGCGGCTACAGGAACTGGCCGTCGCGCACCTCTGCTGGGTTTGAAATGGCATACGATGCGATGTTGCTGGCCCAGGACCATTTGAACCTGAGCCTCTCGTATACCCATACGACCTACCAGACGGCCGGGAGCGGGATCGAACAGCTGATGCCGACGGCGGCGCTCTGGATGACGAAGGGGTATTACGTCCACTACATGACGCCGCTCTTTTCGCTCTCCCTTTTGGCCAAATACATCGGAGAACGTCCCTATAACCGCGAGTTTGAGGCACGGGCAGGGTCGTCGAACCTTTCGCCCTACCTGACGCTGGATACGACGCTGGCCTATGTCAGCCCGGCGCACTGGAGCCTGATGATCAGTATGAAAAACCTCACCGATGCCGATGTGCATTATCCCAGCTACTACTCCCGCCACCCCGGGGGGCTTCCCCGGGAAGGCAGAAACTTTCTGATCACGGCAGAGTACCGGTTTTGAAACGGGTAGGCATCTTTGTATTGTTGCTGCCGCTGGCCCTGGCGGCATACCAGTATGAACCGGTGCTGCTCGAGACCCAGGCGAAGTTGGTACCGCGTTTTTTGAGGATGAGTACGGGGGTGACGAATAACGTGGAAGGCCGCCTGGCGATCTGCGTCGTGTACGACGAGGGAGAAGGAGAGGTGGCCGATGCCTTCGCCAGCATGGTCCGCACCGCCTATCCCGACGGGTGGAAAGGCGAGCGGATCTGGATCGTCAAGAGCCGGTACGGAAGTCTGGAGCAACGCTGTGCGCGCAGCGAACTCCTTTTCCTGCTCAACGCGGAAGAACCCAACATCCGTCGTGCCGTCTCGTTTGCGACCGCGAAGCGCAAATTGACGGTCTCCTATGAGAACCGCTACCTTGAAGATGGGGTACTCATCTCGCTGCACGTGGGTCGGAGCGTGCGTCCCTACCTCAACCTGTCGCAGGCGAAGGAGGCGGGGATACACTTCAGCAGCGGGCTCAAACGCATCTCCAAACTCCTGGAGCCGCCGAGGGGGAAACGATGAAAGCGTCGATCAGCGTTCGTGTCCGCATCCTCGGCACGGTAGTCGTCTTTGCCCTGGTACTCTTCTTGCTGGTGCAGTACCAGTACGAAGTCAAGCTCAAAGTCATTCTCAACGCCGCCGAACAGAGTAAGTACGAGACCGTCGCCGACACGGTACTTCCCGTCCTGGCGGTGAACACGGCATTTGAGCTGCGGGAGGAGAACCGGCAGTATATGATGGAGCTGGTTGAGCAGAATCCGGACCTGGTGCGTATTGTTCTTCGGACGGAGCAGGCGGGAACGATCGACGCGCAGGTGCGGCAACCGCCGGAAGGTCCCGAGATCCGTCTGCAAAAAGTGCTACCGGACCCGCAGGGCGGAAGCGCACTGGGCGAGGTGACATTCGTCTTTGCCAGCCGGGTGCTGCAGATGACGGAGCATGAACACCGGACGTTTATCGTCAGTTTTGTGTTGGTCGCAGGAGCGCTTTTGATGCTGCTGATCGTCATTTTGCATTTTGCGATACGGCCGCTCTATGTACTGCTGGAGTGGATCCAGAATTTCGATCCCAAAACCGACGATATGAGTACGATGCCCGAGGCGTGTTGTGAAGAGGTGCGGATGATCGAGGAGTCGATGCAGCAGATGTTTGAACGTATCCGCCACTACACATCCGAGCTCGATGAACTCAACCGGCACCTGGATGAAAAGGTGCGGGAGCGCACGGACGAATTGAGCTGGACCAATACGCAGCTTCAGGAGGAGATCCGCATCCGCAAGGCGGCGGAGGCAGCCCTCAAATCGGCGAACGAGCGCTTGAAGGCCCTGAGCCGCCTGGATGTCCTGACCGGCATCGCGAACCGGCGTTCGTTTCAGGAGCACCTGACGGAGCACTGGTCGATCTGCGTACGCGAACATCTCCCGCTTTCGCTCATTATTTGCGACATTGACAATTTCAAACGGGTCAACGACACTTACGGGCACCCTGCCGGCGATGTCGTGATCCATACGATTGCCGAAATCCTCGGCAGCGAGATCAAGCGCGCGTCGGATCTGGTGGCGCGTTACGGCGGCGAAGAGTTTGCCATCATCCTTTTCAATACGGGGCATGAAGATGCCTTGGCCCTGGTCAAACGCCTGCAGGAGAAAGTGTGGAATATGTCAGAACTGCCTTCCCCGGCGGAAGCGGTGCGCGGCGTCAGCCTCAGTTTCGGCTACTGTTCGCTGGTGCCGGGGCCTGCGGACAGCATTTCCAAATGTATTTCCGCGGCGGACGAGGCGCTTTACAGGGCGAAGAAATCAGGACGGAACCGCATCGTGTACGGCGGGCGCGATCCGGCCTAGCCTACTCCGTCACGTGGTGTTTGGAGAGTTTCCGGATCACCGTATCGACCTGGGCACTGCTCATGGCATGGTGAGGCTTGATGACGTTGCTGATATAGGCGATTTCCGTTACGGTGACGCCGTAGGGATCTTTCTTGACGGAGTGGGGACGGCCGTTGCGCTCGGTGATCAGCTCCAGGTTCTTGCGGCTGTGGGAGAGAAAAAAGTTGAGGATATAGCCGCCGGTGTGCTCTTTTTCGACCGCGATGTAGGCCCGGGCATCGTTCGGGTTGGCGATGCCGGGGAAGCGCTCTTTGAAGGCGTCGGGCTCCATATAGCCGATATACATTTTGACGAAAAGGTCGTGGTAGCGCTGCACGGTGTTGGAAAAGAGGAACTGGGTATTGATCACTCCGTTCTTGATCCGCGTCTTGTTCAGTACCCACCCCAGGGTGTTGTAGTAGCGGAACGGGTGGATTTTAAGATCTTCCGTTCCGACGATCTGCGATCCGCTGATGCGTTTGAAGGGCTTGCGGCGCGGCCGTTTCTCCTGCTTCAGCCATTCGAATACGCTCGCGGCGCTGTAGGGTTTGGTGACCCATGCCGTCGCATAATCGGGCAGGGTGCTGAGCCCCGTCACCCCTTCGTTGAGGACCAGGAGGGCCTTGATGTCGTAGTGGGGGAAGAGGGTCTGCAGCAGCGCCCGTTTTTTCCGCATGCGCTTGCGCAGGTTCGTTACCGAGCCCACCAGGGTCATCTCGACGAAGTAGAGCTCTTTCTCCGTAAAGAACATCGCGTCGAATTCGCCGATCTCGTTGCGCTTGATCCGGTAGACGATCTGTCCCTTCCAGTTGACGGAGAGGGCGTTCGGCTGGGCCTTCGTACGTTGTTTGTGGGGCCCTTTGACGATGAATTTCTTGATGAATTTGTGCTGTTTGGCGTAGCGCAGCAGCATCTCGTAGGCGTAGTTTTCGAAGACTTCCCCTTCGAAGGAGCGGTACGCGCTCATGAAGGCGTCGCTGTCGGGACCGAGCCCCTTTTTGACGAGGGAGAGCAGGTGCTTGACGTGGTAGTCGTAGTAGAGAAGGTTATCGCCCAGTTCGCTGTCATCGAGGTTGGCGATGGCTTTGCTGATTTTGGGCAATACGACTCCTTTTCCGGGGCACCGTCGGTTTTTGGGGACATTATAGAGAAAGTCGGCTGTGAGTTCGCGAAAGCCATAAGGAGTTTAACTTCAAAGGGTATAATGGAAGTATGAAGAAACGACATACCTTGATCATGGCAGCAGCGGCGCTTTTTGCCTTGCTGGGCGGATGCGGACCGGTCGAAGATGTGCAGACGCAGGATAACAATACCATCGACCTGCCGACGACGCCGGCAAACAACTGCCCGGCGGGTTCCTACTCCGAAAACGCATTCGGATGCTACGGCGATAGCGTCCTCTTCCCGAGCGCGACGGGGGAGACGGTAGCCGAGGACGTGTGGAGCATCTACTCCCAGAGCAACACGGACCGCACCGACGGCATCGTCTTTTATGACCGTTACCAGTACGGATACAGCTTTCAGCCGGACGGGTTCGGTTTTCAGCAAAACAGGTCCGACGGCTACAACAGCTACTGGGAGTGGGGTGTCGCCGCGACCGGGAACCCGCTCTCCGTCGGCAATTACGACGGGGTGACTCACCAGTACACCTCTACGGGACAGGGGTATCAGGGGCAGCCGAACTGCTACGAGGTGACCGACAACGGCCAGACCCTGAAGCTCTGCCATGAAACGCTGCAGAACCAGGATGCCAATGTGTCGACGTCGGGCTACTATTACGGCCCGACGGTCAAGTTCGGGAACCTGCTCAACTACAACTTCGTGGTTGTAGGGACATGGACGATTTCGGGCTATTCGGGCAACACGGCGCCCTCAGAGACGCTTTATTTCAGCGAAAACGGGACCATATCGACCGGCAGCGGCGGCGAGTGGGGCGTCAGTGCGGACGGTAAAATCATGGAGATCGCAGGGATCCGCTATCTCGTCTTTCAATACCTCGAGGGCGCCGACGCGAACTGCATCGCGACCATCGAACTCTCCGGCGGCACCGCTACCTCGACACTTTGGAAGATGTGTAAACTGTAGCAGACTTCTTCTTCCCGGCCGGCGGCCGGTTCTTTCCGTTTTCATTCCCGCGCCGAACGGCATTAATTTGCTCTTGTTTCCTCATTCGAAATAGATTATGATTGCTACATATAGTCTCGGAGGAATACGATGAAGTATGATGACGATGATGCTTCGGCCGGCAGGGAGAACGCTGCTCCCTATGATGACGACGATGATGCGGTACCGCGGAAAAGGAGACCCGCAAAAGAGGAGTCCGATGAGGCGCTTCCCAATGAAAAAAGAGGGTATACGGACCGGGAACGCGATATGATCGAGGCGTGGCTGAAGACGCATAAACCGACGCGGGATGCTTCGGAAGACGAAGAGGAGTAAATTCTCTGAAGGCCAATGCCGTTGCAGGGATGCCGAAGGGTGTCAAATGCTTCTATAGTGATGATGTGTTCAAAGCGGATGAAATAAAGAGGTGATGGATATGGCAGACAGGAAGGGATTCGAACCCTCGAAGCTGTTACACTTACACGCGTTCCAGGCGTGCGCCTTCAACCGCTCGGCCACCTGTCTACATTTTTTGAAGACCCGCATTATACCCGATCAATCCTCAATTTAGTTTTAAACGAAGCGGCTAGGCAGAGGTATCGGCTCCGAAGTCGCTATAATTCCATTTATTAAAAGGTCGAAAAGACCTGAATAGCGGAGAGAGACGTGTTGGAATACGATATTATCGTCGTCGGCGGCGGGCATGCGGGCATCGAAGCCTCCCTCGCGGCGGCACGGATGGGCAAGAAGACCCTGCTGGTCTCCATGCTGGCCGAACAGGTAGGGGCGACGTCATGCAACCCGGCCGTCGGCGGACTGGCAAAGGGGCATTTGGTCAGAGAACTCGACGCCCTCGGCGGCGAAATGGGACTGCTCACCGACGAGGCGGGGATCCAGTACCGCATCCTCAATGCCGCCAAAGGTCCCGCCGTGCGCGGCAGCCGGGCGCAGATCGATATGGACAAGTACCGCATCGCCGCGCGCAACGTCATTTTGAACACCCCGAACCTCGACCTGCTGCAGGAGACCGTCGAAGGGCTGCTTTATGAAGAGCAGACGGTAACGGGGGTACGTACGAACCTGCTCAACGAGTACCGCGCCAAACGTGTCATTCTCACGACGGGGACCTTTCTCAAAGGGGTCGTGCATATCGGCGAGGTCAAACAGACCGCCGGCCGCTTCGGGGAGTTCTCGGCGGAGAATCTCTCCGATTCGCTCCGCGCTCTCGGCCTCAAGGTCGGTCGCCTCAAAACGGGGACCTGCCCCCGCGTCGACTCCAAGACGATCGATTTCTCGGTGATGGAGCAGCAGCCCGGCGACGAACTGCCGAGCCCCTTCAGTTTCCGCACCGACCGCGAGACGTTCGCCGAAACGAAGCAGCAGCTCCCCTGTTACATCGCCTACACGAATGAGGATACGCACGGCATCATCGAAGGCAACTTCCACCGCGCCCCGCTCTTCACCGGCCAGATCGAGGGTATAGGCCCCCGCTACTGCCCCAGCATCGAGGATAAGATCAATCGTTTCCGGGACAAAGATCGTCACCACCTTTTTATCGAGCCGCAGACCGAGGAGAACACCGAGTGCTACATCAACGGGATGAGCACGTCGCTTCCGCCGGATGTGCAGCAGGCGATGGTCCACTCCGTGCGCGGCATGGAGAACGCGAAGATCGTCCGCTACGGCTACGCCATCGAGTACGATTACGTTGACCCGACGGAGCTGAAGCACTCCCTGGAGACGAAAAAGGTGCACCACCTTTTCCTCGCCGGGCAGATCAACGGCACGACGGGCTACGAAGAAGCGGCGGCCCAGGGGCTGATGGCCGGGATCAACGCTGCGCTCTCCCTGGACGGACGGGAGCCGCTGGTGCTGGGCCGCGACGAAGCTTACATCGGCGTTCTGATCGACGACTTGGTCACCAAGGGGACCAAAGAGCCCTACCGCATGTTCACCTCCCGCGCCGAGTACCGCCTGCTGCTGCGCGAAGAGACGGCGGACATCCGCCTGGGCAAATACGGCCACGATGCGGGACTCATCGACGATGCTACCTTTGAGAAGTTCGAGGCGAAACGGCTGCAGATCGAAGAGGGAGCAGCGCTCATCAACGCGACGGAATATACTCCGAACAAAGAGTTCCTTGCCTTTCTCGAGAGTATCGGCGAAGAGCGCGTGACCGACAAGATCAGCGCGCAGCAGCTTATCGCCCGCAAGAGCTTCACCCGTGAGAAGATGCTGAAACTTCTGCCGGAACTCTCCAAGTACGATCCGTATATCCAGGAGCAGATCATGATCGACGCGAAGTACGCCCGCTACGTCGAGAAGCAGCTTGACGAGATCGAGAAGATGAAGAAGAACATCAGCATCAAGATCCCGGAAGGGTTCGATTTCGCTTCCGTCAAAGGGCTCTCCAACGAGATCGTCGAAAAGCTCAAGACCTTCAACCCGCCGACCCTGCAGGCGGCCTCGCAGATCAGCGGGGTGACGCCGGCAGCGATCGAGATCCTGCACATCTATATCAAAATGGCGCAGAAAAAGGCGGCAGGATGAGACTCTTTTACTATGTGCATACCGGGCACCGCATCGGCCTGGACCGTTTCCGCCGCGCCGCGACGATCATCCGCGCGCTGGGCGACGTCGACATCACCCTGCTGAGCTCCGATTTCCGCATCGCCTCGATGGCCCGCGAACACGGCATCAAGCGTGCCGTCGGTGTTGACGTCGTGCGCAACATCCCCCAGATCGCAAACAACGGGGACAAGATCATCTTTGACTCCGCCGAGATCAATCCGGTGATGCTCGATGACATGACCCGCTACTTCTCGACCTTTATCCGCATCAGCGACGATCCCAACGAACAGAAGCATCCCGATGAACTTCTTATCTCCCCCTATCTCGAAGGCGAAGGGGTTTTCAAGGGGGTCGCGGTGGACGACGCCTGGTTCGAAGAAAAGCCCAAAACGATCAAGCGGGCTTTCTTCTTCGGCGACGATGATTATGAAGAGGACCTTGCGGCGAACGCTGCAACCTTCGCGGGGCTGGAGCTGGAGCTGCTGGAAGGGTTCTACTGGTTCTACGGCTACGGCGAGAAACTCAAGGGCAGTTTCACGGCGCTGCATGACGAAGAGGCGTACGATGCCGTGATCGCCGGTAGCGAATGTCTGGTAACGTCCTCGCCGCAGGCAGTACTGGAGCATCTGGCCGCCGGCGGCAAACCGATCTACCTGCAGCGGGAAGACTACCCGACCGATTTCATTCCGCTTTTTGAATCACTCACCATTCCCGTTATTCATGGTTTTAATAAGTCTGCATTATCCGAAGCATTAAATAAAATGCAATCACATACCTATCACGCATGCCCCAAAAATAGCGAAAAACTGGCAACCTTTCTTAAACAAAATCTAGATTTATATTGACTTAATCCTATTTTATATAAGATAGAGCGAAATATTTTATAAGAGAGGACATAACTATGGAGCAAAGCCGTAGGGGTTTTATGGGTAAAGTCTTCGGTGCGGTGGCCGGTGTCGGCGCCGTCGGAGCACTTTATGCCATGAAAAAATCGTGGGACCCGCTTCCGAGCGTCAAAGCCGCGGGTTTTACGACAATCGATCTGAGCGCAGCTGAACCGAATAAGCTGATGGTCGAAAAATGGCGCGGAAAGCCGATCTTCGTACTGAAAAAGACACCGGAGATGGTCGCCAAGCAAAGCGCGGAGCAGACGGCACGCGATATCGTCGTGAACGGGGATAGCTTCCTTATCTGTATCGGGCTGTGTACGCACCTGGGATGTATCCCGGCTTACCGCGAAGCGAAACTGGACTTCAAATGTGCCTGCCACGGGGGTGAGTTCGACAGCAGCGGTATCGAGACGAAAGCTCCGCCGCCGAGTCCGATGGTGATCCCGCCCTTTAACGTGAAGGGCAACACGGTCGTACTGGGTGAAGAGGGCGAAGCGTATCGCAAAATGAAAGAAGCCGGCGTGCTGGCATAAGTGAGGGGGAGAAATGGCACATTTTACCAAAGCAACCAGCGTTCATGACTGGTTGAACCAGCGCCTGGCGATCGATACGCTGCAGCGCGTACTCTCAAAAGAGTATTGGATTCCGAAAAACATCAATTTTCTTTGGGCAATGGGGATGGTTCTGGCGTTTACGTTCGGCATCCTTCTCGTTTCAGGGATTTTCCTGCTGATGTACTATCAGCCAAACGTCGACACAGCCTTTGACAGTGTCAACTATACGATCATGCGCGAAGTGGATTTCGGCTGGCTCTGGCGCCACGTACATGCCGTTGCGGCCTCCGTCGTCTTTTTGATCATCTATATCCACATGCTGACGGGGATCTACTACGGTTCGTACAAAAAAGGCCGCGAGATGATCTGGATCTCCGGTATGCTCCTGTTCGTGGCGTTCTCCGCCGAAGCGTTCAGCGGTTACATGCTGCCGTGGGGCCAGATGAGCTACTGGGCGGGGATGGTTATTACCAACCTCTTCAGCCTCGGTTCGCTGGAGTTCAACGGGCTTGTTGAGTGGATCCGCGGTGACTACGTCCCGGGTCAGGCCTTCCTGGACCGCTTCTTTATGCTGCACGTCCTGCTGATCCCGCTGGCGATCCTGGGGGTCATCGGTCTGCACTTCGGTGCCCTGCGCATCCCGCACGTCAATAACCAGGACGGCGAAGAGTTCGATTTCGAGGAAGAAGCGGCCAAATACAAAGCCGGCAACAAGAAAGAGTCCAAGGTCATCGCCTTCGCGAACGACTTCCTTTCCAAGGATATGTTCGTCGTGAGCATCTACCTGATCTTCTTCTTCTACCTGGTCTTCTGGCACTTCGGTTTCGCGATGGACCCGATCAACTTCGACCCGGCTGACGGATTGAAGACGCCGCCGCACATCTATCCGGAGTGGTACTTCCTCTGGAGCTATGAGATCCTGCGTCCGTTCCCGAAAGATCCGGGCCTCGTCGCCTTCGGCTTTGCACAGGTGATCTTCTTCCTGCTGCCGTGGTTCGACCGCAGTCCGAACGCCGTGCCGGCAAGCCGCCGCGGCCTCTTCTTCTTCTGGTTCTGGGCAATGGTTATCGACCTGATCGTCCTGACCGCGATGGGCAAGCTGCCGCCGGTCGGCGTCTACAGCCTTATCGGTAAAGTAGCGGCATATGCATTTATCGCCCTGTGGGTGATCCTGCCGTTCATCACAAGAAATGAAAAACGGGTATAAGGAGAAGTAGATGAAAGAATTTAAAATTTTAGCTGTTGTCATCTTCTTTACCCTGGTGACTTACTGGTTGGTCGAACCTTTTGCCCATTCGCAGATGCATGCGCATGTTGAGAGCGAAGGGTTCTCCTATGATGATCTTCCGCCGCTTGAGAAAACGGGCGATGCGACCCGCGGCCAGGAGCTGGTCATGGGTGCAGGCGGCTGTATCGGCTGTCACAGCATTGAAGCCGCGGGCTTCCCGGCGGCAATGTCACCGGTCGACAATAGTGCGGCTTACGGCGTCAACCCGCCGGACCTGAGCAACGCGGGCGGTATTTACGCTGCCAAGTTCCTCGCGGCGCTGATCAAGAACCCGACGCAGGCGCTGATGGTCGAGCACAAGTTCACGCCTGAGAGCGGCAAGATGCACCCGATGGTCGCCTTCTACGGTGCCGGCGGGGACATCGACCAGGAGGTCGCCGATATGGTCGCCTACCTGCAGTCCATCGCGCCGAAACCGGACCAGATTACGCCGAAGCAGGCATTCGATACGGCCTGCGGCCGCTGTCACGCCGTCAAGTACGAGAAGTGGACGCAGATCGGCGAGAAACCGGTCTTCAGGAAAAAGCGCGACGAGCTGGTCTTCCTGACACAGGTCGAGGATTACAACGCGAACCTGATGGGCTACATGGGTAAACTCCCGCCGGATCTCTCCATGTACATCCGTTCCCGCGGCGAACACTACATCTCGACCTTTATCGAGAACCCGCAGAACCTGCTCCACGGCACGGCGATGCCGCGGGTCGGTGTGAGCAAAGACGGGGCGGAGAAGGTGATCGAGTACCTCGTAGAGGCGGGCGATCCGAAGCATGCCGAACGCGACAGCGTCGGTATCAAGGTGATGATCTTCCTGCTCGTCTTCGCGGCGGCATCCTATCTCTGGAAAAAAGAGATCTGGAAAGATCTGCACTAACTCGGGGCCCGCGGCCCTGCCGCACCCGGTTACTTAACCCATCTCAACCCTTTCCAATCAACTTCCCGCTATAATTTCACTTTTCTAATGGATAGGATACCTTTCCACACAACAAAATATGAGGCACACCCCGAGCGATTCGGACGTCCCTTGAAAAAGAGTAGGCATTGCTGGTAGACAAGTTTGACAGGACCGTTGATTATCTCCGCGTTTCGGTAACGGAGCGCTGCAATTTCCGCTGTCAGTACTGTATGCCGGAAAAACCCTTCTCCTGGGTCCCCAAAGAGAAACTGCTCAGTTTCGAGGAGCTTTTCGCCTTTATCAAGGTGGCCATCGACGAAGGTGTGAAGAAGATCCGTATCACGGGGGGCGAACCGCTCCTGCGCGAAGACCTCGACGTCTTCATCAAGATGATTCATGACTACAAGCCCGATGTCGACCTGGCGATGACGACCAACGCATTTTTGCTCAAGGGGGCGGCGCAGCGGCTCTACGACGCCGGGCTGCGCCGCCTGAACGTCTCCGTCGATTCGCTCAAACCGGAGGTGGCGGAGAAGATCGCCCAGAAAGACGTTCTGGGACCGGTCCTCGCGGGCATCGAAGAGGCGCTCAAAGTCGGCCTCAAGGTCAAGGTGAATATGGTGCCGATGAAGGGCGTCAACGACGGCGAGGTCCTCGACATCCTCGAGTACTGCAAAGAGCGGGGAATGGTCGTGCGCTTCATCGAGTACATGGAAAATGTTCACGCCCATGATGAAGTCAAGGGGCTTGACAGCGAGGAGCTGCTCAGCATCATCGGCAGCCGCTACAGCTACGAGGACGAGGGCTTCGACGGCCACTCCCCGTCGCACTACTACAAGCTCGGCGATGGCTACGAGTTCGGCATCATCGAACCGCACAAGGACGATTTCTGCAAAAAGTGCAACCGTATCCGCCTCACCGCCGAGGGACAGCTGATCCCATGCCTCTACTTTGACGAGGCGATGAGCATCAAGGACGCCGTCAAGCGGGGCGACATCAAAATGGCGGCCCTGATCCTCAAAGAGGTTGTCAAGAACAAACCGGAGAAGAACCGCTGGAGCGATCCGGACGGCGAGCACTCCAAGCGCGCCTTTTACGAAACGGGGGGCTGATGCTCTACCTGGTCGAACACTTCTACTCCATCCAGGGCGAGGGACGCTATACGGGCGTGCCGTCGCTCTTTTTCCGTTTCGGCGGCTGCAATATGCGCTGCGAGGGGTTCGCCTGCAGCGAGACCGCCGCGAACGGGGTGACGGTCACGGGTTGCGATACCGTCTATGCCGTCAACAAGCAGCATTTCGGTGCCCAGTGGCTCTGCATCGAGCATATGGACGAGCTCATTACGATCATGAACGGGTATACCCTTCCGCCGCAGGTCGACGTCGTCATGACCGGCGGGGAGCCGCTGATCTATGCGGAAAACGAGGTCTTTACCGCCTTTGTGCGCCACCTCGTCGACCGGGGGCACCGCGTCACCTTCGAGACCAACGGCGCCATGCCCGTCGATTTCGAGCGCTTTCCGGTCTACCGCGACTGCGTCTTCGCCCTCTCCGTCAAGCTCTCCAACAGCGGTGAACCATTTGAGAAACGGGTACGCCCAAACGCCTTCGTCCCTATTGCGCAGCAGGCGAAAGAGGCCTACTTCAAGTTTACGATCGACCGTGGCTCCATCGGCGAGAATATGGAGCACGAGATCGATGAAATCGTCGCCCATGCGCCGCAGCTTCAGGTCTACTGCATGCCGATGGGCGGCAGCCGCGCCGAGATCGAAGCCAACACCGAAGCCGTCATCGATTTCTGCAAGGCCCGCGGCTACACCTACAGCGACCGCCTTCATATCCGCATCTGGGACGCGAACAAAGGGGTATAGTCTCTCCTAGCGCTGCGCGCGGAGCTTGCCCAGGATCAGCTCGAAGTGCTGGATCAGGTCGTAATACTCCCGGCGATAGGAGAGCGGTACGTCGACTTTCTGTATTTTCTGCAGTGCCTGTTCGAGTTTCATGACCGCTTCGCGCCGCTGCGGCGCGTCATAGCTGTCCATCTCATCTTCGATCGCATTGAGCGTTCTGTACCAGCGGTAGATCTTGGAGCGGCTACGCCAGCTCACGAGCGGCAGGAAGAGTTTCACCAGCGGGATCATCAGGGCGATGACCGGGATAAAAAGCAGCATCAGCCGCTTGATGATCGAGGCGATCCAGAAGGGGAAGAGGCTCTCCAGCCAGCTTTCGCCGTCGCGCAGATAGACCTCCGCATCGGCGTTGATGGGGAACTCCAGGCGGGCGGTGCCGGGGAACTCGCCCTCTTTGCGGAAGACACCCGCACCGCCGTGGACCTTTTGGGCCGCGCGCAGCACCAGCCGGATAAGATCGGGATGGAGATCGTCGCGGCTGACCAGCGTCGCTGTCGCGGCGATGAGATGCTTGGTCGTTGCGGGGAGGTTGTGTTCAAGGTCCATGACCCCTTCATCCAGCGTGACGGCATTGAGAAAGGGGTAGCGGACGGTATAGGCGTGGGTCCGGGTGAAGTCGAGCAGTTTGATCTTCGGATCGAGCAGCAGCGTCTTCGTCAGCGGCGCGAAGGCGCCGATGATGCTAAAAAGCGCATCGGCGTCGCCGTCAAAGAGCGCCTGGGCCCCCGCGTCGTTTCCGAGGGAAAGGAAGGTACTGTTCTCCGAGGTGATGCCGTTCGCCCCCAGCAGCGTGAGCGCGAGGGCCTTTGTCCCGCTCCCCTCGGCGCCGACGGCGATGCGTTTTCCCTTGAGTTCGCTCAGGTTGTGCAGTTCCCCAGCTGCGGCGGAGTAGTAGACCCAGATCGGTTCGTTGTAGAGGCTGGCGAGGGAGGTAAAGGGCTCGCTTCTGAACGCATCCGTACTCCCGCTCTGCACAAATGCGATGTCGACCTTTTTCGCTTTGAGCAGTCCGAGTGCCTCCACCGATCCCTGCGTGGGAACGATATCGACCGTGACATGCTGCTTGGCCAGCAGCGCTTTGTAGCGCAGCGCGCTTTGGTAGTAGATCCCCTCTTCGGTGCCGGTGGCGATGGTGACGTGATCGGGGGCCAGCGGCGGGAGGAAACGGCTGCCGACATAGAGCAGCCCGAGGAAGAGGGCGAGTATGGGCAGAATGATCTTGCAGAGATGACACTTCATGACGCTATAATAACGAAAAAAGCGAAGCGGAGCGATGACACGTGTTGTGCTGGCCGTCTGGATGCTGTGTCGTGTCCTGTGGGGCGCGGATACGCCCGAAGAGGCGGCGAAGAAAGCGTACCTTGCCAACATCAATGCCCTGATGGTCTTTACGACCAAGGACGGACTCAACTCCGGGACCTACGAGTTCACCCGGGCCAATACGAGCATGTACATCATCCACCTCCCGCTGCGCTACCAGTTTGATCCTTTCGCCCCGGACCTGAACGCCTTCGTGATCGGCGGAGTGGGATACAGCGAAACCAAGCTGACCAACGACGTCAATACATCGACACCGCTCTCCGGCGACATCGCGCTGAGCGCGACGAACATGCTGCGCACCTATACCGGCGGGATCGGCGGGGGGCTGCGCTACCGACCGGGCCTGGGGTTCGAGATGCTCGGCGGGCTCGAGGCGATCTACTCCCGGGTCGGCGTCAGCGCCCGCGACGATAACGGCGCAGGCGACAGTGTCGGGGACCTGTTTAAAGAGAGCTACAACGCCAACATCTCCTACCGCGTCTTTTTTGCGCTGGAGTACCGGCGTGAATGGAAAGGGTACAAACCCTACGCGACACTGACCTACGACCTCTATGAGACCAAAAGCGCCATCAGTACCAAGCAGCTGAGCAAGTTTACCACCCAGACGAACGTCACCTCCTTTTCCATCGGAGGTGAATCGGCGCCGCTGACGGACTACCACGGGATGTACCTGACGCTGGAGGGGTACCTGCGCGGCAGTTACCTGGGGGGCGATATTACGCGCGTGACGCACTTTGACGGCTACGGGACGCTCGGCGGTGTCGGCTACTGGTACGTCAGCGAGGCGATGAACTATATCGAGCGTTTTTTTCTCGAAGTGAGCACGATCCAGGCCGACGGCCTCCGGGGGTATAACATCGGACTGGGGTTTACGCTGGATTATTAGGTCAGTAGGCGATGCCCACGCCGAAGCGGACACTGTGGCGGTCCGACGCCAGCGGGGAGTCGCTGTAGTAATAGTCCACGGTGATGGGCAGCGGGAGTTTGTTGAACCAGAAGGTATCAAGTGTCAGCCCGGCCGAGGCCTCTGCGGTGTAGAGGTGCGGGGCCGAGGGGTTGAAAGATTCGAGGTCGTAGTAGGCGTACCCGGCGCGCAGGGCCTCGCGGCGGAGCGAAACGGGGAAGGTAAAGAAGTACGCGGAGAGGTTGAACACCTTGCGCAGCTCCGCATCGGCTTTGAGCGCGCTTTTGGCATACGTCGTGTCGCGCAGGGTCGGCATGACGACCGTCGAGGGGTCGTTCTCTTTGAGCTTGTCGGCGATGCCCGTCGCGAGTTTGACCCCCCGGGCGTCCACACCGTTGTCGGCGTCGCTCTGCGAGTACTGCCCGCCCAGGGCGAGGTAGCACTCGTGGCTCAGGTCGCGTTCCAGCGCCGACTCCCCGCCCCAGGCAGTGTCCCCACGGTCGAAAGCGACATAGGGGCTCAAAGCGTAAAAGGCGTTGCGGTACATGCTGACACCGTACTGCTCGCTGCGTGCCAGGGGAAGGGAGAGCGAGATCGGGGTCCGGGTATCGGCCTCGTAGTCCTGGTAGTAGGCGGCCCGCAGTGCGCCGTATGCGTAGCCGCGCTGCCAAAAGGGGAGCTCCGCTTCCGCCGAGAAGCCGAAAGGACGGGGAGAGGGTTCGGTGGCATTGCGCTCGGGGGCGTCAATGACGCCGTAGGCGGTCACGGCGAACTGCAGGAGGTACTCGCTGTTGGCGTAGCGCATCCCGCCGAGTGTGTATTCATCGACATTCCGGGTGACGAACGCGGAGAGGAGGTTGCGCGTCAGCGGGTCGGCGAAGTTAAGGGAGAGGTCAAAGAGCACGCCCGCGTCGCTGTCGCTGCCTAAGGCGACGTCCGTACCGCTGTAGTGCAGTTCAAGGGGGGAACGGTAGGGGTGTTCGAGGTCGAGAGCCTCCGCCGATGCATTCGTTTCCGAAGGGTTCTCCCCCGTGTGCTCGAAAAAGAGGGTGACCTCGTAGGGCGCCTCGTCGATCGTTTCGAGGGCTATCTTTTGATAGCGGTAGGCGTCCGCGCCCATCACGGCCGCCAGGGCATGGGTGTCGTCGATGAGGCGCGCTTCGAAGATGGTGTCGGCGGGGTGCGCCCGCGTGATCTTGCCGTTCTCGAAACGGAACAGTCCGGAACCGTGCGGCGTATTGGCGATGAAGTAGACGCGACCGCGGCTGTCGACGCCGCTGACGTTCCCGTAGTAGCCCCGGAGGGAGAAGAGCGGGGTTTTGTTCCTGTAGAGGGTGCGCGTTTTGCCTTCACCCTGCACGAAATAGTAGAGGTTGTCTTCCCCGTCGATAAAGACGGAGGAGTTGGTCCGGGCATAAAAGCTGTCGCCGACATAGAGCTGCGGCTGGTCGAAGGAGGCGGGCACATCGAAGTAGACGGGGGTGCCGTCGCGGAGGTACCCCTCGATGACGCGGCCGGCCGTGCCGCTTATGAGGTGGGCGCCTTCTGTATAGAGTCCGGCCTCGATGCGCAGCGGAGAGGTGTAGGCGCTGCTCTGGGTCGCGTAGCGTCCTTCGGGGGTCCTGACGACTTTTCCGGCGCGGTAGCTGCCGCTTTCCCGGCTGAGTCTGCCGCTTTTCTTGTCGTAGACGACCAGCTCGGGGAAGCTTCTGCCGGTCGCGTTGACAGTGAAGTAGACGGCATCTTTATCGCCGTTGATCGGTGTGTAGAACTGGGTGGCGGCGAGGGGCTTGCTTTCGACATCTTTCATCGCTTCCGCTTCCGAGGCCATCTTGTCCGCCCAGGTGTGCAGGGCCGTTTCAAAATCGTAGCCGATACTGCGCCTGGTCGTGCGATTGGTGAAGAAGGGCCAGAACCAGTTATACGAATGCAGCCGCCAGTAGGCATTGACGTCCGCCATCCCGAAGGTACTGGCCAGGTCGTACTGGTAAAAACCCCCCAGGGTGTAGAAATGCGAGCCGTAAAGGAAGTCGTAATGGGCATTGTAGACCCGTTCGGGCGTCAGGAGACCCGCCTTTGCCTGCTGTAGGGTCGCGGCTTTGAAACGGCCGCTGTAGAGTCGTCCTCCGTTACCGTGCCAGGATTCGTTGAGGACGGCATTCCCTTCGAGCAGAAAGCTGCTTTCAACGATGTTGGGCAGGGTGAACCAGGGCAGCAGGACGAAGCCGTTGCCGAAAACGGTGTGCAGCGTGCTGGAGACGGGGTTGTCCTTGACGTTCATCTGGTAGTTGTGGGCGCTTTCGTGGTAGAGCAGGGTGTTTAGCCAGGAGGTCGTGCTGAAGTAGTCGGCCATCAGGGCCCCGCCGCCGTAGTTGATCTGGCGGTTGATGGGATAGGGGGTGGAGAAGCCGTTGGCGATCTGGTTGTGGCTGGAGAGCAGGCCGACATAGAGCGTTTCGTCCATCGTGTAGCCGTAGAGCTCGTCATACTGCGGCAGCAGGACGTTTTCGACCGCGGCTGCTTCCCTTGCAACGGGGAGGTTCCCCTCCGTATAGATCAGTTCGCAGCCGCCGATCTTGGCCGTGAAGTAGGGCACGTCGCAGGGGACGGTACTGCTTTGCAGGAGCGCTGCGTGCAGGCCCAGCGCTGTGAGGATCAGAAGGGGTACCGTTCGGAACATCTGTCAACCTCTGTTAAAAATTCCACAATTATAGTGGCTCCCCGTTTAGAAAGCAATCGGCGGAAAGAGGACGCCCGAGGCGGGGACGGGGCTGCGGAGAATTTAGCCGGGGGCTTCAGCGCCGCGGGGTATAATAACGGCTATGAAAGATTCCGCAAGCTACCAAAAGAAGAAGCGTTTTTTCGAGGGGATGATCACCCTTTACGGCCGCAATGCCGTGGAGGAGGTCCTGGATGACAACGCGGTCGAGATCCATGCGCTCCACCTGGCCGAGTCGAACAAGCAAGAGGGGGTGATCGACCGTATCACCGCCAAAGCCCGTGCACGGGACGTGGAGATCAAGTACCACTCCAAAGCGGCGCTGTCGCGCATATCACGGAATGCGAAACAGGATCAGGGGGTCGCCCTCGATGTCATTGCGCCGTCCTATCAAAGCGCAGAGGCGCTGCTGGAATCGCCTGCGTCAAGCGGCCGGCTTCTGGCACTCGACGGCATTCACAACCCGCAGAACCTCGGGATGATCATCCGTTCGGCGGCGGCCGGGAACATCGACGGGATCCTGCTGCCCAAACAGGGCAGCGCCAAACTCTCTCCCCTGGTCATGAAAGCGAGCGCAGGGACGCTTTTCAAGCTGCCGATCTACTACTGCGATACGCTCCCGGAGATCCTGGAGACACTGCAGGCGCAGGGGTGGAGCATTTTTGGCCTCTCCTCCCACGCCGACGCGACGCTGCATACCCTTGCCGTGCCGGCGAAGACGGTCTTCGTGCTAGGCAATGAGAGCGAGGGAATGAGCGACGCCGTGGCGGCGCACTGCAACGCGCGGGTGGCCATCCCGATGCAGCGGGGAGTCGAATCACTCAATGTCGCCGTGACGGCGGCGCTGCTGGCATTTCTGCCGGCCGGGGAGTGAGCGCATGAAGCGGGTTGCGTTGTGGCTGCTCCTGCTCTGTCTGGGGGCGATGGCGGAGAGCCAGTTCGAGACGGGGATGGAGCATTACCGCCAGGGGGACTACCCCGGTGCGTTTGCGATGTTCGAGGCCGCATACGAGGCATCGAAGGATGAGGACGCGGCCTATATGCTCGCCAGGATGTACGAAAAGGGGGAGGGAGTCGACGCCGATCGCGCCAAGGCTGCGGCTTGGTACCGCCGTTCGGCGCGGCGCTACTTCGAATCCGCGGCAGACTCCTCGCTGCATCGGGAGAACAAACGGCTGCTGACGACCTACCGCGAACTCGACCCGGTCGAGGATAACGAGACCGCCGAGACGATCCGCAAAAGCATCATCTCCGATTTCGGCCTGAAGACCTTTCACGAGAACTACCTGCTCCCTTTCGGGTACCGTGAAGGCGTCTATGACAGCTATGTGCCTTCGGACCATTATAAGAACATTGAAGCGGAGCTTCAGCTGAGCTTCCGCCTCGACTTTCTCCCCAACCTATTCGGCCTGAATGAGACCTATTCGGCCGCCTACACCCAGCGCTCTTTCTGGCAGGTGTATGCCGGCTCCGCACCCTTCCGGGAGACGAACTACCAGCCAGAACTCTTTGTCACCTTTCCGACGGCGTCGCACAAAGTGCCGATCAAGTCTGTCGCGGTCGGGTTTGCCCACCAGTCCAACGGACAGGGGAACATTACCCAGCAGGACCTCGGCGATATCAACGTCAGCAACCCGGGTGCCCTTACCCCCTATCTGCGCAACCGTTCGCGTTCGTGGAACTATGCCTGGACGGAGGCCGTCTTCCAGACGGGCAGCCTCTTTACGGCGCTGAAGTTCTGGTACCGCTTCAAAGAGAAGGACGAGGACGACAACCCGGACCTGACCGATTATCTGGGGTACGGGTCGGTGCGCCTGGTGCTGCCCTACGGTAAAAGTATGACTAGCCTTCTGCTGCGGCAGAATTTCGTGACGGGCAAGGGGGCGCAGCAGCTGATCTGGACCTATCCGCTCTCGCACCGCGAGAACGTCTTCTGGTGTCTGAAGGCCTTCACCGGCTACGGCGAGAGCCTCATCGACTACAACAACTACGTGACGAAGTTTTCGATCGGGTTCAGCTTTTCGCGTTAGCGGCGCCTAGGAGAACATGATCTCGTAGGGGCGGCGGATCGATTCGACGACCTCGCCGACGCTCATATGGCGGCTTTTACGCAGGAACTCCCGGCCGTCGAGGAAGACGAGGAGGGTCGGAATTGCGAAGACGCTGTAGTGCGAAGCGATCTCGGGGGATTCGGAGATGTCGATACTGACGATCTCGACGGCGTCGAAGTTGGTTTCGATCGCGTCGACGAGTTTGGGCTTGAGGGCGTGGCAGACGTTGCAGGTCGGCGCGCTGAAATAGAGCATGACCGCCGGTTTTTCCCGGAGGGTGTTTTCGATCTCTGTGAGTGTTTGCATAACCGAATTTTACCCCACAATCACGCAATTATGTCGAAGATGGCTTCGCGCTTCCCTTTTTTCTCGAGAATCTCCCGGCAGGCGAGTCCGGGGATCTGCGAAGCGAGCAGGGCGTCGATCGTTTCATAGCGGTGCTGCGAGAGGTGGCGCAGCACGATGCCGCGGTATGCCTTCGCCCAGTGGCTGACGACCTTCCCCTCTTTCATGAACTTCATCGTCGTGACGGGATTTGTAGGTTTGAAGAACTTGTCGTAGTAGCCGGCGCGCAGGTCGAGGATTTCGTCATTGCCGATCAGGGCGTCGAGCGGGGCGTTGAAGGTATCCTTATAATAGCGTTCGGGCGCGATGCCGCCGACAGTATTGCCCTGCTTTACTTTATAGGTGGGGATGAGGTCGCCGCCGCGCAACGGGCCGAAGAGGTTGGAGAAGATGATGAGCCGCTCCTGCAGATAGGCGCTCGCTTCCGCCTCGAGGGAGGGGTAGTCAAGGTAGTCATAGGCGACGCCGTCGTAGCGTTCAACGGCGGGCAGGGTCGGTGCGCTGTAGAGGTCGGCGATATAGGCCCGGGCATCTTCGGCTTTTTTCAGGCCGAAGAGGGCGAGCACCTGGGCAAGGTTATCACCGCCGACGATACCGTTATAGGTGTCAAGGATCGCTTTGCGGGACGCCAGGCCGAAGAGGAGGTTGTCGTTGTTGATGCTGGCGGGATCGCCGCCGCTGCGTTTGCCTTCGGAGGGGGAGAAAAGGGTGAAAATCATGCTGAAATCTCTTTTTTGCATATTGTACAAAATTTTTTCAATTTAGTCTTGACATGAGGGGTTAAATCGACTATAATTCTGGCTCAATTTCAAATACGCCGGCATAGCTCAGCTGGTAGAGCAACTGATTTGTAATCAGTAGGCCCGGGATTCGACTTCTCGTGCCGGCACCATCTTGAAATTGAATTTTCATTTAGAAACAGTGTTAGACCAGATTTAACAGGCCGTGGTGAGATACTCAAGTGGCCAACGAGGGCAGACTGTAAATCTGCTGGTTTTTACCTTCGGAGGTTCGAATCCTCCTCTCACCACCATTGCGGGAATAGCTCAGTTGGCTAGAGCGTCAGCCTTCCAAGCTGAGGGTCGCGAGTTCGAGTCTCGTTTCCCGCTCCACTGGGAGCTGTAGTATAAGTTGTTTACTACTTCACAACTACATAAATAGTTTTTAGTTTCCCATTATTACTTTATAGATTACATGCCCAGTTAGCTCAGAGGTAGAGCACTTCCTTGGTAAGGAAGAGGTCGGCAGTTCAATTCTGCTACTGGGCTCCACGGAACGTTTGGGTACGTTTCCCTGTAATGACAAAGTAATAATTGGAGCCTAAAAAGCTATTTTGTACGCTTTATCTGGTATAATTCCGTTTCCATTAATTCTTAAAGTCGGAGGACACAATGGCAAAAGAAAAATTTGAACGTACGAAACCGCACGTTAACATCGGTACCATCGGTCACGTTGACCACGGTAAAACTACACTGACTGCTGCGATCACAGCGGTACTCGCTACTAAAGGTGAAGCGGAGCTGATGGACTACGATCAGATCGACAACGCACCGGAAGAGCGCGAGCGCGGTATTACGATCGCAACGTCTCACGTTGAATACGAAACAGACAACCGCCACTATGCGCACGTTGACTGTCCGGGCCACGCCGACTACGTTAAGAACATGATTACGGGTGCGGCACAGATGGACGGTGCTATCCTCGTTGTTTCTGCAGCAGACGGCCCGATGCCGCAAACACGTGAGCATATCCTCCTGTCTCGCCAGGTCGGTGTCCCTTACATCGTTGTCTTCATGAACAAAGAAGATATGGTTGACGACGAAGAACTCCTCGAGCTCGTTGAGATGGAAATCCGCGAACTGCTCGACCAGTACGAGTTCCCGGGTGACGATACTCCGATCGTTGCAGGTTCTGCACTGAAAGCACTGGAAGAAGCAAAAGCTGGTGAAGTTGGCGAGTGGGGCGAAAAAATCCTCAAGCTGATGGACGCAGTTGACGAGTACATTCCGGAGCCGGAGCGCGAAACAGACAAAGACTTCCTGATGCCGGTTGAGGACGTATTCTCTATCTCCGGTCGTGGTACAGTTGTTACTGGTCGTGTTGAGCGCGGTCAGGTCTGTGTCGGTGAGACGATTGAAATCGTCGGTATCAAAGACACTCAGACTACAACAGTCACTGGTGTTGAAATGTTCCGTAAAGAGATGGATTGTGGTGTTGCGGGTGACAACTGTGGTGTCCTCCTCCGCGGTATCGCTAAAGAAGCTGTTGAGCGCGGCCAGGTTCTCTGTAAGCCGGGTTCAATCACTCCGCACACGAAATTCGAAGCAGAAGTCTACATCCTCTCTAAAGAGGAAGGTGGCCGCCATACTCCGTTCTTCAACGGTTACCGCCCGCAGTTCTACGTCCGTACAACAGACGTAACTGGTGCGATCACTCTGCCGGAAGGTACAGAGATGGTTATGCCGGGTGACAACGTTGCAATCGTCGCTGAACTCATCGCTCCGATCGCGATGGAAGAAGGTACACGCTTCGCGATTCGCGAAGGTGGCCGTACAGTCGGCGCCGGCGTCGTTTCCAAAATCCTTGCGTAATCGGGCTACCCGATTCGCAAACTAGGAAAAAACCATGCGTGAAAATATCCACCTCGCTTGTGAAAAGTGCACACGTCGCAACTATCACACAAGCAAAAACAAGAAGACGCACACTGAGAAATTCTCTGTGCGCAAATACTGCAAGTTCTGCCGCGAACATACGGTTCACAAAGAAGCAAAACTGTAAGTTGTTCTCCCGCTCGGGAGAATCATAGGCGAATAGCTCCAATGGTAGAGCGCCGGATTCCAAATCCGATGGTTGGGGGTTCGAGTCCCTCTTCGCCTGCCACATTCCTGATCAATGCAGCCTGTGGGCTTCAGTTATCGCGAATGTCAATGGGTACCTCGAAAAATCTCCGCGTCAGGTTCTTCGAGGTGCGCAAGAGGAATAGAAATGAAATCAACACTTAGCAGTTATGTCAGAAACGCCCGCATCGAGCTCTCTAAAGTCATTTTCCCGACTAAAGCGCAGGTGAAACAGGCGTTCATCGCCGTCGTGGTGGTGGTTGCTTTCGTTTCGATCTTTTTGGCACTTGTAGACCTGATCATGTCTTCATCACTGTCAGCGATTTTGGGCTAAGGGAGAACATATGGCACATCAATGGTATTCTATCCAGACCTATGCAGGCAGCGAACGCAGCGTTAAAAACGCGATCCTCAACCTGGTCGACGAGCATAACCTCGGCGACAAGATTAAAGAGGTCGTCGTCCCGACGGAAGACGTCATCGAGGTCAAAGACGGTAAGAAAAAGATCAGTGAACGTTCCCTCTATTCCGGTTACGTTTTTATCAATGTCGATCTCGACACGCCGACGCAGCACCTGATCCAGTCGCTGCCGCGCGTCTCCGGGTTCATCGGTGAGGCTAACCACCCGACGCCGCTGAGCGACAACGACATTAACACGATCCTCGACCGCGTCGAGAACCGCGCGGCGCCGAAACCAAAGGTCTACTTCGAAAACGGCGAGATGGTCCGCATCATCGACGGCCCGTTCGCGAACTTTACGGGTACGGTCGACGAGTACGACCTCGAACACGGTACGCTCAAACTCAATGTTTCGATTTTTGGGCGCAGCACCCCGGTGGACATTTCGTACACCCAGGTCGAAAAAATTATTTAATCTTACAAAGGAAAAGGAAGCACAATGGCAAAGAAAGTCATGGGTTATATCAAGTTGCAAATTCAAGCCGGCGCTGCCAACCCGGCACCTCCGGTCGGTCCTGCGCTGGGTCAGCGCGGCGTCAACATCATGGAATTCTGTAAAGCATTCAATGAGAAGACAAAAGACAAAGCGGGCTTCAAAGTTCCGACCATCATTACGGTCTACAACGACAGAAGCTTCTCTTTCGTCACAAAACAGCCGCCGGCGTCTGCACTGCTGATGAAAGCAGCCGGCATCAAGAAGGGTTCTGACAACCCGCTGAAAAACAAAGTCGCCAAGATCACGAAGGCGCAGCTGATGGAAGTCGTCAAGATGAAAATCGCCGACCTTAACACGGACGACGAAGAGATGGCAGCGAACATCCTCGCCGGTTCTGCCCGTTCTATGGGCCTCGAAATTACAGAGTAACTGTAAGCAATCGAACTATCTTCGACCGCAAAGATAGAAAAAAACTGCGGCAGAATAAATTCAGGAGAATAAAATGGCTAGCAAGCGTTATAAGCAGCTGAATGACAAAATCGACGCAGCGAAACAGTACAGCGTCGTTGAAGCGGCAGCGGTCGTAAAAGAACTGCAGTCTGCAAAGTTTGACGAAACGGTCGAAATCGCGATGAACCTGGGTGTTGACCCGCGCCACGCTGACCAGATGGTCCGCGGTGCCGTTGTGCTTCCTCACGGTACAGGTAAAAAAGTTCGCGTCGCCGTTTTCGCAAAAGGTGCTAAAATCGACGAAGCAAAAGCAGCCGGTGCCGATATCGTCGGCACGGATGAGCTCGTCGAAATGATCCAGGCGGGCAACATCGACTTCGACGTCGTTGTCGCTGCACCGGACTGTATGGGTGTCGTCGGTAAGATCGGCCGTATCCTCGGGCCAAAAGGTCTGATGCCGAACCCGAAAACGGGTACGGTTACACCGGACGTTGCTACCGCAGTCAAAAACGTCAAAGGCGGCCAGGTCGCTTTCCGTGTTGACAAAAAAGGTAACATCCACGCCGGTATCGGTAAAGCAAGCTTCGACGCTGACAAGATCGCCGAGAACGTCAAAGCGTTCGTCGCCGCGATCAACAAGCAGAAGCCGGCTTCTTCCAAAGGCCGCTACATCAAGAACGCTGCGCTCTCTCTGACGATGAGCCCGGCGCTCAAATTTGACGTCGCCGAACTGGCAGACATCAAGTAATTTCTTCCCCTCCGGGGGACGGAAGTCTTGCGTTTGACATCACGGATGCCAGACGCAAGATTTTCACGAAACGAAGATCTGAAATCTTTGGACTGAAGAGAGTTGGGGGCAGCCTGTGCTGCTTAATCGGCCTTTCCCCGCCCCGCTTGAAGTTAAAGTCTGGAAAGGAGAACGAATGACAAGAGCTGAAAAAACGGAAGTCGTCAACTATCTCACCGGTGAATTCGGAAGTGTTGCGGCCGTCGTTATCTGTGACTATAACGGTCTTGGTGTTGCTGACCTGGAAGAACTCCGCGGTATGGCACGTCAAAGCGATGCGAAGGTTCAGGTTGTTAAAAACACCCTGGCGAACATTGCTCTGGCAAACGCAGAGATGTCAGGTGTCGAGCTGAAAGATATGAACATCTTCATCTGGTCCGACGACGTTATCGGTGCGGCGAAAGTTGCGGCGGATTTCGCAAAGAAAAACGAGAAACTGAGCATCAAAGCCGGTTACCTCGACAAAGAGCCTGCGGACAAAGCGAAAATTGAAGCTTTCGCAAAACTCCCGGGTCGCAACGAACTGCTTGGCATGCTGGCTGCTACCTGGATGGCACCGCTCACCAACTTTACGATCGGTCTCGATGCGCTTAGAAAGAAGCGCGAAGAAGAGGCTTAATTACTATTACTAACTACCATTAGGAGATAAAAATGGCTGTAACTAAAGAAGACGTACTCGAGTACATCTCTAACCTTTCCGTTCTCGAACTGTCCGAACTTGTTAAAGAGTTCGAAGAAAAATTCGGCGTATCTGCTCAGCCGGTCGCTGTTGCTGGTGTTGCCGGTGGCGACGCTGGTGCTGCTGCTGAAGAGAAAACTGAATTCGACGTTATCCTCAAAGACGCTGGTGCGAAGAAGATCAACGTTATTAAAGTTGTCCGCGGCCTGACTGGTCTCGGCCTCAAAGAAGCGAAAGAAGCGGTCGAAACTGCCGGTTCTGTTATCAAAGAAGGCGTCGACAAAGAGACTGCCGAAGCTGCAAAGAAAGAACTCGAAGAAGCCGGCGCTTCTGTCGAACTCAAGTAAGTTTCACTATCATATCGGAAGGCCTCGCCTTCCGAGCTTTTTTCCGGGCGCTTTTGCCATCCGTTTTTGTACGGCTGGCAAAAGTGCCCTTACGTCGTTTATGGCAGGGACGCCTGCTTAGACACTGCACTTACTGAACCGCTTTCAGTAATTTAACTTCATTCGAGGTAGCCTATATGTTAAACACACTCTACTCCGGAAACCGCTTACGTGTTGACTTCGCTAAAACCCCGCAACAGATCGATGTTCCGAACCTCCTTCAACTGCAGCTGAGCTCTTACGAAAACTTTTTGATGATGGATCAGAAGGATCGTGCCGAAAGTGGACTGGAACGTGTATTCCAGTCCGTCTTCCCGATCCATGACGCCCAGAACCGCATTACCCTCGAGTACATGGGTTCTGAAATCGGTACGCCGAAATACACCGTACGCGAATGTATGGAACGTGGACTTACCTACTCCGTCTCCCTGCGCATGAAGACCCGACTGGTCCTCTGGGAACGTGATGAGAACACGAAAGAGAAAAAAGGTGTCAGCGAGATCAAAGAACAGTCGATCTTTATCCGTGACATCCCGCTGATGACGGACCGTACCTCTTTCGTCATCAACGGTGTCGAGCGCGTTGTCGTCAACCAGCTCCACCGCTCACCGGGCGTTATCTTCAAAGAAGAGGAAGCGACCACGGCGGGTAACAAACTGATCTATACCGGTCAGATCATCCCGGACCGCGGTTCTTGGCTCTATTTCGAGTATGACCCGAAAGACATCCTCTACATGCGCATCAACAAGCGCCGTAAAGTGCCTGTTACGATCATGTTCCGTGCCCTGGGGTACAGCAAACAGGATATCCTGAAGCTCTTCTACCCGCTCCAGACGATCGAGATCGTCGACAACGCCTTCCTGATGCCGTTCGAACCGGAGCAGTTCGACGGTCGCCTGGAGTTCGACCTGCGTGACGAATCCGGCGAAGTCCTCGTCGCAGCCGGCAAACGTCTCTCTGCGAAAAAAGCGCAGAAGATGATCGAAACCGGCACGACGCGTGTCCAGTACCCGGTCGAAGTGCTTTGCGAACGTCACCTTGCCGAACCGATCATCAACCCTGAAACGGGCGAAGTTCTCTTCGATACGATGACCTCCATCGACGAGATGAAGCTCAAGAAGATCGCGGAAGCGGGCATCGGCTCCTTCGTGATCGCGAACGACCTGGCCTCCGGCGTCGACAGCTCCATCATCAACGCGTTCCTGGCGGACGCGGACTCCTTGAAGCTGCTCAAGCAGACGGAAGAGCTCGAAGATGAGAACGACCTGGCAGCGATCCGTATCTACAAGGTCATGCGCCCGGGCGAACCGGTGACCAAAGAGGCGGCAAAAGCTTTTGTCAACCAGCTCTTCTTTGACCCGGAACGCTACGACCTGACCCGCGTCGGCCGTATGAAGATGAACCATAAGCTTGGCCAGGAGATCCCGGAGTACGTCACCGTACTGACCAACGAGGATATCATCAACACGGTCAAGTACGTCATCAAGGTCAAGAACGGCAAGGGCCACATCGACGACCGTGACCACCTCGGTAACCGCCGTATCCGCTCCATCGGTGAGCTTCTCGGCAACGAGCTGCACAACGGTCTGATCAAGATGCAGAAGGCGATCAAGGACAAGCTCTCTACGATGAGCGGTCCGATGGCCGAACTGATGCCGCACGACCTGATCAACTCCAAAATGATCACCTCGACGATCATGGAGTTCTTCTCCGGCGGTCAGCTGAGCCAGTTCATGGACCAGACGAACCCGCTTTCCGAAGTGACGCACAAGCGCCGTCTCTCCGCACTGGGTGAGGGCGGTCTCGTCAAAGAGCGCGCGGGCTTCGAAGTCCGTGACGTCCACCCGACGCACTACGGCCGTATCTGTCCGATCGAGACCCCGGAGGGTCAGAACATCGGTCTTATCAACACCCTCGCGACCTACGCGAAGGTCAATGAACACGGCTTTATCGAAGCGCCGTACAACGTGGTCAAAGACGGCATCGTCCAGTACGGTGACGAGAACGTCATCTACCTGACGGCGACCCAGGAAGAGGGGATGACCATCGCTGCCGCATCGAACAAAGTCGATGCGAACGGCAAGTTCGCCGAAGAGCTCATCGAGCTGCGCAAAGACGGTGAGATCATTCTCGGTTCCCCTACCGATGCGGATTACATGGACCTTTCGTCGCACATGGTCGTCGGTGTCGCCGCGTCGCTGATTCCGTTCCTCGAACACGATGACGCGAACCGCGCGCTGATGGGATCGAACATGCAGCGCCAGGCGGTACCGCTGCTCAAGCCGTCCGCACCGATGGTCGGTACGGGTATCGAGAAACTGGTTGCCCGCGATGCGTGGGAAAGCGTCAAAGCGAAGCGTGCCGGTGTCGTTGAGAAGATCGACGCCCGCCACATCTACGTCATCAGCAAGGACGAAGAGGGTGCGGTCATCGACTACTACCCGCTGCAGAAGAACCTGCGTACCAACCAGAATACGACGTTCGGTCAGAAGCCGATCGTTAAGGTCGGGGAGAAGGTCGAAGCGGGCCAGGTCATTGCTGACGGTCCGAACATGGATCAGGGTGAACTCGCCCTCGGCCAGAACGCGCTCGTCGCGTTTATGCCGTGGAACGGTTACAACTTCGAGGATGCGATTGTCATCTCCGAAAAGCTGATCCGCGAAGATGCGTACACTTCCGTTCACATCTACGAGAAAGAGGCGGAAGCGCGTGAGCTGAAGCACGGTGTCGAAGAGATTACCCGTGACATCCCGAACGTCCGCGACGAAGACCTTGCGCATCTGGATGACAGCGGTATCGTCAAGATCGGTACCTATGTCAACGGTGGCATGATCCTCGTCGGTAAAGTTTCACCGAAGGGCGAAGTGAAGCCGACGCCTGAAGAGCGTCTTCTGCGTGCCATCTTCGGTGAAAAAGCGGGCCATGTCGTCAACAAGTCGCTCTACTGCCCGCCGAGCATGGAGGGGGTCGTTGTCGACGTCAAGGTCTTTACGAAAAAAGGCTATGACAAAGACCCGCGTACCCTCGAGATGGAAAAAGCGGAGCGCGACGAGCTCGAGCGCGAGCACTACGACCGCCTGCTCATGATCGACAAAGAGGAGATGATGCGTGTCGTCTCCCTGCTGACGAAGTCGCCACTGGAGAGCGACGTGACGGCGAACGGCACTTCTTACAGCGCCGGCGACCTGATCAAGGCGGAAGACCTTGAGAACGTCAACCGTTTCGCGATGAACAACATCGTCAAAGCGTACAGCGAAGAGGTCCAGGCGAAGTACAACAAGACGAAGAACCACTTCCAGAAAGAGAAGAAGAAGTTCCGCGACGAGCACGAAGAGAAGCTGACGATCCTTGAAAAAGACGACATCCTCCCCAACGGCGTCGTCAAGTACGTCAAGGTCTACATCGCGACGAAGCGCAAGCTGAAAGTCGGGGACAAGATGGCCGGTCGTCACGGGAACAAGGGTATCGTCTCTACGATCGTCCCGGAAGTTGATATGCCGTACATGGCCAACGGCCGTTCCGTTGACGTCTGTCTGAACCCGCTGGGGGTTCCGTCGCGTATGAACATCGGTCAGATCCTCGAGATGCACCTCGGTATGGTCGGCCGCGAGCTCGGCTACCAGATCCAGGAGCAGTTCGAGCAGGAACAGGCGGATCTGATCGCTTCGATTCGCAAGCAGCTCGGCGAGATCGCCGGCGCGGCACGCCTGATGAAACTCGAGGATGCCGTTGCCAAGATGAGCGACGACGAGATCCTGAAATTCGGTCGTGACTGGGCGAAGGGCGGGGTCCGTTTCGCGACGCCGATCTTCGAAGGGGTCAACGCCGAAGAGTTCGAGAACCTCTTCGCGATGGCGAAGATGGATAAAGACGGTAAAACCGTCCTGTTCAACGGTAAGACCGGTGAACAGCTCAAAGAGCGTGTCAACGTCGGTTACATGTACGTCATCAAACTGCACCACTTGGTCGACGAGAAAGTCCACGCCCGTTCCACGGGGCCGTACTCCCTCGTTACCCAGCAGCCGGTCGGCGGTAAAGCCCTCTTCGGCGGTCAGCGCTTCGGGGAGATGGAAGTATGGGCTCTCGAGGCCTACGGTGCTTCCGCGGTCCTCAAAGAGATGCTGACGATCAAGTCGGATGACGTTGACGGTCGTGTCGCGGCGTACAAAGCATTGACAAAAGGTGAAAGCGTGCCGGAATCCGGTATTCCGGAAACGCTGTTCGTACTGACAAAAGAGCTGCAATCCCTTGCGCTTGATGTAGAGATTTTTGACGAGGTGGAAGACGATGAGCAAATTAGTGCCGATTGAAGTAACGGAAGAGAATCGCCCGAAGGACATTAAACAGCTGCAGTTCCGCCTGGCGAGCCCGGAGAAGATCCTCTCCTGGAGCCACGGCGAAGTCAAAAAGCCGGAGACAATCAACTACCGTACCCTGAAACCGGAGCGCGACGGCCTCTTCTGTGCCAAGATCTTCGGTCCGGTCCGCGATTACGAGTGTCTCTGCGGCAAATACAAGAAGATGCGCTACAAGGGCGTCGTCTGTGAGAAGTGTGGCGTTGAAGTCACAACGTCAAAAGTACGCCGTACCCGTATGGGTCACATCGATCTGGTCACGCCGGTAGCGCACATCTGGTATGTCAGCTCCCTGCCGAGCCGTATCGGTACGCTCCTGGGTGTCAAAATGAAAGACCTCGAGCGTGTACTCTACTACGAGGCGTACATCGTCAAAAGCGGCGGTGAAGCGTTCTATGACGCGGAGCAGAGCGCCCCGGTTCTGAAGTACGACGTCCTCAACGAAGAGCAGTACCGTACCCTTAACCAGCGCTACAGTGAGAGCGGTTTCGTTGCCCAGATGGGCGGCGAGGTCATCCGTGACCTGCTCGACGACATCGACCTGGTTGAACTCTTCTCCGTCCTCAAAGAGGAGATGGAGGGGACCCGTTCCGAAGCGAAGCGCAAAACGATCGTCAAGCGTCTGAAGGTCATCGAATCCTTCCTGAACTCCGGAAACAACCCGGCATGGATGATGCTTTCGGTTCTGCCGGTCCTGCCGCCGGATCTGCGTCCGCTGGTTTCCCTGGACGGGGGCAAGTTCGCCGTCTCCGACGTCAACGACCTCTACCGCCGTGTTATCAACCGTAACCAGCGTCTGAAGCGTCTGATCGAGCTCGAAGCGCCGGAGATCATCGTGCGCAACGAGAAGCGTATGCTTCAGGAATCCGTTGATGCCCTCTTCGACAACGGCCGTCGTGCCAATGCCGTCAAGGGTGCGAACAAGCGTCCGCTGAAATCCCTCTCCGAGGTTATCAAAGGTAAGCAGGGACGTTTCCGTCAGAACCTGCTCGGTAAGCGCGTCGACTTCTCCGGCCGTTCCGTCATCGTCGTCGGTCCGGACCTCAAGATGGACCAGTGCGGTCTGCCGAAAAAGATGGCCCTTGAGCTCTTCAAGCCGCACCTGATCGCGAAGCTCGAAGACAAAGGGTACGCGACGACCGTCAAGGCGGCCAAAAAGATGATCGAAGACCAGACTAACGAAGTCTGGGAGTGCCTCTCAGAGATCGTTGAAGGTTACCCGATCATGCTCAACCGTGCGCCGACGCTGCACAAACTGTCTATTCAGGCCTTCCACCCGCGCCTGATCGACGGTAAAGCGATCCAGCTGCACCCGCTCGTCTGTGCGGCCTTCAACGCCGACTTCGACGGTGACCAGATGGCGGTCCACGTGCCGCTCTCCGCCGAGGCGATCGCCGAGGCGAAGGTCCTGATGCTCTCATCCATGAACATCCTGCTGCCGGCGTCCGGTAAAGCGATCGCGACACCGTCACAGGATATGGTCCTCGGGATCTACTATATCTCCCTGGAGAAGAACGGCGTCGTCGGTTCGAACAAACTCTTTGCCAATGTCGACGAGATCCGTATCGCGCTGGAGCAGGGTGCGCTTGATCTGCACGCCCGCATCCGTACCCGTGTCGACGGACGCATGATTACCACGACGGTCGGCCGTCTCCTTATCAAAGAGATCCTGCCTGACTTCGTCCCGGTCGATCTGTGGAACCGCGTCATGAAGAAAAAGGCGATCAACGCCCTGGTCGACTATGTCCAGAAGCATGGTGGTATCGCCGTCACAGCCGGTTTCCTTGACCGCCTCAAAAACCTCGGTTTCAAACATGCGACCGAGGCGGGTGTTTCCATCTCCGTCGACGACGTTATCGTCCCCGAAGAGAAACCGGAGCTGATCGCGCAGTCCAAGGCGAAAGTCAAAGAGATCCAGAAGCAGTATGAAGCGGGCCTTCTGACCGAGCAGGAGCGTTACAACAAGATTATCGACGTCTGGACCGACGTCAACAATACGCTTGCGGGCGATATGATGCATCTGATTGAGAACGACAAAGCGGGCTTCAACTCCATCTACATGATGGCTGACTCCGGGGCGCGGGGTTCTGCGGCGCAGATCCGCCAGCTGGCCGGTATGCGTGGTCTGATGGCGAAGCCGGACGGCTCGATCATTGAAACGCCGATTATCTCGAACTTTAAAGAGGGTCTGAACGTCCTCGAGTACTTCATTTCGACCCACGGTGCCCGTAAAGGTCTCGCGGATACCGCGCTCAAGACGGCAAATGCCGGTTACCTGACGCGTAAACTCGTCGACGTCGCGCAGAACGTGAAGATCGTCGAGGATGACTGTGGTTCCCACGAGGGGATCGAGATCACGGATATCTCCATCGGTAACGAAATGATCGAACCGCTCGAAGACCGTATCTACGGCCGCGTACTCGCCGAAGACGCGATCGACCCGATCACCAACGAGATCCTCTACCCCGAGGGCGAGCTGATCGACGAGATCAAGGCGAGCAAGATCGTTGAAGCGGGCATCAAGTCCGTGCATATCCGTACACCGGCGACCTGTAAGTCCGAAGGCGGCGTCTGTGCGCTCTGTTACGGTAAAAACCTCGGAACGGGCGAACTGGTCCGCAAAGGGGAAGCCGTCGGTATCATCGCGGCGCAGTCGATCGGGGAACCGGGGACGCAGCTGACCCTGCGTACCTTCCACGTCGGCGGTACGGCGTCCAGTACCCGTGAAGAGCGCCAGGTCACGGCGACGAAGAAAGGTTTCATCCGTTACTACAACCTGAAAACCTATAAGAACCAGGAAGGCAAGAACATCGTTGCCAACCGCCGTAATGCGGGTGTGCTCCTGGTCGAGCCGAAGATCAAAGCGCCGTTCGACGGTACGATCGACATTCAGTCGATCCACGACGAAGTGCTTATCAGCGTGAGCAACGGTGAGCAGACACAGCGTTACACCCTGCGTAAGACCGAGGTTGCCCGTCCGAACGAACTGGCCGGCGTCAGCGGTAAGATCGAAGGGAAATTCTACCTGCCGTACGAGAGCGGCGCGACGGTGACGGCGCACGAGTCGATCGTCGAAACGATCCGCGACGGTTGGAACGTTCCGAACCGTATCCCGTACGCTTCCGAGCTGCTCGTCGATGACGGTGCGCCGGTCACACAGCGTGTCGAAGCGGGTGCGAAAGGCACCGTGAAGTTCTTCCTGCTCAAAGGGGACTACCTCGAGCGCTACGATGCGATCAGCAAGGGCTACGAAGTCACCGAGAAGGGGCTCTTCGCCGTCGTCGTCGATGCCGACGACCGTGAAGCGAACCGCCACTACATCGCCCGCGGCTCCATCGTCGATATCGAGGACGATGCGGCTGCGGAGGCCACCACGGTCATCGCACACGCGGCGACGGCGGAATCCCTCGTCATCGCCGAGTGGGACCCGTACTCCAACCCGATCATCTCCGAAGCGGCCGGTACGGTCAAGTTCGAAGATATCATCCCGGGTGTGACGGCGTCCGAGCAGTTCGACGAACTGACGGGTAAAACGCGTCTGATGATCAACGAATACATCGCGCCGGAATACAAGCCGGCGATCGTGCTGGCGACGGAAACCGGCGAGATCATCCGCTACGCGGTTGAACCGAAGACGGCGGTCTTCGCCCAGGACGGTGCGGAGGTCAACGTCGCCGACATCCTGGCGAAGACACCGAAAGCGCTCCAGAAGTCCCGGGACATTACCGGGGGTCTTCCGCGGGTTTCCGAGCTCTTCGAAGCGCGTAAACCGAAAGATGTCGCCCTTATCGCCGAGATCGACGGTGTCGTCAGCTTCGGTAAGCCGCTGCGCGGCAAGGAGCGTATCATCATTACCGGTGAAAACGGCATCATGAAAGAGTACTTTGTCGACAAGAACCAGAACGCCCTGGTCCACCCGGGCGAATTCGTTCACGCCGGCGAACGCCTCTCCGACGGTATGGTTTCGAGCCACGAGATTCTGCGTATCCTCGGTGTCAAGGCGCTGTACAACTACCTGGTCAGTGAAGTCCAGCAGGTCTACCGCCGCCAGGGGGTTAACATCGCGGACAAACACATCGAGGTCATCTTTACCCAGATGATCCGCCAGGTCAAGATTGTCAAGTCCGGCGATACGAAGTTCATTCAGGGCGACCTCGTCTCGAAGAACCGTTTCAAGGAAGAGAACGAGAAGATCCTGCGCCTGGGCGGCGAGCCGGCGATCGCCGAGCCGTTCCTGGTCGGTATCACCCGTGCCTCCGTCAGTGCGGACTCGATCATCTCCGCGGCGTCCTTCCAGGATACGACCAAGGTCCTGACCGAAGCGGCGGTCTCCGCGAAGATCGACGACCTGACCGATATGAAAGAGAACGTCATCATCGGTCGTACCATCCCGGCCGGTACCGGTATGTACAAAGACTACACGATCGACTTCGACGCGTAAGCAACTCTCCCGCGGGGCTTCCCCGCACCCTCTCTCCCCTTTCACTTAAGATAAGCTAAAATTCAACTAAACTTTAGTATTATTTCGCGTTCAATACTCTCTCGTGAGAAGTATCTACTGGAACATTTTAAATTATGAAAGGATTCAAATGCCTACAATCAACCAGTTGATTCGTAAAGAGCGCAAGGCTGTGATCAAGAAGTCCAAGTCTCCTGCACTCGTAAACTGCCCGCAGCGCCGCGGCGTCTGTACGCGCGTTTACACGACAACACCGAAGAAACCGAACTCGGCGCTTCGTAAAGTCGCAAAAGTCCGCCTGACATCAGGATTCGAGGTTATCTCTTACATCGGTGGTGAAGGCCACAACCTGCAAGAGCACTCCATCGTTCTCGTACGCGGCGGCCGTGTCAAAGACCTTCCGGGTGTTAAGTATCACATCGTTCGCGGTGCGCTCGATACTGCCGGTGTTGCCAACCGTACGGTTGCACGTTCTAAATACGGTACGAAACGTCCGAAGAAATAAGAACGACCCTATAGTCAAGCATTGAGTATCGGGGGATTGCCCTGAGAAGATGTGAATACAAAGCGAGAGCTTTGAGTAAATTTTGAAAAAAATTGAAGCAAATAAGGAAATACAATGCGTAGAAGAAGAGCGCCCGTCCGTGAGATTATGCCTGACCCGGTTCACGGCAGCAAAGTCCTGACGAAGTTCATCAATAAAATCATGCTCGACGGTAAGAAGAGCACCGCTGAGAAGATTATGTACAGCGCGCTGGATATCATCAGTGCCCGCGGCGAAAAGCCGGGTATCGAAATCTTCAACGAAGCGATCGACAACATCAAGCCGGTCCTGGAAGTCAAGAGCCGCCGCGTCGGTGGGGCAACCTATCAGGTTCCAGTAGAAGTACGCCCTGTCCGCCAACTCTCCCTGGCGATCCGCTGGCTTGTCGATGCTGCCCGTAAACGCAATGAGCGTACGATGGCAGAACGCCTGGCGAACGAACTGATGGATGCAGCGTCCGATAAAGGTTCTGCATTCAAGAAGAAAGAAGATACCTACAAGATGGCAGAAGCGAACAAAGCGTTCGCCCACTATCGCTGGTAATCGTTATGCAACCCTTCCGTGCTACTATCGCGTCTCGCTTTAGGGCACGGTCCCCTCTAACTACTATATCTAAGGCTAATAACAATGGCAAGATCTCATAAACTCGAAGATGTAAGAAATATCGGTATCGCCGCGCACATCGATGCGGGTAAGACGACGACGACCGAACGTATCCTCTTCTATACCGGTGTTGAGCACAAGATCGGTGAGGTACACGACGGTGCGGCGACGATGGACTGGATGGAGCAGGAGCAGGAGCGCGGTATTACGATTACTTCCGCAGCGACAACGTGTACCTGGGACGGCAAACAGATCAACATTATCGACACCCCGGGCCACGTCGACTTCACCATCGAAGTTGAGCGTTCCATGCGTGTTCTTGACGGTGCGGTTTCCGTATTCTGTGCCGTCGGTGGTGTTCAGCCGCAGTCTGAGACTGTCTGGCGCCAGCGTAACCGCTACGGTGTACCGTCTATCGTTTTCGTTAACAAGATGGACCGTATCGGTGCGGACTTCTACGAAGTCGAAAACCAGATCCGCGACCGCCTCAAGGGTAATCCGGTTCCGATCCAGCTGCCGATCGGTGCGGAAGACAACTTTGAAGGTATCGTCGACCTCGTCAAGATGAAAGAGATCGTCTGGGACCAGGACGCGGCAATGGGTTCTGCTTACCATGAGCAGGACATCCGTGCTGAACTCCAGGACAAAGCGGACGAGTACCGCGAGAAGATGATCGAAGAGATCTCTTCCGTCGACGGCAACGAAGAGCTGATGGAGAAATTCCTCGAAGGGGAAGAGATCTCCAATGACGAGATCATCGCGGCGATCAAGCGTGCGACGATCGCAATGCACATCGTTCCGATGACAGCGGGTACGGCGTTCAAGAACAAGGGTGTTCAGACCCTGCTTGACGCGGTTGTCGCTTACCTGCCGGCGCCGACGGAAGTTGCGGCGATCCGCGGTACGATGATGGACGACGAAGAGAAAGAGGTTGCCGTCGAGTCTACGGACAACGGACCGTTCGCGGCCCTGGCGTTCAAGATTATGACCGACCCGTTCGTCGGCCAGCTGACCTTCATCCGTGTTTACCGCGGTATTCTCGAGTCGGGCTCTTACGCGCACAACACGACGAAAGACAAGAAAGAGCGTGTCGGCCGTATCATGAAGATGCACGCCATCAAGCGCGAAGAGGTCAAAGAGATCTACGCAGGCGAGATCGGTGCGGTCGTCGGTCTGAAAGACACGACTACGGGTGACACCCTGGCGTCCGAGAAAGACAAGGTCGTTCTCGAGCGTATGGACTTCCCGGAGCCGGTTATCTCCGTTGCGGTTGAACCGAAAACGAAAGCCGACCAGGAAAAAATGGGTATTGCGCTGGGCAAACTGGCTGCGGAAGACCCTTCTTTCCGTGTTCACACCGACGAAGAGTCCGGCCAGACGATCATCTCCGGTATGGGTGAGCTTCACCTCGAGATCATTGTCGACCGTATGAAGCGCGAGTTCAAAGTCGAAGCCGAAGTCGGTGCGCCGCAGGTTGCCTACCGCGAATCGATCAAGAGCGAAGTCGAGCAGGAGTACAAGTACGCCAAGCAGTCAGGCGGTCGCGGTCAGTTCGGTCACGTCTACCTGCGCATCAAGCCGGGCGAAGCGGGTTCAGGTTACGTCTTCCACAACGAGATCAAAGGTGGTGTTATTCCGAAAGAATTCATCCCTGCGGTTCAGAAGGGTTGTGAAGAAGCGATGCAGAACGGTATCCTCGCGGGCTACCCGATCGAAGACGTCGAAGTCGCACTTTACGACGGTTCCTACCACGACGTCGACTCCTCCGAGATGGCGTTTAAACTCGCGGCTTCCATGGGCTTCAAAGAGGGTGCGCGCAAAGCGAACCCGGCGATCCTCGAGCCGATGATGAAAGTCGAAGTCGAAGTCCCCGAAGAGTACATGGGTGACGTTATCGGCGATATGAACCGCCGTCGCGGCCAGGTGAACAACATGGGCGACCGAGGTGGTAACAAGATCGTCGACGCTTTCGTACCGCTCTCCGAGATGTTCGGTTACTCTACGGACCTGCGTTCTTCCACGCAGGGACGTGCGACCTACTCTATGGAGTTCGACCACTACGAAGAAGTTCCGCGCAACGTCGCAGACGAAATCATCAAGAAGCGCAACGGCTAAGCCGTTGCCCCCGGAGCCTACGGGCTCTTTTTCAACCACTCCCGCTCCACTTTCAAATCACCAAACAGCAGAACATCCTTTAAGATAGCACTTTTAACGTAAAACGCTTCGTCCGTTTCGATTGCCATCTCCCCGTGGGCACTTCGGAAAATGTCCTGATCCAGCTGGACCCTGTAGCGGTACGGTAGGAGAGTACGTTCGATATGTACTTTTCCCCTGCCTGCCCCTGCGGCATTGAAGGTCAGGGAGTGCTCCGGTGCGAGCGTCGCAAGCTGCTGCCGTACATTGAAATAGAGGGTCAGGAGGTCATTGTCGGCGCGATAAGGTTCGAGTTGGAAAGAGCGGCGTTCGGCGGGTCTGGTCGTCGTGACATAGCGCATGGATGCGGCGTCGAACCGCCGCAGGGTGACGCGCATTTTTTCGTGCTGGGCCCGGAGGATGCCGCTGGGCCCGAAACGGTAGAGCTGTTCGCGGCGGTAGTCGTCCATCGTCCGCAGGACGCGGTAGCGTTCGGGAACGAGACGCCCCGCGGCGTCGATGTGCCCTTCGCTCTGAAAATATTCGCTGTGATGGTGCGCGAGCAGGGCGGCAACGCCCTGGAGCGTCGCGTTTGCTTCGATGCGGTAACGGCCCGCGTCCCTCTGCAGCTTCAGTGTGGCGCTCCCCACCTGCCCGATCACCCAGAATGAGATGGCGTAGCGCGCTTCGATCGTTGCGGCGTTCAGGCTGAATGCGGCAGCGGTGAGCAGGGAGAGGATACGCATCATACGCGCCTAGGAGGGGAGGTCGGTCCAGATGTCGGTCTCTTCGTCGGCGGGGCGTCCCTGCAGCTGCAGAAGAGGGGTATAGGCGCGTTTGTACATCAGGCTCTGGCACCCTTCGACATAGTAGCCCAGATAGATCCAGGGCAGGCCACGCTCCTTGGCCATTTTGATCTGCCGGAGCAGGGAGTATTTGCCGAGGGAGCGGCCGGCGTACTCTGGATCATAGTAGAAGTAGATCGAGGAGATGCCGCTGGGGAGGATATCGATGAGATCGACGCCGATGAGGCGTTCGCGGTCGAAATAGAGCACTTCGTAGCCGAAGTCGTTGTAGCCGTGCACAAAGGAGCTGTAGTAGTTGCGGGGGGTGACGGGCTGCTCGTCCCATCCGCGGTGGTGGTGCATATAGTGGTGATAGTCGGTGAAGAGCTCGAGATGTTTCCGGCTCATGCCGGGACGGCGGATCATGACGCTGAGGTCCTCGTTTTTTCGCAGGACCCGTTTTTCCGAACGGCTGAACCGGTAGGCAGCGACGTCTATTTTGATACTTTCGCAGGCGCGGCAATCGCTGCAGATGGGCCGGAAGAACATCTCGCCGAAACGGCGCCAACCCCGGCGAATGAGGTGATCGCAGTAGGTCGGGGAACAGTGGGCGATGATCTTGTAGTGGGTCGTCTGCCCCTGTTCGGGGAGGTAGGCGCACTTCTCTTCGAGGGCACACTCCTTGAGCAGCCGGTTCGCGCCCTGGGTTTTCATCGCTTCTGCTCGATCAGCTTCGTGGTGGTGTGTTCGAGGGTGTCGATGAGACGGTTCTCCTGTTCGGGGGAGAGTTTGCCGGAGGTGATAGAGTCGAGCATCTTCTCGGCCATCTTCATCTTCATCTCCTGCTCCTGGACCCGGAGCTTGTAGAGGAGCTCGTCCTCGTGGATCTTGAGGCGCTCCTTGCGGTTCTTGCCGGTGTAGTAGAAGAGGAACCAGAAGAGCAGGAGCAGCGCGGCGCCGATCAGCCAGACAAAATAGGTCGCCTCTTCATGCTCTTTCTCAATGGCGATCTTTTTGGTCTGGGCCTCCTCCATCGCCACCTCTTTGGTGATGCCGGCCTTGGCGACGTCGGTCTCGGAAATGAGCTTCTGGACTTCGATGTCGCGCGCTTTGTTGATCAGGGCGATCTCTTTGTCGGCGTCGGCTTTGATCTTGGCCGTTTCGACCTTCTCGGAGCGTTCGCGGAGTTGTTGCGGTGTCGCGTAGGGGCCTTGGGGATTCTGTCCCATCAGGTAGGGCTGCTGGCGGCTGTTACTTTCACCGCAGCCCAGGAGCAGCAGCAGCGGAAACAGAGCGAGGATCAGCCCGCGCATGCTAGCTCCTGCTCTGCGCGATCAGTACCCCTTCGAGCATCTTGTCGATGTCGCCGTCGAGGATGCCCGTGACGTTGGAGTAGGCCTCGTTCGAACGGGTGTCCTTGACCTGCTGGTAGGGCTGCATGACATAGGAGCGGATCTGGTGGCCCCAGCCGATCTCGCTCTTCTCGATCCCCGCCTCCTCCGCGCGTTTGAGTTCGAGTTCGTATTCGTAGAGGCGGGATTTGAGCATCTTCATCGCCGTCGCCTTGTTCTTGTGCTGGCTCCGGTCGTTCTGGCACTGCACGACGATATTCGTCGGGATATGGGTGATGCGAATGGCCGATTCGGTTTTGTTGACGTGCTGGCCGCCGGCGCCGGAGGCGCGGTAGGTGTCGATACGGATGTCTTTGTCCTCGATGACGATGTCGATGTCATCCTCGATTTCCGGGGAGACGAGCACCGAGGTAAAGGAGGTGTGGCGCTTGGCGTTGGAGTCGAAGGGGCTGATGCGCACGAGGCGGTGAATGCCGTTTTCGACCTTGAGATAGCCGTAGGCGTTCTCGCCCTTGATGATGATGGAAGCGTCTTTGATCCCCGCCTCTTCGCCGCTCTGGTAGTCGAGGGTCTCGACGCTGAAGCCGCGCCGCTCCGCCCAGCGGGTATACATCCGCAGCAAAATGGAGGCCCAGTCCTGGGACTCGGTACCGCCCGCACCCGGGTGGATGGAGACGATGGCGTTGTTGCCGTCGTTGGGACCGCTGAGCAGCACCTCTATCTCCATGGTGCGGACGTTCTCTTCCAGATCGGCAGCTTCGTCGAAGAGGGTCTGGACCGTCTCCTCGTCACCCTCCTCCTTGGCCATCTCGTAGAGGTCGGCGGCGTCGTCGAGGGCCCCGGCTGCGGTCGCGTATTTGGCGAGTTTGCGTTCCAGCTGGGTCTTCTCTTTCTGCACGACCGCTGCGTTGGCGGCGTCGTTCCAGAAGTCCTGGGAGTTTTCCAGCTCCGCGATCGCTTCCAGGCGGGTATTGATGGCATCGGGCTGGACGACGCCCGTAATGTTCTGCATCTTCGTTTTAAGGGTTTTCAGCAGTTCGCCGTATTCGTAATGGTCCAAAAATGTCTCTCCAAAAATAGATCAGATATAATGCCGATTATATTCAATAGAGGCTTAAAACATGGAGATTATCAAGAGCCCCGATGCCCTGAAAGCCGCGCTTAAAGCGACGCAGGGCAGTGTCGGCTTCGTGCCTACGATGGGAGCGCTTCACATCGGTCACAAGACGCTGATCCAGGCGGCCAGAGAGGCGAACGACATTGTCGTTGTCTCCATCTTCGTCAATCCGACGCAGTTCCTGGCCGGGGAGGATCTCGAGAGCTATCCGCGCCGCAAAGAGGCGGACGAAAAGATCTGCAGCCTGGCCGGGGTGGATTACCTCTTCTACCCCGATGTGTCTGACATGTACGGCGAGGACGAAGTGAGCCTCATCGCCCCGGATGTACGCGGCTACATTCTCGAAGGAACGTCGCGCCCGGGGCATTTTAGCGGGGTGCTGACGGTCGTCAACAAGCTGCTCAATATCGTCCGTCCCGACCGCGCCTATTTCGGCCGGAAAGATGCCCAGCAGCTGATGCTCATCCAGACGATGGTCAAGAACCTTTTTATGGACGTTGAGATCGTGCCGTGCCATACGGTACGCGACAGCGACGGGCTGGCACTGAGTTCGCGCAACGCCTACCTCTCCGCCGACGAGCGCGGCGAAGCGCTGAAGATCTCCCGCGCGCTCACCAAGGCGTCGCATCTGGTCGGGAAGGGGGTGTTGGAAAGCGACCGTCTCTATGCGGAGATGCTGGCCGTCCTGGAACCGCTGGAAGTCGAACACGTCGCCATCGTCAACCGGGCGTTTACGCCGCTTGACACGGTGGAAGTCGGCAATACGATCATTCTTGTCGAGGCGGTTGTCGGGACGACGCGGCTTTTGGATAACGTCTGGATATAGCTTTTGTTCCCCTTCTTTTTTGCTTATCCAAAAAAGAAGCCGAACCGGGAAGAAAAAAGGATAAAAGGCTACCGCTTTCGGGACATTCCACTCCCAGGCGATCCGGCTGACACGCTAATTACCGTTTCGGCCTTGATGGGAAAAATAATCCCGCTCTAGTCTTTGCTCAGTGCTTGGCGCTGATTGCTACTTCTTCCGCTGCCGTGTTTGCATCCGGCACGAGGTACCCCTCCCGCACCATCATATCGATCACTTTTTTGTTGACCGCGACGGCGGTCAGGGAAGCGAAGTGGTATTTCTTCGGCTTGATGACGGTGACGCCGATCGTGTAGCGGTGCCCCTGCGTGTCGTTGGCGAAGCCGAGGAAAGAGGTGTTGTACTGGTTGACGTAGTGGCCCCCTTCGGCGATGTGGGCCGTTCCCGTTTTGCCGCCGAGCTCGAGGCCGGGGGTGATCGTCCCCGTCCCGGTCCCCTCCCGGACGGTTTTGATCAGGATCTTTTTCATCCTCGCGGCCGTGGCGGGGGTGAGGACCTGGACCGGGTCGTCGGTTTCAAGGGCGATGGTCTCGCCCGTGGCGGGGTCGATGAGCTTGTTGGCGACGATCGGCGTGACCGCTTTCCCGCCGTTGTTGAAGACGTTGTAGGCCTTGATCAGCTGCATCAGGTCGACGCGCAGGCCGTAGCCGTAGGCGGTGGTGGCCTTGTAGATCTCGGCATTCAGTTGCCGGATGCTGGGGAGGACCCCGCGTTTTTCGTAGGGAAACTCCATCCCCGTCGGCCGGGTCAGACCGAAGTTCCGCAGCCCTTCGGCGAATTCGTCCCCTTCGAGCTTTTGGGCCAGCTGGGCTATGCCGATGTTCGAGGAGTGGACGATGACGTTCTCCGCGCTGATCCAGTTGAACTTGTGCTCATCGGTGATCACCTTGCGCCCCATCCTGAAGCGTCCGCCGTGGCCGTTGACGATGTCAAAGGGATTAACCTTCCCGTGTTCAAGCAGAATGGAGAAGACGAGGGGTTTGAGGACCGAACCCGGTTCGAAACTGTACTCAAGGGCTCCCGTATTGAGGGCACTGTAGTCGCTTTTTTTGATCTGCGTCGGCAGAAAGCGGTTGGAGCTGGCCAGGGAGAGCACTTCCCCGTCGTCGCTGCGCATGATCACGACCATGATCTCTTCGGCATCGAGGTAGGCTTTCATGGCGTCTGCGATGCGTTCGACCCTTATCTGCAGCGTGACGGGTATGGTGAGCTGAAGGTCATAGCCGTCCAGGGGCGGGGTAAAGAGGCTCTCTTTGGTCAGACGCTTGTAGTTGTTGGCGTCGCGGGGAGCATAGGTGTAACCGTTGCGGCGGGCCTGCAGCGAATCGTCGAACTGTTTCTCCAGCCCCTTGATCCCCCGGTTGCGGGTATAGCCGTCCTCTTCGAACTTGCGGGGGTAGCCGATGAGCGGGGTGAGGAGGTCGCCGTAGGGGTAGACGCGCGCTTCGCCGCTTTCGACGACGTTGAGTCCGTGCAGGATCGTATCCCCCGAGGGGGTTTCGTACTCGACGAAGATCCCCAGCCTGCGCAGTTCGAACGCGAGGCTTTTGAGGTACTGGGCCCGCTTGGGGGAGATGTCGTAGCTGAGCACGACATTGCCGCGACGTTTACCGAGTTTTTGGCGGATCTTTTTATCCGGGATGCCGCTGTAGATGGAGAAGAGCTGCACGAAGAGCTCTTTTTTGTCGGGGTCGATGTTACGGGTGTTGACGGTCGCTTTGTAGAGTTTGCGCGTCGTCGCAATATGGAAACCGTCGGCGCTGATGAGGCTGCCGCGCATCGCCTTGGTCGTGCCGGAGGTGTAGAGGCGCGGCGTGTGGCGCTCGCCCAGGGCCTTGCCCGCCATCACGAGGGCGAAGACGGCAAAGGCGAAGGTAATCAGCAAAAAGAGGATGACGATCTTTTTCTTTTTGTTCAGTTCAACGTTGGCCATCGTGCTGCTTCCGCCCTGCATGTTTCAGTAATCGGACTATAGCGTTTTGTGCTTGAAAGGGGGGTTAGTGTATAGTGTGCGCATGATAATACGCACCCTGACGCTGCTGCTGCTCTTTTTGCCGGGAATCCTCGCTGCCGAAACGTTGGCGGCAGGAAAGGTCTACACCGGACCGCAGAAGCTTAGTGCCCCGAATTTGGGGGCATCGCTGATGCTTCCCGCGCAGTGGCAGGCACAGCTTGTCGGCGAACGCGGTCCCCTGGTGCTGCAGTCGCCGGACGGTGCGGGGCGCATCCTGATGGAGGCCAACACGAGCGTCCTGGGCGACCCCCGGCAGATGCTCCCGCAGCAGATGCGGTATTACGGACTGGAGCTCCGCTCCCCGTCACAGATCGCGGCGCTGCGGCCGTCGCTGCTCTACCGCCTCTACCGGGTCCAGGGCGAAGAAGCCTTTACCCGGGCATTGATCCATGTCGTGTTGGGGCCGCAGGGGCGTGCGGTCGTATTGTACGGCTTTTTTACCCCTGAGGGGTACGAGGGGATGCGCCAGACGATGATCACGCTCGGCGACAGCATCGGCTTCACGCCCCTGCGGGCCCTGCCCGCACACGCGGAGGGGCTGTACCAGCGCGTTAACGGGGGCCATTTCGTCTTCTACCTGAACAGCGGCGCTTTTACCGAAAAAAGGGAAGTGTGGCTCTGCCGCAACGGCGACACGCTGCTGAGGGGGGTCCATACCGTGGCGAACGAAACGTCGCGTCAGCGGGTGCTGCGCCGGGGGGAGTGGCATCTTGAAGGAGACGATCTGCTGCTGAACTTCGGCGACGGGAGCAAGGAGCGCTACCGCGTGCGCCTGGAGAATAATACGCTCTATTTCGGCGGCGCCCAGACGTTCCGGCTCCCCAACCACACCTGCGATTAGCGGCGGGTGCTGCCGCACGGAGCGTACCGGGGGCGAAGCGTGCAGAGGTGCCCATAAGCCTTCGGCGGCTAAAATACATCCAAAAAAAGCCGGAGTGCGCATGCCCGATAGAACCCTGTTCGTCACCGCCTCGACGCTGATCGCGATCAGCATCGTGATGATCTACTCCCTCTCGGAGTACACGGTGGTTCTCTTTGACTACGCCCCGATGCACTTTGCCCTGCGCCAGATGGCGTTCGGGCTCTTCTCCATTTTGCTCATGTGGGGCATCGCCCAGCTTGACCCCGACGTCTGGCTCGGCCGGCTCGGCTTCCTGCTCTTTCTGGGGGCACTCGTGCTGATGATGGGGATGCCCTTTATGCCTTCGTCGCTGGTGACGGAAATCGGCGGGGCGAAACGGTGGATCCGTTTCGCCGGGGTCTCCCTGGCCCCCGTCGAGCTCTTCAAGATCGGGTTCGTCTATTTTCTCGCCTGGAGTTTTTCGCGCAAGATCCGCCACCACAGCGAACTCGGAATCAAGGGGGAGTTCCGGCAGTTTATCCCCTATGCTGCCTTCTTTATCCTGGTGATGGTCCTGATCGCGGTGATGCAGAAGGATCTGGGGCAGGTGATGGTCCTGGCGATGTCGCTGCTCTTCATGCTGATGCTCGCGGGCAGCAGTTTCCGCTTCTTCCTGGTGCTGATGGCCTTTGCCGTGGGCGCCTTTGTCGTCTTCATCTTTACGGCCCAGCACCGGGTCGCGCGCATCATCTCCTGGTGGTCGCTGGCACAGGACTCCATCCTCTCATTGATGCCCGAGTTTATCGCCGCGCATCTGCGGGTGCAGTCCCACGACGAGCCCTACCAGATCAGCCACTCCCTCAACGCGATCCATAACGGCGGGATCATCGGTACGGGCCTCGGGAACGGGACCTTCAAGCTGGGGTTTCTGAGCGAAGTGCATACGGACTTTATCCTGGCGGGGATCGCCGAAGAGTTCGGTTTTATAGGCATTGCCGTCGTGACGGGCCTCTTTCTCTGGATGCTCAAACGCATCTTTACGATCGCCAACCGCATCGGGAACGCCCGCTACTCGCTCTTCTGTGTCGGGATCGGGCTGCTGCTGGCTTTCGCGTTCCTGCTCAACGCCTTCGGCATCAGCGGCATTACCCCCATCAAGGGGATCTCGGTACCCTTCCTCAGCTACGGCGGCTCGGCGATGATGGCGTCGGCTGTCGGGGTGGGGATGGTCCTGATGATCTCGAAAAAGGCACAGTATTGAAATTCGTATTGACAGGCGGCGGGACCGGCGGACACCTGGCTATCGCCAAGGCCCTTCTGGACGCGATCACCGCGGCGGGGGACGAAGCGATCTTTATCGGTTCGACCACCGGGCAGGACCGGATGTGGTTCGGGGAGGGCTCCGCGTTTGAACAGACCCACTTTCTGGAGACGACGGGGGTCGTCAACCGCCGCGGGATCGCGAAACTGGCGGCACTGTGGCGGGTGGCCCGGTCGGCACTGGAGGCGCGACGGATCATGAAGCGCTACCGGCCCGACGCCGTCATCAGCGTCGGGGGCTTCTCGGCGGCGCCGGCCTCTTTCGCGGCCCTCTCCCTGAAGATTCCCTATTTTATCCATGAACAAAACGCCGTGACCGGGCGGCTCAACCGCCTGCTGCGGCGTTACGCCCGCTGTTTCTTCAGCTCCTACGACCCCGAGAGCCCCGTCAAGAGCTACCCCGTGAACCGCGCGCTCTTCGAGACGGCGCGGGTGCGCGAGCGCGTAGAAACGGTCATCTTCCTCGGCGGTTCGCAGGGGGCGAAGGCGATCAATGATTTTGCCCTTGCCGTCGCCCCGGCATTGGCACGGCGCGGGATCGCTATTATCCATCAGTGCGGCGAACGCGATTATGAACGGGTCCGGGAGGCGTACGCGGCCATGGGAATAGGGGCGGAACTGTACGGGTTTACGAAGGAACTCCCCTCCCTGCTCGCGCGCAGCGACCTCGCCGTCAGCCGGGCCGGGGCGAGCACGCTCTGGGAGCTGGCGGCGAACGGACTGCCGGCGCTCTACATTCCCTACCCCTACGCAGCGGGGGATCACCAGTACTACAACGCGATGCACCTGGCCGAGCAGGGGCTCTCCCGGGTCGTCCGGGAAGCGGAGCTCCGCCCCGAACTGCTTGAACAGATGCTTGACGATGGGGTCGAAGCGGCGAGCCGGGGACTGCGGGCGCTGGAAGGCGACGACGCGGCTGCAGCGATCATTTCTGCCGTCCGGGAGGCGTGCTGATGCTGGCGGAACTGACGCAGTGGCTCGTCGAGGCGGTCCTGGGACTGGGCTATGTCGGGATCTTCGCCCTGATGGCGGTGGAGAGCTCCTTTGTCCCCTTCCCCAGCGAAGTGGTGCTTGTGCCGGCGGGCTATCTGATCGCCCAGGGGGAGATGCATCCCGTGATTGTCATGCTCATGGCGCTGCTGGGATCGCTGAGCGGGGCGCTCATCAACTACTACCTGGCGCTCTCGCTCGGCCTTCCCCTGCTGCGCCGCTACGGGCGCTACGTCTTTATCTCCGAAAGGAGCCTGGAACGGCTCGATGCCTTTTTCCGGGCGCACGGCCCCATTTCAACCTTTTCGGGGCGCCTGCTGCCGGGAATAAGGCAACTGATCTCCATCCCCGCCGGCCTGGCACGGATGCCCCTGGCGCCCTTTGTGGCATATACGGCGCTCGGAGCGGGGCTGTGGAGCCTGATCCTGGTGCTGGTGGGCTACCTGATCGGCGAGAACGAGGCCCTGCTGAAGAGCTACCTGCGCGAGATAACCCTGGCGGTTTTCGTCGGGGTGGTCGTGCTGGTCGCCTTCTATATCTACCGCAGGAGAGGACCGCGCGAAACCTCCGATGAGGTTTGAGTGACTCTTTAGGAAAACTTATGTATCATGGGGCACCGAATGCGGTGCCAGGAGACCCCATGAAAGAGACGATCGAGTCGATCAACAGGCAGTTTGATGCCCTCATCGCCAAAATCGATCCGCTGTCGGCCGAGATGCTGCGCGATCGCGACTATGCCGTGCAGCTTGCCGATTGCGTCACCCGTTCGTATGTGATGCTCAACGACGGCATGAACAGCGAGCACGAGGTCTGCTGCGCCTGTGCCCTCGAACGGGACTATCTGCGCGAGGCGATGGAGCGCCTGGAGCTGATCGGGCAGACGGGGGAGGTTGACACGGAGACGGAACGTTTCTATTTCGAGTTCGTCGCGAGCCTCTGGACCATCCGCCGCCATATCGCCGCCGCGCTTTCCCGCCTTTAGAGCTACCCTTAATCCCCGCTTCGCTATAATCGCGCATATTTTACGCGGTGAAATGCCGCATTAAAGTGATGAGAGTATGGATGTACGCGAAGCCTATCTGAAATTTTTTGAATCCAAGGGCCACACCCCGGTAGCGAGTGCACCGCTGGTGCCCGACGACGCCACGCTGCTGTTCAACAACGCGGGGATGGTCCCGTTCAAGACGATCTTCACCGGCGAGGTGCCGGTGCCGGAGAACCCCCGTGCCACGTCGTGCCAGACCTGTGTCCGCGCCGGCGGTAAGCACAACGACCTGGAAAATGTCGGCCACACGGCCCGCCACCACACCTTCTTCGAGATGCTGGGCAACTTCAGCTTCGGCGACTACTTCAAAGAGGAGGCGATCGCCTACGCGTGGGAGTTCGTGACCGAGGTGCTTGCCCTGCCCAAAGAGAAGCTCTGGGTAACGGTCCACGAGAGCGACGACGAAGCCGAGGCGATCTGGCAGAAGCACATTGCCGCAGACCGTATCATGCGCCTTGGGGACAAAGACAACTTCTGGCAGATGGGCGATACCGGCCCTTGCGGTCCCTGTTCAGAGATCTTCATCGACCAGGGTGCGGAGCACTTCAACGGCCCCGAGGATTACATGGGCGGCGACGGCGACCGATTCTTAGAGATCTGGAACCTCGTCTTTATGCAGTACGAACGCAATGCGAAGGGCGAGCTCAATCCGCTGCCCAAGCCCTCCATCGATACGGGGATGGGGCTCGAGCGCGTCGTCGCCGTCAAGGAAGGGAAGCTCAGCAACTACGACTCCTCTCTTTTTATGCCGATCATCAACAAGGTCGTCGACCTGATCGGCAAGCCCTACGAATACGCTACCGGCGCGAGTTACCGCGTTATTGCCGACCATATCCGCACCGTCCTTTTCCTGCTCGCCCAGGGGACGAACTTCTCCAACGAGGGGCGCGGTTACGTCCTGCGCCGCATTCTTCGTCGCGCGGTACGCCACGGCTACCTGCTGGGCTTCACCAAGCCGTTCATGCACGAGATCGTCGATACGGTCGTTGAGCTGATGGGGCACCAATACCCCTACCTGTCGGAAAAAGCGCCCGTTGTCAAAGAGCAGATCATGCTTGAAGAGGAGCGCTTCTTCAAAACGATCGAGGATGGGATCGCCCTGTTCAGCGAAGAGCTCAAGAACACGAAGGATGTCTTCAGCGGTGAGACTGCTTTCAAACTCTACGATACCTTCGGCTTCCCCCTCGACCTCACCGAGGATATGCTACGCGAGAAGGGGCTCGGCCTCGATACGGCGACCTTCGAGCGCCTGATGACCGAGCAGCGCGAACGCGCCAAAGCGGCCTGGAAAGGCAGCGGCGACGCCCACGTCGAAGGGGACTTCAAAACGCTGTTGGAGCAGTTCGGGGAGAACAGCTTTGTCGGCTACGGCCGCATGACCGGCGAGTCGAAGATCCTGGCCCTGCTCAGCGAGGGCTTCGGCCGGGAAGAGAGCCTCCACGCCCGCCACGAAGGGTGGGTGCTGCTGGATGAGACACCCTTTTACGCCGAAAGCGGCGGACAGACGGGTGATACCGGTCTGCTCGACGGGGTCGCCGAGGTCCTCGATACGAAGAAGTTCTTCGGCCTCAACCTCTCCAAGATCCGCGCGACGGCAACGCTCAATGTCGGCGACACCGTCACGGCGGTCGTCGATGAAGCGCGCCAGGAGATCGAGCGCCACCACTCGGCGACGCACCTGCTGCACGCGGCACTGTACGAAGAGCTGGGCGAGCATATCTCCCAGGCGGGTTCCCTTGTTGAAGCCGACCGTCTCCGTTTCGACTTCTCCCATCCCAAGGCGATGACGGCGGCAGAGATCGCCGCCGTCGAAGAGCGCGTGAACCTCGTGGTGCAGCGCGGCCTCTCCAACATGACGGAGGAGATGGATATCGAAGCCGCCAAGCAGAGCGGGGCGAAGGCCCAGTTCGGCGAGAAGTACGGCGACCGTGTCCGCGTCGTCCGCTTCGGTGACGCCTCCATCGAATTCTGCGGCGGAACCCATGTCGGCAGCACGAGCGAGATCGGGATGTTTGTCATTACGAAAGAGAGCGGTGTCAGCGCTGGCGTCCGCCGGATCGAAGCGGTCTGTTCCAAGGCGGCCTACGACTACTTCAAGCAGCAGCGCCACCTGATCGGCGAAGCGGAAGCCGCGGTCAAGAACCGCGACGTGCTTGCCGGGGTCGAACGCCTCAAAGAGCAGATCAATACGCTGAAAATGGAGCTCCAAGACGCCCAGAACGCCGCAAAGGAGTCTCTGGACGCCGAAACGATCAACGGCGTCAGCGTCTTCGTCGAAGAGATCAAGAGCGGCGACGTCAAGGGGCGCATCGATGAACTCAAGAACATGAATGAGCGCGTCGCGGCGATGCTCTTCCAGGTCAAAGGCGACAAAGTGATGATCGCCGCCGGCGTCAAGAACGCCGATGCCAAAGCCGGGGACTGGATCAAAGCCATCGCGCCGATGCTCGGCGGCGGCGGGGGCGGGCGTCCGGACTTCGCCCAGGCCGGCGGTAAAGACGCTTCCAAACTGCCCGAAGCGCTTGAGGCGTCCAAAGCCTATATTACGGAGGCGCTGTCATGAAAGAGGCCATGGTTACCTTTTTCTGGGAGTACAGTACCCTGATCGTTTTCCTGCATGTGCTCAGCGCCGTCGTCTGGGTCGGCGGGATGATCGCCATGCGTTTTGCCGCGCACAACGCCTTCCTGGAGCTGGAACCCCCGGTGCGCCTGGCGCGCACCGCCCATGCGCTCAAGCGCCTTTTTGCGATCGTCAGCCCCTTTGTCGTCATTCTGATCATTACGGCGGTGTTGATGGCGGTCGGCTGGGGCTTCCGCGCCGCGTCGGTGGACGCGAACGGCAACGTCATCGACGAAGCGGCGTTCGCGACCTATCAGCTCGTGCATGTCAAAGAAGCGATCTGGCTCATCATGGCCCTCAACCTCGGGGCCATGATCCTGCGCCGCAACAAGGCGCAGAAAAAGATCGACGCTGGCGATTTTGCCGCGGCCAAGGGGCTGCTGGGGCTGATCGGGAAGTACATGGTCCCGCTCAACATCATCCTCGGCGTTATCGCCATCTACCTGGGAGTCACGCTGCGCTACTCGCACGCGTAAGGTCATGGCCGCTCCCCTCCGCCTCGCCTCCGCCTCGCAAAGCCGGGCCCTGCTGTTAGAGCAGGCCGGGATCGACTTTATCCAGACCCCGATGGACTATGACGAGGAACAGATCGTCGCCTCTTCGCCGAAAAATTTCGTCTACCAGGCGACGGTAGGGAAGTACGGGGCGGGTGTGAGCACATTCGGCATCGAGGAACATCCGCTCCTCGTCGCCGATTCCGTCGTGACGTCTCAGGGACAGATCCTGCGCAAGGCGCGCTGTCTCGATGATGCTCGCAACATCCTGATGACGCAGAGCGGCAGCGTCACCTCCATCATCACCTGCATGATCTACCACTCCCCCCGTCTGAAGCTCATCGACATCTCTGCGACGGATTACCTCTTCGCCCCTTTCGACCCCGAGGACCTGGAGCGCTATCTTGCCTCCGGTGAGTGGCGCGGCAAGGCGGGGGGCTGCATGGTCGAAGGCTTTTGCAAACCCTATATCCGCAGCGTCCGCGGCAATGAAAGCACCGCGATGGGGCTCAACGTCGAGGCACTGAAACCATTCCTGGAGGGCTTATGAAACGACTTGCTACCGCAGTGATGCTCATGCTGATGATCGCCGGCTGTGCGAAGACCCCGGTGACGGGGCGTACCCAGCTTATCCTGATCTCCAACGAGCAGGAGGTCGCCCTGGGGCTCAGCGAATCCGAGAAGCTCAAAAAGAGCGCGAAACTCTCAACGAACAGTGCGCAGGTGGCACGGGTCCGCCGCATCGGGGAACGGATTGCCGCGGTCAGCGGCAGGGACGACTTTCAATGGGAATTCAACGTTATCGAGTCCGACACCCTTAACGCCTTCTGCCTGCCCGGGGGGAAAGTCTACTTCTATACGGGGCTGCTCAAGCTGACGGAGAACGACGACCAGATCGCCACGGTGATGGGGCACGAGATCGCCCACGCCCTCGCGCGCCACGGGGCGGAACGGATGTCGATGCAGATGGTCAGTAATGCCGGGGCGCAGCTGCTCGGCGCCGCCCTGGAGATCCCCGCGCAGTACCAGGGGCTGTACAACCAGGCCTATGGCCTCTCCACCCAGCTGGGCGTTCTGCTGCCTTACAGCCGCAAGCATGAATCGGAGGCCGACCAGATCGGCATCTACCTGATGTGGAAAGCGGGGTTCGATCCGCACCAGGCTGTACGGTTCTGGGAACGGATGCAGGCGGCCTCGGGCGGGAAAAAGCCGCCGGAGTTCCTCTCGACGCACCCCTCGGACCAGTCGCGCATCGACGCGATCAACGCCTTCATCAAAAAACTCCCCGCGCAGCGATGAAGTATTACGACAACGAGCTCGCCGCCCTGAAACGTTCGGGGCGCTACCGCGAACGCCGGGTGTTCGATCCGGCGATCACGGATCTCGCCTCCAACGACTACCTGGGGCTGGCGGAGAAACCGGAACTCTTTAACGCGGCCGTCGCGCGGCTAAGCGGCGAGAGGGTGCACGCTCCCAAGGCGTCAATGCTCGTCAACGGCTACCATGCCGTTCACCGCGAATTCGAAGCGGCGCTCTGCGAAGCGAACGGGTTTGAATCCGGCATCGTCATGGGGAGCGGATTCAACGCGAACCTGGCGATGATCGAGGCCCTCGTGCGCCGGGGCGACGAGCTCTTTATGGATGAGAAATACCATGCCAGCGGGGTGCTCGCTTCGAAACTGGTCGAGGGGAAGGTGACCCTTTTCGGTCACAACGACGCAGCAGAACTGGAGAAGAAACTTTCCGCTTCCGATGCCCGCCGGCGCATTATCGCCGTCGAAGGGATCTACTCCATGGACGGGGATCTGATGGCGCGGGAGATCTTTGAGCTCGCGGAGCGTTACGACGCCCTGCTGATCGTGGACGAGGCGCACAGCAGCGGGGTGGTCGGTTCGCGGCTGCTGGGCGTCTTCGACCTCTACGGGATCACGCCGAAACCCAACCACATCAAGATGGGGACCCTGGGCAAGGCGTACGGCAGTTTCGGGGCCTACGTGCTTTCGTCAAGCCATATCGCGGATTACCTCGTCAACCGCGCGAAGCCCGTCATTTACGCCACGGCGCCGTCGCTCTTTGACACGGCACTGGCGCAGGCGTCGCTGCACTATATTTTGGAGAATGGCGAGGAACTGAAGGCACAGATCGAGGCGCGCCGCGCGATGATGAACGGGCTCCTCGGTACCGAGGCGGACGGTCTTATCGCGGCCGTTCCCGTCGGCGACAACCGGAAGGTGATGGCGATCCAGGCGGCACTGCTGGAGGAGGGGATGCTTGTCGGCGCCATCCGGCAGCCGACGGTGGAGCGGGCGATCATCCGGCTAATCGGGCGGCTCGGAGTCGAAGAGGGGAGCCTGCGGCGCGGTTGCGAGATTATCGCCCGTTGGGTAAAATAGGCGCAATGATTCAGATTAAACGTTTGCGGATCGATTATGCCGGCGGTACGCTGGTGGATATCGCCTTTGGCATCGAGAGCGCGCTGGCCCTGGTGGGACAGAGCGGCAGCGGGAAGAGCCTGACGCTCAAGGCGCTGCTGGGAATGCTCCCGCCCGCGATGTCGTCGACGATCGAGATGGATGCCCCCTTTGAGCTCCGCCGCGGCGACACCGTCGCCTTTGTACCCCAAAACCCCTTTACCGCCCTCTCGCCGCTGACCAGGGTCGGCGGCCATTTCGAGGGGGTTCCGCCGGCGGAAGCGGCGGCGCTGATGACACGGGTCGGGCTGGATGCGGCGCTGCTCGAGCGCTTCCCGCCGGAGCTTTCGGGCGGGCAGTTGCAGCGGGCCGTGATCGCCATCGCCCTGTCGCACACGCCCAAACTGCTCCTGCTCGATGAGCCAACGACGGCCCTCGACCCCGAGACACGCCGCGTCATTATCGCGCTGCTGCGGGAGCTGCAGACACAGATGGGCTTCCAGATGCTCTTTGTGACCCACGATATCGTCTCGGCGCGTGCGCTGTGCGACGAGGTGTGCGTCATCCGCGAGGGCAGCGTGGTCGAGCAGGGGGCAATGGCACAGGTGATGGCGTCGCCCGAACATGCGTATACACGCACACTGATTGAATCTAGTTTCGCCGGGAGGGAGTATAGAACGTGAAAAAAATTCTGCTGTGGGGAGGCCTGGCCGGTGTGGTCGCCCTTATCCTTTTTATCGGTTACTTTGTGGCGCAGTACGGTCACGAGACCCGGAAGCTTGTCCAGTACAACCCGCCGATGACCACGTACATTTATGACCGGAACGGCGAGAAGATCGCCAATATTTTCGATAAGCAGAACCGCGCCTACGTCACCTTTGACGAGATCCCGCCGCTGGTGATCGAAGCCCTGCTGGCCATTGAAGATACGACCTTTTTCGAACACCGCGGCGTCAATGTCGACGCGATCTTCCGTGCGATCATCAAGGATATCAAGGCGGGGAAACTCGTCGAGGGGGCGAGTACGATTACCCAGCAGCTGGTCAAGAACACCCTCTTGACGCGGGAGAAAAAGTTTTCGCGCAAGCTCAAAGAGCTTATCTTCTCGCTGAAACTCGAAACGGAACTGAGCAAAGAGGAGATCCTGGAGCGCTACCTCAACGCCATCTACCTCGGCCACGGTTACTACGGGATCAAAACGGCGGCACAGGGGTATTTCCACAAGCCGCTGAACCGCCTGACACTCAAAGAGACCGCCATACTCGTCGGCCTGCCCAAGGCCCCCTCTTTTTACGCACCGACACGCAACTACGAACTCTCCCTGGGACGGGCGAACCGGGTGATCTCGCGGATGCATGCGCTGGGGTGGGTGGATGACGAGAGCTACAATACGGCGCTGCAGGAGCGCCCGGGGGTCTTTGACGAGACCCTGACGCAGAACCGCGCACCCTACGTCACGGACGAGGTCCTGCGGCGGGCGGCGGTGCTCTACCCCGATATCCGGACGGGCGGCTATACGATCAATACGACCGTGGACCTGCGCCTGCAGGAGGCGGGACGGGAGGCCCTGTCGTACGCCTATGACGGCATTCTCGAACGGGCGATGAAAAGGGATGAAGACGCCAACGCGAGCCAGTTCGGTGAGCTCAACGGCGCGCTGGTGAGCATCGAGCCCGCGACGGGAGAGATCCTCGCGCTCGTCGGCGGTGTGGATTACACAAAAAGCGCATTTAACCGGGCGACGCAGGCGCGCCGTCAGCCGGGGTCCGCGTTCAAACCTTTCATCTATCAGGTCGCGCTGGATCTGGGCTATTCGCCGGCGACGGAGCTGGTCGATATCGCCCGGACCTATGATTATGAAACGGAAGGGAGCGAGAAGAAGTGGCAGCCCAAGAACTATGAGCGCGATTACAAAGGGCTGATTACCCTGCGCGAAGCGCTGGTGCATTCGCGCAACCTTGCGACGATCAACCTGGTGACGGATATCGGGCTCTCGCGCATCTACCGCGAACTCTCCCGCTACCAGTTCGCCGGGCTGCCTTTGGACCTCTCCCTGGCCCTGGGCAGTATCACGCTTTCACCGGTCGAACTGGCCGGTGCGTACAGCTCTTTTGCCGCGGGCGGGGTGCAGAGCGACCCCTACCTCATTACGAGCATCGACAAACGGGGGACGCATTACGATGCCGAGCCGAAGCAGCGTGAGGTGACGAGCCCGGCCCAGGCCTACTTGATGACGACAATCCTGCGCGACGTCGTGCTGCGGGGTACCGGCCGCGCCTCTGCGGTCGGGGGCATTGAGACAGCGGGCAAGACCGGGACGACGAACAACTCCATCGATGCCTGGTTCGCCGGCTATTCGCCGAGCGTGGAAACGGTCGTCTGGTTCGGGAACGACGACAATACCCCGCTGCCCAAACGGGAGACGGGGGGCCGGGCGGCGGCTCCGGCGTTTCGGAAATTCTATACCCAGCTCTTGCATCTCTTCCCGCAGGTCCCGCGTAAATTCGTGATGCCCGAAGGGGTGACGAAGGTTGAGCGCAACGGGGCCGAGGAGTTCTTTACCAAGGCGTCGCCGCCGCCGGTGGAGAAGATGCCTTCCGAAGCGGAGGACGGTCTGCTCTTCTAGCTTCCTGTGCTACAATGGCCCAAAGGAGAGCGCATGACAAAGATCACCCTTGGCATCACGGCGACGGCACTTCTGCTTCAGGCGGGGGTCTTTGACGCCGGAACAAAGAGCGTGGCGCTGACAGTGGGCACCGGCAGCGGTTTTGACAGCACCTACACGATCGTAGGCGTCAGCGCGAACTACTTCGCCTTTAACGGCCTCTCCGTCGGTGTCGGCTACCGGGGGTGGTTCGGCGGCACGCCGACGATGAACGAGGTTGACCTGCCGGTGACCTACTATCTCCCTCTCTCGCCTACCTTTCGTCCCTATGCCGGTGTTTTTTACCGGCACACTTTCATCAGCGGCCATTATGACGATTACGAGACCGTCGGCGCACGGGCGGGGATCGCCTACGCCGAAGGACGTGCCTGCCTGTCGGTGGGGTGGGCCGAGGAGTGGTACAGCCGCAGCAACGGCGATACGATCCGCCGCGGTTACCCGGAGATCACCGCCGCCATCAGTTTCTAGGCTTTACGGTAACAAGCAACGTAGCGGTTAGAGTGAAAAAAATAGATTGTCGAGTGGGAAGAGTGGTATAGCAAGACGGGGCGTTGCATTTGATGCATGATGATGACGCTGCCGGGAGCAGCGTTGTACTTTTGTCCTCGCATTGCTGCGGAATTCCGCTGTGCTACATGCGCCACAGCGGCCGAGCGTAGCTATACGGGGCTTTGCTCCCTATCGCGTGTATTAAGAATGATACGCTCGGTTCAGCGCGCTGAACATTGCCATGACTCCGGCGATGGTGATGTCGTTGTCGCGGCCGACGCCGAAGAACGCACCGAAATCTTCCGTTTCGATCTCGATGTAGGCCACGGCCTTGGCCGACGACTGCTCCCCGCAGGAGTGCTCGGAGTACGAACGCAGCACGAAGGCGTGCGGGAACTTTTCGCCGAGGGCTTTGCGGCAGGCGTCGATAGGCCCGTTGCCCTGACCCGTGCTCGTGATCTCCTCGCCCTCAAACCGGTAGGTCAGTTTGACCGTCACGATGCCGCTTTTTGATGTCTCCGAGTTGACGGCCATATCCACGAACTCAATGTACTGCGGCACCTCGAAATAGGTCTTTTCGAAAATGCCCAGGATCTCTTCTGCCGTCAGTTCGCGCCCCTCGACGTCCGTGATACCCTGAACGATGCGCCCGATCTCGGGGTGCATTTTTTTGGGGAGCTGGTAGCCGAACTTGTCCTCGAGGATGTAGGCGACGCCCCCTTTGCCCGACTGCGAATTGATGCGGATGATACTCTCATAAGTCCGGCCGACGTCGGCGGGGTCGATCGGCAGGTAGGGCACCTCCCAGAACGGTTCGCTCTTCGCGCGCTGGTAGGCCAGCCCTTTGTTGATGGCATCCTGGTGGGAGCCGGAAAAGGCCGTATAGACCAGTTCGCCCACGTAGGGGTGGCGTACATGCGTCTCGATGTCGGTACAGCGCTCGACGACGTCGACGACGGTGTTGACGTCGCCGAAATCGAGTCCGGGGTCCACTCCCTGGGTGTACATGTTCAGCGCCAGGGTGATGATATCGACGTTCCCGGTCCGTTCGCCGTTGCTGAGCAGGGTCCCCTCGACGCGGTCCGCCCCCGCCAGCAGTGCCAGCTCGGTCGCCGCGACGGAGGTGCCGCGATCGTTGTGCGTATGCGTCGAGATGAGAATGTGCTCGCGGTTGTCCAGGTGGCGGCTCATCCACTCGATCTGGTCGGCATAGATATTCGGTGTCGCCATCTCTACCGTCGCCGGGAGGTTGATGATGACCGGGCGTTCCGCGCTGATGCCCCAGCGTGCCGTGACGGCGTTACAGATCTGGGCGGCGAACTCCATCTCGGTCCCGGTAAAGCTCTCCGGCGAATACTCCAGCGTGATCTCGCCGTCAAAAGAAGCCGCACGGCTCTTGACCATGTCGACGCCTTCGAGCGCGAGGGCGGTGATGTCGTCCTGCTCTTTTTTGAAGACGATCTTGCGCTGGGCCGTCGACGTCGAGTTGTACAGGTGCACGATCGCCTTTTTAACGCCCTGGAGCGCCTCGAAAGTTTTGTCGATCAGGTGCTCTCTGGCCTGGACGAGCACCTGGATGGTGACGTCGTCCGGGATCAGCCCTCGCTCGACCAGGGTCCGCAAAAAGTCGAATTCGACCTTGGATGCGGAGGGGAAGCCCACCTCGATATGTTTAAATCCGAGTTTGAGCAGGAGGTCGAATAGTTCAAGTTTTTGATCCAGATTCATCGGAGTCACCAGCGCCTGGTTGCCGTCGCGCAGGTCGACGCTGCACCACAGAGGCGCTTTGTCGATGGTGTTGTCCGGCCACTGGCGTTGTGGCAAATCAATCTTGGGGTATGGGCGGTATTTACCGCTTTGAGCATTTTTCATATGCTCCTCCTTGAACTAAAATAGTCGATCTCCTGCTAGAAATCGTGCGCAATTATAGCAAAACTGTCGGCGGGTTCGGGTTCACGGCAGCACAGGGGTGCACTTGCTCAGGCAGTCGTAAAGTTTTCGGGGGTCAGGGGAGGGGGAGCTCCAGGCGGAAGATGGCGCCGCGCTTCGCGTTTTCGACGGTCAGCGAGCCCTGCATCTTCTGGGCGATCTGGGTGCTCATATAGAGCCCGATACCCGTGCCCTTGTCGTCGCGCTTGGTCGTGAAGTTCGGTTTGAAGATCTCTTCGAGCAGTTCCGGGTCGATCCCGCCGGCGCTGTCCTCGACCTCGATGTAGATATGTCCGCCTTTTTTGTAGAAGCGGATCAGAATCTCCCGCACGCTGCTTTCGCGCTCGATGAAGGCGTCTTTGGCGTTGGCGAGCAGGTTGAGCAGCAGGTGCTTGAACTCGTTCTCGATCCCGCTGACGATGATCTCGCGCCCCTCTTCGACGGTAACGGCGATATTGTTGCGGAGCATCTCGTCATGCACCAGCAGCAGGACCGACTGGGTACAGCGCTTCAGCCCGAAGGGGCCGCTCTCCTTGTCGGGGCGGAAGAAGGTGCGGAACTCGCTCAGCGTCGAGACCATGTGGGTAATCTGCTCCTGGATGTCCTCGACGAACTTTTCGACGTATTCCAGGGTAACGTCCCCGGCTTCAAAATCCATCTTGAGCAGGTCACCGTACATGCTGAGCGCATTCAGCGGCTGTTTCCACTGGTGGGCGACGGCATCCATCATTTCGCCCATGGCCGCCATCTTCGCCTGGTTCTGCAGCACTTTTTCGCGCTCCAGGCGTTTATCGATCTCTTCAAGGACCCGCGACTCCAGCATCTGCTCGCGTGTGGTACCTTCGGTCGTATAGCTTGCGATCAGGAGTTCGATCTTCTCGCGCAACCCGTTGTCACACTGTGTTGAGAGGGCAAGGATGTCTTCGATAAGTGTCTGGGTCTTTGGCGCTTTCACTCGTTCCTGTCTTTGCATTAAATAATGTTTAGAATATATGATTTATTTATAGCGAAACTAGGATAAAGGGGGGCTGATTTTAGCGGAAAAAAACAAGAGGGGTTTACCCCCGTAACAGGGGGTATGTGATTAGCACATGTAAGTTGTTTTGAATTCGTAGGCAGTCGGGCGACCTTCGTCCGGCCAGACGTCACGTTCAAATTTGTAGTGCTGGTATGTCGTGATGAATTCATCCGTAAAGACCGGCTTGAGGAACTCGTTGTCGGCGATAAGGGCTTCCAGCGCTTCGCGGAGGGTATGCGGCATCTGCGGGATACCTTTTTCGCGGATCTCGTCCAGCGTCAGTTCGAAGAGGTCTTCGTCCATCGGACCGACCGGAACTTCTTTGCTCTTGATACCGTCGAGGCCGGCCATCATCATGACGGCGAAGGCAAGGTACGGACATGCAGTAGAGTCCGGGAAGCGCATTTCGATACGCGTCGCTTTTTCGCCCGCACCGTACGGGATACGGCAGGAAGCGGAGCGGTTCTGGCTGGAGAACGTCAGGATGCTCGGTGCTTCGAAGCCCGGGATCAGACGCTTGTAAGAGTTCGTAGAAGCGTTGGTGAACGCCGCAACGGCTTTCGCGTGTTTGAAGATACCGCCAACGTAGTTGAGTGCCGTATCGGAGAGGTTACCGTAGTTACCCTCTTTGTAGAAGAGGTTCTTGCCGTCTTTCCACAGGGACTGGTGCGTGTGCATACCGTTACCGTTGTCGCCGAAGAGCGGCTTCGGCATGAACGTCGCCGTTTTGCCGTTGAGGTGTGCGACCATTTTGACGACGTACTTGTATTTCTGGACGTTGTCGGCTGCACCGATGATGTCGGAGAAGACGACACCGATTTCGCCCTGGCCCTGGGCAACTTCGTGGTGGCCGAGGGTGACTTCGAGACCGATCTGCTCGAGGACCATCATCATTTCCGCACGCAGGTCGACCATGGAGTCAGTCGGCGCTACCGGGAAGTAACCGCCTTTTGTCCCCGGGCGGTGACCGGTGTTGTACGTCTCTTCGAAACGGGTGTTGGAGTTCCACTCACCCTCTTCGGAGTCGACACGGTATCCCGCTTCGTTGATGGAGTCGACAAAGTGAACTTCGTCGAAGATGAAGAATTCGTTCTCAGGACCGAAGTATGCTGCATCGGCGATACCGAGCTCTTCAGCGTGCTTGAGGGCTTTTTTCGCGATGGAACGCGGGCATTTTTCGTACATTTCACCTTTGTAGATGTCATAGACGTCACAGAAAAGGATGATGGTCGGATCTGCAGTAAACGGGTCGAGGAAGGCTGTCGGCACGTCTGCTTTGAGGAGCATGTCGGAGCGGTTGATCGGCTGCCATGCTTCGATGGAAGAACCGTCGAAAGGGAATCCGTTTGTAAGATTATCGGCGTTGACGGCGCTCATGCGGTAAGTGAGGTGGTGCCATGCACCTTTGATGTCCGTGAAACGAAGGTCGACAAACTGGACGTCGTTCTCTTCACAGTATTTAAAGAACTCGTCAATGCTGTTAACGAATTTTCCCATTGATTTCTCCTGTTGTGAAAGTTTGCGGTAAGTATAGCCGAATGTCCTTTACGCTAGCGAAAGAGGTGTGATTAAAAATTAGTCAATTTGTCGCTTTTTGTAGGGGGAAGGGGAGTAAATGCGCTGTTACAGCGCGACGCTGTAGGGCTTTCTGTTACGGAAGTATACACATTCCGTATACCCCGTTTCGCGGGCGAGGGCCTCTGCCTCATCTCTGAACAGGCCGATCTGCCCCGGCGTGTGGGCGTCGGAACCGAAGGTGACGGGGATGCCGCGCTCGAAGGCGGCTCGCAGCAGGTCCGGGGAGGGGTAGGCTTCGGCAACGGGCTTGCGGTAGCCCGCCACGTTGATCTCCATCGTCATCCCCGCCGCGGCGACGGCATCGAGGGCAGGAGACGCGATGGAGACGATGTCGCGTTTGGGCATGAACTTGAACACTTTGATAAGGTCGAGGTGGCCGACGATATCAAAGAGGCCGCTTTTGGCCATCGCCTCGACCTGTTCGAAATAGCGCTCCCAGATGACATCGATATCCTCGTGCTCGTACTGCCCGATGAATTCGGGATTGTCGAACCCCCACTCGTCCAGGAAGTGCACGGAGCCGATCAGGTAGTCGACATCGGCACTCAGAACGCGCGTGTCCATATGGCCCTCGAGGTAATCGACCTCGTAGCCGAAGAGAATGTCGATCTTCCCCTCATACTTTTCCCTCGCGTCCATGACCATCCCGTGGTACTGCTCCATCTCTTCGAACTTCATACGGTATTTGGGGTCGAAATCCATCGGCGCGTGGTCGGAAAAACCGAAAACGTCGATACCCGCGGCGACGGCCGCGGCGACGTATTCGTCCACCGAGCCTTCGGCGTGGTTGCAGAGTGAGGTGTGGTTGTGCAGGTCGATTTTCATAGCTTGATTCCCATATTAATTGTGTATTATAGGCTGAGAACCAAGAAGGTCGGGTAAAATACGCAAAAAGATTCAAAGAAAAAAGAATGCATAAAGTTGAACTACTCTCCCCGGCGGGCAACCTGGAGAAATTGAAGATCGCGATCGACTTCGGGGCCGATGCCGTCTACGGCGGCGTCAGCCACTTTTCCCTGCGGATCCGTTCGGGCAAAGAATTTACGATGGAGAGCTTCAAAGAGGGGATCGACTATGCCCATGCGCGGGGCAGAAAGGTCTATGCGACCATCAACGGATTCCCCTTCAACTCCCAGCTGAATCTGCTGGAGAAACACATCCTCGCGATGGCGGCGCTGGAACCGGACGCCTTTATCGTCGCGACACCGGGCGTGCTGCAGCTGGCGCACAAACTCGCCCCGCAGATCCCGCTGCACCTCTCCACTCAGGCCAACGTCATGAATGTGCTCGATGCGAAAGTCTACTACGAGATGGGGGCGCGCCGCATCATCGCCGCCCGGGAGATTTCGCTCAAAGACCTCAAGCAGATCAAAGCGGAGCTGCCGGACCTCGAACTCGAGGTGTTCGTCCACGGCTCGATGTGTTTCGCCTACAGCGGCCGCTGCCTTATCTCGACCGTGCAGAGCGGCCGGGTCCCCAACCGCGGCAGCTGCGCCAACGACTGCCGCTTCCCCTATGAGCTCTACGCAGCCAACCCGGAGACGGGAACGCTGTTCCGGCTGGAAGAGGACCCGGGCATCGGCACCTACATTATGAACTCGAAAGACCTCAACCTCGCTTCGCACATCAAGGAGATCCTCGATGCCGGGGCGGTCGACTCGCTGAAGATCGAGGGGCGCACGAAGGCGAGCTACTACGCCGCCATCACGGCCAAGGCGTACCGCATGGCCATCGACGATTACTATGCGGGCCTGGAGCCGAGCGAACGCTACCAGGAGGAGCTGAACACGATGCAGAACCGCGGCTTTACCGACGCCTACCTCGTCAACCGCCCCTTCGAGAAGCACGATACCCAGAGCCTCGATTTCACGATGCAGATGGGGACCCACCAGGTGAGCGGCATGGTAACCGAAGACGGCGGGCACTTTCTTTGCAAGTATACGACCCGCCCCGGCGACGAGGCGGAGATCGTCGCGCCTTGGGATGCGGTGCTCTCACCCTATGAAAACGAGTACGGGTCGATTTTTGAGCGCGACGGACGCTGGTATGTCCGTTTCAATAAGCTCGTGGCGGAAAATGGACGGGAGTGGGACGCGGTGCACAGCGGCAACGTCAACCCCATCGTATTGCCGGGCGCACTGCCCCAGTACAGCTTCCTCCGCATCCCTGCCGACGGGATCGACCAGTCGCCGCCCGTCTAACGCTTGCCGTGAATTCGCTATAATTCCGCATCAAAATACAGGGGCATGAAATGAAATTCGTTTCAATCATTATCGGATCCAAAAGTGACTATGACGTCATGAAATCGTGTGCGGATACGCTGGAAACCTTCGGGGTACAGTATGAGCTGATCATCTCCTCGGCGCACCGTTCGCCGGAACGTACCAAAGAGTACATCCTTGAAGCGGAAGCCAAAGGGGCCCAGGTCTTCATCGCCGCGGCGGGCATGGCGGCGCACCTCGCGGGCGTCCTGGCCTCCAAGACGGTCAAGCCGATCATCGGCGTGCCGATGAGCGCCTCGGCGCTGAGCGGGATCGACGCGCTCCTCTCCACCGTCCAGATGCCGGCGGGCATGCCGGTTGCGACCGTCGCCATCGGCAAGGCGGGCGCGATCAACTCGGCCTACCTCGCGATGCAGATCATGGCGCTGGAGAGCGAAGACCTGCGCATCAAGCTCCAGGAAGACCGCGTCGCCAAGGCGAAAAAAGTCGAGATGGACTCCCTCGAGATCGAGACCAAGTTATAATTGAACGCGCTCAGGAGCAAAACAAGGGTACCGCTCGGCAAAGCCGATGTTTCCCTGAACGCTGCTGTGTCCTCGTTCCTGCGGAATTCCGCTAGGCTACATCGGCAGCGTCGTAAACCAAGGAAAGTGATTTAGATGAAAATCGAAAATGCTTGTGTTGAGTGTATTATCGGGCAGACGCAGCGTGTTGCCGACGCGATCGGGGCTGATGACGCGCTGCGCGAGAAGATTCGGGAAGACGTTTTGGCAATGTCGAAAGCTTTCGATTTTGCCAAGTCGCCGCCGGAAGTCGCCCGGGAAGTCTACGAACACCTGGCCGTGCTTGCCGGGAAAAAGGACCTCTATGATGAGGTCAAGCGCCACTCCTCCGACAAAGCGAAAACCTTCATTCCTTTCCTGCGCGAACAGATTTCCAAGGCTGACGACCCCTTCCTGACGGCGGTCAAAGTCGCCGTCGCCGGGAACGTCATCGACCTGGCCGCCGAGGTGAGCTTCGACCTCGACACGGAAATCGACAGGCTCTTCCACACCCATTTCGCCCACGACGACGTCGATGCGTTGCGGCAGCGCCTTTCCGGGGCGAAGACGCTGCTCTATATCGGCGACAACGCCGGCGAGCACCTCTTTGACGCTCTGGCGATCGAAGCCGTCGCGGCGCTCTACCCGCAGCTCGCGATTACCTACATGACCCGGGGCAAACCGATTATCAACGACGTCACCTTCGACGAGGCGATGGCGGACGGTCTGGCGGAGGTCGCCGCCCTCGTCGACAGCGGCGTCGACACCCCGGGCTTCGTCTATGAACGCGCGTCCGAGGAGGCGCAGCGCCTCTTCGATGAGAGCGACGTGGTGCTCACCAAGGGGATGGGCAACTACGAATGCCTCTCCCCCGCGCCGCGCGGCGACCTCGTCTACCTGCTTAAGGTCAAATGCAACGTCGTCTCCCGCTCCATCGGCGCGGAGATCGGCAGCATTATCTGCAAACTCGTCTGACATACCAACCCGCTTTTCATCCTGCCCCGTCCGTTTATGGTATGGTTTCACAAAGGCATATCCAAATCCCACGCATGGGTTTTAGCTATGCCCTGAAAAAGGAACTGGAATGACGGGTGAAATGATGATTAAGTATATTGTACTCTGCGACGGTGATCTGGAAATTAGTGTTACGTTGGCGGATCTGCTCCAGAACGAAGCGGTGGCACGGGCAATCAAAAATGCTTATGCCAAAGGCAAAAGGGATATCGAGGCCGTGGTGACGGACCCCGGCGCGCTGACGATCAAGAACAAAAAGGCGATCCAGACGGTGACCATCCCCAAAGAGAGTTTTATGGATGCGCTGACCCTCGCAGAAGAGGACGCGAAAGCAAAAAAGCTTCTGAAGAAAGGGTGCGACCGTATCGAGATCGTCGATATCGAGACGCTCTGACGTGCGAGGCAAAAAGTACATTCTCTTCGATAACGACGGCGTACTCGTCGAGACCGAGGCGTGGTACTTCCGGGCCAACGTCGAAATTCTTAACACCATGGGCATCACCCTTGAAGAGACGCGTTACCGGGAGATCATGATCAACGGCCAGAGCGCGTTCCTGCTCGCGGAGGAGGCGGGGTACGACACGGAGACGGTCGAAGCGGCCCGCAGCAGACGCAACGATCTCTATCAGCACTACCTGCAGACGGAGGAGATCGCCATTCCCGGTGTGCATGAGGTGCTTGGAGCCCTCAAGGAACGCTACCGGATGGGAATAGTCACCTCGGCGCGACGGGAGGATTTTGAACTGATCCATACCGGCAGAGGGATAGCGGATGCGATGGAGTTCGTGCTCTGCAGCGGCGAATATGCCCGCGCGAAACCCCACCCTGACCCCTATCTGAAAGGGCTGGAACTGCTCGGTGGCACAAAGCATGAAGCTGTTGTCGTCGAGGATTCGCAGCGGGGGCTGCGTTCGGCGGTGAGCGCAGGGATTGAGTGCGTCATCGTCGATAACGCCTTTACGGCACAGCACGACTTCTCGGCCGCGACCCATCGCATCGGCACTATCGAAGCGTTGCTGGGGCTGCTGGATTAACCTGCCGCCTGCGGCCGAGGTTCGAAGAGCGTTCCCAGCGTCTGTTCACCGTGGATCAGGAACTGGACCGCCGTGGAGAGTTCGAAGCCGTTGCAGAGGAACATCCTTTTGCCGCGCCGCAGCAGGAAGTCCGCAGCCATCAGCTTGGTAACGATCCCGCCGGTGGCAAAGGGGTCGTTGGGCGTGGAGTCCGCCTGCAGCGCCTCCGGCGGGACGGCGTGGAGCACCCGGTGGCGTTTCGCATCCTCATGTTCGCGGGGGTTTTTGTCGTAGTAGCCGTGGATGTCGCTGAGGATCACGAGCAGATCGGCATCCGTCGCATAGGTGACGTGGGCGGAAAGCTGGTCGTTGTCCCCGAAGAGCTGCTCGGGGGTGGAGGTGATGTCGTTCTCGTTGATGATGGGGAGGATGTCGTTGGCCAGGTGCGCGTTGATGATCTCTTGGAACATCGCCGTGCGTTTGCGCGAATCGAAGTCGTCCTCCGTCAGAAGAATCTGCGCCGTATCGATATGGTAGGTGTCGAACTCTTTTTTGTAGCTGCTCATCAAAATGGGCTGGCCGGCGGCCGCCAGGGCTTTTTTGCCGACCCGTTCGCGTTTGTCGAGTTTCAGCGCGCAGTAACCGGCCGCCACTGCTCCCGAGGTAACGAGGATGACGTCGTACTGCCCGCGGATGTCGGCGATCATCTGTACGAGGGCGAGGATACGCTCCCTGGCGATCCGGTTGCCCTCGGTGAGGACGGCACTGCCGACTTTGATGACGATACGCTTGCTCACGCTTCCCCTTTCTTGCGTCTGAAATCGCCGCTAGTCTCTTCAACGCGGTGCAAGATCGATTCGGGGACCGGGGGCGTTACCGGTGAAACGAGCCTGATGGCCACCCAGCCTGCCACAAACCCCGGCAGCAGTTCATAGAGTTCAAAAAGGCCCCCTTCGAGCTGTTTCCAGACGATGACCGTGAGCGCTCCCGTTACCATACCGGCAATCGCCCCGCCTTTGGTAATGTCGCGCCGGTAAAGCGAGAGGATGATCAGCGGCCCGAAGGCCGCCCCGAAGCCGGCCCAGGCATAGGCGACGAGGGAGAGGACGCTGGAGTTTTTGTCCGTGGAGAGGTACCAGGCGATCAGGGCGATCGCGATGACCGTTGCCCGTCCGACCCAGACCAGCTCGCTGTCCGAGGCTTTTTTGCGCAAGGTGGCATGGTAAATGTCCCGCGTCAGGACCGACGAGGAGACCAGCAGCTGCGAATCGATCGTGCTCATGATGGCCGCGAGGATGGCGGCGAGGAGGAAGCCGGCGATCCAGGGGTCGAAGAGCAGCTGCGAGAGGGTGATAAAGATCTTTTCGGGATCGGCGAGGTCTGTACCCGACGAGACGACGTAGGCGAGGCCGAAGAAGCCGACGGCCAGCGAGCCAATAATAGAGAGGCCCATCCACCCCATGCCGATCGCCTTGGCGTGGTGCATCTCGTCCTCGCTGCGGATCGACATGAAGCGTACGAGGATGTGGGGCTGCCCGAAGTAGCCCAGCCCCCAGGCCATCAGGGAGAGGATGCCGATGACGCCGGTGCCGTGGACGATGTCGAGGTGGGTGGGGTCGATCGACTCCATCAGCTCCAGAGCGGCGGAGAGGCCGCCGAGGTGGGTGATGACGACCGCGGGCGTGACGATAAGGGCGAGCATCATCAAGATCCCCTGGATGAAGTCCGTCCAGCTGACGGCGTTGTAGCCGCCCAGGAAGGTGTAGGAGACGATGATGATGCTGCCGACGGCCAGGGCGACGGCGTAGTCGAGGTGGAAGGTCGCTTCGAAGAGCTTGGCCCCGCCGACGAGGCCCGAGGAGGTGTAAAGGGTATAGAAAAGCAAAATCACGAGGGCGGTGATGACGCGCAGATGGCCCTTGGCATCGCCGAAACGGTTGGCGAAGTAGTCGGGAATCGTGATGGCGTCGTCCAGGCGGTGGGTCATGATGCGCAGCGGCCGGGCGACGTAGTGCCAGTTCAGGTAAGCGCCGATCAGCAGACCGACGGCGATCCAGCTGCCAGCGATCCCGTCGCTGTACATCATACCGGGCAGCCCGAGCAGCAGCCAGCCGCTCATATCCGAGGCCCCCGCGCTCAGCGCCGTGACGCCGGGACCGAGACCCCGCCCGCCGAGCACATAGTCGCCGAGGTCCTCGGTTTTAAAGTAGAAATAGAGGCCGATGGCCACCATAACAAGCATGTAAAGGCCGAACGAGATCAGTACGGGTGTCTGCATTTATACCTCCTCTTCCGGGTGCAGGCCGGCAATGCCGAGGTTGCCGTAGCGGTGATAGCTGTTGGAGATGCTCTGTTCGATGAAGTAGTGCATCAGTTCGATCCGCCCGTGGGCGACGAAGGGTTCCCTGGCGATGTAGACGGCCCGGTCGGCAATGGCGTCGAAGAGGGCCGGGGAGACGTTCTCGGGGCGGAGAGAGCGGACCCGTTCGTAATGGGGGATCCGGTCGATGAAGACCGCCTCGCTGTCGCGGGTGATGGCGTCGTGCTCCCCGAGCAGGCTCGCTTGCTTCGATTCGAGCCAGAGGAACTCCGCCTGCTTAGAGTGTTCGGGCAGGGAGATGTGCAGGCGCGCACCGACCATCCTGACAGCCATGATCGTGGCAAGCGCCTCCTCCAGGCGGTCCCCCTCCACGAGGCGCATCAGGACGCTTTCGACCGGCAGGTAGCGGATGACGTTGGACTCCCCGCGGATATGGGCATAGTCATGGGGTTTCATAAACTCGGTCTCGTGCCAGTGTGCGAAGTGGCAGAGGTGGCGCAGGGCCTTCTCGCACTCGTCGTGAAAGACGGTGTCGCGCTGGAGCATCACCCGCATACGGTCGGTGAAGGGCGTGGAACAGGACTCGTAGAGGTTAGTTTCACGGTAGGTGATATCCATAAACTGGCTGACGTAGTTGAAGCCGCCCGCTTTCCTGCCGCTGCCGATGGCCGATTTGCGCATCCCGCCGAAGGGCTGACGCAGCACGATCGCCCCGGTTGTGCCGCGGTTGATATAGAGGTTCCCCGCGAGCAGCGTCGCTTTCCACTGCTCCTGTTCGCGGTGGTCGAGGGACTCCAACCCGGAGGTGAGGCCGTAGCCGGTGGCGTTGACGATCCCGATGGCGTCTTCGAGGTCCTCGGCGCGCATCACGCTGAGGACGGGGCCGAAAAGCTCGTTCATGTGGCAGAAATCCCCCGACGCGGTTCCCCAGCGGATCGAGGGGGTGAGCATATAGGGATTGCCTCTGTCGGCATAGTCGGGTGCCAGCAGCCACTCCTCTCCCTCGTCCAGGAGCTCGAGGGCTTGCGCCAGTTTGCCCGCGGGGCGGTCGACGAGGGTACCGACGCGGTTGCTGAAATCCCAGACGGAACCGGTCTGCATGGACTCCGCCGCCTCTTTGAGCTGCCGTTTGTACTCCTCGTCGTCGTAGAGCTCTTTTTCCAGTACAAGCAACGATGTCGCCGAGCACTTCTGCCCGGAGTTGTGAAAGGCCGAGGCCATGACGTGGCCGATCGCCTGGTCCCTGTCCGCCATCGCCGTGACGATGGTAGCGTCCTTGCCTCCCGTTTCCGCACTCAGGTGAATGTCGGGACGGGCTTTGATGATGCGGTAGGCCGTCTCTTCGCCGCCGGTGAAGATCGTAAAATCAATCCCCTTGCTGGGGATCATATGCTCCCCGACCGCTGACCCGCGTCCCGGGATGAACTGCAGGGTGTTCATGCTGACCCCCGCTTCCCAGAAGCATTGGCAGAGGCGGTAGGCGGTGAGGATGGAGGCTTCGGCGGGTTTCAGGATCACCGTGTTGCCTGCCGCGAGGGCCGCGGCGATCCCCCCGGTGGGAATGGCGACGGGAAAGTTCCAGGGGCTGATGATGAGGCCGACCCCTTTGCCTTTGGCCTCTACTCCCGTCAGCCCCGCCAGCTTGGTGACGCTGTAGGGGTAGAAGTTGACGAAATCGATCGCCTCGCTCACTTCGACATCGGTCTCGGTGAAGACCTTGCCCACCTCCGCCGCGGCAATGCCGATGAGGTCGCCCCGGGCAACCCGGATTGCGTGGGCGACCTCCATCATGATCTTCTGGCGCGCGTGGGGCGTCAGCTTTCGCCAGCCGTCGGGGTCGGCTTGGGCCGTGTCGATGGCAGCGGCCATATCTTCCGGAGTCGCTTCGACATAGGAGCCCGCGCGTTTGTTCTCGTGGTATTGGGACTTGTCAATCACCGTGACCGTTTCGTCGCGCTGCACGATCCTGCCGCCGATGACAGGGTAGGCACTGAAGCCTCCCTCGCGCTCACCGATATGCTGCCATTTGTCGCGGATCGCTTCCGCCCAGGCGCGGTTGGCGGGGAGGATAAAGTCCGTATCGGGCTCGTTCTCAAAATGATAGACGGCGGGATCGACGGCGATCTTTTCGACCGGCCGGGTGCGGTCCTGGGTGCGGTTGGGCGCTTCGGACACGGAGGGGAGGAGGGCGACGGCATCGTCGAAGGTCTTGACGAGCTGCTCCCACTCCGGTGTGTCCACCTTCAGGCCGAAACTGTGGCGCAGGAAGTTCTGCTCGGCGGTGTTCTCATCAAAGCGGCGCACCAGGTAGGCGATGGCATTGGTAAAGGTCTCCTTCGTCGCCGTCGGGGCGTAGAGGATGACATTGCGTCCTTCAGCTTTGAGGAGCCGGTAGGCCGCTTCGCTCATCCCCTCCAGCATCTCGGCGGTGACATACTGCTCAACCCCGCGCGCCTTCGCCAGCAGCATGGCCATGGCATGGTCGAAGAGGTTGTGCGAGGCGACACCGGTATGCACGTAGGGGGCGACGGCGGGGTCGAGCAGGTAGTCCATCGCTTTTTTGTAGTTGGCGTCCGATTCCGCTTTGTGCGCGTAGGTGACGTTGGGCCAGCCGCGCAAGGAGGCCTCTGTCAGCTCCATCTCCTGGTTGGCCCCCTTGACGATGCGGATTTTGATCGGCGCGCCTCCGGCGTCGACGCGGGCTTTGGCCCAGTCGGCCAGTTCCCGGATGTAGGTGAGGGCATCGGGGAGGTAGGCCTGGACGACGATGCCCGCATGCAGCTGCGTGAACTCCTCCCTGGAGAGGACCTTTTTGAAGGCGTCGATGGTGATGCGGACGTCGCGGTACTCCTCCATATCGAGGTTGACGAATTTGGGCTGTGTCTTTTCCTCCCTGTCACGGCAGGGGTTGGCGATGGCCGCCCGGTAGACCCGCTCGAGCCGGGAAGAGACATGCGCGACGTTGTTGTCGTGAGCCAGGGGAAGGATCTGGGAGAACATGTTGGAGATCTTGAGCGAAAGGTAGTCGATATCCGGGTTCTCGAGCATCGCGATATATTTTTCGACCCGCCGTGCGGCTTCGGCCTCGCTGTGGACGACCTCCCCGATGACGTTGATATTGACCCGGGTCCCCTCGGCCCGGCGCGCTTTCATGTGCTTGGAGAGGACGGGGTCTTCGCCCTGAATGACGATGGCGCTGATGTCGTTGCGCAGGTAGTTGATAAACATCGGCACGGAGAGGGAGCTGACGTAGATGCCGACGTCGCGGAAGAGCCAGATAAGGATCTGTTCGAAGTGGCTGAAGAAATCCGTACGTTTGTATTTTTCGAAGATGTATTCGAGCTGGTCGGCGACCCGGTCGGGGTTTTTGGAACGGAAGCTTTGGTCGAGCAGTTCGATGAGGAAGATCTTGTTAATAGGGTTTTTCAGCATGCGCTGCATCATCGCGTGAAGTTTCTGCTCCTCCTTCCCGATATGGTGCGAGATCTCCTCCTGCCACCGGCGGGCGACGGCTTTTGTCTCTTCGAATAGTTCGGGGGGAATGGGCATAGGCAGGTCCTTCATACTGGTGTGGATTGGCCCCGTACAGGTGACAATACGGGGGGCGGAGTGATACCCGGCTTCTTGGCGGCACCCTCCGACAGCTGATAGGCCCTACAATAACATATTAGGTTTAGTGCAAGCTAAAATCATTCCGGGGAGCGCGTGTGAGCAGGTATGATAGTGAGGCGATATACGTGTATGGAAGCAAACAAAATGAACAGGCAGTGGCTGTTTTTGAATCGTGGATAAAATGATTGGAAAAATAGTGTTTCGTGGTGGCCTGTCTCGGAATCGAACCAAGGACACAGGGATTTTCAATCCCTTGCTCTACCGACTGAGCTAACAGGCCTTTTGTAAGGAGGCCGAAATTATAGCAACGGCATATTGAAGCCTAGCTTAAATTGGAGACGGCTTCTTTAAACGTGTTACCGCGCACGGCATAGGAGGGAAACTGGTCCAGGCTGGCGCAGGCCGGGGAGAGCAGCGCGACGCTCTGCAGGGTGTGTACGTCGGCGATGCGCTTGACCGCTTCGGTCAGGACGCCGCAGCTCTCAAAGGGGATGCCGAAGCGCGCGCTGAGAGCGTCGAGTTTCGCCTGGTTGCTGCCGATGGTATAGAGGGTGACGTCAACGTCGGTGAGGGCCTCGAAGAGCGGCGTCATATCGACCCCCTTGTCGTCGCCGCCGACGATGAGGTGGATGGGGCGGTCGGCGTAGCGCCGGACGGCGGCCAGGGCCGCATCGATATTGGTCGCCTTGGTGTCGTTGACCCAGAGGCGGTTCTGAGCGTCGCTGAACTCCTCCTGGCGGTGCGGGTCGAGCACAAAGGCGTTCATCTTGGCATAGTCGATCCGGTCAAAAAGAATGCGGTCGACGGCCATCGCCAGCAGGGCGTCGAGGAGGAAGGGACCTTTGAAATGGATATGGTCGGTCTCGAAACCGAAAAAGGCGGCGAGATCGTCGGCATCGTCGTAGGGGATGACAAAGGCGTCCGTCGGGGTGTCGGCATAGGCGCGCGGCAGCAGGACGGTCTCGCCCTCGCGCATCTGTGCCAACGGCTTCAGTTTGTCGTCGATGTAGGCCTGTTCGCTGCCGTGCCAGCTCAGGTGGTCCGGGGTGATCGGCAGCACGACGTAGAGGTCCGGTTTCGCCTCATGGGTATAGTGCAGGGTAAACGAGCTCGTCTCCAGGACCCAGAGCGGCGACGCGGCATCCAGCGCGGCCAGGGGAGTGCCGATGTTGCCGCCGGAGAGCGCCCCTTTGTCGGCAAGGAGGTGGGTGAGCATCTGCGTCGTGGTCGTCTTGCCGTTAGTGCCGGTGATCCAGACGGTAAAAGGCTTTTGTTCCGGCGTATAGGGGGGACGCGCCAGCGGCGAGAGGAAGAGGTCGTACTCGCTGACAAGGTGTTCCGACTGCCGGATCAGGGGGTGTTCCGGGGGGATGCCCGGCGAAGGGATCTCCAGGTCGGAGTAGCGCGGATCAAACTCCGCCGTCGGACGGACCCGGTTCCCCTCCTCGTCGGTGAAGGGCTTGTGGACGTGGTCGTCATAGAAGGTGCAGGGGCCGAAGGTCTTGGCGATCGCCCGGGTTGTGACGCCGTAGCCGAAAAGGGAGGTGCGGTTATGCTGCATCAAGGGGCCTTAGCGGATTTTGAGGGTAATGAGCGCGGCGAGGTTCGAGAGCATGGCGATGATCCAGAAGCGGACGATGATCTTGTTCTCCGCCCAGTTCTTCATCTCGAAGTGGTGGTGGATGGGGGCCATCAGGAAGACCCGCTTTTTGCGCAGTTTGAAGCTGCCGACCTGGATAATGACGGAGACGGTCTCGATGACGAAGATGAAACCGATGAGCAGCAGCAGGAACTCGCTCTTGGCGACGATGCCGAGGTAGCCGATAAAGGCGCCGATGGCGAGCGAACCGCTGTCGCCCATAAAGACCTCGGCCGGATGGGAGTTGAACCAGAGAAAGCCGATGAGCGCACCGATGAGCGCCGCGGCGACGACGGAGGCTTCCCCGACGGGGAAGTTCGGCATCAGCAGGTAGGCGGAGAGACCGGCGTGTCCGATGATGTAAACGAAAATGCCCAGGGTCATCAGGGCAAAGACGGAGGGCACCGTAGCGAGGCCGTCGAGCCCATCGGTGAGGTTCACGGCGTTGGAGGCCGCGACCATAACGAGGCTCCAGAAAAAGAGGGCGAAAAGCTGCATGTCAAAGAGCGGGTACTTGTAAAAGGGGACATACAGTTCCGTATCCAGTCCCGCCGCGAAACGCAGGAAAAGGGCGCCTGCGAGGGCGGCGACGATCTGGAACAGCAGTTTGGCCCTGGCAGTGAGGCCGGCAAGGTTGTGCTGCTTGTCGATCTTGGCGTAGTCGTCTTTGAAGCCGATCAGCATAAAGAGCGCGAGCACGAGCATCCCGCCCAGGGCGAAAAAATTGTCGTACCGGACGGTGATCGCCGATGCGATGAGGGTTGAAACGATGAAGACGACGCCCCCCATCGTCGGGGTCTTCGCTTTCTCGCGGTGGCGGTCGGGCGCGTAGTCGTTAATGGGTTGGACGCTGGAGGTCTTCTGCGCCCAGCGGATGAAGCGGGGCATCAGGAAAAGGGTCATGCAGAGCGCCAGGAAAAAGGCGACGCCGGCACGGACGGTAATGTATTGCAGCAGGTTGATATCCAGAAGTTCGTAAAACCAGTAAAGCATTATCAGTCCATAAAGAGTTTTCACTTATACCGGGGATAAAGTGAGTAAAAAGTGCTATTTTAATATAATTGCCGTCATTATATGTTTAAGGGGATTTCCGGAGTTCCGACAGCTCCCGGAAAACCCTTCGTGAAGGATTTTTATGGGACAAAAGACTGTACTCGTAATTACGGACGGGGTCGGCTACAGCCAACGGACGGAAGCGAACGCTTTTTACCATGCCCAAAAGCCGACCTATGAGAAACTCTTTGCCGAAGTACCCCACGCGCTGATCGACACCTTCGGTCTCAGCGTCGGCCTGCCCGAGGGGCAGATGGGGAACTCTGAAGTGGGGCACATGACCATCGGCAGCGGCCGCGTACTCTACCAGGACCTGGTCAAGATCTCCCTCGCCGTCGCCGAGGGCACCCTGGCGGGCAACCCGGCCTTGACGGCGCTGCTGGAGAGCTCCGACACGCTGCACCTCGTGGGTCTCTTCAGCGACGGTGGGGTCCATTCGCACCTCGACCATACGATCGCGCTGGCAAAGATCGCCGAAGCGGCGGGCAAGAGGGTATGGCTCCACCTCATTACCGACGGGCGCGACGTTTCACCGACATCCGCGCCCCACTACCTGGAGAAACTGCAGGAGGCGCTGAGCGCGAAGGTGCGCATTGCGACCATCGGCGGACGTTTCTATACGATGGACCGGGACAACCGCTGGGAGCGTGTCCAGAGCGGCTACGACGCCATCGTGTCGGCGCAGCCCGCCTCCGACCTCGCACCCGCGGCCTATATCGAAGCCTCCTACGCCAGGAAAGAGACGGACGAGTTCATCGTGCCGGCGGCCTTCGACGGCTATGAGGGGATGAAAGCGGGCGACGCCGTCCTCGTCACCAACTTCCGCAGCGACCGCGTGCGCGAGATCACGACGGCGCTGGCCTCGCCGGATTTTGCCGAGTTTGATCGCCCCTTCGCCGTGGCGAATCTGGCAACGATGACGGAGTATGACAAAAGCTTCACCTACCCGGTCCTCTTCCGCAAAGAGACGCCGAAAAACACCCTGGCGGAAGTGATCAGCAACCAGGGGCTTCGCCAGTTCCATACGGCGGAGACGGAGAAGTACGCCCACGTCACCTTCTTCCTCAACGGCGGGATCGACGAGCCCTATACGAACGAAGCGCGGGTGCTCGTGCCGAGCCCGAAGGTCAAGACCTATGACCTGCAGCCGGAGATGAGCGCCTCCGCAGTCGGCGATGCCGTCTTGACCGCGATGGATGAAGGGTACGATTTCATCGTCGTCAACTTCGCCAACGGTGACATGGTCGGGCACACGGGTGTTTATGACGCCGCCATCAAGGCCGTCGAAGCCGTCGACCATGAACTCGGCCGTATCGTGGAGAAAGCGAAAGCAGATGATTATGCGATGGTCCTCACCTCCGACCACGGTAACTGCGAGGAGATGTGGGACGAGAACGGCAACGTCCTCACGAACCACACCGTCGGCAAGGTTTGGGCTTTTGTCATGGCGAATGGTGTCGAAAAAGTACACCCCGGCGGCCTCAACAACATCGCCCCGACGGTCCTCGAACTGATGGGCGTGGCAAAACCGGCCGAGATGGACGACAGCCTGTTGTAATCCGGGCAAACTAAACAATCAAAGGAGTGAGATGAAATTCAGTGGTAAAAACGTATTGGTAACAGGGTCGAGCCGGGGAATCGGCGCGGAGATCGCGAAGGTGCTGGCCGGGTACGGTCTGAAAGTCTGGGTCAACTACCGCAGCGGCGCGGATGCCGCCGAAGCGGTCAAGGCGGCGATTATCGCCGCGGGCGGCGAAGCGGAAACGATCGGCTTTGATGTCGCGGACGAAGCGGCCTACGTAGCCGCGATCAAGACGATCGTCGACACCGACGGCGAACTGGGCTACCTGGTTAACAACGCGGGGATCACGAATGACAAACTGGCACTGCGCATGAAAACGGAGGAGTTTCTTTCCGTGATCAACGCCAACCTCACCTCCGCCTTTATCGGCTGCCGCGAAGCGATGAAAGTGATGCGCAAGAAGAAGCAGGGCGCCATCGTCAACATCGCTTCCATCGTCGGCGAGACGGGTAATGCCGGGCAGACGAACTACGCGGCTTCCAAGGGCGGCCTGATCGCGATGACGAAGAGTTTTGCCATCGAAGCGGCCTCGAGCGGGCTGCGTTACAACACGGTCACACCGGGCTTTATCGCCACCGATATGACCGACGAACTCAGCGACGATATCAAGTCGAACTTTACCTCCAAAATCCCCATGGGACGCTTCGGCGAAGCGCGGGAAGTCGCGGAAGCGACGGCCTTCCTGCTCTCCGACTCGGCCTCTTATATTACGGGTGAAACCCTCAAAGTCAACGGCGGGATGAACATGGCCTAAGGCCGGAGGGGGGACCCCCCTTCAGCGCTTTTTTTTATATTCCGTATGCTATACTTCCGGAATTTCAAATTGGAAAGAGGAGCTATAATGGCACTTTTGGATGACATCAAAGAAGTCGTAGTTGAACAACTGAGCGTAAACCCGGATGAAGTAAAACCGGATGCGAAATTCGTTGAAGATCTCGGAGCGGACAGCCTCGACGTCGTTGAACTGGTCATGGCACTTGAAGAAAAATTCGATATTGAAATCCCGGATGATGAAGCTGAAAAAATTCAGACTGTCCAGGATGTCGTAAACTACGTCGAAAACAAGGCGTAAGTTTCTTTGCGGGTAGCCCCGCAAATGGTTTTGTATTGCCGTCCTCGGACGGGTATATAAAGCTATACACATATTTTTCAGGAGTTGCTGTGAGAAGAGTTGTCGTAACGGGTATGGGCATGATCAATGCTGTCGGACACAATAAAGAAGAGTCGTTTAAAGCGATGTGTGACGGCGTGAGCGGCATTGACAGAATTACCCTTTTCGATGCCGAAGCCGAAGGGCAGGGTGTTCTGATTGCCGGCGAGGTTAAAGATTTCGACCCCACAACGGTCATGGCGGCCAAAGAGGTCAAAAAAGCGGACCGTTTCATCCAGCTCGGCCTTAAAGCGGCCCAGGAAGCGATGGAAGATGCGGCTTTCAACGAGATTGAGATCGAATATGAGCGTTTCGGCGTCGCCGCGGCATCCGGTATCGGCGGTCTGCCGGCGATTGAGAAAAACTCCATCGTCCTTGAGACCCGGGGTCCGCGCCGTATCTCTCCGTTCTTCATTCCGAGCGCCCTGGTCAACATGCTCGGCGGTTTTGTTTCCATCGAACACGGTCTGAAAGGCCCGAACGTCGCGGCGGTCACGGCCTGTGCGGCGGGGACCCACTCCATCAGCGAAGCGGCGAAGACGATCATCTGCAACGGTGCGGACCGTATGCTCGTCGTGGCGGCGGAATCCGCGGTCACCGGCGTCGGTATCGGCGGGTTTGCCTCCATGAAAGCGCTCTCTACGCGCAACGACGACCCGAAAACAGCTTCCCGTCCCTTCGATGCGGAGCGTGACGGCTTCGTCATGGGCGAAGGGGCGGCAGCCCTGGTCCTCGAAGAGTACGATGCGGCCGTTGCCCGCGGCGCGAAGATCTACGGCGAGCTGATCGGTTTCGGCGAGAGCGGCGACGCCAGCCACATCACAAGCCCGAGCATGGACGGCCCGCTGCGTGCGATGAAAGCGGCGATGACAATGGCCGGCACCCCGAAAATTGACTACGTCAATGCCCACGGTACGAGTACGCCGACGAACGACAAGAACGAGACGGCGGCCCTTAAAGAGCTCTTCGGCGGCAAAGAGAACTGTCCGCCGGTAACGTCTACCAAGGGCCAGACGGGTCACTGTCTCGGCGCGGCCGGCGGTATCGAAGCGGTCGTCTGTCTGATGGCGATGCAAGAAGGCATCATCCCGCCGACGATCAACTACATCAACCCGGATGAGAACTGCGATCTGGATATCGTTCCGAACGCGGCGCGCAAGGCGGAACTGAACATTGTCATGAGCAACTCCTTCGGGTTCGGCGGCACCAACGGCGTCGTTATCTTTAAGAAGCTCTAAGGTCCGGCATTGGCTACCTACCTCGATTTTGAGCAGAAGATCCAGCAGATCCAGGAAGAGATCGTCAGCGCCGAGGTGCGCCATGACGTCCACGCCGTCGAGATCCTGAAAAAGGATCTGGAGAAAGAGGTCAGTAAAACCTACAAGAACCTCTCTCCCTACCAGGAGCTGCAGCTGGCGCGTCACCCCGACCGTCCCTACGCCCTGGATTACATCAATCTGCTGCTCGAAGACAAATACGAGCTGCACGGCGACCGCCATTTCCGTGACGATGCGGCGATCCTCTGCTATATGGGTTACATCGACGGCCAGCGGGTGATGGTCATTGGCGAACAGAAGGGGCGCGGCACGAAGAACAAGCTCAAGCGCAACTTCGGTATGCCGCACCCCGAAGGGTACCGCAAGGCGCTGCGCTGCGCGCAACTGGCGGACAAGTTCAACATCCCCGTCGTCATGCTCATCGACACCCCGGGTGCCTATCCGGGACTGGGCGCCGAAGAGCGCAACCAGAGCGAGGCGATCTCCCGCAACCTGCTGGAGCTCTCCAAGCTGGAGACGATCACCATCTCCATCGTCATCGGCGAGGGGGGTAGCGGCGGCGCCCTGGCCATTGGCGTTGCCGACCGGCTGGCGATGATGCGCTACTCCGTTTTCAGCGTTATCTCCCCGGAAGGGTGTTCTGCGATTCTCTGGAACGATCCTGCCAAGGCGGAAGCGGCGACGAAGGCGCTCAAGATCACGAGCAGCGACCTCAAAGCGCTCGACTTGATTGACGATGTCATCGACGAGCCGCTCATCGGGGCGCACCGCGACAAGTCCGGTGCGGCCGACGCGATGAAAGGCTACATTCTCGAGCGCATCAACGAGCTCTCTAATTTCAGCGGCTCCGAACGCCGCCACAAGCGCTATGACCGTTTGACGGGTATGGGCGCTTACTCCGAAAACTAATACTCCAAAGCTTTTTTCTTGGGGTGGCTGAGCTGCTCCATGCTCTCTATTTTCTTTAACTGTTTTGTTCCCCTTCTTTTTTACGACGAGGCATTTAGTGCCTCGCATGTATTGCGCTTTAGCGCTTATGCTTATCCAAAAAAGAAGCCGAACCGGGAAGAAAAAAGGATAACAAGCTGCCGCTTTCGGGACATGCCAATCCCCGGTGATCCTACTGACACGCTAATGTCCGTTACGGCCCCTATAATTTAAATATATTGGAAAGTGCTTAGGCTTCGGGAGTTGTCTGCTCCGGGGGCTGGGGCGGGAATTTTGGGCGTTTGAGGCGTTTGGCCTTCTTGGAGAAGGTGATGAGCTCCTCGACGGTCTGGATCTCTGTTGGGATGCATTTGAGGGTGCGTTTGAAGAGCTTTGCCGTCGTCATCGCGTCGGAGAGGGCGCGGTGGTGGGTCGCCTCTTTGTAGAGCTCGAGCTGTTCGTTCAGGAAGGCGAGGCCGTAGCGGTAGGAGCTGATGGTGCGCTCGGCGAGGTCGATGGTGCAGAGGGTGCGGTTGAGCAGGGGCGCCATCCCGACACGCTCCATCATCTTCGAGGTGAACTGGAAGTCGAATTTGACGTCGTGACCGACGAAGATGTCGTTGCCCAGGAACTGTTTGAAATCCGACAGTACTTCTCGCAGACCAGGAGCATCCTGGGTGTCTTCCTCCGCGATGCCGGTGATCTCGGTGATGTGCCCCGAGATATGGTCGCATCGTACCAGGCTCTCGAAGCGGTCGATGATGTGGAGGTTCTGCACCTTAACGGCGCCGATTTCGATGATCTGGTGTTTGTCGGGTTTGGAGCCGTTGGTTTCGATGTCGACGATGCAGAAGGTCGCCGCCGAGAGGAGCTGGTCGCAGCTATGGGGATAGTAGCGTGTGCCGTCCCGGCTGACGAGTTCGAGCCCCTGGGCGCGCATCAGCTCGACGGCCAGTTCGGCGTTTTCGCCGGTCAGCTGCTCGATCTGGTAGGCGGTGAGCCCTTCGCAGAGCTTCTGGGGGAGTTGGGAGGCTTCGATCATGCTTTGGCCTTTGCAATAAACAGGCCAACCTTCTGCGGGTCTTTTTTCCCCTTGGACGCTTCGACACCGCTGCTGACATCGAGGGCGTAGAAGCCGTAGGGGAGGCACTCCTCGACGTTATCGGGGGAGAGTCCGCCGGCGAGGATGATTTTCGAACAGTCGACCCCCTCGAACCACTCGAGGTTGAGCCGCTTGCCCATCCCGCCGTAGGCGTCGCAGTAGGCGTCGACGAGTCGGTATTCGTCGGCGTGCGCGTTGACGTCTTCGGGGCTTTGTGCCCGGATCACACGGACATAGGGGCACTCCAGGGCGTCAAAGAGGGCATCGGGCGCATCGAAATGGATCTGGGCGAGGGTGATGCCGCTCGTTCGGGCCGCCGCGTTGATGGCCGGGGCCTCCTCGTTGACGAAGAGACCGACCTTTTCGACGAAGGGCGGAAGTCTGCGGATGATCGCCGCGGCCGCCTCGGGGGTGATATGGCGCGGCGAGGGGGGATAGAACACAAAACCGAGCGCGTCGGCCCCGGCATCGATCGCACTCATGGCGTCTTCGTAGGAGGTGATGCCGCAGATCTTGACGCGCACGGAAGGCTCAGACTTTCAGGCTGCCGATGGCCGCTTCGAGGCCGTCTGCATGTTTGAAGACGTAGCTGCCGGCGACACAGACGTCGACGCCCGCGTCTTTGAGCGCGCCGATATTCGCGTCGTTGACCCCGCCGTCGACTTCGATGAGGCAGTCGGGGTTGATGCGGTCGCGCAGGTCGCGCAGGCGGCGGAGCTTCTCATAGACATCGATGAACTTCTGCCCGCCGAACCCGGGGTTCACGCTCATGACGAGGACCATGTCGATGTAGGGCAGCAGGTACTCGAGGCTTTCGGCCGGCGTATGCGGGTTGAGGACGATGGCGGGCTTGATGCCGAGGCTGCGGATGTACTGGGCCAGGCGGTGGGGGTGCTTCTCCTCTTCGATGTGGAAGGAGATGTACTCCGGATTCAGCGGCGCGAAGAGGTCGACGAAGAAGGTGTTGTTTTCGACCATCAGATGGATGTCGAGGGGTTTCGTGGCGGCTTCGGCGACGGCGGAGACGACGACGGGTCCGATGGTGAGGTTCGGCACGAAGTGGCCGTCCATGACGTCGACGTGCACGAGGTCGCAACCGGCGTCGCAGATCGCTTTGACGTCGCGCGCAAGGCTGCCGAAATCGGCGGAGAGAATACTGGGGGCTACAAGCATTGAGCTACCCTTTCTTTTTTTTGCCATTTTATCCAATTAGTGCGTGCTTTGCGCTAAAATGTAGGTACGCACCGTGCTACCGTGGTTATTTAAGGAACTCTTTTGATTTTAGAGGATATAATGCGCCACTAAATTTACGCAAGGAGCCTACAAATGGCAAGAAAATGTGCTATTAGCGGTAAGGGCCCAATGAGCGGGAACAACGTTTCTCACGCGAAAAATCGCACGAAAAGACGTTTCATGCCTAATCTTCGCACCGTCCGCGTCCAGATGGAAGACGGTACGACTAAGAAGATTAAGATCTCTGCTTCTGAGCTTCGTACTATGAAGAAAAAACAGGCGTAACTCCCTTACGCCGACAACTGAGCGCCGTTTGAATCTGATCCAAAAGATTCGCGCCTTTCTTCATTGGGAGACTCCTCCCAAACCCCAATACGATCTACTTCCCGATATTTACAGCCACCTCAAACCGTTTCGTCTGCCGCTGATTTTTACGGCAATCATCATGTTCCTCGGCACCATCGGCTACATGGTGATAGACGATTTTTCGCTGATAGACGCCATCTACCAGACGGGGATCACCTTTACGACGGTCGGCTTCGGGGAGATCGCCCCCATTTCCGATGCGGGGAGGCTCTTTACGATCACGCTGATCATTACCGGTTTCGCCGTCTTCTCGATGGCGGTCGGTATTCTCGTCAACGAGATCAACCGCGGGAACATCTATAAAACCATAAAGGAGCGGGACATGCTCTACAAGATTGCGCGCTTGAAAAAGCATTTTGTCATCTGCTACCACAACGATTACACCATCGAAGTGACGAAGGAGCTGCGCCGTTCGCACATCCCCTTCGTCGTGATCGATCCCCGCGAGGAGATCGAAGCGTGGGCGAAACAGCACAAGTACCCCTATTTCCTCCGCGAAGAGCCCCATACGGAGGTGGCGATGCTCAAGGCGCATCTGAGCTCGGCGAGCGGGATGATCACCCTGTCGCCGCTGATCGCGGACAACATCGCGATCATTGCGTCGGTGCGTCTGTTTGAGAAGGAGCACCACCTGCCGCGGCCCTACAACCTGATCAGCTCGGCCGAGACGATGAGCGACGTCGAAAAGCTGAAAAAGCTGGGGGCCGACACCGTCGTCTCGCCGACGAAGCTGACGGCGCAGCGCATCACCTCCATGGCGGCGCGCCCGGATATGGAGAACCTTCTCGAGGAGTTCCTCTACCGCAGCGACACCCCGCTGGACATGGAGGAGATCTTCGTGCCAAAATACAGCTGGATGGTCCTCAACCGCCTCAAGGAGACCCACCTCAGAGAGATCGCGAACGTCTCCGTCGTCGGGGTGACGCGCAAAGACGGCAAATTCGTTGCCATGCCCAAGGGGGACGACCTCGTCACCAGCGAGTCGAAACTGCTGGTCGTCGGGACCGAGAAGGGGATCAAAATGACCAAAGAGCTGGTACGCCAGCGTAAAAAACCGCAGGAGTTGCGTTATGTTTGAGATGAAAAAAGTCGGCGGCGGCGTCTGCGCGCCGGAGGGGTTCTTTGCAGGGTCGGCCAGTGCCGGCCTTCGCCCGAACGGGGCGGACGACGTCGCCTTTATCTATGCCGACACCCCCTGTGAAATGGCGGCGGTCTTTACGACGAACAAGATGACGGCGGCACCGATCCGCCACTACCGGGCCAAGGGGAGCTTCAAGAGCAACTTCGTGCTGATGAACGCCAAGAACGCCAACGCGATGACGGGCCCGGCGGGGATCGCCGACATCGACGAGGTCCTCGGGGAGCTGCAGGCGCATTACGGCAACCTGCACAACCCGGTGATGAGTTCGACGGGGGTCATCGGAGTGCGTCTGCCCAAAGCGAAGATCACGGCGGCGGCAAAGAGCTTCGACCTCGGCAGCCGGGACAGCCTGGCGGCCGCGAAAGCGATCATGACGACGGACACCTTTTACAAGATGGTGTCGACGGAGATCGTTTTGGAAGAGGGCAAACGTTTCCGCCTCGGGGCGATCGCCAAGGGTGCGGGAATGATCAACCCCGCGATGGCGACGATGCTCTGCTTCGTGACGACCGACGCGGATGCTGAAGCGGCCGAGCTGCAAGCCTGCCTCGAAGCGGTCATCCCGACGACATTTAACGCGGCCAGCGTCGACGGGGATACCTCCACGAACGATACGGTGATGCTCTTTTCCAACCGCAAAAGCGGCGCGTTTGATGCCGAAGCGTTCAAAACGGCCCTGCACGAGATGCTGCTGGAGCTGGCGCAGATGATGGTCAGCGACGGGGAGGGGGCGACGAAGATGGTCACTTTCCATGTGACGGGCGCGGCCAGCGACGACGAGGCGGAGACGGCGGCGAAGGCGCTTTCGAACTCCCTGCTGATGAAAACGGCCATTTACGGCGAAGATCCCAACTGGGGACGTGTCGCATCGACCATCGGCGCCAGCGGCGTTGCGTGCGACGAGGCGACACTGACGGTCAGTTTCGACGACGTCTGCGTTTATGACAAGGGGACGATCCTCTTTGATGCGGAGACGGAAAAGCTGGCGGCGGCGGTGATGAAGCGCGAACGCTTTACGATCAGCTGTGCACTGGGGATGGGCGAGGGGGCGTTTGACGCCTACGGCTGCGACCTCGGGCACGAATACGTCAAGATCAACGCCGACTACAGAACGTAGCGGCGTCTCCAAAGCCGAAATCGGCGGCCCTGCGGGCCGTCTAAAAGCGGTAGCCTGCCTTGAGAAGGGTCCGCCAGTTGTCCAGGCTGTATTTCTTCGTAGTACCGAAATCGTTTTCGGTGGTCCATGTGCGGCGGATATCCACCCCCGCCAGGAAACTCCCCATATAGTATTTCAGACCCGCACCGGCCTGCAGCGTAAAGAGCCAGTCATTCGCGTTGTCGGTGGATGTCGTCGGAAACAATCCGCCTGTGGTCGTGGTCACTGGGTACTCGGTGTACATCGCGCCGATGCCGGGCCCGACGCCGAGAACGAGGTTCCGGGTGAAATGGATGAAATAGTAGGGGTTCATTTCGATCGCGGTAATGGTCACATCATCTTTATCGTAACGGCTCAGGCTCAGCTGCTGCCGCAGCAGGTTGTCGCCGGGCAGGGTGAATACGGGACAGTCGAAAGAGAATTCGAGACCGTAGTTGTAGTCATCTTTGACGGAACCGTTGTCAAAGTCCATCGTCCCGCCGACGGCGGCGAGTTCAATGTTGGCTTTCCAGTCCGGATCGGTAAAGATGGGCAGCAAGACGAATTTGTCCGCGGCGGAGAGCGCCGATGCGGACAGAATCGCGGCGCCGGCAAGGACGCTGAGCAGTTGGGTCGTTTTCTTCATTTTTACTCCTCTCTTGAAGAAAGATGGTATGCACGATAGGCAAACTTTTTTCATTTATCATACAAACAATCACATTTTAGTGACATTTTTCTGAAAAATTAGAAAAAGTTATCTGAGTATCAGAGCAGAAGCGGGAGTGTCAGCGCGGGGGAAGATCGAGGTGGGGAAGGTGCCAGCCGCGGTAGTGGGCGACGAGGCGGAGCACGGTGGCAAAGAGGGCGACGGCAAGGACGGCGGTGTCGTTCAGCCACCCCAGGGCGTCGAGCACGATCAGCATGACGGCGACGATGACGGCGATGGTGCCGTAGAAGTCGCTGGTCAGGATGGCGGGAACGGTATTGACGAGCACGTCGCGGGTGACCCCGCCGCCGATGGCGGTGAGAAAGCTGACGATGATGACGCCGAAGAAGTTAAACTCCGCCGCGATGCCCAGCAGGGCGCCGGTGATGCTGAAGGCGACAAGGCCGACGGTATCGCTGATGATGAAGAGCCATTTGCGCTCAAGCGCGTCCCGGCGGTAGAGGCGCAGGGCCAGGGCGATCATGACGCTGGTGATGACGGTCACTGCCGGGTAGTAGTGGTTAAAAGCGAAGGGGGTGCGGTCGAGCATAAGGTCGCGGATCACCCCGCCGCCGAGCGCCGTCAGGGAGGCGACGATGATGAGCCCCAGCAGGTCGAGCCGGTGGCGTACCCCGGCGAGGAAGCCGCTCAGGGCGAAGGCGACGATGCCGATGATGTCGGCGAGGATAAAAAAGTCCATGGTTCCGGTATTTTAGGCGCCCGCCATGCGGAAATCCTCTTTGAAGGCGACGTAGCGCTCCGCCGAGGCGTAAAGCTCTTTGACCTCTTCATCAGAGAGCTCTCTGACGACTTTGGCCGGCGAGCCCATGATGAGCGAACGTGGCGGGAAGACCTTGTTCTTCGTCACCAGGGCCCCGGCACCGACGATGGACTCCTTGCCGATGACGGCGCCGTCGAGGATGGTCGCGCTCATCCCGATCAGGCAGGCGTCCTCGACCGTACAGCCGTGGAGCATGACGCGGTGGCCGATGGTGACGTCGCTGCCGATGATGGTCGGATGGCCGTCGCTCATGTCGGGTTTTTTGTAGTGGGTGACATGGATCATGGAGAGATCCTGGATATTTGTGCGGTCGCCGATGACGATGCGGTGCACGTCTCCGCGTACGACGCAGCCGAACCAGACGGCGCACTCCTCGCCCATGGTGACATTCCCGATGACGTCGGCGCTTTTTGCGATCCAGGTATTGTCACCGAGCTTGGGTTCCCACTGTTTAAAGGGGTAGGTCATTGTCGTTTCCTTGCTGTCGCGGCCTCAGCTCTCTTTGAAGAGACGGGAGGCCAGCTTGTTGATATAGGTCGTATCGCGTTTTTTGGATGATTTGTAGAGCTTGGTCGTATGCTGCTCGAGCAGGAGCTGGGAGTTGACCGCTGTCTCGCCGGTCTCGACCCGGTGGTAGCTGCCATCGCTCTGCAGTTCATGGGCAAGGACGTTGTCCGTGAGCTGGAGGGTAAGCAGCTGCAGGAGCTTCTCTTTGGACTCTTCATCCTCAATGCCCGTCATCAGCTCGATACGGCGCACGAGGTTGCGCGGCATCCAGTCGGCGCTGGAGATGTACATCTGCGGATGGCCGTGTTTGAAGTAGAAGACACGGGCGTGTTCGAGATATTTTCCGATCAGCGAGGTGACCCGGATGTTTTCGCTCACCCCTTCAATGCCCGGGACGAGGCAGCAGATCCCGCGGACGATCAGGTCGACTTTGACCCCGGCCTGCGACGCTTTATAGAGCGCGCGAATGACATCCTCGTCGACGAGGGAGTTGACCTTGACGATAATGCGCCCCTCCGTCCCCATACGGGTTTCGTTCTGGATCAGGGAGAGGACCTTCGGCTTGGTCTGGGTCGGCGACATGTAAAGCTTGTTGAGTTTCCCTTTTTTGCTGAAGCCCGTCAAAAAGTGGAAGAAGCGGGTCATGTCGTTGGTGATTGCCTCGTTGGAGGTCATGTAGCTGACATCGGTATAGATCTTCGCCGTACTGGGGTTGTAGTTCCCCGTGCCGAGGTGGGCGTACTGTTTGAGCTTGTCGCCGACCTTACGGGTGACGAGGGCGGCCTTGGCGTGGACTTTGAAGCCGGGGATGCCGTAGATGACGTGCGCCCCCGCGCTCTCCAGCGCTTTGGCCCAGATCAGGTTGTTCTCTTCGTCGAAACGCGCTTTGAGTTCGACCATGGTCGTGACCTGCTTGCCCGATTCGGCCGCCTGCATCAGGGCGTTGACGATGGGGGAGTTCGTCCCGCTGCGGTAGAGCGTCATCCGGATGGAGACGACATCGGGGTCCTTGGCCGCTGCCTGGATGAACTTGACGATGGGCTCGAAACTCTCGTAGGGGTGGTAGAGCAGGATATCCTGTTTGTCGAGGACGGAGTAGATGCTGTCCTCGGAATCCAGCGGGGGGAGGTTGCGCGGTTTGTACGGCGCCGCGACGAGGTGCGCAAAATCCTTGTTGCCGACGATCTGCCAGAGGCTGGCGAGGTTGAGCACGATCTTGAAGCGGTAGAGGTCGTCTTTGTAGACGTTGGTATGGCGGTTGAAAAAGTCGATCAGTTCGTCGTCGGCGTCGATCCCGATCTCGAGACGGACCAGCTCCCCTTTTTTGCGAAGTTTCAGCCCCTCTTCGAGCATCTCCATGAAGTCGTCCGCTTCCTCCTCCTCGATGGTGATGTCGGCGTTGCGCGTGACGCGGAAGGGGGTGTACTGCAGCAGGGTGTAGCCCGGGAAAAGCTCGTCGATGTGCTGGGCGACGATGCTGCCGATGGGGACGTAGATCCCGGTGCCGATCTGCACGAAACGGGGCAGGACCCGGGGGATGCGCACGAGCCCGTAGCGCTGGACGCTGGGATCGTCATTGTCCTGGAGCTTGACGATCAGGCCGAAACTGAGGTTGTTCAGGTGCGGGAAGGGGTGGGTTCCGTCGACGGCGATCGGGACGATGACCGGGTAGATGTGTTCGTGGAAGTAGCGGTTGACCTCCCCCTTCTCCTGGTTGGTCAGCTCCTGGTAGCGTTTGAGAAAGATCCCCTCGTCTTTAAGACCGGCCATGATCTCGATGAAGGTGTGCTCGACGACCTGCAGCTCCTGGTGGAGGTACTTGCGGATCTCGCGCAGCTGCTGCAGGGGGGTGAGGCGGTCGGGGCCGGAGAGGATGATCCCGGAGGTAAAGAGTTTCTTGAGACCCGCGACACGGATCATATAGAATTCGTCGAGGTTGGTGCCGTAGATGGCAAGGAACTTCAGGCGTTCAAGCAGCGGCTGCTTCTTGTCCTGCGCCTGCTGCAGCACGCGCGTATTGAACTGCAGCCAGGAGAGTTCACGGTTGAAATAGAATTTTGGGTCTTTGAGGTTGGTCATTGGCGGGCTCGGGAAAAATATTGGAATGGGTTATATTATAGCGAAGAATTGTTATCGAACCGGTTACGGTTCGCGCCCTGGCGGGAGGGGGCGGGTGATGAGGTAGGCGCCGAGCAGGATCGGCAGGGTGCCGAGCAGCTGTCTCGCGGTCGGGACTTCTCCCAGGGCGGGATAGGCAAAGATCAGGGTAAAGAGCGGCATAAAGGCGATCATGGCGCTGAGCTTGGTGATGCCGATGCGGTGCAGCGCCTCGATCCAGAGGATCTTGGCCAGAACGTAGACCAGTACGGCAACGGCGGCGATGGCGGGGAGGACCTCCAGGAGCGCTGCGGCGGTGGGGAGGCCTTCGAAGAGCAGGGCGGCGCCGAAGAGCACGGGCAGGGCCGCCAGGTTGCGGAAGGTGAGGATGGTCAGGGCGCTGACCCTTTGGCGCGCCCGCTTCTGGTAGAGGTTCGCCAGGGGGGCGGTCGCGGCCGCAATCAGGATCAGCAGGTCGCCGGGGTTGAAGGTGAAGGTCGCGGGAAAGAGGATGATCACGGCCCCCGCCCCCATTAAAAAGGCGGCGAAGGTGTGCAGCGCATCGAGCTTCTCTCTGCCCGGCAGGTTAAAGTAGAGGTAGGAGAAAAAGAGCTGCAGCGTCAGGATGACGGCCATGTTCCCAGCCGTCGTATAGCGCAGCCCGATGAAAACGAGGGTGAAGAGCAGGGTAATATAAAAGGAGGTCCACAGCAGGTCGGGCAGGGCCTCTTTGTCGGCAAGACCTCCGAACCCTTCCCGGACATAGAGCAGGAGCAGCAGCACGGCGGTGGCGATAATGAGAACGAAGCCGTAGGTATTCAGCGGGCCGATGGCCTTGACGGCGACGAGAGCGAGAATGGGGAACCAGCTTTCCAGCAGCGACAAGATGACGGCATAGAGCTCCCCCTGGCGCTGCGGGGTCACGGCCGATGCCGATGCAGGGCGTCGCGGTGGGTCTGTACGAAGTGCGTGAACGAATCGATGATGTTGAAATGCTGCATGTTCTCATACCCCTGCTTCGCGTAATTTTGCCGTAGTGTAGCATTTTCAAGCAGGGCTTCCAAGGCCGCGATCCAGGCGTCGGTATCGTTGCCTTTGACGACCATGCCGCCGGCGTTGCCGCCCGGGTTGACGATGCCCTGCGGCCCGCCAACGTCCGAGACGAGGCAGCAGACCCGGCTGGCCTGTGCCTCCATGACGACCTGTCCCAGCGTATCGGTGACGGAGGGGAAGACGAAAAGGTCGCAGGAGGCGTAGAGACGGGAGAGGTCATCGCCGATCACAGGACCGGCGAAGATAACGTCCTCCAGGGCCAGGTTGGCGCGTTTGCGGCGGAGGGCTCCTTCACCGACGAGCAGCAGTTCGGCCTCGCAACCGGGGTTGCTGGCCTTGTAGCGCTGCCAGACGTCGAGCAGAAAGGGGACGTTCTTTTCTTTGGAGATACGGCCGACGTAGAGCACCTTCGGACCCTCTCCCGTCGCCCCGTACTTGGCAAAGACGCTGTCGCTTCTGTGCGACGGGTGGAAGCGCTTGCGGTTCGTTCCCGGCGAGAGCAGTTCGCTGCGCGCACGTTCGATCCCGATCTCGCGTTCCATAATCTCAAGGTATTCGGTCGAACGGGTTAAGACCCTGCGGAAAGGGCGGTAAAAGCGGGCCATTGTCCTGTCGGCGATCCGTTTGGCCCACTCCAGCCCCGTGTTGTCGCGGATATAGGCGGGGAAATCCGTATGGTAGGTCCCGAGCACGGGGAGGTTCTGTTTGGCGGCTAGCTTCTTGGCGATGACGCCGACGGGGCCGGGGGTGGAGATATGCACGATATCGGGTCGCAGCTCCCGCAGTATCCGCTCCAGGGCGCTGGCCGAGGGGTAGGCGAGGTCGAGTTCGCGGTAAAAAGGCATCGGCACCCTCCAGCGGGGCGGCAGGTTGTGGACATTGGGAAGGTCGGGGCAGTATTTGGCCGTCGAGGCGACGATGTGAAGGTCTACATCATGTAAGAGGGCCTGTTCTCCCATATCCTGAATGAAACGGGAGACGCCGTTGAGATCACCGATGGTGTCGGTAAAAATGCAGATGCGCATGGTGTTCGCTCCAAACGAAAAGTTGGCAATCGTATCGTGCAGGCGTTTCAGCGCGGTTACAGTCGAAGGCAGCGTTACAATTAGTAATAAAATAAAAATCATTTCACAAGAATATTAATAAAAAGTGTAAATAAATTATAAAAAGTTAATTTAAGTTTAAAGAATGGCCATCAAGTGAATCAAATTGTTAACATTCCGTTAAATTAAATTGAATTTAATAAAAAAGAAAATAATATTTTGCAGAGGACGGTTCGATGGTCTTCAAAATTTCTTAGGAGTGTATATATGAAAAAGATGATGATGGGTGTCGCAGCAGCGGCAGGTATCACTTCAGTTGCATCTGCAGCGGAACTGGCAGCTACTGATGCTCAGTTTATGTTTGGTGCAAGCAATGTAGATGCAGTTGCAATGACAGGTGCTGAAATGGTCGGAACACAAGGTCAACTGCTCGGTCTGACTATCCTTGATCCGGTTCTGAACATCGTTGGCAGCCTCCCGCTCGTTGGCCCGATCGTAACTGGTCTGCTCGATACTGTTGATGGTCTTCTCGGCGGTCTGCTCGGTGGTCTCCCGCTCGTTGGTAGCCTGCTGGGTGGCGGCCTCCTCGGCTAACACACCCCTCTTACCCTTACCCTCCCTTCCGGGAGGGGTTCTTCTCCCCTTTATTCCTTTTTTTTGAGACACCTCTACATCCAATCAGACAAAGCCGTTATCACAAATCATTTTGAAATGATTTAAAGAAAAAAGTTTTTGTTTTTCAATGTTTTAAAAGTGATTTTGATACAAAAAGCATATTTATTGATATTTTGTTAGTTTTTTAACAAAACTTTAATGTGATAAGGTATAAAGTTTAGACAAGAACGTTAATTTAAACGCTTCAGGTATCACATCTAAAGGAGAACAAGATGAAAAAAGTGTTGGCAAGTGTTGCTATTGCAGGAATGATTACGGGCGTGAGCGCTGCAGATTTCGGTACGACAGATGCACAGTTTATGTTCGGTCAGGAAAGTGTCAATGTTGTAACAATGAGTGGTGCAGAAATGGCACAGACAGAAGGTCAACTGCTTGAAGTACTTGGTGCGCTCGGCGCGATCCCGATTGCCGGTCCGATCCTCACAGACCTGATCGCAAGCCTCAACCTCGGCGGGCTGCTTGGTCTCGTTCCTGCGGCACTGGATGCGGCCCTCCCGATTTCGGCTGACCTGAGCCTCAACGTCGGTGGACTGCTGAGCATTGATACCGGTAGAGACCCGCTTACAATTGACTCCGGACTCCCGGCACTGGTCGGTGCAGTCGTCTCTTCACTGTAAGTTCCATACGTGTGCAGGTATTTCCCTGCGCACACCCCTTTTCTGCTTTTACTTTTTAAGTTGAATCCCCCTAAAATCATGATGAAATTACACAAAGGTTATTTATGTTCAACAAAAAAGCATTATTTGGCTTTTTAAGTGCGGCGACACTGTGCTCATCGCTGCTGTATGCGGACGGGCAGACCCCGTTGAAAGTAGAAGAGCTCCTTTCAAAGAAAAATGCGTTCAATGCCGACATCTCGCTCGCGTATTCCAATATCGATCAAAAGACGGCCATGAGTACGGTGGTGCCGGTATCGACGCTGCTCTCATTCATTTATATTCCGGCCTACGCGGGTGAACAGGTGCTCGACCAGGATGTCGTCGTGGCATCGCTGAACCTTAAATACGGTGTGACCGATTGGCTCGAACTGGTGATGTATGCCAACGGGCATAATACCTCCAGCCGCGTGCAGCTCGGCGCCGCCATTGCGAACCAGGCGGATACGGATTTTGACCACGCCGGTATCGGGGCGACATTTAGGGTCAAGGATGAAGGGGTTTATCCTTCGCTGCTGGTGGGCGTGTCGACCAACGTCATCGGCCGCCTGACCTTTACCGACCGCGATGTGGATGGCAACGTCATCGGGACGTCGAAGCAGGACAAGACCTTTGAATCGTTCAACGCTTACGCGCTCTCCTACTATACGGTCGATCCGGTGGTCTTCGTCTTCAAAGCGCAATACCAGTGGAGCCTGGAAGAGGACTACAAGGGTGACACGAACGACCGTCCGGACATTCTGGCGATCTCGCCGCAGGTCTATTTCGCGGTCAACCCCTACACCAACCTCAGCTGGGGGATCACCTACCGCTACCAGACGGAGCAGCGCTATAACGGCAAAGTGGAAACGATCGCGGAGTCGTCCATCGGGTACAACATCGGTGTGAGCTACGAGATCTCGAGGGGGAACATCATCTCCCTGGACGCCAGCAACAACGAAACGGCCACTTATAGCCAGAATACGATCAATCTCATCTTCTCAAAGCGGTTCTGATGAAACGGGCACTTCAGGCACTCTTACCGGCACTCGTGCTGTTCACGGCGGCGACATCGGCCGAGGCCGCGCTTAACCCTGCCGGAAAAGAGGAAGTAAAAACCGCCATGCCGATCATCGAGCGGGAGTATACGGTACGGGTTCCGATGAAGAGCTGGAGCGAGCTGAAAGAGAAGGGGGTGGTGCGCCAGCGCTACGACTTCTCATGCGGGGCGGCGTCGATGGCGACGATCATGAACTTCTTCTACGATCAGAACGTCACCGAAAACGGGATCGTACGATCGGTGCTGAACATGAAAGGGGTCGGAAGCGACGCCCATAAGCTGGAAAAGAGCGACTTCGCCCTCTCTTTCGCGGACCTCGCCGATTACGGACAGACCATCGGCTTCCGGGGCGTCGGTGTCGCGATGGATATCGACGCGCTGCGTAAACTGCGCATTCCGGTCATCGTCTATGTCAAGATCCGGCGCTTCGAACACTTTACCGTCTTCAAAGGGATCCAGGGCGACTTCGTCTACCTGGCCGACCCGTCGTTCGGCAACATGAAGGTGAAAATGGCGAAGTTTCTCGAGATGTTTTACCAGCGCGAGGACCTGAAGCACCCCGGCAGGGTGCTGGCCTTCATTCCGGTGGACAAAGAGAAGGTCCAGCCCGACAGGAGCTTTATGACGGTTCCCGAATCCACCGACTACCTCTACCAGTACATCGAGAACAGGATCGACCACTAGCGGCCTGCGGCATACGCGGGAGCGTATGCACGGTTAAAAGAGGAAGTTGAATCCGCCGTAGTAGCGGACGGAGGAGTCGTCCGTCGAGAGCTTGTTGTACACGGGGTAGTAATACTCGACGTCCTGCCAGGTACGCCACTGAAAATCGACGCCCCCCATCACCTCCAGCTGCGGGGCGATGCGAAAGATCAGCCCCATGCCGACTTTGAGACTGACCTCGCCGATGCTGTCGTCGTGGGGGTAGTAGTAGCTGTCAAGCTGCATCGAACCGCTGCCGATTCCCGCCTGGATAAAGGGGTAGAGGTTGGTATAGGTATCAAAGGTTTTGATGACATCCAGCCCGAGCTCGTAGAGTTCGTCATTGGTATCGTCAAAGAGCGGCTCGTCGAAATACTCCCCCAACAGATACCCCTGCAGGCGCCAGCCGTTGTAGAGCACGGCCCCGAACTTCAGCGCGAACCCCTTGCTCCCTATCGACGGTCTTTCATGATAGCCGCCGGCTTCAAAATCGAATTTGTTTTCGCTGCCGAATAGGTTCATACCGAAATAGAGATCGGCCCGCTGCGCCCAGGCGTTGGCGGAGAGGGCACCCAGCAGCAGCGGGGTCAACAGGAGAGACTTACGCATCATAATTCCTTTGTGAATGGTTTAATCGCATCTATTATTATTCATAGTTTACAGTAAACAAGCCATGGAAGGAAAGAAACGGTGGCGCCGCTGCTACGGTTTTGCTACGCAACAGCGTTACAATCTCTTCAAAAAAAGGAGGCGCAATGCAAGCCATCAAATTCCCTTTTCTCGAACACACCGGCGCGACACTGAAGCGTGCCGAAGCGGGCGAGGCGGAGGTGGAGCTACACGTCCAGCCGCACCACCTGCAGCACCTGGGCTTTGTGCACGGCGGGGTCATCTCGACATTGATGGACAACACCGGCTGGTACGCCGCCGTCTCCAACCTGGACGAAGGGTTTACGGCCGTCACGATGGAGATAAAGATCAACTATCTTAAACCCGCCTCGGGCAAGCACCTGCTGGCCTCGGCCGCCGTGAAAAGACAGGGGCGCAAAACGGCCTTCGTCACCATTGAGCTGCACGACGAAGGGAAGCTCGTCGCCTTCGCCACGGGCACCTACGCCATCATGGAAGAGCCGCAGCAGCCCTGAAACATTACATAATGAGGTCCGAGTTGTAGTGGCACGTGAAGCACTCGGGGCGTTCGTCCAGTACTTCCGCCAGGATCTCGGCAAAATCGGGGAGCACGATATTTGTCTGTCCCGCTTCCTGCGCTTCGACAATCTTGATCAGCTCTTCGGGCCAGTAGACGTAGGTGGTCGTGCGCGCCGCGTTTTTGTAAATGTGGATTTTGTCGTCGATGATGTCGTATTCCATGTGTCGCTTCAGTCCGGGGTGTTCTGCATCGCCTCGATCACGGCGTTTCTGTAGGTTTCGGCCTCCGCCATCGTCGTGTAATACCGCGTCCACACTATCCCCGCGATGATCTTGAAATAGTAGAGCTTCTCATCCATCTTGTTGCTGTTCGCGACGTAGTTCTCGTTTTCATAGATCCCGGTGACCCCCGAGATGTTTTTGACGGCGATGACGTTGCCGTAGCTGTCCTCAAGCAGTTGCATACTCGCTCCTTTGTGTTGGCATTGGAACAATTATATATGCAAGCCCCTCTCTTGCGGACGAATTTGTTGCACACTATTTGGCATCATGCAGAAGATAGGGATATTGGTTTTGACAGAGAATATTTTTGGTCTTGAACGGTTAAAAAGGGAAATGTTACTTGGGTGGTCTGGGCGGCAGGGTGTGAAAAAACAGACCCTGCATGACGGACCGAATGCCTAGGATTGGTCCGCCTGTTTTACTATCTACTGCACATTGGCGAGCAGTAGTCGCATCCATCTACGGCCGGGTAGAATACTTTCGCTGCTTCAAGCGCGTTCAGACAGTGTGAAAAGCCGCCAAGGAAAATTCTCTCACTCGGTAACTGAGTGCAACCCTCTTTATGAACTGCATGTTCACCTGAATTCCCTGCTTCTTTGCTTACATAGTATTTAGCTGCCATATCTTGGTCCTTATGCTGTCAGCATAAGTGGTGAGACGTGACATATTAGTCTGTTTATTAGGGTAATCTTAGATTTTCAGCCCTAATTTTAAGGGCACAGACTAAAATATGTTTTGCGTTATAGTCTAAAACCACTTATCCTGGTTTTTGATTCTGACCGGAGTGCCATTCGCAGTGGCACTCTAATCACACCTACAATGCTACTTCATTCCGAAACGGAAGCGTTGCCGTTCCAAAAATCATACCGGCTTTCAAAATTCAGTGCACATAGTATTTCTACTCACCATGTAGTCAAGTACATTCATATCAATGACCCAAAATACGGCGTGCATAAATTATTCAAGAACGTTATATTTCCCGCGCTTTGTTTTCATTCTGTGACCTAACTTTTTGGACATTCGGAGCAAGCTTTACAGATCTTTAATAATGGAGAATATTTATTATTTACAAGAGTCTGAGAGTCCCATCTTTGTGTGTTCATATCAAGAATGTTGGGCAAGGCTCGAGATTCAGGGGTTTGAACCACTTCTCATTATTGAGAAGATCTGAATAATTTGTTGCCTGCATCCTTAAAGATGATGCACTTTCCAGTAAAGAGTAGTTTTGGAAATAAACGATAATGATCTGTTTTGCTGAAAATGTAAATTTTTTGAAAAATTTCTAGTTTGGAAGCTTTGTGGGGAGTTTTTGTTTGGATGGTGCGAGCGGTGAGATCCAAAATTAAATTTAAAGCCCAAAAAAATCGTATTTTATGGTTTTTTTCTAACTGCACACGGTCAAATAGAGCTATCTATCTATATAGATAATCGTTTTATTTGAAGTGGATTAGAAATAAGAAAATTAAACTCATAATATTGTCTACATAGAGAATGTTGAAAGTTGGTAACCATAATCAATCATTTCATCTGGGTGAACAACAGGGAAATACGTTTCCAAAAAATTATTTAATTCATATGAGGCATTATCGCCAATTATACCAGTGTGCCCTATTATAAATCTTTGTGACAATGGATGGTAAAAACCTTGATAAAGATAGATACTGCCGTACTTTATATGTGGATGTGTTTGAAGGTATTTTGTAATTTCTTTTTTTAGATAGCGGTTGTCTAAATCCATACTATTAGCTGCCACTCTATGAGTCATATTGGTGGTTTCTATCCAAAGAGAAGTGCTATTGCTTGCATAAGGTTTTTCGTTTTTTTCATTTATTTTAAAAAGTATTTTTTTTAACACGTCTTCATTTGTTGATGTTTTTCTTTCAAATACTACGCTTGTGCATTCTATGTATACTTTATTTCCATTATGAGTAATTTCAAAATCAGGACTTTCTTGTTTATTGAATGAAATATTTTTTTGGATGAAATGAGCTATAGTATTTATTTCCATTCTCAATCCATAAAAATTGTTATCATATACTGATTTCTTCAAGGCTCTATTGTATTTTTTAAATAATACCTTGTCAAACTTTTTTATAGACTGCATATTAAGTGTTAACATATATAGCCGTCCATAATGTACATATGCATTTTCAATTGCTCCGAAAAAGAGATTCTTAGCAAACGAATCAAAAATTGTATTTATTATAGATTCCTCTCCACCATTAAATATATCTTTTCCAAATGTAGAAACCATCATTGATTTAAGGTGTAAAGCTGAACTCATTTTTGGATTTAGTAAGTCTTTATACATTGGTTGCTTTCCTAAATAACTCAGATTAATTATACCCGGCAAACAAATGAATATAGTAATCATATGCCGTATGCTTCTGTCGTTGGAAAACGAAGGTGGTTCGAGTTGTTTAGAAAAATTGGTGTTCTGCATAGATGGCTTTGCAATATGCGGTGTACATTTGTAACTAATATGTTAAAACGCAGTGAACTTTCACCTATAGTATTACGAAAATACTTGGTCATTCAATGCCCGCAATGTTCTATAACAGATATGCGAAATACATCAAAACTGAGCGGACAAAAATTGACAGGGATATGAGCTTCATTTGAAAAGGATTATAAGGCAATGAATCTGTGTTTTAGGAAGTTCGTAAAAAAGGGAGTTCGGATGGTGCGACCGGCGAGATTTGAACTCGCACACCAAGTTGGCACTACCCCCTCAAGATAGCGTGTCTACCAATTCCACCACGGTCGCGTTTAACAGTAAGTTTTAAAAGACCAGAATTATACTGGCGAAAATGTTATAAACAGCTTAAAATTTTTCAAGCTGTCAAAAAAAACGAAGGCCGAAGCCTTCGCAGGTTTTTCGGCTGATTAGCCGAGGTACGGGTTAGCGTACAGAGCGATCAGGGCAATAACGAGTGTATAGATGACCTGAGCTTCGATCATCGCGAGGGCGATGAACATTGTCGTCATGAGCTTACCACCCAGACCCGGGTTGCGAGCAGTACCTGCGATAGTCGCAGCAGCAGTGTGACCCATACCGATAGCGCCACCAAGAGCAGCGAGACCGAGGCCAACGCCTGCAGCGATCATAGAGTAAGCTTTGAGTGTCTGGTTTGCAACGTCAGCATCAGCTGCGAAAGCAGCGCCAGCGAAAGCAACCATCAGAAAAAGAATCTTTTTCATGGAGTTCTCCAATAAATTTTTTTGTGTCAAAGTCCGTTCGGCTTGCGTATCCCTACTTGTCACTTTGCGGGCGAATTATAGATATTGCACGCTTAAGAGGCGCTTTGTTGCCTATATATTGAGAGGGATGGTGTGGCCGAAGGGGACTTCCTTCTGCGTTTCCGGGGTGACCCAGACGGTGTCGATGAGGGGTTCGCGGTCCGGGAAACGGCCGTCGCAGTCGGTAAAGTAGAGCAGCAGCGGGGCCATCGGGGCGTAGCGCTCCGTCCATTCGAAAACGGGGCGGAAGTCCGTGCCGCCCCCGCCCTTGAGCTCGAAGCGCAGCGGCTCGCCGGGATAGAACTGGCGGTGCGACTGCACCTTGGCGTCGCTCACAAGCAGTTCGATGCGGTAGTCGGCGAAGGTCTCCAGGAGCGACTCGACCTCGGCGATGAAGCGCCCCAGCAGCTCCTCGTCGACGGAGCCGGAGCTGTCGATGGCAATAACGATATCGAGGGTCTCCGAGGTGGACGAGGGCAGGTAGATGTGGTTGTAGAGCAGCTTCTTGGAGGGCGGGAGCATGCGGTAGTCGCTTTTGAGGTGGCGGGAGAGGGCGTGAAAGAGCTCGCTGCGCCAGTCCACGACGTTTTTGGGCGCAGGGATGAAAAAACGCTCCAGCCCCAGCGGGGTGTCGCCCTGCTGCTCCAGCATCTCGCGGACGGCCTTTTCGAAATGTTCGAAGAGCGATTCGTCCACGCTGTTCTCCACCTCCATCTGCGGCCGCAGTTTGTCCGGGTCGTGGTCCCCCTCGGCGTTTTTCAGTTCGTCACGCTTGCGCTGGTTGTTCTCGTTGAAGCCGGTATCGTTGCGCTCGTCGTCGCTGTACTCTTCGTTCTTGATCTCGTCTTTGAGCTGGGCGTAAATCGCCTCGGCGTACATCCCCTCGAAGCGGGGGTCGTAATTGACCTGCGGGGGCAGGGCAAAGTTGTTCTGTACGAGCATGGCGTTGATGGCGTGGTCGGTGGCCAGCTGCCACAGCCAGCTCATCCGCCCGTTCTGGCGCCGTTCGTGCACAAGCGCCGCGTGCATCGCCCCGTTGGCGAGCATGAATTCGCACTCCCCGTCGTCGAGGCCCTCGACGTAGTCGGGGTTGTACTCCAGTCTCAGGCCGTTGCTGAGAAAGCCGGGGATGTCGTCGCTGGTGTCCAGCTCCAGGCGGCTGGCGAGGGTGCCGAAGTAGGGGGAGTTCAGCAGGAGGCGGGCTTTGGCTTTGCCCAGTTTGTCCAGGGCGACTTTTTCAGACATCGGCTGGGTCCTGGAGGTTTGTTCCCCTTCTTTTTTGCCTATCCAAAAAAGAAGCCGAACCGGGAAGAAAAAAGGATAATTCGGCTGCCGCGCATGAAGGATGCTGATCGAATGTCCGACTTCTTCTATTACGTGCGCGTTCCATACAGTTCCCTTTTTCTTGTTTATTCAAGAAGGAAGGCGAACTTGCCTACCCAGTTGCCGTAGGCGTCGAGGTGGTCCATCATGACGCCGTTTTTCTGGAGGTCCTGGACGATGAGGACGGCGAACTCCGGGGGGAGGAGGTGGGTGTAGTCGAGCAGGCGGGCCAGGGTGTCGTCATCGGGGGCTTTGAGCACCTTGGAGACGAGGGCGGAGGCGAGGGCGTAGAGGGCGCTGAGATCTTCCGGGACTTCGCGCGACTCCCCGCGCAAGACGGCGTCGGTGTCGGGCAGGAGGTGCATCACCTTGGCAAAGGCCGTGAAGGCGACGGCGCGCTCCTCGCCGACGGCCCCGGCGATGGCGCTCAGGGCCAGCTGGTCGCGCATGCCCGACGCGAGGACCCCGTGGACGAACTCCCAGCTGCGCGGGGTGGGGAAGCTCTTGGTGTCGCTCGCGGGGTCAAAACCGAAGAGGGCGTCGTTGTTGGCGGTGATGTAGCCGATGATGCGTTCGTCGATGCCGCGCCCGTAGGCCCAGCGGCGCCAGTCGTCGACGTTGACATCCATCTCCAGGTGGATGAAGCGGTTGGCCAGGGGCAGCGGCATCCGGTAGACGACGCCCCGGTCGTTCTCGCGGTTGCCCGCCGCGACGATGGCCCACCCCTCGGGCAGTTCGTACTCGCCGACCTTGCGGTCGAGGATGAGCTGGTAGGCCGAGGCCTGCACGGAGGGCGCGGCGGTGTTGAGCTCGTCGAGGAAGAGGATGCCGCTCCCCTCCCGGGGCAGAAAAGAGGGCGGCGCCCAGACGGCCTGGTGCGCCTGGTTCTCGTAGAAAGGGATCCCCTTGAGGTCGGTCGGGTCCATCAGGGAGAGGCGCAGGTCGATAAAGCCGATCCCCTTGGCGTCGGCGATCTGTTTGACGACGGAGGATTTGCCGATTCCCGGCGCCCCCCACAAAAAGGTCGGCAGCTTCTGATCAATCAGCGCTCCTAAGGTTTCCGTAATCTCTTGGCTTCTCAAGGGCACCTCCAATTCCCCTGCGTGAATTTCAGAAGGGATTTGAGGTATGAGATTTTTTTGGTGCGCTTTGCAGGCATAGCGGAAGCTACGTCAAAAAGTGTACCAAGGAAAGATCGTGCCTCAAATGCTTTCCCGCAGGGCGTTGCAGAGAAAACTCTCTTCAGGATTGTACTATGCTTCAGGCATTTAACAAGCCCCGAAGCGTGGACTCCGATGAGAACTTTCTCTGTAACGCTGAAAACGCGATGGGGAGTTGGATGTGCCCTCATAACCATCCTATGTTTTCGCGTTGAATGAACTGCCCGAAGGCGTCGTTGGTCCGGACGGCCCGCTCGAAACGGGCGTCGAGCTGCAGCTGCTGCAGAATGTCAATGGGGGTGGCGGGGTTGGCCGCCAGGGCACCCAAAACGTCCGCATCCCCCCGGGTGTAAAGCTGTTCGAGCAGGGCGGCGGGCGAAGCGGTGTTGCCCGCGAGGGCCGCGTCGCAGCCCGAACCGGCCAGCGCCGTCAGGGCCTCACCTGTCATGGCGGGGTTGGCTGCCAGCGCGGCGCGCACGGCGGGGATCTTTGTTTGCATGAGCGCCCCGGTGATCTGCAGCGCAGGGTTGGCGGCCAGTGCCGTCATGACCGCCTCGTCGCCCGTCTCGAAGAGGCGCTGCTGCATCGGCGGGGTCAACGCGGGGTTGGCGGCCAGTGCTTTGGCATGGCGCGCGAGCCCTTTGTCAAAACGCGCGTCGTCCAGCGCGATGTGGGCGTACCCGGTCTCGGCCAGCGCGTCGTCGGCAAAGAGACGCTCCGCCAGCGCGGCGTCGAGCGCCGGGTTCGAGACGAGGGCCGTGGTGACGGCGGGCACGTTGAGGGCGGCCAGCTCCTGCTGCAGCGCCGGGCTGAGGGCGGGGTGGGTCGCGACCAGGGCGCGCAGGGCGTCATCGCCCTGGCGGATGAAGTGCTTCAGGGTCGGCTCGTCGCTGTCGGGGTGCAGGGCCAGGGCTTCGAGGATTGCGCGCATCTGGCGCTCGTTGCTGCCCACGGCCTGGCGCAGCGGCGCAAGGCTGCCGATGACGCGGATAAGACGGGGGCGGCGGGTCTGCCGGAGCAGGTGCATGAGCCCCAGGGTGGAGTACTGGACGTTATGGTTGCGCTCGATGTGTTCGTAGTAGCGCCCGATCAGCGCCGCCGTGACGTCCCGGTTCTCGTCCGTGTCGAAGAACCCCTCCCCCTTCCAGTCGTAGAGCTGCAGCAGCTTCAGGAAGAAATCGTTCGAAATGTAGGGGTTTTGCAAAAAGGCGTGGAGCCGCTCGTTATCGCGGGTGAGCTTGAGGCTCATCATGATTCGTTCGGGCTCGATCTGGGTGCAGAGCGTTTTTTCAAAGGCATCGATGGAGAGGGGCACGACCTTGTCGCTGTCGTAGAGGCGGTCGAGCTCCTCCTGTTCGAGGGGATTGATCAGCCGCCCCTCGACCACGGCGTCGACGTCGGCGTCGTAGCGGTCGGCCAGGGTGATGTCCGCGGCGCGCAGGAGGCGGTCGAACTCCTCGCGGTTCAGCGCGCGCGGGGCGCCGAAAAGCAGGATGCGTTTATGGGTGAATGTTCGCGGTTGCATGGACGTATTATAACGCTTCACCCTTGACGCATTTGGAATAGTATCTGCAATTAAGCTTCACATCTGCCAAAATACACATAATAACATAGTAGAATACTATGGATTGCAGACAAATTCGCTTTGCTTCGTCTATAATAGCAGCGAAGCAACATTAAAGGATAAGGAATGATAGCGTCTAACATCACCGAACTGATCGGCAACACACCGCTGATTCGTCTCAATGCCCCCTCCGAGCAGACCGGAGCGACGATTCTCGGTAAATGCGAGTTTATGAACCCGACGAGCTCCGTCAAGGACCGGATCGGTTATAACATGATCAAGACGGCGATGGACGACGGCATCATCAATGCCCAGACGACGATCATCGAGCCGACCAGCGGCAACACGGGGATCGCCCTTGCCTCTATCTGCGCGGCACTGGGGCTGAAACTGACCCTGACGATGCCCGAATCCATGAGTATCGAACGCCGCAACATCCTTAAAGCCCTCGGCGCGGAGCTGGTCCTGACGCCGGCGATGGCCGGTATGAAAGGCGCCATTGAGAAGGCGGAGGAGCTCAAAGAGAGCCTGGGCAACGCCGTTATCCTGCAGCAGTTCCAGAACCCGGCCAACCCGGCGGTCCATATCAAAACGACGGCCGAAGAGATCCTGCGCGACACGGACGGCAATCTCGATATCTTCGTGGCCGCCGTCGGGACGGGGGGAACGCTGACGGGAACGGGCACGCGCCTCAAAGAGGTGATCCCCGCCATTGAGATCATCGCCGTCGAACCGACGGACTCGGCGGTGCTCTCCGGCGGCAAGCCGGGGCCGCACAAGATCCAGGGGATCGGCGCGGGCTTCGTGCCGGACGTCCTCAACACGCAGATCTACGGCGAGGTCATCACCGTCAGCAATGACGACGCGATGGCGACGTCGCGGATGCTGGCCAAAGAGGAGGGGCTGCTCGTGGGCATCTCCGCCGGGGCCAACGTCTACGCCGCGATGCAGGTCGCCGCGCGTCCGGAGAACAAAGGCAAGACGATTGTGACGATCCTCTGCGATACGGCCGAACGCTACCTCTCGACGGCACTGTTCAGCGAATAGGCATGCCGTTTCTGGAGACGATCCTGGCCGAAGAGGGACGTTTCCCCTACCTGCCGTGGCATCAGCAGCGTCTAGAGCGGACGCTGGGACGCCACGGCATCCCGAATCCCTACGACCTCGAAAAACGCCTTGAAGCCCCGGAAACAGGGCGCTGGCGCTGCCGGGTCCAGTATGATGAACATATGTTCACATATGAATTTCTCCCCTATACCCCCCGCATTATCACCTCGTTGCAGCCGGTGACGGACGAGACGATCACCTACCGTGACAAAACGACCGAACGTGAACGGCTCGACCGGCTTTTTGCCCAGCGGGGCAGTGCGGACGACGTCCTGATCGTGCAGGCGGGGCTCATCACCGATACGACCATCGCCAATGTCGCCTGTTTTATCGGGGGACGGTGGCTGACGCCGAAGCGGCCACTGCTCGAAGGCACGGCGCGGGCCCGGCTGATCGAAGCGGGGAAGCTGACCTGCGCCGACATCACCCTCGACGCGGCGCGGGGCGCGGAATGCGTGGCCGTGATGAATGCCCTGTCAGGCTTTGTCGAGGTGAGCGGTGGTATACTTCCCCCGATTAATTAACTTGGAGAGATGTGATGCTCATCAATATTCTCAATGATGAAAAATTTGTCGATTTAATGCAGCGGCATGTCGAGGAGCTGATGCTCTACCTGTTCGAACACGATCAGTCCTTCGGCATTCTTTGCAAGATCGAGCATCTGAGCTTCGAACCGGAGCTGCCCGAACACATCACCGAGTCGTTCCGCCCGATGACCCTCTTTTACCTGGCGGGCTACACCTTCGACAGCGCGCGCATCGACGGCAACCGGCTTATCTTCGAGGCGGGCTTCGGCCCGGAAAACATCGGCAGCTTCGTCACGGTGCCGCTGCCGAGCATTATGCAGATCATCATCGACGAAACCCCCATCTTTATCAACCACGCCGTCTATAAAGAGGGCGAGGAAGAGACGGAAGCGGCCGATGACGGCGGGATCGAGAATTCGATGGCGGCGTTTTTGTCAAATCCGGAAAATGAGAAGTTTCTGAAGAAGAAGTGATGAGGTTCGTTCCCCTTCTTTTTTGCTTATCCAAAAAAGAAGCCGAACCGGGAAGAAAAAAGGATAACAGGCTGCCGCTTTCGGGACATTCCATGCATCACTGGTCCGCTCGACACGCTAATGATCATTTCTGACTTGAACAACAAAGCGGAATGTCATATGGTGATGTGGCACTAAGTATTTAGTGCCTGCCCCGAGGGAAGCTCCCGGGAGATGGAAGAGTATGAAACGTACTTACATCCGCATGGTGAGCAGGAAGTCGACGACGTTGTTGACGAAGGCGTCGTGCTTGCGCTCTTTGGAGTAGGCGATGTAGAACTTGCGGTGGACGCGGAAGTTGCGCATGCGCGATTCGTACAGTTTTCCCTCGGCGATCTCGTCCTCGATAACGTGGCGGGAGATGACCGATACGATCGGGCGCTCGGCGTCTTTCGGGGAGCGCATGATCGTCTCTTTGACGGCCGTCGGCGACTGCACAACCCCGATGACGTTGAAGGTCGAGCAGTCGATCTCAAGCTCTTCGAAGGCTTCGGAGACGAGCTTGCGGGTGTGGGAGTTCTCGTCGCGGCAGACCCAGTCGAAGGTGAAGAAGTCCTCTTTTTTGAGGTACTTGGGCAGCGGCTGGTTGGAGAAGAGGACGAGTTCGTCCTCCATCCATTCGCGGTAGATGATCCCGTCGCGGAAGACCGGCGACTCGATCAGCGCGACATCGATCTTTTTGTCTTCGAGTTCGTCGATGATCTCGTTGGAGAGGCCGACGTGCATGTAGACTTCGTTGTTGATCTTCTCTTTGATGGCGCCGAGGTAGGTCGGGATGACGTAGTTTCCGATAGCATAGGAGGCGCCGAGGATAAAGGTGAAGTCTTTGTTGATGATCTTGAGCAGCTCTTTTTGGCTCGTGTTGATCGCCTTTTCGAGTTTGACAGCGATACGGTAGAGATCCTCGCCCTCTTTGGTCAGCTTGATGCCGTTCTTCTTACGCTCGACGATGCGTGTATCGAGGTACTCTTCGATAAATTTGATCTGTTGGGTGACGGCGGGTTGGGAAATGCCCAGTTTCGCGGAAGCCTTGGAAAAGCTCTTCTCTTTGACGACAGTCAAAAAAGTTTGCAGTTTGGCGAAGTCTTTCAGCATTCATATATCCTTGGCAAATGGGCCATATTTGTCTTTGTTATAAAGCATCCGCTTTTTGATAACAAGGCTCCATAAAAATAAAACATCAGAATTATAACGTACAATGATAGTCATTTCAATAAGACGGATTAGTTCTGATTACTTTTTTTATAATTTCCCGATAAAGCAATCTGAAAAGTGTCATCAAACAATGAGAGCTTAAAAAATTATTGATATAATAGATTAACCTAAAAACACGAAAAATAGAGATGGAACAAATTTTCAAAAACCTTAACGAGCAGCAGGCCGAAGCCGTCAAGAAGATCGATGGTCCCTTATTGATCCTTGCGGGCGCGGGCAGCGGCAAAACGACGACCATTACTTCGCGGCTTGCCTACCTGCTGGACGTTGTCGGGATCCCGGCGAGCAACACGCTGACGCTGACCTTTACCAACAAAGCGGCCAAGGAGATGCGTGAACGCGCCCTGGCGATGATCGACGCGAAAAGCTATCCGCCGCTGCTGTGTACTTTCCACAAGTTCGGCCTGCTCTTTTTGAAGTTCCATATCCACCGGCTGGGGCGGGAGAACAACTTCGTCGTTATCGATACGGACGACAAGAAGCGGATTTTGAAAAAGCTCGCCGGCGACCTCCCGATGCCCCTCGTGGCCAGCGAGATCTCCCGCTACAAAAACTCCCTGATCACGCCGGAAGAGGCGCATGCCCAGGCGGAGCAGAAAAACTACGAACAGATCGCCAAAGTGTACAAAGAGTACGAGGCGTACCTGGTCGAGAACAACTTGGTGGACTTCGACGACCTGATCGCCTTGACGTACAAACTGCTCGATGAACACCCGGAGCTGGCCGAAGAGACAAGCAAGCGCTACCAGTACATCATGATCGACGAATACCAGGATACGAACGAACTGCAGTTCAAGCTGCTCCAGAAGCTCTGCAGCGCCCACAACAACCTCTGTGTGGTCGGGGATGACGACCAGAGCATCTACGGCTGGCGCGGGGCGCACGTGCGCAACATCCTGGAGTTCGACCAGGACTTCCAGGACGCCATGGTGGTCAAACTCGAACACAACTACCGTTCGCGCACGCCGATTCTGACCGTGGCCAACGCGCTGATCGAGCATAACCGCTCCCGCCTGGGCAAGACGCTGCTGCCGACCAGAGGCGACGGGGATGCCGTCAAGATGCTCTCTTCGAACGACGAAAACGAGGAGGCGAGCAAGATCTCCCTGCAGATCAACAAACTGATCGGCGAGGGGGTACGCCCCAACGAGATCGCCGTGCTCTACCGCATCAATGCGCTCAGCCGCTCCCTCGAGGAGGGGCTCAACCGCGCCGGGATCCCCTACAAGCTCGTCGGCGGGCTGCGCTTTTACGACCGTGCCGAGATCAAGGACCTGATCAGCTACCTGCGCGTCATCACCAACCACCACGACAACTTCTCGATGAAACGCATCATCAACAAGCCCAAGCGGGGCATCGGCAAGGCGTCCATCGACAAGCTGGAGCTGGCGGCCATGCAGCAGGAGCGCTCCCTGTACGACCTGATCCGCCTCAGCAGTACGGCCGAGCTCGAGGCCCTGGTGCGCAAGAAAAACACGACGACCCTCAAACAGTTCATCGGCGAGCTGGAGCAGATGCGCGCGATCGCGGACGAGTCGCTCTACAGCTTCGCCGAGCGTCTTGACGAGATCTTCAAGATCAAGGCCTTCTACGAAGCGATGCCCGACGGAACCGAGCGGGTGCAGAACATCGACGAGTTCTTCGGGCTTTTCCGCGACTTTATCAAGCAGAACCCGGAGGCGAGCCTGGATGCGTTTTTGAACGAGGTTTCCCTGCAGAGCGAGCAGGACCAGGTCGAAGGGGAGAGCATCTACATCATGAGCATCCACGCCTCCAAGGGGCTGGAGTTCGAACACCTCTTCATCATCGGCCTCGAAGAGGGGTTCCTTCCCCTTGTCGGAGACGGCAGCGACCTGGAAGAGGAGCGCCGCCTGGGCTACGTCTCCTTTACGCGCGCCAAGGATACGCTGACCCTGTCGCACGTGCAGAGCCGCTACTACAAGGGACGCCGTACGGAACTGGAGAAGAGCCGCTTCTTCGGCGAGGCGGGGCTGTGCGAAAGCTCGCTGAAGATTGAGAAGAACACGGCATTCAAAAAAGGGGACCTTGTCCGCCACAAGATCTTCGGTGCCGGGCGGGTCATAGGCGTGAGCAAGGCCGGACGCGAATTCAAGCTCAACATCAACTTCGGCGGCAACAAGCGGGAGATCCTCGCCTCCTTCGTGGAGCGCCTCTGAGCCGATGAACAGACTTTTTGTCGCCTACAAGCCCTCCGGGCTCAGTTCCAACCAGTTCCTGCGGACCCTCAAGCGCAAATACGGGGTGAAAAAGGCGGGCTACTCGGGGACCCTCGACCCCTTTGCAAAGGGGGTGCTCATTGTCGCCTTCGGCAAATACACCTCGCTTTTCCGCTTTCTCGACAAAACCCCCAAGCGCTACCGGGCGACGCTCTGGCTCGGGGCGCACTCCGATACCCTAGATATCGAAGGGGTCGAGCGCATCGACGACGTCGCGCCGCTGCCGGAAGCAAAGGTCCGAGAGGCCGTCGAATCGCTGCAGGGGGAGCAGGCCTACCCGCCGCCGATTTTCAGCGCGAAGCGGATCAACGGGAAGCGTGCCTATGACCTGGCACGGGCGGGCATCCCCTTTGAGCTGGAGACGATCCGCTCAAAGGTCTACGACGTCAAGCTGCTGCACTACTGCCACCCCTTTGTGACTTTCGAGGCCACGGTCTCCGAGGGGACCTATATCCGTTCGCTCGGACGGCTCGTGTACGAGCGGCTCGGCCTCGAGGGGGGATCGCTCAGTATGCTTGAACGTCTTTGCGAGGGGCAGTTTGTCTACGAGGGGGAGAAGCCCCTCGATATCCGCGGTGCGCTGCGCGTTCCTCCGATCGAATACCGGGGGGAGTGGCGCAAGATCACCCTGGGGCAGCCGCTGACGCGTGACGAGTTCGCCCCCGGCGAGGATGGCTTCTACCGCGTTGATGACGGGCGGGAGCTCTCCATCTTCTCCTTTGACGCCGAGGGCGTGCATTACGTGTTGAACAAGGTGGCATTATGAAACATTACAAGGCACCGGCCAAGGTCAATATCTTTCTCAAGATTACGGGGCGCCGCGGGGAATACCACGAGATCCTCTCGCGCTTTATGGTGGTGGAGCAGCTGCACGACCTGCTTTACTTCTTTCCCAAGGAGGAGGAGGGGTTCGTCATCGACGGCGATTTTGCCTGTACGACGGAGCAGAATACGATCTATAAAGCCTACCGTGCCCTGTTAGAGGCGACAGGGTCGACGGAACTTGAGCGGCTGATGCAGACCCATGGCATTGCCGTCAACAAACACATTCCCGCCTTTGCAGGCCTCGGCGGGGGCAGTTCGGACGCGGCGACCTACCTGAAGATGTGCAACGAAGTGCTGCACCTGGGGCTCGATGTCGGAGAATTGGCCGCGATCGGCGCAAAAGTAGGGGCGGACGTTCCCTTTTTCGTTTACGGCTATCCCAGCGCGAACGTCTCGGGCATCGGCGAGATCGTCGAGCCCTTTGACGAGGTGCCGCTGCAGCTCGAGACGCGCACGCCGCCGATCGAGATCAGTACGCCCGCCGTCTACCGCCGTTTCCGGGAGAGCTTTTACAAAGAGCTCTCCGCCGAGGCCCATGACTACTATGCACAGACCGATTCGAAAACGCTGCTCTCCGAATTGAGCGCCGATGATGCGAACGACCTCTTTGAACCGGCGCTGTCGCTCTACCCTGAGCTCAAAGAGCATTTCCGCCACGGCTGGTTCTTCTCCGGCAGCGGCAGCAGTTTCTTCAGGCCTCTCCCTCCGGCGTAGGTACTTCCGCCGCGAGACGGCAGTGCTCGGAGTAGGGAATGAAGATACTGAAGGTCGTTCCCGTCTTGGAGGTGTCGACGGCGATGGCGCCGGCAAAGATCTTTTCGATGATCTGGCGGCTCATGTGCAGCCCGATGCCGCTCCCTTTCATCTGTTTCTTTGTCGTGAAGTAGGGATCGAAGATCTTCGGTTTGATCTCGGGGGCGATGCCGGGGCCATTGTCCGAAACCGTAATGGTCATGCCTTCGCCGTTTTTGTTGAACAGGAGCGTGATCTGTTTGGGTTCGATGTCGTACCCCTCCAAGGCGTCTTTGGCGTTGCTGATGAGGTTCAGCAGCACCTGCGAGATGGCGGTCGCGATCTCCAGGTGGTACGCTTCCTGGGCATCGGTACCCTCGATACGCAAGGTGATACGGGCGCTTTTGAGCAGCGGGGCGACGATTCCCTCCATCTCGGAAACGATCTGTTTCAGGGGCAGGATCTTCGTCGGGGCCCGGTTTTGGAAAAAGGAGCGGAAGTCTTCGATGGTATCGGAGAGATAGAGGGTGTTCTGTTCAATCGTTTCAAAGGCCTGGTCCAGGGTCTCATCGTCGAGTTTCCCCGTTGCCTGGGCGAGTTTGAGCGACAGGAGGGTGAGGTTGACGGCGTTGAGGGGCTGGCGCCACTGGTGGGAGATGTTTGAGAGCATCTCCCCCATCAGGACGAAGCGCTCCTGTTCGAAGAGCAGCAGATCTTTCTCGTGGTTTTTTTCGATGGCCTCTTCGAGGGCCGTTTTGTAGCGCTTCATACGCAGCATCAGGTTGAGGACGGCGGAGAGGATCGTCGGGGTCAGCAGCAGCGGCATCGCGATGGAGAGAAAGACGACAATGGGGGGCAATTGACCCATAAAAAGATAGAAGGTGCCGCCTGCCACCACGAAGGAGACGGCGGTAGAGACCAGTGTCGCCCAGATGATGATCGTTTTCGGGCGATAGCGGCTGATTCTGTCGAGGAGACGGGCAAAAAGATTCATAAGAAATTATAGGGGCAGATTGATTAAAACTAGATCGTGTCCGGCGCCTTTTTTGGCGCGATGATTGGCGGCAGAGGGGCGGTTTCTGCTATGATTGCATCACTGATTTAAAGGACTGCGAGTGGGCGAAACGATTGCCAAAAACAAAAAAGCCTATCATGACTACGAGATCCTCGAAAAATTCGAAGCGGGCCTCGTGCTCCAGGGCAGCGAAGTCAAAGGGATTCGGGCCGGACGGGTCAATCTCAAGGACAGCTTTGTCAAGATCGTCAGAGGCGAAGCTTTTTTGTTCAATGCCCATATCGGCCGCCTGGAGACGACGCACCACTACTACGGCCACGAGGAGCGCGGCAGCCGGAAGCTTCTCCTGCACAAGAAAGAGATCGCCAAGCTGATCGCCGCCGTCGAAAAAGAGGGGCACACTATCGTCCCGCTGCAGCTCTATTTCAACCGCAAAAACATCGTCAAGATCCAGATCGCCATTGCGCGGGGTAAAAAGCTGCACGATAAACGCGCCGACATGAAAGAGAAAGATATGAAGCGCGACATTGAACGGGCGTTAAAAGACTACTAGCAGCTTTTTTCGGCTCGTGCAGAGCCGCCTTTAGTTGCCATAGCGGCCAGCGAAAGTTCGCGGGGCTTTGCTCCGGGAACGGCAATGAAAATGGTCGCACGACAAACGCGCCGACATGAAAGAGAAGGATATGAAGCGCGACATTGAACGGGCGCTCAAAGATTACTAGCAGCTTTTTGCGGCTCGAACAAAGCCGTGTTTCCCAAGATTATCTGTGTTTTGTTCCCTTTCTTCTTTGTTCGCACAAAGAAGAAACCGAACCCGAAAGAAGAAAGTGCGAAAGGCTGCCGCTTTCGGGATATTCCATGCCCCGGTGATCCTGCTGACACGCTAATTATCATTTCGGACTTGACAGAAGAAGCGGATGCTGACAAGCTCTACCTACTACCTACTACCTACTACCTACTACCTACTGGTACTATCCTGCTGTCCGCATGACCTCAAGCAGGGTGATGAGTATGGCGATGACGGCGGACACGATGGCGACCCTGTCCGCTCTCTTTATCGCCTTATAGATGCGTTCGAGTTCCGGGTCGTCGAGGTCGGCGAATTTGTGGGCGCGGATGTATTTGACCGCTTCGCGGAAGCGGGGGTCGCCGAACTGGATGTTCCAGCGCGGGCGCCCCATGGCTTCATAGCGTGAGGGGTGGTTGTCGCGCAGGCGGTTCAGAAAGGCGTTTGTCTCCAGCAGTTGCTTCAGTACGGCGATGATGAAGAGGGCGGTGGCGGTGATGAAAAACAGGTTAAGCGTCATACGGATTCCTTTTGCAGGAAGCGGTTGGTGGTAAAAAGTGGGTGGGGAAGTGTGTTGGGTGTGAAGGGCGTCCGCAATTACTTGCGGAGCTCTTTGATACGTGCAGATTTACCGGCACGGTCGCGCAGGTAGAAGAGTTTCGCACGACGTACACGTCCGCGGCGAAGTACTTTGATCTCGTTGATGCTGTCGCTGTAGATCGGGAAAACACGCTCGATACCGATGCCGTTGGCACCGATTTTACGAACTGTGATGGTTTTACCCGTTCCCTGACCGCGCATTGCGATACATACACCCTCGTAGTTCTGAACACGAGTTTTGTCACCTTCTTTAATGGTAACAGCGAGGCGTACGGTATCACCGGCGCGGAATTCTGGGACGTTCTTTTCAGCGACTTGAGCATTTTCGAAATTTTCGATGTATTTATTTCTCATACAATGTCCTTTTTCTATGCCTTTTAAGCTGCTCAGGCCTGAAGAATTTAGTCTTGCATTCTGACAAGGCAATTTTGAGTGCCGCAATTTTACTGTGGTTTCCCTTTAAGAATTCTGATGGCACGCCCATATTCTCAAAAAGCGGGGGCTTTCCGTAGGATGGGGCTTCCAGCAGATGGGTTTCAAAGCTTTCCGTCTCCAGCGACTCGCTGTTTCCGAGTACGCCTTCAAGGTTGCGGGCAATGGCATCTGTCATGACCAGCGAGGGCAGCTCCCCGCCGGTCAGGATGTAATCACCGATACTGAAGAGTTCGTCCGCAAAGGTCTCGATGACCCTTTCGTCTATGCCTTCGTAGCGGCCGCTGACAAATGCGACATGGCTTTTCTTGGCAAGGCGTTTGGCGTCGTTCTGCACAAACGGTTTGCCGACAGGGGTTGCGAAAACGATATGGACGTCCGGATCGTTTTCACGGAGTTGTTTCAGGGTGTCGAAAAGCGGCTGCGGGGTCATCACCATCCCGGCCCCGCCGCCGACGGCGGTGTCGTCGACCTTGCCGTGCTTGTTCGTCGTAAAGTCGCGCGGGTTGAGGTAGGAAACGTTGAACAGTCCCTTCTCCTGTGCCCGCTTGAGGATGGAGTCCTGGAAATACCCTTCGATCAGGTTGGAGAAGAGGGTGACGTAGGTAAAAGTCACGACTCCTCCAGGATGGCCATCGCGCCGTGCGCGGTGATCAGGGCCGCATCGGTATCGACACTTTCGACGAAGGGCGGCTGTTTGGGCAGAAGGAACTGCTTGGGCAGTCTCTGCTTTGTCAGCGCATCGTCGGTTTTGATCTGCAGGTAATCGACCGCGCCGATGCGCTCGATCTCCAGCACCTTGCCCAGCGTCACACCGTCTTCCATGACCGTGCAGCCGATCAGGTCGAACCAGAAGTGCTCCCCCTCATCGAGGTGGCACATTTCGCGGGTACGGCCGTAGGTCGTGTAGAGCATGACGTTGGTGAAGCGTTTGGCGTCTTCGGGGGTTTCGATACCTTCGAGTTTGACCAGTTCGCGCTCCATGTTGACCGTTTCAAACCGCAGCGGGGTACGCTCTTTGGTATAGAAGGTCTCGCCGGGGACGAACTGTTCGGGAAAATCGGTGAAGAGGTGCAGCTTCATCTCGCCGTGCAGGCCGACGGTGCGGCCAAGCGTGGCGATATGGAGGAGCCGGTCGTTATTCTGCCGTTTCGACATTGATGCGGTAGCTTTTGCCGTCTTTGGCTTTGCAGCCGGAGATAACGGTTTTGATGGCGCCGATCATTTTGCCCTCTTTGCCGATCAGCTTGCCGATGTCGGCGCCGTTGGCATAGAGGACGATTTCGGCGATCTCGTCACCTTCGAACATCTCGACGCGGATGTCCTCGGGATAGGAGGCGATGAGACGTGCGTATTCGGCGACGAAATCGGTGACCATGATTATTTGCCGGTGATCTTTTTGACGCGGTCGCTCATCGTGGCGCCGACGCTGATCCAGTAGTTCAGACGCTCTTCGTCGATCTTCTGTTCTTTGGTCATCGGGTTGTACCAGCCGATCAGTTCGATCCAGCCGCCGTCACGGCGTTTGCGGGAATCAGTAACCGCAACGCGGTAGAAAGGCTGTTTTTTGCGTCCCATACGGGTAAGACGGATTGTTGTCATTGTTCGTTCCTTCGATAAATAATAAAGTGAATGGTTTTCGGGAAGGTCGGAAAAAGAGGGCAGTGCAGCGGAACGATGAAGGAGTCACTCAACAATGAATACCGCGGCCTCTAACCGTCTTATCGGAGACGTTCCGTGCAAACCGTTCGGGTATGCGATACGCCAATGTCACAGAGGTATTGTTCATAAGCGTAAAACGATGGCGGGATTATAGCGAATAATTCTAGATTGCACAAGGGCGGGGGTGGCCCCGCTTCATTTGGCGAAAGGTACGCACGACTGGATGGCGGTGCATTCTCAGGGTCTCGGCTCTATCCTGATCTCTATTTCGTCGGCATTGTTGTTTTCATTGCGTTCGGCGATGGCATGCCCCGCATCGGCAATGACTTTGACGTACAGCACGTCAGGCGTACCTTTGACCCTGCCGTAGATGATGTGCTGCGTAAGAAACTCCCCGGGTTCAAGGTTTTTCGTTACCCAGATGGTCTTCTCTTTGTGCACCGGGCCGGAGTAGCCGTACCTGAATTGGACGGTGATCTTAAATTTTTTGCGGCTGTGCCCGTCATAGGCAAAGACGTTTTCGATGGTGGTGTCCAGTTCAAGCGGCTCATTGACATAGAGCTTTCGGACATGACTCAGTATGGTACCGCCCCTTTGGGTATAAGCCGTGATACCGGTCACCGTCAGGTCCGGCTTTTCGACAGGCTGCTGGGCAGAGGAGGACGGGGGCACGATTTTCTGGGGCACCTTGGTGGAGACGGCGGGGCGCTGTATCTGCACCTGGGGCTCTAAGGCAAATGCGGCGAGCGGCAAGAGAAACAGGGGGAGGTAAAGAGGGCGTATACGCATGATCTCTCCTTGTGGGATAATGCACGAAGATGTGACCATTATAACAGTTTCGCTGCGACGGAAGCAATCGATAAAAAGGGTGAAGGCGGGAAGCCGCATGCAAATGAAGCGGCGGGGGGATCAGCGCGGGAACTTGCCGCCCTGCATCTGGCTCATCATGTTCTGCAGATCCTGCATCCCTTTTTTGCCGGAGAATTTCTTGGCCATCTTCGCGGCGTTTTTGAACTGCTTGAGGATGCGGTTGACGTCCATCTGGTCCATCCCGGCCCCTTTGGCCAGGCGCTGCTTGCGGCTGTTGTTGAGCAGGTCGGGGTTTTCGCGCTCTTTGGGGGTCATGGAGCTGACCAGCGCCTTGATCTGTTTGAGCTCCTGGGAGTTCTCCAGGTCGAAGTCTTTGAGCGCCTTGGACATGTCCCCCATCCCCGGGATCATGCCCATCAGGGATTTCATGGAGCCGAGCTTTTTCATGCTCTCCATCTGCTCGAGGAAGTCGTTGAAGTTGAACTGTCCCTTCTTGATCTTCTGGGTCAGCTTTTTCGCCTGCTTCTCATCGATAACGCTTGAGGCCTTCTCCGCCAGCCCTTCGATGTCCCCCAGGCCCATCAGGCGGTTGACGATGCGGTCGGGGAGGAAGACTTCGAGGTCCGCCATCTTCTCACCGGCACCGATAAAGCGCAGCGGCACCTGAACCTGAGAGGCGATGCCCAGCGCGACCCCGCCTTTGGCGTCACCGTCGTACTTGCTCAGGATGACCCCGTCGATCCCGATCTGCTCTTTGAAGCTCTGGGCGGTGCGGACGGCATCCTGCCCCGTCATGGAGTCGGCGACGTAGAAGATCTCGCTCGGCTTCGCGGCGTCACGGACCTGCTTCAGTTCGCTCATCAGCTCTTCGTCGATGGCCAGGCGTCCGGCGGTATCGACGAGCACGACGTCGTAGAGGTTGCTTTTGGCTTTGGCCATGGCCGCCGTGACGACCTCGACCGGGTTCTTGGTCGCCTCGTCTTCATAAAGGTCGACGCCGATCTGCTCCGTGATCTGGCGGAGCTGTTCGACGGCGGCCATACGCTGCAGGTCCGCCGCGACGATCAGGACCTTCTTCTTTTTCTGCTCTTTGAGGTAGGTGGCGAGTTTCCCTGTTGTCGTCGTTTTCCCCGAACCCTGAAGGCCGGTCATCAGGATGACGGTGGGGGGATTTGCCGCAAAAACAAACCCCTGGTGCCCTTCGCTCTTCAGCAGGTCGTGCAGGGTAAAGCGCATCGCGTCAAGGAACTGATCCTTGCCGATGCCGGCTTTCTTCGTATCCAGTTCGACGCGGTCGATAAGCTCTTTGACAACCTTGTGATGGACATCGGCTTTGAGCAGCGCTTTTTTCAGTTCGGCAAGCGCTTTCTTCAGCGCCTTTTCATCGTCATGGAAGCGGATCTTTTTAATGGCGGACGTAAACGAATCCGTCAGGGTATCAAACACGGGTGCTCCTTATGCTCTGCGTCGCAAAGCTGTTCAATCAATAATATATGGGTGCGATATGAGTGAAGGCGCATTATAGCGAAACACCCTTTGCAGGATGTTTGATACGCTGTGTGCTTACCATATATAGCAGTCTGTGGCCGTCCTCTATGGCAGCTCTTAAAATGGCCTCGGACTCTCCTGCCGGCATTGCAAAAGGATAAATACAAATTTCTAATATCCATATTTTTATGAATAAGTACAAACAGTAAAAGTTAATAAAAAAAAATTATTAGAAATAAATTGAAGTGAGCGCATATTATACACCGTAAAAAACCAAAATACAACATTTATAAGAAAAAGTTTTATTAAGTATTCTTTTTTTTTCTTTAAATGTGAAAAAAAGTAACAGCTGTGACGGGTTGAATAACGGATTTTTGAATATATGTAGGGCAACATCGCCTAGAGAATGGCATAATTTTCTTACCGCAACTCGAAAGAACAATTTGGCGTCAGGATTTTAAGTCAATTGCACTCATTTGGGAAAGGGTAAGAGGTGGCATCGGTAAGGGCTGAATGTCGCTGAGTGTTACATTATTTGTTGACCGAGGCGAGCCGTATGGGATGGCATTCCATCGCCATACGGTTTTGGGCGGGTCGAACTGATCCGTAATCTGGGATCTGCATGGACTGCTATTGTGCATTACAGATTTCTATCACAATATATAAGGAAAAAACAATGAAACAATCACTAAGTGGCGTTCGGGGTATCATGATGTCAAGTGCCGTGGGGGCGGCACTTCTGCTCTCTGGATGTGGTTCATCATCCTCTACAACGACGGCGACATCGGGTACCGTGGTCGGTGCTGAGCAGGCAACGGCGCTTGTCGGCACGCTCGAGTGTGTGCTTGGTACGGCGACCGGCACGCTGACCAATGTGCTGAGCGCGGCTGATCTCAGCATCCTTACTTCCATTCCGCTCGACCTTGCCTCTGTTGCCAATGCCATGGTGGAACTCGGGCTGACAACAACGGGTGTCACTGTCGGCGCGATGCTGGAGACAAGCGTCTCTCTTAGCAATGTCCTCGATATCATTGGACTCGTCGGCGGTACGCCGGACGTTCTGGCAATCGTCGCATCTCTTAAAGATGCACTGGACCCTGCTACACTGCTGCAGACACTGCCGCTGGGTGACCTGCTGAGCGTTGCACCGAGCCTGCTGACGCAAGTCATTGGCACGCTTGTTGATACGACTGCCGGTGTCGCCGAGACAGGGATCGATGCGCTTACATTCCTGGACGACACGGTTATGGGTGTCGGTTACGATGTCGCTGCCTGTATCCCGCAGCTTGAGCCTGTTGTTGCAACGCTCGACTGTGCGACAAACAGCGTACTGGGCGGTGCAACACTGACAGCAGAAAACCTGAAAACACTTGCGGTTGCCCTTCCGCTCGGTGACCTGCTCGGTGCCGTTCAGAGTTTGACAGGCCTGGCGGATACCGCGACACTCTCTGACCTCCTTGCCGCTCCGCTCAGCGCGGGAGACCTCCTTGGTATCCTCGGAACACTGTCTGGTGACCCGCAATCAGTCCTTTCAGACCTGACAGGCGCACTTGATCCGTCCCAGCTGACGAACCTGCTGAGCCTCGGCGACCTTATCGTGGCACCGCAGGAGCTCCTCGGTACGACACTCGGCACCCTGCCGGCAACCCTGCTGACAACGACAACGGGTCTGCTCGGTACGGTCGAAGGCCTGCTTGCACAGGTGACAGGCGACCTGACATCCTGTCTGGATCCGAACCTGCTGGTCGGTTCACTGACAAGTCTGCTCGGTGCGCTCCCGCTGGATGGCGGCGCGCTTCCGCTGGATCCTGCAGGGCTCCTGAGCCTGGTCAGTGCTGACACGACGATCAATGACATTATCGCTGCGGCGAAAACACTGCCGGTCCTCAACGCGCTTCCGCTCGATGAGCTGATGGCGACGAAGCTGAGCGTTGCCCAGCTGATGGATATCATTAATGCGCTGCCGATCCCTGCACCGGTATCTACTGTGCTGACGACAGTACTGGGTGCCGTGCCGGATCTGAACCTGCCGGCACTTTCGCTGAACGACATCCTTGCCCTGCCGGGTGAAGTCCTGCCGTTCGGTATCGATCCGATGGATACAAGCATCAACGGCCTCCTGACGACATCTGTCAACATGCTGGCACTGCTGGAATCCGTGGCACACGGTCTGAATGCCGAAGGAACAGCCTTCCTGCTCAACGCCGGCGTTGTTATGCCTGTTGTCACAACGATCGACAAGCTCGGCGGGTATGCGATCCTCGGCGGTCTGATGACCAACGTGCCGTACCTGACACAGACACTGCCGCTGGGTGACCTGACAGGTCTGCTTCTGAACGGTGCGACTCCGACCGACCTCGGTGCACTCAGCAGCCTGGTCGGTACGATCCTGGGCAGCGGTGATCCGACCGGTGCGCTTACAAGCATCCTGAGTACGCTGACAGGTGCATCTTCAGGTGATCTGCTCGGCCTGCTCGGCGGGGACCTGCTGGGTTCACTGACCGGTACACTCTCGGATCTGCTCAACAGCCTCGGCGGCAACCTCCTCGGCGACCTGCTGACAACACTGACAAGCCTGCTCGGCGGAGCTGATGCCTCTGCGATTACTGACCTGCTCGGCGGCCTGACAACCGATCCGACTGCACTGCTGCAGACGCTGCTTGGCCTGCTGAACGCTCAGGGCCTTGCCCTCCCGCTCTAAGCACCTCTTACCATCCGTTCGCAGCTCCGGCTGCGGACAGGATAGACTGAAAACCTCTAACCTTTTATCACCCAAAATATAGTATTCCAACAGTGTATTTTCAAGTAATTTTCCAACAATTCCATTTGTTTTCATATAATTTATTTTGAATTATTTTTTACTGTTATTTGTATCATAAATACTATGTTTTGATTCAGCTTTCTGTGATATTATTGATTGAACTCTTCCGCGATATTCTGTCGCGGGGATTGTGGCGGGAAGCGGCCTTAACCGAGATAAAAAGCTTCAAAAACGAAGGAGTGTAAAATGCAATTGTTTTTGCAAACGAAGAAGGGGTTGGCACTCTTCCTCGGCATGGCGATGATGTTCATGCTGGCAGGATGCGGTGCGGACAGTGCCTTTGACAACAATGTCAAAGGTAGTGGTCTTGAGGTAACGGTTTCGCCTGCCGATGGGGCAACGGACGTTTTCCTCAATACGGACATTACGGGAACGTTTAATAAGGATCTCCAGCAGGCAACGTTGATCGAGGGGACGACGTTTTACCTGCTAGACCCGAATAACAGCATGGTGCCGGGATCGTGGTCATATCTGAACAAGGTATTGCGCTTCAAGCCCGATGCCAATCTGACGGCGAACACCACCTACCGGTTCGTCATTACGAACGGTATCAGAGCGACGGACTACTCCCGCCTGGGCGGCGATGTCGTCACGCAGTTCACGACCGGAACGGGTCTGGGACTCAACGTCACGCTCAATCCGCACCAAGGGGACAGCAACGTCTCACTCAATCCCAATATCACCGCAACGTTTAACGAGCCGGTGGATCTCGCAACGGTTACGAACAACAGTTTCTATCTGCTTGATGGAAACAGCGTGAAAGTACCGGTGACGAAGATCGACCATACCGACGATAACACGACGTTGATTTTGAAACTCGCTTCCAACCTGGCGCCGTTCAGTACTTACACCACCGTTGTGACGACGGCCGTGTCGGCACCGAACGGGCATACGCTCGCTGCCGACGAGACGGCCATGTTCGTGACGGGCAACTGGCTGCGCCTTGCCGTGACGATCATGCCGTCCGACGGTACGACAGGTGTGCCGATCAACACGATGGTGACCGCGACCTTCAACAAACCGATGGATCTGTCGACGCTCAATTCGGGCAATATCTACCTGATGGATGAAAACGGCACCCACGTTCCGGGTACGCTGCATACGGGTACGGATGCGAGCGGCAATACGGTCGTAACCTTTATCCTCGATCCGGGTACGACGCTGGTTCCGAACAGCGATTACACCTTCGTGGTCGAAAACGACGTGACGTCTCTCGACGGCGAACAACTGGGCACGGATGAGACATCGACTTTCACGACGGGTACCCAGACGGAGCTTCAGGTCTACATCGTCCCGACGGACGGCGCGACCGGCGTGCCGGTCAGTGACGACATTGTTGCCTACTTCAACGAGGACGTCAACGAGACGACCCTTGACGCTGCGACCTTCTATCTTGAAAACAGCGGGGGAGGCCTGCTACCGGGCACGATCGGTTATGACAGCGGCAACTATGTCGCCGTCTTCAACCCGGATGCGAACCTGACGGCATACAACACCTACACCTTTACGGTGACAACGGGGGTTGTAGCAGTCAACGGCGATACACTTGCCAGCGACGTGAACTCAACATTCACAACCGGCAATCTGATCCGCGTCATTGATGCGGCCGTCTTCAGTATGGGCACTACCGCCGTGGCTGCCGATACGAACGAATCGGCCCTCAACGGTGTTACAGGCAATCTGCTCGGGACAAATATTTCCCTGGGCGTCGATGGCGTGCTGGGACTGGCTACGGCGACTGTCAACTACGAAGGGCTGGTGGCCGCACTCAGCGGGGAAACCAATGCGACAACGGTGCAGGAGCTCGTGGACAGCAACGTCAGTCTGACGACACTGCTGCAGATTATTTCCGACCAGCTGCCGGCGGGGCCGGGCAAAGATGCTGTGGATCAAATTGCGCAGGCTGTGGCTGACCAGGGCCTTGATCAGCCGGTAGCTATCGGAGATCTACTGCAGTTCCCAGATAGCGTTCTCCCCGGGAGTGTACAAGATCTCCTGGCCATGGAGGGTATTTCGGGGGCAGAGGCGAATACGATCACGCTGTTGAGTTCGGTGAACGCTGCACTGGCGCCGATTACACAAAGTGTGATCGAGATTCCGCTCTCCATTCCGGGACTGACAGACGGCAATAGCACGCTTCGTGCGCAACTGGTGAGTCCGCCGGCGATTGCACTGATGGTTCCGGGGGATACGATCCGCGCTTCCCAGGCAAGAATCCAGCTGAAGCTTGCATTGACCGGTTCGGCGCTTACCGACCTGTTATCGCTGCTTGGTCTCGGCACAAGCGAGATCATCAATATTCCGCTGTACATCGTGCTGGGTGCCGCTGAAGGCAACTTGACGACGCTCTCGGTTGACGATGTCGCGATGGCGGTACAGAACGGGCTTGCCTCAATCTATCTCGGGTCGATTCCGGATGACCAGTTCTTCTCCGATCAGCCGTTGACGGCAGACAGCTTCGCTCCGGTAGACCTTATCAATCTGCTTGGGCTTGCAACCGTGACTGCCAAGGCATATGCTGTCGGTGATACGAACAATACGACGATGCACTTCTTGCCGATCAATATACCGCAGATGGATAGTGCCTTCGCACCGCTGGGCGATACGACAGGCTCATTGCTGGGAACATTGACAAGTAATCTTGAGCTGCAGGTGACACTGCTTGGCATTCCGTTGCTTGATGTCAGCGCGCTCGCAGGGGCGCTGAGCGATCTGTTGGTGAACACGCTTGCACCGGCGCTGTCGCCGATCCTTAATATGCTGAGTGACGCGCTTGGAGCGTATAGCGGTCAGGCCGATGTCACGATGCTCAGCCTGATCGAGCATTACATCGAGCAACCGTAACAGATAGAATAGAGAATGAACACGGGGCATCGCCCCGTGATATGAAGGATGATAATAATGAGAAGATATTCATTGGCAGCGGCGGCACTTTTGCTCACCACTGCGGCGTATGCTGATTTCCCGGCGAAACGCATTGCCTTCCCGGGTTTCTATATCGGAGGTAATGTCGGTTACGCGATCGGGCGGGTGAATGAGACCGATACGGCCGAGGAAGCGTGTAACGGCGATCCGGCCTGTACCGTAATAAACTCCACCATTGACGAGAACGCATTTGGGCTTAAGCTGTTCGGAGGTTACCTCTTCAACGACTACTTTGCCATTGAGGGCGGTTATTTCAACCTCGGCGAGCTTTCGTTCAAACACAACACGAGCACGGGGGAGACCTACAAGGGTACTGCGAAGACACAGGGGTTGAATGCCGATGTGGTCGGGCACCTTCCGATCCTGGAGCAGCTCACCGTTTTCGGACGGCTCGGTGTGATGTATGCCGAAGTCAGCAAAGACTACTCTTACAGCGGCGGCACGCTCTACGTCAACGGCGTCGCGAAAGATATGAGCCCAAGCCAGTGGGGTGCGGGTCTGAAGGTCGGCCTGGGCGTACAGTATGACTTTACGCCCCGCCTCGGCGTTCGCGGTGAATGGGAAGGGTACCACATGGAGGAGGACGCCTCGAACTCCGGTCTCGATATGAGTCTCTGGTCCGTCGGTGTCGTCTACCGCTTCGGTGAAGATCCGAACGCACCTGTCCCGCCGCCGGAGCCGGAAAAAGTCGTCGTGGTCAAAGAGGTCCCGGTACCGGCCGAACCTGTTGTCGTCGAAAAAGTCGTCGAGAAAGAGGTCGTCAAAGAGGTCCCGTCCGAACCGGTCATTATCCGGAAGCCGGTCGAACGCGTCGTCCTGGCGACGGATGCGCTCTTCGACTTCAACAAGGCGACAGTCAAACCGGAAGGTAAAGCCGCGATCAGAGACCTCGTGCTGAAACTGCAAAAAGATGACAAGCTGATCGTGACGGGCCATACGGACAGCATCGGTTCCGAGCTGTACAACCTCAAACTGTCACAGCGCCGTGCCGACGCGGTCAAGAATGAACTCGTCATCAACGGCATCGGCGCCGACCGTATCGAAACGAAGGCCAAAGGGGAGAGCGATCCCGTCGCGACCAATGCGACCGATGAGGGGCGCGCGCAGAACCGCCGCGTTGAAATCGACATCATCGCTGCACCGAAAGAGCCGGGGGAAGAGATCACACCGCCGGCAGATGAAGTTACCCTCCCCGCAGGGGAAACGAAGTAACGACACTTCTACACTCAGTGAAGGAGCTCCCCGGAGCCTCCTTCATCCCTAGAACTCTCCGACCCTTCTAACGACAATACATCATCGCTCTCTATCCAGTTTCTTACAATCAGCATGCTGCGTGATTAGGTATGCCCGCTTCAGACACTGCTGCAAAGCATATTTTCTATATTTGACGATAAAACATGACTTTTTTGCATAAAGTTTTATAAATACAGAATATGTTCTTGATAATTTTTTGATAAACACACATAAAAAAATGAAAAATCGTATTTTTTGATTTATATTAAGTATCATGAAGATATGATTCATTTCGTTAGAAATGAGATGTCAGTGGGATGGAGGGGAAAAGTGTCACCTTCTCTCGCGAGAAGAGGTGAACGCTGTCGGTCAGGCGGTACGGCGTTTTCGATGAATCAAAAGGAGTAATAGGTGAAGACGTCTAAGTATAAGTGGGGGCTGACCGGCATCCTTGGCATGGCAATGGTGTTGATTCTGGCCGGGTGCGGACGCGACAGCGCGTTTGACGACAATGTCAACGGCGGTGAACTGCAGGTGGCGGTTGATCCGTCCGAAGGAGCGGTCAATGTGCCGATCAACAAGCTGATCACGGCGAAATTCAACAAAGAGATGAATGTATCGACCGTGAACGATTCGACTTTCTACCTGCTGGATGAGAACGGTACCAAAGTCTCCTCAACGATCAAATTCTACGGCACGGATACCAAGCTCTTTACCTTGACGTCCAATGCGGATCTGGTGATGGATTCGAATTACACCGTGTATGTCACAAGGGGGGTTAAAGCGAGTGACGGCTACCTCCTTGCGGCGGACAATATTATCCACTTTCGCACGGGCACGCTGAAATATCTGCAGGTCACGGTCCTGCCCAATGACGGCGACACCAACGTCTCCATCGGCGTGCATATCCTGGGGAATTTCAACGAAGCGGTCAATACGGCGACACTGAACAGTACCAACGTCTATCTGCGAGAGAGCAACGGTAGCTTTGTCAACGGGACGATCAATTACAGCGACGTCGGCGATGATCACCTCATGACCTTCACCCCGTCGGTCCCGCTCGATTACAACGCGACGTATACCTTTACGATCAAGCAGCCGGTGACGTCTCTCACCGGACTGCAGCTTGAATATGACAGCGTGAACAGCTTTACGACAGGGCCGATGAAGGTGGTCCAGGCGGCCGTCTTCTCCATGGCGGCGAGCCCGGTAGCGGTTGACACGAATAATTCCGAGGTACTCGGCAGCGTGCTCGGCGGTTTGCTGGGGACGCAGGCGTCGGTAGACCTCCTGGGTTCCGGGGGACTGGCCGGCGTCAGCCTCGGCTTCCCCAAACTGGTCTCGGACCTTGTCGATGTCGTGTCCGCATCAACGGTCGAAGACCTGGTCGACAGCAACGTGACGCTCGACGCGATGCTGAGGGTCATTGCCGATGAGCTGGAAGGGCTTGATGCCGCCGAGGCACATCAGCTCGTGATTGATCTGAGGGAAGAGGTCAACGCCTCCGGTCTCAGCGATACGCCGATCAGCGTGGGCAGTCTGCTCCAGTTCCCGGTCGATACGCTGCCGATGCAGGTGAACGATGTGCTGTCGATGACGGGCCTCTCCGCGGCGCAGCTGAGCGTTCAGTCGCTGTTGGGCGGCATCAACCAGGCGCTTGCGCCGGTACTGAACGCCCCGATAGAGGTACCGCTCTCCCTGCCGCTTCTGACGGATGAAAGCAGCGGCCTGAAACTCCAGGTCATTACACCGCCGGCGATCGCCGTGATGAAAGAAGGGGATACGATCCACTCCGCATCGACCCGTCTGCAGCTTAACCTCAAAGTCGGGGGTATCCTGGGGGATCTTCTCGGTGCATTGAATACGCAGCTGGACGGAGAAGGGGCGGTGAGTGCCGACCTTATCAACCTGCCGCTTTACCTTGAGCTTGGCTCGTCGGAGGCCAACCTGACGGTCCTGAACAACGATGAGATCGCTATGAATGTTCGCAACGGATTGGCCACACTTGTGATCGGTACGATCCCCGAAGACCAGTTCTTCTCGCAGCAGCCGCTTTCGCCTGAGGATGTCGGCAGCGCCGATCTCGTCAATCTCCTGGGGCTGGTGAAGATCACCGTTAAGGCCTATGCATCGGGCGTGGCTGACAGCGGCGGAATCAACTTCCTGCCGGTCGATATGCAGCAGATGCAGAGTGTCTATGCGCCGACAGGTTCGACAACGGGCGCACTGCTCAATACGCTGGTAAGCAATCTGGAACTGACGATTAATCTGCTGGGCATCCCGATCGATGTGAGTGGGCTGCTTGGAAGTCTGCTCGACCCGCTGCTGTCGATTCTGCTGCCGCTGCTGTCACCGCTGCTTGACTCGGTCACAGGACTGCTGGGAGCGAGTATCGGCAAGGCGGACGTGACCATGATGAGTCTGATATACGGGAACTAGAGCGTTCTGAAAAATAGCGGGGTACGCGCCCCGGAACGGAAGGAAAGAAATGAATATGAAACGGATAGCCGCGACGGCGGTGCTTGTCGCGGCGGCGGTGCAGGGGCAGGCGGTCGAACGTATCGCGATGCCCGGGCCCTACCTTGGGGTGAATCTCGGATATGCGACCGGTTCGGTCTCCATCTCCACGACCGAAAAAGAGGTGTGCCAGGGGGACCCGACCTGTTATGTGGCAAATTCGACGGCAGACGAGGAGGTGTTCGGCGTCAAAGCGTTCGGCGGCTACCTCTTCAATCAGTACTTTGCCGTTGAAGGGGGGTATTTCAACCTGGGCGAACTCTCGTTCAAGGATGTCACCAATACCGGAGAGGTCTATAAAGGCAAGCTCTCGGGCCAGGGGATCAACATGGACGGGCTCGCCCACCTCCCGCTCCTCGACGCCCTCACTGTCTTCGCCCGTATCGGGGTGCTGTACGCGGGGATGAGCAAGAACTATACCTATAGCGGCGGTATCCTGCTGGTCAACGGCGCGCCCAAAGACATGCACGTGACCGAATGGGATGTCGGCTACAAGCTCGGCGCCGGCGTGCAGTACGATTTCACACCCGCCCTCGGCGTGCGCGCCGAATGGGAAGGGTATCACCTCGCCGAAGCCGGGTCCAGGTCCGATTACGATGTGAACCTCTACTCCCTGGGCGTCGTCTACCGGTTCGGCATCCCCGAGCCGGAACCCGAAAAGATCGTCGTGGTCAAAGAGGTCCCGGTTCCCGGCGAGGGCACGGTCCTGGAAAAAGAGGTCGTCAAAGAGGTGGAAGTCGTCAAGAAGGTCGAGGTCATCAAAGAGGTACCCAAGCCTGTTATCATCAAAAAGCCGACCGAACGTGTGGTCCTGGCGTCGGATACCCTGTTCGATTTCGACAAGTCTAACGTGAAGGCGGAGGGCGATGCCGCGCTGAAGCAGCTCTCCGGAAGGCTGCAGAAAAATGACCGCCTGGTCGTTGTCGGCCATACGGACAGCGTCGGGACGGAAGTGTACAATATGAAACTCTCGCAGCGGCGGGCCAATGCCGTCAGAAGCCGGCTCATCACCCTCGGCATTTCGCCGAGAATGATCGAAACCCGTGCGATGGGCGAAAGCCAGCCGGTGGCGACGAACGCGACGGACGAGGGGCGTACCGCGAACCGCCGTGTCGAGATCGAGGTCTACGCCGCTCCCAAAAAAGAGCTGTAGGCTTCCCGCCGCTTTTGCGTGCGGCCTTGGCGTGCGAAGGAGGGGTTAGGCGGAGAAGTGGATGAAAAGCTTCGGTTCCGGAGCTTCGAAGGTCATGCCGAGCAGCTCGACTTTTTTCGCATGCAGCATCACCCGCTGGCTGCGGCGTCCGCCGTACTGCTCATCCCCGACAATCGGGTGGCCGAAGGCGCGCAGGTGGACGCGGATCTGGTGGGTCCGGCCGTGGTGGATGATGAGCTTGAGCTTGCTTTTTTTGCCCGATACTTCCATCGGGTAGATCTCCGTGACGGCCGGTTTGCCCTTTTTGGAGATTTTGGAGTGGGCCTTGCCGTGGCGTTTCTCCGTCAGAATCGGCTCATCCATAACGGCCTCTTCGGTCACGACCCCTTCGACCCATGCCACGTACTCTTTATAGACCTCGTCTTTTCTGAAGGCCTCGATCGCCCTCTCGCGGAACGCGTCGTTCTTGACCAGCATCAGCACCCCGCTCGTTTCTCGGTCGAGGCGGTGGAGCAGGCGGGTCCCTTTGAACTGGCGCTCCACTTCATCGGCGTTGAGGAAGGCGGGTTTGTCAACGACGATGAGGTCGTCGTTTTCGAAAATAGGGCGGATACGCTCGACTTTCTGGACTCTGAACTCGGTCTTCAGCGGCAGTTCGCCCCGGGCGATCATAACCTTCTGGTTGCCCACGTAGACAAGCCCGCGGTCGATCAGCTCCTTGGCTTTGGCGTTGGAGATTCCCTCCTGGGCTGCCAGCAGTTTGTAGGCCTTGTCTGAGGGGCCGCTGGAGCGGGTCTGCACGTAGCGGCTCTCTTCGGCCTCCGCGGTTTTGGCTCTTTGCGCTCCCGGCTTTTTGCGGCCGGCGTCTTTTTTGGCGAAGGCCTTGGACTTGATCTTGTTCTTGGCTTCGAGTTTTTTGCTCTGTCCGCGGTAGTCGTTCGGTGATTTTTTCATGAGGCGCTCTCCTTGGTGAGGTAGTCAAAAAAAGGTTGGAGATCGACGCTGCCGTTGATCGATGCGGGACGGAGCCCTTCGGCGTGCAGGAGCGCTTCGGTGAGCGCATCGTTCTCGACGACGGCGATGTTGTCGACATAGCGCATCAGTTCGCGCTGGTTGAAAAAGTGCGTCCCTGTGAGGGTCCGGCAGCCGAAATGGGCCGGTTCCAGGGGGTTGTGGCCTCCGACGTCCGCCTTGAAGGCACCGCCGAGCACGGCGATGTCGCTGATGGCGTAGAGGTTGTTGAGCTCGCCCATGGCGTCGACGAGGACGACGGGATGCTCCCCCAGCGCGTCGATGCCGCCGTCCGTGCTCCACCGGGCGATGCGTTCGCCGTCGCACTGGCCGTGCAGCAGCTCCCAGACGGCGTCAAAACGCTCGGGGTGGCGGGGGACAACCAGCAGGCGGCTGTCGGGGTGTTCGGCGTGGCGGGCGCGAAAAGCCTCGAGGATCATGGCCTCTTCCCCCTCATGGGTACTGGCGGCGACGATCGTTTCGCCTTCGGGCTTGGGGTAGCGCTTCGTGGCGGTGACGCTCTGCGCCAGCTTGATATTGCCGATCACCTCGATATTGGAAGCGCCGAGCTGCTCAAAACGGGCCTTGTCGGCGTCACTCTGGCAGAAGATCTTGTCGACCCGCGCAAAAAGCCGCCGGTAGAACCAGCGCAGCTTCAGATATCTGGGGAAGCTGCGTTCGGAGAGGCGGGCATTGAGCAGCACGACCTCCGCCCCCCTGGCGCGGGCAACGGCAAAGAGAAGGTACCAAAATTCCGCCTCGAGCACGACAAGCGCGCGCTGGGGTTTGACCCAGAAGGGCATGAAGAGCTCATAGGGCAGATAGCGGTGCTCACTGCCGTACCCCTTGGCAACGTCCTGGCCTGTTTGCGTGATGGTACTGATGCGTACCTCCTCCGGCGAAAGGGGAGCCAGCAGCGGCTTCAGGGCGCGGGTCTCGCCGACGGAGCAGGCATGAAACCAGATCCCGCCCGGCGTAAACGGCGGGTTGCCTTTGAGAAAAAAGCGGGCCGGCAGGGATTCGCGGTATTTTGAGCGGAGGCTGAAAAGCAGCAGCAGCGGAATCGCGGCGACGTAGAGCAGAGCGCTGAGCAGGAAATAGATGAGTGAAAACGGCTTCATGACAGTGCCGTGCAAAGGGGGGTGCGAAGCTTACGCTTCGGCAGTTGCTTCCTCTTCGAGGTAGAGGATACGTCCGCAGTGCGGACAGGTTGTGATCTCTTCACCCTTGATGACGTCGGCGTAGACCTTGTCGCTGATGACCATGAAACAGCCCATGCACGCCTGGTTGCGTACCGGTACGGCTGTGGTGTTTTTCGCCCAGCGGCGGATCTTCTGGTAGAAGGAGAGACCCTTCTGGTTCATCTGGGAGACAAGCTCCTGTTTGCGGGCAAAGACCTGCTGGCGCTCGCCGTCGATCTCCGCCAGTTTCGCATCGACCTCCTCTTTGACGCTGCCGAGGTTGGCGTCGAGCTCGTCCATCTGGGCTTTCAGCTCGTTCACGCGCTCGGTCTTGCTCTCGATGATGCGGTCGAGGCGCTCGATCTCTTCGTTGGCGAAGCTGATCTGCTCCTTGGCGATCTCCTCTTCGAGTTGAAGGGACTTCATCTCCTTCTCGGTCTTGATCTCCGCGCTTTTTTTGCGGTTCTCTTCGAGTTTCTGGGAGAGTTCGGCGAGGTGGAGCTCGTTCTTCTTGTGCTTGAGCTGCTCGTCCTTGATCTCGTTTTCGAGGCCTTCGATGTTGCTCTCGAGACCCTCTTTTTTGACAAGGGCCGATTCGTATTTATGGTTGGCTGCCTCGATCTGCGGGTCGAAAGCGTCGATCTCTTTGTCGATCTTGGAAAGGTCGATCAGTTGTTTGAGGTGCTTGTTCACAGAAGATTCCTTTATCCGTGGGAAAGTTTGAAACAGCATTGTTTGCAATGCCGCTACCCGTTGCCGTCGGGGGCTACTACGATCAATAATATGTGAACGGGTTTTTCGATGACGAAATTATAACCGTTAATCCGAAATTTTTCAAATGCGGGGCCAGGACCTCGGGGAAAAAGCGTTCGCTTTCAAAGTGGCCGATGTCGATCATGGAGAGCCCGAGGGCTTTGGCCTCCATGGCGTCGTGGTACTTGATGTCGCCGGTGAGCAGGCAGTCGGCGTTGAGGCCTCGCATCAGGGAAGCGCCGGAACCTGTCACCAGGGCGACGCGCTTCAGGCGCTCGTGGCACCGGACGGTTTTGAGCTGCGCCAGTCCGAAGCGTTCGGCGACGTCGCGGGCGAAGGTCTCGAAATCGCTATCGACGTCGAAGCAGGCGACGAACCCCTCCTGGTCGATCGCACTCTCTCCCAGGACCTCCTGCGCGACCCAGCGGTTGAGATGGGTCTGGTCGAAGTTGGTGTGCATGGCGATATTGGCGATGTTCTTTTTGACCATCGTCTGCAGCAGCTTTGCCGGGTACTGCGTGAAATCGAGGGCGTCGAGCCCGCCGAAGATCAGTGGATGGTGGGTGATGAGGAGGGCCCCCTCTTCAAGCTCCTCCAGTAGCGCCTCGTCGACGTCGATGCTCAGCACGATCGTCGTGATCTCCTGCGCCGGGTCGCCGACGATGAGGCCGGAGTTGTCCCACTTCTCCTGCAGCTCGAAGGGGGAGAGGGCGTCGAGGGCGTCGTAAATGGCTCCCAGCTTCATGCGCGGTATCTCCTTTTTTTATGTTTGTTGCGGATAAAGAGGCCGCGCGTATTGGTGAGGGGGTCTTCGTCTTTGAAGTCGAATGCCTCCGTGGCGCGGATCAGTTCGCCGAGCTTTTTGAAACCGTAGCTTCGGGGGTCGAAGTCGGGGAGCTTGTTGGCGACGAGCTGCCCAACCATCCCGAGGTTGGCCCACCCGGAGTCGTCGGCGGCATCGTCGACGGCGTCGCGCAGGAGCTCCAGGAGCTTTTTCTCCTTCGTCACGTCGACGCTCTCTTTTGCGATAACGTCCCTGCGCAGGTTCTCGGTATAGATGAACTTGTCGCAGGCGCTGAGGAAGGGCTTGGGCGTTTTGCGTTCGCCGAAGCCGTAGACGCTGACGCCGCTCTCGCGGATGCGGCTGGCCAGGCGGGTGAAGTCGCTGTCGCTGGAGACGATGCAGAAGCCTTCGAAATTCCCCGTATAGAGCAGGTCCATCGCGTCGATGATCATGGCGCTGTCGGTCGCGTTCTTGCCCGTTGTGTAGCCGAACTGCTGGATGGGCTGGATGCCGTGCTCGAGCAGGTGGGGTTTCCACCCCTTGAGCTGCGTTGAAGTCCAGTCCCCGTAGATGCGTTTGACGCTGGCGATGCCGTATTGGGCGATCTCGTCGAGGAGCCCTTCGATAATGGAGGGCTGGGAGTTGTCCGCGTCGATGAGGACGGCGAGGCGCTGCTGGTTCACTTCAAGCGCTCCAGGGCTTCGGCCGCCTCGGGGTAGCCCGGACGCAGTTCCAGCGCTTTTTCAAACATCATGCGCGCCCCTTCCATGTCCCCTTTTTCAATGAGAAGCCGTCCGTAGTTGTAGTAGGTCTCTTCGAAAGCGTCATCGATGTCGACGGCGCTTTTGTAGTGCTCCTGCGCCTCATCCAGCCGCCCCAATTTCCGCAGCACGCCCGCGACGGCATTGTGGGTCAGGTCGTCGCCCGGGTCCAGCGTGAGGGAGCGGTTGTATTTCTGCAGGGCCTCCTCGTGGGCCCCCTCTTTAAAGAGGATAAAGCCGAGCTTGTTGAGGACCTCCGGACTGTCCGGATCCTGTTTTTCGGCCCGCTCCAGGTAGACCCGCGCTTCGGCGAGATTGCCGTCGCCGTAGGCGCTGTCGGCCTTGTCGATGAGGGTATCGATCTCCTGGGTGCCCGGATAGGCGGGGCGCTCCGGTTCGGACGGGGGCGGTGCGTCGCTGTGGGAGGGGAGTTTCGTCTCCCCGTCACCGAGAGATTGGACAAATTTGAAGATCTGCCAGGCGAAAAAGGCGGAAGCGGCGAAGAGGATAATCTGGAAGAGGGTCAAGCAGTAGCCTTTTTGAATACTATTTTAACATAATGATACCCGCCTGTCGCCCCGTCGTGCCGCCTTCGGCCCGGTAGGAGAAAAAGCGGTCGGTGCGGCAGGCGGTACAGCTGCCGGGAAGGTCGATATGCCCGGCCGTAAGGCCCGCGGCTTCGAGCTGCTTTACGACAATGGCGTTGACGTCCAGGTAGGTGCGGCCGTCCCGGAGGGAGAGGGCCCCTTCGCAGCCGGCCGCCTGGACCTCTTGAGCGACCTCCGGCCCGATTTCGTAGCAGCAGCTCCCGATCGAGGGCCCCAGCACCGCCAGCAGGTCGGCGGGGTCGCTGCCGTAGGCATCGTGCATCGCGGCCACGGTTTTGCCGACGATGTTTTTGAGCGCCCCGGCACGGCCGGCATGCACGGCGGCGACGGCGCGGCGGCGCGGATCGTAAAGGAGCACGGGGGTACAGTCGGCGACCATGACCATCAGCGGCTGGCCCAAGAGGTCGGTCATCAGCGCGTCGCACTCCGGCCGGCTATGAAAGCCCATCTCCGGGGTGCAGCGGACAATGCGGTCCGAGTGGATCTGGCGCATATGGACGAGACGTTCAGGGGCATACCCGAGCCGTTGGGCCAGCAGGGCGTGGTTGGCATCGACGACGGCGGCGTCGTCCCCGACGTGGTAGGCGAGGTTGAACGACGCATAAGGCGCGGCGCTCTCTCCCCCGGCGCGGTCGCTAAAACCGTGGGAGAGGCCTTCAGCTTCGGCGAGGAGTTTTGATGTGATCACTCTATGACCCCCGTCCCCGCGGCATTGGCACAGTGGAAAATCCGGGTGTGGTGGCGTCTTGCGTAGTAAGTCATCAGCAGCCGCTGCAGCGTCGGTTCGATCGAGGGGGTGAACCAGGCGTTGTTGCTGATGGCGATCATATAGTTCGGGTCCCCCGTAAAGAGCGCTTCCGTGGTCGCTTCGTAGCAGACGGCGTTGCGGAAGAGGGTCCCGCCGATCAGGAAATCGGTGGGGTGGTCGGCGGCGAGGTAGTCGGAGGCGCCGTCGAAGACGACTTCGTTGACCCATCCGCCCATCCATTTGGGCAGGGGGATGTATTCGCCGAAAGGAACGAGGACCATCTTCTTGGCGACCTGCATCTGCCCCTTATGGAAGAAGTACGTGACGTTGTAGTTGTTGCCGTCCTCAAAGAGCAGGGCCCCTGTCACAATCGCGATTTTTTCCGAACGCGCTTTGAGTTCGTCGATCAGCTCCGGGGCCTTGTTGAGAAAAAGGGGGAAGACCGATTCGGGGAGGATAATGAGGTCATACCCCTCGGCAGCGGCGTCGTCGATGCGCGCAAAGTTGCCGAGGATGGTCGGCACCTGGTGCGCTTTCTCCCATTTGAGCTCCTGGGGAACGGCGGTGGCGGCGAGCTTGATTTTCAGCGGCGGGGGAGGAGGCGGCGTATAGGCCGGCGCGTAGGCGAAGGCGACAAACAGCAGCGCACCGAACCGCAGCGGCGACCGGAAGGCGGCCACGGCGGCGAGGGCAAAGAGGATGAGGGCGAACTGCCATTTTTCGACGCCGAGATAGCTGTGCAGGAGCGGCAGCTCCGGGACCATCCAGTTGAAGCCCATCGGGGCGACGAAGGTGAGCCCGAAGAGCAGAAGGGCACGTATTAACGGTTGTTCACTTAGGGCGAGGACGCCGAAATAGAGGAGGTAGACGAGCCCGAAAAGCAGGGTCATCAGCGGCATCGCCCAGGGCATGCCGTAGTAGCGGAAGCTGAAGCCGATCCAGTAGAACCAGAAGAGGCCGATCAGGAAGCCCGCCTGCAGCACGGTGCGGCGGGGGGCGGCGAGCAGCCCGTAATAAGAAAAGAGGGCCAGGAGGGTCTCAACAGCGGTGATGTGGGGCAGGGCAAAATAGTCGACGTAGATAAAGGCCGAGAACGCAAAGGCGATCGCAAAGGCGACGGTCAGCGATGTCAAAAAAGGCATCTGCCTCCGGGTCGTTCTGAAAAGAGTGCTTTGTCCGGCGTCAAATAACATGCGTCAGGCCCTTCCGTAAAGTGCTAGCATGCTTTTCAGCCCATCCCAGGGGGCTTCTTCGAACTGCTGCGGCGTCACGCGCCAGTGCCAGTTCCCCTCACTCGTACCCGGGGTGTTCATGCGCGCATCCGAGCCCAGCCCCAGCAGATCCTGCAGCGGCAGCACTGCGAGGTTGGCCGTACTGGCGAGCGCGGTACGGTTGAGGCTTTCGTGAAACGCCTCCCAGGGGCAGTGGAGGTAGCGCATGGTATGGGCGCGCTCGGCCTCTTCCGGCGGCGCGGCATAGAACCAGCCGTTGGTTGTGTCGTTGTCGTGGGTGCCGGTGTAGACGACGCAGTTTTGGATGTGGTTGTGGGGCAGGTAAGGGTTGCCGGCGTCGCTGCCGAAGGCGAACTGCAGGATCTTCATCCCCGGCAGTCCGTAGTCGTCGCGCAGCGCTTCCACTTCGGGGGTGATGATGCCGAGGTCCTCGGCGATGATGGGCAGGTTGCGGCCGAGGGCGCTGCGGAACGCGTCGAAGAGCCTGCCCCCCGGTCCGGCGATCCATTCGCCGTTGATCGCCGTCTCCTCGTCGGCAGGGATGGACCAGTAGGATTCGAACCCGCGGAAATGGTCGATGCGGACCCAGTCGAAAAGCTCCAGCGACCCCTTCAGTCGGGCGATCCACCACTCATACCCCTCCTGCTCCAGCCGCTCCCACTCAAAGAGCGGGTTGCCCCAGCGCTGGCCGGTGGCGCTGAAGTAGTCCGGCGGGACCCCGGCTACCGCCGTGGGCTGCAGGGCGTCGTCGAGCTGAAAGTACTCGGGGTGGGCCCAGACGTCCGCGCTGTTCATGGCGACGTAGATGGGCAGGTCGCCGATGATCCTGACCCCTTTCGCGTTTGCGTAGGAGCGCAGCGCTTCCCACTGTTCATAAAAGCAGAACTGCACAAAACGGTGGAAGCCTGTTTCGTCCTTGAGAACGCTGGCGTAGTAGGCCAGGGTCTCCGGCTCGCGCAGGCGGATGTTCTCCGGCCAGTCGTTCCAGACCCGTTCGTTGAAATAGGTTTTCAGCGCCATGAAAAGCGCGTAGTCGTCCAGCCAGGCGGCATGATCGGCACAGAAGGCGTCGAATGCCTTCGTCGGGCGGAAGCGGGCGTGGGCTTTTTCCAGCATCGCCGTATGGCGCGCAATGACCGTATCGAAATCGACGGCAGAACCCTCTGGCGAGCGGGGAGGGCGTTCGTCCGGGCCCAGGAAGCCCGCGTCGACAAGGAGGTCGGGGTCGATCAGCAGGGCGTTGCCGGCGAAGGCGGAGTAGCATTGGTAGGGAGAATGCCCGAAGCCCGTCGGGCCCAGCGGCAGGATCTGCCAGTAGCCCACTCCCACAGTGCCGAGCCGGTCGACCCAGCGGCGGGCGATACTGCCGAGGGTGCCGATGCCGTAGGGGCCGGGCAGGGAGGTGGGGTGGAGCAGGAGTCCGGCGGCGCGCGGCATCATCGGGCGGGTCCTTGTCATTGGGATAAGCGGATTATAGCCAATTGCACGATGTTGTTGTTGATCTGTTTCCGGGCACGATGATGAAACGGCGAGCGATACCGCCGGCGGCGGTACCGTTACCGCTCTTTGAGTTCTTTGACGACGAGCGTGCCGTCGGGCAGAATGCGGTAGGAGACAGAAAAAATTTCTTTTCCCCGTTTACGCGCATCCTCTTCAAGTTGGGCATAGAGAAGTTTTTCATAGATGTACGCATCGCGTTTTTTATCGAGGAGGTCTATCAACCCTATGCCCTTATTGTCCCTGACATGGATATCGGCGCCTTTGCGCAAAAGCGTATTCACATAGTCGATGTTTTTGTTCAGAACGGCATAGTAGAGCGGTGTGCGTCCCAGTTCATCTTTGGCGTTGAGGTCCAGGCGGGTATCCACCAGTCGGGAGAACGGCACGAAATACTCTGTCGGGTTTTTAACGAGCTCGAAAAGTTCGGCGGTGTATTGCGGCTCAAGCTGCTGCCGTTCCGCCCATGTCACCGTGAGGAGGTTGATTTTTTTGTCCTCTTTGGCCGGCGGGGACGCAAAATACATGATCAAAGGTGTCGAAAAACCAATAGCGAGGATGGTCAGAGCAGCATAGAGTTTGATCCGTCTGTAGAGATGGAGCAGGCGCATCATGTATTCGAACGGTTTGCCGAGAGAGAGATGGGACAACGGCGAGGGGGCCGGGATGTCGGAGCGCGCATCCCACAGGGGCACCTCCAGAAAGTCGCTGATTCGCTGCCCCTGCTTCGTCACCGTTTTGGCGTCGTTGTGGTCAATCACGGCGGCGCGGTTCCCGTCGGCGAAGACCAGATTCAGTTCGTGCTTATAGAAGGATTTGCTGTCATGGTCTCCCGGTATGAACCGCTTGAGCAGCTGGACCGCATGGACGTTTTTCAAAGAGTGGTACCCGTTGATGGCATGCGGATTGATCACCTTCGTAGGCTCCTCTTTCCCCCGCCAGAATGCACTGATGGCTTTGTCGATGACGATCCGCTTCCTGCCGCTGAAATAGAAAAAAACGGCCAGTCCGGAGAAGGAGAATGAAAAGAGCAGGAAAAGCAGCGGGTCCGTTTTGGTACCCAAAACACCGGAGAAGCCCAGAAAAAGAGAACCGGCGGCTCCAACGGAAAACAGGAGTGTGAGCAGAAGCGACTGAAAACTTCTCCGAAACTCCATCCGGTCTTCACTGACACGGACGAGGCGGTGGGTCTTGAAACCGTATCCGCTGTTGCCCAGAGGCTGCCAGGTGGTTTTCAAGACGATGGGATCGTCCGTTCCGAGGTATTCCGGCAGCGCGCTCGGGCGAATGGGAACGGTTCTTTGCCCGTCGTCGGCAGCGTCAATCCGTATATCCTCATTAAAATGTAGCAAAGCGGCTCCTGCTGTGATAACTACTAGTCAATAACGGCATCATTCTAACAGCAAGTCAATAAAAATGTTAATCATAAATAGGAAGGAAGTGTCGGAAAGAGGTGCATTTACCAGGGAGGGGATGTTTTGCGAGAGAGAGGTGTGGGAATATGCAGGGAGAGGGATTGCTCCCGCAAAGCATACTAACTTCGTTTTTACGGATGCTTAAGTATAATGGCACGAATTTTGGGGCACGACCCCGCACATGTAAGGATACACCCAATGGAAATCATCGGACAGTTACTGCCCTTTATCTTTTTGATCGCGATCATGTACTTCATCATCATCCGCCCGCAGCAGCAGCAGGCGAAGAAGCACAAAGAGATGGTCGAGAACCTGAAAAAAGGGGACAAGATCGTCACTTCCGGCGGCCTGATCGCCGAAGTCAAGAAGGTGGAAGAGACATTCTTTACCGTGACACTGGCCGATAACGTGACCGTCAAACTGACCAAAGACGCCGTCGCGCGCAAATACGAAGACGAAGCGTAACCCGTCTATGCGTATGGGTCCCCGGCGTTTTGCCCGGGAACCGCGTTACCGGTGTGTGCCAGAACGGGACTGACCCTGGTGTACTCACGCGTCCGGTAGCTTTTTGAGAGGATGTAAATGAAACTGAACTTTAGAGTAATCGTCTTCGCCGCAGCGATCCTTTTCGGGGTGGTCTTCTCCATCCCGTCCCTGCTGCAGACGGACAAAGGTACAAAGATCACCCTCGGGCTCGACCTGCAGGGCGGTCTGCATATGCTGCTCGGCGTCAAGACCGAAGAGGCGGTGAGCTCCCGTCTCAAGGCGATCGCCTCCGGGATCAACCACTTCAGCGAGCGCGAAGAGGTACTGATCGACGGCCTCACCGCCGACGATGAATCGGTCCGTTTCACGCTGCTTGACAGCGACGACGCGCCGGCGATGGATAAGATGCTCGCCGGAATCGAGGGGGGCAAAGTCGTCCACGACGGGGAGAGCTATCATGTCTCCCTGACGCCCGAAGCGGTGCTGAAGACACAGAAGCAGGCGGTCGACCAGGCGATCGAGACGATCCGTAACCGTCTCGACCAGTTCGGCCTTGCCGAGCCGACGGTCGCGCGCCAGGGCGTCGACAACATCCTCGTCGAACTGCCGGGAATCAAGAGCGCCGAAGAGGAGCAGCGCGCACGCGAGCTGATCTCCCGCGCCGCGAAGCTCGAGCTGATGGCCGTGGACGAAGAGCGCAAGATGCGCGCCTATACGATGACGCCTGCGGAGGCGGCACGCTTCGGCGACGTCGTCCTGCCCGACGCGGAACGGGCCGGCGGCAAGTACCTCGTCCGCGAGATCCCCATTCTCGACGGTTCCATGCTCACAGACGCCCAGGTGGCGTTCAACCAGAACAATCAGCCCGTTATCAACTTCTCGCTCAACTCCGAAGGCGCGCAGATCTTCGGTGACTTCACCGGCAAGAACGTCGGCAACCACCTGGCTATCGTTCTTGACGGCCAGGTCTACTCGGCGCCGGTCATCAACGAGCGCATCGGGGGCGGCCACGGCCAGATCAGCGGGAACTACACGGTCGAGCAGGCCCAGGACCTCGCGATCGCACTGCGCTCCGGTGCCCTTCTCGCTCCGATCTTCATGCTGGAGAAACGCTCCGTCGGCCCGAGCCTCGGTGCCGACAGCATCCAGGCGAGCCTGATCGCGCTGATCGGCGGTTTCGCCCTCGTCTTCGTCTTTATGATCGTCTATTACAAGATGGCCGGGATTATCGCGAATATCGCGCTGGTGGCGAACCTCTTCCTCATCATCGCGGTGATGGCGATGTTCGGCGCGACGCTGACCCTGCCGGGGATGGCGGGTATCGTCCTGACCGTCGGTATGGCGGTCGACGCCAACGTCATCATCTCCGAACGGATCCGCGAGCTGCTCTACCAGGGCGTCTCCATCCACAAGGCGATCGAAGAGGGGTACGCCAACGCGATGCGCGCCATCCTCGACGCGAACATCACGACCCTGATCGCGGCCATCGTCCTCTATGTCTACGGCACGGGGGCCATCAAGGGCTTTGCGATCACGATCAGCATCGGTATCCTTGCTTCCATGCTGACGGCGATCCTCGGCACCCACGGCATCTACGAGATGCTTGAAACGCGCATTGCCAAGAGCAAGAACGTCAGCCTCTGGTTCGGCGTCAGTAAAAAGAAGGCGGCTGCATAATGGAATTTTTCAGACAGACGAAAACCATCAACTTTATGGGCAAGTCGAAGATCGCCATCGCGATCTCTATCGTACTGGTCCTTATCTCCTGGGGGATTTTGGCCGCCAAGGGACTCAACTACGGCATTGACTTCGCCGGCGGTACGATCGTCCAGGTCAAGTACGAAGGTGCCGCGCCGATTGACACGATTCGCGATACGCTGGGTACCAACCCGCTTTACGAAGGGGCGCAGATCACCGAGTTCGGTTCGCCCGAAGAGATCATCATTCGCCTCAAGACCTCCAGCAAAGACGTCCAGTCCGATATGGGTGACGTTACCCGTGAAGCCCTCAAGGGCACGGGCAGCTTCGAAGTCCGCCGGGTCGACATCGTCGGGCCGAAGGTAGGGGGCGAACTGCGCGAAAAGGGCGTCATGGCGATGCTGCTGGCGATCCTGGGGATCCTGGTTTATGTCGCTGTCAGGTTTGAATGGCGCTTCGCCGTCGCCTCCATCGCGGCCCTGATCCACGACGTCTCCATCGCGCTGGGGGCGATCTCGCTCTTTGCGATCGACGTCAACCTCGACGTCCTGGCGGCGCTGCTGACCCTGTTGGGCTACTCGCTCAACGACACGATCATCGTCTTCGACCGTATCCGTGAAGGGGTGACGGCATCGAAGAGCATCGAACTCGCCGACGTCATCAACGAGTCGGTCACGAAGACCCTGTCGCGTACGACGCTGACGTCATTGACGACCTTCTTCGTCGTCCTGACGCTCTTCATGTTCGGCGGGGAGATCATCCACGCCTTCGCCTTTACACTGCTGGTGGGCATCATCGTGGGGACCTACTCCTCCATCTTTGTCGCCTCGCCGATTCTGATGTGGTTCGGCTTCAATGTCGCCAACTACCGTACGAAACTGGCCGATGCGGCCAAGCGCCGCGCTGAAAAAGAGAAGATGCGCGCCATGTACGAACAGGGGACCGTTTAATTAGGAACGGCATCTGGAACAAAACAAGGGAACCGCTCGCGAAGCGATGTTTCCTCGAAAAATGCTTTCGGCATTTTCGTAGACCAGGGTTAATGGTAAAATTAGCCCAAAAAGGAGCTATCTATGGATTGGGGTAAAGTAATCTACGTCTTTTTTACGTTGATGAGTCTGACATCGACGGCGGGTTTCCTCTATGAGCACGGTCCCGTCTCCCTCTTCGTCGCGGCGAGCCTGAACCTCGTATCGACGATCCTCAAGATCGGGGTGCGCAACCTCCTCTCGGCCGAACTGCTCGCCAGTTCGCTCGTGGCGGACCTGCACCTGATCCCGGCGTTCATCTACCTCGTCGTCGTCGGCAACATGGACATCGCGGTCGCCCTGACCATCGGCGCTCTGATTGCCAACGTCTTCTCCATGGGCCTCGTTTATATCGAAAGCTCCAAAACGAGAGAAGAGTACTAACAGTAGGCGCCACGGCGCCGATTTCCGAAATACAGTGAGGCGGATCGCAGCCCGTCTCAAGGAGTTATCTTGCAATACAACCCGTCCGATATCGAAACCAAGTGGCAGGCGTTCTGGGACGCAGAGCGCAGTTTTGAGCCCGCAGATGATCTTACGAAACCGAAAAAGTATGTCCTCAGCATGTTCCCCTACCCGTCGGGGCGCATCCACATGGGGCACGTGCGTAACTACACCATCGGTGACGCTTTCGCGCGCTACTACCGCCAGCAGGGCCTGAACGTCCTGCATCCCATCGGATGGGACAGTTTCGGGATGCCGGCGGAGAACGCCGCGATCAAGCACGGGGTACACCCGAAGAAGTGGACCTACGAGAACATCGACTACATGCGCAAAGAGCTCGCCACCCTGGGGCTCTCCTTCTCCAAAGAGCGCGAGTTCGCCACCTCCGACCCGCTCTATACGAAATTCGAGCAGGGCTTCATCATCGACCTTTTCGAGAAGGGGCTGCTCTACCGCAAGAAGGCCTTTCTGAACTGGTGTCCGCACGACCTCACCGTTCTGGCCAACGAGCAGGTCGTCGACGGCTGCTGCTGGCGCTGTGACACCCCCATCGTCAAAAAAGAGATGCACCAGTACTACCTGCGCATTACGGACTACGCCGACGAGCTGATCGACGACCTCGAACAGCTGGAGAAGGGGTGGCCGAAGCAGGTCCTCTCCATGCAGGAGAACTGGATCGGCCGCAGCAGCGGGCTCGAGTTTACCCTGCACCTCGAGGAACACTCCAAGAAGCGCCTGCGCGACGCGTTCGACGGCTTCGAGGTCTATACGACGCGCCCCGATACGATCTACGGCGTCAGCTATACGGCCCTGGCGCCGGAGCACGAACTGGTCACCTACATGATCGACAATGGCCTGCTCTCCACGGAGACGGCCGCCGAGATCAACGCGATGAAGAACAGCAGCTCCATCGACCGCCAGAAAGAGAAGCACGGCGTCGCCCTCGGTATCAATGTCGTGCACCCGCTCACCGGCAAGCCGGTACCGGTCTGGGTCGCGAACTTCGTCCTGATGGATTACGGCTCCGGCGCGGTCATGGCCGTCCCGGCCCACGACGAGCGCGACTACGACTTTGCGACGAAGTACGATCTGCCGATCACCCCGGTCATCGCCCACCCCGAAGCGGGTGTCGTTGAAGGCAAGGCGATGACGGAACCGGGCATGCTCTTCAACTCCGGCGAATTCAGCGAGATGATGAGCGACGCGGCGAAAGAGGCGATTATCGCCCACTTCGAAAGCGAGGGGATCGGCAAGCGCGTGACGAACTACCGTCTCAAGGACTGGGGCATCAGCCGCCAGCGCTACTGGGGCGCCCCGATCCCGCTTATCCACTGCCCGACCTGCGGGATCGTCCCGGAGAAAAAAGAGAACCTGCCGGTTGAACTCCCCGACGACGTCGAGATCACCGGCGAGGGGAACCCGCTGGAGCACCACCCCACATGGAAGCACTGCAGCTGTCCCAAGTGCGGCGGCGCGGCCGAGCGCGAAACCGATACGATGGACACCTTCATCCAGTCGTCGTGGTACTTCCTGCGCTACACGGCGGGACGCGACACCTGGGAGAAGGCGGCCTTCGACAAGGAGGAGCTCGCCTACTGGATGAACGTCGACCACTACATCGGCGGGATCGAGCATGCCATCCTGCACCTGCTCTACAGCCGCTTCTTTACCAAGGCGCTGCGCGACCTCGGCTACGTCGATGTCAAGGAGCCCTTCGAGCGGCTGCTCACCCAGGGGATGGTCCTCAAAGACGGCGCGAAGATGAGCAAGTCCAAAGGCAACACCGTCGACCCGGATGCCCTTATCGAGAAGTACGGCGCCGACACGGCCCGGCTCTTTATCCTCTTCGCCGCGCCGCCGACCCAGGAGCTGGAGTGGAACGACAGCGCCGTCGAGGGGGCCTACCGCTTCCTGCGCCGTTTCTATGACCGCAGCGAAAAAGCTGCTGTGACGGAGACCCTGCCAGAGATCGACCACGCTTCCCTCTCCAAAGAGGAGAAAGCCGCGCGCAAGAAGGTGTACGAGGCACTGGCCCGCGCCAACGACGTCTTCGGCGAGCGCTACACTTTCAACACGATGATCGCCGGGGTCATGGAGGCGATGAACGCCCTCAATGAACAGGAGAACGAAGCGGTCTGGACGGAAGCGTACTGGGTCCTCACCTCCCTGATGGAACCCATCGTCCCGCACGTCTGCTGGGAGATAAGCGACCGCCTCTTCGGCCGCAAGAACCTCGGCGAGCAGACGGTGAAAGAGGAGGTCTTCGCCCTCGATACGATCACCCTGGGCGTCTCCGTCAACGGCAAGAACCGCGGCCAGATCGACGTCGCGCCGTCCGCTTCCAAAGAAGAGATGATCGAAGCCGCCAAGGCGGTCATCCCGCAGTGGCTTGAGGGCAAAACGGTCGTCAAAGAGATCGTCGTGCCGAACAAGCTCGTCAATATCGTCGTCAAGTAAGGAAAAGAACATGGGTGGATTGCAGCGCTTTGGGTTGGTACTGATCGCCGCGGCGCTGCTCTCTGGCTGCGGCTACAAGCCGACGAGCCGGGCCGTCAAGCCGGTGCTGCAGGAGAGCGTGAGCACGAAGATCGTCATCTCCATGCAGGACCCGGACAACACCGTCTACATCAAAGACGCCCTCGACGAAGCCGTCGTCAACCGCTTCCGCACCCGCCTAACCGATGAGGCGCACGCCAGCACCCACCTGACCATTTCCCTGCGCAAGGTCGTTTTCAATCCGGTGCAGTACGACACCAACGGCTACATCGTCGCCTACCGTGCCATCGTCACCCTCGACATCGACCGGGAACGCGGAGAAGAGACGCGCCGCTACAATGCGCGGGGAAGCTACCTCTTCACCATCGAACCCAACGCCATTATCTCCGACCTCGTCCGCTTCGAGGCGATCAAGTACGGCTCGGAGAAGGCGCTCGACAGCTTTGTCGCCCAGGTCGCGGGCGAGGGGGCCTCTGCTGAAGTTCGCTGACTTTCTCGACGCGAAACCGCTCTACTACGACAAGATCGACCTGGAGCGGATGCCGCGGGCCTGGGACCGGGTCAAAGCGCGTGTGTCGCTGCCGAAGATCATCCACCTCGTCGGCACCAACGGCAAGGGAACGACGGGGCGCTTCCTCGCCGGGGCCCTCCTGCATGCCGGCTACAGCGTCGGCCACTACACCTCCCCCCACATCCTGCGCTTCAACGAACGCCTCTGGCTGAACGGCAGCGACGCCGACGACGCGCAGCTGCAGGGCGCTTTTGAGAAGGTGATGGGGTGGCTGGACGCAGAGACGGCCGAGGCGCTGAGCTACTTCGAATTCACGACCCTGATGGCCGCGGCGCTCTATGAGTCCTGCGACTACGTCGTCATGGAAGCGGGCCTCGGCGGCGAGTTCGACGCGACCGCCGTCTTCGAGAAAACCCTCACCCTCGTCACTCCCATCGACATTGACCACCAGGCCTTCCTGGGCGACACCATTGAAGCGATCGCCGTGACGAAACTGCGGGCGATGGGCCCCACTGTGATCCTGGGCCTGCAGCCCCACGAGGAGGTTTACGCCATCGCCTCGGAGATCGCCGCCGAGCGGGGGGCGACACTGCTGCGCTGTGAACGGCTGTTAGACGAAGATGCTATAATGGCGCTTCAAAAGAGGGCGGAAGCGCTGGCACTGCCGGCGTACCTCCGCGACAACCTCATGCTTGCCGCCGCCGCCCTGAAGCTGCTCGGCGTCTCCTTTGACGCACAGAGCTTCAGCGCGCCGCTCTTCGGCCGCCTCTCGCGGATCGCCCCGAACGTTTGGCTCGACGTGGGCCACAACGTCCTCGCCGCCCGGGCCATCGCACGAGAGCTGGGGCCGCAGAAGGTCGTTCTTGTCTACAACAGCTACGGCGACAAGGACTATGCATCCATCCTTGCCGCGCTCCGCGACAACATCGAGCGCGTCGAGCTGATCGAGGTGCAGAGCGAGCGTGCCGCCGCCCGCGATGCACTTGTCGGGGCGCTCGAAGCGCTGGATATCCCCTACGGCACATTCGAAGGGGTGCAGGCACAGAAAATGTACCTGGTCTTCGGCTCGTTCAGCGTGGCGGAGGCCTTTATAAAAAAGACGGGATTGAAATGAACCAAGTTGACAAGGCGCCCCTGCTTTCCGCGCCGAAAACTCTCCGCAACGACACGGCACGCTGAGTATGCAGGCCAAGCTCTACGCCTACCTGAAAAAGGGTAGCCTCCCCGACGTACTCATCTGTGAAGACGCTGCCGAAGCGCAGCAGCTCCGCGACCTTTGCCGCTTCAAGGAGATCGACGCGGTCGTTCTCCCCGACTTCCGCGCGACTTGGCTTGATGACCTGCGCCCCTTCAGCGAAGAGCTGAGCCAGATGGCAGAGGCGCTGCGCAGTTACTACGAGGCAGATAAAAAGCCCCTCGTCATCGCCCCCTTCAAAAGCCTCCTCTTCCCGCTGCCCAAAACGAACCTGCTGCGCACAAAGCAGATCGCCTTCGGCGACCGCCTCGACCTCTCCGGCCTCAAAACGGAGCTGCTCCACTGGGGCTATAGCTTCGTCGACCTCGTGGAGATGGAGGGGGAGGTCTCCTTCCGCGGTGACATCATCGACGTCTTCGCCCCCGGCACGGAGAGCCCCTACCGCATTTCCCTCTTCGACGACGAGATCGAGCAGATCAAGGCCTTCGAGGTGGAGACCCAGCGCACCGTCGGCGAGGAGCTCGAGGGGTTCGAGCTGCACAGCGCCCCCTACGCCTTCGACGAGGCCGGCTACGAGCGCATCGTTGCGGCGGTAGAAGCCTCAACGAGCGACAGCTTCGTCAAGGACATCGACTCACTGGGCTTCTGGTACCTGGACGGCGATGCCGAGAACTTCCTGGAAGGCAAAAAGGTCGCCGCCGTCAAACGCCTCGACGCGATGATCGGCGAGGCCTACACCCTCAACACCCCGCAGGTAGAGGCAACGGATTTTGAATCCGTCGCGGTGCTCCCCGAGGACGACCGGGTCAAGGCCCTCGCGGTCACCGACGTCAAAACCCTGCTGGAGGTCCACCCGAACAAGAAGGTGACGATTATTGCCAGCAGCGACGCGCAGCTGAAGCAGGCGGGCATCTTCGACACGAAGGGCATCACGGTCAAGCGCTCCGGCGAGATCGTCAACCTCATTACCGACACCGAGCTCATCATCTCCCTGAACAAACCGGTGCGCAAAAAGCGCCGCCGCAAGAGCAGCCTGCTCCTCGACGACCTCAAGCCCGGCGACTACGTCGTCCACGAGGAGCACGGGGTCGGGATCTTCGAGGCCATCGAACAGGCGGAGATTTTGGGAAGCGTGCGCGACTTCATCGCCATCAAGTACCAGGGCGACGAGCGGGTCCTGCTGCCGGTGGAGAACCTCGACGCCATCGACCGCTACATCGCGGGCGCCGGGGCGCCGCCGGTGCTCGACCGCCTGGGCAAGGGGAGCTTCGGCCGTCTCAAGGAGAAGGTCAAGAAGCGCCTCTTCGAGATCGCCTCGGAGATCGTCAACACCGCCGCCCAGCGCGCGCTTATCAGCGCCCCCGTCATCGAGACGGACGCCAAGGAGGTGCAGGCGTTCCAGTCCCGCGCGGGCTTCGAGTACACCGAGGACCAGGCGCGCTCCATCGCCGAGATCATCGCCGAAGTAGGCAGCGGCCACGTTATGGACCGGCTGCTCAGCGGGGACGTCGGCTTCGGCAAGACCGAGGTGGCGATGAACGCAATGTTCGCCGCGGCCTCCGCGGGGTACCAGTCGGCCGTCATCGTACCGACGACCCTGCTCAGCTCCCAGCACTTCGCCTCGCTCAAGGAGCGCTTCGCCGAGTATGACTTCCACATCGCCAAAATAGACCGCTTCGTCACCCCCAAGGTGAAGAAGGCCGTCGAGGCGGGATTGGCGGATGGGAGCATCGACATGGTCGTCGGCACCCATGCGCTCTTCGGGACGAAGTTCGCCAAACTGGGCCTCGTCGTCATCGACGAAGAGCACAAGTTCGGCGTCAAACAAAAAGAGAAGCTCAAAACGCTTTATGAGAAGACGCACCTGCTCACCATGAGCGCCACGCCGATTCCGCGCAGCCTCAACCAGGCGCTCAGCTCCATCAAGACCCTCAGCACCCTCATGACCCCTCCGGGCGAACGGCAGGGGGTGCGCACCTTCGTCAAGGCCTACGACGAGAAACTCGTCAAAGAGGTCATTTTGCGCGAGCTGCGCCGGGGCGGGCAGGTCTTTTACGTCTACAACTCCATCGACCATATGCCCATAAAGCTGGGCGAACTCAAGGCGATCCTCCCGGACCTTCGCATCCTGATGCTCCACTCGCAGGTGGGCGCCGTCGAGACGGAAAAGGAGCTGCTGAAGTTCCAGGCCGGCGAGTACGACCTCATGCTGGCGACCTCCATCATCGAGTCGGGCATCCACATGCCGCGGGTCAACACGATGATCATCGACGGGGCCGACCGCTTCGGCATCGCCGACCTGCACCAGCTCCGCGGCCGCGTCGGCCGGGGCCATACGGAGGGGTTCGCCTACTTCATCGTCGAGGACAAGGAGCTCATTACCGAGGAAGCGAAGAAGCGCCTCGTCGCTCTGGAGTCCAACTCCTTCCTCGGCAGCGGTTCCGTGCTGGCCTACCATGACCTCGAGATCCGGGGCGGGGGGAACCTCGTGGGCGACGCGCAGAGCGGGCACATCAAGAACATCGGCTACTCTCTCTACCTGCGGATGCTCGAGGACGCCATCAAGGAGCTGAGCAACAAGAAAGAGACGCCCAAGGCGAAGGTGGACCTCAAGCTCGCCGTCAGCGCCTACATCAGCGATGAGCTCGTCGCCGAGGACCGCCTGCGCCTGGAGCTCTACCGCCGCCTCAGCCTCTGCGAGACCCCGACGGAGGTCTACGAGATCGAGGAGGAGGTCACGGAGCGTTTCGGACGCCCGGACGGCCCGACCAAGCAGTTCTTCGAGTTGATGGTCATCAAGCTGATGGGGCTGGAGAAGCACATCAAGATGCTCAGCTCCTACGGCCAGAACATCACCATCGAATACCTCAACGGCTCGAAAGAGTTCGTCAACGCCGACAGCAAAGACGACGACGATATCATCAAGGCCGTGCTGCACTACCTGCGTACGGCGAAGCCGAAGGTGCTGTAAGAGCGCTGCGGCTTCCCGTACGCTTATTCGTATACCCCCGCCCCGACGATGAGGGGTTCTCCTTCCACAACGACCTTTTTGACATAGGTGATCTTCTGGACAGGGATCTGCGGGGCCTGCGGGCGGGGCCAGTAGTAGGAGACCCACCCCTCTCCTTTGAGCATAGCCAGGTCGATGTACTCCCGCGCGATGGCCTTCTCCTTGATGTCCGTGATCGTCAGGACGTTGCGCCCTTCGATGCCGGGAAAGGCCGGGTTGACCAGTTCGACGCCGGAGGCGGAGGTGACGAAGACGTAGGTGTCGTGGAAATAGAAGCGGCTCTTCTTGTCGCGCAGGGTTTTAAAGGCGGCCTTTCCCTCCTTTTGAAGCAGGGCGACGGCGGCGTTGACTTCATCGACGAGGAACGCCTTTTCCATCACGCTTTTATAGTTGCCGCTGCCGACGAGGTAGACCTTGCCCGAGGGGGCGGTGCTTCGCATGATGTAGGTGGATTTCCAGATGGGCGCCGTCTCTCCCGGGCGGTTCCACTGGTAGTGGACCCACCCTCTGCCCGCTTTGCTCGCGGCCGCATCGACGATCATCCGCCCGATCGGTTTGCCCCCGACGTCTGTGAGCCCGATGAGGTTCCGCTTCTCATGCGCAAGATCGGGCGGATAGACGTAGCGGTTGCCTTTGAGGTCCCAGACAAAGATGTACCTGTCGCCCCGGAACCACTTCCCGCCTTTTTGTCTGAAAGCGGGGAAGACGGCTTCGCCCTCCTTGGCGACCGCGTCGGCCGCCGCCTGGACGAAGGCGACGAGGTCGCGGGTCTCCTTGTGCTCATACGCCACCGGCTCCGCGGCGGCAAGGTTCACCGCCGTCCAGATGAAAAGCAGCAGTGCCGCGCTTCTTATCCCCCGTAGAACTTTCATGGTATCTGCCTCCGTGTTGAGGTGTGCAGCTTTTATCGTATGGCAATCCCGCTAAAAGGTATCTAAAGGCAGTGGAGCGAAGAAGGGCATGAAGATGCCCTTCGCCCTATTTAAGAGGAACAGGTGACGTGGGAGATGCCCGCGATCTCGAAGTACTCGGTGGGCTTTTTCCGGTAGTACTTCGCCGCGGTCGCTTCGGACTGCTCGGCGTAGGGGTCCGTCATGACGGCCTGCAGCTCTTTGATGAGCGTATAGTCCCCGTCGGCGGCCTGCTGGTAGGCCGGGACGAGGAACCACTCCCTCAAGGTGTATTTGGGGTTGACGGCCTTCATCTGGCGTGAGAGCGCTTCGCGGGATTCCGGCGACGTGGCGTTGATGTCGTCGGGGTTCGTCGTCTGTACGACACCCTTCCACTTCTCCAGCCATTCGCTCCAGCGGTTCAGCAGCGCGGCATCTTTGACCCCGTCGCCGTAAAAGCTCTTCGTCAGCGGGGCGATATCTTCGGGCACGGATGAGAGTTCGCGGAAGAAGATGGTGTAATCCACCCCCGTCTCGATCATCAACGTCACCAGTTCGTTGAACAGCGGTGCATCCAGCTTATGCAGCCCCAGCTTGGATGCCCACATGGGGATCATTTTCCCCTGCATCGCTCTTGCAAATCGAAGGGTCAGCATGTCCAGCTCGTTCACTGCCTTTTCATCCGACGTCAGCAGCGGCTTCAGCGCGGTGCAGAACATTGCAAAGTTCGTTTCCGCGGCCTGGGGCTGGTTCAGGAAGGAGAAGTGGTCTCCTCCGCCCGTCCACGGCTGGTAGCGCGGGTCGAACATCTCGATGAACCCGAAGGGACCGTAATCGAGGGTGAAGCCGCCGGCGGCGGTGTTGTCGCTGTTGAAGTTGCCCTGGCAGTAGCCCACGCGTATCCACTCCGCCACCAGCGTGGTGAGACGGTCGCGGAATGCCGTTGCCAGCAGGAGCACTTTGTCCCGGAGGGGAAGTGAGGTGTCGATAGTGTCGCTGTACTCACGGTCGATGAGGTGCAGGACGATCTGTTCGAGCTCTTCCAGCGCTTTGGGGTGTTCGTTCTTGCGCGCCCGCCGGCCGAAAAGTTCGACCTGCCCCACCCGGATGAAAGAGGGGGCGACCCGCGTGGTGATGGCCACGGCCTCCTCGAGCATGACTTCGGGGTTTCGCGAGTAGGAGCCGTTGTTGAACCACGGCCGCGCGACCGTCTCCGTCTTCGAGGTGTAGAGGCTCAGGGAGCGCGATGTTTTTACGCCCAGGGCGTGCATGTGCTCCTGCGCCAGAAACTCGCGGATGCTGGAACGCAGCACGGCGCGGCCGTCGGCACCGCGGCAGTAGGGTGTCCTGCCGCCGCCTTTGAGCTGCATCTCCCAGCGCTGCCCGTTGATGACCGCTTCAAGGATGGAAACCGCGCGCCCGTCGCCGTAGCCGTTGCCCGTACGGAAGGGGCACTGCTCGTAGTATTCAGTCCCGTAGATGGAAAGCGCGTACCCCGTCGCCCAGCCCCGGCGGCGCAGCGGCTCGGGGAGCTGCGAACTGTCGCCGGAGAACATCCGCATAAAATCCTCCGAGGTTGCCAACGCGTCGCTAAAGCCCAGTTCACGGAAAAAGGTCTCGCTGTGCGCGATGTACACGGGGGTTTCTATGGGCGTGGGGTTCACAGGCACATAATGCCCGCTGAAGACCTGCCGCGGCGCGTGGTCAACGCCGTCCGCCGTCGCCTCGGGGTCGGGGGTCAACGTGTCCACAAGCGAGTAGTTCGCCAGCGCCGCGAGATCGTCAAGGCTCTTTACCGCTGTAGGGGTTTCAATTGCTGCTTTCATACTTGTTTCCTTTAGCATTCGCGACGGGCATGCAAAAATGGTTCGGCTATCTAAAAAGTGAATTCTTGCAGGCTATTCTAAAAAAGGCTATTAATGAGGTTTGGTATAAAAGTTTCGGTGTTTTTTCTTTAAGGAGTGGGATCGTTGAATTTGGCAGAGCAGTTCTTCGAGCTAATGGTCATGGTAGGGCTGGAAATGAGGTGTCACGGTGGAGCGCCTCAACAGCTCAAAAGAGTACTTCACCGCTAACAGCAAAGATGACGATATCATGCGGGCTGCTTTGCACTACCCTTGCACCGAAACAGAAGGTGTTGTGACGTTCGAAGTGCGCTTATTAGCTCTTCTGTCTTGTTGTATGCTAATTAATCATAGGCTTTTCGGATTTTAATTGCTTCTTCTATCCAATAGTCAATGTTTTCTGCAATGTGATTGTAGACATTACTACTTAACTTATATGGAGGGTCATAGGACTTGGCAATGGATGATAGTCTTTTTTTTGTCGGAATATGAGTAATATAAAAGAGAGGGTTTGCACCCTTTGAAGACTGTTTGCCATTAACATCTTTTAAATTGTGAATGTGAATGACCAACACACCCAAACCCCTGTTCCAAGACTCAACAATCTCATGATTAATCCATTTCCTGTTAGCAGTTTTTGAGCCCGCTAGGATAACCGTACATGTTCTTCCTTTCATTTGACTGGATATCCACTCTTTAATTTTTTTGTCACCTCCACCAACGACAGTTTCCCAATCATTGTCCTTGGCAGGCTTATTTCCTTCGATTGTCCCAATATTTCTAACTTGTGAAACACGCCAATTGTCTGGTTTGTAATGAAAACTAAAAAAACACTTTCTAGCCATAAATGTCTCCTTTGCTAATATTCTGTTATGCGCCAATCAGGAACATGAGTTCCATCAAAGAATCGTGATCGGACTGCAACAAATGAGTCTTTGCCTATATCGTTTCCCCGCGAAGTCAATTCTGCGATTGCTTCTGCATCATCCAATTTGATTTCACTTGATGCTTGTTGATTAATGCGAAGATGGTGAGCTGGACCGAGAAAGCCGTCAGCCATAATAGAAGCAGCATGCTCTTGCGCGGAAAAAAAGAGATCCGTACTGTCTTCTGCCCATCCAAACTTACCTTTTCCTAGTGATTCAGTAAAATCAATTTCGTGGCTCATCGTTCCTATACTTAGAACATCTATTCTATCCATGGGGATATTAAGATATCGGACAGCCTCTGCCAATGCTGGAAGTATCGGATTATTGGCCCAAATTCCACCATCAATGAACTTTTCTATTGTGATTGGCCCTTCATATGTGGCCTCATCAAAATATGTTGGTGCTGCAGAGGATGCAAGTGCTGCCTCAACAGCAGTGATATCACGGAATGCAGTGCGGTCTTCGCTATGAGCTGTAGTAATTACCTCGGCTTTCCCATGGAGAGCGCGTACTGTTGGAATGACAAGTCTGCAACACGAGTCATGAGAGAGTGTTTTATCGCCAAAAACATCTTTTAGCATATCACGGAGAGTTGCTGATTCATGTTTGGACTTAAGCCAATGGCGCAATTTTCTATTTTTGGGGAAAATACTTGATCCTTTTTCTTTATAAAAATCTAGTATTTCAGCTGGTGTTAGTCCAAGACTAAGTCCGATGGCAAGTATCGCTCCTGTTGATGTCCCTGCTACAAGATCAAAGTGCTTAATTAGATCATTACCACCACCACTCTTAATCATGTCATCCCATTTTGCAAGGACAGCGGCAGTGAACGTGCCCCGTAAACCACCACCATCAAGAACTAATATGCGGAAATTACGTCCTTGTGAAACACTTTCTCGAACTAGTGGTAAAAGTTTTAATTGAGTGACAATTGTTTCTGTAAGTTCTTCAACAGTTTCATTTTCTGCAATCTTTTGGTTTTGTATATCTGAAAGGCCATTTTTGAGACGAGAAATTAATGTTGAATCTTCTTTAACATAGCCAGCTGTTGCACCTCCAAAACTAGTAATAATAAATCCGGGCTTTCCTAGTGATAACATAGCATCCAATTCGAGAGGAACCCCCGCTCGTTTCTTGTTTGTATCCCACCATTTGCCACCAATACATACAATGACATCTGAACGTTCAGCCATCCATTCTCGCATCGGGATCAAATTCTCATTTGGGTCTCCAGGAGCAGAAGGCATTATTTGGACAGAAGCGAATTTTCTTTGACGCTCAATTTCTTCCAAGTGTTCAGTTGAGATAGCAAACTTTTGGGCACGGACAAGAACAAGAGAGTCTTTTTCTCCATCTGCTTCGATGAATTGTCTTGCAGCAGTCTCAAGTGGCTCCAAAAATGTGGGATGGCTTCCGTGAATTAATACCCCTCCTTCACTGAATATCTTACGTGCAAATTTTTCAACAAATTTTCGTATTCCTGCTTCTTGTTCAGGGGTTGAATCTTCAGGGATTGCACCGGACAGATGAATTCTTACTCCAAGTAAAGGCAAGCTAAGTGGCATGGACTTTATCCTTAGTCGTATTTGTTTCGAATCTCGATGGCTTTTTCAATCCAAGTGGCAAGATTCTCTTTTATATGGTCATAAACGTATGTGCTAGTAGAATATGGAGGATCATATGCTTTGACAATATTTGCTAGTGATGTGCCATTTAAAGTATATGCATCGAATGGATTAGACCCCTTGCGCGATTGACTTCCATTACTATCCTTCAAATTATGAATATATATTCCTAGTACTCCCTTTTTGTCATTCCACGCTTTTTTGATTTCATAGTTAATCCACTTTCTTCCAGCAGTATTTTCACCAATAAGAATAATAGCAACAGATTTTCCATCTAATTGACCATCTATCCATCTTTGAATGGCTGGATCACCACCTTTTTTGACAGTCTCCCAATCATTGTCAGAAACAGGTTTGTTTCCATCAATAACACCCATATTTCGTACTTGGGAAACTCGCCAGTTATCTGGTTTGTAGTGAAAACTGTAAAATGCTCTACGAGCCATAAACATCTCCTTTGCTTGATTTTTTATATGAGTTAATCATGTGTATTTTTTCGGATTTTCACCTTTCATCCAATCCTTTAAGGTTACCCATGTTCCAATGCCTCTTTGAACGTAGAAATTGTCACTAGTTAGATCTAAATAGGGGTACAATCCAAGGTATTCTCGCCCTTCAAACTCTTCATCATCTTCCATGATTGGTGCGACAGCAACCCTTCTAGTACGTGCATCCATATAACCTAATTCCCATGGCATCCAGACTGAGCGACTAGCTGATACTGATGTTAAATATATTAAAGAAGAGCAGTGATCCATTCTATTTCGAAGTACAGTGGCTGTATATTCTGATACATGATCTCTATTTAATTGATTGTCTTCTATCCAGTCTACATAAACAGAATATCCTTGCTTAAGTAACATGTCACGAATTTGCTTTACAATCCTTGCATCTGAATATGCATGAGATAAAAAAATATCATATGTTTCGGTAAAAGAAAACGATTCAAATACTTCATTTAAAGAATTCGAGGCCCACTGTTTTTCTCGATATTCTTCAAAAAGAGTGGACTGAGCTGCATTGTAACGAGCTAGCAAGTCTGATTTTCTCAATACTGCCATGCAACTCCAATCGTGTCACAACAATCTGAATTAAGCACACGAATCCCTTATAAGCATCGGCTGCTCTATTTGACTTAACCAAGCCTCTCTATAAGTTTGAAAGCAATTTCATCCGTAACACGTGCGCTCTCTGACTCTGGATTTTCGTCTCGTTTGAAGTGAATCCCTATAATATCCTTTGGAATTCCCACAAATGTTGTGTCGTCCAAGAAAATAGGAATAACATCGCCGTCTGGTACGCGGGGAAGAAAACATTCTCGTTCAAAGGTTGGCCAGATTTTCTCACGATAATAGTTGTCTAAAAGACAAACTACAAGACGAGAGTCGCTCCCAAAGATTCGCTCAAATTGAGTTGACCAGGCGCCACCAAGAAAGTTAGCTTCGAAGTGTTCATCGTAAAATACATGAGCATCGAGAAGAGAAAGCTGCTGGGCTATCTCACGAGCAAGTTCCCTGTTCTCACCTGCAAATGAGACTGCAAAGTCATATTCAACGTCTCGTCCCGCAGCTCTGAATCCGCAATCATGTCTTAACTTCGCCCAATCTAAGTGTTTGAGGAAATAAAAAAGTGCAGGATCTTCGATTGCGAAGTTTGTCGTTTCGGCATTGTAGTAAAAGTGGCGTGCACAAGTCGGTTTATCTCTCAGGAGGATTGCTAGGCGACTCCCCTTGATATTATTAATGCTACCGCGGATATCTTCATTTGAATTTGCGAGTTCATTCAGATCGACTATTGAGCTTTCCTGTTGACTGATTTTCTGCAGAAGTTTTAAATAGGGGTCGTTGTTGGGCCTAAAACGTACCCCTCTACAGAACTCCTTAACTGCGGGATAAAATGCAGCAGAAAGCCTCTCCACAACTCTTTTTCTCAAGAGTGCAATATCGAATGAAAGTTCGCGTTTATTGTCTAACGTTTCCAGCACATCATTCATTATACAGATCGTTTGACATAGTTGCTGTGTAAGCCAATAGTCGCCACGTGATTCTTTGAATACTGATTCTACATCTGGGATATCCACGTTTAGCGCAGCAGATCCCTCTTTAATGAGTCGTTCTATATCTACTTTGGATCCCGCTTGTATCCGGTGGATTCCAGTTCGCTTGGCAATATCTGGTACTAATTGTATTAACTCCGATCCAACCTGGTTTATCCCAATAAGAACTAATTTAGTTTGCGATGTACTGGTCTGGCCGGATTCAGCAGCGAACTTTGCGATATTGGCAAGTTGCTCCTGTGTTTCGGTGGCGAGACGATGGAAATCGTCAATGACAAAACGTCCGGGTGCTCTGGATCGTATAATTTCCTCGATACGATGTATATTGGTCGCATCTCTGGCCGTTAAGTATTCTGCAGCTTCGCCACCAAGTTGTTCAAGAATTTTTCGCACACACGTTGTCTTCCCAGTACCGGACTGCCCCTCAATTATCACTGGTTTCCCTGGATGACGAATGTCTAATAAAATTTCGTTGAAATTTGGAGGTTTCACAAATGTGAACTTTGGAATACCCTCAGTTACAAAGACTTCTTCGACTAGCTGTTGCATGTGTTACTTTTCCTGCCTTATTGTATAGATTATATGAGTAGAGGACATTTTATGTTAATTAACCTTTAATCGTCAAAAACTGTTAAACAAAGATAATGTGATACTATGCAAGAAGCGGCTTTAACCCGCAAAGCGATACAATGCCGATTATGAAAAAACTCACAGTAGCAATGATCGGTGACGTTGTCGGGCGGCCGGGACGGTCGATGATCAAGCAGCACCTGCCGCGGCTCAAAAAGGAGCACGGCATCGACTTCGTCGTGGCCAACTACGAGAACGCCAGCCACGGCTTCGGGCTGACGGCCAAGAACGCCGACGAGCTTCTTGCAGCCGGTGTGGACGTTATGACCGGGGGCAACCACAGCTTCGACAAGAAAGAGATCATCCCCCTTTTTGAAAAGCTGCCGCTGTTGCGTCCGCACAACTACCCCGAGGCGATGCCGGGCAAAGGCACAGGCATGTACGAGGTGAACGGCGTCAAAGTCGGGGTACTCAATGTCATGGGCTACTACGCCATGCCGATGGTCGACAACCCCTTCATCTGCGCGCAGAAGAGCGTCGAGGCGCTGCGGCGCGAGGGGGCCGAGGTCATCCTCGTCGACATGCACGCCGAGGCGACGAGCGAGAAAAGGGCGCTGCTGATGATGCTGCGGGGCCACGTCAGCGCCATCATCGGTACCCATACCCACGTGGCGACGGACGACCTGCAGATTGACGGCGGCACGGGCTACGTCACGGACCTTGGCCTCAGCGGCTGCCGCGACAACGTTATCGGGATGGACCCCAAGATCCCGCTGCAGCGTTTCCTCACAGGCCTTCCCGGCCACTTTAACGTCCCGGAGAAGTGTAAAAAGATTTTGCAGACCGCCGTGTTCGAGCTGGACGAGAAGGGGCGCTGCGTAAGCGCCAAGAAGATCAAGACCTTCGACGACGGGCGCGAGATCATCACCGATGCCTGGGAAGTCTAGCGTAGCGCAGGCACGCGCTTTTTGATTAATGGCGGACGCTCTCCGCAACGATGAGGTCACCCAAAGACGGTGACCGTCTTTCTTTCCACAACTATTACCTCTAAACCCCCACCGTAACGGCCCGACTGTTCTCGTCTTCTCCCTGCTGCTGTCAAGCGATCGACGCTGCACTTTTCCCTTTCTAAGGCCAAAACAGTTATAGTAAATTTCATATTTTTCAATTGGGGATCACATTAATGAAAATATTTGTTTCGGCGCTTCTTCTACTTATGACGTCCTCGCTTTTGGGCAGCGGGATCGAAACGATGATGAAAACGTTCAAACCGACGGCACAGGAGATCGAGTCGGGGGCCGCCATTATCAAGAGAGAGTGGCATGTCGTGCTCGATGAAAAGAACCGTGCCCATGAGACAATTCACTATGTGATCGCCGTTTTGAATGACGAAGCCGCCGTTGACTACAGCCAGTTCACTTTCGCGCACAACGCTTTTTACGAGCAGCAGCAGCTCGATTTTGCCGTGGCCTATACGCCTGATGGCAAAAAGAAGAGCGTGCACAAAGATGCCATCCAGATCAAGAGTTCGAACAGAGCCAGTTCGTATGACGATACGAAACTGCTGCAGTTCTCGATGCCTTCTGTCACTGCCGGATCGTTTATCGAGCTGCAGCTGAGTTCGGAACAGCTCCATTCGCCACTGCCCGGGGAGTGGACCGGCAAAAGTTATTTCTACCGCTGGCATGCGAACGGCGATATGCGCAAAGTGCGTTTTGACCCGATACGGGAAAACACCGTCACGGTCGATACCCCGGAGGGGGCAAGCCTCTACTACAAGCTGCACAATGCCACAACCGCGCCGGAGATCCGGATAGAGGGCGGCCGGACCGTCTACACGTGGACAAAAAAAGATCTGCCCCGGATCAAGGCGGAAAACGGGACGGCCGTCTCCTATAATGAGATCATGCCCTGGCTGAGCCTGTCTACCCTTGCAAAATGGCACCGGGTTTCGGACGTGATGTACGGCGAGTATGCCAAGGCCTCGGAACCCTCCGACGCGATCCGAGAACGCGCGCTGCAAGTGACGGAAAAGGCCGCCTCGGACGAAGCGAAGATCAAAGCGCTCTACTACTACATGGACAAAAACATCAAATACATTTTTGCCCACCTGGGACGCGGGGGGTTGGTCCCGCACCGTTCCGGGGAGATCATGAACCAGATGTACGGGGACTGCAAAGACCAGGCGACCCTGCTGGTCTCGATGCTGAAGGCCGTGGGTATCGAAGCCTACCCGGCACTGGTCAATGCGGCGGAAGAGATCGTCACCCCCGATCGTCTGCCGAACCTTCAACTGTTCAACCATGTCATCGTCTACGTCCCGAAGTATGAGATGTGGATCGATACGACCGGCACGCATTTCACCTTTCCCGGCATCGCCTGGAGCCTCGGCAATAAAGTGGCCTTTGTCCTCAACGGCAGCGGCGGCCGGTTCAGAACGATTCCCGAACGTTTCAATACCTCCGATGCCAGGATCGCCGTCGATTTCAGTGACGACGGCAGCTATTACGGCGGGAAAATCCGTATGGATCTGTCCGGGGCGGCCAGTCAGTTCTATAAATCCGTGATCGCCTTCTCGCAAGATCCGGAAGAGACCCTGCTGCAGCAGTTCAAGAGTCTGTTCGGCGCGGCTGCCGTGGTCAGCAACCTGAAGTACGAGGGTGCGGAAGACCCGAAAAAAGAGGTGTCGTTCTCCTTTGAGGTCAAAGGGGTGGAGCAGATCCCGGACGACAAAAGAGAGTATGCTGCGCTTTTTTACGGGTTTATCCGCCTGTTGGCGCTGCGCGATGTCCCGCAAGAGCAGCAGCGCACCTACGGGCTGGATTTGGGCGCGCGTTCGACTCTGCAGATGCGTATGCACTGCAAGCCCGGCAGCAAGGCGTTCAACGAGTGGCGCTTTGTCAAGCTGCCGTCGTCGTACAAAGGCAAATTCTTCGAGTATGGGTTTGCGCACAAAGCCTCGGATGACGGGATGGTCATCGAGGAGCGTTTTGCCGTCAATCAGCGAAAGATCTACCCCGAGGCGTATGCCGACTTCTATCAGCAGTCGCTGACACTGCACCAGGGGATGCTGTGGTATCTGCGCTATACCAAGGACGAGCGCAAAGCGGCCGAAGCGCAGATGAAGGCGAAACTGGATGAGAACAGCACTCTCGATAGCATGCATGCCCTTGCCGAGCACTACCTTGACAGTGCCGAGTACGACAAAGCCAAAGCGCTGCTTGAAAGCGCGGTCGCGAAGGGCACCGCGCAGGGGAGGACCTACTACCTTTACGGGCTGGTACTGGGCTACAGTTCCGAATTCGAAAGCTCGTCCGAAGCGTTCAAGAAAGCCAAAGCGCTCGGGTATCAACCGGAATAGGAGGGAGTGATGAAGTTGAAGATTTTCGCAGGGGTTTTGACGGCCCTCATCGTCGCGGGGTGCGCACCGATGGAGACGCCCGTTTCCAAAGAGCTGAAACAGCAGATCGAACATGATAAGAACAATGCGATGCTGCAGGCAGGGTTGGCCGAAGAGTACTATCGTCAGTTCATGGAGGACCGCCGCCGGGTATCTTCCCTTCTCGAGGCCAAAAAGACGATTCTGAAGGCCGAGGCGCTGGAACCGGACAGTCTGCGGATCAAAAAACTCGCCTATTTGATCATCAAGGATTATGCGCTCGGCTTTCGGGATCGGGAGATGTTCGATGAACTGTACCGGCGGTTCCCCGAGCTCAAAAGCGCCGGGGTCAAAGTCTACCCTCCCTCCTTTATCAAAGCGGTGACACTGGACAGGAACGGCGACGAGAAGGAGATAGTCCGCCTCTACACCCAGGCGATCCGCGAGGAGCCCGATTTCATGGGATCATACGCGCTCCTGGCGGAGTTCTACAACTACAAGGAGCACTACGATCTTGCAATCGATACGGCCAAGCGCGCCATCAAAAAGGTGCCGGAGTATGCGGACATGCATGCCACACTCGCCGAGGCCTACTATTGGAAGGTCGCCGAACTTGAAGACCAAAAGGAGTGCGGCGCCGGGAACGCCGCACTGAACCAGAAAGTATTGGATTCTGCGGCACAGGCGATACGTTTGGACCATAAAGCGTTTGCGGAGCCGATGAACGTCCTGATGCTGCAATCCTACGAACGTCTGGGACAGAGGGAACTGGCACTGTTCCTGGCCGACAAAGTGCTCAAGGCCGATGACAATATCGGCCTCTATGCGCAAACCCTCCAGATCAACGGCAAACTGAAAGCGTCCATGGCGCTGCTGCAAGAGCAGCAAGAAGAGGATGCTTTCCACAGCCAGTTGAAGGGAATGGGGTATTTTATGCAGCAAGATTGGAAACGGGCAATAGAAGAATACGAACGCTACTTTGAGAGTGAGGACGACGAGCTGGATTACACGGACTACGTCTACTACCTCTCGGCGCTGCGTATGGACGGGCAGACGGCGAAACTGGACAAGACGTTGAAGACCCTCCGCGACAGGAGCTTCGAAGGCCGCTGGCAGGAGACGGTTATCAAGTTCATGCTGGGGGAACGCTCCAAAGAGGAGCTGATAGAGGCTTCGGAAAACCGCTGCAGCACGACGGAAGCCATGTTTGTCCTCGGGATGGACGCGCTGGCGCGAAAGCAGCGGGACGAAGCCATAGGGTATTTTCACGAGCTGCAGGCACAGAAAGTCTATTCGTATTGTGAATATGCCGTGGCTACCTACTTCCTGGAAAACGGGCTGGAAGGCTAGTCGGGCGCGTTAGAGCGCCAGTTTGAGGATCGTTCTGAGAACGTCCTCGGTGTAGGTGTCGGCCAGGCCGAACATCTTGGCATTCGCCGCGGCGTTTTCGACGATGGCGTCGATGTCACTCTCTTTGATCGAGAACTGCGACAGCTTTGTCGGCGTGCCGACCTTGTCGAACCACTGCTCCAGCGCTTCGATCCCCTCCATGGCAGTTGATTTTCCGAAAAGATTCTTTGCAAACCGTTCGAACTGGGCTTCGTTCTGCTTATGGTACCACTTCATCCATGCCGGCATGATGACCGAGAGGCCGGCGCCGTGGGCGACGTTGAAGAGCGCCGAGAGGCTGTGCTCGATCATGTGGTTGGGGAAGCTGTAGCCCGCGACGCCGAGGGTGGTCGTGCCGTTGAGCGCCTGCGTCGCCGCCCAGGCGAACTCGCCGCGGGCGTCGTAGTCGTCCGGGTCGGCCAGCAGTGTCTCCGTCGTGCTCATGACGGTGGAGATGTTCGCCTCGATGTACTTGGCGATGATGTCGGGGTGATACGAGGCGGTAAAGTACCCCTCGATGGAGTGGGCGATGATGTCCGCGGCGGAGTAGACGAGGTACTCTTTGGAGACGGACTTCTGCAGCTCCGGGTTGACGACGGAGACTTTCGGGTAGACATGGGGCGAGGCGATGGAGAATTTCTGCTGCGTTTTCTCGTTGGTGACGACGGCGTAGGTGTTCATCTCGCTCCCCGTCGCGGCGAGGGTGATGATGTCAAAGACCGGCAGCGCTTTTTCGATGACGCTTTTGCCGATAAAGAAGTCCCAGACGTCACCGTCGTAGAGGCTGCCCGCCGCGATGGCCTTGGAACTGTCCAAAACGGAACCGCCGCCGACGCTGAGGATGGCCCCGACGCCTTCGGCTTTGGCCGCCTCGACCCCTTCGTACACCTTCGAGAGCAGCGGGTTGCTGACGATGCCGCCCAGTTCGACGTACTCGATATTGTTCGCTTTCAGGCTGGCGACGACGGTGTCGAAGAGGCCGTCTTTTTTGATGCGGTCACTGCCGAAGGTGAGGAGCACCTTACTGACGCCCGCCGCGGCGATGTGGTCGCCGATGGCTTTTTCTTTGTCTCTTCCGAATTCGATCTTGGTGGGGTTATGGTAAGTAAAATCTCTCATATTGTTCTCCTGGATGCTTTTGGATAATTATAGGGGGATTTGCGTTTACGCGGTAGAACGATGCTATGCGGGAGTTGCCTGATTCTCCAAGCGTTTCATAAATGTGACGGATTTGTGAAGGTGAGAGGGGGAAGGGGGCGGGACGCGCGGGGCGCCCGCCTCAATAATTATTTGATTTTGGCTTTGGAACTCTTGGTGTTGCCCTTGAGGTCAACCCAAGTCATAACGAGTTCGTCACCCTTTTTGAAGTCGCCTTTGAACGCGAACTTGAAGATCGGGTTCTTGGAGAGGAACTGGCTGACAGAAGCGTCAAGAACAGTCGCCGCGCCGACTTTGGCGTCGATGTGTGTGATGAAGTTCGCGTTGTTGCGGTCGCCGGTTTTCTTCTCAGCGATATCGTATGTCCACATGTCGTGCTTCGCCATCGCTTTTACAGAAACAACATTACCTTTGAGTTTTGCTTTGATTCTCATGATATTACCTTTCTATTTTCGTTTTCTATAGGCGAAGGCGATCAGCCCTCACAACCACCGAGTGCAACGTCGAGTGTTTTGGAGCCGCTGTAGAGCTTGCCGTCGTTACCCTGTACGACTGCTGTGATCGTACCGGAAGCTTTCATCTTGATCTTGATGGAGAAGTCGATGATGCTGTACTCGTTGAGGTCGTAAACGATAACCGCAGATTCCGGGTTGACGTTCTGAACGATCATAACGGATTTTGCAGCGATGTCAGACTTGACATCAACCGGAACCGCACCACCGTTGCTTGCAACGTCCGGAGCGACGACTGTAACGCCTTCAGCGACAGTTGCTGTTGTGCCGTACATCGCTTTGAGGGCGTCGTCGACAGTTTTTGCTGTCCAAACTGTCGGCTTGGATTTACGGAAATCTTCCGCCAGGACGCTTGCCGGTACGGCAGCGAGGGCACAGGCGCCGGCAGCCATGGAGAGGAATGTTCTTCTTTGCATAGGGTTATCCTTTGGTTCGAGATCTATATTGCTCTAACGGAGCATGATGTAATCACAGTGTTAATGTAGCGTACAAATGTGAATTGATTGTGAACACCGCGGCGTCGGAGGGTGCCGCAGTGCAAAGGGGGTAAATTAGAAGTCGCCGATCGCCGCGCGAGCCGGGATCTCATCCATCGCCTTTTTGACGGAGAGGGCCATCTTCAGCATATCTTCGGGCAGCTCGTAACCGCCGTGGATCGCCAGGGTCATGTCCATGCTAACGAGCCAGCGGTCGCCGTTGCCGTACTCGACGAGCATGATGCGGCACGGCATGAACCCGCCGTAGTAGCGTGAATGGTTGAGGAAGACCTTCGCGATCGGCAGGCTGCACAGGGAGAAGATGCGCGCGTGCTTGACCTCTTCGGGTGCCGCGTCGTCTTTGGTGTACATTTTGATGTCGCCGGTAACGCGCATGTTGTACTCTTCCGCGAGGGACTTGATCGTCTCTGCGACGTCGTCATTCGGAATGTCGGCGTTGACCAGCCACTCCTGCATCATGGCACGTGCAGGGTCGCCGTACTCGACAACCTTCGTGAACATGTTGTCATAGGCTTCCATGGCGTTGTCGTCAAGCTTGTGCTGACCCGTGACGGCAGTCCAGCCCATGTGCATCGTAGAACAGCCGCTCATCAGCATTGTGAGGGCAACCGCGAACAGTGAAGTCATCAGACCTTTTATCATTACGTTTCCTTCAATAAAGTTTTCACTATGAATAATAGTCTATTTATTAATGGATTTGAATGGGTAAATCTACGAAAATGTTGCCTAATTGTACAAAAGGAGCTTTCAACCATGAAGGAAAAACTCATCGAGGCGCTTTTCAAAAAGTATGATTTCGAGCATGAAGTGGGGGTAAAACCCACCTATATCGAGAAGGTCAAACTGCTTAAAAGCGACCATTATGAGCACGGCAAGGAGCTCCTCTACAACCGCGGCATTTTCCTTATTGCCAGCGGACAGAACCGGGGGATCATCGACGACGAGCAGGTGACATTGGGCAGCGGCCAGTACGTCATCATCGCCACCGTCCACCCCGCCGAATGCAAGACGTTCCTCTTCGACAAGGTGATGAAAGGGGTCTACATCGACCTGGACCTGCAGCGGCTGCAGAAGATCCACTCGTTGATGGAGAAGCAGCCACCGGCCGACCCTTTTAAAACGCCTAAGAACGTCGTCACCGGCACGATGAACGAGGAGATCGAGTCCGCTTTCAACCGGCTGATGAAGATTCTGCTCGACCCCCAGGAATCCAAGATCCTCGGCGACAATGTGCTGGACGAACTCTACTACCGCATCATCAATACGAGTGCGGGGGAGCACCTGCTGCAGCTCTGCTGCCAGCTCACCCACTTTTCAAGGATCTCGACGATTGTCGACGAGGTGCAGAACGAACTAGACCAGGAGATCAACATCGACGATCTGGCGCAGCGGGCCAATATGCGCAAGGCGAATTTCCATAAAAAATTCAAAGAGATCTACAACGACTCGCCGATCCAGTACATCAAGAAGATCCGGCTGAATAAGGCGCGCCAGTACATCATGTTCGACAAGATGAAGATCTCGGACGCCGCGTCCAGGGTGGGCTACGAAAGCCCCGCCCAGTTCAGCCGCGAATTCAAAAGCCACTTCGGTTTCCCGCCCTCGGAGCTGAAAAACCAGTGAGGGCAGGGGGGTCGTCGCGGCTTACTCTGCCGCTTCGACCGTGATGACCCCGGACATCGTTTCAATATACCCGCCGCCTTCGACGGCATGCCCCAGCTCGTACAGCCCGCTTGCCTTTCCGAAATCCTTGTAGAACATGACGACGTCGCCCCAGGGAGCGTAGTAGGCAAGGGTGCCCGCTTTAGCTTCCGCCAGGGGCGTGTTGTCCGTTGAGAGTTTCTTCGGGGGGTAGAAGATCTTTTCGTTGCTGCCGTACTCCTCTACTTCGATGGTGAGGGGGAGTTGGGCGTAGAGGGCCTTCGCGGCGGGGGAGTCGTTGAGTTGAAAGAGGGTGGTGTTTCCGTTGGCGTGGACGCTGATCTGCATGAGGTTACCTCCGTCGCGGGCGGCCAGAGGCAGGGTGAAGAGCGCTATGAAGATCATCATGAATAGTGCCTTCATGTCTTGCCCCCCTCCGACGCAGCTGTTTAGCGCTTTTTGAGCACGTCGTGGATGACGGTGTATTTGCCGGCCCATGCGCTGATGATGTCCGTCGCCGTCTGCGCCCCGTAGCCCGCGGCCGAGGCGAACATGGAGGTGGCGCCCGCCGCACAGCCGGTGACATACTTGCCTTCGTCGACGACGCCGTTACTGTTTTCGATCATCACCATACCGGGGCGCGGGGCGCGGACGTGGTCAACGACGGGGGCGCCGATACCCTCGACAGCGATGGTCTGCATCCCGTTGGCAAAGACGACGGTATCCGCCTCGTAGCTTTCGCCCGATTCGGTGTTGACTGTAAACGCCCCCGCACTCCCGGAGACGGAGGTGACGGTGTCTTCTTGCAAGACGACGTTCTCATACGCTTCCGCCCGCGCTGCCAAAGAGGCCAGCAGTTCGGGACCCTTCGTCCCTTCGGCGACACCGGGGACGTTATGGAGCTCCGCCATGTTCAGATGGGACTTCCCGGCGTCGATGACGAGGATATTTTTCGCGCGTGCGATCTCCATTTTCGGCCCCGCCGATCCCAGCGTGATGGCGCACGAGAGTCCCGAAACCCCGCCGCCGATGATAATGACATCGTATTTTTGCATCTTCTCTCCTTTGCATAGAGTCTATTTTAGCAGCTAACCCCGATGAGGGCTAGCACGATACCGGCGCAGGATTGCCCGATACTACATGATTGCCCGTTACGACATATAAGCCCCGCCGCTGACGGAGAGGTAGGCCCCCGTCACCTGGGCGCTCTCCTCTTTGGCGAGGAAGCTGACGGCGTTCGCGACATCTTCGGGTCTGGAGATCGTCTGCGTCGGCGTCATGGAGCGGATGAACTCTTTGAACGCCTCCGGGGCGCCTTCGGTCGCATCGGTGAGAACCAGGCCCGGCGCGACGATGTTGGAGGTGATGCCATGCGCACCCAGCTCCTGCGCAAGGTACTTGCTGAAGGTGTCGAGCGCACCCTTGGCGGAACCGTGGGCGATGAAAGAGGGCGCCGGACTTTCGGAGAGGGTGCTGGAGATAAAGATCAGGCGGCCGAACTTCTTCTCCGTCATCGAGGCTGCGGCATACCGGGCACAGAGGTAGGAGGCGCGAATTTCGTCGTTGAGCTTCTGGGAAAATTCGTCCCAGCTCTGCTCCATGAACGGCTTCTGCGTAAAGTGCATGTTGGCATTGGAGACGAGGATGTCGACGCCGCCGTGGTCGCGTTTGATGGTGTCGAACATCGCCTTGATGCTTTCTTCGTCCCGGACGTCCGCCTGGATGGGGTACGCTTCGCCGCCGGCACCGTTGATGGCCGAGGCCAGGTCATTGGCGACCTGGGTGCTGTTGACGTAGTTGATAAACACGCGGTGGCCGTCTGCGGCGAGGGCTTTGGCCGTGGCCGCGCCGATGCCTCTGGCACCGCCGGTAATCAGAACATTTTTCTTAGACATTTCAGGTCCTTTCATCATTGGATTGATGGGGACTATTGTAGCGGCCTGCGTGTTTCCGTGTAAGAGTAAAAACTCCTATTAATTGTCAATTTTTCTTATTTAAAAAAACAATGAGCTTAAAAACTTAATAATAACGCTATGTTTCGACTATACAATGGACAAAAACACGTTTAGGCGTAAAAATGGTGCCCAACGGCATACATCAGGATTAATTATGGAACTTTTGAGCATGTCCCAGGCGCTGGAGCGCTACAGGCAGATCCACCTGGAAACACCCGCATTCGGCATGAACGTCCTCTCGGACGATTTCCGGCCTACCGACATCGTCATTCTTCAGAGCAACTCCCAGCGCAAAGAGGGGGTGCCCGTGCGGTGCGACTTCTACACGATGGTGTTCTGCCTGGCGGGCGGCTCGATCCGCTATGTCAACCAGTTCGAATACACGATCAACGCGCACTCCCTGCACCTGTTGCCGCCGGGGTCGATCCATTCGTTCCGGGACACCTTTGACACGACGGAGTATTACGTGATTTTGTTCGAGAAGGATTTCCCGGGGGAGACGGCGTTGCTGGCCTTTCACGACCGGCACCTCGAAAGCGTCGACCTGGAGCCGTCGCTGTTCGGCAGGGTCAAAGAGCTTTTTGAGGAGATCGAGCGTGAGCTCAAAAAGTCCGACGTCGACAGCGGCCTCTATGCCAAACACCTGCTGGACCTTATTTTGCTGATCCTGAAACGGGAGAAGCTGAAACTGGGGAGCGACGCACCCAGAACGCGCAGCGATGTCATCTGCAGCCGCTTTCTCTCGCTGCTGGAAGAGCACTTCAAGACGATGAAGCGCGTCGACGACTACGCGGCGCTGCTCGACCTGACGCCGAAATATCTCAGCGAAACGGTCAAGGCGAACCTGGGGAACAGCGCGCTGCACTACATCCATAAACGCATCGTCAAGGAGGCCGAATACCTGCTGGTCTATACGCCAAGGACGGTCGGCAGCATCGCGGAAACGCTCAATTTTCATGACGCCTCTCAGTTCACCAAGTTTTTCAAACAGAAAGTCGGCAAAAGCCCGAAGCAGTACCGTATAGACAATGCAGGCTAGCCTCCGTCTGCGTTTTGAAGCGTAGGGGAACTGCTGCACAATTTTTATGCGGGCCGTAGGCTGCAATCCCCGTGGCCATCGTTTAAAATAGCGCAAAAAAAGAGGCCGCGTGAAACGGATCTGCATTATCAAAACAGGATCGACGTTCGGTACAACCCGAAGCGCGTACAACGATTTTGAAGATTGGATCATTGACAAGCTGGAGTTGCCGCAATCGCGCCCGTTTACGGTGAACGTCCAGGGGGGCGACGCCCTGCCGGACCTGGCGCGGTGCGACGGTGTGATCGTCACCGGTTCGCACGCCATGGTCACCGAAGAGGAGGCCTGGAGCCGTCAGACGGCGGCGTGGCTGGCGGAAGTAGTGGCGCGGGGCATCCCGATGCTGGCGATCTGCTACGGGCACCAGCTCCTGGCCAAGGCCCTTGGCGGCGTCTCGGGTTACCACCGCAACGGCATGGAGATAGGGACGGTCGCTATTGACCTGACCGACAACGCGCGGGACGATAGGCTCTTTTGCGACCTGCCGATGCGTTTTGATGCCCATACCATCCACTCCCAGACGGTCGTCACCCTGCCCGAAGGCGCCGTGCGGCTCGCGTTCAACACCCACGATGAAAACCACGCCTTCAGGATGGGACCGAGTGCCTGGGGTGTGCAGTTCCACCCCGAGTTCGACAGGGCCGTCATGCGCTCCTACATTGATGAGGTTTCCAAATCCGAACCGTTCGGGGAGGAGAAGAGGGCGGCACTGCTGGAAGCGGCGCGCGAAACCGCCGAAGCGACGGCGATCCTGAAGAGGTTCGAGAAGCTCGTCTGCGAAGGGTGACGCCGCTTTTTTCAGCCGTCCCCCGCTGTGAGCAGGTCTCGGAGCAGTTGTCGTACTGACTCGGCTGCGCGCACTCCCACTTTTGATTCAAGCACGGCGACGAACGCCGCCATCTGATCGGCACTCAATCCCGTATTCATGGCGGCACCCAGATGGAACCTTAGCTGCCCCTCCGTCCCGGGCATGGCGGCCAGCGCCGAGATGGTGACCAGCTCGCGGCTACGGTGGTCCAGAACGTCCCGGGCGAAGATGTCCGCGAAGAGGTGCTCTTTGAGGTAGGTGTCCATCACCGGGGTAAAGAGCTGGTAGCCCTGGGCCGGAGGCTCTTCTGTAACGCCCATCAGTTTTCGGCGCACCTCTGCGCCGTACGCATCCCTGTCCATACCCTTCGGCAGCGGCGAAGCCGCTTTGCCGACGGTGTCCTTGATGCCCTCTGCCTCGCGCACTTTCATGACCTCCATAAAGGCGTTGATGCCGTTGAGACTGCGCGGGAACCCGCAGTAGGCGTAGAGCTGGATAAGGATCTCCTTGATTTCGTTGACGCTGAGACCGGCATCCAGCCCTTTCTCCAACGCGGGTTTGAGCCGCTCCATATCGCCTGCTGCCGTCAACGCGGCGATGGGGATCATGGCCTGTTCTTTCGCTGTGAGGGCTTCGACTTCTTTGGGTCCACCCATGTCTGCCGCAAAACTGCAGGTAACGCTAAAGATGGAAAAAAGGAAAGTGATAAATCCGGTTCGCATGGCTGCTCCTTTCGCTTACAGCGTGTTGTAGTACGCATCGTCTACAGGCTCAAGCCACTCGTTGCTCGTTTCCGTTCCCGGGATCTCCACGGAGATGTGGCTGAACCAGCTGTCGGCTTTGGCACCGTGCCAGTGCTTCACCCCTGTCGGGATGTAGACGACGGAGCCCTCGCGCAGGCTGACAGCATCTTGCCCCTCCGTCTGGTACCACCCTTCGCCCGCGGTGCAGATCAGCAGCTGCCCGCCGCCGGTTGCTGCGTGGTGGATGTGCCAGTGGTTGCGGCATCCGGGCTCGAACGTTACGTTGGCGACGAAGGCGGGGGAGCCTTCGGGGTTGATCGCGAGGTTCAGAAAGGAATCGCCGACGAAGTATTCCGCATACATCTCGTTGGGCACGCCCGTTCCGAACATATTGGCCTTGTCGAATGTCTCTTTATTCATATATTTCATTTCCTGCTCCTTTTTGGCGCGCTTCACTGCGCCGGGAAAGTGATGCCGCTGACCGCTTCGCAGCGCGCCAGCAGCGCCTCCTGCGCGGCGACGTCGTCGGCCTTTGAGGCATAAGACGCCTCTTGCATATGGAAAAGGTAGCGGCCGCTGACGGCGGCATCCCCGCCCGAGGCGAGCCACACCTGCGTCCGCGCCCCCTCTTGCAGGTCGTCCGGCGCGCCTTTGCCGCCCATCTTGGTGGGGACCCACCCGGGGTCGACGGTGTTGGCGTAGACGCCCGGCCATCGGCGCGCCACGGCGTTGGAGAGCATCAGCACCAGCAGCTTGGAGTCGGAGTAGGTGACTCCCGTCTCCGGTGCGAGCGCATCTATCTCCGCGCTGCCCTGCGTGTGCATGTTCGACCCGATGTAAACAAGCCGTTTCGGCCGCGCGATCAATGCCGTCAGGATGTAGGGGGCGAGCACGTTGACCGCAAAGATCGCGGGCTTCGGCGCCCGGTAGACGCCGGCGTTGTGGATGACGGCGTCGAAAGGGCCGATGGCGTTGACCGCTTCGGCCAGCCGCACGGTCGCCGCCATATCGGAGAGGTCGGCAATCAGTACGTCCCTGGCCTCCGAGAGCTGCCGTCTGGCGTCATCGGCCCGCGCGGCGTTGCGGGCGTGCAGGACGACGTCGTGCCCCGCCTCGACGAGCATCCGCGCCGCGAGCAGCCCGAGCCCGTCCGAGGAGCCGGTAATGAATACTTTTGCCATCGTAAGCCCTTTTAGATCGTGGCCGAATCGATGACGTATCTATAGCGTGCCTCTTTGTTCTCCACTTTTTTCCATGCCTCGGTAATCGCTTTGGCCTCGATCATCTCGATCTGGGGATAGATCTTATTGGCGGCACAATAGTCCACCACTTCTTGTGTCTCTTTCATCCCACCGATAAGGGAGGCGTTGAAGTTGACCCGGCTTGCGGAGAGGGCGAGGTTGTTCATCATGATCTCGAAATTGTCCGGCATGCCGACGTAGGTGAAGACCCCGAACGGCTTCACGGCCGCGATATAAGCCGCGATGTTGTGCTTGTAGGGAATGGTGCTGATCATGTAGTCCAGCGTGCCGGCGTAGGGCGCTATTTTTGAGAGGCCGTCGACGACGATGGCCTCTTTCGCCCCGAATTTCAGGATATCGTCCACCTTGTCCGGCGACGTCGTAAAGGCGTAGACCTCCGCGCCTTTGGAAACGGCGAGCTTGATGGCCATATGCCCCAGACCGCCGATGCCGGCCACGCCGACCTTGTCCCCTTTTTTAAGATCGAACTTCATCAGGGGAGAGTAGGTCGTGATCCCCGCGCAGAGCAGCGGCGCCGCGACTTTGAAGTCGAGGTTCTCGGGAATGTGCACGACATAGTGATCCCTGACGACGATGCTTTTCGAGTAACCGCCCTGCGAGATCCCCGTCGGCTCTCTTTTGTCGGGATAGCCGTAGGTGAAGAGGGTGTCGGGCTGATACTGCTCCTCGTTCTCGCACGTCGTGCAGCCGTCGACCATACAGCCCACACCGGCCCTGTCGCCGACTTTGAACTCGGTGACATTCTTGCCGACGGCGGCAACGATACCGACGATCTCATGCCCCGGGACCTGGGGGTACTGCTGCGGTCCCCAGTGCCCTTTCATCTGGTGGATATCCGAGTGACAGATCGAAGCGTATTTGATGTCGATAAGGACATCGTTGTCGCCAACGGGACGACGCTCGAACTCCCACGGTTTGAACACACCGCTGGTGTCGAATACCGCATACCCTTTTGTTTTAATGTTTCCGTTCATCGTTTTTCCTTTTTCGTTCGCAAAGAGTGTCGCCGGGTCGAAAAAAACCAAACCGGCTCCCAGTACTGCCGATTTTTTAATAAAGTCCCTTCTGGACTGATCGTTCGTTTTGTGTTCCATCCGCGGCTCCTTGCATAGGATTGGTTGGCTGCCAAACACAGCGACTGTATAAGATTATTGTATAGCAATTTCCCGACGGGGGATAGAACGATCCTTTCTGTTGATTGCCTATTTCTCCAAAAGATGTATAATGTCCTTCATAAGGAGCTAGGATGAAGACTGAGCAGCTTGACCGTTATCGCGAGGAAATCAAGAGCCGGATCGGGGCCGAGTTCCGGGGTGAAAACGCCATTTCCACCCCAGTTGATGAGCTCTCCTTCTACTACAGCAGTACGCCGACGAATATGCTGGCGACCATCTATGAACCCTCCATCTGTGTTATCGTACAGGGCTCGAAAGAGGTGGGAGTGGACGAAGAGCTGATCCCCTACGATCCCAATATGTACCTGCTGGCCTCCGTCCATATGCCCGCCCGTGTCCGCATCACGGAAGCAACGGAATCACGTCCCTATATGGGGCTGACCGTCACCTTTTCCATGGAGCAGATCTTCGACGTGCTCAAAGAGGTGGGGCGTTCTTCAAACCCTTCAAAAGGAGCCAAGAGGGGGCTCTATTTCGGCGACATGCAGCCGCGCCTCCTCGACCCTGTTGCCCGCCTGGTGCGGCTCCTTGAGACCCCGGAGGACATCCCGGTCCTCGCACCCCTCATCACCAAGGAGATCCTCTATAACGTTATGCGCGACGAGGGCGGCGACTTTATCCGCCAGTACGTGATGGACGGGAGCGCGACCCAGCGGGTTGTCAAGGCGATTACAAAGATCAAAGACGAGTTCCGCGAGGCGCTTCAGGTCAAAGAGCTCGCACACCATGTCGGCATGAGCGAATCATCTCTCTACGCGAACTTCAAGAAGATCACGGGGATGAGCCCGCTGCAGTTCCAAAAAAGCCTCCGCCTCCAGGAAGCGCGCCAGCTGCTGATGTCGCGGGACGTCGAAGCGGCGGAGGTCGCCTTCGAAGTGGGCTACGAAAGCCCGTCGCAGTTCAGCCGGGAATACGCCAGAATGTTCGGGCTGCCGCCCAAGACCGACACCCGTTTATAAAATTCCCCCTTTTTTCGTCCCAAAACGTAAAGTTGAACTTTACAAAAAAGAAAAAATTATAATAACTCTGTGATATTTCTCCGGTAGAATCGTTTAAAATTTTCGTCGGAGTGATAAAAAATGTTTCGAATGATGACCGCTGCACTCCTGCTTGGCACGGCGGCGCTGGCCTACAACGCCCAGCCCCCCTTCGCGCAGGACAGACTGATACCGACCACGATCGAACAATACGGCAAAAAGGTTGATGCGTTCAACCCCTTCCGCAAATATAACGTCTTCATCAACTACGAGCTTGGCATGCACTGCGCCGGGTTCGACGAGAGCTACTGCTGCATCATCCCGCCCTACAACAGTATCCAGGCGCAGGGGGTCATCACCGGCAAGGACGGCAAGTCTCCCTATTTCATCCGCAAGGACAACGAGATCCAGCTCTACTACTACGTGGATGACAACAGCTACTCCGAGGGCAACAAGATGCGCTACTGGGGGGTCAAGAAGGACGTCAACGGAAACGGCCGTACCGACGACAACAACGACAACCTCCCCAACTACGTCTGGAAGCACCTCTACATCTACGAGGACACTCAGGGGACGATTCCCAAGGGCGCGACCAAGGCGGACCGCAAGTACCTGGGTCTCGACATGCCCATCAAAACCGACCACGGCCCGACGAACAAACCGCTGTACGGCGGCTACCTCGACTTTGCCGACGAGCACGGCGACAACGTCGTCATGACCGAGACGCTTATTCCCGAGTTGCAGGATGTCAAGCTCAAGCTCAGCGCCGAGTACACCTGGGACGCCCTGGGGCTGCCGCTGACGGCCTTTACGGACACGGAGCGCAAAGGCACCATCCGCGGCGTCGACGACCGCACCTTTCAGCCCTACCAGGTCTCCAAAGTGCGGGTCCACGATAAGCACGGCAAGGCGATCCTCGACGACGAGAAAAGGATCTACGAGTTCATGGGTACGAACCCCATCGACATTCCCAACTGCCAGGTCTGCCACTCCCGCCAGGGTGTCGCCGCCGTCAAGTCCCGCGAAGAGGGGGTGTGGCAGAGCGACACCGAGTACGAGTACTGGATCGGCTACCACCCCGACGTGACCGAGTACATGGCGCGGCTCGCCGAGGGGCTCATCAACATCCTCGCCCTGCACGACAAGCACCACGGCACCGATTTCCTGCGCGATTTCAAGACCGACACGCCGAATTTCCGCCTGGGGACCGTCAGCTCCGTCAACTGTACCGACTGCCACGGCGACAACATCTCCGGCAACCTGAAGACGCCGCGTGACGGGGTCACGAGCTACAAAGTCATGAAGGCGAAACCGCTGGCCGAGGCGGTCCACGGCTTCCACATGAAAGCGGCCCCGGTGCCCGACGGCGCCGACCGCCCGGCGAATTGCCAGGTCTGCCACCCGACCCACGGACAGGACAAGAGCATGAACGATGCCGATATGCTCTTCCGCCTCACGGACGCCTACGGCCACAACATGGTCAAAAACAAAGACCTCCGCATCGCCGGGGGTGGCTGCTACAACGGCCGCGACGCCCACACGAACCAAGATGTCAAACCGCCCTTCTTCCTCAACAGCGTCGGACGCTACTACCTCGAAGAGGTGAGCATGAAGGACGAAAAGGGCAAGAAGGTTGAAAAGATGCGCGGGCTCTACTGTACGCACTGCCACAATACGCTGTCGCAGGAGCTCTACGCCTACGACGCCATCAAGGACCCCAAGTACCAGTCGGGCAAGACCCTGCGCAACCGCGACCTCAAAACGGTCGTCTCCGCCCTCGCCGGCGGCAGCATGAAGAAGTTCGCGGCGATGGCGGACCCGAAAGTGGCGGAGACGGAGGCCTACTACACCGAGCATGAGGGCGCGGTGCTCTCCACGCTGAAGGGGGCGAAAAAAGACGGAAGCCCGATTCTCGGCGAGTGGGACGACCCGAAAGGCAAAGCGGTCGGCTACGATGCCGTCAGCGGCGGCTCCGACTGGTGGCTGGCATCGGGCGAACCGCACTGCGCCGACTGCCACGCGGCGCCGTTTGTCGAGGACGAGGGCGGGGACTACTTCCCGATGGACCAGAACAAGAAGTATGCCCTCTACCGCCACTCGAAAGGGCACGGCAAGCTCTCCTGCCAGAGCTGCCACGAGTCGACGCACGGTCTCTACCCGACCCGCTTCGACGGGACGCGCAGCATCGACCAGACGACCCATGACCAGGCCATGCAGTACAGCCCCGACGGCAAATACGCCGGTCCGGTCACCTGCAGTGCCTGCCATACGGTCAACAAAGAGGGCGTCCCGACGTCGCTGGCGGGTACGGAGTACGAGCACGACTACTGGGCATCGGTCACCCTGATGCACTTCATGCGCCAGAAGAACTTCGATATGCTCCTGCCCATCGACGAACTGCTGCAGCGCTACCCCTACAAACGCTCGAAACAGATCGTAGAGGAGAGTTGGAAGTAATTATCAGGGCCTTTGCCCTGAATAACGTATCCTGATTTTTCATCCTCTCATTCTTATATTGCAATCACATTCAGAATCTTCAGAATCTTCTTTTTTATCTGCTCTCTTTGACATACGGACAGAGTCTCCTAGGTATAATGCGTAAAACAGCCAAGAGAGGGAGGGCGTAATGGTGGAACTGCCCGATGCCAATGCCCTTTACAGCGCCCTGGAGTCGCTGAACCTGCTCGAAGGGAAACCGCCGATGTGGTGGCCGGAGTACGGCACCTTCACTGTCGTCGTGGGGGCGGTGCTGACGCAGAACAGCCAGTGGACGCGGGTGGAGCAGTCGCTGGCCAACCTGGAAACGGCGGGGGTACTCAATGCCGAAGCGATTGCGAATACAGACCTTGACACGCTGATGGAGCTGATCCGTCCCAGCGGGCTTTTCAAGAACAAGGCGAAGGTGCTGCAGGCCCTCTCTGCGGCGCTGCTGGAGTCCTACGGCGGCTTTGAGACCTTCCGCGATGAGGTCAGCAGGGAGTGGCTGCTGGAGCAAAAGGGGATCGGCCCCGAGACGGCGGACTCCATCCTCTGCTACGCCTGCGGGCGCGACGTGATGGTCGTGGACGCCTACACATCAAGGCTGCTTCGAGCCTTCGGGTTTGAGCACGAGAGCTACGACGCGCTGCAGGCGTGGTGCGTTGAAGGGATTGCGGGGCGTTTCGAGTCGCAGGAGCTGCCCATGATCTATGCTCTTTTGCACGGGATGATCGTCGAATACGTCAAACGGTACAAAAAGGGGAGAGAGGTGGACGTGGGGGCGCTAGCGCCCCTGCTGTGACCCTCCTAGTGATTTTTCGATCTGCTGCTTGTGGAGCTGCTGCGGGGTGAGCCGGGCCGAGGGGGAGAAGAGCAGGGCGTAGGCGAGCATCAGCAGCGGAATGCCGATGCCGATGACCCCCGCCAGCCACATCTGTCCTTTGTGCGGCGGTTTCGGCGGCCCCTTCTCCCCGGCGCGGATGAGCAGGTACATCACGGCGATCGCGATCAGCGTGGCGAAGAAGACGGTGACGAAGACGACCATAGCGGCCCTGGTAACGGGATCATCCAACATCCTATAACTTTAGCCCAATCGCAAAGCGTTTGTCAAAGGGAATGAAGCGAACCGGGGCCGGAAATGCGCTATGATAGTGCAAAATCTGCCAAGGTCGGATGCATGGCGAACCACAAAAGCTACCTCGGACGCTACGAGCGTGATGCGCAGGGGCGGTATATCATCGATGTGGCGGCACAGCGCCCGGAGGCACTCTATGACGACTTCGACAGATACGCCGACTACCTGCGCCGGGACCTGGACCAGGATCTGACGGATTACCTCACCTCGTGCGCCAGGGAATTGCCGCGACAGACGCCGTTGGTCATAAGGTTTACCTTCCCCGAGGAGCAGGCAGAGGAGAAGTATGCCCGCATCCGCCGGAGCATCGGCACGTTTTTTCAGTACATGGCCGAGCTGGAGCGGGAGACGACGGCGGAGATGCTGCGCAAGGCGGGGCTCCTTTTCGCCGTCGGTGTGGCCATCATGTTCCTGGCCGTCTGGGTACGGCAGTGGATAGGCGAGAGCCCCTCCGTCGTGGGGGAGGTCTTCGCCGAGGGGCTGACCGTGGCGGCCTGGGTGTCGCTCTGGGAAGGGGTGGCCCTCGTGCTGCTGGAGTGGCGTCCGCACCGTACACGGGTGCGGCGCTACGAGCGGCTGGAGGCGGCAGAGGTCCAGTTCCGCAGCAAGGCGTAAATGTGAGACGATTTCAAGGTGTAATCAGGAGGTTTGATGGAGATGTTTGAACAGGCGGTCGCGGCGGCGGCGGGCTTTATATGGGGGGCGCCGGTCCTGATACTGCTGGTCGGTACGGGGCTGTTTCTGACCATTAGGCTGCGTGGGCTCCAGTTCCGCGCGCTGGGACACGCTTTCAAGCTTATCTGGCACCGCAACGACGAGTGCGAAGGGGACATCTCCCACTTCGCTGCGCTGATGACGGCCCTGGCCGCGACAGTCGGCATCGGGAACATCGTCGGGGTCGCGACGGCCATCGCGCTGGGCGGTCCCGGCGCGGTCTTTTGGATGTGGACGATAGGGCTTATCGGGATGGCGACGAAGTACTCCGAAGCGGTCCTGGCGGTCAAGTACCGCGTCAAGGGGAGCAACGGCATGAAGGGCGGGCCGATGTACTACATTTCCGAGGGAGCGGGACTGCCGTGGCTGGGCGCGGCCTTTGCCGTGTTTACGGCGGTAGCGGCCTTCGGCATCGGGAATATGGTGCAGTCCAATGCTGTGGCGTCGGCGCTGCAGGGCCAGTTTGCGCTCCCCACCTGGGTGACCGGGATCGTCCTGACGGTGCTCTCTGGGGTCGTCATCCTCGGCGGCATCAAGTCCATCGCGCGCTTTACAAGCGTCCTGGTTCCTTTTATGATTGCCGGCTACGTGCTGGGGGCGCTTGCCATCATCGTGCTGAACCTTGACAAGGTGCCGGGGGCGTTCGGGCTTATCTTTACCCATGCCGTCACGCCCATCGCGGCAGGGGGCGGTTTTGTCGGGGCGACGGTCGCGGCGGCCATAAGGTACGGGGTCGCGCGGGGCGTCTTTTCCAACGAATCGGGCCTCGGTTCCGCGCCCATCGCCGCGGCGGCGGCGCGGACGGATTCGCCGACGCGCCAGGCGCTGGTGAGCATGACGCAGACCTTCATCGACACCCTGGTCGTCTGTACGATGACGGCCCTGGTCATCCTCATGGCGCCGCAGTGGCACGAAGGGGTGGCGGCAGGGGAGCTGACGATGGCAAGCTTCACCCACTTCCTGGGGGTTGCCGGGACGGTGATCGTGACGGCCGCGACGGTGCTCTTCGCCTACTCGACGCTGATTGGCTGGGGCTACTACGGCGAAAAGGCGATTGAGTACCTCTTCGGCGAAGGTCACATCCGCTATTACCGTGTCGTTTTTGTCCTGATGATCTTCGTCGGGGCGGTGCTGAAGCTGGAGCTGGTCTGGAACATCTCCGATCTCTTCAACGGGCTGATGATTATCCCGAACCTGATCGGCCTCCTACTGCTGCATAAGGTGATCGTGGGCGAGACCGAGCGCTATTTCGGCGGCAACGCGAAGCAATAACGTTTACCGCTCTTTTTAAAAGCGGATGCAGAAGCGGTGCGTCCCCTCGCGGTAGTCGTAGACAAGGGTGAAGCCGTGTGCCTGCACGACGGTATCGGTGATGGAGAGGCCGAGGCCGAGCCCGCCGGCCGGATTGGCGCTGGAGAAGGGCTGCATAACGGTGTCCAAAGGCACATCCAGCGGTGCTCCCGTGTTGGCGATGCAGATCCCCTGGCGGTCGGCGGTGACGGTGACCGGGGGCGCGCTGCTGTATTTTAGGGCGTTGTCGAGGAGGTTGGACAGGGCACTGATGAAGAGGGGGGCGTCGGCATTGATGCTGACGTCTGGTTCGATGGTGATCATCAGCGCCTGGCGCCGCTCGGCGGAAAGGTAGAGCTGATGCACTGCGGTTTCCAGCAGCGCACCGAGCTTTTGGGGCGTGCGGTCGAGCCCGACGCTCTGGAGTTTTTCGACCTGGGCCACGCCGTTGATCAGGTCGTCCATGCGGCTGAAGAGGCGGTTGAGGTAAGCGGTTTGTTCGTTTTCTTCCATCATCGCCAGGGAGAGTTTGCCCTTGGTCAACGGGGTTTTCAGCTCATGCATGACGTTGCGCAGAAAGAGCTGGCGTGACGCGCGCAGCTGCCGGAGCTGTTCTAGGGCATCATTGAACTCGTTGGCGATCGCCGCGATCTCGTCACGGCGCGTGCTGGAAGTGTCGATATCGAGGTCGCCGCGGCCGAAACGGCGGATCTGGGTATGCAGATCGCGCAGCGGCAGGAGGCTGCGGCGCAGCAGGACATAGAGGGTGACGAGCCCCGCCAGCAGCAGCACGAAGATCAGTTGCAGGCCGCCGAAGTTTTCGGCGGGCCGTTCATCTTTGACAAGGAAGGGATCGCGCCGGATCGTGGAGCGGAAGTAGTAGCTCCCGTCCGCCTCGTAGAGACGCAGCGGCGGTCGCTCCCGGTGTTCCCGCGCGTCATGGTCGTCCGCGTTACGGGGCGGCTGCAGCTCCCTGGCGTTTTTGGGCAGGGCGCCGGTGGTGAGCAGCGCAAATTGCGCCTCCGCGAGCGCGGAAGTGCGTTCGGCGCGATCCGTACTGCGGAGGTGGTGCAGCAGACGTGCCAGCTCCATCCCCCGCAGGACCTCCCGGCGTGTTTCCATATGCGAAGCGGTGACGTGGAACAGGGCGAAGAGCAGCGCCAGCGTCAGTAGCGCCAGGACGAAAAAGAGGTTGAGTTTGAAAAAGATGGAGCGGTGGGGAAGCATGCTCACTCCGTGAATTTGTAGCCGACGCCGCGGACGGAGTGGATGAAGGCGGGGTGTTTCGGGTCCGTCTCGATCTTGCGGCGGATGCGGCCGATGAGCACGTCGATGCTGCGTTCCGTGCTCTCCCACCCGATGGCGTCGACGTTGTTGGCGATGAAATCGCGGGAGACGACTTCGCCTTTATGCTTGATGAGCAGGGCGAGAAGTTCGTATTCGGCGACTGTGAGCGAGAGGGGCTCGCCTTCTTTGTCGATGCGCATGCGCGCGGCATCGACCGAAAACCGTGAGGATTGGCGCGTGACGGTGCCCGCGTAGCGCCGCAGGTGGCTCTGGATGCGGGCGACGAGTTCGCGTGGTTCGTAGGGCTTGGGGAGGTAATCGTCCGCCCCGTACTCGAGGGCGATGACTTTGTCGCTGAGGTCATGCCGGGCGGAGGAGATGATGATGGGGATGTCACTGCGTTCGCGAAGACGACGGCACACCTCGAGCCCGTCGATCTGCGGCAGGGTCAGGTCCAGCAGCACGGCATCGTAGGATTCGATGCCCAGCGAGCTCAGGGCGCTTGCGGGATGGGTGTAGGCGACGACGTCCATGCCGTACTGCCCGAGGTAACGTTCGAGCAGTGCGGTGATTTCGGTGTCATCTTCGATTAACAGTATTTTTGCCATTGCCTAGTCGTATTTTGGTCTTTTCATAGGCATTTTATCACGATCGCACCGTTTATCCATACGCTGTTTCATGCGGTCGCTGCGCGCGGCGATGTAGGCCTTCTTCTGGTCGTCGGTGAGGACGGCCAAAATGCGGTCGTTTGTTTTGTCGCGCAGATCGTCCATCTGGTCCATCAGTTTGAACCGTTCGTTTCGCGCTTCCTTGCGGATGGTCTTGAGCTGCTGTTTCTGCGCCGATGTGAGGTCAAGGGAATTGAGAAGCATGCGGCTGTCGCCGTGCGGTCCCGCGAAGGCGGCCGTGCCGGCGGCTGCGAGCAGTGCTCCGATGAGAAGTGTCCGTTTCATGGTGTGTCCTTTGAAGGAGAATTTTCAAGAGGAAACTTCCTCTTTACGTTTACCATGATAGGACGTCAATGTAAGCGCTCGCGCAACGGGGTGTAAACCGGTGTAAACGGCTTAGGCCCGCTGGGCCTGCCGTTTTGTCGATGCGCTTCCCCGGGCGGCCTCCCCGTCGCTGCGCTCCTCCGGGGCATAGGGGCGCAGAAAGGGCGGGAGGCGCTTGCCGTGGCCCTTGGAGAAGTCCGCAGCCATCGCGCGGCCGACGTCTTCTTTGTCACAGTGCCTGACATCGACGAGATAGTCGAAGAGCAGGCGGGCCATCCGCTCCTGGGCGATCTTCCAGGTCGCCGCGGTCTGGTCGTAGACCCAGGCACTGAAATCCCGGAATTCGTCGAAGACCTTTCCCTCGGGCCAGAGCAGGGCGACGCTTTGTGTAAAGTTGCCGCTGTTGTAGAGGATGTCCCAGTAGCGGGCGAAGCGCTTCATCTTCTGAATCTCTTCGAAGGAGACGTGGGTCGTCTTGAGGACGTCGTAGGGCGGGGTGTCGGCGTAGACCATGCCGAAGGGGTCGTCGTGGCGGGCCATTGTCGTGCCCGACAGTTTTTTGAGGATGCCGATCTGGATCTCCCCGCTGCTCCAGGAGACGAGGGTGTCGAGCCCCTGGGCAAAGCTCTCCAGCGTCTCGCCGGGGAGGCCGACGATAAGGTCGAGGTGGAGGTGGGCGCGGGTGTGCTCCTCCAAAAAACGGAGGTTCTCCTCTATCTTTGCCAGCCGCAGGGGGCGGTGGATGTTGTCGGCGATCTCGGGGTTGAGGGTCTGGATGCCGACCTCGAGCTGCAGGGCCGCCGGGGCGAAACGCGCGATGCGGCCGCGCAGCGCTTCGGGGAAGTGGTCGGGGATCACTTCGAAGTGCAGGAAGTAGGGCTCATCCTTGGCGAGGAAGAAATCAAGGATCCTGTTCGCATAGGAGAGCTTGAGGTTGAAGGTGCGGTCGATGAACTTGAAGCTGCGCACCCCGCGCTGCCAGAGCTTCTCGAACTCCGCGGTCATAACGTCGATGTCGAAGTAGCGCATCTTGTCGTCGATGGCCGAGAGGCAGAACTCGCAAAGATAGGGGCAGCCCCGGGACGTCTCCAGGTAGACGTAGCGGTGGGCAATATCGTTGCTGTCGTAATCGTCATAGGGGAGGGCGATGGCGGAAAGGTCTACGGTCGGTGCCTTGATGAAACGGTTGTTCCGTTCCACACCTGAAAGCAGGTCGCGGCAGAGTTCGTAGAAGGCGATCTCCCCCTCGCCGCCGATGATGTAGTCCGCGTTTGAGAAATCGACACGGTGGGGGAGGTGCGACGCTTCCGGACCGCCGAGGACGATGACGGTTTCGGGGGAGACCTTCTTGAGGATGCCGATCAGCTCGGCCACGTCGCCGGCGTTCCAGATGTAGGTGCTGATCCCGACGATCCTGGGGGCTTCGGCCAGGATACGTTCGGCGATCTGCTGGATGTTCTCGTTGATGACGAATTCGCGGATTGCGCTCTGGGGGCGCAGTTCACGCAGGTTGGCATAGAGGTAGCGCAGCGCGAGGGAGGCGTGGCTGTAGCGCGCGTTAAAGGTGGCGAGAACGATGGTATGCATAATGGCATTGTAGCGTGTCTGCGGCAAGCTGATTCTAAAAGGGGCGTGGCTATAATCAACGCAAAAAAAGGAGCGTAGGCATGCGCATTACGGTTTTTCTTGCTTTGGCACTTTCAGTTATGGCGGCGTTCGGCGGCTGCTCATCCGCACAGATCAACGAGACGGCGGACAGCATCGGTTCGGACATCAAAAATTTCGGTGAAAAGGTGACCGAGCAGCATTAAGCTGCCGGCGGCCTATACTTTATTCTGGATCGTGATCTTCGTCGCTTCGAAGAGCTCGGTCGCTTTCTGAATCATCGGTTCGTCGAGAATGGCGTTGCCGTCGATCTCCCGGGTGCTCAGGTCCGGCTCGCAGTTCCCCGTGACGCAGCTGCCCGAACCCGTTTCGACCTCTTCGGTCATGGAGGCGCTCTGGGGCGCCTCTTCTACAGCACTGTAGCTTTCCATATAGGCGGGGCGCTCTTCCATCTCTTCTACCGGTGACACACTGTTCTCTGGCGCAGGTTCGGACGCCGGCATCCGCGCTTCAGGCATCGGAGCGGATTCTGATACGGGTAGCGTACTCGCTTCGTTTACCGGTTCAGGCTTTGGGGCAGCCTCCTCCGGTTTCGAGCAGGGGTTGTGCTTGATTTTCGTCTCGAACCCGAATACCTCACGTACCAGCTGTTTGATGACCGGGAAGCCGTGTTTGAGCTTGGCGCGGCAGTCGCCCTCGGCGCAGCTCTCCCAGGTAAGAGTGTCGTCGCCGTAGGCGATGAAGGTAATCTGTTCGCGGAAACACGCTCCCAGATCCGCACTGCGGTCCTCGATGCGTGCGCAGAGTTCTTCGAACTTTGCGAGCGCGGGGTCGGGTGCCGGCGCAACGACCGGCTCCGGTTCGGGTGCGGCCGGCGCTTCCGCCGCGCTTTCGCTCTCTGTGGCTGGTGCTGCGGTAGCAGTGGGAACAGCAGGGGCGGCCGTGGCGGCGGGAGCCGCCGCATAGGCGACGCTGTCGGGGCGGCCGACCTGGGCCTCGAGGGATTCGATCATCTGGTCGATCTCTTTGACTTTCAGCGCTTCGATCATCTTGAAGAAGATCAGCCCCAGGACGAAGCTCCCTTCGGCGTTGATGGCGAAGAGGGACTTCGCCTCGCTGAGGATGCGGAAAAAGCGCTCCAGCAGCAGCGGCGAGAAGCGGGAGTCGTCATGGTCGTAGAGGCGCTCTTTAAGCCAGGAGGTGAGTTCGTCAACGACCATCTCCGCTTCGTAGGCCTCCAGGTCCCTGAGGGTATCGACGAGCCGTGACCGGTCCTTGGAGAAGATGACGCCAAAAAGCGACTCGAAAAACTGCGGGTCGATCAGGCCCAGCATCTCCGTGACGGTGGAGACATCGACGTGGTGCTTGGAATAGATGATGGCCTGGTCCAGCAGGGTCAGGGTGTCGCGCAGGCTCCCCGAACCGCTGCGGGCGAGGATCTGCAGCGCTTCGGGCTCGTAGGTGATATTCTCAAGGTTGAGGATGTGGCTCAGGTGCGCGCTGACGTTCTGCGGCGAGATCTTCTTGAAGCGGAAGTGCTGGGTCCGGCTGAGAATCGTCGCGGGGAGCTTGAGCGGGTCGGTCGTCGCGAGGATAAACTTTACGAACGGCGGCGGCTCCTCGAGGGTCTTGAGCAGGGCGTTGAACGCCTCCTTGGTGAGCATGTGTACTTCGTCGATGATGAAGATCTTGAACTTCGCGCTGGCCGGCTGGTACTTGGTATGTTCGATGAGGTCGCGGATATCGTCGATCTTGCGGCTGGAGGCGGCATCCATCTCGATGATGTCCATGTGGCGACCCTCGTTGGCGGTGATGCAGTGTTCGCACTGTTCGCAGGGGTGGGAGGTCGGTCCGTTTTCACACATCAGCGCCTTGGCGAAGATCCGCGCCGTCGAGGTTTTGCCCGAACCGCGAAGGCCGGAGAAAAGGTAGGCGTGCGAGAGGCGTTTGGAGTCCAGCGCCAGGGAGAGCGTCTGCGCGATCGTCTCCTGCCCGATCAGGTCTTCAAAACGGCGGGGACGGTACTTCAGGGCCAGGACTTGCGAGCGCTCGTTCACGTTGGGAATCCTTTGACGATTAATGTCTTTGAGTTTAACACACGATGGTTGAAGCGGGGGTTATTTATGGCAGTTAGCCGGGCTTACGGGGTCGGGAGGCCGAGCCACTGCGCGGCGACCTGCCGCAGCCCGTCGGGGTTTTCCGAGGCGAAGAATTTCATCTCGGTGTTCGCGGCGCTCTCTTGGATGCCGTAATGGGCTTCGAGGTACTCCACGATCGCTTCGCCGGAGTGGATCATCAGCGCTTTATCTCCGAAATAGTTGGAGATCGCCCCGGCGATGAGGGGGAAGTGGGTGCAGCCGAGGATGACGGCGTCGGGGGCTTTGCACCCGGCGAAGTAGTGGTGCATCGTACTTTCGAGCACTTCGCCCTCGAAGAGCCCCTCTTCGACGATAGGGACAAAGAGTCCCGTCGCTTTGGCTTCGACGTTGCGGTAGCCGTGGGTGGTGAGCAGCTGCTGGTAGGCCCCGGAGCCGACGGTCGCCTTCGTGCCGAGCACGAGGACCTCCGAGTCGCTGTTCGCCAGGGCGTTCTTCGCGGCGAGGATGCCCGGTTCGACGACGCCGACGACGTCAAAGGGGGCCTGGGCGCGCATCTCGTCCAGGGCGTAGGCGCTGACGGTGTTGCAGGCGACGATCAGCAGGTCAATGTCGAAGTTTTTGAAAAATTCCACCGCTTCGAGGGCGTAGCGGATGATGGTGTTGCGGTCCTTGACCCCGTAGGGGACACGGGCGGTGTCGCCGTAGTAGACGATCTCATCGAAAAGGCGGTGTTCCAGCAGGGATTTGACGACAGTCAGGCCGCCGATACCGCTGTCGAAAACACCGACACGCACCGGTTTAGCCCTCGTTCATCATGGAGAGGAATTCGTCGTTGGACTTCGTTTTCTGCATCTTGGTGTAGAGGAAACGGAGCGCCTCGACCTCGTCCTCTTGCTTGTGCAGCATGGAGCGGAGGATAAAGACTTTTTGCAGGACGTCCGGCCCGATGAGGAGCTCCTCTTTGCGGGTACCGGACTTGAGGATGTCGATCGCCGGGAAGATACGGCGGTCGGAGATCTTGCGGCTCAACACCACTTCGGAGTTACCCGTACCCTTGAACTCTTCGAAGATGACCTCGTCCATGCGGCTCCCGGTCTCGATCAGGGCTGTCGCGATGATGGTGAGGGAACCGCCGTTCTCGATATTACGGGCGGCACCGAAGAAGCGCTTCGGTTTGTGCAGGGCGTTGGCGTCGACACCACCTGAGAGGACCTTACCTGAACTCGGTGTAACGGTGTTGTAGGCGCGGGCGAGGCGGGTGATGGAGTCAAGCAGGATGACGACGTTCTTACCGATCTCGACGCGGCGCTTGGCACGCTCGATGACCATTTCGGCGACCTTGACGTGGTTCTTTGCCGGCATGTCGAAAGTGGAGGAGTAGACCTCGCCCTTGACGGAGCGCTCCATGTCGGTGACCTCTTCGGGGCGTTCGTCGACGAGCAGGACCATCAGTTCCGCTTCCGGGTGGTTGTGGCTGATACCGTGGGCGATCTCTTTCATCAGCTCCGTTTTACCCGAACGCGGCGGGGCGACGATGAGCCCGCGCTGCCCTTTACCGATGGGGGCGAAGAGGTCCATCATACGGCCGGTGAGATGGGTCGGCTGGTACTCGAGCTTGAGCTGCTCCAGGGCATAGAGGGGCGTGAGGTTTTCGAAGAGCGGGCGCTTTTTGCTCTCTTCGGGCGGCACGTAGTTGATCGCTTCGATCTTCAGCAGGGCGTAGTAGCGCTCCTGGTCCTTCGGCGCACGGACTTGGCCGGTGACGACGTCCCCGTTACGCAGGGCGAAGCGCTTGATCTGGGTGCTGGAGACATAGGCATCGTTGAGGGAGTCGCTGAAGCTCTTGTCGACGGAGCGGAGGAAGCCGTAGCCGTCCTGCATCACTTCGAGGATACCGGTAAAGAGGATAAAGCCTCCCTGGGCCGTCTGCGCCTTGAGGATTTCGAAGATGATGTCCTGGCGTTTGAGCTCGTTGGGGCTCTCGACACCGAGCTCTTCGGCCATGGTGACGAGTTCGTCGATCGTCTTTTCTCTGAGGGCCTCTACAGTGTAGCCTTCGACGGGCTTATGGGTCCTGTTTTTATTGTTTCGTGAATGGTTGCTGCGCGAAGTATCGCTCATGAAGGTGTTCCTCTATGTCTGCTGAGTGGATTTTTCTAAGGAAGAAATCGAGGTCGTTAATGTGAAAGATTTCCCGTATTTTATACTATTTGCGTTTTACTTGTCAACAAGTAACGCTCTTTTTACCCTATCGGCGGTACAATGGCATCACTACTAATAGAGAGAGGAAGGAAGAGCTATTGATGAGAGCCTACCTTGAAAAAGAGATTTCAGCTTCCATAGAGACCAAACAAAAAATTTTGAACGATGACGCCCTGTTGGGCACGATCGAAGCGGCGGCTAAAGCCTGTGTCGAGGCCTACCGCCGCGGCAACAAAACGCTGCTTGCGGGCAACGGCGGCAGCGCGGCGGATGCCCAGCATATCGCGGCGGAACTGGTTGGCCGCTATGGTTTCGACCGCCCCTCCATCCCGTCCCTGGCCCTCACCACCGATACCTCGAACCTGACGGCGATCGGTAACGACTACGGCTACGACAAGGTTTTCTCCCGCCAGCTCGAGGGCATGGGTGTGGAAGGTGACATCTTCTTCGGCATCTCCACCTCGGGCAACTCCCAGAACATCGTCAATGCGTTTGAGAGCGCCAAGGCAAAGGGGATCACGACCGTCGCCCTGGTCGGCCGCGACGGCGGCAAGATGGGACAGATGGCCGATATCGCCATCATCGTCCCCTCCAACGCAACACCGCGCATCCAGGAGTCGCACATCCTGATCGGGCACATCATCTGCGACGTGATCGAAAAAGAGCTTTTCGGCGACGGCGTCGGAGCATAGGCAAACAGACGATGCGTATGTCTGAGAATTCACAAAGAGCGCAAGGCGCGAGGGCACGCCGCCGAGGCGAACTCAGCGTTGGCGTAGCTGTCCGGACTTAGTTCGGATGGCGTTTTCATCAATGGGAAAACCTGCCCTCTTCCTCGACCGCGACGGCGTGATCAACGTCGACACGGATTACCTGTATCGCATCGAGGAGTTCGAGTTTATCGACGGCATCTTCGAACTCTGCGCAGCCTACCAGGCGCGGGGTTTTCTGATCGTCGTTGTCACGAACCAGTCCGGCATTGCCCGCGGACGCTACAGCGAAGCGGATTTCGACCATCTGACGAAGTGGATGGTGGGGGAGTTTGGTAAGCGGGGCGTCAGGATCGCCGGGGTCTACTACTGTCCGCATCATCCGGAAGTGACGGGGGCCTGTACCTGCCGCAAACCCGAACCCGGCATGCTGCTTCAGGCCGCGGAAGAGCTCGGCATCGATCTGGGACGTTCGGTGATGGTCGGCGACAAGGAGCGCGACATCGTTGCGGCGCATCGTGCCGGTGTCAGAGAGGCCTACCTGTTCGATGCCGATGCAAAGCACACGGAAGCGACGCGCACTATCAAATCATTAAGGGAGCTGTTATGAAAATCCTCAATACCGGCGGGACGTTCAATAAACGCTACGATCCCATCCGCGGGGAGCTCGAGGTCCCCTTCGACAACGAAGCCATCGAAGATATTGTCGAGAGCTTTGCTTACAGTGTCGAGATTGCCGGGATGCTCTATAAAGATTCGCTGGAGATGACCGAGGAGGACCGCGAACAGCTCATCAACATCATCGACGTTGACGACGAAGAGGTCTACGTCATCGTCCACGGTACCGACACGATGGACCTGACGGCCAAAGCCCTGGCGGAGTGGATGGAAGAGGATGAAGAGGAGCGGGTCATCGTCCTCACCGGCGCCATGGTGCCTTACAGCATCGACAAAACCGAAGCGAGCGTCAACCTGGGGATGGCGCTGGGATACGCCGCGACGCAACCCGCGCCGGGGGTCTACATCTGTATGAGCGGGATCATCGCGCCCTATGACCGCATTCGCAAAAACCGTGGAGAGGGGATTTTCGAGATTGTCTAACGTCAAGTGCGACCACTGCCATCTGCAGTTCGATGAATCGGTCATGATCAAGGAGGGGGAGCTCCATTTCTGCTGCAAGGGGTGCCAGGGGATCTATCACCTGCTCAAAGACGAGGGGCTGGAGCGCTTCTACGACAAGCTCGGCGAGGAGACCCTCGTGCCGCCGACGGAACAGTTCGAGGACAGCGGCAACTTCAATTCGCCGGCCTTCTATGACCGCTACGTCACCATAGACAGCGAAGGGTTCAGCGAGGTGTCGCTCATCATCGAGGGGATCCACTGCTCCGCCTGCGTCTGGCTCAATGAAAAAGCACTGCACAAGATGGAGGGCATCGTCGAGGCGCACATCAACCATACGAACAACAAGGCGCGGATCGTCTGGGACGACGAGGTGCTCAAACTCTCCCAAATCATCGACATGATCCGCGCCATCGGCTACGATGCTTTTCCGTACGATCCGCAGATCCAGGAAGCGCGGGCGGAGAAGGAGCGCAAGGATTACTACCTTCGTATCGCCGTCGCCGTTTTTGCGATGATGAACATCATGACCATCGCCGTGGCGCAGTACGCCGGCTTCTTTACGGGAATGACGCAGGGGATCAAGAACATCCTCAACGTCGCCGAGTGGATTCTCTCGACGCCGGTGCTCTTCTACAGCGGCTGGGTCTTCTTCAGGGGAGCCTACTACGGCATCCGTACCCGGTCGGTCAACATGGACATCCTTGTCGCGACCGGGGCGTCGCTGACCTATCTCTACTCCATCTATATCACCCTATTCGAGCTGGGCGAAGCCTATTTCGACTCGGTGACGATGATCATCACCTTCGTGCTTGTCGGCAAGTTCCTTGAGGTGCTCAGCAAAAAAAGCGCCGCCGATACTCTCGATGTGCTCTCCAAGCATGTACCCGGGGAGGTAACCCTGCTCAAAGATGGCACCCAGGTGAACGTCAGCGTTAATGAGGTCGTCGTCGGCGACGTCATTTTGCTCAAAGCGGGGGAGAAAGCGGGCATAGATGGGGAAATCCTCTCGGGCGAGGGGAGCTTCGACGAATCGAGCCTGACGGGGGAGAGCGACCCTATCTATAAACGCACAGGCGATAGCGTCGTCAGCGGCACGACGAGCATCGATGCCGTCGTACAGTATGAGGCGACGAAGGATTTTGAACACTCGACCCTGTCGAACATCCTGACGATGCTCGAACGCTCCATGGCCAAGAAACCGCGCATTGAGCAGTTGGCGAATAGGCTTTCGGAGTACTTCTCCACCGTTATTTTGCTGTTGGCCTTCGGTACCTTCTTTGTCTGGTGGTTCTGGCCGCACCCTTTCAATATCGCCTTTATGGTCGGTATCTCCGTCATTGTCATCGCCTGCCCCTGCGCCCTGGCGTTGGCGACGCCGGTGGCGACCCTGGTCGGCTTGGGGCAGGGGGCGAAGCGGGGCATCCTCTTCAAAGAGGCTGCCCAACTCGAGACCCTGGCGCAGACCGATACCCTGGTGCTCGACAAAACAGGGACCATCACCGAGGGGCGGCCTCAGGTCGTTGACGTACAGTGGTATGGCACAGACAGTGAAGGCTACCGCCTGAAACTCCAGGCCCTGCTCAACGCCTCCAAACACCCCGTCGCCATCGGCGTTTCCGAGTATCTCAGCGGTGAAGCGGAACTGACGGCACTGCCCATTCTCGATGAGGTGCGGCAGATCGCGGCCAAGGGGATGGTCGCGCGCTGCGAGGAGCAGATGCTCAGCGGCGGCAATGCCGCATTGATGCGCGACCAGGGGATCGCTCCCGCCGACGAGAGCGCGCATACACTCTTCTATTTTGCCGTCGGCGAGACACTGGTCGCCCGTTTTGAACTGGCTGACAAACCCCGCCCTGATGCGGCAGAGGCGATCCGTGCACTGACCCATGCCGGCATCGACGTCATCATGCTGACGGGGGACCACGAACGCTCTGCTCGGAAGGTGGCTGCGGAAGTCGGGATCGAGCACTACCATGCGGAGCTGACCCCCGAAGCGAAAGCGGCTTTGGTCGCACAGATGCAGAGCGAGGGGCACAAGGTCGTGATGGCCGGCGACGGCGTCAACGACATCCTCGCGCTGGCCCAGGCGGAAATCGGTATTGCCATGGGCAACGGCAGCGACATCGCCATCGACGTCAGCGACGTGGTCCTGATGAACGATTCGCTCACCTCCCTCGAGGAGGCGTTCAGGATCGGGCGGGCGACCTATGGCCTGGTCAAGCAGAACCTCGGCCTGTCTCTGGTGTATAATGCCGTCACAGTCCCATTGGCGATGGCGGGTTATATCATCCCCCTTGTCGCCGCAATATCGATGTCGCTGAGTTCCCTGCTCGTCGTGGGCAACTCGATGCGCATCGCCTACAGCTGGAAGCGCGCGGCCAAACGCCGCTGAAAAAGGAGAGACATGGACAGTTGGGTGATTATCATGATGCTGGCCGTCTCGGTCTTTCTGGGATCGCTGGCACTGCTGGGGATCATGTGGGCTATCCGGACCGGGCAGTTCGATGACAAAGAGAAGTTCCTCAACCAGGTGCAGTACGACGGGGAGGACGAACTCAATGACGCCGCGAAGCAGGCGGAAAAGAAAAAAGCAATGAAGAAGAAAAAAGAGGAGTACCGGCCGGAGTAGGGCCGGGAGTGTTGTGAAACGCACCAGACGCTTTTCTCCTTTTATCCTGATGTGTGCCCTGCTGCTTTCATCGCCGGGCAGCGCTAATGACACGATTGAACGATCGGGAGATGCGCTTAGCGTCATTCTTCCGCTCTGTGCGGCGGCGGCGACTGCCTACCATCATGACGGCGAAGGGGCGCTGCAGTTCGCCGAAGCGTTCGCGACGACCATGGGGGTCACCTACGCGCTCAAGTACAGCATTGATAAAAGGCGTCCCGATGGCAGCGGTCAGGATTCCTTTCCTTCCGGCCATACGGCTGCCGCGTTCTCTGGGGCCTCATTTCTGCAACAGCGTTATGGCACGTCTTATGGACTTCCAGCGTATCTGGCAGCCGTTTATGTCGGTTGGAGCCGTGTGGAGGTAAAGGCCCACGCCGTTGAGGATGTCCTTGCCGGTGCCACAATCGGGATCATCGGCACGTACCTGTTTACCAAAAAGTTCAATAGGGAAATCTCTTTTCTTCCCGTGGTCGGCAAAAAACAATACGGATTGGTGTTTCAAAAAAAGTTTTGAGGATCGATGTGGGTGAAAAAGTGGTACGCCCGGAGGGATTCGAACCCCCGACTCCTGGTACCGGAAACCAGTGCTCTATCCAGCTGAGCTACGGACGCATCGTTAGTGAAGCGCGAAATTATAACTTACAATCTTTAAACCGCGCCATAGTGGCATATACGGCGTTTTCTCCCCGCACAGAGGATTCAGGCTGCGGATAGGAACCGGAGCACCTGCCCCTCGACTCTGAGTCTGAAATCACTCCCTTTCTGCTTTTGCCAGGCGTTTTGCAGCGCGATGAGCAAAGAGAGGTCCGGACGCTTCTGTATGACAATGGGCTTGAAAAACTCCGCTTCTTCGACGACGACGGCATGCTCTTTTTTATCAAAGCCCATCGCTTCCAGACCCCTGGGGTGGGAGAGCCCCAAAGCGACGGCGATGGGATGGAGACTCTCTTCGTCTTTCAGCTCGATAGCGTCATCGTAGATGCAGTACGCTTCCACGGGGTTTTGGAGGTAGCACTGGTAGATGGCGGCCAGGTCGATAATATAGAAGAGATCGTCGGCAATGCGCAGCAGCTCTTTATTGTTTTCGCTTTCGTTGCCGAGGAGGAGCGGGACGATATCGCTGCCCTGCTGCTGCAGCAGGGCTTTGCCCGTCGCGACCATCCATTCGACAAGGGGAAGGGTCTCGGTATCGGTGGCGCTGCCGATGACGATGACGCTCCCCTCTTCATTCTGCAGCAGCGAAACGCCTTTGCCCCGGGTCTCGATAACGGGAGGGAGGGGATCGACCCCGAAGGCTTTTAGGTGATCCAGCATGAAGGCTTTGGCTTTTTCGAACATCGGGTCTCCGGAGTTTTGGTTGCGCTATTGTACTCCAAACAAGTGCAAAGGCTATACGAAGTTATAAAGTAACAGAAAAATGTCTGTCCTAGGGCTGTATTGGAAAAGCGAGAGCAAAATAGGTAAGATTGATGGTGTGGCCGGAACGGATCAAGTCACAGACTCCCGCGATCGGAAACCTCGCATCGAAGAAGTCGCCGCAGCGGGAGAAACAACACCCCGATCGCAGGTGCTGCCGATCGTCGTTGATTTTCTGAAACGTTATGAAATAGCTTACTTTAGCCAAATCAAGATGGGTATGACACATGACATATGTGTTGAATACTTTGAAAATCGTTTAACAGTAGTAAGAATGTTTGTGTGGATTGTATTCTTGAAAGTAAATGGTGCGCCCGGAGCGATTCGAACGCCCGACCGCTGGTACCGCAAACCAGTGCTCTATCCAGCTGAGCTACGAGCGCACACCAGTTATCCGTTTAAGGAGGCTGAAATTATAGCTGTAAAAGCTTATAGTTTTTTTAAAAATCCTGCTTCTGAGCCAATTCCGTCAAAAAAGTCTCCATATCGTATTTGCTGCGGTATTCCGGCGTCATAATGTGGATAAGAACGTCACCGAGATCAACGACGATCCATTCGCCGCTTTCATCCACCTGGTTGAACTGTTCGCCCGGCTTGAGGTCCTTCTTCAGATAGTCCAGAAGAGCGTGGGTATGGCGTTCACCCAGGGAGGTGGCGATGATGACGTAGTCGACGAAGTAGTCCCGCTCGCGAAGATCGAAGAGTTCGATCGCCTCCGCTTTGTTGCGGTCAAGTACGTCAATAATTTTCTCTAAGCGTTTTTGCACTGAATATCCTTGTAATAGTTTTCAATTTCTTCCCGGACGCCGTCGGGGATGAGATGGGTCTTCTCCAGAGAACGGAGTTCGGTCGAGCTGACGTCGACATCGACGTCCAGGCGCAGATAGTTCGCGGGGACGTGACTGCCCGGCCGGCTGGCCACGACCCAGGTGACCATCCGGTTCAACGCCTCATACTCATGCCACTTCGTAAGCGTACCGATGTTGTCCGCACCGATGATGAGGTAGATCTCCGGATCGACCGCTTTGAAATGGCGGACGGTCTCAATCGTCGGAACGGGACGACCCTCTTCGATTTCGAATGCGCTGACACGGACGCGCTCCATAGAGGCAAAAATGCGTTCAAGCCATCTCAGACGCAGTGCCGGCGGGGCGTGCGTGCCGCTTTTAAAAGGGTTGACGTATGCCGGTACGATATAGAGCATTTCGATCGGCAGGGTCTCAAGAACCCGTGAAACGACGGCGGCGTGCCCGGCATGGGGAGGATCGAAAGAACCGCCGAAAATCGCTATCGCCATGGCCCCGCTTTTTAACGAAATTATATCTTAGCTTGGGTAAAATCACGCACAATCATAACTCTAGTGAAGGACGACACTGCATGGAGCTTCTCAATATCAAAGATCTGGACCTGCAGGACAAGAAAGTATTTATCCGCTGTGATTTCAATGTGCCGCTGGATTCATTCGGGAATATCTCCGATGACCGCCGTATCCGTTCGGCGATAGCGACGATCAACTACTGCCTGGATAAAGACTGCGCCGTCATCCTGGCATCGCACATGGGACGTCCGAAGGGCGAGGTTGATCCGAAGTACTCCCTCGAACCGGTACGCCTGCGTCTGCAGCAGCTGCTCAAGCGCAGTGTCACGCTGGCGAAGGATGTCGTCGGCGAAGATGCCATTGCCAAAGCGGCGGCACTGCCGCGCCATGAAGTCCTTCTTCTGGAAAACCTTCGCTTTGAAAAAGGCGAAACGAAAAATGATGATATTCTTGCCGAGAAGCTGGCGGGGATGGCGGAGTTCTATATCAATGATGCGTTCGGCGTCAGCCACCGCGCCCATGCCTCCGTTGAGGCGATCACCAAACATTTTGATGAGAAGCACAAGGCGGCGGGCTTCCTGCTGCAAAAAGAGATCCGCTTCTTCGGAACGCTGATCAAACAGCCGGTGCGTCCCTTTGCGGCGATCGTCGGCGGGAGCAAGGTGTCGGGCAAGCTCGAAGCGCTGATCAACCTGCTGCCGCGCGTCGACAAGATCATCATCGGCGGAGGGATGGCCTTTACCTTCCTTAAACAGTTGGGCTACGATATCGGCAACTCCCTGGTCGAAGACGACCTGCTCGAAGAGGCGCAGAAGATCATGGACGAGGCGCGCCGCCGCAAGGTGAAGTTCTATCTGCCGGTCGACGTTGTCGCCGCGCAGACCTTCTCCGCGGATGCCACGAGCAAACTTGTGTCGGCACAGGAGATCCCGCAGGGGTGGATGGGCCTCGACATCGGGCCGGCAACTGTCCGTCTCTACCGCGAAGTCCTCAATGACGTTCAGACGGTACTTTGGAACGGTCCGATGGGCGTTTACGAGATGGAACGTTTCGCCCGCGGTTCCAGCAAGATCGCCCACTTCGTCGCCGACTCCTACGCCACGACGGTCGTCGGCGGAGGGGATACGGCGGACCTGGTCCAGCGTATCGGCCTTGACGAAGAGATGACCTTTATCTCCACGGGGGGCGGGGCATCCCTGGAGCTGCTTGAAGGCAAAGTACTTCCGGGTGTCAAGCCGCTTGTGATCAAGGAACACGATTGATCATCGCGGCCAACTTCAAGACGAACCATACCCGTGCCGCCACCAAGGCGTATCTGGCCAAAGTGACGGCCTATATTGCCGAAGCGGAGATCTCCGATGAGGTGATGGTCTTCCCGCCCGCGACGGCACTCTGCCGCAGCGAAGGCGATGTGACTGTCGGTGCGCAGAACGCGTGGCCGACCGACAATGGTGCCTACACCGGTGAGATCGGAACGGAACAGCTTGACGAGTTCGGGATCCACACCATTTTGATCGGTCATTCGGAACGCCGCCATATTCTGGGAGAGTCCCAGGAAGTTGTCGCGGAGAAGTTCGCCTATTTCAAAGCGCTGGGGTTCCGAATCGTCTACTGCATCGGGGAACCGCTGGAGGTGCGCGACGCGGGGAGCGAAACGTTGATGGCCTATCTTGCCGAACAGCTCGAGGGGATTGATCTCGGTTACGGAAACCTGGTCATTGCCTATGAACCGGTCTGGGCGATCGGTACGGGCCGCGTTCCCAGTGAAAACGAGATAGAACTGATCCACGGTGCCCTGGCAAAGCTGACGAAGGCTCCGCTGCTCTACGGCGGCAGCGTTAAAGTCGGTAACGTGGCTCCCATTCTGGCACTGAAGCATGTGGACGGGGCGCTTGTCGGAAGCGGCGCGCTCGACCCGGATGATTTCTGCAAAATGATCGCCACGGCGAAACAAATTAATAAACAGGAGGTTTAATATGTTGATGAAAGGCAAAAAGGGTCTGATCGTCGGACTGGCAAATGATAAATCTATCGCATACGGTATCGCAAAGGCGTGCCATGAGCAGGGGGCGGAACTGGCGTTCACCTACCTCAACGATGCGCTCAAAAAACGTGTAGAACCCATCGCCGAATCGTTCGGCTCGGACAAGGTCTATGAGCTTGACGTCTCCAATCCCGATCATATGGATGCGATTGCAGGTCTGATCGAAAAGGATATGGGCAAGATCGATTTCCTCGTCCACTCCGTCGCCTTTGCACCGAAAGAGGCGCTGACCGGCAGTTTCCTGGAGACTACCAAGAGCGCGTTCAACATCGCCATGGAGATCTCCGTCTATTCGCTGATCGACCTGACGAACAAGCTCCAGCCGGTGTTGACGGACGATGCATCGATCCTGACACTGAGCTACCTCGGCGGACCGAAATACGTCGCCAACTATAATGTAATGGGTGTCGCGAAGGCGGCCCTGGAGTCAACGGTTCGCTATATGGCGGTCGACCTCGGGACGAAGGGACAGCGCGTCAACGCCATCAGCGCCGGTCCGATCAAGACCCTGGCCGCAGCGGGCATCGGCGACTTCAAACAGATCCTGCGCTGGAACGAACTCAACGCCCCGCTGAAGAAGAACGTCACGATCGAAGAAGTCGGGAACTCTGCGATGTATCTGCTGAGCGACCTTGCATCCGGCGTTTCGGGCGAAATCCACTACGTCGATGCCGGCTATAACATTATGGGGATGGCTGCCGTCGAGAAGAACGCCGAGGGCAGAACAGTCCTCAGCTGGGACGAGAACAAGTAATCTTTTACCGAGGAGAGCGTTATGCTCTCTTCATCTTATTTATAGAAGGTGCCCTCTACAGCGCCAATCCTTCCTAATTCATTTTCCTATGACCGGCATTTCATTGAGTTTTTCAGAATGCAACGGTTTCGTACGTCTTTTTTCTTTCTCATCAAGGTAGCGGTCCCATTTGTCATAATAGTATTGTAGTGTGAACCATTTACGAAAATCAGATTCAGAGTCAGCTTCCTCCTCTGTCTTCTCTTCCGATTCCTCAGCGCCGCTTACTTTCGCCGAAGCATTCGTTTCCATCAGAGGCGCCGTATTATTATCAACTGTTTCTGGATCAGCAGTATCGACCGACGAGCGCTCCGGTTCGGCAACCGACTCCGGCTCGGTGTCGGACGGTGCAGCCGTCTCTTCCTCTTCTTCATAGGCACGCTGCAAAAAACCCTTTTTTTCAGGGTCGATCTTCCCTGAGGGGGTGATGGCATTGAGTTGAGTGTTCTGCGAGGGAGAGCTTGTGTCTATGTCAGTGGCACCTACCGTTACATGAAGGATACAACTTGCCAACATAATGGGCATAAAATGTTTCATACTTGTTTCCTTTGAGTTTTCTTGCATAGTATAGTTATATTAAACATAATCGAAGCTTTGGGAGAATGATAGACTTTTTTAATATTATCACAAAGCTATCAAGCCCGCTGTACAGGGGGTTTAGAGGGTGTAGAAATTTCTTTTGAATTACAGAATTTTTTAAGATTTGTGTGTTAGAATGGACGGCGACGAAACTTAAACATAGGTCAAGCTTAACTTGAAGGAGAATGAATGAAGTTAGTCAAAATGAGCCTGGCAGCAGCTATGCTGATGGGTGTTAGTGCGTTTGCGGTTGATAATGTTAAGATCAGCGGTGACGCTCAGGTTTTCTATAGCACATGGGATGCTGATGGTAAAGGTTATGATGCAGTAGCATCTGATCCGAGTGGTGCTCTTTTCGATAAAGACTCTTCTGCTGCAGATGCTGCGCTTCACCTGAGCGTTAGTGCTGATCTGCTGCCAATCGTTTCTGCCGGTGCTACTTATACGGCTATTTCAAGCCTCGGACTCGAAAACAACTTCGTTTCCAACGTTTGGGCAGGTTCTCACACTGCTGTAGCTGGAAACGGCAATAACTATGGTTCTGCTCTTGGCGGTGCTAAAGTTGAAAATGCAAGCTGGTTCAGCGAAGCATGGGCGGCGATCACTCTGGGTCACACAACGGCTAAAGTCGGTCGTATGGCACTCGATACTCCGATGGCGTTTACAGAGACTTGGTCTATCGAGCAGAACACTTTTGAAGCAGCTGTTCTTCTTAACCAAGACCTCCCGGATACAACACTGGTTGCTGCATACGTCGGTAACGGTAACGGTACAGAGTGGTACGGTGACAGCCCGGTCTTCGGCCCTGGTGTAAACACAAGTAACGTTTATCAGCTTGGTCTCGCGACAGGTGGTGTTGCGAACGCAGACGGTAAATTTGCTACATACGGTACAGACGGTGCATACGCATTCGCTATCGTCAACAACTCGTTTAAACCGCTGACGGTTCAGGCGTGGTACTATGACGTTACGCGTATGGCACAGGCTTACTGGATCCAGGCTGACCTGAATATGGAAGGCATCATGCTCGGCGGTCAGTACAACAGTACAGATACAGGCGACCTGACTACCCTGGATGCAAACACCGCTTATGCTGCGATGCTCGGTTATTCAACTGACGCGTTCACAGTCAAAGGTGCTTTCTCCTCTGTAAGCGATGACAACGGTATCGTGGGTGCAGCTTTCAATACTGCGACAGATCTTCGTTACGCTCAGTCTAAACTGTACACGGAAGCATGGTGGAATTACGGGTACGTTACACGCCCGGATACAACTGCCTTCAACGTAACGGCGACAGCTGCACTTAGCGGATTCGATCTCGGTGCGTTCTATACAAGCACGTCAACGAACAACGACTTCTTCTACGGTGGCGATGTTGACATGAGCGAACTGACTCTCTCTGCAGGTACAACACTGCTGGGCGCTCTTGATGCTACTCTCGTATACATTAACACTACTGCGGACGACCAAAACAACGGCGACGCTTACAACACTGTTCAGGCTTACCTGACACTGAACTTCTAATTCCGGAAGTTCTTCTTCCGCCTCCGGGCGGAACCCTTTCTTTTCTTTATTTCTTTTCCCGCTATAATTTTTCAACCCAACAAAAAGTACACGCTTTGAACCTACTCTTGCGCAAGGCAGGTTACCTGCTGCTGATGCTCCTGCTCATTACGATCATCTCTTTTTTGGCCATCCATGCTGCCCCCAACAGTTTTCTAAGCGGCGGAGAACTCAACCCGAACATGTCTGCAGAGGCCATCGATCGCCTCAAAGCCGTTTACGGGCTGGACAAGCCGCTCTGGCAGCAGTATACGGACTGGATTGTCAATATGACGCAGCTCGATTTCGGCATCTCCTTTGTCAGCGGGCAGGACGTGACCGCTGAGATCATGAAGCGTCTTCCGATCACGCTGGGGATCAATATCGTCTCCTTGCTGCTCGTCTTTGCTCTGTCGCTCTGGATGGGTATCAAGGCGGCAATGCGCTTTGAGCAAAAGGCGGACCATGCCATCCGACAGCTCTCACTGGTCTCGTTCGCGATGCCATCATTCTACCTGGCACTGCTGATGATCCTGCTCTTCAGTGTCGAGCTGGAGTGGCTGCCGATCACGGGGTTACACAGTATCGGCGGACCGGAAGAGGGGGCGGCCTACTGGCTTGATACGGCGTGGCACCTGATCCTCCCCGTATTCGTCATGGTCTTCCTGGCATTGGGGTCGATGACGGTCTATGTCCGCTCCCTGACGCTGGAGATTCTCAAAAGCGACTACTACTTCTTCGCAAAGGCAAGAGACCTGCCGGAACGGACACTCTTTCGGCGTTACATTTTGCCGAACCTGATGCCCCCCGTCATTACGCTTTTGGGGCTCTCATTGCCCGGGCTCATCGGCGGCAGTGTTATCCTGGAACAGATCTTCGGTATCGAGGGGATGGGGCAGCTCTTCTACCTGAGCGCACTGAGCCGAGACTATCCCGTTATTATGGGTATTCTGATGATCACGGCGTTTCTGACGCTGCTGGGAAATATGCTGGCGGATATGCTGCTGCTGAAACTGAACCCTTATGCAAAACGGGGATAGGTAGAACGCAGTAAAGCGATGTAAGGGGGAAGGGTGTTCCCACCCTTTGAAGCGTTTGTAGGAAACGCGGAGTTTATTCGCCGAACAGCGCTTCGAGAGAGGAGAGGTCCTCTTTCTTCTCTTCGGCAGGCATGCCCTCTTCGGTAGTCGCGGTTCCGCCCTGCTCGACGAGCTCGATGGCGTAGCCGGTGAGCATGGATGCCAGACGGATGTTGATACCGCTCTTGCCGATCGCTTTGGATTTCTGGTCGCTCGGCAGGGTGACGATGGCTTTTGCTTCGCTCTCTTCATCCTCCGGGTCGCCTTCGATCGTCACGGAGCTGATGATGGCAGGGCTCATCGCACGGGCGATAAAGAGTTCAGGAACGGAGGTGTATTCGACACAGTCGATGTTTTCGCCCAGCAGTTCGTCGCTGACGGCGTTGATACGGACCCCTTTGACACCGACGGTCGCGCCGACCGGGTCAACCTGCGGGTGAGTAGAAAGCAGGGCGATCTTGGCGCGTTCGCCCGGGATGCGCGCGCACTTTTCGACGATGACGAGTTTGTCGTTGATTTCGGGCACTTCGAGGCGGAGCAGCTCTTCGAGGAATTTCGGAGAGGTGCGCGACAGTTCGATGGAGATACCGTTGACCTTGTCGATGTTGACGCGGCGGACAACGGCGTTGACGACGTCGCCGACTTTGAAGTGCTCGCCCTTGATACGGCTTTTCATCGGAAGAACGGCTTTCACCTCTTCCATTTCGATGTAGGTGTTTTGCTTGCCGTCGACGCGGGTAACGCGTCCGGAGACGATGGTGCCGATCTTCTCTTTGTACTTGTTGTACAGTTCGTTCTCGACCATGCGCTGGATATGGAACTCGATTTCGCGGAACAGTGTTGCGGCCGCGGTACGGCCGTGGGATTCGATGTCGTGCTCGATCTGGAACTCGTCGCCGACTTCGACGTCGGGGTCAACCTCGGCCTTGGCACGGGTCAGGCCGATGTAGGCAGCGGCCTCTTCGCCTTCAAGGCGTTCGTCGTCATCTTCCACAACGGTAATGGTCTGGTAGACGCGGATGCTCTTTGTCTCAGGATCGATTTCCGCATCATAGGCGAACTCCGGGTTGACCAGGCGCTTGGCCGTCTGGATAAATGCCGCTTTGACCGCTTCTTTCACGTTTTCGGAGGAGAGCCCTTTTTCGTGTGCGATCGATTCAATAATGTCCAGAATATTTTCCATAACTATCCCTGTGTGTATTCGCTAGTCGTTCCATAAAAAAATGAGGTGTGATTGTTTTTTATAGAAGGGTAGTATTATACCCAAAAAACACTAAAGTTGCCACTAAGCATACAACTTAATGCATGCTTAATCAAACGCGGGCTATAATCGCGTCATTATTAATAGCGCTGATATGAGGCGGGAGAAAGGATGAGTATGGAGCTTAAAATCGCTCGCAGTCACACCGATAAGAAACCGAAGAAAGTTGATGTCGATAAGATCGAGGGAATGGTCGAAAAAGAGGGTTCTGTGATCCTTTACTTTGACCGTGAAAACTCGCACAAGGACCTGCTGGCACTGCAGGAACACTTCGAGAACGAAGGTAAAAGCGTTTATATGCGCGAAGTACGTTTCGGTCTTGCCGATAACGAATATATGTACGAAGTGCATATCCTCTAAGCCCTCCCGGGCACCCAAAGCATTCCTGTGAAAAAACTGTTTATCGAAACCCTCGGCTGTGCCATGAACGTCCGCGATAGCGAACATATGATCGCCGAACTCTCCCAAAAAGAGGATTATGCGCTGTGCGACACGGCCGAAGAGGCGGACCTGATCCTGATCAATACCTGTTCCGTCCGCGAAAAGCCGGTGCACAAACTCTTCTCCGAACTGGGCGCGTTCAACAAAAAGAAAAAGGCCGATGCGAAGATCGGCGTATGCGGCTGCACGGCCTCGCATCTCGGCGAGGAGATCATTAAAAAGGCCCCTTACGTCAACTTTGTTTTGGGGGCGCGCAACGTCTCCAAGATCACCGATGTATTGCACCGGGACAAGGCCGTTGAGACGGAAATCGATTACGACGAGTCCCAGTTCGCCTTCAGCGAGTTCCGCAGTTCGCCGTGGAAGGCTTTCATCAACATCTCTATCGGCTGCGACAAGCAGTGTACTTTCTGTATCGTGCCCAAGACCCGGGGCGACGAGATCTCCATTCCCGCCGACCTGATCGTTAAAGAGGCGGAGAAAGCGGCGGCAACCGGCGCCAAAGAGATCTTCCTGTTGGGGCAGAATGTCAACAACTACGGCCGCCGTTTTTCAGGGGAGCATGAGAAGATCAACTTTACCGAACTGCTGCGCCGCGTCAGCGCCGTCGAGGGGATCGAGCGTATCCGTTTTACCTCGCCGCATCCTTTCCACATGGATGACGAGTTTATCGGGGAGTTCGCCTCCAACCCGAAGATCTGCAAGTCCATCCACGTCCCGCTGCAGAGCGGCTCGACACCCATTCTCAAAGCGATGAAACGCGGCTATACCAAGGAGTGGTTCCTCAACCGCATCGAGAAGCTCCGGACGATGGTGCCTGATGTGAGCATCAGTACCGACGTCATCGTCGCCTTCCCCGGGGAGAGCGAGGCGGATTTCGAAGAGACGATGGAAGTCGTCCGCAAATCCTCCTTTGAGCAGATGTTCAGTTTCAAATACTCCCCCCGTCCCCTGACCGAAGCGGCGGAGTACAGCGAAACGGTCGACCCGGAGGTCGCATCGGAGCGCCTGATGCGCCTGCAGAGCATGCATGACGCGATGCTGGACGAAAAGTGCAAAGCGTATCTGGGCAGAACTTTCACCGTCTATTTCGAAGAACTGCGCAGCGACGGCTATGTGGCCGGGCGCAGCGACAACAACATTCTGATCAAAGTCAAAGGCAGCGAGGAGCTGCTGGGGCAGTTCGCGGACGTCCGCATTACCCAGACCTACCGCATGGGCCAGGTAGGGGAGCTGGTCGGCGAATAAGATGGCGGCAAAAACGAAGCGACAGTCGTTCAAGAAGGCGCTGCTTCAGAAGCTGGGTCTCTGGCTCCTCCCGCCGATCGGCGCCCTGCTGATCCGTGTTATCTATCATACCTCCAAAAAACAGTTCAACCTTCCGAAGCATGTGCCGGAGGACCCCGTCATTTTCGCCTTTTGGCACGGGGACCTGCTGCTGATGCCCTACCTCTACTACCGTTTCCGCAAGATCCCCAATGCCAACGTCATGATCTCGGACCATTTTGACGGCCGAATTATCGCGCAGGTGATGCGCTTTTTCCGCCTGGGCACCATCCACGGATCTTCCAACCGCAAGGCCGCGAAGGTGCTGATTGCGGCGATGCGCACCCTCAAAGCGGGGACGGATATCGGCATCACCCCCGACGGCCCCCGAGGACCGCGCTATGAAGTAGCGGACGGGATCGTCGCCATGGCGCAGAAGACCGGGGCGAAGGTCATTGTCTTCAACTGCGTGCCGAGCCGCTGCTGGCGTCTGAAGAGCTGGGACCGCTTCGTCGTTCCAAAACCTTTCGGCCGGTTGGCGTTCTACGCCTCCGAGCCGATCGATCTGAATGGGCTGGAACTGGACGCGGCCAAAGACGTGGTAAAATCGAAACTGATGGAACACGCACTGGAGTAGAAAAAATGACCAAAGCCGACCTCGTCCAAAACCGACTCGACTTTCTTGACTATCTATTGGATATCCGGGGTTATTCGGATCTGACGGTCAAGAGTTACGACGAGGCGCTCCGGGAGGCCCTCCCCCGGGTCGAAGTGGCGGATGAGTCAGGCATCTCGGTCGTCGACCTGATGCCCTACCGGCTGATGATCGCTTCGCAAAAGCCCAGGACGATCGCGAAGAAACTCAGCGCCTGGCGCAGCTACATCGCCTACCTGAAAAAACAGGGGCAGGCGGTGGAACTCCGCGCGGACGAAAGCATCAAAGTCCCCAAAACTCTTCCCAAACCTGTCTCTCACTCGCATATCATGGAAGCCCTCGCGGTTGCCGAACCGGAGGAACGGCTGGTGGTGGTCCTGCTCTATACCCTCGGGCTGCGCCTTTCGGAACTGCACGGCTTAAGCCTCGACCAGATCGGCCGGGAGTGGGTGCGCATTCGCGGAAAGGGAGACAAGGTCCGCGATGTTCCGCTGCCGCCTGCCGCCTCTGAGGCGATAGCGGCCCACCGGCAAACGTGTGCTCCACGAACTTTCCTTTGCGAGTGTAACGGTAGGCGTTTAAGCGAAAATAGTTTAAGATATCTCGTTAACAGGGCCTTTGCGCGGGTCGGCCTGAAGGTGACACCGCATCAGCTCCGCCATGCCTATGCGACCGAACTGCTCAATCATGATGCCCGGATCGCCGACGTGAGCGAACTGCTGGGCCATGCGTCGATGGCAACGACGCAGATCTATACGAAACTGGGCAGTGCCCTAAAAATGAAGCATTACCGGATCGCCCATCCGCTGTGCAAGGAAACCGATGGCATTGGCTGATTTTCTCGCCCGCTTTTATGACAAGGTCTTCATCGGCCTCTATGCGCATAACGACACGCTGCAGATCGGTGTCATGACGCAGACGAGACGCGGAGAGGTTCAGGTGCGGCAGCGGGTATTCTTCGCCGGCCTGGACGAAGAGGCAATCGCCTTTTTGCAAGAAGCGGTTGATCGTACGCCCTATAACTACATCGCCGTACTGACCGATCATGAACGGTGCGGTGCTTTGCCGACCTGTTCACTCTCCAAGGCGAAGGAGATGGCTCCGATCGTCGAGCGGAGCCGGACGCTCTGTATCGATGAAGAGTGGATGAACTACTGCGACGAAGAGGTGCTTTACGGTATCCAGGCGGGATATGCGGATCTGGCACCCGATGCCATTTACACTCCCTTTGCCGTGCTGCATGCCTATTTCGAATCGACAATGGCGGGTGCGCATGCGCTTTATGTGCTGATTACGTCCGGGGGGATGAGCCTTGCGGTTGTCAAAGAGAGCCATTTGCGTTTCGCGGAGCAGTATCGCTGTGACGGGAACGGTTCCGCGGCGCCGATGGTGGAGAAAATCACGACGACGCTTGATACCTACTATGGCAAACCGTGCTGCCGCGGAGAATTTGTCGAGGCCGTTTATATCCTCGACGCCACCGGGTCGGGAGAGGAACTTGCAGCGGCCTTGGAAGAGACGTTGCTGGTCGAGGCGCAGAACCGCATGGTCGATGCCGCCGCGCTTTGCGCACAAACGTGTATGAAGGAGAACGGCTATGGATTATAGTTTTATTGATCAGGCGGTCAAAAGCCCCTTTACAGCCGCTGTCCGCCGGGTGTGGGTCGGCGGGGCTATCCTGGTCGCTCTCCTGTTGGCGGCATCGGCTTCCTTACACCTGATGAACGGGGAGCTGCGCACTGCAGCGCAGAAAGAGCAGCATGCCCAGGGGACGATCCTGTTGCAGACGGCGCAGCTGCAGGCCCAGCAGGCGCAGTTCACGAAGAAAAAGGTGGTGTGGCAGCAGATCGTGGCCATGGACAAGCTCCTGGCGGATCAGCTCTATGATCTGCTCGACCGCATTCCCGACGACGCCGTGCTGTCGCGTTTCGCGTATGATGAGAAGCAGATCCTTTTTGAAGGGACATGCCGCCGTTTCGACGCACTGAAGGCGGACCTCGAGCGGGGGCTTTCGGGACGCTATGTTCTGGCCTCCGCCTCGGAGAGATCCGGTAGGTTTACTCTCCGGTTCAACGTGACGGGAGGGTTGCAGTGATGCTGAGACGCCAGAGTACGAGCTTTGAACTGACCCTTTCGCTTTTCGCGGTCATTTTCCTGATCCTCGGCGTGACGATAGGTGTGCTGATCCCGGAGACGAAAGCTTACCTGCAACTCCAGGATGACGTCCAGCGTGCGGTGGAGCACAGCGACAGGCTTCAGATGGAATATGACCGCCTTTATGAAGCAAAAGAGCAACTGGCCGCGGAAGATACCCGGCTTTCGGAGCGTTTCGAGAACAGTATTGATGCTACACAGCTTCAGGCGTGGGTTGCAACGGTACTGGGCGATGCCACGGTGAGCGTAACGGCAACGGATGGAGGGTTTGAGATCGCGGCGCGGGTGAAAACCCCGATGGCATTTTATACGCTGATCGGCAGCCTCGATACGGCACCATGGGTTTTGAAGGTCGGGCCTTCTGTTTCCATGCAGGCCGACCGCGGGGCGGTACGGGTCACGTTCGCGCTTCGCCCTTTGCCGCATCCAGCGCGCTCTTCACGGCGTTAAAGTACGCCTTGTTCGCACAGAGATAGGGGCGGACGCTCGCGCCGATCCCCAGCACTCTGCACTCCTCACGGAAGGCTTTCGGCATCGTTCGCGCTGTCAGCGGCGTCACCAAGGTACATTGCGGTGTGATGCTCAGTGCGTAACGGCGCCCGATGAGCAGATCGTTTTCGGTTATCATCCGCTCTTTTTCCCCCTGGCGGAGCAGGTACCCCCTCTGCTTCAACCAACGGTCGACGGCGCGCATCAGCGCCGTACGTTCCTGCCGACCGGTATACATCAGTAACTCCGTCTCGATGGTGGGACGGGGCAGCGGCGGCAGGGCCGCTGCATCGCGGCTGAGAAACTCCAGCGAGTTTTGAATTCCGCTGCGGTATTGCTCCAGCAGCGGTCCCGCATACTGTTCCCGGAAGCGGTTGCGTTTATAGCGCGGGTCACCGTTGGAATTGTCTTGATAGTAGCGGTAGCCTTGCGTGTCCAGCCAGGATCGCAGGTCGTTTTTTGTGCTACTTAGTAAAGGGCGGACTAGCCGGTATCCCTTACGCTGTGTGACCGGGGCCATCCCCAGCAGCTCGGGCAGCCCGGCCCCCTTGCACAACTGCATCAGCAGCCACTCCAGCCGGTCATCGAGCTGGTGTGCCGTCAGCAGGACGTCATAACCGTACGCCTCCATCAAAGTGTCAAAGAAACCGTACCGGATGCGGCGGGCCTCCGCCTCGAAGTTTTCGGAGATCTCACCGCAGTCGTGAACGTAGCACTGTTTGCCGTACTGTGCGGCGAGTGCGCGGGCATGGTCGGCCTCTGCATCGCTCTGTTCGCGGGTATGGTAGTTGACGTGGGCGATATCGAAGGGGATTTTTTCGTGCAGCAGCAGGTAAAACAGGGCGGTGGAGTCAATGCCGGCGGAGAACGCCAGCAGGTTTTTTCCCTTCGCTAGGAGCGGAAGGGTTTTGGCCTCAAGCATGGCCCGTAACGGTCGCCGTCAGTGTCCCTCCGACGAGTTCGGTAATCTTGGCGCGGTAGGGGACACCGAAGGAGAGCTCTTCGTCGAGGGCGTTGTCGTTGACGTAGATCTCGCCGTCGATCTCGGGGGCCCAGCGCAGGTCGCGAGCACTAAGGAGGTATTCGTGCTCGTCGCTTTCGCCGTCGATAACAAGGGTGATCTCGCGGCCGACCATCTCCTGGAGGGAGGCGAGCTTCGCCTCTTCGGCGATGGCGCCCAGGATCTCGGCGCGTTCCGCAATGATCTCCGGGGCGACCTTGTCCGTACGCTCAAAAGCGCTTGTCCCCTCTTCGTCGGAGTAGGCGAAGACGTTGATACGGTCAAAACCGAAATCACGGGCGTAGTCGCACATTGTCTTGAAGCTTTCCTCTGTTTCGCCGGGATGGCCGACGATGAAGCTGGTGCGTACGAAACTCTCCGGCAGCCGGCGCATGTAATCGAGCAGCTTCCCCGTCTGCTCCCGGCCGGCACCGCGTTTCATGATCTTAAGCATGGCGTCGTCGATATGCTGGATCGGCATATCGAAGTAGTTATGGAAGGTCTTTGACTTCGCGATCGTCTCCAGTAGCTTCATCGATGTCGTCGTGGGATAGAGGTAGAGGATACGTGCGCTTCTGACCCCCTCGATCAGCTCGATGCGCTTGATGAGGTGGACAAGCCCGTCCTTGAAACCCTGATCACGCAGGAAGGAACTGGAATCCTGGGAGATGAAACTGAAGTCGTAGTACCCTTTCTTCACTAACCCCTCGACTTCGGCGGCGATGCTCTCAAGTGTCCGGGAGTGGAGCTTGCCCTTAAAGGAGGGGATCGCGCAGAAAGAGCAGCTCTGGTTACACCCCTCTGAGAGTTTAACGTAGGCGTGGTAAGTCGAGCCGGTGACAACGCGCTCGGCGCCGTCGATGAGGTAGACTTCGTCGCTGAAGCGGCTCTGCTTTGCCGCCAGAAGCTCGTCGATCTTGTCATAGTCGCCGACGCCGGTGAAGATGTCGACTTCGCTGAGCTCTTTGCTCAGCTCCTCTTTGTAGCGTTCGCTGAGGCAGCCGGCCATGACGAGTACCGAATCCTCTTTACGGCCGGCATCGAGGCTCAGGACCGTATTGAGGGACTCCTCCTTTGCCGCATCGATGAAGCCGCAGGTGTTGACGATGATGACGTCGGCGTCTTCGCTCTGATGGGTCAGCTCATATGATTGTAGCCGTCCCATCATGACTTCGGTGTCGACAAGATTCTTGGTGCATCCCAACGAGACGATATGCAGTTTTTTTGTACTCATGCTTTGCCTGTGAGAGGGCACAGCGGTTTTCCCTGTGCCCTTTATTATAATTACGCAATTATAGCGAAAGGAGACGCGTGGAGTTTGATGTAGCCATTCTCGGCGGCGGCGCGGCGGGTCTGATGGCCGCGGCACGCCTGAGCGAACGGGGCGGTCTCTCCGTCTGTGTCATTGAGGGCAATGCGAAACCCGGGGCGAAAATCCGCATCAGCGGGGGCGGGAAGTGCAACCTCACCAATGTCTCGGTCTCCGAAAACAACTATCTTGGGGATGAGATATTGGTGAGGAGCATCCTGAAACGTTTTGACGAGCATGCCTTGCTGAAATGGGTGCGGGCGCGGGGGTGTGAGCCGGTTGTCCGTAAAAAGCGCTACTATTTCTGCCCCCGCAGCGCACAGGAGATGATCGATATCCTGGTGAACTCTGCCATCGAAACACGTTTTTTTCTCGGCGACAGGATCGAGTATGTCCGAAAAGAGCAGGGAGGGTTTCTTGTCACGACGGACAAGCGGACCCTGAGCGCGCGCAACGTCATTGTCGCGACGGGCGGCGTGAGCTACGCCTCCGTCGGGGCGACGGATGTCGGCATGAAGGTTGCGGAAAGCTTCGGGATCGAAACGGTGCCGTTCCGTCCGGCACTGGCGGGGATGACCCTGCAAAAAGAGCAGTTCTGGATGAAGGCGCTGACCGGAATCAGTTTCCCGGTCACGATAAGCGTGGGAGAGAAGCGTCTGCGCGAAGATATGCTCTTCGCCCACCGGGGCATCAGCGGCCCCGCCGTTTTGTCAGCGTCGCTTTACTGGGAGAAGGGGACGCTCTCGATCGACTTTCTTGACGGCCGGTCGGTCGAAAGCCTGCTCAAAGGGGGAGGTAACAAAAAGATCGCCACCGCCTTGCCCTTGCCTAAACGTTTTGTAACAGAGTTCCTCGCCGTACTGGGGGTGGATGACAAGCCCTGCAGCAGCGTGACCCCGGAAGAAAAAACGGCGCTGCAGGCTTTTAACGCCTATACGTTCGCTCCGGCAGGAACCTTCGGTTTTACGAAAGCGGAAGTGAGCAAGGGAGGGGTCGCCTGCGGCGCGCTGCAGCCCTTCTCGTGCGAGAGCAGGGCGGTGAAGGGGCTCTACTTTGTCGGGGAGGTCGTTGACGTGACGGGGGAACTCGGCGGCTACAACTTTCAGTGGGCCTTTGCCAGCGGACGTTGCGCGGCGGATCACATCGGGGGCGGTTTAAAGTTGCGTTAAAATCGCAGTGGGTATAATCAGGGAAACACAGCAGGTGTTATACTGTAGTAAAAGGTGTACTATGCTTAAAAAAATCATGCTGCCGGCGTTATTGGTTCTGGGAATGAATGCCTATGCCGAGGACGCAAAAGGTCTTCTCGGTGTGGAAGTCGGTTATATTAATACGAAGTACAACACGCCGGGGACCGCGGGTACGGAAACAAGTCAAGTGGGTATGATGTCGGGCGGTCTGAAATTGGGGGCGGAGAGCCGCCACTACCGCGTATTTATCGACAGCAGTTTCTGGTATGCGGATGACCAGTACAAGAAAGCCGGCAAGGTCGGCGGGGCACTGCAGTATCTTCTGCCGATCGGGGATGTGTTCAATATTTTCATGGGCCTCAACGGTGGTGTGATTAACTCTGCTGGCGATACGGACGTTGATCCCTACTACGGTGCGGACCTCGGTTTCAACCTTAACCTGAGCGAAAGTTTTGGTATCGAAGTGGGCGGACGCTTTTGTGATGTGGCGAACTCGAACAAAGATAAGGTTATTACAGACTTTGTACAGGGATACGTCTCTGCAATCTTCAAATTCGACAGCGATTATTAATGCGCTGTCAGTGCAGCGGTAGCTCCGCTGCACTGCATCTACAAGCATTTTTTCATAATGCGACGGTTTCCTCCTCTGTCTCAGAGGAACAGTAACAAGCTATCGGGACCGTACTTTCCATCACGATTCAGGAACATAGAATGATTCGAAAAAGCGCTTTGGGGCTTTTACTCGCTGTCGGTCCGTATATCATGGCCAAAGAGAACAGCTTCTCCTCCATTTTTGGTGTGGAAGCAGGTTATATTGATACGAACTATAATGCTCCCGGGTCGGCGGGGGGCGTGTCCGAAAACGTTTCAACAGGGTATGTCGGTTTGAAGCTGGGCGGCGAGGAGGGTGCCGTCCGATTTCTGCTCGACGGCGCTATCTGGCACACTGACGATTACAACTACGCCGGACGTATCGGCGGATCACTGCAGTACGTCTACCGTATGGCCAAAACATTCGATCTCTTTTTCGGTGCGGCCTTCGGGGGTGCGAATTCCGTTGGTCGGACGAACGTCAACCTCTATTACGGCGCGGAAGGCGGGCTTGATGTGGCTCTTTCTGGAGGGTGGTGGCTGCAGGCAGGCGGACGGTATGGCGATGTCGACGAAGGGAGCGATGATCAATGTATCCGTGACTTTTCTCAACTCTTTCTGGCCGTCATCTATAAGTTCGGAGAGAGGCAATAGATGCTCCGTTGCAATGAAATGCCAAAGGGATACTTCCGATGATCGAAACGCCGTATGTAAGTGTCGACGGCATCGTTGAGCTCTTTGACAGTGAGGGGTGTTTTGTCGGCATCGTGCTGATATCGCGGAAAAACCCACCTTATGGTTGGGCTCTCCCCGGCGGATTCGTCGATATCGGTGAAACGGTCGAACAGGCGGTGTGCCGCGAGATGCATGAAGAGATCAGCCTGGAGGTGCAGGTGGATCGGCTGCTGGGGGTCTATTCGGATCCTGCCCGCGATCCGCGTTTTCATACGGTATCGGCCGTCTTTGTCTGTCGGGCAACGGGGGTGCCTATGGCGGCCGACGATGCGAAAGAGGTTCGGGTCGTATCCCGGGATGAAGCGCACGCATTGCCGCTGGTCTTTGATCATCAGCGCATCATGGAAGACTACCTCTCAGGGAAGCAGTGCGTGACCGACTGAGCCGTCGCCATCGATGCCTCAGAAAGGAGTGGCTATAATGGCGTAATTTTTTTCAAGGCGATAGCGATGTTGACATTTAGTGACCTGCTGCTCAAACTGCAGCAATTTTGGAAAGAACAAGGCTGTAATATCGTGCAACCCTACGATATCCCGGCCGGCGCGGGGACCTTCCACCCCGCGACTTTCCTCCGTTCGCTTGATTCGACGCCGTGGTCGGTGGCTTATGTCGCCCCCAGCCGCCGTCCGACGGACGGGCGCTACGGCGAGAATCCCAACCGCCTGGGAAGCTACTACCAGTTTCAGGCCCTGATCAAGCCGAGCCCGGACAATATCCAGGAACTTTATCTCAAAAGCCTGGAGTACCTTGGACTGAATCTCCAAGAGCACGACATCCGTTTCGTCGAGGATAACTGGGAATCTCCGACACTCGGGGCCTGGGGCCTTGGCTGGGAAGTCTGGCTCAACGGGATGGAGGTGACGCAGTTTACTTACTTCCAGCAGGTCGGCGGTGTCGCCTGCGACCCCGTCGCCGTCGAGATTACCTACGGCACGGAGCGCCTGGCGATGTATCTTCAGGGCGTCGATACGGTCTTTGACATCGTCTGGAACGAAAACGAATTCGGCAAAACACTCTACCGCGATATCCACAAAGAGGGGGAGATCGAGTTCTCCAAGTACAACTTCGAAGTGGCGGACACGGCGATGCTCTTTGCCGACTTCGATGCGAAGGCTGCGGAGTGCAAGCGTGCCCTCGATGCGGAACTTCCCCTGCCGGCCTACGACCTCTGTATGGCGGCCAGCCACACCTTCAACACACTCGACGCACGCAAGGCGATCTCCCAGACCGAACGCGCCAACTACATCCTCAAGATCCGTGAACTGGCCAAGGGGTGCGCGGAGCTCTACAAAGCCCAGGAAGCGGAGCGGCTGGCACGCGTAAAGGCGTAACCCCACTTTCATGAAACTCATCGGCCAGATCGAGAAGATCTTCTACGAGGACGAGGGGTTCTTTGTCGGCGTACTTGGGACGGGCGAAAAGATCAGCGGCCACTATTTCGAGAGCAGTGTCGCCAGCATCGAAAACGCAGCAGTCACCCTTGAGGGCGAATACGTCGAGCATCCCAAATACGGCCGTACCTTCAAATTCCATACCCTCAACGTCAACCAGCATGAACTTTTTTTCTTTCTCAACCGTGTCGTGAAGGGATTCCCAAAGAAGGTGACCGCGGAGCTGATCGAGCGCTTCGGCGAAGCGGGCCTCATTGACATCCTCGACAACGATATCGAAAAACTGACGGAATTCGCGGGGATAAAACAGAAGCGGTTGGAACGGATCCAGGGGCGCTGGAAGCAGTTCCGTTCCATGCGGGAATTGGGGAGCCTTCTGGCCCCCTACGACGTGACCCCCGCCATGTTGACGACGATTGCCGGGGCGATGAAAGAGGTTAAGGACCCTGTTGCGGCAATCCGGAAGAATCCCTATGTTCTGACGAATGTGGAGGGAATCGGGTTTAGGCGCGCCGATGAGCTGGCACTGAAGATGGGCGTCGATGCAGGCGACGAACGGCGTCTTGCCTGTGCCATGGAGTACGCGATCGCGCAGCGCTGCGAACGTGAAGGCAATAGCTGCCTGGGCAAAGCGGAGCTGTTCGCGGAGCTGGATACCCTGCTACAGGAGGGTGCCGTGTCGCAGCGTTACGAAGCTGTGTTGGCGGAGCATATCGCGGAGGAGTCGATCCGCCCGTTGAACGGGGAGCTGCTCGCACCTGTCCGGTTGTACGAGGCCGAACGCTTCATTTATGAGGAGTTCCGTCGCCGTTTGAAACGGCGCGACGAACCTTTAACGCGGGATCTCGAGGCTTTTCTGGCGAAGGCGTCCTTTACGCCGGGGGCGGAGCAGCGCGAAGCGCTCGAGACGCTTAATGGGGGAACGCGGCTGCTCTGTCTGGTAGGGTATGCCGGGACGGGGAAGAGTACGACGGCGAAGCTGCTGCTGGACCTCCTGGCACTGCGGCATGGACGTGAACAGGTGATCACCTGTGCGCTCAGCGGGATTGCGTCGCAGCGCATCGGAGAGGTGAGCGGGTATGAGAGTGCGACGATTCAGAGCCTGTTGGTGCGCTTCGAAGAGCGCGACTATATGCCCTACAAGGTCGTCCTCATAGATGAAGCCTCCATGATCAACGCGCCGCTTTTCGCCCGGCTGCTCAGCAAGTGCCACCGCGATGCGACGCTCATCATTGTCGGCGACGACGCACAGCTCCCGCCGATCGGTGCGGGGGATGTGCTGGGTGACATCATCCGTTTCAAACTGATGCCGGTGGTGACGTTGACGAAGATCTACCGCCAAAGCGAGACACAGGCGATCCCGGCCATCGCCGATGCCGTGCGACACAGCGAGATCCCCGCACTTTTCGGTGAGTACGACGACTTCCGTTTCCTGCCGATCGCTTCGCGGGAGTTTCCCGACCGTGAGGCGCATGCCGGTGCGGTGCTGGCTGCCCTGGCGGAAGCGGCGGTGGGCATGATCCCGGTCTGCCGCGAACACCTGAAAGCCAAAGAGCTCTATCCCTATCTGACGGCTTTCCAGGTGATCAGCCCGATGAAGGGCGGGACCCTCGGCACCGAAAACCTCAACCGGGTGCTGCAGGGTTACTTCAACCCCTCTCCCCGCCAGACGGTTCAGCGGGGCGACAGACGGTTTGCACTGATGGATAAGGTCGTTCACACGAAAAACGACAATATGCCCGCCTGGAGCCAGGAGGGGTACAAAGCGGAAGCCCCTTCGGAGAAGCACCGTATTTTCAACGGGATGCTGGGGCTGCTGTTCCGGATCGACGAGGAGGCGGAGCAGGTCTACGTCGTCTATCCTCTGGAGGAGATGGTCGTCTGCTACGACTACACACAACTCACCTCCCATCTGATGCTTGCCTACGCCCTGACCGTGCACAAAGTCCAGGGAATGGAGTACGGCACTGTCGCGATGCCGCTGACCTTCAGTCACTATGCGATGCTGGACCGGAAACTGCTCTATACGGCGATCACCCGTGCGAAAGAGCACTGCTTGATCGTCGGTGAGACGGACGGGTTTGCACGTGCCCTGCTTCGGGGGGAAACCGTATCGCGCCGAACGGTGCTGCAGTATCTGGCAGACGTGCAATAGAAGATTCGGGGTTCAGCGCAATGCATTAGGCTGACCGAAACTGCAGAATGTGCGGGTGGGGACTATTCGCCGATGCCTTTGAAATAGTGCCGGGCGTCGGGCAGACTTTTACGGGGAATCTGCACAAGCAAGGGGCTCTTTGCCGGGTCGAGCCAGCGGATGATCGTTGCGAGCGCCTCTGCCGGCATCGACGTGCATCCGGCCGTACCGGCACCGGCGCCTCTTTCGATATGCAAAAAGATACAGGAGCCGCGCCCGGCTTCGGCTCCCCTGTTGTGTTCGACAACGACCCCCTGCCGGTAAAGCCCGTCCTCCCTCCGCATCCACTCAAAACTTCCGAAGGCGTGTCCCGGCCGAACGCGGATAATGCGGTTATAGGCTTCTGCGCGGCTGTCGTCGACGCAAACGAGGTCCGGCGTGGCCCGGAGGTAGGGCATGGCTGACGCGGTTTTGTCGGCATAGCCGAAGACCGGACCCAGGGCAAAGATGCCCGCGGGTGCCCGACCGTCCCCTTCATGTTTGACCGGGTCGGAGGGGGCGTGGGGCAGCGCTATGGTCCCGATACCCCAGCCGAGTCCGTTTTGACCGAGGTTGACAGGAACCCTTTCGCCGACCGGTTCCCATCCGCCGGAAACAGCGGTGTAACGCTGCAGGAGTGCAGTGGAACGGTCCATGTCTTCCGCCACGACAAGCAGAAGCTGGTCGTGCGCGTAAACTGTCACACTTATCACATAAGAAAACAGATAAATCATATTTGCAAAACGTAACATCTCGTGGTACACTTACCTCATAACGATAAAATGGTGATTACATCATAACATAGACGGCAGGGACGCAGATGAATTTGAGTGTCAGAAAAGCGACGGAAAATGACGCCGATATCGTAGCAGACGCTATGCTTACAAGCTCGAGGGCCGGGAAGAAGATCGGTATTTTTGACCTGATTTTCGAAACGTCGGATAACGGGGCTTTGAAAGAGCATCTGCGTGCTTTGGCGCTGTCTACAACCAAAAGCTACTGCCATTACAGCAATTTTCTTCTTGCGGTGTCCGGCGGTGCCGTGGCCGGAACGATCTGCGGGTATGAACCCCGGGTGGCGACCCATGACGTCTTTACGAAAGCATTGGCCGAATTGGGCGTCGATGAAGGCTACCAGGAAAGGATCGCTACTTTTCTGCTGGTCAAACCGGAGATTGACCGCCAGACCTGGGTCGTGGATTTTATGACAGTGAATGAGGGGTACAACCCCCTTACCGTCTTTGCGGAGTTGATCAAAAAGAGCCTGCTCTCCGCGCGATTGAAAGGTTACCGGAAGGCACAAACGATGGTGGAAATAGGCTCTTCGGACGCGCAGATCCTTTATGAAAAGCTTGGCTTCGAAGTGATGGACGAGAAGCGAAGCGAGCTTTACGACGATCAGTTCGGGCGGGCCGGTATCAAACGACTGCAGATGGCCCTGTGACCTACACGCCTGACGTTTTTTCACTGCTGCCGCCTGTTGCGGCAATCGTGCTGGCTCTGCTGACACGGCAGGTGCTGCTCTCCCTGGCGGTCGGCACCCTGGCCGGGATTCTGGTCTATACCCATTTCGATCCGGCAGCGGCTGTCATCGAAATAGGAGCGCTTTTTGCCGGGCTCTTTACGACGCCGTGGATATTAAAGACCCTCGGATTCGCCGTTTTGGTGGGATCGGTCATGGAGCTTGTGCGGCGATCGGGCGGGATTGACGGGTTCGTCCATCTGCTACAGGAGCGTTACAAGATGCTCCGTTCCCGGCGCGGCGCGCTGCTGCTGGTCTACGTGACAGGGCTTGTCATTTTCATTGAATCCTCAATTACCTCTTTGATCGCCGGTGCCATCGGCAGACCCCTGGCGGGGCGTTTCGGGTTCAGCCGCGAAAAACTGGCCTACGTTTGCGACTCCACGGCGGCACCAGTCTGTTCCCTGCTCGTTATCAACGGCTGGGGGGCGCTGTTGCTGGGGCTGATTACGACGCAGATCGCCGCGGGCTATCTCTACGGGGATGCGGTCAATATCCTTGTCCATTCGGTGGTGTTCAACTTCTACGCCATGATTGCACTCGTGCTAACCTTTTCGGTGATCTGGTTTGAGTGGGATATCGGGCCGATGCGACGCTGCAGTGCAGAGCATGGGCCCTATGAACAGGAGGGACGGCACGGTGATGCTTCCTTGATGATCGTTCCGTTGCTGCTGATGGTGGCAGGGGTTTTCCTTTTCTTATGGATTTCCGGCGGCGGCGATCTGCTCAAAGGAAGCGGAAGCAGTGCCGTTTTCTATACGATGCTGTTGACGTTGGGCGGGATCGCGCTGCAATACCGTCTGAAACAGGCTATATCGTGGCAGGAGTACTGGGACGCAGCCGTCAGCGGAGCGCGTGCACTGATCCCGATCGCCGCGATCTTGCTATTCGCTTTCGCGATCGGGAAGGTGATCGATCTGGTCGGGACCGGAAGCTACCTTGCCGGTTTCTTGGAGGAGGGGATGGCCCATGCCTGGCTTCCCGCTGCCGTCTTTGTACTGGCCTCGATCATGGCGTTTGCGACGGGGACAAGCTGGGGAACGTTCAGCGTGATGCTGCCCATTGCCGTGGTAATGGGGGCCGCGGGGGAGAGCTATATGCCGCTGCTGATCGGTGCCGTGATCTCCGGCGGGGTGTTCGGGGACCACTGTTCTCCTATTTCCGATACGACGATCATCTCTTCCCTCGCGGCGGGGTGTGATCACATCGACCATGTACGGACTCAATTGCCCTATGCACTGCTGGCCGGAGGCGCAGCGCTTCTGATGTTCCTGGCGGTAGGATACGGTATCGAAGGGATTTAGGAGGAGAGGAGTTCGAAGCCTTCCGCTTTTTTGGCGGAGATGATGTTGAGCGAACTGAGCAAAGCCTCTTTTTTGCTGCTGAAGTAATGCTTTTTGGATGATTTTGAACAGTGAAGCCCGCAGTGGTGGATAACAAGATAATCGTTGAATAGCGTCGGGTAGAGGACGATCTTGTAGTAGGAGAGGGACCGGTTGTTTTTGCGTACCAGGGTCATTTTCCGCATTCCTGTTCGGTTTTGTTCATTGTAGCGGATTTGTTTTCAAAATGCAAAAAAACGGGGAAGAACACGGCAGGAGCCGACGCGGAGAAAAAGGATCTATTCGTTGTCGGGAGCAGCGGCAGCAGTGTGGAAGGCTCCGCTATCGATATAGTGCAGCAGGGCTTTTGGGTAGACGGGCGGGATGGAAACGGTGAGCTCGCCTTTGGGCCCCAGGAAGAGCAGGGTCATTTCCGTCTGGGCTGCTGCTTCAAGCCACTCCCTCGGTACGCTGATGTAAAAGTTGTCGTAATAGAGCCCGTCACGGATTTGGGAGGTATAAGGGAAAACATCATGCTGCTTTCCGGCAGTATCGATGGCTTTTTTGAACCCGCCCCAGGCAGTTGCCCTGAGACTGAAAAGGAGGAGATAGCGCGTGGGAATGATGTCGGTCACTTCGCCCGCATCGTCCAGGGTGAGTTGGACGGTAAAAGTCGTACTGATGGCCGCACGCTCTCCCAGAAAACGGGGGGAGGAGAGCCGGCTTGGCGGCACGATACTGACAAGGTTGCTTTCCGGATAGGAGACCTGCATGTGCTCAAGAAGATACGCTTCCGTCATGGGGTCGGGCACGGACTCCGGCACCGGTTTTTTGACACAGCCCGTAACAAGCAGGATAATAAGAAGCGGGAGTAACCGGATGAGCGTTCGTTGCATTGTCGACAATTTTACCATATCCTGATACAATCAACCGTATGAAGAATGCGACAATCCTGCTGCTCGAAGACGATACGGCCCTGCATGAAACCCTGAGTGAATACCTTGAAGAGGAGGGGTTTGACGTAGTCGGCTGTTTCGACGGCGAGAGCGCGGAAGATCAGCTTTATGAGCGCACCTTCGATCTTCTGATTCTGGATGTCAACGTCCCGGGAAAGAACGGTTTCGAGGTACTGAGGGAGGCGCGGGAACGCGGTGTTGAGACCCCGGCGCTTTTCCTGACGACGCGCGACAGCGCCGCCGATGCGGAACGGGGGTTCGAGAGCGGTGCGGATGACTATGTCCGCAAACCTTTTTCGCTCAAGGAGCTGCTGCTGCGGGTCCAGAGCATGCTCCGCCGCCGCTTCTCCCACCCCGTGAGCGAAAAGATGGATCTAGGGAGCGGGTTGGCCTTTGACCTGCAAAACGCACTGCTCTACGACAACGGGGAACCGGTCAAACTGGCCGAAAAACCGCGAAAACTCCTGGAACTGCTGCTGCAGCGCCGCGGTGACGTCGTGACCCACGAAGTGATCAACGCGCACCTTTGGGGCTTTGACGAGAGCCCCAGCGAGGAGGCGCTTCGCACCTACATCAAAACCCTCAGGAGTGCTGTTGGCAAAGACCGTATCATCAGTCACAAACGTACGGGCTATCAGTTTCGCTGAGAACCGGACGTTCCGCGCTTTTGTCCTGCTCTATACCCTGATGGGGCTTGCCATCCTGGCACTGCTGGGGTTGCTTTACTTTCAGACCTCCAAGGCGGAAATGCTCTCATCACACCGATTGGCGATGCAGCTCGAAGGGGAGAGCTACCTGCCGAACCTGATCAGATGGATGCAGGGAGAACGGGCGGACTTTCCGGAGGACCCCGCCTACGACACGGCCTTTTATCTTGGGGGCAAACGGGTCGGAGGCAATCTGCCGATGCCGCCGCCGGATTTCGCACCCGGTATTCACGAAAGCACCGGCATGATCTACCTGATCATACCGATGGGTTCCTACGGACTCAAAGACGGCAAAACGGTGATGATGACGGTGGACGACGGGCTGTGGCGTCAGCTCTATTGGCGCAGCGCGGCCATGTATGGCGCGATTTTGTTTGTGCTGCTGCTGTTGACCGGGGTGGGACTGTCACGACTTTTCCTCCGTCCGATGAAAGAGGCGGTGGCGCTGCTCGACAGTTTTATCAAGGATACGACCCATGAGCTCAATACGCCGGTGACGGCCATCCTGACGAATGTCGAGCGTCTTGATACGGCGGCACTGGATGAAAAACAGCGTAAAAAGATCGCCCGCATTGAAACGGCCGCGCGGACGATCGGGTCGATTTATGATGATCTGACCTTTCTGCTGCTGCGCCGTGATGTACGTATCGAAGACGTTCCGATTGATATGGAGGCTTTTGTGCATGAACGCCTGGAGTATTTCCAGACTCGTTTTGATGCGAAAGGGTTGAAGCTTGATATCAGTGTCAGTGCACCGATGGGGGTCGTCATGGACCGTACACTGGCAGCGCGCCTGATAGATAATCTGCTCTCAAATGCGGTCAAATACAGTGACAGGGAGACGAAAGTATCGGTAGAGATCGGGAGGAATGTTCTGCAGATCGCCAATACCGGGGTACCGATCCCCGAAGCGAAACTCTCTCATATATTTGAGCGCTTCGCCCGGGCCGACGAGAGCCGGGGCGGTTTTGGTATCGGCCTTCACCTTGTCGCACAGATTGCAGCGCGCTACCGTATCCGCATCGCGGTGGAAACGGAGGGGAAAGTGACGGCGTTCAGGCTTACTTGGCCCCGATGAATTCGGCGATCGTTTTGATCTGCGTCTCGTCCAGGGAGGCAGCCTGCCCCTTCATCAGCGCTTTCATCGATCCGCCGTATGTTCCGTCCTTGTAGCCGTTGAGGGCAGTTTCGATCTCGGCGGGTGTCATCGTGTTGATGACTTTGCTTTTACCCAGGGCATGTTTTTCGCCGTTGGCACCATGACAGGCGGCACATTTATTAAAGAGAGCTTGTCCGTCCGCCGCGCTGAGCGCGACACCGAGGATGGTGATGAGTAACAGTGACTTTTTCATTGTGTATCTCCTAATGTTTTGATACAGGCAGTATAGAAAATCATTGTGGAGGGATTGTGAAGCCTAGGAAAGTGGCAAATAATCTGCCGGCTGATGAAAAATTGCCCGTATACTCAACGCCTTTATAATAAGGGAGATTGGGGCAGGAGAAGGGCTCTTTGAAACCGAATGGGGCAGCTTAACTTCTCTCTTTCAGGATGGTTATGCCTTCAACGACGTATAATTCCACACTTCGTTTTTGTATGCGGCCCGCACACAGTGTCTTAAGCGAAAGCAAACGGTGGGCTAAATACCATATAAGAACAGCAAAAGAGAGAAGGCAGACAAGATGATAAATGCGGAAGCACTGGAAGCATTAGGCATTAAGAATACCCAAGAGATTTTTTATAACCTTTCCATGGACGATCTGATCGATCATGAGCTCAAGAACGGCGAGTGTCATATGACCAGCAGCGGCGCGACCACGGTCGATACCGGTATTTTTACCGGCCGCAGTCCCAAGGATAAATTCTTTGTTTTTGAAGAGCCTTCCAACAAGTATATCGCCTGGGGCGACGTAAACCAGCCTGTTTCCAAAGCGGTGTTCGATGAGGTTTATGCCGTCGCCATCGAACAGCTTTCCGGCAAAAAGCTCTATGTCAACGATCTCTTCAGCGGCGCCAGCGCCTCCAGCCGCCGCAATATCCGCTTCGTCTCCGAAATCGCATGGCAGTCTCACTTCGTTCGCAACATGTTTATTGTGCCGCAGGCGGAGGAGCTTTCAGGGTTCACCCCCGATTTCACACTGCTCAATGCCTGTAAAGCTGTCAATGAAAAGTGGGAAGAGCATGGGCTCAATTCCGAGGTATTTGTCCTGTTCAACGTTGAAGAAAATATTGCCATCGTCGGCGGTACTTTCTACGGCGGGGAGATGAAAAAAGGAATCTTCTCCATGATGAACTATTGGCTGCCGCTTGAAGGCAAGATGGCCATGCACTGTTCCGCCAACGTCGGCAAGGACGGGGATACGGCGCTCTTCTTCGGGCTTTCCGGTACAGGTAAGACGACCCTCTCCACCGACCCGAACCGCGCGCTGATCGGTGATGATGAACATGGCTGGGATGACGAAGGGGTTTTCAACTTCGAAGGCGGTTGTTACGCCAAAGTCATCGATATCGATCCGAAGAACGAACCGGAGATCTACGCAGCGATCCGCCGCGGTGCCCTGCTGGAGAACGTCGTCTTCGACGAAGAGGGTGTGGTGGACTACGGTGATGGCAGTAAAACGGAAAATACCCGCGTCTCCTACCCGATCGAGCACATCCAGAACCGCCAGCAGAACCTGATGGCCGGGCATCCTAAAAACATCATTTTCCTGACGGCGGATGCCTTCGGTGTACTGCCCCCGGTCTCCAAGCTCACCAAAGAGCAGGCGATGTATTACTTCCTCAGCGGCTATACGGCCAAGGTTGCAGGTACCGAACGTGGGATTACCGAGCCGGTCGCGACCTTCTCCGCCTGTTTCGGCGAAGCATTCCTGCCGCTGCACCCGACGGTCTATGCGAAGCTTCTTGGTGAGAAGATCGACAAACACGGCGTCAATGTCTACCTGGTCAATACCGGCTGGACGGGAGGCCCATACGGCATCGGAAGCCGCATGAGCATCAAGGATACCCGCGCCTGCATCAATGCGATTCTTGACGGTTCCATCAACGACTGCGAGTTCGATACGACGCGCACCTTCCGCCTCCAGGTTCCGAAAGCCCTCGGCGATATCGATCCGAAGGTTCTGAATCCGCGCAACGCCTGGGACAACAAAGCGGAGTTCGATGCCGCTCGCGATCGCCTGGCGGCGATGTTCATCGACAACTTCCACAAATACGAAGAGGGTAGCGGCCACGAATTCGACTACCACGAAGCCGGACCGAAGATCGAGTCCTGATATGACGGCGGGGGTCTCCCCGTTGACCTTTCCTTCTTCTCTTTAGAGTATAATCCCCCAAATTTCTTTTTCGGACACTATATGGAAGATATGTTCTCCAACTTGACGACGTATGGCTATATTGCCCTTTTTCTCTACTCGCTCGGTGGCGGCTTCGTCGGCCTGATGGCAGCCGGGGTCCTCTCCTACATGGGTAAGATGGATCTTGCCACTGCTCTGGCCGTTGCAATGGTCTCAAACTTCCTGGGAGATACGCTGCTGTTTTACATGGCGCGCTACCATAAAAAAGAGGTGTTGAACTATTTTCATAAACACCGCCGCAAACTGGCTCTGTCGCATATGCTGATGAAAAAGCACGGCAGCTGGATCATCTTCATGCAGAAGTTTGTCTACGGCATCAAAACGTTGATACCGCTGGCCATCGGTATCACGAAGTATGACTTTACGCGCTTCTCCGTTCTCAACTTTTTCGCGGCGCTGCTCTGGACGCTGGTCGTCGGGCTGGGAAGCTACCTTGCGGGCAAACCGATCATGGGGGTGTACGAGGCGATCGTCGAACGTCCCTATATCGCGCCGCTGATCATCGTTGTGTTGGGTGGGCTCATCTGGTTCTACCTCAGCCGGGCAACAAAGAAGCGGGTTTAGAGCTGCCGGATCTTGGCGATCTCGTCGCGTAGACGTGCTGCCTCTTCAAACTCCAGCTTCTTGGCTGCTTCTTTCATCTTCTGGTTCAGTTCGGCCAGGATCTTTTTACGTTCGGCGGCCGGCATCTTCTCCATTTTCTTGCGTTTGTTGTAGAGTTTGCCCGTCTCTTCGAGCTTGAGGTTTTCGTCGAGCTTGCGTTTGACGGTCGTCGGCGTGATGCCGTGAGCCTCGTTGTAGGCCATCTGTTTTTCGCGGCGCTGGGTCGTGGTGTCGATGGCGGCCTTCATGGAACGCGTGGTCTTCTTGGCGTAGAGGACGACGCGCCCTTCGGCATTCCGCGCCGCGCGGCCGATGGTCTGGATCAGGGAGGTTTCCGAGCGCAGGAAGCCCTCTTTGTCGGCGTCAAGGATGGCGACGAGGCTCACCTCCGGCAGGTCCAGCCCCTCGCGCAGAAGGTTGATCCCTATGAGAACGTCAAACTCCCCCAGCCGCAGGCTGCGGATGATCTGGTTGCGTTCGATGGCATCGATATCGGAGTGCATGTACTGCACCTGGATGCCGAGGTCGGCCAGGTAGGTGGTGAGCGACTCGGCCATCTTCTTGGTCAGCACCGTGACGAGAATACGGTCGCCCTTCTCGACGGTCTTTTTGATCTCGTCGTGGAGGTCTTCGACCTGGTTGTCCGAATCCTTGATGACGATCTGCGGATCAAGCAGCCCCGTCGGGCGGATGATCTGCTCGGCTTTGACGGCGCTGAGCTCCAGCTCGACTTCGGCAGGGGTGGCGGAGACGAAAAGGTAGTGGGGCGCTTTGTTGATAAATTCCTCGTACTTGAGCGGCCGGTTGTCCAGGGCGCTGGGGAGACGGAAGCCGTATTCGACGAGCACCTCTTTGCGGCTGCGGTCGCCGGCGTACATCCCGCGGAACTGTGGCAGGGAGACGTGGGACTCGTCGACGATGATCATATACTTGTCATGGTTGATTGAGAAGTAGTCCAGCAGGGTGTAGGGGGCTTCGCCCGGCTTTTTTGCGGTGAGGTGGCGGGAGTAGTTCTCGATTCCCTTGCACATGCCGACGGTCTCCAGCATCTCCAGGTCGAACTCGGTGCGCTGCTTCAATCGCTGCGCCTCGACGATCTTTTCGTTGGCGAGCAGATTGTCCAGCCGTTCGCCGAGTTCATCCTCGATCGTCTTCACGGCCCGGGAGAGTTTCTCCTGCCCGACGGTGAACTGGCTTGTGGCGTAGACGGTGACCTTCTCTTTCTCTTCGAGCTTTTTGTTGGCGATCACCTCGAAGGTGTAGATGGCTTCGATCTCGTCGCCGAAGAACTCCACCCGGATCGCCTCGTCCTCGAGGTAGGGCGGATAGATGTCAAGTACGTCGCCGCTGACGCGCAGGTGACCGCTGTCGAAGTAGGTGTCGTTGCGGCTGTAGCCCATTTCGACGAGCCGCAAGAGCAGCTCCTTCTGCCCGATCTCCTGTCCGACCTCGAGGATCTGGACCATCTTGGCGTACTCCTCCGGATCCCCCAGACCGTAGTTGGCGGAGACGGAAGCGATGACGATGACGTCGTCGTAGCTGAGCAGATTGGCTGTGGCCGATAGGCGGAGGCGTTCGAGCTCGTCGTTGATGGAACTGTCCTTTTCAATAAAGAGGTCCTGGCGTGGAATGTAGGCTTCGGGCTGATAGTAGTCGTAGTAGCTGATGAAGTATTCGACGTGGTTGTTGGGAAAGAAGGCCTTGAATTCACTGTAGAGCTGAGCGGCGAGGGTTTTGTTATGGGTCATGATGATCGTCGGAAGCTGGGTCTTTTCAATGACCTTGGCCATCGTATAGGTCTTTCCGCTGCCGGTCACCCCTTCAAGGGTCTGGTAACGGTGCCCCTGGAGGACGCTCTTGGAAAGGGTGTCAATCGCTCCGGGCTGGTCTCCTGCCGGTGCATACTCGGTGACGACTTCAAATCTGCCCACGCATCATCCTTTACTCTTATCTCTTTGTGATAGAATTATAGCCAAGCGCGGCAGGGAACGTTCCCGCCGTACAAACGTGAGAAACAGGACAGAGAAATTATGGAACAGCAAGGACAAAGCGTGGTTGACAGACTCGGCGGAAAAATTTCACAGGTTATGGCGCAGCTGCAGGCACTCAAAGAGGAAAATGAGGTTCTGAAAAACGACCTGATGAACCAGCAGACGCAAAACGAAGCCTACCGTGGCCAGATCGAACGCCTCGAAGCGGACAATGCAGCCAAAGAGCGCGAGATCGAAGAGATCGTCAACAAGATCGAGAGTATTCTCGGATAAGCCGGAGGCCCCGGCAAGCGTATGAGCAAAAAAGTCTCCCTCACCGTCAACCGCAGCCGTTTCGACATTGACCTCGATGACGCTTTCGCGGATTTCTTACTTGAACAACTCGATAAAGATTTTAAACTTGATGCCAATAATGATCTGAAAATACTGCTACAGGCGTATGTGCGCAAAAACTATGAGCTGTTCGAGCTCGAAAGCAGACTTGAAACGATATTGGCAACAGTAGACGGTAAAAAATAAACAAATCCATTAATCTTTCTATAAGTAAGAAGATTACATAATAACATCAGGTTACGAGTGTGGCCAAAACTTAAGTTAAGGAGTCTCTTATGAAAAGAGCTGGTTTTACAATGATCGAATTGATCTTCGTTATCGTTATTCTTGGTATTTTGGCGGCAGTCGCCATTCCGAAACTTGCTGCAACACGTGATGACGCAAAAATCTCGTCAATCATTGGAAATGCAAGAACGCTGATTGGCGACATTACCGCGAAGCGGACTGCGTTAGGTCAAAATGGAATGATGGGGGAGCCCTATACAGGTATTTCGAGTGTTCCTGCACAGACAGCTTGTACGGTTCCACCTACCCCTTTCGCAGCCGCTGCCGTGTTAGCTGGCACCTCTGCATTGCTGTGTGACACTACTATTGCCTGTGTCACAGTTGCATTGGATGGAAATGCTTCTCAAATTACAGTAACGACTGCAGCAGCAGGTGCAAGCACTGTTTGTGATGGTGTCAGGGATGATCCGGCGATTCAAGCCTATGTGACTGGTAGCCCGCTTGATATTGGTGGATCACAGGTCGTACGCTAATAGCTAAAAATACTTCTCGAGCAGATGCTCGGGAAACATCCCTCTTTTCAAACTATCTGGTTAAAATCAAAATTATACTCACTGAAACAGTTATTGCCTGTTCACTTTATGCTTTCGTTATATGTAATTCATAATAGTTGGTGGTATAATAAAATTATAGGAGTTTGCGATGAAGAGAACTGCCTTTACAATGATAGAATTGATTTTTGTTATACTCGTGTTGGGTATATTAGCGGTCATTGCGATTCCAAAATTGGCTGCGACGAGGGATGATGCCGAGATTTCAAGAATGGCGACAGATATCATGACGGGTAGCTTTGAATGTGCTGCATATGTTGTGGCAAGGGGCGCAGTTGATCCGACGATGTCGAATATGTCACGAGCCATCAAGAACCTTCTGATTGCAGGAAAAGCAACGGAATCACCACGGCATGTCTCTTTCATCATGGGCACTATTCCCAATTGTGTCATGCTTGATATCAATCAAAGCACTGACGGGAATGTGGAGCAAATTGAGCTGAGCTATGTAGATGGGAGTAGTGACCGTCTCTGCGAGGGGTTGCAGGACGTTATTGACGAAGGGAAATTTCCCATTCCATTGAAAGGAAGAACCATTGTACGCTAAACGATATGGATTTACAATGATCGAACTGGTTTTTGTTATTGTCGTACTGGGGATTTTGGCGGCTATTGCCATTCCAAAGTTCGCAGCGACAAGAGAGGATGCCCAGATATCCAAAGGGGCGGCAGATGTCGCTGCGATCCGTTCCGGGATTATTTCTGTACGTCAGCAATACCTCCTGCGAGGGCAGACGTCCTACCCCTCTTCGCTGAGCGGTGCAGGCGTTGCAAGCGGGAAACTGTTTGACGGAAACGGAACGGGGACAATCCTGATGTATGCAGTGACACCAAAGACGGCCGGAGGCCATTGGCGTGGAGCAGATCCGAATTATATTTACCAGGTTGGTAATGTAAACTGCAGCTTTACATATACTCCTGCAAACGGTACGTTTAATCTCACAACTGCCGGTCAGGACTATTGTGACGGGCTTGTCGGCAATTGATGTCGTTGCGGCCATCGTGAAACTTTTTTCTCTCCTTTCACGATAGCCAATGCCCTATTTCGAACTTTCTCTTTTAAACACCCCACTTGCTGCACTGACTTACGCGTCTGAAATACCCTTGGAACAGGGTCAGGTCGTTGAGGTGTCGCTACAGTCTAGAAAGCGCCTCGGTATCGTAATAAAGCAGGTAGATCGGCCTACCTTCGAAACCGAAGAGATCACTGCGATACAAAGCACTTATTTCAAAAATTGGCAAATCGAATTCGCAAGATTTATCTCCGAATACTATTTTTGTTCTCTGGGGGAAGCGCTGGGCCTTTTTGTCCCTTATGACGGTTTGTCAGACGAAGCAGGTATGACGCTGCACGGTTCTATTGTACTATCGAAACGCCAGGAAGAGGCGTTTGGTTTTCTGAAAAAGCATCCGGTCTCCCTGCTATTCGGCGATACCGGCTCGGGCAAAACAGAGATATATATGAAGTTTTTCGAAGAGATGCTTGCGCAGGGGAAACGCTCCTTGTTCCTGATGCCGGAAATTTCGCTGACACCGCAGATGCAGAAGCGCCTGGAGGCGCATTTCGGGGATGCCGTGGTGATGTGGCACTCGAAACTGACGAAGAAGCAGAAAGAGAAGGCGCTTGAGAAGATCCGTAGCGGAGAGGCCGGGATTATCGCCGGGCCACGCTCGGCGCTTTTCCTTCCCGTTGACGATCTCGGAGTGATCGTCGTCGACGAGGAGCATGACGATAGTTACAAATCTTCATCGCGGCCGCGCTACCATGCCCGCGATATGGCGATCTACTACGGTAAACTGCTCAAGGTCCCGGTCGTGCTCGGCAGTGCGACCCCTTCGCTCAGTTCCTATGTGAAATTCCCCCACTACCGGCTCAAAGGCGGGCATTTTCAGAGCGAGAGGCGCTTCGAGTTCGAAGCCCATGCCGAGGGGATTACGCCGAAGATTGAATCGGCGATTGAGGCGGTTGTGGCGCAAAAAGAGCAGGCAATGCTCTTTATCCCGACCCGGGCGAACTTCAAGTATCTCATCTGCAGCAGCTGCGGCTATACCTATGAGTGCCCCTTCTGCAGTGTCGGGATGAGCGTACACCGCTACCGCCGCCAGGTGCGCTGCCATTACTGCGGCTACGCCGAAGCGATCCCCCAGCACTGTCCCGAATGCCAAACCGGCGACCTTGTCAGTTCCCGTCTGGGCACGGCGGAAGCGGTCGAATATTTCCATGAGCAGCGGCCGCAGTGGCGGGTGGCGCAGTTCGACCGGGACAAGATCACAACTCAGAAAAAGCTCAAGGAGCTGCTGCACGCTTTTAACGAACACGAGATTGATCTGCTTGTCGGGACGCAGATGCTCTCCAAGGGGCATGATTACCATGCGGTGACGCTCGCGGTCGTTTTGGGTCTGGACAATCTTCTTAGCCTCAGCGATTACCGAGCACGGGAGCGTGCATTGTCGCTGTTGCTGCAAATTGCGGGGCGCAGCGGTCGTAAAAAGGCGGCACGTGTCATCGTGCAGACCTTCAATGCTGAGTTCTTTTCTGCCTACGTCGATACGTATGAGCGCTTCCTGGAAGAGGAGAAACTCTTCCGGGAGGGAATGTACCCACCCTACAAGAAGCTTTGCCGGGTCCTCTTTGCCCATAAAAAAAGCGAGAGCGCCGAAGCGGCGATGCGTCAGATGGAGACGGGGCTCAGCGCATTTAAGAGTGTTGAGATCGTCGGTGCGGGCAAAGCACCGATCGAAAAGATCGCGGGGAAATACCGTTATCAAATCCTGCTGCGCGCCGATAAGAGCACCGATCTGATCCGGGCGCTCAAAACGACGAAGGTGCCGCTGGCGGAGATCGACATGGATCCCATCGAGTTCGGCTAATATCGATTTGAAAGCTCAAACTAACGCCCATCTGGCTAAAATCCCTCTATGATTAAGCGCTATCCTACCAAGCAGATTTATGTCGGAAATGTCCCCGTCGGCGGGGATGCGCCTATTTCCGTCCAGTCGATGACCTACAGCCGTACCCGCGACGTCAAAGCGACGGTCGAGCAGATCAATCGCCTCCATTTTGCGGGGTGTGACATTGTGCGTGTCGCCGTCCCGGATATGGAAGATGCGCTGGCACTCAGATCGATCAAGGAAAGGATCTCGCTGCCGCTTGTCGCCGATATCCACTTCAACTACAAACTGGCCCTCGTGGCGGCGGAGGTCGTCGACTGCATCCGCATCAATCCGGGTAATATTGGTGAAAAAAGCAGGGTAAAGGATATCGTCAAAGCCTGTCAGGAACGCAACATCCCGATCCGCATCGGCGTCAATGCGGGCAGCCTGGAAAAACAGTTCGATGCGCAGTACGGTCAGACGGCGGAGGGGATGGTTGCCTCGGCGGAGTACAATATTAAATTTCTCGAGGACCTCGGCTTTACCGATATCAAGGTTTCCCTCAAGGCCAGCGACGTGCAGCGTACCGTAGAAGCATACCGCCTGCTGCGTCCGAAGAACAACTACCCCTTCCATCTTGGGGTGACCGAGGCGGGCACGAAGTTCCACGCGACGGTTAAGAGCGCCATCGGACTGGGTACGCTGCTGCTGGACGGGATTGGCGACACGATGCGGGTCTCCATCACCGGTGAGCTCGAAGAGGAGATCAACGTCGGCCGTGCCATCCTCAAAGACTCCGGCGCGGCGGGCGAGGGGCTCAATATCATCTCCTGCCCGACTTGCGGCCGGATCGAGGCGGACCTGGTGAGTGCGGTGGACGAGATAGAGCGGCGGACCAAGCACATTAAGGCCCCGCTCAATGTCTCCGTCATGGGCTGTGTCGTCAATGCCATCGGCGAAGCGCAGCATGCCGACGTTGCAATTGCGTATGGCAAGGGGAGCGGCCTGGTGATGGTCAAAGGTGAAGTCGTTGCGCGCCTGGAGGAGAAAGAGCTTGTGGACAAGTTCGTCGACGAGGTCGAGAAGATGGCGGAAGGGAACGAATAATGGAAGAGAAACTCTACAACCTCGCCTTTGAAAAGGCGGTGCTCAGTTCAATCATCTTCGAACCCTCCCAGTTCGAGGAGCTCGAAGCGATTCTGAAGTCCGAGGATTTCTACCTGCCGGCACACCAGGATATCTACGGTGCCATCGTCACCCTCTCCCGCCGTGACGAGCCGATCGACGAGGAGTTTATCCGCAAAGAACTCAACACGAAGAAAAAGTTCGACGAGAACGTGATGCTTGAGATCCTCTCGGCCAACCCGATCTCGAATACGGCGGCCTATGTCAAAGAGCTGAAGGACAAATCCCTCAAGCGCCATCTGCTGACCCTGACGACGGAGATCAAGAAGGTTGCGCTCGAAGAGGAGTGGCCCAGCAGCGAAGTCGTGGACATGGTCGAGAAAAAGCTCTACGAGATCACCCAGGATTCGCAGACAAGCGACTTCAAAGACGCCGAGTCGGTCACCATCGATACGATGCGCTACATCGAAGAGATGAAAGCGAGGGGCAACTCCGTGCTCGTCGGCGTCGATACTGGGTTCGCCGAACTTAACAAGATGACGACGGGCTTCGGCAAGGGGGACCTCGTCATCGTCGCAGCGCGTCCGGCGATGGGGAAGACCTCCTTTGCGCTCAATATGGTGCAGAACTTGCTCAAAAAGGGTAAAGGGGTCGCTTTCTTCTCCCTGGAGATGCCGGCAGAGCAGCTTATGCTGCGTCTGCTCTCCGTCGATACCTCCGTACCGCTGCAGAAACTGCGTGTCGGGGATATGAACGACGAGGAGTGGACAAGACTCGGCCAGGCGGTCGAGCGGATGCAGTCGAGTAAACTCTTCGTCGACGATCAGGGTTCGGTCAATATCAATCAGCTCCGCTCCCGCCTGCGCAAGCTCAAGGGGCAGCACCCCGAGATCGAGATGGCCGTCATCGACTACCTTCAGATCATGAGCGGCACGGGAACACGGGACCGCCACCTGGAAGTCAGCGAAATGTCCCGGGGGCTGAAGATGCTGGCGCGTGAGCTGGAGATGCCCATCGTCGCACTCTCCCAGCTCAACCGCGGCCTGGAGTCGCGCAACGATAAGCGCCCGATGCTCAGCGATATCCGCGAATCCGGCTCCATCGAACAGGATGCCGACATCATTCTCTTCGTCTACCGCGACGACGTCTACCTCTACAAAGAGGAGAAAGAGCGTGAAAAGGCGGCGAAGGCCGAGGGCAAGGAGTTTACGCCTACTTATGTCGAAAAAGAGGAAGAAGAGGCTGAGATCATCATCGGCAAGCAGCGTAACGGTCCGACGGGCCATGTCAAACTGCTCTTCCAGAAGCGGCTGACCCGTTTTATCGACATGCCGACCTATAACGCGACGGAGATCGTCTACGAGAATGTCGATACGTCGAGCGCTCAGATGGACGTCGGCACGGTTTCGATGCCGACGATCTGATACTCCGACACTCCCGCTTCAAAAAGTTTTGATAGAATATCTATAAACCAAAATAGTTATTCTATATGAAACTAGAGCCCCCTTCTCTTTTAAGCTCCCCACGGGAAGTTGCACTTTTTCTGGGTTTCGTGACCGTTGTATTTCTTCTCTCCCTGGGCGGGGAGTATCGCGCCTATAAGCGACTGACCCGTTATGACGATGCGGTGATCTCTGCGACCGTCGAGCAGCAGTATGAAAAACGCAAGGCGGAGCGGACCTACCAGGTGCTGAAGCTGCGCAGCGAGGCGGGTGCCTCCTTTTATATGACGGCCCCGGCGGCCCTGCGGAACCTGCAGGGGTATGGGGTACGGGTCTGGCTGCGAACGGACCGGTTGGATTTCAGGCACTATCTCAGCGGCTTTTTCGCCCATGGCGCTGTCGATGCCGTCATGCCGCAACGGCAATGGAAGTTTCGGGCGGGGGAGTGGTTCGCCGCTCAGCATGACGAGGGACGAAGCGGAGCGCTTTTTGCCGCGCTTTTTACGGCAACGCCGTTGCCGCCCGCGTTGCGAACGTCGCTGGGGCAGCTGGGTATCAGCCACCTGCTTGCGATCAGTGGTTTTCACCTGGGATTGCTCAGCGTGCTTCTTTTTACACTGCTCCGTTTTCCCTACCGGGCCCTGCAGTCGCGCTGGTTTCCCTGGCGCAACGCGCACAGGGATCTGTTCGCTGTCACGGCCATCATACTGTTGGGCTATGCCCTCTTTTTGCAGCTGCCGCCCTCCGTGTTACGTGCCTTCGCGATGATGCTCATCGGTTTTTTTCTTTATGACCGCGGCCTCCGGCTGCTCTCGTTCCAATCCCTGATGATCGCCGCCGTACTTTTGATCGCCCTCTGGCCGCGGCTGCTTTTTTCCGTCGGGTTCTGGCTCTCCGTGGCGGGGGTTTACTACATTTTTCTTTTTTTGCACACTTTCGCCGACCGGGGCAAAATATTCACCTTCGTCGGGATGCACGTGTGGGTCTACCTCATGATGCTGCCGATCGCGCTGGCAATTTTCGGCACCTTCTCGACCCTGCATCCGCTCTCCGTCCTCTGGACAATGCTCTTTATACCCTTCTATCCGTTGGCACTGCTGCTGCACGCAGTCGGTGCGGGAGGTGTTCTTGATGCACCGATCGTCTGGATTCTCGGACTGCCCGTGTCCGCGGTCAGGGTAGAGACAGGGTGGTGGCTGCTGATCTCCTGGGGCGTTCTAAGCCTGCTTGCGCTTCCATCCAAGACGGTCAAAATGCTCCTGCCCTTTCTGGCCGCGGCGGTATTTGTAGGCGCGGTCTATCAGGTAGCATAGCTTGAGGCCGTAGACGAAGATGATCCACGAGGTGTAGATCCAGATGAAGGTGAAGAGGACGATCGAGAAGGAGCCGTAAACGGTCGAATAGGTCTTGTTGTAGAAGATGTAGTAGACGAAACCGTTCTTGGCCAGCGTCCAGACGGCGGCGATGATAAAGGAGGTGATAAAGGCGGCCTTAGTGTCGACGTTGGTGTTGGGCGAGATCTTGTAGATGATGAAGAAGAGCATCCAGACGATGATGTAGGGGAAGATGCTCACCAGGTTGAACCATGCCGTCGCCCCGTACTCGCCGAGTACGGCGGCGGCCCGGGTCGAGAGGTAGATGGAGAGACCGAAGGCGATCGGGCTTAATGTCACCAGGGTCCAGTAGGTCGTGACGGATTGCCAGATGGAACGGCGCTTGGTATGGAAGACCTTGTTGACGATGTACTCGTAGTTCTCGAAAAAGAGCATGGAGGCGACGACGATCATCACGGAACCGACGACGCTGAGCTTGACGGCGTTACTGAGAAACTCGTCGATATACTGGGAGATCTGTTCGGACTGTACGGGCAGAAGGTTCTCGATGAGAAAGGTCTTCAGATCCGCGTAATACTCCTGGAAACTCGGCATCGTGACCGCGATGGAGAGAATGATCATCAGTAGTGGTATGACGGTGAAGATCGTGTAGAAGCTGAGGCTCGAAGCGTAGTAGGTCAGCTCGGAGTCAAGGAGCTGGTTCCAGTAGTAGCGGGCGTGCCGCCTGAAGCGTTTCCAGGAGTAGCGGTGGATGTTCTCTTGCATACGAAAATTGTAGCACAAAGCACTTTACGGAAGCGGTGCAGGGGGGGCACCGGGAGAGGCGGTTTAGTCGAGCCCCATTTTGTTCGGGTTGAGGATATTGTTGGGGTCGAAGGCTTTTTTGATCGCCTTGAAGAGATTCATCTCCTCGTCGGTGAAGGCCATGCCCATGTAGGGGGCCTTCGCCAGGCCGATGCCGTGTTCGCCGCTCAGCGTCCCGCCCATATCGATGGTGGCCTGGAAAACCTCCTCGATTGCTTTGTAGCCGATTTTGACCTGTTCGGGGTCCTTGCCGTCGACCATGACGTTGGTGTGGACGTTGCCGTCGCCCGTGTGGCCGAAGCAGGGGATGTTGATGTCGTATTTCTCGGCGATGGCGTAGAATTTCTCGAGCAGTCCCGGCAGGGCGGAACGGGGGACGGTGACGTCCTCGTTGAGTTTCTTACTGCCGTAGACGGCGAGGGACTGGCTGGCGTTGCGGCGCGCAAACCAGAGGTCTGCCGCTTCGGCCTTGTCCTTGGCAATGACGAAGTCCGAACAGCCGTTCTCGCGGAAAACCTTTTCGATCTGGGCGAGCTGGAAATCCAGGTCGGGTTCGAGATTGCCGTCGACATCGGTGACGAGGATGGCGCCGGCGTCGACGGGCAGCCCTTTGCTGAAGGTCTGTTCGACGGCACGGATGGTGAGGTTGTCGAGGAACTCCATCGCCACCGGCGTGACGCCCGAGGCCATCGTTTTGTAGACCGCTTCCATCGCTTCGGTGACGGAGGGAAAAACCCCCATCGCCGTCTTCGTCATTTTCGGTTTGGCGATCAGCTTGAGGGTCACTTCCGTCGTGACGGCGAGGGTCCCCTCCGAGGCGATCAGGATCCCGGCGATATTGTAGCCTGCGACATCCTTGATGGTTCGTTTGCCCGCCTTGACGACGTCGCCGTTGGGCAGTACGGCACGGATGGCCATGACATAGTCCTTGGTGATGCCGTATTTGGCCGCGCGCATGCCGCCGGCGTTCTCAGAGACGTTGCCGCCGATGGTGGAATAGTCCTGGCTGGCCGGGTCCGGCGGGTAGAAGAGTCCGACCTCTTCGACGGCGCGCTGCAGGTCCATGTTGATGACCCCGGGCTGGACGACGGCGACCATGTTCTGCATGTCGATCTCGAGGATCTTGTTCATATGTTTTTCAAAGGCGAGGACGATCCCGCCGTGGCTCGGAAGGGCCCCGCCGGTGAAGCCGCTGCCCGCACCGCGTGGAACGATGACAATGCCGTGTTCGTCGCAGTAGCGCAGGATGTCGCTGACGTCCTGCTCATGGCGCGGGAAGAGGACGGCATCGGGTTCGAAACGTTCGCGGGTCGCATCGTAAGAGTAGGCGAGAAGATGCGCTTTGTCGCTGTAGATGTTGTCGTCGCCGACAACGGCGGCAAAGTGCTGCAGGTGCTTGGGATCGATCATGGCTGGCCCTTCAGGTCAAATTCGTCTAATAATTGCTTATCGGCGCTTGGATGTGACTGAATAAAGTCGTATAGTTTCTGCGAGTGCGGGTTGTTTTCAACGAGCAGTTCGAGGTAGTGGGGTTCATAGGCATCGAGCCTGCCGCTGCCGCTGCCGAACCAGTTGGCATCGATCTCTTCGACCCGGGTGTAGAAAGGGAGCTGCGGCTTGTCGTAGCTAAGCCCCGCCTCGGTCATCTGCAGCAGGCTCAGGCTCTGGCAGTCCAGGGTGAAGAGGGTGTCATCCAGGTAGAGAAAGAGCAGGCCCGTCGTGGCGACGGTGCAGAAGCCGGCCAGGTCTTCCTTGAGCGGCGTCGGATGTCCCCGGTAAGAGAGGTAGGTCGCCAGAGTATCGGGATGCATCCAGTCGACACTGCCGAGCTGTTCCGTCAACTTGAAGTAGGTGGCACGCGTCGGGGCGATCAGTACGCCGCGGGTGTAGGCGAAGGCGAGGATGAGCTCGTCCCCCGCATGGGGCTGCCACTCGCCGCGGGGCAGGGAGTTTTGCTGCAGACCGCTGTATTCGGAAAAAGCGACGGTGAGAATGCCGGCCGCATCGTCATACTGCTCAGCGACGGCATTGGCGATGATCGCACTGTGCTTCGGTGTGAAGTGGCGGACGACAAAACCGCTGACACCCGGTTCGACGCGCGCCGTCTTGATCGTACCGGTCTCGTTCTCGGCGGAGACGCTTTCGAGGGAGAGGTGCAGTGCGCCGGCATGAAGAAACCCTAAAAATAACGGAAGAATATAGAAGACTTTTATCACTGAAAACCTTGGCAATCTAAATGGGAAAAAATTATAGCCTAGCCTTGATAAATGGGCTCTTTATACCCTTTAGAGCTGGGCTTTAGGACGAATCTGCTACCCTTTCACATCCGTTGGATGGAGGTGAGATTTGGTTCGGGTCTTTTGGCTGCTTTTGGCGCCCCTGGTGTTGTTGGCGTCGTCGGTGGAAACGTACAAATGGAGCGAGGGTGAGAGCTATCTGATGTTCTTGGAGCGCCTCCATCTTCCGCAGGCGCTTTATTACGATATCGACAGCGACGATCAGAAGCTGACGGAGGAACTTCGCACCGGCATGCCCTATCAGGTGATGCATGATAGCAATGGCACGATCGAACAGGTGCTCATCCCCGTCTCCGACGAACTGCAGCTGCATCTCTACCGCAAAGCGGGCACCTTTGCCTTCGAAGCGATCCCGGTGATTGCGTCGACCAAGCAGGAGTCGATCACGCTCTCCATCGAAAACTCCCCTTATTACGACATACTCAAAGCGACAGGCTCCCGCTCATTGGCGCATGCCTTCGTTGCGGGCTTCAAAAACTCCCTGAACTTCCGCCGGGATCTGCGCAAAGGGGACCGGCTGGTGATGGTCTATACGCAGAAGTACCGCCTCGGAAGCCCCTTCGGCATGCCGGAGCTGAAGGTCGGTATGATCGAAATGCGGGGGAAACGGCACTCGGTCTACCTCAACAGCGATGAGCGCTATTATGATGAAAAAGGGCGCCAGGTAGAGGGATTCCTGCTCTCCAGACCCGTTCGAAACGGCCGGGTGAGTTCCGGGTTCACGCTGCGGCGCTACCATCCCATCCTCAAACGTTACCGCGCGCATCTCGGGGTGGACTATGCCGCCCCCCGTGGCACGCCGATCGTGGCCGCCGGCAGCGGTACGGTCATTTTTGCAGGACGCACCCGGGGGTATGGGAAGCTGATCAAGATCCGTCACAGCGACGGGTATGTGACGCTGTATGCCCACCAGAAGGCGTTCAGACGCGGCATTCATAGCGGCATGCGCGTCAAACAGGGGCAGGTGATCGGCTATGTGGGCAGTACGGGGCTTTCGACCGGACCGCACCTCCATTTTGGCCTCTATAAGAATGGCCGGGCGATCAATCCGGCACGGGTAGTCCAGGTGACAACGAAACAGCTCGGCGGTAAGGCACTTAAAGCCTTCAAAGGCCGGATGGCAAGTCTTGATACCCAGGTCGAGGAAGTACTTGCGCATCCGACGGAGGCCGTGAAAGTAGAGACGATCGATAACGCCTGCTATATCGATCCCGAAAGCTGCCGTCCGCTGAAAGGGGGGAAGATCAATGAAACACATCAGTGAGATCAAGCACGCCTTCGAGCAGTTCCTGCTGGCCAAGACGGAACATCTTCCCCATGCCAGCGAGATCGCTTACCTGCTTAAAAACGTTCACCAGGAGAACCCCGAGGATTTCCGGGGAATGCTTGGCCGGATCCCTCAGGATGTCCGGGGAGAGGTCCTGCTCGAACTGCCCGAAAAGCTCAAAGAGGAGGCGATCGAGTGTTACTCCAGCGAAGAGCTCGCTGAAGCAGTCGAGGGTCTGGATTCGGATGACGCCGCAGAGCTGATCGAGGATATCGTCGATTTCGACGAGGATAAGTCCGAGGCCGTTTACGAAAAGCTCGACGAGGAAGACCGCGAAGATATCGACAAGATCCGCAGCTACGAAGATGACCAGGCCGGGGCATGGATGCAGACGGAGCTCTTCGAAGCGACCCTTGACGAGACGGTACGCGATGCGATCGCCCGGCTCAAACGCCTGAAAGAAGAGGGCGAACTGGAGAACGTCCACCAGCTCTACATCGTCAATGACGAGCACCGTCTGGTTGCGACGCTTGCACTGGAAGATATGATCCTGATGGACTTCGAACAGACGTTCCGTGCGCAGATGGGACCCAAAGAGTTCCGGTCGGTCGAAGCGACCGATGACATCGACGAAGTAGCGACGATCTTCGAACAGTACGACTTCGCCGTGCTGCCGGTCGTCGACCATGACAGCCGACTTGTCGGGCGGATCACTTCGGATGATATCTTCGACGTCATCGAAGAGCGCGCCACCGAGCAGATCTATAACCTCGCCGGGGTCAACGACGAGGTCGAGCAGGAAGAGGATATTAAAGGGGTTTTCAAAAACCGCGCAAGCTGGCTATTTGTCAACCTCCTGACGGCCATCCTCGCTTCGGTGGTCATCGGCCTCTTCGATGCGACGATCGCCGCCTATGTCCCGCTGGCGATTCTGATGCCCATTGTCGCGTCGATGGGGGGCAATGCGGGCACGCAGACCCTGACGGTTATGGTACGCCAGATGGCGCTGGGGGACATCGAGTTCGGCAATGCCAAATCGGCGCTCTACAAGGAGATTGCCGTTGCGCTGCTCAACGGGCTGCTCTTTGCCCTGATTATGGGGCTGATCGCCTGGGCCTGGTTCCAGCTGCCGCTGCTGGGGGTGGTCATCGGGATGGCGATGATCATCAACCTCTTTATTGCCGGCTTTTTTGGCGCGTCCATCCCCCTGCTGCTCAAGCGGCTCAACATCGACCCGGCGGTCGGCTCGACCGTTTTGCTGACGACGGCGACGGACGTCTTCGGCTTCTTCAGCTTCCTCGGCCTCGCCAAGATTATCCTTCTTTGATTTTTCATTGAAGGGTTTGGCTCCCTCGTAAACATTTCTATAAGATCATTGATATTTGACGGTGCGGAAGAGCGCCATAGATGCATGCCCCCGAGGTAGTACATTTATGGCATGAGTCCATTGCTAAAGCAGGCATAGCGTCAGCGAAGTAGCCGAGCTTTTCAAGTAAATATCGCGAGGCGAAGGGTCGCTTTTACAGTTTGTAAAAATAAATGAAGTGCGGTTGACTGCACGCGCCCCGGAGGAAGTGCCCTTGGGGTATGAGCCCGCTGCTGAAGCGGACACAGCGTCAGCGTAGCCGGAGGGGCTTTCAAGGAAACATCGCGATGCGAACGGTACCCTTGTTTTGCTCCTGCGGCGTTAGAATTTATATGAAACGTTGGCGTAGAAGTAGCGGCCCGGTTCGTTCAGCAGCATGACATCCCCGGCGGGATCGAGGCTAAGCAGTGTCAGGTCTTTGTAGGTGTTCGAAACGGCGTAAGTAGCGTTGAACACGTTGTCGATACCGGCGATCAGACTGAAGTTGCGGTTGATGCGGTGATCGATCTTGAGGTTCATGACCGCCCAGGCGCCGATGGCCTGTTCACCGTTCTGTGCGTCGTACCGGTCCCACTGGTGCGCGGCGACACCTTCGATGGTCGCCAGGCTGTCATCATGATAGTTCCAGTTGAGCGCCAGGTGGCCTTTGAGCGGCGGGATGTCGGCGAGGTTAGTACCGTTCTGGTCTCTGAGCGCACTGTCCTTTTTGCCGTACTGGTATGCCGCACCGAAGTCGAGGTAGAGGGTATCGCTGGCAAACCATGTCCCGGCGATTTCGGCACCCCAGATCGTGGCATCGATGTTCTCGAACTTGTTCTGCGTGATCGTCGGCGTGGCGTTGTAGTAGATGTAGTTTTTCAGGCGGCTGTAAAAGAGACGCGTCTTCAGGTTGAAATTGCTGTAGGTGTTTGTCATCCCCAGGTCGGCTTCGTAGTTCGTCGTCTGATCAAGATCGGGTGTACCGACGATACTGCCACTTTTTTGGAAATAGAGCTCGCGGGCGTCCGGGACGCGGGAGGCCATACCGATCCCGCCGAAGAGGCCGAGGCTCTCCGTCAGGGAGTAGTCGGCAAAGAGGTTGAGGCCGACGGAGGTGTAGTCGTTGTCCTGCAGGGCGGGATTCCCCGAGGTGATGGCCGTGTCGTCGTAACGCAGTCCCAGCTTGTAGGCAGCATCGGTATAGCGTTTTTCCAGTTCGGCGAAGAACGCGACGTTGCGGGTGTCGGCATCGTTGATGCTTGGGCCCATATAGGTGCCGTTCATGTCATAAGCACCGTCCCAGTTGCGCAGGCTGCCGTCGAGGCCGAGGGTCAGGTCCAATGTGTCTGAAAGGGCCGTGGTGTTTTTGAGCGTCGCCCCCTGGATCGTGGAAGTGAGGTGGTTGGTCATCGTTCCCATCATCATGGAGGATTTGCGCCATTCGGTCCACATCGGGTGGTCGACGTAGGAGTAGTAGTAGGTGGCGCGGATCTCTTTAGACCAGCTTGTCAGATCCGTGGCCACGTACTGGACGTTGTAGAGGTCCGAATTGTCGTAGCGGGCGTCCATCCCGGAGTTGGGGTAGAGGACGCCGTCGCTGCGGTTGCCGGTATAGCCGAAGCGGAGCTCCTGGTTCTCGGCCAGGTTGACAAAGAGCTTTGCCATCACGGAGCGTTTCGCATAGGCGCTGCGGTCGCGTTCGGAGGGCAGGTAGGCATTCGAGGCTTTGGCGGTGCCCGCGGCGACGGCATTGTCGATCTGGTCGGCGAAGGTATTGCCGCTGCCGTCCTCGTACTGGCCGCTCCATTCGCCCGAGACGCCGATCAGCGCGCGGACCGTATCGTTCCCGCCTGTGAGGGTGCCGGCGACTTTCGAATAGCCGAAGCTGCCGATCCCGGCGTTGAAGTTGCCGTGCACCCCTTTGTCCGGTTGGACGGTATCGACGGTCACGAGGCCGCTGAGCGTGCCGGCGTGTTCGACGTCATAGGGCCCTTCGATGATGCTGATCGAGGAGATGTTGTTCGTGATGACATGAGAGGTCGGCGGGTCCATACGGTTGGGGCAGGCGCCGTAGATCTTGCCGCCGTCGACGATGACGTTGATATTGTCGCGCTTCTGCCCGCGCAGGATGATATCGTTGGCGATACCGCTGCGGCGTACCAGGGTGATGCTCGGCACCTGTTTGGCCAGCGCTTCCGCAGTGTCGGCGGATTTGATCTCTTCGGTGTTGACATCGCTGAGCGATGAGCTTTCGACGACGATGCTGCCGAGTGTCGCGACGTCACCGTCCGTGGCGTTGTTCTCTGCCGCGTCATTGGCCAGCAGTGCGGCCGCGGCCAGCGAAACCAATACTGTTTTCTTCATTCTTGTCCTTCATTCATTTGCATTCAAAACCGTCAATAGTAGAGCAAAAGTGTTAGGAGTCTGTTAAATTTTTATCGCTTCTCGGAGGATGCGTTACAATGGCGCCCATGAATGACAAAACGAAACAGATCATCAAAATCGTGCTGCTGCTCGCCGGGTCGGCCTTCTTTCTTTTTCAGGGCTTTTCCCTGCTCTTCACGGAGCAGGAGGTGACGCCGGAGAAGGTCGAAGCCGTTATGCAGGGCAGCGCAGAGTAACGCAGGCGGGGAACTGCATCGTCACGCAGTGCAGCGAACCGTGCTGGCGGATAAGGACGCTGCAGTCGATGCCGATGACTTCCCGGCCCGGGAAGAGCGTTCTGAAAACGGCCAGGGCCTCGTCGTCGTGGGGGTCGTTGTAGACCGGGACGAGGACGGCGCCGTTGATGATAAGGAAGTTCGCGTAGGTCGCCGGCAGCCGTTCGCCCTCAAAATGGATCGCCTCGGTCATCGGCAGGGGAACGAGGGTGAAGGGCTCGCCATGGTCGTCGCGCAACGCGTGGAGCTCCCGCTCCATCTTCTGAAGGGCTTCGTAGTGCTCGTCGGCGGCATCCGTGCATTGGACGTAGCAGATGGTGTCGGCGTCGCAGAAACGGGCGAGGGTGTCGATGTGGCTGTCGGTATCGTCCCCGGCAAGGTAGCCCGAGGTGAGCCAGAGAGTCCGTTTCACTCCCAGGGTCTCGGTTAGGACGGCTTCGATCTCCGCACGGCTTGTCAGTGCGCTGTTGCGGTTGGGGTTGAGCAGACACTCTTCGGTGACGAGCAGCAGCCCTTCGCCGTTGCTCTCGATCCCGCCCCCTTCGAGAATGAAACGGTGCGAAGTTGTGGGAGCGCCGTAGCATCCGGCGATCGCGGCGGTCATGGCGCTGTCCCTGGCCGCTTCGAACTTGCCGCCCCACCCGGTAAAGGTGAAGTCCTGGATCAGGCATCCCCCCTCCGTTTCGACGGTAATGCCGCTGCAGTCGCGGGCCCAGGTGTCGTCGGTCTTGTACGCGACGAAAGAGCGGTTCTCTCCCGGGGCGACGTAGCGCTGAACGCGGGCGATGTCGTCGCAGACGATCAGGCAGGGCTGGTAACGGGAGACGGCTTCGGCGATGCGGGCAAACGTGCGGCACGCTTCGTCCAGATAGGGGGCCCAGTCGCTGTCGGCGTGGGGAAAGATCAGCTGGACGAAGGACTGGGGTTCAAACTCGGCGGGGAGACGTTTCGGCTGGGGCACTGCTGGGCTCGCTATATTCAATTTATGACATTATAATGTCGTATGGCTTTTATCACCCTAGACCGCAAAGCGTTCCACCACAATCTCAATATGATCTCCAAACAGCTCCAGAGCCGTGACAAGATCGCACTGGTCCTCAAGGACAATGCGTATGGACACGGATTGAAGCAGATCGCGCAGGTCGCGAGTAAATACGGTGTCACCCGGGCTGTCGTCCGCACGATTGACGAAGCGGAACAGGTCCGGGACAAGTTCCATTACATCCTCGTCCTCGCGGATACGCCCGCAGTGCTGATGCCCGCGTACTGTTTTACCATCAATGCGATGGAGCAGATCAAGAGCTTTCCACCCGGCAGCCGGGTAGAGCTCAAGGTCGATACGGGGATGCACCGCAACGGGGTCCCGCCGCACCTGCTGCACCACGCTTTTGAAAAGATCAGCAAGAACGGATTGAAGCTCGAAGGGGTGATGACCCACCACCGCAGTGCGGACGAAATGGGGAGCGAATATTTCTGGCAGCGGCACACCTTTGAAAGCGTCAAACGCGAAGCCTTGATGCTGGCCAAACGCTACGGTTTCTCGAAGCTCCGCTTCCACTCCGCGAACTCCGCCGCGACCTTTAGAAGTCATGAAGGGCATGATGATATGGTACGCGTCGGTATCGCGGCGTACGGCTGTCTGGAGATGCCCGAGGGGCTGCCGCAGCCGGACCTGCTCCCCATCCTTTCACTCTGGGGCGAAAAGATCTCACAGCGGCGGCTCAACCAGGGGGAACGCGTCGGATACGGCGGCTGTTTCAGTGCCGACCGCCAACTGCAGGTCAGCAACTACGACGTCGGGTATGCCGACGGGCTGCTGCGGACGGCATCGAACCGCTACAGCGCACCCGGCGGCGAAAAAATGCTGGGGCGGGTCTCCATGGACAACTGCAGCTTCGTCGGCGAGGCGGATCAGCTACTCATCTTCAATGATGCCCGCAGCTACGCGCACGCGGCCGGGACCATCTCTTACGAGGTCCTTGTCGGCCTGGATCCCCGCCTGCCGCGCAAGATCATCGAGTAGCGCTTAAAGGGGTGGTTACCCGGTGACTTTAATCACCGCTTCGGCGAACACGACCCCGTCGATCCCCTCGAACGCCATCGCCTCGATCTGTGTCTCATCCTCAATATAGGCCAGCACCTTCGCATCGAAAAGATAGGTCTCGGCGACCTTCTGTACCGAAGGAGCCAGGGCGCTCTCGACAAGAATAAAGCGCGCGCCCGCGTTTTCGGCGAAGAGCGCCTCTTTCACGGACCCGGCTTCGAGGGCGAAGGGGATGTCGTTCGCGTTGCAGTAGGAAACAAGGTCGAGGTTCGCTATCCCCCACGCGAAAAGCACCGTACTGCCCGCAGGGGTCGTCGCGATCGCTTCGGGGCTGTCGATGTGGTAGAAAGGGTCAGAAGCAAGGTGCGGGTGGCCGAAGATCAGCATCTCAGGCGCCCTCCATGCAGCTTTTTGAACAGTAGTATTTTCCCTCTTTGATAAAGGCTTCCTTGACGCTGACGAAGACGCCGCAGGCTTCGCACGGCACCATCGTGTCATCGTCGCTCTTTTTAGCAGCCGTGTCGGACTTCGGTTTCTTGGTCACCGGGGTGCTTTTTTTGAAGAAGATGAAATAGACGGCGGCGATAACGCCGAGGACAAGCAGGATTTTCAAGAGCATGCGGTCTCCTTGGGAGGGTTGATAAGAAGGTAGTGGCGTTCCCCGGTCTCGATGATGCGGTAGGGCAGATCCTCGGGCACTTCGTTGTAGACGTTCTCGCCCTTGTAAAAGAGCAGCATTGTTGCCGCGTCCCGGTAGGGGGCACTGAGGTTCAGGAGCATCCCGGTATCGGTCACGGCCCGGGAAGTGATGAGGTCGAAGCGCTGATCAGGAAGCGCCTCGACGCGGCAGTTGGCAACAGTGACGTTCTCCAGGTTCAGCGTTGCTTTGACGAACTGCAGGAACCCGGCACGTTTTTGCAGCGGTTCGACAAGGGTCCAGCGGGTCTGCGGCTGCGCCATGGCGAGGATCAGCCCGGGGAACCCCGCGCCGGTCCCGATATCCATCGCCGTCGCTACCGGAGGCAGAAAGGTGACGGGGTAAAGGGCGTCGTAAAGGTAGTATTCGATCGTCGCGGCATCTTTGTAGCCGCTGAGGTTATGGACCTTGTTCCACTGCAGGAGCAGGTCGCGGTAGCGCTCCAGGTGGGAGAGCAGCTGCGCGGGGGCGTCGGGGAGGGCGGCGATCTTCTGGGCGAACGTCATGATTAAATGAGATGCCCCATCTGCTCTTTTTTGACCTGCAGATAGTTTTCGTTGTGCTCGTTGGGGTCGATGACGATGGGCAGACGCTCGACGATCTCGACCCCCTCGATGGCGTTGATCTTCTGCGGGTTGTTGGTCAGCAGGCGGATCTTCTTGATGCCGTAGTGCGCGAGGATAAACTGGACCATTTCGTAGGTACGTTCGTCGGCCGCAAACCCCAGCTGGTGATTGGCCGCGACGGTGTCGAAGCCTTTGTCCTGCAGGGCGTAGGCGTTGATCTTGTTGAGCAGCCCGATGTTACGCCCCTCCTGTCGCAGGTAGATGACCATGCCGCCCTCTTTTTCGATCATGTTGAGGGCATAGGCGAGCTGGTCGCCGCAGTCGCACTTGAGACTGCCCAGGGCGTCGCCGGTGAGGCACTCGGAGTGGACCCGTACGACCGGGGTGTCGCCGAAAGGCTCGCGCAGGATGGCAAGGTGCTCTTTATGGCCCTGTTTGAAGGCCTGGACTTTAAACTTCCCGAAACGGGACGGGAGGTTGGCAACATCAGAAATTTTTATATTTTGAAGCAAAAACAGTTCTTTAACGATGGAATTGTTACAATGCGATTATAGCAAAATTGTCAAGGGTGAACATGTTCCAACGTTTCCGCCGTAACCGGCTCAATTCCCATCTGCGTGCTCTGGTACGCGAATACCACGTCCGTGCGGACGATTTTATCTATCCTCTTTTCGTGCGTTCGGGCGAGGGCATCAAGACGGAAGTCGCCTCGATGCCGGGCGTTTTCCAGATGAGTATCGACGAAGCCATCCGCGAGTGCGACACGCTCAAGGCACTGGGGATCTACTCCATTATCCTCTTCGGGATTCCCGACGTCAAAGACTCCGTGGGCTCCGATGCGCTGGACGAGAACGGCATCATCGCCACGGCCGTCAAAGCGATCAAGCGGGCCCACCCCGAGATGTTCGTCGTCACGGACCTCTGCTTCTGCGAATACACCGACCACGGCCACTGCGGGATCATCGACCATGTGCACGAGACCGTTGATAACGACGCGACACTCGCCATCTCCGGCCAGCAGGCGATCATCCATGCCCAGGCGGGGGCGGATATGATCGCGCCTTCGGGCATGATGGACGGGATCATCGAGACCCTGCGCACGGCACTTGACGGCAACGGGTTTGAGAACCTGCCGGTCATGAGCTACTCGACGAAGTTCGCCAGCGGTTACTACGGGCCGTTCCGCGACGTTGCCGAATCGACGCCGTCCTTCGGGGACCGCGCCACCTATCAGATGGACCCTGCCAACCGCCGCGAGGCGATCGCCGAGAGCATCGCGGACGAGATGCAGGGCGCGGACATCCTGATGGTCAAACCGGCCCTGGCCTACCTTGATATTATCCGCGACATCCGCGAAGCGACCTCTCTGCCGCTCGCGGTCTACAACGTCAGCGGCGAATACGCCATGCTCAAACACGCAGGAGCGGCCGGGCTGATTGATTACGAACGGGTCATGATGGAGACGATGCTCGGCTTCAAACGCGCCGGCGCGGACATCATTATCAGCTACCACGCCAAAGAGGTGGCGGGGCTGCTGTAGCCTTTTTCGCACTTTACGATATAATGGGCGCTTTCATTCCGGGGAAACCCGTTACGCCGTGAGCAGAAAATGCGACACTTTTTAACCCTCAGAGATTACACCAAAGAGGAGATCCTCTCCATCATCGACCTCGGACTGCAGATCAAGTCCGAGTGCAAACGCCGCGAACACAAGCCCTATCTGGACAAGCAGACGCTGGCGATGATCTTCGAGAAGAGTTCGACACGGACCCGGGTCAGTTTCGAGACCGGGATCTACCAGCTCGGCGGACAGGGGCTCTTCCTCTCCAACCGCGATATTCACCTGGGCCGTGGCGAGCCGGTCAAAGATACGGCCCGCGTCATCTCCTCCATGTGCGACATGGTGATGATCCGCACCTTCGAGCAGAGCATGCTCGAAGAGTTCGCCTCCTTCTCCAAGGTCCCCGTCATCAACGGCCTCACCGACAGCTACCACCCGGTGCAGCTGCTGGCCGATTATATGACGATGATCGAACACGGTCAGGCGGAGAACCCTGTTGTCGCCTATGTCGGTGATGGCAACAATATGACCCACTCGTGGCTGATGCTCGCCGCCAAGCTCGGTTTCGAACTGCGCGTGGCAACGCCGAAAGGGTATGAAGTTGATGCGGCGATCCTGGCGGACGCCCTGGAGATGGCAAAGAGGAGCGGTGCCGTCATCAAGGTCGGGAATGACCCGAAAGAGGCTATTGCCGGTGCGACAGTCGTGACGACGGACACCTGGGCCTCCATGGGGCAGGAGGACGAAAAGGAGCAGCGCGTCCGCGATTTTGCCGGCTACATCGTCGACGAAGCGAAAATGGCGCTTGCTGCGGAAGATGCGATCTTCCTGCACTGCCTGCCGGCCTACCGGGGGCAGGAAGTGAGCGAAGGGGTCCTCGAAGGTCCCCAGAGTGTGATCTTTGACGAGGCGGAGAACCGCCTTCATGCCCAAAAAGGATTGATGGTCTGGCTCGATCGGGCGCGTTAAAATCTGTTTAATTGACTTTGATGCTCCTTCACCCTATAATAGTTTTAATCATAATTAAACTGTTAAAAAGGGACCAAGGTTATGAAACGTTTTGCCGCGACTCTCCTGACGTTTGCCGCTATCGGCGCCTCACTGTATGCTACGGAGGCTGCCCCCGAACTCAATTCACAATACCACGACTCGAGCAAGTGTAAATCCTGCCACGCCGCCATTGTTAATGAATGGTCCGGTTCCTATCACGCCAAATCACATTATAAACATGACGAGTATCTCCGCCAATCGATGGAGTACTACGCCCGCAAGACGCGCAAGCCCATCAACGCCGTGAAGGTGGAGTGTGCCGCCTGCCATAATCCCCGCGTCGCCGTGACGTCGACGGACATCAATTACCAGATCGATGTTCTGATGGGATTGGACGAAGGGAGCGAGGTCAATGCCGCGGTCAGCGACAGTTCGCTCTCAGAGGGGGTCAATTGCCTCGTCTGCCACAACGTCGACAGTATCAACCATGACCTTCCGGCGGACAAGCGGGGCGTGCACCGGATCAAGTGGAACCCGGTCGGCATCATGAGCGGTCCGATCGAGGACGCGAAGTCCCCATATCACAAGACACAGTACCGTGACTTCTTCGGCAAGGACCCAAAACAGCTCTGTTTCGTCTGCCACGCCAATGACCGTTCAACGGAGAACTTTGTCTTTGCCAACACGCAAAAAGAGTACAAAGATACGAAGAAGCAGTGCGCCGACTGCCATATGAGCCCGAAAAAAGAGGGGGTCGCGTCGAACCTTCCGATCGACAACGGCAAACCGAAGAAGCGTATGGTCCGCGAACACGGCTTTGTCGGTGCCCATACGAACTGGCTCTGGCAGGATGCCCTGGGGATCGAAGCGAAAAAGAGCGGCGACAGCTTTATCGTGACGCTCAGCAATGAAAACCCCCACAACATCCCGACAGGCTTCGGCGCCCGGGAGTTGATCCTCGACGTCATCTACCGCAGCGGTTCCAAGGTGATCGAAACGAAGAGCATCTCGATGACCCAGCACTATACGGACAAACGGGGCAAACCGACGATCCCGCACCTGGCGTCAAGCTCGACAGATGATATGTCCGTCCCGGCACAGGGTTCGAAGACGTTCAAAGTCCCGATGGTCAAAGGGGCCGGACAGGTGACCTTCGAACTGCACTACCGCCTGGTGAATGACGAAATCCGCTCACTGCTTGAGCTGAAAGAACCGCAGTGGAGCGAGAAGAAGTTCATCAACCGTACGACCATCCGGCTCTAAAGCGGGGCCGGGGAGCCCGCTTAGCGGTTAATGAGCTTGATCATCACTTCGTCGTCCGCGGTCTCGGCGGGGCGGAAGAAGTGTTTTCCGCAGAACTCTTCATTGATGGTTCTGCACAATCCTTTGGCATAGATCATCGCGGCGTCTTTGGTATCAAACGACATTTCCGAATCAATGTTTCTCGCATCTTTGAAGCATCCGCACTCTTTTTCCAACTTTACCGTAACCATTGTTCTTTCCTTATCGTGGTGTTTTACAGAGATAAAACTGCGGTTGCATAGGCTATTCTACAGCGGGGTATAAAAGGGCCGGAAAAGGTGTTGATCAGAGAGAAGAGTGGGGGAGATAACGGTGCCGCCGATACCGGCGGCTTCGCGGTGTGACGAACGGCTCAGCCGTTCATCGCCAGGTTGATGGTCATTTCGTTGTCCGCCGTTTCCGTAACGCGGAAAACATGCTTCTGGCAGAAAGTCTCGTTCATATCGCTGCAGAGCTCCTGAGCATACAGGAGGGCGTCGTCTTTGTTCTCGAAGGTCTTGACCGCTTCATAGTCCGAACGTTTGAAACAGCCGCACTCTTTTTCCATTTTAACTGTGATCATTTCTCTATCCTCAATGAAATTCAGGAGCAGCATTCTACAGAGGCAGGATTAAGGGGGAGTAAAAAGATGAAGTCAGGTCGCCCGGGGTGGGCGGGGCGTCAGTAAGCGGCGCCGGTAACGCTGCGGACTTTCTCCATGATCTCGCGGGCGGCTTCGCTGGCCTTGGCCGCGCCGGCTTTGAGAATGTCGCGGACCTCGTCCTGGTGCGCTTCGTAGTAGGCGCGTTTTTCGCGGTAGGGGCGGAAATGTTCCCAGATCACCTCTGCCAGGTAGAGCTTGAAATGGCCATGCCCTTCGCCGCCGCGCTCGTAGCGCTCCTGGAGCGCGAGGCACTCATCCTCGTCGAGGAAGAGCTTGGCGATATTGTAGACGTTGCATCCGCGCCACTCTTTGGGCTCTTCCATCGGGACGGCTTCGGTGACGATCTTCTTGATCGTCTTGAGCTGGGCTTTCTCGTCGCCGAAGATGTTGATCGTGTTGCCGTAGCTCTTGCTCATCTTCTGTCCGTCGATGCCCGGGACCGTCGCCACGTTTTCATCGACACGGAATTCGGGCAGTTTCAGGATGTCGCCGTAGGCGTTGTTGAAACGGATGGCGATATCGCGGGCGATCTCGACGTGCTGGATCTGGTCCTTGCCGACGGGGACGACGTCGACGTCATAGAGCAGGATGTCAGCCGCCATCAGCACCGGGTAGGCAAAGAGGCTGTGGTTGGCGGAGATCCCCTTGGCGACCTTGTCTTTGTAGCTGTGGGCGCGCTCGAGCAGCCCCATCGGGGTGAAGGAGGAGAGGAACCAGTAGAGCTCGAGCACCTCTTTGACGTCGCTCTGGACCCAGAAGGTCGATTTTTCCGGGTCGATGCCCAGGGCGAGGAAGTCGGTGGCGGCCTGCATCGTCAGTTCGGAAAGGCGCCGGCCGTCCTGGACCGTCGTCATAGCGTGATAGTTGGCGATAAAGGCAAAAACCTCGTTCTCCGCCTGCGAATCGACCATGGCCTTGATCGAGCCGAAATAGTTGCCGATATGCAGGTCACCGGAGGGTTGGATGCCTGTAAAAACTCTCATTGCTTCTCCTCTTTTAGTCGCGGCATTATAGCGTAAGAGGTTGAAAAGGGGCGCAGCGCCCCGCTGACGGCGGAATATTTGATATCAATTTAGATATCTTCTGTTATACTTTTTTTATCCCAAAAAGAAAAAGGATTTACGATGAATACTCCTATTCGCACAAAAGATATTACATTGACGGACAATACCCGCGACCACGTTCTGAAAGCCAAAGAACAGTTCATGAAATTCGGACTCGATATTACGACGATCAATGTCCTGCTGAGCAAAGTCAAAAACGGCGTTGAAGCAGAATTCGATATCCATATCGCCCATAACACACCGGTTGTGATTAGCCAGCAAGACGCCGACCTTGATGCGGCGATCGATATGGCCGTCGAGCGTGCGAATAAAGCCCTCCGCCGTCTGCACGACAAACTTAAATCCCACCGCGGACCGGGCCTCAAAGACCTCGAGGTTCAGGAGGCCTAAGAGTCATGGACAAGCGCAAAGTGGTCTGCCCCCACTGCGGGCAGGTCAATGCCGTCCCGGTCAAAGAGACCTACGCCAAGGCCAACTGCGGCCACTGCAGACACTCCCTCCTCGATACGAAACCCATTGCCCTTGACGCGAGCGCCTTCGACAACCAGATCGCCAACAGCGATATTCCGGTCATCGTCGACTTCTGGGCCCCGTGGTGCGGTCCCTGCCGCATGATGGCGCCGGCGTTTGAGGAAGCCGCGACTTCCTTTGTGCTGAAAGCCAGGTTCGCCAAGGTCAATACGGAAGAGCAGCAGGCGCTGGCATCGCGCTTTCATATCCAGTCCATTCCGACGCTGATCGCCTTCAAAGGGGGGCGGGAAGTCGACCGGGTTTCCGGCGCCCTCAGCGCCGAGCAGCTCCGGCAGTGGGTCGGGCGTTTTCTCTGATATAATGCTGCCCCATGAAACGGGGCACGACATTGAAACTACTTCTTTTACTTCTACTCTCTTTAACACTGGCAACGGCAGACGACAATGTGACAGCGGAGGATAACGACTATTCCGTGCGGGTCGGATACGGTTTCTCCGATGAAAGCGATCTCGGTGAAATTATCTCCTTGATGGGCAACCAGCACCCGGCGGATACGTCGGCGGGCGGTGTCGAGTTCGGATACCGTTTTTCCCGTGATACATGGGGGCTTCCCCTGGACTTCTACCTCAAAGGGGGCGTGAACCGTTTCTTCGAAAACGGGTATCAGAACGACTTTATGGAGATGACCCTTTATATCAAGGCCTATTGGAACTTCCGGCCGTGGGAGCGCACGATCCGCCTCGGGTTCGGGGAGGGCGCCTCTTATGCCTGGGGCATTCCCTACGTCGAGAAACTCGAAGCCCAGGCCGAAGGCGATCACAACTCGCGCTTTCTCAACTACCTCGACATCTCCTTCGATTTCGACCTGGGGCGCATGGTCGGCTACCGGCCGCTATACGATACCTATGCCGGGTACGCCCTCAAGCACCGTTCGGGCATCTACGGGGCGATCAACGGTGTGCGCCGCGGCGGATCGAACTATAACCTCTGGTATGTCGAACACAACTTTTAGGAGTACTACATGCAATACTACAACTGGATTCTCGCCTTTCACGTCATGAGCCTTATCAGCTGGATGGCCGTGCTGTTTTACCTGCCGCGCCTCTTTGTCTACCACACCGAGTATGCGTCCAATGCAGGCTTTGTTGAGGTCGTCAAGATCCAGGAACACAAGATCTACCACTATATCGGCGTGCCGGCGATGTGGGCGACGATCCTGAGCGGCGGGGCGATGATCGCGCTGAATCCTTCGCTGTTCCAGAGCGGCGGCTGGCTGCATGCGAAGCTGACGGCGGCGCTGCTGCTGATCATCTATCATTTCACCCTCGGGCGCTACAAGAAGCAGCTGGCGGAGGGGACGTGCACCAAGAGCGGCAAGTTTTTCCGTGCCTACAATGAAATCCCGACCCTGCTGATGATCTTTATCGTCATCATGGTGATCGTCAAGCCCTTCTAACTCTGCAGTGCCTCGGCTTCGGCCAGGCAGGCCAGCCCGAAGGTTTCCGCATCGGTTTCGGGGGAGTACTCCTCCGTCTGCATGGCAAGCAGGTGATCGTTTTTGAGCATGCGCTGCAGACGCTCCGACAGCGGGACAAGGTCCGCCGCATGGGCGTGGGATGTCAGGAGTGCGAAGGCGGCAGGTGAGAGGCGGAAGAGCTTCTCTTCCCTTCGGCAGCTGTCGTGCAGATCCTTGACAAGCTGCTTGAGGTTTCGCCGGTGGATGGCTTCCTTGTCAAAGACCATCAGGATAACGGAAAAAGAGGCATGTTCGCGCCGGGCGGCCAGGGCATGTCCCGTACACTCATCCAGGAAAGCCTGGGTATTGTACAGCCCGGTCTGAAAGTCGATGCGCTGATTGGTTTCCAGGTCGATACGGACGTACCGGTAGATAAGGTAGAGCAGGTAGAAGATCAGCAGGCTGCCGAAAAGTCCCAGCATAAAGAGCGTATTGAGCAGCCGTTTGCTTTTTTCTTTCATGACGTTGTGCAGGTCAAAAAGCGTGTGATTGCCGTGCAGCCAGCAGAGCTCCCCCTCTTTTTTCAGTGTTTCGTCCGCGAAGCCCGATGCCGTTTTGATCGTTTCCCAACACGCCTTCATCACGCCGTAGCTTCCGGCCAGCGTTCTCTCGGCTTCGCCGGGGTGCAACAAGGCGGGATACACCAGCTCCGAGGAGCGGAAAGCTTCGTCGATCTCCGTCTCTATCCCGGCGTTTTCCGCCGGATTCGTGATATAGCGCTGAATGGAACCGCCGATGAAGGTGAGCCGTTTGAGCAGGGCCTCGTCATCGTTCCGGTTGTCGAGCTGGTAGGAGACGGTGAAGTATGCCAGCGGCAGCAGTAACAAGAGGATGACGGTAAAGGCCGCCAGAAAACTGGACCGATTCTTCACGTGCGCTCCTTTTGAATAGATTGTACTTGATTTCAACAAAAATCATTATGCCATACTTGAGCGTTTCAGGGCTACTTTCGCGCCGCAAAGCCAGAGAGGTATCGGCGCTTTTTCGTTATAATTGCAAAAAATCAAGGGCACCTCTGAAAGCCCTCAATTGGGATATTGATGAAAAAACTGGCCATTATCGGGCGACCGAACGTAGGCAAAAGCTCCTTTTTTAACCGTCTGCTCAAGGAGCGCGATGCCATTACGTCGGAGATGGCGGGGACGACGCGCGACGTCAAAAAACGGGTCGCCACTGTTCTCGACCGGGAGGTTGAAGTGCTCGATACCGGGGGCCTTGACGAGGGAAGCGAACTCTTTGACAAGGTACGCGAGAAGTCGATTGCGGCCGCCAAGCAGGCGGATATCATCCTGTTCATGGTCGACGGCAAGAACCTGCCGATCGAAGAGGACAAGAAGCTCTTCCACGAACTCGAAGCGATGGGCAAGAGCATGGCCCTCGTCGTCAACAAGATCGATAATGACAAGATGAAAGAGAAGGTGTGGGAGTATTACGAGTTCGGTACCCAGACGATCTTCGGTATCTCCGTCTCCCACAACCGTTCCATCAACCCGCTGCTCGAGTGGATCGCCAAACAGCTGCCCTACATCCCCCAGGCAGGGGAGCTGGAGGCGGCAGAACCGGACATGATGGACGAATTCGACGATCTCCTCGACGCGTATATGGAGGAGGACGAGGAAGAGGGCTCCATCTACGACGAGAATGACGAGATGAAAGAGAGCGACGAGGACCCGAACCATATCAGCGTCGCGATCATCGGCCGGGTCAACGTAGGCAAAAGCTCCCTGCTTAACGCCCTGCTGGGGGAGGAGCGCTCCGTCGTCAGCGACGTCGCCGGGACGACGATAGACCCCATCGACGAAACGATTGAGCGCGACGACAAGACGATCACCTTCATCGACACGGCCGGTATCCGCAAACGCGGCAAGATCGAGGGGATTGAACGCTATGCACTCTACCGTACCCGCACGATGCTCGAGCGCGCAAACCTCGCTCTGCTGGTGCTCGATGCCTCCGAGCCGTTCCGCGACCTTGACGAGAAGATCGCCGGCCTCATCGATGAGAACCGTCTCGCCTGTATGATCGTACTCAACAAATGGGACAAGGCGCCCAGGGACGATTACGACAAGATCGTGCAGCAGGTACGCGACCGTTTCAAGTTTCTGCACTACGCCCCGGTCATCACGGTGTCGGCATTGACGAAGCAGCGCATCCATAAACTTTACGACATGATCATCCAGATCAACGACAACTACTCACAGCGTATTACGACGTCGCGGCTCAACGAGGCGCTGGCGTTTGCCATGCGCAAACACCCCATCCCGTCGATGCACGGGCAGGTGATCCGTCTGTACTACGCGACGCAGTACGCAACGCGCCCGCCGCAGATCGCGCTCATCATGAACAAGCCCAAGGGGCTGCACTTCACCTACCGCCGTTTCCTCGCCAACCAGCTGCGTGAGGCATTCAATTTCGAGGGGACCCCGCTGCTCTTCAAAGCGAAGAAGCGGGGCGAGAAGTAGGGCTCAGCCTGCCGCCAGAAACAGCGGCTCCTCTTCGACCTGCTGCCGATGGAAGTGCAGCAGTTTCCACTCTCCCTCCATCGTCTCCACAACAGCAGTACACGACTCCACCCAGTCGCCGCAGTTGAGGTAGTGCACTCCCTCGATGTTGCGGTTCTCCGCTTTATGGATGTGGCCGCAGATGACCCCGTCGAATTCGCGCCGTTTTGCTTCGGACACAAGAACCTGCTCGTAATCATCAATGAACATCACCGCTTTTTTGACGCTCTGCTTGGCGAAGTTTGAAAGGGACCAGAAGCGTTTGTAGCCGATCAGGCTGCGGATGCGGTTGATGGGTTTGTTGAGCTTGAGCAGCATTTCGTAACTGATGTCGCCGAACTTCGCCAGCCACTTCTTTGTCATCGTGATGCTGTCGAAGAAGTCGCCGTGGGTGACGAGGTACTCTTTGCCGTCTGTAGCGGTAAAGTGAAATTCGTTGGTGACCTCGATGTTGTCCCCCAGTGTCAGGGGGAGAAAGGAGCGGACAAATTCGTCGTGGTTGCCGAGGACATAAACAATTTTGGTCCCCTTGCGGGCGCGGCGCAGCAGTTTCTGGATGACGTCGGAGTGCTCCTGCGGCCAGCTCCAGCGGCGGCGAAGCGCCCAGCCGTCGATAATATCGCCGACAAGGAAGAGCTGTTCGCTTTCGAACTCGCGGAAGAAATCGAGCAGGGCATCGGCCTGGGCGTGGCGGGAACCCAGGTGGATGTCGGAGAGAAAAACGGAACGGTACTGCTTGACGCTGTTATCCATTTGTGTCACTTTCGTTTGGTTTGTGAAACCATACTCCACCATAATTGCGAAATGGATACAACAGTATTACTGATCAGCGACACGGTCTACGACGCCAACGGGGTGTCGCGTTTCATCCAGGATATGGCCGCACAGTCCCGTCAGAGGGACGGCCGTTTCTCGGTATTGAGCGCTTCGCCGCTTGGCGGGGAGGAGGTTGAGAGCAACATCGTCAACCTTCGGCCCTTCTGGTATGTCCGAATGCCCTTTTACCGGGAGCAGTTCCTCACCATCGTCCCGCCGTGGATGCAGATGTACCGCTACGTCAAGGCGGCTTCGCCGGATGTCATTCACATCTCAACGCCGGGACCGCTGGGAATCTGTGCGATGCTGATTGCCAAACGGTGCGGCATCCCCGTGGCAGGGACCTATCATACGGATTTTCCCTCCTACATCCGTAAGCAGATCAAGCTGGAGATGGCCGAAGCGGTGACGCGGCGCTTCATGCGCTTCTTCTTTCAGCGGATGCAGCGGGTGTTCTCCCGTTCGCAGCACTATATGGAGGTACTGGAGCGGGAGCTGAAAATGGAAGAGCGGAAACTGCGCTTCCTGCCGCCGGGGAGCAATACGGAACGCTTCTCCCCCCGTCACCGGGACCCGGCGGTCTGGCCCCGTTTCGACATTCCCGTCGACACGCTGAAGATCCTCTACGTCGGCAGGCTCAGCGTCGAGAAGAACTTCCTATTTGTCGTCGACCTCTTCGAGACGCTGCAGCACACCTGCGACGTGCCGCTCTCCCTGATCGTCGTCGGCGAGGGGAGCCTGGCCGAGAGCGTGAGCCGGCGGCGCAACAGCCACATCCACTTGCTGGGTCTTCAGGGCGGTTCGGACCTCTCAGCCCTCTATGCTTCCTCGGACCTGATGCTGTTCGCCTCCGTCACCGAAACGCTGGGGCAGGTCGTGATGGAGGCGCAGGCCTCCGGGCTGCCTTGCATTGTCAGCGACCAGGGCGGCGTCACCGACACCGTGGCACACGGCAAAACGGGCTACTGCCTCAGTGTCGAAGAGGACGACGAGTGGCAAAGCAAAGCTAAAACGATGATTGAGAACAGTGTGTTGCGTCAACAGATGGGTATGGCCGGCTGGCAGCGGATGCAGGAGCGCTCCATTGCGCAGACCTATGAGCGTTTTATGCAGGCGCATGATGAAATTGTCAAGAGTTAAGCGTTAAGAGTTAAGAGTTAAGAGTTAAGAGTTAAGAGTTAAGAGTTAAGAGTTAAGGCGCGCAGCGCTGAGAGCGCAAGGCGCGAGAGCTTTCCGCTGAGGAGGAAAACTCGATATGTGCGCCCTGAGCGAAGCGAAGAAGTCCCCTTCGGGGGATTAGCGCAGTCGAAGGGGCTTTTGCTCCTTCGACGTACTGTTGGTATATTACAGCTCTTCGGAGTGTTTTGCGAGGTAGTCTGCAACACCGGCAGTGTCGGCTTTCATACCTTCGTCACCCTTGTTCCAGCCTGCAGGACAGACTTCACCGTGCTCGTTCGTGAAGAGCATTGTGTCGACCATACGCAGCATCTCGTCGATGTTACGGCCGAGCGGGAGGTCGTTGATGACAGCGTGGCGGACCGTACCGTCTGTGTCGATCAGGAAAGAGCCGCGCAGTGCGACGCCGCCGTCGAGCAGAACGTCATAAGCTTTGGAGATCTCTTTGGTGAGGTCAGCGACGAGCGGGTAGCGGACCTGGCCGATACCGCCGTTTTCAACCGGCGTGTTTTTCCACGCGAAGTGGCTGAACTGAGAGTCGATGGAGACACCGATAACGTTGATGCCGCGATCCTGGAACTCCTGGAGGCGGTGGTCAAACGCGATGATCTCTGACGGGCAGACAAACGTGAAGTCCAGCGGGTAGAAGAAGAGGACAGTCCCTTTTTCGCCGAAGTTTTCGTAGAGGTTGAAATTGTCGACGATCTGGTTGTCGCCGAGAACGGTAGTCGCGGTAAAGTCCGGTGCTTTTTGTGTAACGAGCATGGTTGAAACTCCTGTTTTTATGGGTGTAAACACACGGCTGAAACCAGTGGAACGTTTCAGCCGTGCGGTTGACAGTGCACATTCTATTCAAATACTCTTTTAAAAAAAATTATCGTTTAGACGAGGTGCATTCGCTTTAAAAATGCTTCAGCACAGCGTTGCTGGTTCCGCATATGCATTGGGGCAGATCGGGTACGACACACACCGTTCCGATACGGAACGTGTTACGAAAAACTTAAAAACAGCACAGGCAAACCCGTGTACATCCATGTATAGGGTTTTGGAAGTGCCCTTTGGCTATACTTCGATGATTTTTAGCTTTTTGCTATCTTTCATCAACTGGGCACCTCATAAGCTCCTCGAGATGACGGGGGTTTTTGAGGTGCCGATTTTACGATAAAGGAAAGATGTGTCTAAAGAGTATATTTTTACTTCCGAATCCGTCACTGAAGGACATCCGGACAAGATGGCCGACCAGATCAGCGATGCGATCTTAGACGATATTATTTCAAAAGACCCCAGTTCCCACGTTGCCTGTGAAACCCTCGTTTCCAATGGATTCTGCGTTATTGCCGGCGAATTGAAAACCCATGCGTATACCCCGATGCAGGATATCGTGCGCAACGTTGTCAAAGAGATCGGATACACGGACTCCACCTACGGGTTCGACCACCGCTCCGCCGCGGTGCTCAATGCCATCGGCGAGCAGTCCCCGGAGATCGACCAGGGCGTTTCCCGCGAAGGCGGCGAGATCGGTGCCGGCGACCAGGGACTGATGTTCGGGTACGCCTGCCGGGAAACCGACGTGCTGATGCCGCTGCCGATCTACCTGGCGCACCGCATTACCGAACGGCTTGCCGAAGCGCGCAAGGAGGGGATCATCCCCTACCTGCGTCCCGACGGCAAGGCCCAGGTCAGCGTCCGCTACATTGACGGTGAGCCCGTCAGTGTCGAGACGGTTGTCGTCTCGACCCAGCACCATGAGAACATCCCGCAGGAGCAGATTCACAACGATGTGATCGAAACGGTGATCAAGCATGTTATTCCCGCCGAACTCCTGAGCGAGAACATTGTCTACCATATCAACCCGACCGGCTCCTTCGTCGTCGGGGGACCGCAGGGCGATGCCGGTCTGACCGGTCGCAAGATCATCGTTGATACCTACGGCGGCTCCTGCCCGCACGGCGGGGGAGCGTTCAGCGGGAAGGACCCGACCAAGGTCGACCGTTCCGCAGCGTACGCGGCGCGCTACGTCGCGAAGAACCTTGTCGCTTCCGGTGCCTGCGACCGCGCAACGATCCAGGTCGCCTATGCCATCGGCGTCGTCGAGCCGATCTCGGTCATGGTCGATACCCACGGCACGTCCGTCGTGGACGAAGAGAAGATCGAGGCGTGCGTCCGCGAACTTTTCGACCTGACACCGAAAGGGATCATCGAGAGCCTCGATCTGCTGCGCCCGATCTACCGCAAAACGGCCGCTTACGGCCACTTCGGTCGGGAACTTCCGGAGTTTACCTGGGAGAAGATCGACAAAGCCGAAGCGATCCGCGCCTATCTCGGATTCTAACCGGCGTCGTGAGGGGAAACGGCGGTGCCAAAACGGCCGTTTTTCCCGCCATGCACGCCGTTTCGGCGATTTTTCCTGTTACCAATCTTCAGTCCTATTTTTGCATGCTCGTTTCAGCCCCATTTTTTAGGAATCATTAAAGTTCTTTCGCTAAACTTTTTTCACATCTACCATAATTGAAGGAGAAAATATGGCAGTATTGATTAACGACACATGTATCAACTGTGGTGCCTGTATTGACGAATGCCCGGTTGAGGCGATCGTAGACGAGGACGATAACCCGACGGGTGAAGAGATCTACTACGTTTACGGCGACAAATGTGTTGAATGTGTTGGCCACCACGATGAGCCGGCATGTGCAACTGCTTGTCCGACAGAAGGATGTATCACATGGGACGCAGTCGGCGAAAGCCCGTCTCACCGCGATGACATCTCAGACGACATGCGCAGCGACCACACACCGGTTGTTGAGTAATCGAATCAAATAATGTACCCTTGCGCCTTCGGGCGCAACCCTTTTTTCACAATTCTTCAAAAAAATTCCCATTTCATCAGAATCAGATCTTTTTTTTGCTATAATTCCACCCTATTTTTGACTACTATAGGAGATACCGAATGGAACAAACACTGTCCATCATTAAGCCGGATGCCGTAGCGAAGGGTGTCGTCGGCAAGATTCTTGATCGTTTTGAAAGCAATGGTCTGCGCGTCGCTGCAACGAAAATGCTGCAGCTTTCCCGCAAAGACGCTCAGGATTTCTATGCCGTTCACAAAGAGCGCCCTTTCTTCACTGACCTGGTCGAATTCATGGTCAGCGGCCCGGTGGTGGTCAGCGTTCTTGAAGGTGAAAACGCCGTAGCCAAAAATCGTGACCTGATGGGCGCGACAAACCCGCAGGAAGCGGCGGCGGGCACGATCCGCGCCGATTTCGCGGAAAACATCGATGCCAACGCGGTTCACGGCAGCGACTCTCTTGAGAACGCTGAGATCGAAATTCGCTTCTTCTTCGCACAGAGAGAGATCTCCTAACGCAGATGAACATCCCGTTTCGTCGCGTCACAGCCGACCCCCAGCCCTTCGTTCTCGAGAAGAACGGTGCACGGTTAGAGGGGACGCTACGCAAGTACCGCAGCGGTCTGGTACTGCTCGAAGCGACGATGCAGGGGAGTCTTGGCGTAGATTGCTATCTCTGCGGCGATTCCTTTGCTATAATGCCGGATGAAAAAGTCGAATTTCTGATTTCTGACGGTGTTTTTCATGGTCAGGATGAAACCTATGATGTGGTCGAGATGCATGATGGCACCATCGACCTCGACGAAGTGTTCGATTCGGAAATCGCTTTGATCGAAAGCGATTATCACGCCTGTCCCAAGTGCAGGTAATCTACAAAGAAAGGAAATAACATGGCAGTACCTAAGAGACGCGTATCCCACACGCGTGCAGCAAAACGCCGCACCCACTACAAAATCAAACTGGCACGTCCGGTCAAAGACAGTGACGGCACTTACAAAATGCCGCACCATGTCAATCCGACAACCGGCGAGTATAAATAATTGAAGGTCAAAATCGCGATTGACGCGATGGGTGGGGACTTCGGTCCCGAGCCTATTGTCAAAGGAACGATTGCGGCACTGAAGCATTACCGTTTTGAGCCGATCCTTGTTGGAAAGAAAGAGGAGATTTTGCCTTTGATTCCGGGCGGGTTCAAAGACAAGATTTCGATTGTCGAAGCGGAGGATGTCATTGCGATGTCCGATGCAGCGACCGATGCGCTCAAGCGCAAAGAGAGCTCCATCTACAAAGCGGTTGATCTGGTCCGTAACGGTGAAGCCGACGGCGTCGTCTCCGCAGGGCACAGCGGCGCGACCATGTCGGTAGCGACCCTGCGCCTTGGACGTCTCAAGCACGTCCTGCGTCCGGCGCTGGTGACGCTGATGCCGAACAAGAACAAGAAGCGTACCGTGCTGCTTGACGTCGGCGCCAACGTCGACTGCAAACCGGAGCATTTGGCTCAATTTGCTGTGATGGGGAGCTGTTACGCGCATGACATGTGGGCGATTACCCTCCCGACCGTCGGCCTCCTGGCCAACGGCGAAGAGGAGACCAAGGGCAACGACGTGACGAAGGGGGCCTTCCAGAAGCTTCGCGGCATGGAGGGGTTCGTCGGCAATGTCGAAGGACGGGATATCTTCAATGGTTCCGTCGACGTCGTTGTCTGCGACGGTTTCATCGGGAACCTTGTCCTCAAGTCTTCCGAAGGGGTTGCGAGTACGATCACACACCTGATCAAGGACTATATCCGCAAATCGCCTATCGCGATCACGGGCGCGCTCCTGATGCGGAAGGTCTTTAAGCTTCTGAAAAAAGAGCTTGATTATGCCGAAGTCGGCGGGGCTCCGCTGATCGGGGTCAAGGGGTGCACCATCGTCAGCCACGGCAAAAGCAACTCCAAAGCGATTAAAAACGCGATCAAACAGGCGATCGACTTTGTCGATACCGGGGTCAACGTTCACATTGAACGCGCCCTGGATGCCACTGCCAAGTAAAAGGACAAGCCATGTATGCAGCTTTTCGTTCCATCGGGGCATACGTCCCCGAGCGTATTCTGACCAACGCCGACCTGGAGAAGATGGTCGATACCTCTGACGAGTGGATCACGAAACGCACCGGTATCAAAGAGCGCCATATTGCCGCCGACGACGAGTTTACCAGCGACATGGGGGCCAAGGCGGCTGCACTGGCGATCGAGCGTGCCGGCATCGCCAAAGAGGAGATCGATCTCGTGATCTGTGCGACGATCTCTCCGGACTACTTCAATATGCCCTCAACCGCGACTATCATCTCTTCCAAACTGGGCCTGCCCCAGGTGATGGCCTTCGATATCTCCGCTGCATGTACGGGATTTGTTTACGTCGTCAGCATGGCGAAGGCCTTTATCGAGTCGGGGATGAAAAAGAACGTCCTCGTCATCGGGGCGGAGAAACTCAGCGCCATTACCGATTACACGGACCGTACGACTTGCATCCTCTTCGGTGACGGCGCCGGGGCGGCGGTGATCAGTGCGACGGAGAACAAGGACGAAGCGATCCTCGACGTGCATACGGGTGCCGACGGCACCTACGCCGATCTGCTGATGACGCCGAACGGCGGCACGGGTTCGGCCCATGACGCACTGGACGCGGAAGCGAAGACCGGCTGTTTTATGCAGATGAAGGGGAACGAAACCTTCAAGGTCGCCGTGCGAACCCTGACCAGCGACGTCAAGGAGATCCTTGCCGAAAACGGCATGAGCGCCGATGACATCAAGCATTTCGTGCCGCACCAGGCGAACTACCGTATCATCAAAGCGGTCGGTGACGCCCTGAACCTGCGCGAAGAGCAGGTGGTGCTGACCGTGCACAAGTACGGGAACACCTCCGGGTCATCTATCCCCATCGCGATCAACGACCTTTATGAAAGCGGCAAGCTGCAAAAGGGCGATATGATGCTGCTCGATGCCTTCGGCGGCGGTCTGACCTGGGGAAGCGCGCTGGTGCCGTTTGCAGGACCGGCTTCGGTATGATATAATCCCCGGGACATCGGGTAGGAAAGAGGCACATGGTTTACGCGGCAATCGGGATTTCACTGTTATTCGTCATACTGCTGATTGCTTTTAACGTTCGTTCGAACCACTGGCGCAACCGTCGCGAGAAAAAGCGCCGTGAAGTCGCCGACCGCCGTGTGAACAAAGGGCGCCGCAAGCGTAACAACCTTGACCATGAAAGCAGTCTCCCCGACCGCCGTTACGGCGGTGACCGCCGCGTCGGTCCGGAGACGCGCCGCCACAAAAAGCGCCGGGCGGAAGACCGCTTTGGCCACAATTGACCTCCCCCTTCTTTTTATAGAAGTCCACGACAGCGAAGTGCCGTGGCTGAAAATTTTTGTCCGCCGCACCGTACGTGAATTCAGCGAGTGCAACGCCGAAGAGAAAGCGGCGGTCTGGGACGCCCTTGACGTGATCGAGCGGGAGATGCTCGAGTACTACCGTCCCGAAAAGATCAACATCGCCTCTTTTGGCAATATGCTGCCGCAGGTCCACTGGCACATCATGGCCCGTTTCAAAGAGGACAGCTACTTTCCCGAACCCATGTGGGGCCCGAAACAGCGCGAAGGTGCACTTGAGCTGCCGCCGCTAGGAACGTTTCTTGAACGTCTGGCGAAAAAGTTTTCCGCCGAATCCTGACTTCATCTCTTTTTGGTTAGAATTGGTCGAAAACGAAGAAAGGGAAAACCTTGCAACGTTTTCACTCCTATCCGGTCAGACTTGACGGAACGGATCCGCAGGCGACACGCGACGCGATCCGAAACGATTTCCTCAGTGCTTATTCGCTTTTTGAAGCCCTCTTCGGGCTGTTGAAGGACGATAACGTTTTCTATCGCCGTTCGGAACGGACCCGCCATCCGATGATCTTCTATTTCGGCCATACGGCAACGTTCTTTATCAATAAACTTGTACTTGCGAAGGTGATCGACAAGCGGATCAATCCGGATTTCGAATCCCTCTTCGCGATCGGTGTCGACGAGATGGCCTGGGATGACATGGACAGTTCACGCTATGAGTGGCCCGGAGTCGATGCCGTACGGGAGTACCGTACCCTGGTAAAGACACAGGTCCTGGAGCTGATCGATACCCTTCCGCTGCAGCTGCCGATCACCCAGGAGAGCCCCTGGTGGGTCATCCTGATGGGGATCGAACATGAACGGATTCACATCGAGACGTCGAGCGTGCTGCACCGCCAGATGCCCCTGGAGGAGATCCGCCCCTCTGAAGCGTTCCAATACTGCAACGACGCCGGCTTGCCGCCGGAGAATAGCTTGACAGTGATCAGCGGCGCGGCCGTCCAGCTAGGAAAAGAAAGAGGGGATCCCTATTACGGCTGGGATAATGAATACGGCAGCGCGCGCATGGAGGTTCCGGAGTTCCGGACGGCGACGATGCTGGTCAGCCATGGGGAGTTCCTCCCCTTCGTCGAAGCGGGCGGCTATGAAGATCCCGTTTACTGGGACGAGGAGGGGATGCGTTTCCTGGAGCGGAGCGGCGCGAAACATCCGCCCTTCTGGGTAGCGAAAGCAGCGGGGGGCTACCGGCTGCGCCTGCTGGACCGGGAGATCGACCTGCCGATGGACTGGCCGGTGGAGGTCAACTGCCTCGAGGCACAGGCGTTCTGCCGCTTTAAAAGCGTGCAGGAGGGGCGTGCGTACCGCCTGCCGACGGAAGCGGAGTGGGTAAGGATGCTCGAGAGCTCCACGGCGCTTGCGGGCGAACGGTTCGACGATACCAACGCAAATATCAATTGGAACCACTTTGCCTCCTCCGTCCCCGTCAACACCTTCTTGCAGGGCGGGCTGTACGATGTCGTCGGAAACGTCTGGCAGTGGACGTCATCGACGATTGACGGCTATACGGGGTTCGAACCGCATCCGGTCTATGACGACTTTTCCCTGCCCACCTTCGACGGCAAACATAATCTGATTAAAGGCGGCTCGTGGGCCTCGACGGGGAACGAGACCCTGCGCCATTCGCGCTACGCTTTCCGCCGCCACTTCTATCAGCATGCGGGGTTCCGTTACGTGGAAGCCGATGCCCCCGCTGAGAGCATGCCGGAGAATATTTACGAAACGGACAGCCTGGTGGCGCAGTACTGTGAATTCCAGTACGGGCCGGACTGTTTCGGCGTGAAAAACTTTGCGCGCAACTGCGCGGAGCATGCCGTCGCTTTCACGGCTTCCACGCCTCAGAAGCGGGCGCTGGATCTCGGCTGCGCGACGGGACGAGCCTCCTTCGAATTGGCCAGGGTGTTCGACGACGTCACCGGGATCGACTTCTCCGCCCGTTTCATCCAGGTCGGTACAGCCCTGAAAGCGCAGGGACAGATTGCCTATGAACGGGTAGAGGAGGGGGACGTCACGACCCGCCAGATCCACTCGCTCGAGGAGTTCGGATTGAAAGAGACGGCCGGGAATGTACAGTTCTGGCAGGGGGACGCCTGCAACCTCAAGGCGCATTTCAGTGGGTATGACCTGATCATGGCCACCAACCTGATCGACCGCCTCTACGAACCGGAGCGCTTTTTGGCGCAGGTGCATGAACGGTTGAACGACGGTGGGATACTGCTGCTGACATCGCCCTATACCTGGCTGGAGGAGTACACGCAAAAAGCACACTGGCTCGGCGGCTATTATGACGAAAACGGGGAAGCTGTCGAGAGTTTGAGCGGGCTCAAGGCAATCCTCTCGCCGCATTTCGAGCTGCTCGAGACCTTCGACGTGCCTTTCGTGATCCGCGAAACGGCACGAAAATATCAGCATACGCTCTCACAGATGAGCGTCTGGAAAAAACGATAAAAGAATCACTGAAGCACAGTTTTACTGTGCGCGCACCGGAGGAAGTGCTCTTGGAGTGTGGGCACTCCGCTGAGGATGAAGCTTGCGGAATTCCACAACGCAGTGAGGAGAAAGCACAGCGCTAGCGTAGGAATCCGGGCTTTCAGGAAACATCGCTTCGCGAGCAGTCCCCTTGTTTTGCTCGGATTCCGTTTAAGCCAGTAGTTCCGCCGCGACGCTGAACTGGTTGGCCATCATCAGGTGCACTTTCGGGTGCAGGGCCATGATGTCGTCGAAGAGCTTTTTGCTCAGATCGAAGCCGATCTTGTAGGCATCGTCCGTCTCTTTGGCGCTGCCGAGGGCTTCGAGCCAGGAGGGCGGAACGTGAATGCCCGGAACGTGGGCATCGAGGAACTGGGCCGTGCGCAGTTTCGTAATGGGGAAGAGGCCGAGGATAAGCTGGGCGCTTGTGCCGTGCTTTGCATTGGCTTCGTCCATCAGCTCCAGCAGTACCTTGGCGTTGTCGAGGTCGAAGACCGGCTGGGTGATGATCCCCTGCGCGCCATGTTCGACTTTTTTGGCCATCTTCTTGTAGAGGCTTTTTGGATTGCGGGCAAAGGAGTTGACGACGGCAAAGGGGAGAATCGGCTGCGGTGCGACGGAGAAGGCTTTGCCCTCCAGGTCGGTGCCGGCGTTAAAGGCGGCGATGATGTCCAGCAGCAGGGTACTGTCGCTTTCAAAGACCCCCTTGGCGTCTTTCTGGTCGGAGTTTTTGGCCGGGTCGCCGGTCAGGGCCAGGATGGCACGGACGCCGGCTTCATTGGCCCCGAGCAAGTCGCTTTGCAGGGCGATGCGATTGCGGTCGCGCATGCTCATGGTCGCCAGGACCGGTTTGCCGAAACGCTGTTGCATCGCCACGGCGGCGAAAAGGGCGTTGTATTTCAGCTTGGCAAGGGGGTTGTCGGTGGTACTGAACGCGTCGACGCGCTCATGCAGGCCGAGGGATTCGATCGTGTCGATGACGGGGGCGAAGGAGGCGGAGTGTGACGGTGTTGTCTCGAGACTGACATAACGTCCGTTTTTTAGCTTTGCTTCCAGTGCGTCAAACACGATTTACCCCTGCGGTGCGATATAATGGCGCCATTATAACCTAGGGCCCCGCCAAAAAACCTGTACCGGTCGGGGGATGCCCTTAGGGAGCGTAAAGGATAGCGATGCGGTTGTGCGTGTTTGATTTCGATTCGACGTTGATGGACGGAGAGACCATCGACTTTTTTGCCGAGGCGCTGGGCATAGGTGAAAAGGTCGCCGTGATTACGGAGCGGGCCATGAACGGGGAGCTTGACTTTTTCGAGAGCCTTCAGCAGCGGGTCAAACTGCTCGAAGGGCTTGACGTCGAGACGGTGGAGCGCATCAGCCGATCCCTTCCCTACATGCCGGGAGCGAAGGAGACGATCGCGGCACTGAAAGCGCAGGGGATTACCGTCGTCTGTTTCAGCGGCGGTTTCCGAACGGCGACCTCCTACGCCAAAGACGTGCTCGGTTTCGACGCGGACTTCTCCAACGCGCTGCATGCCAAAGAGGGTAAGCTGACCGGCGAAGTCGGCGGGGACATGATGTTCAACTGGTCGAAGGGGGACATGCTTGTAAGGCTGCAGGGGCTGCTCAAGGTGACGCCGGAGGAGACGATGGTTGTCGGGGACGGGGCCAATGACCTCAGCATGTTCGCCCATGCCGGGACACGCGTCGCCTTCTGCGCAAAACCGGTCCTGAAAGAGGCGGCGAATATCATCATCGACACCAAAGATCTCCGCGAAATCCTGGGGCGTCTCGTATGAACCTGTGGGAACGCTATAACCCTGAAACAGTGCTCGGCAGTGTCCTGGGGGAGATGACGGGGCTGCCGATGATGCTGTGCCCGGAAAAAACGCTTTTCGAAGCGCTCAAGCGCCACCTGACGCGCAAAGAGCTGCGCTGCTGGGTGATGGCCCGGGGCGGGGTTGACCCGGAGACGATCGGCACGGAGACAGGTCTTGGCGCGGAGGAGATCGACAATGCGCTCCGCAAAGCCTCCAAAAAGATTCGCCAGCCCAAGCTCCGGAGTGAATTCCAACAGCTTCTCGGCGCCCTGGAAGCGGAGGATGAGTAACGGACAATGTTAAGTTTTCTTTATCTTTCGTTCAGCCTTTCGTGATAGAATTGTGTTACTTTAACGGTTTAGGAGGGATGGAAAGAATGCAAAAATCACTATCAGCCCTGTTGGGCGCGGCACTGCTGCTCGGGAGCTTTTCAACGGCGGCGAACGCCGATGTCAAACGGGGGCAGAAAGCCTATCTGAAAAAGTGTAAACGCTGTCACGGCAACGGTACGAAGGGGGCCGCGATGAAGACCCAGAAAGAGTGGGCGGACGCTTTCGCGGATGATGCCGCGCTGTTCAGATCGTGGCACAAAGATGACAAGAAGGCGATGAAATATATCGACAGCAGCCGCTTCAAGAAAGATGCACCGAACCTGAAAGATTTCCTCTACGAATACGGTTCGGATTCCGGTAACGTCCCCTCCTGCGGGTAAGCCCGCCACCGTCCCTCCGGGACACCCTTCCTCTCTACTCCGGCTCATCACTGTTGATTTCGATGGCGCCGTACTCCTGTAAAAGTTCTATGATCTGCTTGCGCTGATGTTTCTGCGCGATCCGCATGGCGCTCATCCCCTGCGGCGAGATGCGGTTGACGTCACAGCCGCATTCGCACAGAAAACGGCAGACATCAATGTGGTTGTAGTAGACCGCCAGCATCAGCGCGCTCCAGCCGTAGTGGTCGATGCGGTCGATATCCGCGTAGTTGTTAATAAGCACTTCGACCGCCGACTGTCGCCCCATGGAGGCGGCGACCATCAGCGCCGTCCGACCGTTCTTGTCGGTATAGTTGACGTCGCTGCCCAGCTGCATCAGCAGGCGGAGGTGTTTTTTGATCCCGTCGTCCTGGCGACGGGCGACGGTGTGAAAGAGCGGCGTCCAGCCCGCCCGGTTCGTCGGAATGTCCGTATGGGCCCCGTGGTCGAGCATAATACGCAGCAGGTTGCGGTAACTGTCGGCGATCTCCGGGTAGGTCTCGATGCCGCGATGCACCAGGGAGAGCGGCGTATGCAGGCCGTCGTAGGTGAGAATGTTCGCGCCGTGACGGATCAGCGCGGCGGCCCCGTCGGGGTTGCCGTTGCGCAGGGCGATGGTCAGGGCCGTCGCATGGTTGTCCGTACGGTGCTCCAGGGTAGGGTAGCGCTGCAGCAGTTTTTCCAGGAGGCGCACGAACTTGGGGTGGGAAGAGGCAATGATGACCGGCGTGATCCCGTGCAGGTCGCCGGCGTCAATCGCGAGGCCCTTGTTGAGCAGGTAGGTGACGAGTTTCGGGTTGTTCCCGAACACGGCGTGGTGCAGCAGTGTCCGGTTCTGGACATCGCGTTTGGAGAGCTCCATCGGCGTCGCCTCGGCATTGACGATGGCGTAGAGGTTCCCCTTGGATGCCAGCTCGAAAAGATCCGGCTCGGCCGGGAGGTCGAAAACAGGCTGGACCTCTTCGAGCAGGGAGAGGAGGGTTTTGCTTTTTTGGGCTTTGGCAATGGCGGTGGGGGTCAGCCCTTCGCTGTTCTTTGCAAGGGGGCGGGCGCCGTACTGCAGCAGCTGCAGGACGATCTCTGGGTCGCCGAGTTTGACGGCGAAGTGCAGGGGCGTTTCCTGCTCCCGGTCCGCGAGGTTGGGGTTGGCGCCGTGCATGAGGAGGTGCTCGACGATCCGCGTACGCTGCTGCATCACGGCGACGATCAGCGGGGGACGGTGGCCGAAGGCGTGGTAGTCGACGTCGAACCCCTCCTCGATCATCGACAACAGTGTCGCCTTGTCGTCGCTGCGGATGGCGTTGAAAAAGGTCTCGCTTTTGTGTTCGATGATCTCTCCGGCACTGGGGTCGTAGAGATGCGTTCCCAAAAGCATGGCGCTGTGCAGACGCTCCATAAAGGGCATAACGGCTCCTGCAATCGAATGGATTTTGTTCTATCCTAGCATAAAAGTGTAAAAGGGGATTGAAAAAATGGGTGAAAAAATAGACTCAAAGCTCCGATGCGGGCGCTTCAAAGATCGAAACTGCCGGGGCGGACAGTTGTGAACACTATCCGCGGGAGCCGGCTGTTATGCAATGTCTAGATCCCTTTAAACTCGAAGGGTTCGCTTGTCTTGAAGAATTTGTTGGCTTCCCCGGCGTACACCTCACCGTGATCCAAGGTGAGTTTCTTGACCGGCGCGCCGGGACTGAGGTCCGCTTTTTTGAGGTCTACCCAGACAACATTCGGTGTCAGGACGTTTTCAAAGTAGTAGACAAGACGCTTTTGATCCGCCACTGCTCTCCAGCGCGTATTTGAGATATGGGGTTGGTTCGGTGTTGATATGCCGTAGGGGACGGACACATTCCTGATCACACTGAAAACACTTGCCACTGCAATACGGGTATTGCTTGTCTGCGGAATGGCATTGATATAGTATGAAGCACGTACAAACCGATCCGGCGCCCTGTTCGATCCCGGCAGGAACGTGGTTCCCGGGATCTGTTCCCAATAGCCTTTAACGGCAAGCTGTTCCTCGAACACGGGATCGTTTGTCATCACCTGGTACGCCGGGTTGTGATGGATGATCAATCTACCGTTGATATATTCCAGGATTGCGCTGTCTCCTGTCGCATCGGATAGAGAGAGGTGCACCGTCGTGAATTTATCCGTTCCGGGAATGAAGTCCGTAACGATGGTGAACTTCTCTTTTCCAAACGCCTCCACCGCCTCCGCAACCGTCGCGAAATTGTCGAGTGCGTACTGGGCCCAGGCCGCGATCGTCAACCCTTTCTTCTTCCCCTTTTTGTCAAACGCGGGATATTGCGATTTGACGAGCCAAAGCATATTGGCGACCAGCCCCTTCTCGTTCATCCCGTCCGGTGCGGCGATATCCCAGGAACTGGCGACAACGCTCCCGTAGCGCGAGGTCCAGGTGATTGAATTGGGTCCGACCTCCCCGCTGCGTTTCATGCCGCGGGGAAAAAGCCAAAGGTTGGCGGGAATATCGATGGAAAAATCCATCGTACGGCCGGTGATCACCGTTTGGTCAGGGCCTTTATACACCACCCTTGTGCATGCCATGGCATCGACGGCAACGAAAATACCCAGTGTAAGCATTCCAAAAGCCAGCAGAGGTTTCATGAACTTCATTGTGTACGTTCCTTGATAGCGATGGGGTGTTTTTATGAACGGCATTGTTGGATTTCCCTTTTCGGTGATATCTGGAATGTTCGGCTATCTACGATAGTGAAATCACAAAATAGTATACGAAAATATTTTTGGACTTACTGAATTTTGGTACAGTTTAGAAGATTGATGAGGTGGTATGTAATTGGGGGAAGGAGTGGCGAAGGCGGCCTGCCTCCGCCGGTCGAGCGAAATTACTTGATAATTTCGAACGGGTTGACGACAACTTCCTTGCGGGAAATTGTGTACGGGATGATCGCAGCGGAACGTGCACGCTTGATCGCGATCGTAACCATGTCCTGGTGGCGCTTGCAGTTACCTGTCAGGCGGCGCGGCATGATTTTGTAGCGCTCAGAGAGTGAGTGCTTGAGGCTAGAAGCGTCTTTGTAGTCGATGAAGTCGACTTTCGCTTCACAGTATTTGCAATAACGTTTTTTATATTTGCGTTTTTCTGCCATGGTTTTTTTCCTTGCTGTCTATTATTCTAGAATGGGATCTCGTCTTCGTCGATGTCGATCTCGGGAATCGTATTCTCCGGCATCTGCTGTTTCGGCGGCTGGTAGGCATTCTGCGGTTGCGGCTGCTGCGGCGGCGGGTTGTAGCCCTGCTGCGGCGCGTTGTATCCCTGGGAGCTCGGGGCGTTGTAGCCGCCGTTGCCCTGGGGCGCGTCGTATCCGCCCTGATCGCCGCGGGAATCCAGCATCTTCATCTCTTCGACGTTGATCGAGTGTTTCGAGCGTTTCTGCCCGTTCTGGTCCGTCCACTGCTCAAGCATCAGTCGCCCTTCGACGAGGACTTTACTCCCCTTGCGAAGGTACTGGTTTGCAATCTCGCCGCTGCGGCCGAAGAAGGTGATGTCGATGAACATCGTTTCATCCACCATCTCGCCGTTTTGTTTCTTGAACTTGCGGTTGGTCGCAATGCCGGTTTTGGCGATGGCCATACCGCCTTGCGTGTAACGAAGCTCAATGTCGCGTGTAAGATTACCTACCAGAATGACTTTGTTGAACATATGGAAACTCTCCTAACTGCTTAAGAAGCGGCGCTTTCGCTGCTCTCTTCGGTTTTCGCCGGCTGTTGCTTTGTCTTCTCGACCAAATCGTTCCATGCTTTGACTTCGCGCTTGGAATCGTATTTGATCGTGACGTAACGGAGGAGTTCCTCGTTGATGCGGAAGCGGCGTTCGATCTCCGCGATCGCAGACGGCTCGATCATGTAATAGACAACGTGGAAGTAACCACGCGGGCTTTTTTCAATCGGGTAGGCCAGTTTGCGCATACCCATCTCGTCGCGTGCAACGATTTCGCCACCGTTTTCAGTGATGACGGCTTCGATCGCAGCGATGCTGTTTTTGATCTCTTCTTCTGTCAGGGTCGGTTTGACGATGACAAGGTTTTCGTAATGTCTCATGTAGAGTATTTCTCCTTATGGTTTCATCCCTCATGGCTCTCGGTCACGGGTCATCCCGCGCGATAATATGCATTGCGTCGCAAAGCACAAAGAGTAAGGAACGCGCAATAATACATAATTACGGCTTAATTTAAGGTGAAATTCAGACGTTGCATATCGAGTGGAACGGCGGCGGCACACTGCAGGGGGTTCAGCCGCTCTTGGCCGGCCTACAGGAGGGACTGGACTTTCAGGAAGGTCGCGGCGAGGAGGGCGCTTTTGCTCCCGCCGCCCGCCGATTTCATTTGCAGCTCCGTCTCGCCGAGCAGGCTCATCATCCGGGTGTACTGCGGCTGTTTGAAGCGTACGCTCTGCTGCTGCCTCGCCTGCTCGATGCGCGGGGGGAGTTTGTAGCCGAGGATCTTGGCCGAATCCGCCGCGCCGTTCAGGCGGATGGAGGCGTAAAAGAGATAGAGCTGGGCGATATGGTTCGAGAGCGCCGTCAGCAGCCTGATTTCATCTTCGCCGTGTTCGAGCAGGCGGCGCATCAGGGGAACGAAATCCTGTTTCTGGAGCAGGGCGTCGATGAGCTGGTCGACCTTGACCTCCGCGACGCCGTAGACGAGCTCGTCGATCTCCTTGATGCCGATACGCCCCTGCAGAAGTGAGAACTTGTCCAGTTCGTTGATGGTGAGGGCGAGGTCGCCGTTTTGCGATTCGAGCAAATGGGTCGCGGCGTAGGGGTCGAGATTGATGCCGCGCGCAGCCGCCTCGTTCAGCACGATCTGGCGCGCCTCGTTGGGAAAGGGGCGGAAGAGCCTGACGTCCGCACCACCCGATTTCGGGCCGAATGCGCTGGTGGCGCTTTTTTTGAAGTCGGTGCCGAAATAGGCGTAGATGAAGAGGTTGCCGGGATTCTTCTGTACCAGGTCGATCAGGGCAGTGAGGTCGTTTTTCGGCAGTTTCTTCTCACTCTTGACGATAAGGACGTTGCGGCCGCCGAAGAGTGACCCCTGCGAGAGATGCGCCTTGGCGCTCGAGAACTGGTACTCATCAAAGTAGACGCTGAGCATGTTGGGGTCCTCGACGGCGGCGAGCTGTTTGGTGTAGTGCTCGATCAGGAAGTGGCTCTCGCCGTAGAGCATGACGGCCCCGGGGGCCTTGTCCTGTCGGATCAGGTTGTCAAGATCCTGCCGCTTCATTCGCGCTCCTTGGAGAGGGTCGCATGGGACTCCACGGTGCGGACGAAAGTCGTATGGATCCGCGCGGTGGCCAGGCTGACGTTCTCGATACGCAGTTCGATGTCGTCAAAGAGCATGACCGGCTCGTTCGTAACGACTTTGACTTTGGCGCCGCGCAGCGGTCCGGTGATCTCGGCGCGCAGTTCCGGGTCGGTGGCGTAGACCCGCGCCGGGAAGACCTCGCCGATATGTTCATTGGCCCAGCGGGCGAACTTGCGGTCCATGAAACGCACTTCAATGTCGCTCGCCTCGCGCTCCTTATCGCTGATGGCGAAACAGAGCGCGTCGATGTTGCGAAGGACGTAGGAACCCTCCTCCTTGTCGCCGCGCTGGATCGCCTTGAGCAGCCGGTGGACGATGAGGTCCGAGTAGCGGCGGATGGGGGAGGTGAAGTGGGTATAGCGCTCGAACCCCAGCCCGAAGTGCCCGACGTTGTCCGGGGCGTAGCGCGCCTGCATCTGGGAACGGATAATGAGGGTATCGACTTCGTGGGCGATCCCGCGCTTCTGCGCTTCGTGCTGGATGCCCGTAATGGTCTCTTTGAGGCTCTCTTTCTGTTCCGCGATGATCCCGATGCCGGCCAGTTCGGTATAGAGGCTCTGCAGTTTCGCCGGGCTCGGGGGTTCGTGGATACGGAAAACACCGCGCTCGTACATCGCCGCCGCGGCCTTGTTCGCCAGCAGCATACAGTCTTCGATGAGGGCATGCGAGGGGGTCTCCTCCGCGACGGTCGTCCCCAAGATGTTCTGCGCGTCATCCAGGGCCATCTCCAGCTCCTCGGAACGGAAGTCGAAGCCGATTTTGAGGCGTTTTGCGCGCAGGGCGTCGGTCAGTTTGCGCAGTTCGAAAAGGTTGGCGATGACGGTGCGTTCGTCGTCGTTTGCCGGCGCGGCCTTGTCCGGAGCGTCAAAGAGCGCGTCGACCTCTTCGTAGTTGAAGCGCCGTTTGGAGTGGATGATGGACTCGAAGAGTTCCGTCTCAACGACCTCGTGGCTCTCCGGGTCAAGGACCATCTTGAAGGTGTAGGCGAGGCGGTCGACGTGGGGCTGCAGGGAGCAAAGCGTCTCCGAGAGCTCGCGCGGCAGCATCGGGATGGAGCGGTGGGGCAGGTAGATGGAGAAGCTGCGGTAGATCGCCTCGGCATCGATGGGGCCGAAGGGGGTGACATAGGCGCTGACGTCCGCAATGGCGACATAGAGGGTGTGCGCGTCGGGCAGGTAGCAGACGGCGTCGTCGAAGTCCTTGGCCGTGACGGGGTCGATGGTGCAGAAGGGGAGACCGCGCAGGTCCTTGCGTCCCGGAAATTTCGAGGCATCGACTGTTTTGTCGAAACTTGCGGCGAGTTTTTGCACCTCTTCGTCGAACGCGTCGTGTTTGTTGTACATGGCCAGGACGATCTTTTCGTCCACCAGCGGGTCGGCCAGGTTGCCGAGGACCTCCATGATCTCGCCGTTTTGGTTGTTGACCTTGAAAAGCGTCCCCTCATCATACCCGGCGAGGGCCTCGGCGCTGAGCGGCACCCCGGCGGGGTAGTCGTTGCGGATGTCGAGCACCGATTTGACGCCGTTTTGGATCTTGACGTAGGCGACGCTGAAGGTCTCCGCCCGTCCGACGACGGCGACGAGCTTCGCCGAGGGGCGTCCCCGGCGCCCAAGCAGCCGTTTGACGATGACGAGGTCCCCCTCCTTGGCGTCGCCCAGGTCGTGTTCGTCGATGAAAAGGTCGCGCACGTTGGCGCCGAGGACCTGCAGGTAGGCGCCGCTGCCCGACTGGTTCATGGCGATGGCGCCGGCACGGTACTGGGAAGGGAGGCGGTAGACGCCCTCTTCGAGGACGACGAGGCCTTCTTGGAGCCACTGCGCAACGAGGGGCTTTTCGTCTTCGGTAACGTCCTGGGCATAGAGTCCGACGGTCAATCTGACTAAAAGTGATTTCATGGAGGCTTTCGATTTTTTACCAGATTATAGCGTATGGGATAACTTATGCTAAAATTTTCGACTACCAATATTGAACACATTAGGAGAAAAAGCATTGCAGTTTATTGATAGTGAAGCGGTATTGAAACAGCTCGGTTATTCACCGAACGAGGCACTCATGGAGCAGGTCGGACGCATCGAGGCGAATACGGCCGGATATGACAAGATCCAGAAGCACATCCTCGAGCTGCACGAGCAGCTGAAAGTCGATGACAGTTTCGTGGCCCTTTCGAATACACGCGACTGTTTCAAGATCAAGATCGAGGCGCCGAGCGACGAACGCAAAGCCGAAGCGCTGGAACGCCTGAACCATTTCACCGAAAAATACAAGATCGACCTCGAACAGGTCCCGGGAAAAGAGACCTACTACATCCTGGGGTACAGCAAGTAAATCATGCGCGTTGAGCCGATGACCCCCGAGGGGTACGATCTGCTGACGAGGGAGTTCAAATTCCTCAAAGAGGTCGAAAAACCCCGTGTCAACCACGAAAAGCAGGTGGCGGCGGAGCTCGGCGACCGCAGCGAAAACGCGGAGTACCACGCCGCCAAGGAGAAGCTCCGCCACATCGACAAGCGTCTTTTCTATCTCAACGGCATGATCGAAAAGGCCCGGGTGATCGACCCCGAAGGCCTCGACCACAGCCGGGTGCATTTCGGCGCGACCGTCACCCTGGAGCGCATCGAAGACGGGGAGGAGGAGCGCTATACGATCTGCGGGGTGCTTGAGAGTGAACCGGAGATCGGACTCATCTCCGTCCATGCGCCCCTTGCCCGGGCGGTCATGGGCAAAGCGGAGGGGGACGAACTGACGGTAAAGCTGCCCGCCGGTCTGCGCGCATACGAGGTGCTCGGCATCGAGTATATTCCGCTTTTTTCGCTGAAAAAACAGATCCGGGGCGAGGCGGATTTCAGTTTCGCCTGAAAAGCGCTTCCTCTGCGTTTCCCCCTCTGCCGGCACCACCGGAAATTCAACTCCCCTTTGCTATAATCCTTCCCACTATTTATGCGTAAGGAAATGCAGTGAATCAGCCACTAGAAAACATAGACGAGCTTCTGGCCCAGCACAAACTGTCCAAGCTTGATTATGCCCACATCAAAGAGATCCTCGGGCGCGAACCGAACCTGGTAGAACTCGGAATCTTCTCAGCGATGTGGTCGGAGCACTGCAGTTACAAATCCTCGAAAAAGCACCTCAGCGGCTTCCCGACGAAGGCGCCGTGGGTCATCCAGGGGCCGGGTGAGAACGCAGGCGTCATCGACATCGGTGACGGGTATGCGGCGGTCTTCAAGATGGAGAGCCACAACCACCCCTCTTTCATCGAACCGTACCAGGGCGCGGCAACAGGTGTCGGCGGGATCATGCGCGACGTCTTTACGATGGGGGCGCGCCCGGTTGCGAGTCTCAATGCCCTACGTTTCGGCAGTGTGCACGGCGACGATGCGTCGGCACACCACCAGCGCTTCCTGGTGCGCGGCGTCGTCGAAGGGATCGGCGGCTACGGCAACTGTATGGGTGTTCCGACGATCGGCGGCGAGATCAGCTTTGATGAGTGCTACAACGGCAATATCCTCGTCAATGCCTTCAACCTCGGCGTCGCCAAGGCTGACGAGATCTTCTACGGCCGTGCGGAGGGGATCGGCAACCCGGTCATCTACGTCGGCTCCAAAACGGGCCGTGACGGTCTCGGCGGGGCGGTCATGAGTTCCGACTCCTTCACCGAGGAGTCCAAATCCCTGCGCCCGACAGTCCAAGTCGGCGACCCCTTCACGGAGAAGCTGCTGCTCGAAGCGTGCCTCGAACTCTTCAAGACGGACTACGTCATCGGTATCCAGGATATGGGTGCAGCGGGACTGACATCGAGCTCCTTCGAAATGGCGGGCCGCTCCGGTTCGGGGATGATCATGCACCTCGACCGTGTTCCGGCGCGCGAGGAGGGGATGATGCCGTACGAATTCATGCTTTCCGAATCCCAGGAGCGGATGCTCCTCTGTGCGAAGAAGGGAAGTGAACAGGCGATCATCGATATCTTCGAGAAGTGGGACCTCGACGCGGCCGTCGTCGGCGAAGTGACCGGTACGGGGCGCATGGAGCTCTTCTGGCACGGCGAGAAGTGCGCCGACGTGCCGGTCGACCCGGTCTCCGAAGAGGCGCCTATTCTCGACCGCCCGACAGCGCGCCCGGCCTACCTCGACACGATCAAGGGGGTCTCCATTGACGATTTCGAGACGCCGTCCAACCAGGAAGCCTTCGAGACATTGATGGCTTCCATGGAGGTCGTCGACAAGGCGTGGGTCTACGAACAGTACGACTCCATGGTCCAGACGAACACCGTCAAAAAAGGCGGGATGCTCGACGCTTCCGTCGTCCGCGTCAAGGAGAACGGCCGGGCCCTCTCTATGAGTTCGGACTGTAACGTCCGCTACTGCTACGTCGATCCGAAAAACGGCGCCGCCGCCGCCGTCGTCGAAGCGGGCCGTAACGTCGCAATGAGCGGTGCGCGTCCGCTGGCCATTACCGACTGTCTCAATTACGGCAACCCGGAGAACCCGGAAGTGATGTGGCAGTTCGCCGAAGGGTGCCTGGGGATCAAAGAGGCGTGCGCCGAACTCAACACCCCGGTCATCGGCGGGAACGTCTCGCTCTATAACGAAACGAACGGGGTCTCCGTCTTCCCGACTCCGGCGATCGCGACCGTCGGCGTCAACGACGACGAGAACAAGGTCCTGATGTCCTCTTTCCAGAATGCCGGCAACCTGCTTTACCTCGTCGGCGAGACGAAGAGCGAGTTCGGCGGCTCCCTCTATATGAAAGAGATCTGCCACACCGTCGCCGGCGAGATGCCCGCGATCGACTACAAGAACGAACTGGCCCTCTGGGACCTCGTTATCGAAGCGAACAAGCAGGGGCTGCTCTCCTGTGCCAAAGACCTCAGCTCCGGCGGGGCGGCGGTCGCACTCGGCAAAATGGCGGCAACGAGCGGCCTGGGCTGCGACGTTACCATGAGCGTCGCAGACGCCCGCGATATCTTTGCGGAATCCATGGGACGTGCCATTATCGAGGTTGCACCGGAAAACGCGGCGGCCTTTGAAGCGATGGCCGGTGGCCTTGCCTGTGAAAAAGTCGGTACGGTCGGCGGCGACAGCATCAAAGTCAACGACGTCACGCTTCCGCTTGCTACTCTGGATGACCTCTACTTCAACACCTTTAAAAAAGTCGTCGAGCAGGACATCTAACCCCACCCGCACGACACTGCAACCGCTTCTGATACTTCATGTCGGCGTTAGCCGGCATGATAGAAAAAGCCCCCGATTCCCAGCGTAAAGACAAGATTGCCGTACAGCGAGTGCTCAAAAGCGCTCATGGCGACGGAACGGGTACGCAGATAAGTACGCATAAAGAGCAGACCTCCCAGAAAACTGAGGATCATGGCGACGGGATTGCCGAACACACCGTGTACCAGGGAAAAGAGCAGGGCGTTAAGCAGAATGAGAAGCCGCCGGTCGGTGATGAGGCGTTCAAACCGGTAGGTGAAAAAGGCCCGGAAGACGATCTCCTGCGCCAGGGCGGAGAGCAGCGGGTAAAGGAGCATCACCAGTAGCCACAGTCCCGGACGCTCGCGGGGAAACACAAAAAGCAGTTCGGGGAAAATGATCCATACCGCGACACCCAATAACGTTCCCAGAAGGGTGAACCGGACAAGCACCCTCCGAAGTTTGTTGCCGTCGATATGCCACTGCAGCTTCGTATCACCGTTTTTTCGCAGTACAAACAGGGCATAGAGCATCCCTAGCCACAGCAGCGGCATAATGGCAAACCTCGGCAGCAAACCCGTGATGATCAGCAGCGGAAGCGCAAAGTAAAGCAGCACTGTTTCGAACAGAAGACGGAGGCGGGAGAAGATAATGATGTCGGTCAAGGGGGGCACGTCTGTTCCATTTTTCATCGAAAGTTCTTTGGTGTTTCAGGGTGCCCTTTTCAGGGCACGTTGCATGCTCAAAGGAGCAGTGTGGCCGTCACGAAGCCGCTCTGCCCTCCGCCGTCGTTGACCTGCTGCACGCCGATGGTGACGGTGCGGCCGGCACTCTGGGGGAGCGGAAGTGAAAGCGAATCGAACAGATGGTAGTTCTGGTAAGGGGATTGCGCCCGCTGCTCTCCGGGAACGGCCTCTGCGGCGAAATCGCCGGGAGTGCCGTTAGCCCACCAGACGGTGTAAAGACCGGCAGAGAGAGGGTTGGTGAAGGTCAACTTGATCATCGTACGGTTATAGAAATCGACGCCGAGGGGTTCGGCAATGAATGGCGGCGGAACCGTCGGCGTCACCGGGATGCGGACCGCCCGGACGGTATTACCGGCAGGGCCCACTTTGCCAAGGGCCTTGAGGCGCAGATGGTACGCCACGGTGTCCGATACCCCGTCGGGGCCGGGGAGAGGGTCGGGCACGTTAAGCTCGGTCGGAAGCGTCGCGGGGTCGAACTCTGCGACTTTTGTCCAGAGGGCAAGATGTGTTGGCATCTGATGGAGTTCGGCCGTGCCGGCAGGGAAAAGGGTCGTGCCGCCGTCCCCCGGTTCAAAGTAGACGTCACTGCCCGAGACGCCGGTAACTTCCGCCTTAAACGGCGGGGCGACGAGGAATCCCCCCAGGAAATCGCTCAGCGTACCTGCCCCGGCGATGGTTGTGCGGTAGCGTCTGGCGCCGACGTAGACCGGTGCGGATACCGTGACCGTTTCCAGACGGGGCTGACCCGACGCGCCGCTTTTTTGCCGGTAGACATGCACTCTGGCACCGGCATCCTCTTTGATGACTTTGTCGGGCAACCAGCCGGGGAGCGCCGGCGTCTCCGTTTGGCGTGTCAGGGTGGCGGCGCCGCTTTGATAGCGGGCCTCTATCAACGGCGGGGCCGGCGGTTCATACCCAAAGGAGAGGCCGGTCCACGGCGACCATGCACTGAAGGTGCTTTCGCGATCCCAGGCATCGGTAGCGCAGGCCCGGCAGCGGACCCGGACATCGTGGAATGGGACTTCCCGGCGCCGGGTCAGATTGCCTTCGCCCGGCATCTCATCGGGGAAGCGGGTACGGTTCTCTATACTCTCCTTCAGTAGGTCGCCCCCGATGGAAGGGCTCTTTGAAGTCTCCTCTTCGAGACGTACACCCAGGGCATCTGCAGCCGTCTGCTGCCAGTGCAGGTTGTAGCTGGCTTCGAAGACGGGTTTATCCGTTTTGGCATCGATGCCGAAGTGCACTTTGGGATCGCCGTAGAGGGGCACACCGGGCGCAGTCAGATCGGCAACGGGACGGGAGAGGCAGATGACGAGATTGCTGGGCCCGACCCGTTTGTCTTTTTCTCTGACACGGTAGACGGCGGTCTTGCCCGAAGGTATTTTTTCGAGCAGCAGGTCACGTTTGAGCTCGTCTATCTTCGGCCATTTGGTTCGGGGGCCGTCAAAAAAGCCGTGTCCGAACAGAAGGGCATGTTCCCATCGAAGGGCGGCCATCATCCCGAAGATCTCCCAGGGGGAGGCTTCCCCCTCTTCGAGATCGGCCGGGCCCGACGCCTGACCCTCCTGTGCCGCCGTGACAAACTCCTGCCACTCCGCCGCATCGAGGGTCGTCGGTATCGAGCTGCGCGGCGTCACAGCTGCCAGGTCGGCATCGAGGGTCTTTTTGACACGGATACGGGCAATCTCCTCAAAGGAGAGCCCCCGGTCATCGAAGAGGTCGAGGCTGCGGAAGTTTTCGAAACGGCTTCCCATGCCGAGCAGTTCAAACCGGTCCATGTCTGCTGCTTCGACCAGGACGACCTCCCCGTCGGAAACGCTGCGTTCGGCCACCAGGGTGTCCGTCGCGCTATCAAATACCCGAAGCCGGGTCGTCATGCCGCGATAGGTAAAGCGGACAGCCTGGACGGGGGCCGGCAGCTCAAATCGGCAGACGATCCATCCGTCGGGAATGATGTCGCCGTGTACTTTCCACCAGCTGGCGGGCACGCTGAGCAGCGCCGTTGATTCACCGGGGGTTTCCGGTTTGCGGGGGGAGAGTTCGTCCATCCATGCCCGTTCCACAATAATGGTATCGGGCAGTCCGAGAAAACCGCCTGAACCGTCCGGCGCTTGCAGAGGATAGGACCAGCGTAACCGGTGGCCTGTGGGTGCATCGTCGACCCAACCAAGTCCTGTAAGATAGAGTTTCATTCCATGCCTCCTTTATCTGACACGTCGCTGTCGAGCCCAACGTCGGGAGCGGACGTTTTCGGCACACTTTTGGTTTCGGCTGCGGAGAGGGTGCGAATGGCACTCCCAAGGTTCTCCGGCAGGTCAGCAAGGCGTTTTGAGACGCTTTCAAGCTGCTTCACGGCGGAAGAGAACGCATCCATTGTGGGCTGATCCGGCGTTTGAAGCGGCGGTGTCGCGCCGCCTTTGAGGCGCTCTTTGATCCAGTCGGGGTCGACCCGGGGGTCGATCAGGACATCAATGATGTCCCATGGGATATCGTAAATGACGGCAAGCCGTTCCAGCAGACCGGCAGGAATTTCGATGGGCGAGGCCGGCAGCGGCCACCGCTCCCCGAACGGCTGTATGAACGTGAGGGCAATCTGTTCAGTCGTGCCGCCGACGGCCGGTGAGGGGCGCAGGCGCGGCAGCCCCGGCAGCGCCGTGTCAAACCGGAGTGTCAAGGTGTATTCGCCGCGGGGCAGCCGGGTGCGATGCCCGGCCAGCCCCCCGACCAAGAATGCGGATGTGGCATCCGGACTCGGCAGGATTTCGACGGTCAGCTCAAGAGGATGGCGTACTTCGTATCCGGTAGGGCAGTCGCCGCTTTGTTCGACATGTCTGATCTGCAGCGACGCTTCGACACGGCGCCAATCCACCGGTTCGGGTGTTCGGACCCACAGCGCCAAAGGACGGCCGCTGCCGTCGGTGACAGCTTCGATCGTCGTGCTCTCGACGGTGTCATTGATTCCGTCGAGCATATCGCCGCTCCCGTCGTTGAAGCGGGCGCCGGATGCCGCTGCGAAACGCGCGAAGCGCTCGGCGCTAAGAGCGTCAAGGGGGTTGATCCACTGTGTCATCGCGCTCGGGAGGCGCCAGTTGACGGGCGGAACACTCAGCTCTTCGGGGTAGAGAGGTTGGATCAGATCGCCGTTACCGATCAGTCGCTCGTTCTCGAAAACAGGGCGGAATGATTCGGCGACAGAGAGCGTTTTCCGTGCGAAAATCGGATCGACACGGTTTCCTTTTCGTACCGGACGGTGGGGCTTCTGATACGAGACGGGGATGATGGAAGGGCAGCAGGCGCTGTCGGTGCGCCCGCTGGGGCTGTAACGCACGGTGAGACACCGGCTGTTCCAGTCGAGATGCTCTGTGAAGGAGGCGAACATGGAGACATAGCAGTTCCAGCCGTCAAGCTTCACCTCGCCGCGTTCGGGGTGATCGAACGCAAGGGTCACCGCGGCCGGTCCGCTTTGAGTCAGAAGGTCGGGAAGGACGATCTCCTGATCCGGCGAGACCGTGCCGCAGTGCTCCTGTATCCATTGCCGCGACGCTCCCGGGAGGTAGGAATCGCCGTCGCCGTTCGGACCCGGAATGAGCTCCTGGACGACGGTTTCCCCGCTTTCCCAGACGATACGCATCCGCAGCGGATTAAAGATCGCGTCCATATAGGGTACGAGAAAGCGCACAGCCGGCCGGTACTCCTGGTAAATCGGGAAACCGAAGCCGTACATCGTGGGGTTCCAGGGCAGTGATTCGTCAAAAAAGATCCGGTTGTCACCGATGGTGGTGGAGCGGATATAGGGACGAAGTGTTTCGGGGAAATCGATGTTGAAGGTATCACGGAGTTCCCATTCGGTCGTTTTACTGCTGGGGAGTCCCCCGCCGGGATACTCGGCAACAGAGGTGCCGGAGAGCGCCACTTCGTACCGGCCCGGTGTCAGGACGACCTTCTCCTGCCAGTTACAGCTGCGTTGGCGTGCTTCGGTGTAGCGTACGGCATAGAGCAGCAGGTCGCGATCCTTGCTGCCGGACGAGATGACGATGCTCTCTTCGGGTTGCGGCAGCTCAATGGTCAGGGCCATCAGCTGCAGACTGTCATAGAGGCTCCAGACGACATCCGATACCGTAAAGACGCCGTACTTGGTCTCGATCCGCATTTTCCGATCGTATTCGATATTGCCCACCAGATACAGCGTGATCTGCTCTACTTCGACGGGGAGGTCGGTCGCCGTGCGGAAAGCGAGTTCAAACCGTTCGCTTTTAAACACCCGGGTCGGCAGCGCCGGCTGGAACACCGTTTCAAGCGAACCCATGTTCTGGATGGGGTCGACGAGCATCTCATTGAAACGCCGGGGATTGATGAAGTGCTCTTCGGTGCCGTATCCGAAGTTCACTTCGCAGGTGTGCCCGGGGGTTTCATAGGTGCTCTCGATCGTATCCACGTGGGGGACGACCCAGGCAAAGGGGTCCTGGCCGTTGATGTGCAGCCGTGCGGTATCGCCGCCCGGTCCTGCCGCCCAAACCGCCTGGATACCGGCGACGGCCGTACCCTGGGCGATGTCGGTCACTGTGAGGGCGTCCAGCCGGTGGGTGACGGTATAGCCTCCCTCCGTGGCGGCGCTGATGACGGAACCGACAACCTTGCCGGTCTGGTCGATGACGCGTGTGCTGAACGGAATGACGATCTCGGCGTCAGGCCAGCCTCCGCGCGCTTCGGCATTAAACTCCCACTGCCGTCCGGTCAGCGAATGCAGCAGCGCTGGTTGCATCGCGCCGCTGTCCGATTCTGCCCCCCGTTTCCAACTGCCGGCCAGCAGCGGCGAGGCGACGGCTGGCGCTTCGGGGTCTTCATCCCCGAGGGTCAACGTTTTTTCGCCTTTGATATCGGGAATAGGCCAGGGAAGGTTCAGTTTGTATTTGAACGTGACATCCAGTTCCGTCGGATCGGGCGTGTGTCCCAGGACCTCCGCCGCGCCGCTCAGGGCAAACTTGAACTTCCACACTTTGAGCCCCAGCTCGCCCCAGATCTTGAACAGCCCCTCGAGCAGGACCGGGTTCCATCCAATAGTAGCGGCGACGGCGGCGCCGATCCGGGCGAAGAGGGTGATGATGCTCCATTTCCACTCGCCCCCGATCGAGATACCGGCGCCGAAGGCCATGCGGTAATTGTTGATCATAAAGAAGAGTTCGGCGCGGAGCAGGTCGGAGAGGATCTTGCCGCTGATCTGCTTCTGCTGGGTGCCAAGGTTGATATACCATGTGGTCGGGTTTTCGAAGGAGAAGAAGGCGTCGAGTACCCCGTTGGCACGGAGAAGATAGGTCTTGCCCTCTTTGGGGATGTTGACCTTGACACCCATGCCGAGCGCCATGGAGCCTGAGGCAATGTCGACGACGATGTACCCTTCGACCTGCGCCGAGTCGCTGGAGATCAGTTTGCCCGTACCGCCCAGGATAAAGACCGGTCCCGGGGTCAGCACCGCCAGACCGATCGGCTCGAGTTTGAGCACGTAGCCGTTGTCCGCCAGTGTGACAAGGTCCGTTCGGATGCCGACGCCTACGGCTGTCTGGTCGATGGGGCCGGCCTGCCAGCGGTCGAGTTCCTTGTTCTTTGCCCAGCGGACATAATCATTGGCGGCCGGGTCGGTGACAGGCAAGCCGTTTTTTTCAAGACGGGCAATGAAATTGTAGGCGAAGTCGCCTCCCATCCCGGCGAGTCCCAGGCCCGTACTGCCCAACGGGACAGGTGCCGGAAGGTCGACATCCAGCCCGATCATGACGCCGCGGTCGCTCAGGCCGCCCAGGAAGAGGTCCAGGCCGAAACCGGCGGGCTCTATTTTCAGCGCGCCGCGCCCCATCCAGACCCCGTCGTCGTATCCCAATCCAAGCTGGGCATTGAAGACGTTCTTTTTCCGGATCTTGAGGTCGCCCATGACGGTAATCCATTCGATGATGGTGATGGGAGATCCCCCGCTCATCAAATCGACATCCGTGGAGATGGTGATCTCCACACGCATAAAGACCGACTCCATCCCTTTGAACAGAGGAATACGCCCCCGGATTAGAAAGGTGATATGGTCTACTTCCGGATCGGACGTGGCGGTATAATCCGTCACCCGTATCAGCGGTGAGGATGCCAGCGGCTTTTCACTGCCGACTTCACTTGCAAGCTCTTTGAGCTTGGTCTCTATTTGCGTCTCTCCCCATGTGGCGATGTCTTCCCACATGTCCCGGAGAGCCTGCCAGATGATTTCCCTAAAAAGATTGTCAAGCCATTGATCCATCGTTCCCGCCCCTTTGCGTTTGTCATGCGTACATTCCGTTTGACGTTTCCCTAACGACTCCTACCGTGAGCTATGCCTTTTGCGCCCATGCCGTATGCATACTAAAAAACATACATTCATATTAATAATCAAAAAGGCATACTTGATAATTCTACAGGGTGTAACTTAAAAGACGCAACAAGATAAAGTGTATAAGTCCGGGGAGGCAAACAGGCGCTGCCGGAAGGCTTGTGAAAGAAACGGGGAGATGCCAGCGGTGTGTCAGCGCATTTTGAATGCGAGTGTAAAGTCTTCGTAGTCCAGGTAGGTAAACCGGAAAAAGAAGCTGTCCAGACGTTTGTAGTACTTCGTAAAGATGTTGGTAGTCTCTGTTTTCATGCGTTCCATCATAGTACGCTTCTATTACCTCCGGGGGACAGATCCGATACCGTTTGATAACATCGTGGGAAGGCCGGGATGATACGCACCGATTCGCGGGAGGCTCGAAGCAGCTACTGGTGTCGTTCGGCGATACGGCGGAATTCCTCTTTGAGCGCGAGGAAGACGTCGACGATCTGCGGGTCGAAATGGCTGCCCCGTCCCTCGACGATGATCGCCTCTGTCTTTTCAAAGGAGAAGGGCTCTTTATAGTAGCGTCGGCTGATCAGGGCGTCGTATACGTCGGCCAGGGCCATCAGACGCGCCTCGAGGGGGATCGCCTCTCCCGAGAGTCCCTGGGGGTAGCCGCTACCGTTCCACTTTTCGTGGTGGCCGTAGGCGATGTTGCGGGCGACGCGGAGCATTTCGTTGTCGCGGTAGCTGTTGATGGCGTTGTCGAGCATCTCCTTGCCGTACGTCGTATGCAGTTTCATTGTCTCGAACTCTTCAGGGGTGAGCCGGCCCGGTTTTTTGAGGATATGGTCGGGGATGCCGACTTTGCCGATATCATGGAGCGGCGCGGTATGAAAGAGCTGCTCGATGTAGGTGTCGCTGAGTATCTCCCGGTAGGAGCCCTGCCGCGCCATGGCCATGGCGAGAAGTCTGACGTAGTTTTTGGTACGGATGATGTGGGCGCCCGTCTCCATATCCCGTGTCTCTGCGACGAGGGCCATACTGTCGAGAGCCGCCTGGTGGGAGTGGCTGAGCTGCTCGTAGAACTGTTTGCGCTGGGTATAGCCTTTGACCGCGATGGCGAGGGCCATAATGATAAAGCTGAGGGCCAGCGGGGTCAGAAAATAACCCGGCGCGATATAGAGGGACTGCGTCAGCGCCGCGACGGCGGCGGCGCTGTAGAAGAGCGTCACGGCGCCGAAGAAGAAGATAATGGAGAGGTAGCGTTTGCGGCGGAACAGGATCAGCGTTGCCAGGGCGCTTAAAAACGAAAGGAACATATTGACAGGCGGGAAGACCCCGGGTTGGGAGATGAGGTCGCCGTTGAAGAAGTTCTCGATCAGTGTTGCATGCATAAAGATCCCCGGCAGCACTTCGTCCGGGGCGACGGTATAGCGGTCGTGAAGTCCCACGGCCGTCGCACCGACGAGGACGTATTTGCCCCGGATGTCGGCGGGGTCTACCCGGCCCTGCAGCAGGTCGACGGCGGAAATGCGCCGGTAGGTGTCCGTGGGATAGAAGCGGAGCAATACATTTGTATGGGCATCGGTGTAAAAGGTCCGGTCGCCGAGCGTTGCCCGGAGGCCCAGGGGGCTGTTCGCAAGGTGCATTTCGGCCGGAAAGCGTCCCGAGGTCAGCAGCATCGCGACGGCGAGGGCGGCGACGGGCTCTTGTTGCAAACGCATGACGAGGGGCATCCGGCGGAAAATACCGTCACGATCCTCGCGGGCATTGATAAAACCTGTCGAGCGACTCTGCTGCTGAAGAGTAGGGATGTTGCAGAGCAGTCCCACCCCGGTATAGAGGGTATCGACCCCTTCGGCATCGATGCGGTATCCTGTATCCTTGAAGCAGGCAGTGTCGTTGCTGTCCCACCGGTTTTTTAGGTAGAGCGGCAGCAGCAGCGGAAGGTCGCTGATTGTATCGGCCAGCAGGGTGTCATTATCGTACAGCCACTCCGGGAGTCCTCCGATCTGTACGGAGAGACCGAAATAGTTTTGGTAGAAACGTACCAGCTCCCGCGGCGAGGTACGGTCGTTTTCGGGAAAGATGACGTCTGCGGCGATGGCTGCGGGCTTGTAGGTGCCGATCTGCTCAAGCAGTTTGGCTGTGAGGACCCGGGGCCAGGGCCACTGCCCCAGCGTTTCGAGGCTTTTGTCGTCGATCTCGACGATCAGCGTCGCCGGTTCGCCGAGCTGCGACGGAGCGACTGTCGCGGCGATCCGTTTATAGAGGTCGTAGAGGAGGTTGTCGCTTTGCTGCAGCAGGGCGGTCGGGTAGGCGGCGAGATAGAAGAGCAGCGTCGACAGCGCGACTGCGACGTAGAATTTCCGCATGACGCTACCGGATCGTCATCACGACACGGCGGTTTTGCGGTTCGGTAGTATCATCGGGCGTCTGTACCTGGAGGAGATACTCTCCCAGTCCGTCGGTTTGGCATCGGCGCATCGTGACATCCCGCTGTTCGAGCATCGTTTTGAGCGCCGACGCCCGTTTCTCCGAGAGAGCGAGATTGTACGACTCGCTCCCCGTGGTGTCGGTGTAACCGGTGATGGTGATCCGCAGGGGGCTGAGCTCCCTGAGCAGCGGAAGGATTTGGGCGAGATCGCGGCGCGATTTCGACGTAAGGCCAGCGCTGTTGTTCTCGAAATAGAGGGTGAGGGTCAGCGGCGGAGGCGGTGCGACGGCGAAGGTTTCAGCGTCCTCGGCGGTCAGCTCTGCGTCCGAAACCGTTTCAGGCGCGCTGGGAGCCTCCGAGCTGCTTTCCAATCTGGTGCCTTCGTAGGGGGTGTCGATGGTAAGACTCCCGCCTTCCGTGGTGACGATGATGGCGTTGCTGCTGCTCTTGTTATCGAGCAGAACAATTTCCGTACCGGGGTGATCCATCACCAGAGCCGTGACAATGAGGACGACGGAGACAAGGAGAACTTCGACCATATCAATGCACCTTTACGAAAAAGCGTGTACCCCGTACCCCGATGGTGCCCTCGGGGACTCTGAAAGTAACGGATTTTGGGGATACTTTCCCTATCTTGCCGGTTTCGACGATGGCGCTTCCCTCTTTCAAAAAGAGGTCGAACCGGTACTTTTTCCGGCTCGGCTCGAAGAGGTAGTCGTCGATCTTCAGTACGCTCTTGTTACCCAGGGCAACCGTGCTGCCGTCGTTGAAGAGAATGCTGAGGGCACCGTCACTCCCGGTAAAGATGATGTCGCCCCGGTAAAGCTCCTCACCGCTGCCTGAAGGGGTAATGACATCGCCGCCCCGGCGGATGCCGACCTCGTTTTTCAGGTTGTCAAGCACGGCGACACTCTCAGCGGACCAGAGCGTGATGCTTATCAGACATAAAAGAAGGATTTGTTTCATCGTGTCACCTTGTAAGGGGCGCATACTTTTTATAGATTGTATGACAATCCGTGTGAAAATGTCAAACGAAGCGTTAAGGTCTGAAGAGATTGACGAGCAGTGTCAGGACGATGCTGATAACGACCATCGTGGTAATGGGGATGTAGATGCGGGAGTGTTCGTTTTCGATACGGATATCGCCGGGCAGTCTGCCGAACCATCCGAAAAGGCCAGGGAGGAAGTGCAGCAGCAGGCCGACAACGACCAGCGCAATGCCGGCGATGATCAGCCATTTTGCCGTCATAGGTTGACTGCGACCTTGTATGTCGGGTCGGTGACCTCGTAGGTGCAGTGGGGACCGGCGGCTTTGAGGAGCTTTTTACAATCTTCGCTCAGGTGCCGCAGGGTGAGCTGCTTGTTGGCATCTTCGTACTTGCGGGTGATCGTGTCGATCGCTTCGACGCCGGAGGCGTCCATGACCCGGGCATTGCGGAAGTCGATGACGACGCGCGGGGGATCCCGGTCGATCGTCAAGGCGTCAAAGAAGCTCGCCGTCGAACCGAAGAAGAGAGGGCCGTCGAGTTCATACACCTTCGTTCCGTCCGCTTCGACCTGGCTTTTGGCGTAGATGCGCGCATGTTTCCAGGCAAAAACAAGTGCGGAGATGATGACGCCGGAGATGACGGCGATGGCCAGGTCCTCGACGATCGTGATGAGCGTGACGGCGACCATGACGAAGGCGTCGGAGCGCGGCATATGCCGGATGTGGCTGAAACTGCTCCATTCAAAGGTCCCGATACTGACCATGAACATGATCCCGACGAGCACGGCAATAGGGATGACGTTGAGCACATCGGTGAGCGACGCGACAAGCACCATCAGGCCGACGGCAGCAGTGACGCCCGAGAGGCGGCCGAGACCGCCGGAGGTGTAGTTGATGATGGACTGGCCGATCATCGCACACCCCGGCATCCCGCCGAAGAGTCCGCAGGTCATGTTCCCGGTTCCCAGTGCGATACACTCCTGGTTTCCGCTGCCGCGGGTGCCGCTCATCTCGTCAAGCACCGCCAGGGTCAGCAGGGACTCGATCAGGCCGACAAGGGCCATGATGACGGCATAGGGGAGGACGACGAGAATCGCACCCGGGTCGAGGATGAAGTCAGGGATATGGAAGGTCGGCAGCTGCCCTTTGAATGCGGAAAGGTTCGCCATGTCGCCGACGGTACCGGTCTGCAAAGAGAAAACGTAGGCGACCAGGGTAAGCGCCACGATGGCGACGAGGCCGGCCGGGACCGCTTTGGTGTAGCGAGGCAGCACGAACATGATCAGCATCGTGATCGCGACGAGGGCGTACATGATGACGCCTTCGCCGTCAAAGAACTTGAACTGCGCCGTGGCGATGACGATGGCAAGACCGTTGACGAAGCCGTACATCGCCGGCTGAGGGACGAGGCGGATGAACTTGCCCATCTTGAAGACGCCGAAGAGGATCTGGATCGCGCCGGTAAGCAGGGCGGCGAGGGTGACGTACTGCAATACGCCCCAGGCCAGTTCCTCTCCGCCGAGCCCCTGCGAACGCAGCAATCCGGAGACCTCCAGGGTCAGGCCGATAAGCACAACGGCGACAGAGCCGGTCGCCCCGCTGATCATCCCGGGTTTGCCACCGATCAGCGCCGTAATAAACCCGAGGATAAAAGCGGTGTAGAGGCCGACAATGGGGCTCACTTCGGCAATGAAGGCGAAGGCGATCGCTTCGGGCACAAGGGCGACGGCAACGACGAGCCCGGAGAGGACGTCGTTTTTGATGTTATCTGTACGGTAGTTCTGGAGGTTGAACATCAGGCTCCCTGCAGGCTCTCGAGCTGGTCGAGGATCTTGCGTTGTTTGTTCTGGGCATCGACGAGGGCTTCGCGGTTGGTAGCGACGACCTCTTCAGGCGCGTTGGCGACGAAACGCTCGTTATTGAGCATGCCCGCCAATTTGGCGATCTCTTTTTCCAGTTTCACGTTCTGCTTCTCCAGCCGGTCCAGGATGGGGGCTAGGTCGATGGAACCGGTCGGGATAAAGACCTCGACCTTCTCCCCGACGTCGCTGACGGCATTTTCCATCTTCTCTGTGACGAAACCGACCTTCTCGACCTTGCCGAGGCGGCAAATGTAGGCATCCATCGCTTCGGATGTCACGGCATCCGTCTTGACGTAGGCCTCCTCGATCTTCTGGTTGCCCATATCGATGAGGGTCTTCGCACGGCGGACGGTGACGATGGCGTCCATGATAACATCGAACATCGCTTCGATTTGCATATCGCGTTCGCCCGCTTCCGGATAGCGGCTGATCATGATGGAATCCCCCGTCTCCAGCGACGTGCCGGAGAGCTCATGGTAGAGGTACTCGGTCATGAACGGCATGAACGGGTGCAGCAGCTTCATGGAGGCTTTGAAGATCGCGCCCAGTTCCGGTACGCTCTCCTTGCTCACCTTGGAAAGTTCGATACCCCAGTCACAGAACTCGTTCCACAGGAAGCGGTAGAGGACCGTGGCCGCGTCGTTGAAGCGGTACTCGTCGAGGAAGCCGCGGGTTTCAACGACGGCGGCGTTGAAGCGGCTCTGCATATAGCGGCCGAGGTCGGTTGTGACCGTGATGTTCTCCAGGTTATCGAAGGTCTCGACGTTCATCTGGAGGAACTTCGCCGCATTGTAGAGTTTGTTGGTGAAGTTGCGGCTTAGTTCCAGCTTCTCTTCGCTGAGGCGGATGTCGCGCCCCTGGACGGCGAGGACAGCCAGCGTGAAACGCAGGGCATCCGCGCTGTATTTCTCGACCATGTCGAGCGGATCGATGACGTTGCCCTTGGACTTGGACATCTTCTGGCCGTGTTCGTCGCGGACCAGCGCGTGCAGGTAGATATGTTCGAACGGCAGTTTGCCCATGAAGGTTTCACCCATCAGCATCATCCGCGCAACCCAGAAGAAGAGGATGTCAAAGCCGGTGATCAGCAGGCTGTTCGGGTAGAAGTTCTTGAGGTCGTCGCTCTCGAAGAGCTTGTCCATGACCGGGTCACCGTTGCCCCAGCCCAGGGTCGAGAAGGGCCAGAGCGCCGAGGAGAACCAGGTGTCGAGAACGTCGGGGTCCTGAACGATGTTTTTGGAAGAGCAGTGCGGACACGCTTCAGGTTCCTCTTGCTGTGACGCCCACTCATGGCCGCAGTCGTCGCAGTAGAAGACCGGGATGCGGTGGCCCCACCAGAGCTGGCGGGAGATACACCAGTCGCGCAGGTCGTTCATCCAGGCATTGTAGCTGTTGATCCAGTGCTGCGGGAAGAACTTGACGAGACCGTCATTGACCTTCTCGATGCTCCCTTTGGCCGTTTCGGCGCGGACGAACCACTGCTTGGAGATGTAGGGCTCGACGACGTTCTTACAGCGGTAACAGTGGCCGACCTGGTGGACGTGCTCTTCGATTTTCTCGACGAAGCCTTCCTCTTCGAGACGCTTAACGATGACGTCGCGCGCTTCGAGGCGCTCGAGCCCTTTGAACTCGCCGGCGAAGTCGTTGAGGATCCCTTTTTCGTCAAAGACAGTGATGAATTCGAGGTCGTGGCGCTTGCCGACCTCGTAGTCGTTCGGGTCGTGGGCCGGGGTGACCTTAACCATCCCGGTTCCGAACTCCATGTCGACGTGCTCGTCGGCGATAATGGGGATCTCGCGGTCAATGAGCGGCAGTTTGAGCTTTTTGCCGATAAGGGCCTTGTAGCGCTCGTCGTCCGGGTGGACCATAACGGCCGTGTCCCCGAAATAGGTCTCCGGACGGGTTGTCGCGACGACGATGTGGCCGCTGCCGTCCGCGTAGGGGTAGCGGACGTGGTAGAAGTGGCCGTTGTGCTCTTCGTACTCGACTTCGATGTCGGAGAGGGCCCCGTCATGGGTACACCAGTTGACCATGTAGTTTCCGCGGACGATCAGCCCTTTGTCATAGAGGTTGACGAAGGCCTCTTTGACAGCGGACTTCAGCCCTTCGTCCATCGTGAAGCGTTCGCGGCTCCAGGCGGGGGAGACGCCCATCTTGCGGAGTTGGCCGACCATAATGCCGCCGGACTCCTCTTTCCATGCCCAGACACGCTCCAGGAACTTCTCGCGCCCGAGCTCTTCCTTGGTCGTTCCTTCTTCAAGCAGCTGCTTCTCGACGACGTTCTGGGTCGCAATCCCCGCGTGGTCCGTGCCCGGCTGCCACAGCGTCTTGTAGCCGTCCATCCGCTTGTAGCGGACGATGATGTCCTGAAGGGTGAAGGTAAGAGAGTGGCCGATGTGCAGACGCCCGGTGACATTCGGCGGCGGCATCATGATGGCGAAGTTTTTGTCGGCTTTCTGGATGGCTTTGTTTCCGTCAATTTCAAAATAGCCGCGCTCTTCCCAGATAGGGTAGAATGCCGACTCGACGGAAGAAGGATCATAGCTTTTTTTTGACATGGATGTCCCCGTATTCTGCGCTTGTTTTGTTCAGATTTTGAAATGAATGAAGGCGCTTAAATTTTAGGCGGATTATAGCGAAACGGAGGTAAAATGCCGGACTCAACAGCGTAATGCCGTCAGCTTGACGGCCGAAACATCCCGCATCTCAGCCGTAAGAGCGAACTCTACCCGCAAAGGACAGCAGTGCCCCTTTCCCGTCTCAACGAAGAACAGTACCGTGCCGCGACCGCATCCTTTGGCCACAATCTGATTATCGCCTCCGCCGGGACGGGCAAGACGTCGACCATTGTCGGGCGGATTGCGCACCTTCTGGGGCAGGGGGTGCAGCCCCACGAGATCCTGCTGCTCACCTTTACGAACAAGGCCGCGGCGGAGATGGTCGAACGCGTTGCAGCCTTTTTCGGTGCGGAAAAGGCCGGGCAGATCGACGCAGGGACCTTCCATGCGGTCAGCTACCGCTGGCTCAAGCGGCAACAGGGCAAGGTCGTCCTCAAGCAGCAGCGCGAGCTCAAGACCCTCTTCCGCAGTGTTTACGAAAAACGCAGTTTCCACCACCTGGAGGGGGAGAACGAACCCTACGGCGCCAACTACCTCTATGACCTTTACTCCTATTACCAGAATACGGAGATGGACAAGAGTTTCGAGATGTGGATCACTGAGCGGCAGGAGGAACATGACCGTTTTGCCATGATCTATGCCGACATCATCGACGAATTCGAAGAGCTGAAAACCCAGTACGGGTTTTTGAACTTCAACGACCTGCTCCTGCAGATGCGCAAGCTCTGCGAACGGATGGAGCTCGGGTATAAAGAGGTGCTTGTCGACGAGTACCAGGATACCAACGCCCTGCAGGGGACGCTGATCGATGCGATGAGTCCGCCGTCGCTCTTCTGCGTCGGCGATTATGACCAGTCCATCTACGCCTTCAACGGGGCGGACATCTCCATTATCGGCTCTTTTTCGCAGAAGTACCCCGATGCCGACGTTCATACCCTCTCGAAGAACTACCGCTCGACGGTCCCCATCCTCTCCCTGGCGAACAAAGTGATTGCCAAAAATGAGCGCATTTACCCCAAACAGCTGGAGGTGACGCGGGATCATGCCGCACCGCCGCCGAAGCTGCTCGTGTACGACGAACTCTTCGAACAGTACCACGGCATCGCGGAGATGATTGGCAAGAGTGCAACCGAACACGAAGAGATTGCTGTCATTTTCCGCAACAACTCCAGTGCGGACGGGATCGAGGCGGCACTGCGGGAGAAGGGGATCGCCTGCCGCCGGCGCGGCGGGGTCAGCTTTTTTGACGCCAAAGAGGTGAAGTTCATTCTCGATATCTATACGCTGCTCGTCAACGAGAGCGATATGATGGCTTTCATCCATGTGTTCGAACATGCCAAAGGGGTGGGAAGCGCGTTGGCCAAGGAGCTCTACGTGGCGCTGCAGTTCCTTGGCGGCGGTTCGATGCTGCGGGGTCTTTATACGCCCGATCTGAAGATCAGCAACCCTTTCGAGAAACGGAAACTGAACCACCAGCTCGGACTGTTCGATGATTTTCTAGAGCTTGGGCATGCCGGCCGTTTTGCCGAGGTGATCAGCGATAAAAAGCTTTTGAAGAACCCCGTACTAAAGCATCCGAAGCTGACCAAAGACGGGGCGAAAATGCTCTCGCAGTTCTATACCCTGCTGCAGGCGATCAAAAACCTCTCCCGTCCCCAGAACGTCGTACAGAAAATCGCAGCCTCCGATCTCTATGCGACGGTCGCGGAGCAGCTGGCCGTCCGGCGTGCCATTTTGCCCGACGGCCAGGTCGATGCAAAGCTTAAAACGGAAGCATTGGAACGTATTCGCCGCAAACCGGCGGTGCTCCAGGAATTGGCCAAGCCCTATAAAGAGCATGAGCGCTTCCTCAATGCGATGATTCTCGGCTCCCAGGACCTGACCCAGGGCGAAGGGGTGCATCTGCTCAGTATCCATGCGTCCAAAGGGCTGGAGTATAAAGAGGTTTATGTCATCGATCTGATGGACGGGCGCTTTCCCAACCGTAAATTGATGGGCAGAGGCGGAAGTCTGGACGAGGAACGGCGGCTCTTCTACGTAGCGGTGACCCGGGCGAAGGATATCCTCTATCTGAGTTTCGCCAAATACGACCGGATCAAAAAAGCGCAGTTCGTCCCGTCGATCTTTCTTTACGAAGCGGGCATGCTCAAAGAGGACGAAGAGTACAGAATGCTTGTGAAAAAAGAGGAAGCGAAAGAAGACGCGTAAGCGCGTCTTCCATTGATGTTAACGGCCGTGGACGGCGTCGTTGAGCGACCACATCGGCAAGAAGATACCAAGGGCAAGCAGCAAGACCATCGCGGCAATCATAAAGAGCATGATCGGTTCGATCGCTTCGGCAAGCCCGTCGATGATCTGGTCGAAACGCATCTTATAATAGTCCGTGACCTTCTCAAGCATCGAGTCGAGCTGACCCCCCTGCTCACCGGCGGAGATCATCTGAATGATCATATTCTCGAACAATCCGGTGTCGGCAAGCCCTTCGCTTAGGGAGGCTCCTTTTTCGACAGCCTGTCTGACGGTTAAAAGTTTCTCCTGCAGCGGGAGGTTGTCGATCATGGCGACGGAGGTCTCGAGCGCATCGGCAATGGGAATACCCGCCTTGACAAGGGCGGAGAAGACCAGAGTGAAACGGTTGAGCGTAGAGAACATGATCAGATTTTTGATCAAATAGGTTTTCAGTAAGAGCTGATGCCATCGGAATTTGAACTCCCGGTTGGTATTGAGCATGTACCGGAAAATGATGAAAAAGACAATCAACCCCGCAAGGATATAAGGACCGAAGTTATTGAACAGGTACTCCAGTTTCAGCAGAATAATCGTCGGCAGCGGCAGATCGGCATGCAGCTCTTCGAAGATCTTTTTAAACTGGGGCACAACATAAGAGATCAAAATCGTAAAGGCGACGGCCATGGCGATCATGACGTTGCGCGGATAGGCCATAGCCTTCTTGAATTTGATGACGTTGCGACGGATCTCTTCGAGCATGTCGGCAAGCTGGTAGAGTGAATCTGCCATGTTACCGGTCTGTTCACCGAGTTCGACCATCGCCAGGGTGAGACCGCCAAGTTGAAAACGGAAGTTCTCCATGGACTTCGACATGCTTGAACCCGAGTTGATATCTTCGGCAACGGAGGAGAAGATCTCTTCGAGCACCGGGTCGTTGGCTGCCCGTGCGATTTCGTTCAATGCATCATGGACGGAGATACCGGCATTGGTCATAACGGCCAACTGCCGGATCGCAGCGATCAGAGAATCGGGTTTGACCTTCTTCTTTTTGATGTTGCCCATAAAACGCTCTTTGAAATGTTTGAGCTGATCATCAAGCGGTGCTGCACCTTCCATGACATTGACAACGATACCGGGATAGCGGACTTTGGCAATATACATCGCCTCTTTTTTCCCCTCGGCATAAAAGCCGTGTTGAACTTTTTTCCCTTTTGACAGGACTGTTGCAAGATAGTATTTCATTCTTTTGCCACCCTCAAGACTTCTTCAATTGTTGTTTTACCTTCAACGACCTTTGCCATCCCATTCTGAAACATACTAACGAAACCTTCCTGAATCGCCTGTTTCATCATCTCTTCTTTGGAAGCGCTCCTGGCGATCATGCTGCTGAGTGTTTCGGTAATGGGAAGAACTTCACTGATCATCTCTCGGCCGAGATAGCCGCTGCCGTTGCACTCTTTACAACCGACACCATGGTAAAAGACCGTCTCGGGCGGGATATAGGCCTTATACTCTTTTAGAACGGATGGCGGCACTTCAAGCTCTTTTTTACAGTGCGGGCAGATTTTGCGGACGAGACGCTGCGCCTGAACGGCGACAACGGCCCCGCTGATAAGATAGGGCTCGATTCCCATGTCCGCCATACGAGGCAGGGCGGAAATGGCGTCGTTGGTGTGCAGGGTAGAGATGACAAGGTGCCCGGTCAGTGCGGCCTTGATAGCGATCTCCAGGGTTTCATGGTCACGGATCTCACCGATCATGATCTTGTCAGGGTCCTGGCGCAGAATTGAGCGCAATGCTGCGGCGAAGGTCATACCGACCTGCGGATGGACCTGGACCTGCTGAATAAGGTTCATCCGGTATTCGACAGGGTCTTCGACCGTAATGACTTTGTCCTCGACGTTACGCAGTTCGTTGAGGGCCCCGTAGAGCGTTGTCGTTTTTCCCGATCCGGTCGGACCGGTGACCAGAAGGATGCCGTGGGGCTTTTTCAAAGCCTGGATCAGCTTTTTGTAGCCGTCCGCATCCATACCGGCGTCTTCAAGTCGGATCAGCGCTTTCTCCTTGTCCAGAATACGCATAACGATAGACTCGCCGTAGAGAATCGGGAGCGTCGAAAAACGGAAGTCGTACTCGCGGTCACCGACCACGGCGGAGAAACGGCCGTCCTGGGGTTTGCGCTTTTCGGCGATATCGAGATTGGCAAGGAGCTTGAAACGCGAAGCGAGCGGTGGGTAGATATCCTGGTCGAAGATGAAGATCTCGGCCAGTTTCCCGTCGACACGCGCCCGGACGACACAGTTGTTCTCCGTCGGTTCGATATGGATATCGCTCGCCCGGCTCTTGATACAGGTTTTCAGAATAACGTTGATGAGCTGGAGAATCGACGATGCGTCCTTCTGCTCTTCGGGCGAACCGATCGTGTTGAGCTCTTTTCGGATGTTGTCGACAAGGCCCTTGACACTGCTTTTAATATCGATCTTGAAGAGATAGGACTGGATCTGCTTTCCCGAGGAGATGGCCACCTGGAGCGGTTTACGCGGGAAGACCCTCTGAATCGCTTCCTGGGCATCGATGTTGAGCGGATCGGCGAAGGCGACCGTAATGCTCATATCGCTTTCCGCGACCGGCAAGGCATTGGAGCGTTGCAAGAGATTCAGAGGAACACGCTCCGCCAAACGATAATCCATATCGATCGAATCCAGATCGATATATTGGATCTCAAGGACCTCCGCCAGGTACTCCAGGACGGCCCTTTCGGGGAGAAAAGGATACTGTTTGAGAATCTCCAGGTCATACTTGCCGGCCCGGATCTGTTCAACGACGAAACGTTTGACAAAGTTGAGCGATACGGCCCCGACTTTTGTCAATGTTTCCAGCAAGATCTCCTCTTTCACCCCGACCTTGACAAGGCGGTCGATCTGGGTTTGGGAGATATGCTTTTTTTCCAGAAGATCGTGCGTAATTCTATCCACTTCGGATTGCCTTTAACGGTAAATATGCTGTTTTGTTAATATTGTATCATAATATTCCGTGATGCCAAGCTGCAGGGATTGGCCGGAATGACGCAGGAAAAGCTTGTAGCTTCGACGGGGGGTTTGGGGATCGGTCAGCACATAGGAGTCGCCGCTCTTCACGTAGTGATTTGCACTGTACAGATCGAAGACGCGTGAGAGGAGATGGTCCGAAGTCGGGAGCTTCAGACCCGTAAGCGGTGTCTGATTTTCAAGGGCATTGATCAGCAGGTTTCGCTGCAGCAGGATCGCAGCAAAGTACGTGGCGTTCCTGCGCGCTTCCTCGGAATGGTTCAGTATAACGGCGGGTAGTGCCAGGCGATCAATGCGATCTGCTTCGAGGCAGGAAAAGGCGTAGAGCGAAACAAAACGTTCATCCTGTTCATGGCGGTGCAGCATCTTTGCACCCTGATTGCAGGCCCGAAGGTACTGACCGTTTTGATAGAGCGTGTAGAGGCTGCCGCTGCTGGAAGCACTGAGCAGTGTAGTGACAAGTGCAAGCAGGCTCAAATGAAGCCTCATTCCATCGTCCCCTTCTCCATCTGATCAAGGGTGATTTTGGCCTTGACGGAGCTGCTCTCCTGGATGTAGCTTTTGAGGGTTTTGATCGCCATCTCTTTCTGATCCATTTTGTAAAGCGACTTTGCAAAAATGAGCCATGAATCTTCGATCGTACTGTCAAGTTCATTGGTGATCAGCGCATAGTTGTAGGCTTGCTGATAGTTACCGATATTATAATAGCGCTTGGCGACGAAAAGGCTCAGAATAGGGTTCTTGCTCTTTTTAAAACGGGCGATGACATCCTGGATATCCTTCATGTCGTCATCGCGGAGGATCGTCATCTCTTCAGACGACGGTTCATCTTCCGCATCAGCCCGAGATGCTGTGGGGAGCGGAGGGGTGGCTTTGTGTGACGAAGAAGCCTGAATGCCGGGTAACGTATCGGACTGCATTGAAGGGGCATTTATCGGCTGTATCTCCTCTTTCGGAGGTGCCGAAATGACCGGGGCCGGAACTGGTGCCTGTTGTACCGGTTTCTGATAGACTGGCGGTGCAGCCTGTGTCCTCGCTTGCGGTTGCGGCTCTTGCGTATCGACATGGGAATAATAGTCCATAACGTCCGATTCGAACTCGTGCATGAATCCCATGGAAGGCGTCAGTTTGAGTGTAGGTTGTCCCGCAGCAACGCTCTGTGCCGGTGCAGGTCGTGAGCTGTTGGGTTCCTGCTCCTGCGCGGCAGCGGTCTGTTCAACTGCGGTAACAGTTGGTGCTGTTTCTTTGGAAGCAGCCGGGGCTGATACGACCGCCTCTGGTTTTGATGGCGTCGGAGCCGACGGTGTGAAGAGAAAATAGGTCGCAGCGGATAGAAGGAGCACCGTGGCAGCGCCGCCGACCAGGTACGGGACCTGTCGTGTTCGGCGGTAGCGCTTCCAGCGCTGTTCGAGTTCAGGGACGTTAAGCATTGATAAACCCCGTTTCAATCCCCGCCATTTCAATCATTTTACGGTTGACAGCAGTATAGTTGATCTGCGTGGGCTGATTCTCTTCATACCATGACGCAATACTGAAGAGTGCAAAGAGCAACTTGTTGGTATTACGGTAATTGCCTTCGGTCAATGCATGGATCCAGCGGACATTCTTGTCATTGAACATATTGGCGACATCAAAACAGTTTGACCGGAGCAGTTTTTTCTGAATGTAGATCTTCAGTTCGGCGGCCGAAGCGTTGAGCAGCTCTTGCGCTTCCCAGATACGTGACTGGAAATGCTCTTTGGCGACAACATCCTCCTGTTCCGTTTTGTGTAGGGAGATAATAAACTTGATCTGGCGCGTATCGGAGATCAGACGGATTTTTTCCAACAACGCTGTCGAATACATTTGCGCTTCGTCCAGCAAGACGACCGGAGGGGTTTCAAATGTGTATTGTGCCGCAAGCTCATTGAAACGCGTAAAATGGATCGGTTCGTCGGTGATGTAGTCAAACACATCGCGTGCCAGTGATCGGAAAAAAGCATCTTCATCGGTGATGGGTGTCTGATATAGAACGATCTTCTGTCTGTCATGCAGCTCTTTGTAGATACGGCTCAGCATCATACTTTTACCCGTGCCCGGTTTTCCGAAAAGCAGGATCATTTTCAGGGGTTTTTTAATGGCTTCCATCAGGGATTTGTAGACGATGGCGACGCGATCGAGCTGCACATAGGCATTCGCGTCTACAACATCGAGAAAGACCTCTTTGGAAGAGTCAAAGAGGTTCTTATTCTGCATTGGCCTCTGCAGCTGTTTCTTTTGCGGTCAGGCCGACTTCACTGTCGGTAAACTTGGTATATCCAAGATCAGAAAGGGAGAGCGTGTTGTTCTCTTTCTTGATAATGTGCGGTTCGATAACGATAACGAGTTCCGTCGTATCCACAGCTTTTTCTTCGTATTTGAAGAGATAACCGAGCCCCGGGATGTCACCAAGAAGCGGCACTCTGTTGGTATGCATGCTTTCGGACTTATCGATCAGACCGCCGATAATGATACTGTTGCCGTCTTTAACGGTCACAACAGAGGCAAGCTGGCGGCGGTCAAGATCCGGCGGCATGGAGCGCTTCTGCTGCTCAAGTTCGTCACTGCTGAGTTTAATCCTCGTCTGGCTGACCGAAGGATTGATCTTGAGGGTGATTGTATTGTCGTTGGCGATCTCCGGTGTGATGTCCAGCAGAACACCGGCGAAGATGGAGTTGACCTCTTCGTTTTGTGTGGTCTGCGATGTACCGGCTGAACTACCGGCCAGAATCTGGGACTGTTGGATCTTGTAGAAGTACTCCGTACCGACAGTGATGAGGGCGGGTTGGTTGTTGAGGGTCAGCACCTTCGGGTTGGAGATCGCGTCAACGTCTCCCTGCGTTTTGAGGAACTTGACCAGTTCATTGATCGTATTGCCCCCGGTGAGTTTGAGCAGTGATGCCGGACCGGAATAGCCTGCGGTTCCCCCCGTCAGGATATTCCCCGTCGTATCAAAGGTGGAAACGTTCAAAGCATCGAGTTTGTCAATGTGAAACGAAAGGTTCTGCAGGGCATAGATCTGGGACCAGTCGATCCCCGTTGAACTACTGTTGTTGAGCGTAACGGCCATCATCCGGACGTCGATCAGTACCTGGTACTGGATCTTTTTCTGCAGTTGGTTGAGGTACTTCTCAAGACGCTGCTGCTGGCGTACCGTCGCCGTGACGGTGACGAGCCCCGCGTTTTTGTTGACGATCGGAGCTTCCGCCTGGTAGAAGTCCGTCGGACGGTTCAGGACACGCTGCAGTTCGAGGTCGAGTTCTTCCCAGAATTTGACCTCGTCGAGGGACTCGATCTTGATACCTGAGGTGTTGTTCTGCGTAATCTGCATGGAGCCGCCGCCGAGGTCAGCCCCCTGGCCGCCGCCACCGCCGCCGGATTGGCTGCTTGAACTCCCGGTTGCCTGGGAGCTGCTGAGCAGAATATCCGTACTGCCGATACTTTTACGGGCACTGATAATGTAGTCGATGTTGTAGGTCTTCGTCTCGATAAAGGAGATCTTGAGGATATTGTTCTCCAGGGTGTAGTTGAGGTTGTTGTCAACCAGGAGAATATCCAGGACCTCGTTCAGGGTGAGATTCTTCAGATTGGTCCGCTGCAAGCGCTTGGACATCTTTTTTTCAGCTTCATTGTCGCTGATGATCAGCGTGAGTTCACATTCGTTGCTCAGCTGATCGACATATTTGGAGATGGTCATCCCCTTCGCTCCGCTGATGGAAAAGAGCTCATAGGTACAGTCTGCTGCCTGTACCGATGAAGCCAGCAGTAGGGCCGCGGCTACCGAAGTGATTGACTTGTGGATGCTTTGGAATGGAGTCATGTTTTTCATCGTCTTTTCCTATTTGGCGTTGATTTGGATTTTTGGGTTCTTCTTCTTCAGCGTCAGCGTTACTTCTTTCTTCTTCTTCTGAAGCAAGACGCTGTCGCGTTCGATCTTCGTGATGACGTACCCGTAAATGGTATCTTTTTCTTTGTACCATTTGCCGTCAATCAGCGCGGTGCGGCTGTTGATGACGGATTCGAGGGTCATGTACCTCTGCTTGGGACGCTTCACGTATGTGCCCGTCGCCTTTGCCTTATGGGGCTGGTTGAGGATCAGTTGGGCCCTAAAGGGATCTTGTAATCCGTACAGCGCACTGGCATGAACCCCCTTGCGGGGCGGTTTGATCGCTGCGATCTCATCGTCTACCCACTTCATGTCAGGCTGCATGCCCTCGGCGAGTACGATCAACGGTAGGGTGAGGAGTAGTAGCTTTGTTTTCATTAGTAAGTAATCCCCCATACAGATGAGTTGACGTCGAGTTCCAGTTTTTCTTTGGCTCTGAGGTCAAGACCGTGCAGGTCAATGACGAGATCGCTCTGCTCCATCGCATTGATGAATTTGAGCATATTGTCGAATTGACCACTTGCAAAGACCTTAATATCCAAGACATGACCGAACTTCTCTTTTTCAATGGCGCGTTTGTTGCTGAGAAGCGCGAGCTTGATGTTGTATTTTTTTGCGTTTTCGGCAATCGAGTCGATATATTTACCCCAAGCTTCTTCATTATAGAAGAGTTCGGAGATCTGGCTGATCTTGAAGTTGATGTACTCATTTTTCTCCTGAGTCGCTACCGTCTCCATTTTGATCGCTTCAATCTGCGCTTCGATCTGCTTGATTTCACTTTCGGGGTGCATCGCCAGGTACTGCTCATCCGCCCGGAGTTTTTGTTCGACGGCGATTCTCTCTTGTTTGACTTGGAGATATTCGCGCTCGGCACTTTCCCAGAAAAGAAGATAGGAAAACGCCACCAGTGCCACGGCGATCAGACCGTAGATCATATAGACCTCGCCCTGCTTTTTGCTGGCGAAGGACTGGTCTATCGGATAGAGATATTGTTCAAGATTGAATTTCATTTCAGCACCACCTTCAGGTCACCGCGGTAATAGTTGGTTTCCTCATCCAATTCGATTTTTTCGATGTTATAGTGGAAACGCTGTGTACGGTGTTTTGTCATAAATTCGACCAGATCGGTAATTTGTTTGTCCTTTTTCGCCATGACACGTAAACTGAAAGTTTTTTCATGGTCATCCTGTTTATAGTTGATATCGGCAACGCTGACGTCAAACCGATTCAACTCTCTGGTAAGGGCAGCCATGATTTCTGCTTTCATGGGGTAATTGACCTTGACGTCATGGATTTTGATCAGTGTCGCTTTTCGCTCTTCGAAGAGTTCGATCTCTGCATCAAGCAGCTTCTGCGCTTCTGCCTTTTGCGCCAGTTTGAGATTGATGGTCTCTTCGCGGGTCACCTTGATGGCATGCGTCTCGCGGTACTGCTTTTCCAGGAGGGCTTTACGAACGCTTTCGGCATACCCCATCGTCCAGTAGGTGACGGGGTAGGCAAATGCGACGACGAGCGAAAGGGCTGTGACGGCGAAGAGCTTACCGCTGTGGCGTTGGAAAAACGGCGGCGGCCGGTGGTAGATGGAAAAGTTGACGTCATAGCGTGCGGCTTTGTCCGTACGGACATACAGCTGCATCAGCTGGTGGATTTGGTCAATGTAGCTGTCCGTCGCAAAACCGTAGGAGAAGTCGAACGCCTTGGCCTCAAACCCCAGATAGGTCTGGCAATACTCGTCAACCCCGGCAATAGAGCCGATCTGCGAACCGATATAAATCTCTTCGATCGTTTCGATTTCGTAAGCGCGTTTCGCGTAATTAAGAACGTCGTTGATATGGAGGAAGAGTTCGCCGAAGAGTTTGATCAGGTATTTTTGGTACTCCGGATTCTGCGTCGCAAGCCCTTCGGTCGCAAGCAGCGTCTGAAAGTCCGCAAGGTCGATCTGCTCGCCCAGGAGCTCGCAGAAACGCTCATGCATGTCACGGAAAGAGTATTTGAGACTCTTTGTGTAGACGAATTCCTGCTCATTATAGAGGGTGAAGAAGGCGTCATTTTCCTGGAAATAGATGTAGCAGTGGGCACCGTATCCCTGAACGATCTCATGGCTGTAGAGGGTTTTGAGCAGCAGCGGTACCGGAACGATCTGGTCGACATACTGCAGATCGGAAACCGTTTGCGCAAAGGTCTCGTCGATGACGAGCGGGTCGACAATAAATACATGGAAGGTGCGTTCTTTCGCACTCCCGTCCGTCGGCACCTCGATGAAGTCGATCGTGTACTCGATCGCCATGTCGAGGGCGAGTTCTTCGTATGCCTTGGTTTCAATGACAAAAGCAAGATCGTCATCCGGGATGTTTTTGCTTACACCGATCTGGGCCGTGATGAAGCTACTCGTGTTGAGATAGGAAATCCCGTACTGTTTCTTACCATACTGCGGGTTTTTAGCAGCACTTAACTGATTACCGCTCCCGAGGTAGTAGGTGTGATTATACGGGTTGTTCGAGAGGACCGTATCAAAAACCTGCTCGTTAGAATTGTTCATGTCGCAAATCCCTGTTCTTTTTGGACTGTCCGGCAGCCATGTCATGAAGGGCGAATACTATCTCTAGATAGCCGGGGGCAACCGGATTGCCACCCGTTTTTTTTCACCTGGTTCATTTTTTAACAACATAAAACCACATTGCAAAATAACACAGAGTGTTATCGTTCTGAGGTTTCACACATTTTCATTGTAGCCCAAGTAAACTTAAAAATTTTCTTATAAGTGTGCAAAAAAGCCCTAGTTATGGTTGTCGCGGGGGAGTGAGGTAGAATCTATTTTTATGGCTAATCTGCCGGAGGCTCAGGTTTGGTACCCGAGGTCTTCAAGCATCTTCTTATCGTTGGTCCAGTTGGGTTTCACGCTGACAAACAGATCAAGGTAGGCGCGGTGGCCGGAAAGAGACTCGATCTTTTGGCGGGCATGTTTGCCGATGCGCTTGATCGTTGCCCCGCCTTTGCCGATCATGATCCCTTTCTGGCTCTCCTTTTCAACGATGATCGTTGCGCGAATATGGTCGATGTCGTCGGCTTCGTCGATTTTGTCAATGACGACATCCGTACCGTAGGGGATTTCGTCGCTGATATTCTCGAAAATTGATTCGCGGATGAACTCTCGGAAGATGTCCCGCAGTTTCTCATTGGTGAGGTCTTCAGGGTCAAAGAGGTAGGGCGATTCCGGCAGAAAGCGCGTAATGACTTCTTTGAGCTGTTCGAGACCGGTATGCTTGGTCACAGAGACGGGAATGAGGGCCTCGAAGTGTTCAGAGAAGGCATTGTACTCTGCGATTCTGGCCAGCAGCTCCCCCTGGGAGATCTGGTCGATCTTGCTCAGTGCAATGAGGTGTTTTTTCCCGCCGGCGAGCTCCAAGAAGCGTTTGTAGTGCTTGACGCTGTCCGCGGCGGGGGCCAGGTAGACAATGAGGTCGCAGTCACCGATTGCCTTGAGGGCCTCTTCGAGCATGAACTGGTTGAGTTTGCGCTCTTTTTCATGCAGGCCGGGCGTATCGACGAAGATCAGCTGATCCTCCCCGTGCATGACAATGGCGTTGAGTCGTCTGCGCGTCGCATTGGCTTTCTGGCTGACCATGGCGATTTTTTCGCCCAGCAGGGCATTGAGCAAAGTGCTTTTGCCCGCATTCGGGCGTCCGACGAGGGCGATAAAACCGGCTTTGGTCATACAGGGCTCCTTAGAGGATATAACGGGAGAGGTCTTCATCCTCGATGACGATGTCCAGTTTATCATGGACGATCGTTTTGCTGACGGTATAGATCTTCCCGGCGTAGGATTCGGCGTCAAAACTGATCTCTTCGAGCACCTTTTCCAAGATGGTGTGCAGACGTCTGGCACCAATGTCTTCGGTCTTTTCATTGGCCTGCTGCGCGAGGGCGGCGATGGCACGGATGGCGTCGTCATCAAATTCAAGGGTGACTTCTTCGACGGCGAGCAGCGCCTTGTACTGTTTTATCAGCGAGTTCCTCGGCTGGGTGAGGATGGAGTAGAGCGCCTCTTCGTCAAGGGACTGCAGCTCGACGCGAAGCGGAAAACGCCCCTGAAGCTCGGGGATAAGGTCGCTGGGCTTGGTCAGGTGAAAGGCCCCGGCGGCGATGAAAAGGATGTGGTCGGTTTTGACCGGCCCGTACTTGGTGCCGACGCTGCTCCCTTCAACGATAGGCAGCAGGTCGCGCTGTACCCCCTCTTTGCTGGGGTCGTTGCGACCCTGACTCTTGGCGCTGACGGCGATTTTGTCGATTTCGTCGAGGAAGATGATGCCGCCGTCTTCCGCGCGGCGTACGGCCTCGCTTCGGATGGCGTCCATGTCCAGAAGCGCTTCGGTCGCTTCGCTGTCGAGGATACGGATGGCATCGGAGACTTTCATCTCCTTTTTGTTCTCTTTTTTGTTGATCGAACTGAACATTTTGGCGAAGGATTCCTGCATCTTCGCCATCTCCGGCGGCATGCCGCTGTCGTTGAACTCGATATTTCCCTTGGGGAGCTCGATCTCGATGGTTTTGTCGTTCATCTCGCCGTCAATGACCCTCTGCCGCATCCGTTCGCGGGAGGAGGCATATTCGGCTTTCTTGGTCTCCGAGGAGAGGGGTGGCAGCGGCGGCAGCAGCTTGTCGACGATCTTGTCGAGGACGTACGCTTTGATCTTCTCTTCGTTTGCCGCTTTCTGCTCCTCTTTGACGAGGGCGATGGAGGTCATGACGAGATCGCGGACCATCGATTCGACGTCGCGGCCGACGAACCCGACCTCCGTGAATTTGCTCGCTTCGACCTTGATGAAGGGGACGCCCATCATCTTGGCCAGTCGGCGGGAGATCTCCGTCTTTCCGACCCCGGTTGAACCGATCATCAGGATGTTCTTGGGCATGATCTCCTGCTGCATCTCGCCATCAAGCTGCATACGGCGGTAACGGGTGCGCAGGGCCAGGGCGATGCTCTTTTTCGCGGCCTGCTGGCCGATAATGTAGGCATCGAGGTAGGAGACGATCTCGTTGGGGGTCATGTTCATGCTTCCGAGGCCTCCAGGGTAAGGATTTTGATCTCGTGGTTGGTGTAGATGCAGAGGTCCGCCGCGATATGCAGGCTCTCCTCGACGAGGGACTCGGGTGTCATGTCCGCATGCTTTTTCAGGGCACGGGCGCTGGCGATGGCGTAGTTTCCGCCGCTGCCGATGGAGGCGATTTGGCCATCCTCGGGCTCGACGACGTCGCCGTTGCCGGTCAGGATGAAGATGTGCTCTGTGTTGAGGACGATCATCATCGCTTCCAGACGCCGAAGGACCTTGTCTTTCCGCCACGCTTTGGAGAAGTCGATGATGGCCTTGACCATGTCCCCCTTGCGTGCGGAGAGGAACTCCTCGAACATGTCGAAGAGGTTGAAAGCGTCCGCCGTGGAGCCGGCGAATCCGGCGAGGACCTGGCCGTTGTGCAGTTTGCGGATCTTGGTGGCGTTGTTCTTTAAGACGGTGTGCCCGAAGGTGACCTGCCCGTCCCCGCCGATGACCGCCTTGCCCTCACCCTTGTACGCGAGGATCGTCGTTGCGTCGAACATTATGCACCTACGATGTCGAGGTGCAGCAGCGCATGGATGCCGTGGCCGAGTTTGAGGTCGACCTCGTGCTTCCCGGTCATTTTGATCGCCTTTTTGGCTTCAATGTGCTTTTTGTCGATGGTGATGCCGTGCGCATCTTCGAGTGCTTTAGCGATGTCATCTTTGGTGACGGCGCCGAAGAGGTGGCCGGTATCGCCCAGTTTTTTGGCGATCGTTACCTCCAGGGCTTCGAGCTTCGCTTTCATGGCAGTGAGGTCGGCGATCTCCTGGGCCTCGTTCGCAGCGGCCTGGCGTTTTGCTTCCTCCCATTCCGCGATCACCTCGTCGGTCGCATGTCTGGCAAACCCCTTGCCGATCAGGAAGTTCTTGCCGTAGCCGTCTTTGACCTCTTTGACCTCGCCGGCTTTGCCGAGGCTTTTGACATCTTTGATCAACAGTACTCTCATCTCTTCTCCTTGTGTTTCAGCGTTCGAGCTCGCCGCCGTAGGCGACGATCCCGTAGGTCAGGTTGCCGACGTCTTCAAATCCCATGTCGCTCAGGATACGTTGGCAGTGCGCACTTCGGCTGCCGACATGGCAGTAGACGATCAGCTTCTCTTTTTTGGAGAGTTTTGCGCTCTCCAGGGTGTCAAAGAAGCTGCTGGTAGGAATGAGGCGGTCGGCGCCCTTGATATGCCCCATCTGCCACTCCATGTGCTCACGCACGTCGATCAGTTTGAAATCGACCATGCCGAGCGTTCTCCCTTCGAGCAGGGCGGCGAGCTCGTCGCCGTCGAACTGCTCTTTTTGAAGCAGCAGCGCACACTCTTCGGCGCTGAGCCCTCGGGAGTGCTGATGGACGACCTCTTCGATCTCTTCCTCGCTACGGTGCTGGGCAGCATATTCGGGGGTGCAGAAGATCTGGCAGTGGCAGACCCCGTCTTCGGGAATCTCTTTCTCGATGGCCGGTTTGCAGGGGCAGATGCGGTCCTGCTCTTTGTCGCCGGTGACGAAGAAGCAGGGGCAGTAGCGCTTGCCGTGCATCAGCTTGTTACGCGTCAGCCCCAGCTGGATGCCGTCGTTGATCTCCGCATCGGGGTTGTAAGACCAGCCGAACTGCTCGACGACTTTGTCGGTAAAGCGGATCGTCCGCTCGAGCTCGCTCTGGAATTCGTCAGAGTTGATATCGATCTTCGTAATTCCGCCGGCCATCGTTTTTCCTTACTGTTTGCGCGCTTTGCCCGCGATGATGAAGCGCAGGGCGTTGAGCTTGATAAAGCCGTTGGCGTCTTTCTGGTCGTAGACCGCGTCCTCTTCGAAGGTACAGTACTCCGGGTTGAACAGTGACTGTTCGGAGCTGCGTCCGACGACGATGACGTTGCCTTTGTAAAGCTTGAGGCGGACAGTCCCTTCGACGTTCTCCTGGGTCTTGTCGATGGCAGCCTGGAGCATCTCACGCTCCGGCGCGAACCAGTAACCGTTGTAGATCAGCTTCGCGTAGCGCGGCATCAGCTCGTCTTTGAGGTGCGCCTCTTCGCGGTCGAGGGTGATGGACTCGATGGCGCGGTGCGCTTTGAGCATGATCGTACCGCCCGGCGTTTCGTAACAGCCGCGGCTTTTCATCCCGACGTAGCGGTTCTCGACGATGTCGGCGCGGCCGATACCGTGTTTGCCCGCCAGCTTGTTCAAGGTCTCGAGCATCGTCGCCGGGGAGAGGGCTTCGCCGTTGAGCGTGATCGGGTCGCCGTTTTTGTAACCGATCTCGATGTACTCGGGCTCGTTCGGCGCCTCTTCAGGGGAGACGGTCCAGCGCCACATGTCGGCTTCCGGTTCCGCGGCGGGATCTTCGAGGATGCCCCCTTCGTAGGAGATGTGCAGCAGGTTAGCGTCCATGGAGTAGGGGGATTTTTTACCGCTTTTCTCGATCTTGATGCCGTGTTTTTCAGCGTAGGCGAGCAGCTTTTCGCGGGAGTTGAGGTCCCATTCACGCCACGGGGCGATGATGGTGAGGCTGCTGTTCTGGCCGAGGTAGCCCAGTTCGAAGCGGACCTGGTCGTTCCCTTTGCCGGTTGCGCCGTGGCTGACGCCGTCGGCGCCGGTGATCTTGGCGATCTCCGCCTGGCGCTTGGCGATCAGCGGGCGGGCGATGGAGGTGCCCAGCAGGTACTCGCCCTCATAGATGGCGTTGGCACGGAACATCGGGAAGACGTAGTCGCGGACGAACTCTTCGCGCAGATCGTCGATAAAGATGTTTTCGGGCTTGATCCCCAGATCAAGCGCTTTCTGGCGTGCCGGTTCGACCTCTTCGCCCTGGCCGATATCGGCGGTAAAGGTGACGACTTCGCACTGGTACTCATCCTGCAGCCACTTGAGGATGACGCTGGTGTCCAGACCGCCGGAGTAGGCCAAAACGACTTTTTTGACTTCTTTTTTCATGGATAGATGTCCTTGAAGGATAATTATGATGCCGCGATTTTAGCGCAGTTTAGATGACGGCGAGGTAAAGGGCAGCCGGGTTGGTGTGGGGGACCTGCTATACTTTTGAAAAAGTTTGGAGCTCCGGATGCCAAGTTTTGCCATTATCGGCGGTCTTTTACTTAACGTCGGCGCCTTTTTGACCTACCGCGGGAAAATCTTCGAAGCGGTGTGGGCCTACCTGGTGGCAGATCTGTGCTGGATCGCGATGGCGTGGGAACGCAACGACGGCTGGGGCATGCTCTTTATCGCCATAGGCATCGCCTTCGGGCTGCTGGCCTTTCGGCGGATGCACCGGGGCGACATGGAAAAATCACTGAACAAGGATGAACGTGGCTGACACGATGCTATACGAAGCGCAGGGATTGCAGCTTGACCTTTCCAAAATCACCCGCCTCTACCCGGCGGCGATCGTCGAGGGGGGTGGGGCTGAGGCCCAGGTCTCCCTTGAGTGGGCGGATTTGAAGAAGGACGAGGTGAAGATCGCGGAGTACGTCCTCGTCTTTGACTTCGACCCTCCGGGAGAGGTCCCGGCCCAGCGCAAATTGCTCCATTTTGAGACGAAAGCGGCGCTCTTCGAGACAATGCAGAGTCTATCAGATATCTTCGAAAAGGCCTACAAGGGGGCTTAGCGGATGACCTGCAGCGGATCGATGTGGTAGTTTTTCTGGGTCACTTCGAACATCAGCTCATCGTTCACGCGGCCGATGACGCTCCCTTTTTTAAGACGCTTGCCTTTCTGGACCGTCGGGGCGATCTGGTCGAGGTGGGCATAGATGGTATGCAGTCCGCCGGAGTGCTCGATAATGACGACGTTCTCCAACATCGGCGTCTCCTGGGCAAGAATGACCTTGCCGTTGAAGATGGCCTTGACTTTGGCGTTGGAGCTTTTTGGCTGCAGGGAGACCGACTCGTTGAAGATCTTGATCTTGTAGATCGGATCGGTGTAGGTGCCGTAGCGCTTCAGAACCGTGTACGCATCGAGCGGTGCGATCGTCTTTGAACCGCGGTAGCGGCGGGTTCGCGCCTTGTGGTAGCTGCTGCCGACCGAACGCACATCTGGAACCTCTTTGGAAGCCAGCAGCGCTTCATTGCGCTTCTCCTCCTGACGCGCGGCCGCTTTTTGTGATTCGCTCTCCTGGATAATGTGCAGTTGGGCCAGGGTCTTTTTCAGGGCGGACTTCTGCGCCAGAATCTTTTTGATCTCTTTTTTATAGCGGCTCTTCTTCGTCTGCAGGTCGCCCAGGGCCTTTTCGTTCGTCTTTTTGGCTTTTTGAAGGTCGCGTTTCTCCTGCTCGATCGAAGCGATGTCCGTTTTAAGCCGTGCCGTTTTTGCCGTCAGCTGCTTCAGGGCCGCTTCGTTTGCGCGGAAGTCGTTCCCGAGTTTCTTGATCTGTTCTTTGGTCTGCTCGTTCAGTGCGCTAAAGACCGCTTCGCCGATGACCGCGTCGGGGGAAAGGGTGTTGCTGTCCTCCTGGATCATGGTGAGGGAGACGATACGCGCCATAAGGTCGGCGAGGTCGTCGCGCAGCTTTTTGCGGTTGGCTTCGAGGGTCTCCTGCGTTTCGGCGAGCGTGACCAGCTCATCCTTGGCGCCGGAAAGGATGGTAGCCTTGCCCTGCAGTGCCGACTCGAGGGATTCGATCTTCTTTTGCTGGGTCAGAACGGTCCGCTTTTTTTTCAGGATCGCCTTGGCGGTCTTGGCCATCTTGGCATTGACCGAGGCGTAGTTGCGGTCAAAAGAGCTGAGACTTTTGGAGGTCTCGTCGATTTTGTCGTCGATGCTTTTGGCCGTCACAGTGGCGGTGAGCAGCACCAAAAGCAGAAGGGCGGACCGGATCATACCTCTTCTTTGTGCCCCATGACGATCATGGAAGCGAGCAGGATGGAGAGGGAGATGGCCACGCCGGTGAGCAGCGGCACGTCATGCAGCGGCTGGAAGAGCGTCGGCTGCAGCTGCACGAGGGAGAGGAGCTGTGCCATCCAGCCGTAGTGGTCGACAAGGACAAAGACGGTTGTCGCCAGCAGCGAGGCGATCACGGCATCGACGATGGCCAGGCGGAAGAGGACGGCCGACCGCAGCCAGACCGGGGCGCCGAAGAGGGCCATGATGTTCATCCGTTCGCGGTGCTGGAACTGCCACAGGCGCATCTCTTTGATGATGAGCAGCGAGGTGACGAGGAGGACGACGGCCGCCAGGACACTGACGACGTTCTTGAAAAGCTGCAGCAGTCGGTAGACGGTGTCATGCTGCTGTGCAAAGGTCTCGACGCGGCTGATGGCGCGGTCGCGCAGCAGCCTCTTCCCCAGTTCCCGCGCCTCGTCCGGGGTGATGAAGTTTGCCATCCGCAGCCGGTAGAAATGCGGAAGGTTCAGCGTCATCAGGTTGATCTGTGAGTCGCCGGTCTGCTGCTGGAGCTGCTGCAGTACCCGGCTGGGCGAGAGGGGTTCGACGGCGCTGATAGCGTCGTCGATGCCCTGGAAAAAGGCGAGGGAGAGGTTGCTGTCGCTGACGACGACGATGCCGTAGTTGTCCCCCAGGCGCTGTTCGTATGCCCCGATGACCCGCTCCAGGCTCAAAAAGAGCTGCAGGGTGATGAGGATGGAGAAGAGCGCCGTGATCAGCGAAAAGTGGCTTTTAAGAGACTTCATAGACGTCTCCGTGCTCGATATGGTAGTGCTTGTATTTGACCCCCAGCGTCTCGGGGATGTGGTGGGTGACGACGACGACGGTCGCTTCGAGCTGGGTATTGGCCCCTTCCAGAAGGTTCCAGATCACCTTGGAGGAGTACTCGTCAAGGTTCCCCGTCGGCTCATCCGCGAGGATGAGGATGGGATTGTGGGCAAGGGCGCGGGCCATCGCGACGCGCTGCTGCTCGCCCCCGCTCAGCTCCATGGGGTACTTGCCCCGCTGGTGGGTGAGTTTGACGTGGCCGAGGAGCTTCTCCACCTGCATCTCGCTGATGTCGCGGGCGTATCCGTTGATGAGCAGCGGGAGCATGACATTCTTCTCTATAGTCCACTCTTTGACCAGCTTGTAATCCTGGAAGACAATCCCGACGTGGCGGCGCAGGAAGTTGAGTTTCTTCGTATTGATATTGTCCATGTCGACCCCGCCGACGGTGAGGGAGCCGGAGAGCATGGGGAGGGCACCGAAGAAGGACTTGAGCAGGGTGGATTTGCCGCTCCCGCTGGCCCCGGTGATAAAAACGAAGCTGCCGGAGTCGATGGCGAAGGTCGCCTTGGAGATGATCGTTTCATGCTTGCCGTAGCCCAGGGAGAGGTTGTCGGCGATGATGATCTTATCCATGCAGGGCCTCGATCAGGAGCTGATGCGCACGGGCGTTCGTCCGGGAACGCACCGGCGGTGTCGGGAGGTAGCGCGGCGCATCGCCGAGGATCAGGTAGAGATGTTCGGGACGGGCGTAGGGGCCCATGGAGAGGCGGAACATGGCGCGGCCGTCGTCGGTGCGGTAGAGGCGCTCGAAGTGCACGAACCCCTCGTCGAAACGCAGCGTGGAGCCGTTGAGGGCTTCGAGGCGTTCCGGGTCGGGTGCGATGGCGTTGAAAGCGAAGGGGGCGATCGCCTCGAGCGGTCCGGAAAGCTCTTCGTTGTGCATCAGCACGTCGTAGATGTTCTTCTCCATCCGGCGCCAGCGATCCTCGTATTTGCTACTGACCTCCAGGGCGCGGTTCTTGTAGATCTCGATATGGTTCTGGTTCAGGGCCATAAAGGTCTCGAAACTGTAGGCGAAGTAGTTGTCGCTGTCGGTACGCAGCTCCAGTTTCCCCTCGGGCTTCAGCACCCGGATGCTTTCGGCAATGAAAGCTTCGCCGATGACGCGGCGGTGGGGTTTCTTGTCCCAGGGGACGGGAAAGTGGACGTAGATCCGCCCGGCAAGGTTGGAGGGGACGAGTTCCAAAAAGAGGCGGGCATCGTAATCGAGCAGCAGGATATTGTCAAGCTGCTGGATGTTGATCTGTTTGAGCACCTGCTCGATGGAGGGCTTGTGAATCTCGATCCCGATAAAGAGGACCTCCGGGTTCGCCTTGGCCTGGTGCAGCAGGTGGCGACCGGAACCGAAGCCCACTTCGATGCGGATCTCACGGTCGGTGGGAAAGTCGCGCTCGAAATCGTGGATGGACCACAGCGCGCTGTCGTTGCCCAGGTGCATGTTCGCTTCGCCGCTGTCGACGTTCGAGGCGAGGACCTCCAGCCCGACGAGCCCCGCATAGGCCTGAAGGGCGCGCTTGACATAGTGCGTGGCCGACGGGCGGGAGATCTTGTCCGCTTTGAGCAGGGTCTTGTCCGGCAGCCGCTTGAGCAGCAGGAAGAACTCCTTTTCGCCGATGGAGGCGGCGATCAGTTTTTCATCGTCGTGGAGGGTGTTTTCCGCCATATAGTGAAAAGTGACGCCGTCCGCAGCCGCGGGGAAGGCCGGAGCCTTGAACGAAGCGATATGCAGGTGGGGCATCGGGTTACTGGCCCTCCAGGACGATGGTCTTGGACGCGGAAGGTTCAGACTTGAGGCCGTTGGCATCGACGGCGATCACCTTGTAGCTGTACTCCAGTCCCGGCGAAACGTTCACATCGGTGAAGCTTTCGGTTTTGATGTCGCGGATAACGTTCTCTTTGCTGTCAAACCACCCGCTGCGGGTCGTCTTGAGGAGTTCGAAGGCGACGGCGCGGCTGTCTTTGGATTTCCATCGTACCACGACGGCCTTGTTGCGCAGCGCGAGGGCGGTCAGTTCGGGGACGGCGGGCGCGGCCATCGTCGTGCCTTCGGCGGGTTCGCTCGGCAGGCTCTCCAGCTCATCCTTGTCGACCGCCGCGACTTTGTAGAAGTAGCGCACACCGTTTTCGTCGACCTTGTCCGTGAAAGCGGTGCGGTCGACTTTGGCGCGGTAGCTGTAGTAGCCGTCTTCGCGGTCGGCACGGTAGACCTTGTAGTAGACGATCCCTTTGTCGGGGGAGGGCTGCCACTGCAGGGCGACCCGGTGGATCGCACCCCGGCCGGCGGAGAGCTGCGACGGCGGCAGCGGGAGCGGTTTGGTCGCGACGGTCACGACGGCGGAGGGGAGGCTCTTCTCGCCGCTGAAAGTGCGGGCGAGGATGCGGTACCGGTAGACGCTGTCGTCGTCAAGATCGTGGTCGATGTGCTCGGCATGGAGGCGGCCGTCGATGCGGGCGATCCAGTGGAAGGATTTCTCGCCCGGATCGAGGCGTTCGATCTCATACCCCTCGACGCGCAGGTCCGGGTGGGGACGCCAGAGGAGTTTGGCGCTGCGGGCCAGCTCTTTGGTCGCCGTGAAGTAGCTGACCGGCTCGGGGAGGCTCAGCGTTTTGGCGGCGACGGTGTTGTCGGGCATGGATTCGCGCCCCTTGGCGTCGACGGTCGTGAAGCGGTAGCGGTAGGTCGTCGCGGGCTGCAGGCCGGCGTCGACGTAGTGGGTACGGAGGGTGTCGTCGATCACGGCGATGCGGTAGAGTTTGTCGTCCTCACCGCCCGGGGTGTCGCGGTAGATATTTACGCCTTTGACCCGCGGGTCCTTGACCGGTTTCCACTCAAATGCGATGGCGGCGGTGTCGCTAAGGTAGCCGTTGATGCTGACCTGGGGCAGGGTGTTGTCGATTGCGACAGGTTCGGCGGGGGCAGGTCCTCCGACACAGCCGCTAATCAGCAGCGTCAGTGTCGAAAAGAGTGCCGATACGATCAGGGTCGAGCGTCTCATCATCCAGTGTCTCCGTAGGGAAATGCGACTGCAGCCTCTCTGTAAGCGCCGCGGGAAGCGGGGCCGCAAAACGCATCGCCTTCCCCGTCCGCGGATGGGTGAAGTAGAGCGTATAGGCGTGCAGCAGAATACGTTGGATTTTATCGGGATTGCTCTTAATGCCGTATAAATGGTCGCCGAGGATATGGCGGCTGAAACTCTCCAGGTGGACGCGGATCTGGTGGGTGCGCCCCGTAAAGAGTTTACAGGCGATCAGTTCCTCTTTTTCGTCCTTGGAGAGCAGCAGCTTTTTAAAGAGGGTCTGCGCACTCTTGCCGTGAGGGACGACGGCCATCTTGAGGCGGTTGTGGGGGCTGCGCCCGATCGGCTTGTCCACCAGGGTGAGATCCTCTTTGAGCGGCGGAGTGACGACGGCAAGGTAGTAGCGCCCCATGCTTTTGTCCTGGAGCTGCTTGGAGAGGGCGTCGTGGGCCTCGTTCGTTTTGGCGACGATCATGACGCCGCTGGTGCCTTTGTCGAGGCGGTGGACGATGCCGTGGCGCTCCTCGCCGCTGAGCGTCGAGAGGCGGATGTCGTGGTGTTTGAGCCAGTCGACGAGGGTCGGCTCCTTGACGCTGGGGGCCGGGTGGACGGTGAGGCCGCTGGGCTTGTCGATGATGAGCAGGTCGTCATCCTCATAGAGAATGGGCACGTCGAAATCGATGGGCTGCGCTTCTTCGGGCTCCATCTGGGGCAGCGTAACCGTGACCTTTTCGCCGGACTTGAGTTTCACCCCCGGCTTGGCCGCCGCTTTGGCCTCGACGGCGACATGGCCGTTCTTGATGAGGTGGGCGATCTGGTTGCGGGGTTCGCCCATCGCCTGCCCCAGAAAGGTGTCGAGGCGTTCGCCCCCGGCGGCTTCGAAAGTCAGGACAGTTGGCTGCATGGGAACCTTTGTTATAATTTTGGCACTGGGCATTAAGCGCTGTGGCTAAAAGCGGGAGAAAGACCTCTACCGCTCTATTTTCTACACGTTTGACGCTGAACGCTTAACGCTTGAGAGGACGTGCCTTGCGCAGAATAGATAGACGCATTTTAGCACACTTCGATTTTGTCATCCCGGCGCTGATCGTGCCCCTCGTCCTGGTGTCGGGGTGGCTGATCGGCGAGATCCACCCCCTCCTGGCGCACAAACACCTCGTCTATGTCGGCGTCGGGGCGGTCGTCTTCACCTTTTTCTTCTTTCTGCCCGTGCGGCGGCTCAGCTGGATGATCCCGATCTTCTACTGGTTCAACATCGGCCTGCTGCTCGCCGTCGAGTTTTTCGGCCATGCGCGCCTGGGTGCGAAGCGCTGGATCGAACTCCCCTTCGTCCACTTCACCATGCAGCCCTCCGAGCTGATGAAACCGGCGTTTATCCTGATGCTTGCCTACCTCGTTTCGCGCAATCCGCCTCCCTACGGCGGCTACGGCTGGGCCGCTTTTTTGAAACTCTCCTTTTACATCCTGCTCCCTTTCTTTCTCATCGCCAAGGAGCCGGACCTGGGGACGGCCACCGTCTTGCTGCTGCTGGGGGTGGGGGTACTCTTTCTCGTCGGGGTGCGCTGGAAGATCTGGCTGACGCTGGCGGTCGGTTTTATCGTCTCGATGCCGCTGATCTATACCCAGCTGCACGACTACCAGAAGAAGCGGATCACGGACTTTATGAGCGAGAAACCGAGCTATCACGTCCAGCAGTCCATCATCGCCATCGGTTCGGGCGGGGTCGTCGGTAAGGCCAAGGAGGAGGCGACGCAGACGCAGATGAAGTTCCTTCCCATCGCGTCGAGCGACTTCATTTTCGCCTACGTCGTGGAGCGTTTCGGGTTTATGGGAGCAGTGCTGCTGATCGGGCTCTATGCCCTGATCATCATCCACCTGCTCGGCATCAGCCTCTACACCCACGACCCCTACATCAAGGTCGTCAGCGCGTCGGTCTCTTTGCTCATCTTCGTCTACATGAGCGTCAATATCGCGATGACCATCGGGCTCGCCCCCGTTGTCGGCGTCCCGCTGCCGATGTTCAGCTACGGCGGCAGCAGTTTCGTCAATTTCATGATCCTCTTCGGGATGCTTGAAAACCTGATGGCGTTCCGCTTCACCGAACTCTACCACCGCCGGGGCAAAAAAAGCTTCGTCTAAAGGGCGCGAAAGTATAATTCGCTCCTTCCTGTAGAGGATGTGGGTCTTTAGCTCAGTTGGTTAGAGCCCCCCGCTCATAACGGGGTGGTCCAGGGTTCGAGTCCCTGAGGACCCACCACCAGACCTACGATACCTTTTTCCCTTGTTTTGTCAGAACGTTATTGCGCATGCAACAGTTTTTCAATGGCACTTTCCAGTGCTTTCGGCTCGGTCGAGGGGGCAAACCGTTCGACGACGTTGCCGCTGCGGTCGACGAGGAACTTGGTGAAGTTCCACTTGATCGCCTCGCTGCCCAGCACGCCGGGCCTGGCCTTTTTAAGGTGGCCGTAGAGGGGGTGGGCGTTCTCGCCGTTGACGTCGATCTTGCCGAACATCGGGAAGGTGACCCCGAAATTGCTCCGGCAGAAGGTCATGATCTCCTGTTCCGTTCCCGGTTCCTGGGAACCGAACTGGTTGCAGGGGAAGCCGAGGACGACCAGGCCCCGGGATTTGTATTTTTCATAGAGCGCTTCGAGCCCTTCGTACTGCGGGGTAAAGCCGCAGCGGCTCGCGACGTTGACAATCAGCATCACTTTGCCGCGGTAGGGTGCGAGCGTCGCGTCGCTGCCGTCAATGGTTTTAACGTTAAAAGCGTAGATGTCGGTCATTGTATTCTCCTTGGCGCAGTTTTGGATGGAAAAGAGCAGAAGGAGCCAGAAGAGCCCCCGTATTGTCCGCCTTGTCATGATCTTCCTTCGTCCGTGTGATACCGCATTGTAACATTCATACAAAGCCCCTCTGCCGGGGCAGTGGTAAGCGCGCCGGAAACAGCGGCGGGTCCGGGGTGTGAAAACCCGTGGGGGTGGGTGAAAAATAGGCGCGGTTTTCCCGAAGTTGAATCGAGAAAAGTATATAATGCAGCAATATTCTGAGGACGCACAAGGAAAACCATGGCGCTCAAAGTCGTAATCTCCCACAAAACCGCTTATCAGTATGACCGTTACGTGTCGCTTTCGCCGCATACCATTCGTTTGCGCCCCGCGCCGCACAGCCGGACGCCGATCGAGGCGTACTCGCTCAAGATCAAGCCGGAGAACCACTTTATCAACTGGCAGCAGGATCCCTTCGGCAACTACCTCGCCCGTATCGTTTTCCCGGAAAAGACGAAGGAGATGAGCATCGACGTCGAGATCATCGCCGACCTGATCACCATCAACCCTTTCGATTTCTTCGTCGACGAGTATGCGCAGGACTTCCCGTTCAAGTACAAGCCGGCGCTGAAAAAGGAGCTGCTGCCCTACCTGGAGATTACGGACAAAGGCAAAAAGCTCAAGACGTTCATGGAGTCGCTCGACCTGAAGACGAAACGCAATATAAACGACTTCCTCGTCTACCTCAATACGGAGATCCACAAGTACCTCGACTATACGATCCGGCTCGATCCGGGCGTGCAGACCTGCGAAGTGACCCTGGGCAACAAACTCGGCAGCTGCCGCGATTACGCCTGGCTCTTCGTGCAGGTACTGCGCCACCTGGGACTCGCGGCGCGTTTCGTCTCCGGCTACCTCGTCCAGCTCACCGCCGACGTCAAATCCCTCGACGGCCCGAGCGGCCCGGAAGCGGACTTTACGGACCTGCACGCCTGGACGGAGGTCTACGTCCCGGGGGCGGGGTGGATCGGCCTCGACGCTACAAGCGGCCTCTTTGCCGGGGAGGGTCATATCCCGCTGGCGTGTACGCCCCATTACGACAGCGCCCATGCCATCGACGGGGCGACGGACAAATGCGAGACGGAGTTCGATTACTCCAATACCGTCACGCGGATCTTCGAATCGCCCCGGGTCACCAAGCCCTACCGTGATGAACAGTGGGAGGCGATCTACAATCTCGGGTTCGAGGTCGACAGGGAGCTCGAAGCCAACGACGTGCGTCTCTCGATGGGGGGCGAGCCTACTTTCGTCTCCATCGACGACATGGAGTCCGAGCAGTGGAACACCGAAGCCGACGGCGAACACAAGCGCGAACGCGCAGACGTCCTTGCGCACCGGCTGCTGGGGACCTTCGGCAAAGGCGGGATGCTGCACTACGCCCAGGGGAAATGGTACCCGGGCGAACCGCTGCCGCGCTGGCAGAAATCGGTCATCTGGCGCAAGGACGGCAAGCCGATCTGGCGCAACCCGAACCTTTTTGCCGACATGAACGCGACCTACAGCTATACGACCGAAGATGCGAAGCGTTTTATGGAGCTGCTGTCGCTGACGCTGGGCGTGAGCGACAAGAATATTGTCGAAGCCTATGAAGACCCCGTCTACTACGTCGTCAAAGAGGCCGAGCTTCCCATCGACGTCGATCCGGCGAAGTTCGACCTGGATGACCCGCTCGAGCGCCGTACCCTGGCGCAGCTGCTGCAGCAGGGGTTGGCCAACCCGGTCGGCTATGTGCTGCCGCTGGGCTACGGCCAGACCCGCTGGATCACCTCGGCATGGGAGTTCCGCCGCGGGAAACTCTTTCTCAGTGCGGGGAACTCGCCGCTGGGCCTGCGGATGCCGCTGGAGTCGCTGATGGCCAAACCCCATGTGGAGCTGGCGCAGAACTTCGAACCCGACCTTTTTGCGGAGTCCCCGGCACTGGGGGATTACCTTGACGATGCGCGGGCACGCTGCGAAGCGGCGACCCCGGAAACGACGGAGGCGAACCGTTACGACGCCTTCGTGCGGACGGCGATCAGTACGGAAGTGCGCGACGGCAAACTGTATATTTTCCTGCCGCCGCTCAACCACACCGAGGCTTTCCTGGACCTCATGGCCTCCATCGAGGCGGTCGCGGCGAAGCTCAATGTCAAAGTCGTCCTCGAAGGGTACGAACCGGCCCATGATAACCGCATCGAGCGCATCAAAGTGACCCCGGACCCGGGTGTCATCGAGGTCAACATCCATCCGGCGAAGAACTGGAGCGAACTGACCGAAACAATGCTGGGTCTTTATGAAGACGCGCGCCAGTCCCGCCTGGGGACGGAGAAGTTCATGGTCGACGGCAAGCATACGGGTACGGGCGGGGGGAACCACGTCACGATCGGGGCGATGACGCCGCACGACAGCCCGCTGCTGCGCCGCCCGGAACTGCTGCGAAGCCTTATCACTTTCTGGCAGCACCACCCCTCCCTGAGTTACCTCTTCTCCGGTGCTTTCATCGGCCCGACCTCCCAGGCGCCGCGCGTCGACGAAGGGCGCGCGGAGAACCTCTACGAACTGGAGATCGCCTTTGCGCAGATCCCCGAAAACGGAGAGGTGCCCTACTGGCTCACCGACAGGCTCTTTCGCCATATGCTCACCGATATCACCGGCAATACCCACCGTTCCGAGTTCTGTATCGACAAGCTCTACTCGCCCGATTCAAGCACCGGGCGGCTGGGGATCCTGGAACTGCGCGGTTTCGACATGCCGCCGCATTCGCAGATGGCCCTGATGCAGATGCTGCTGGTGCGTACCCTGGTCTCGCTCTTCTGGCGAAAGCCCTACCGCCACAAGCTGGTGCGGTGGGGGACCCAGCTGCACGACAAGTTCCTGCTGGAGCACTACGTCAAGGAGGATATCGCGGATATTGTCCGCTTCCTCAATTCCGAGGGGTATCCCTTCGAGCTGGACTGGTTCGATCCCTTCTTCGAGTTCCGCTTCCCGCTTTACGGCATGGCGACGGTGGAGAATGTCCATCTCGAACTGCGCGCGGCCATCGAACCGTGGAACGTCCTGGGAGAAGAGAGCGGATCGCAGGGGACATCGCGCTATGTCGATTCGTCGCTGGAACGGGTCCAGGTGAAGATCAACAACTTTGTGCCGGAGCGCTATGTACTCACCTGTAACGGGGTCGCGGTGCCGTTGAACCCGACGGGCGTCGAGGGCGAGTTCGTCGCCGGGGTCAAGTACAAAGCGTGGGAGCCGTGGTCGGCGCTGCACCCGACGATCGGGGTCGACACCCCGCTCACGTTCGATGTCGTCGACCGCTGGAACCAGCGCTCCATCGGCGGGATGACCTACTACGTCTCCCACCCGGGCGGCCGCAGCTACGACACCTTCCCCGTCAACAGCTACGAGGCGGAGTCGCGCCGTATCAACCGTTTCTGGGGCTTTAATCATACCCAGGGCAGTGTCGATGAGGTGCCGACCCATGTGGTCGAACAGGCGCTGCCGGCAGGGGAGCGGGAAGTGACGCGCAAAGTGGCCGAGAAGCACGCCGGCGACAAGGTCTTTGTCTTCCAGGAGCTGCCGCGCAGCGCCGAGTATCCCCATACGCTGGACCTTAGACGGAAATGGACACGGGTGTAAATGGGGATTTTCGACCGTTATTTTTCCGAAAGCTCCTTTGACGAGATGGTCGATGCGCAGCGGCAGTGCCGCCCGCATTGGCAGGCGATCTACGACCAGATCGAGGCGACCGGCATCGAGGGGCTGAAAGCCAAACAGGCCGAGCTGGACTGGAGCCTCGAAGAGAACGGCGTCACCTACAACGTCTACGACGCCCCCGACGGAATCACCAAACGGCGCTGGACGCTCGATCCCATCCCCTTCGTCGTCACCCAGACGGAGTGGGACGGCGTCGTCAAGGGGCTGCGTCAGCGCGCGAAGCTTTTCGACCTGATGCTGCGCGACCTTTACGGCGACCAGCTTCTGCTGCGGCAGGGGATCCTGCCCGCCGAAGTCGTTTACGCCCACAAAGGGTACGCGGCGGAGATGTTTGGTTTCGGGCACAAAATGGATTTCGAACTCTTCTTCTACGCAACGGACATGGCGCGGGGCCCCGATGGCAAGTTCTGGATCGTCAATGACCGGATCCAGGCCCCGTCGGGCCTCGGTTACGCCGTCGAGAACCGCCTGAGCATGAACATCATTGCCAAATCACTCTATCCGGGGGTGCATACCCGCCGGCTCGCGGGCTTCATCGAAGAGATGAAATCGATGATCGACCGTCTCAGCGGGGGGGACCGCTCCAAGGCGGCCCTGCTGACGCCGGGGCCGCACAACGAAACCTATTTCGAGCACGCCTATCTCAGCTCCCTGCTGGAGATCAGCCTGGTGCAGGGCGAGGATATGCTGGCCAAGGACGGGGCGCTGTGGCTGAAAAACCTGAGCGGCCTCACAAGGATCAACACCCTGCTGCGCCGCGTGGACGACCGCTACTGTGATCCGCTGGAGCTGAAAAACGATTCGCACCTGGGTGTGGCGGGCCTGGTCGACGCGGCGCGCCGGGAGAACCTGGCGATGATCAACCCCATCGGCAGCGGTATCCTCGAGAACCTCGGCTTCAACCCCTTTATGAAGAACATTGCGAAGTTCTTCCTCGACGAAGAGCTGATCCTGCCGCAGATCGCCACCTGGTGGTGCGGGCAGCCCGGCGAACTCGAATACGTTCTCGAAAACCTCGAAGGGCTTATTGTCAAGCACATCGACCGCACGGAGAGCGCCAAGGTCTATTTCGGACGGAAAATGGACGCAGCGGAGCTCGATGCGCTGAGGGCGCAGCTGAAGGCGGCGCCGCACCTCTACGTGGCACAGGAGGAGATCGGCTTCTCCACCGTACCCTATTTTACCGGGGAGTCCGTCGAACCGCGCAACGCCGTTATTCGCTCCTATGCCTTCAAGCGCGGCAGCCAATACTGGGTGATGAACGGCGGGCTCGTGCGCGTCGCCTCGCAAAAAGACGCCTTCTTGATCTCCTCGCAAAAAGGGGGCACCAGCAAGGACCTCTGGATCGTCGGCGAAGATGAGGAGCGCGCGCCGAGCAATCCCTTCAAACAGCTGCCGTGCATCGACGCCTCCATCGACCAGATCCCGACCCGCAGGGCGGAGAACCTCTTCTGGCTGGGGCGTTACCTCTCGCGTGCCATTATCACGACGCGCCTCATCCGCTACACGGTCAAGCGCCTTATCAACGTCTACCGCGACGAGTCGAACACCGCCGGGGAGTCGCAGCACCAGCTGCTGCGCGCCATTACCCACATGACGATGACCTATCCGGGATTCCTGGATAAGAAAAAGGCCGACAAGCTCCTGGAGAACCCGATGAAAGAGATCGTCTCCGTCCTCAAAGAGCAGAACCGGTCCGGGTCGCTCTCCTTTACCCTGGCGATGCTGTCGGGTTCGAATGTCAGCATCAAGAACCTGCTGGGCATCGAAGCGTGGAAACTCTTCGACAAGCTCCAGTGGGAGTGGCAGAGCTTCTGCAGCGCCAATACCCGCATGAACCGCACCATCGTCAACGAGATGGACAAGCTGCATGTAAACCTGCTGGCGTACAAGGAGCTCGTCGAAGAGAGCATGTTCCGCGAGCAGGGCCTGGTGCTGTACGACATCGGTTACCGGATCGAGAGCGTCCAGCTGCTGATCTCCAAGGCGCGCTCCCTGCTCTGCCCGCGCCAGGAGAAGGCCGAGGAGTATGAACTGCTCGAAGCGCTGCTGAACACCTGCGAAAGCTTCAACGCCTACCGTGCCCACTACCGCAGCGCTTTGCAGCTCGAGAACGTCATCGAGTTCCTGCTGCTCAATCCGCAGTATCCCAAATCGCTGACCTACCAGACCCAGAAACTGCTCTCGGACCTCAAAGACCTGCCGAAGTCGCGTACCCACCTGACCGAGTATGAGGCGCCGATTTTCCAGGCCTATTCGCGCCTGAAGCTTGCGACGGCGCAGGCGCTGCTGACCTATGAGGAGTCCGACGGCATCTACAAGGAGCTCGATGCACTGCTCTCGGAGCTTTCCGAGCTCTTTATGAAGGCTTCGGACGAGTTTTCGAAAACCTATTTTTCCCATTACGACGAGTGAGCATGATTTACGATATTTTCCACGAAACGGTCTTCCATTATCAGAGTCTGGTCACCTTCAGCCACAACATCGCGCGGCTGAAGCCCAAAGAGGGGCGGGAGCAGGAGCTGCTCTCCTTCCGGCTCGACGCGGAGCCGTACGCGTCGGAGATCCATGCCTTCGTCGACATGTTCGGCAATACGAACCACCATCTGCTGCTGCGAGAACCGCACACCTCCCTGACGGTGACGGGGCATGCACGGGTACGGCGCAAAATCCAAGAGGTGCACCGGGCGATCGAACGGCTTCGAAAAGGGGCCGTCTCCTATGAAAAAGCGCTGCAGCGCCTTTCGGGCTTCAATACGCGTGACATCGCCGCCAAGCAGTTCCTTTTCGCGTCGGAACTTGTGCCCGTCGATATCGCGCCGCTGCGCGACTACGCCCTGGAGTCTTTCCATCCGGATCGCAGCCTTTTCGAGGCCGGCGAAGAGCTGATGGGGCGCATCTTCGAAGACTTCGAGTTCAATCCCGCTTTCAGCGACCTGACGACCCCCGTGACGACGATTTTCGAAGAGAAAAAGGGGGTCTGCCAGGATTTCGCGCATCTGGCCCTCTCCGCGCTGCGCTCCATGGGGCTGCCGGCGCGCTACGTGAGCGGCTACATCGAGACCATCCCGCCCGAAGGCACGGAGAAGCTCTTCGGTGCGGACGCGTCGCACGCCTGGGTGTCGCTCTACGTCCCGGGGAGCGGCTGGCTCGACCTCGACCCGACGAACAACATCATTCCCCTGGAGCAGCACATCGTCATGGGGCATGGACGGGACTATGACGATATCTCGCCGCTCAAAGGGGTGGTGCGCGGGAGCGGGCAGAGCCGGCTCAGCGTCCGCGTGGACGTTCGGCGCGCCACTGAGGAAGATGAAGAAACGGCACCTACCCAGACACAGTCACAGTCGCAATCGTCGAAGTAACGCCGCCGCGACCGGGCTAATGGATCTTCGCGATGCGGTAGGCGACGGCATTCTCGAAGATCAGCGAGTGCATATAGATACAGGTGATCATGCCGTCGCAAGGGGCGAGGAAACGGTGGACGACTTCGCCCTCTAAGGCGTGAACGATCTTGCCGATCGTCTCATCCTTGGAGACCGTCGTCCCGGGTTTCTGCGTCGGGATAAAGATCCCGCTGCGGGGGCTTTTGATGACCTCGATGCGTTCGCGGGTCACGACGGTCGAGTTGTAGCCGTTAAATGCCTCGTATCGGATGATGCCGCTGTGGCTGAGGAAGTTGATGAGACTATCCATGATGACCCGGGCGGATGCGGGGTCGATCAGGGGCTCGTGGGGGCAGACCACGGAACACGCCTTGGCCCCCCAGAGCTGCCAGTTGTACTGCAGCGACACCGTCTCGATGGATTCGGGTTCGCGGTGGTGGATGACCTTGAGCCCCAGCCAGCGGGCGCTTTTCACATCTTCGTAGCCGGTCTTGAAGAGTTTGACGTAAGGCAGACAGGTGGCAAGGTCGGTCCGCGTCTCCAGAATAATGCCGTAGTCGTAGTCCTGGACCGCTTCGAAGAGGCGGTGGGCGATGCGCTGCGTCGTTTCGCCCTCGTTGTACCCCGGGAACATCATGTTGATGTCGGTCTTGTCCAGGGGCCAGAAACGTTCGTTGATGTTGAGGGCGTAGTGGTTGACGGAGGGGATGACGAGGATATTGCCCAGGATCTTTTCGCTTCCGAGTTTGTTGCGTAGGAAGTCGACCAGCTTCGACGCGCTGTACAAGGGCAGGGTCGTGGCCCCCTCCATGGCGCCGATGACGGCGACGCTGGGGGCGTCGGGATCGCTCCCTTCGAAGAGGTACCCCTCGACGACCATCGGCGCGCGGCTGAGGGATTCGAGTTTCAGGATCTCAATTTTTTTCATCGCTCTCTCCGAAAATCCGTGCGAGCAGGGACCCTTCGTAGACGACGGGGTACTCGCGCAGGGTGAACAAAACGCCGCCGTTGGGGGCGTAGAGGGATTCGCGCACCGCCCCGCTGAGGGGGTCGACGATGTCGCCGATCCACTGCTCCTTCTCGATCACTTCGCAGTGGTCAAGGGCAGGGACAAAGAGGCCGGCGGCGGGGGCGTTGATGTAGAACACCTCCCCGACCTCGGAGGTGAACGGCTCGCGGACCTTGAACTCCGTCGGGGTCTCGATGATCCCCTCGCGCTGCATCAGATTCAGGATCCCCCGCAGGAGCTGGCGCCCGTAGGCCTTTGTCAGACGCATCCCCACCCCCATCTCGACGACGAGGGTTTTCGTCCCCCGCTCGTTCATCGTATGCGAAAAGGTCGCTTCGAGGACCGTGACGGCGTCGTGGATCCAGATGAAGTCGCAGTTGAGCTGTTTGGCCAGGGGGAGGGTCGCTTCCGAGAACGCCTTGTTGATGCGGATCTGCGGGATCTCGCGCAGGAAGATGTTGGAGGAGTGGATGTCGATGGCGATGTCGCTGCCTTCGACGTCTTCGGCCAGGGCATGCACCACCTGCGCGGGCAGGAAGTCGTTGCGCGCCCCCGGGAAAGCGCGGTTAAGGTCGATCTCGTAGAGGGGGAAGCCGCGGATAATGGTGTCGACCCCCAGGGAGTTGACGGCGGGATAGATGTCAACGGTCCCGCGCAGGGCTTCGGGATGCTCGCGCAGCCATGCGGCCAGGAGGTAGATGACGAGCTGCCCTTCGAGCTCGTCGCCGTGTATCCCGCTGACGACGCTGATGCGCTTGGCGTCCGGGCGCACTTTTTCCGGTGCGAAACGGGCGCGCTGGATGCGCAGCGTCTCTCCCACCGGGAGCTCGGAGGAGAAGATTTCCGTGATTTCCGGGTTCATTTTCAGTAGACGACGAGCTCGTCGATGAGGGCGTTGATGGCGTCGAGGTTGGCCTCTTCGTCGGTTCTGGAGATGGCAAGTTTCGCGTCGGGCGCGATCTTTTGCGCCGTCTGCAGAATGTTGTTGAGGTACTCGATGGGCTCTTTCCCGTCCTTGCCGTGACGGAGGTGGAGGTCAACCTTTTCGGTCAGCTTGCCCAGGCGGACGAAGTGGTCGCTTTTGCAGCGGATCAGGCCGCGGTTCATGCTGCCCCAGATCTCGTTGATCAGGGAGAGGGCATCGTCGACGAAGCGGTAGTCGACGAAGACGGCGCTTTTCGAGGCGTGGTCGAAAAGATCGGCGAGGTGGATCGTCTCGCCGAAGGCGTCCGTATCGATATAGGCCCGTGAGATGATCGCGTTTTCGCGGGCGAAACGCATGATCTCCGCCAGGTTGGAGGGGTGGTCCCCGAAGATGGCGTTGTCAAGGAACTGGGAAGCGTTGGCGTAGTCGAGTTCGATCTCGAGGTGCTCGAAATAGCGCCTCCCGGCGTCCTTGTCCGTGTCGATAACGCAATCGAAGATTTCGATAACGTCAACGAGGGTTGTTTCGACGCGCTGGAGGTGGCGTCCGAACCAGTAGAGGTTGGTGGCGACGTTGGTGCTCAGCAGTTGATCCATCTTAGAGCTCCATGACCCATGTATCTTTGAACCCGCCGCCCTGGGACGAGTTGACGAGGTAGTTGCCCGCTTCCATCGCATAGCGTGTCAGCCCGCACTCCCAGACATTGACCTTCTCGCCCATGACGACATAGGCGCGGAAGTCCGCCTTGCGGGGACTCAGCTCCCCGTTGATGAGACACTCTTCGTCGTAGAACTCAACGAGCTCCTGGGCGATAAAGCGGCGGGGGTTGGCCTCGATGATCGTTTTGAGGTCATCGAGCTGGATCTTGGACATGGCGTGTCCGAACATGACGCCGTACCCGCCGGCTTCTGCGACATCCTTGACAACGAGTTTGTCAATGTTGTCGAAGATGTATTTTTTGTCCTTTTCGAAATAGGGGAGGTAAGTCGGCGCGTTATGCATGATGGGCTCTTCGTTCAGGTAGTATTTGATCATTTGCGGCACAAAGTAGTAGATCCCTTTGTCGTCCGCGACTCCATTGCCGACGGCGTTCATGATCGCCACGTTGCCCGCGAGGTAGGCTTCGATGATACCGGGTACGCCGATGAGACTTTCGGGGTTGAAAAACTTGGGGTCGAGGAAATCATCGTCAAGGCGGCGGTAGACCGCCCCGACGCGGATGCGTCGCCCGTCGTAGTTTTTAAAGTAGAGGACCTTGTTCTCCACGACCAGTTCGGCGGCGCGGACCAGTTCGGCCCCGATCTCTCCGGCGAGGTAGCTGTGTTCGTAATACGCGGAGTTGTAGCGCCCCGGGGTCAGAACGACGTTGATGCCGCCGGTATTGACGTAATCCATCGCGTTGCGCAGGTACGACGAGTACTGCTTGATCGGTTCGATCTTCAGCTCTTCGAAGAACTCCGGGTAGATCTTGCGGTAGGTGTCGCGGATGGAGAGCGGATAGCTCGCCCCGCTGGGCACGCGCAGGTTGTCCTCGAGGATGACCCATTCGTCGTTCTTGGTATCCTTGACGAGGTCGATGCCGTTGATATGGGTCCTGATCTTCTGCGACGGGGAGAAACCGACGAACTCCTTGAGGTACCCTTTGGCCTGGTGGATAAATGCTTCGGGGACGATGCCGTCCTTGACGATCTTGGCCTCGGTATAGAGGTCTTCTAGGAAGAGGTTCAGTGCCGTGATGCGCTGCTCGAGGCCGCGCTGCATCTTGCCGAACTCCTCCTTGGAGATGATGCGGGGAATGACGTCGAAGGGGAGTGAACGCTCGATGAAATTGCCGTCTTTATAGAGATTGAAATTGACAGCGAACTTATCCATATAGCGCTGAAACTCTTCGACTTTCTGTCGATCCTGCCGGGAAAAAATCTCCCAGAACTTTTCGTGTAGTTTTCCAGTTTCTTCTATCAATGTATCTCCCTTGATGCTTTTATGCGAACATCACTCCGACCCGCGGGTTTCACGGTGCCAAAGGTGGTGTGGGTATAAAAGATCATATTGCATATTCTATGAGAAAATGCTTTTATTCGGTGCTTTTGTGGTTTTCGTTTTTTCGTCAAAGCGCGGAGGGCTAGCCGCCCCGATCCGTCGATTTGATGAACGCGGCTTTTCGCAGGGGGTTCGGCATGTGGTACGGGGCGCGGCGGGTCTGTTTTGCTCGCATCTAAACCACAACCAGGTTCTCGAAGAGGTCGTTGATAGCATCGAGGTTGGCCTCATCATCTTTTTCGTCGATGGGCATCTCCGCCTCCGGGGCGATCCGCTGCGCAGTGATGAGAATATTGTGCAGGTAGACGACCGATTCATTGCCGTTCTTGCCGTGGCGCAGGTGCAGGTCGACTTTCTCGGTCAGTTTGCCCAGGCGGATGAACTGGTCGCTTTTGCGCCGCAGAAGACCGCGGGCCATGATCCCCCACACCTCGTTGATGAGTGAGAGTGCATCCCCGATGAAACGGTAGTCGACCTTGGTATCGGTCTTGGCATAGGTGTCGAGGAGGTTGTAGAGCCTGATCGTCTCCCCGAAGGCTTCCGCGTCGAGATAGGGACGGCAGATGATGGCGTTTTCTCGGGCGTTGCTCATAATGGTGGCGAGGTTTGCGGGGTGGTCGCCGAAGACGGCCTTTTGAAGGAAATCCTGCGCGCTCTTGTACTCCAGCTCAATGTCCAGATGCTCGAAGTAGCGTACGCCGGCTTCTTTGTCCGTGTCAATCACCGCGTTGAAGAGCTCCAGCACGTCGATCAGGGTCGTTTCGACGCGCTGGAGGTGGCGGCCGAACCAGTAGAGGTTGGTGGCGACGTAGGTGGTGAGCAGCTGGTGTTTATGACTGTGCTGGGGCCAGGTTTCGACAAACTTTATGCTCGGGTACTGCCGGTAGTCGGCATAGCCGTTAAGATAGTCTCGGAGCCGTTTAAAAAGGGTGATGGCGTTGAACGTCCAGAGATGCTTTGGATCTCGGTCGACGGGGGGAACATGTACTGCGTTCATAGTGCGCCTCCTGCAGATACAGCGGGTCTGTCGGGCTCAAACACGTTTCGAGCATATATTTTGACCATTATAGAACGCGCGGCTGTGCATAGGGTGATATTTATGATTAACTTTTAAACATAGCAGGTTTTTTCAGGTGGAAATGGACGTGAAATCACGGAAAATAAGGCGCTTTCTCCTCTGAATGCACAAACGGGCTTACATAGGGGACGTTTACGAAAAGCCGCCGATCGAAAAGCGACGGGTGCCTATCGTTTGCGCGCGTTGATGAAGTAGACGGCGGCGGTACTGACGGCACCCCCTGCCACGAGCCAGAAGGAGGGGCGCTCTCCCAGCAGCAGGAAGCTCGCTACCAGGGCGGTCAGCGGCACGAGGAACATATAGCTTCCGGCCTTGGCCGAGCCGATCTTACCCGACGCGACAAAGAAGATGGTCGACGCCACCGTCTGCCCCATGATGGCCAGGAAAAGCAGCCCCGTCCAGAACGTCCAGTCCTGGTGCAACACCGTACCCAGCCCCGCGGGCAGTGCCGGAACGAGTGTGATGGGTACGGCGAAAACGGCCAGCCAGAAGTTGAAGTGGATGGGTTCCATCTCCGTATGCGACTGCTGCCCCAGCAGGGTGAGCACGGCCCAGACGAGCGCGCTGCCGATAAAGAAGACATTGCCGCTGTGCAGCAGGTCGGCATGCCACACCTCCAGCATCAGCATCCCGCCGAACAGTCCCACTCCCAGCCCAAGCAGCTGCGTCGGGGAGACGCGGGTGTGGAAGACAATCAGGGCGAGCAGGGCCGTGAGAATGGGGCTGGCCACGGTGATGATGACCCCGCCCGCCCCGGCGCTGCCCGTTTGCACGCCCCAGAAGGCGAAGTACATAAATGCGACGTTGAGCGCGCCCGCCGCGATAGTGAAGCGCAGCGTCCGGCGGTTGAGGCGCAGCGGCTTGCGCCGCCAGTAGAGGATGGGCAGGAAGGAAACCGCCATGATGGCGAAGCGCAAAAAGGTGACGGTCTCGACCGGGACGTCAGTATCGGTCACGACCTTGAGCGCGGGCCAGCCGATGCCCCATAACACCATCGCCAGTACGATCCAACCCGCCATATTGCTTCCCTGCAGAAAATTTCGGGAATTATACTCCGATAATGGTGTGATGTGATATTTCAATGACTTCTATTTGCTACTTTGCTATCATGGCTTTTGAACGAAATGTATGATTGGTCTCAATTCTCAATAGCTGAACATACGTTATTGCTACTAATTAATTCTTAGGAGTAGACTTTGGTCAACCTATGGATATTGCCGATTGCACTCGTCATACTTCTAGACCTTGCTGCACTTTTTGTCGTCATAAACGAAGAGTTACTGTATGAGGCACATCAAAAGTTTTATAAAGTGCTTTTTATTCTCCTCGTTCCTCTTATCGGTGCTATTGTAGAGCTTTACCTACTTAGCAGATATGCAAAATTTCGTGGAGATGGCTATTACCCAGATGATGATGTTAAGTGGTATGCATTTTGGAATCACTTTTCAAATGACAGTTCATCATCTGGCAGCCATAGTGGTTCTGATGGGAGTGGGGGTGGAGATTCCGGTGGCGGCGGAGATTAAAACTTCTAACAAACTAAAGGAGACCAATCAAAAACCCGCAAGCAGGTTTTTGATTGGTCATTTTAAACGTAATAGTAACAAGGGAATCTGAAGATGGGAAATAAAATAGAGTACAAAAAAGCGTTGAAAAAGCAAATTGTGACTGCGATTGCAGCACTTTTGCTTTTCCTTGTACTGATGTATCTTTCTATGCAATCATCATTTGGCATACTTCAATTTAGCATAATAGGAATGCTTAGTATCGGCCTCATGTTAACAGTTCTACATGCCTTCAAAAATCAAGCCAAAGAGGCAAAGTGTCCACATTGTGAAACCGACTTATTTGAAATGACACAAGTCGCATTGTCTGAAAAAGTCGAATTCAATTACTGTCCAACCTGTGGCAAACATGTTGAGCTATAACAAATCAAAAGAGACCAATCACAAACCCGAGGGCGGCTTTTTGATTGCTCATTTAAATGTAAACTTCCAAGAAAAAAGGAGACAAAAATTGAAATCTGAGAGGTATAAAATCGGAAGGGAGAAACTGGCCGAGGTCGGCGGCGATCAGGGGGATAAGATCATTGAGGCCCTCAGTGCAATCGCTCCGGAGTTCGCCGACCTGCTTGTGGAGTTTCCTTTCGGAGACATCTACAGCCGTCCGGGCTTGGAACTGCGCTCCCGTGAAATCGCCACGGTCGCGGCCCTGACGGCGATGGGTACGGCAGCGCCCCAGTTAAAGGCCCACGTACACGGGGCACTCAATGTCGGCTGCACGCCGCAGGAGATCATCGAGATCATGATTCAGATGGCGGTATATGCCGGTTTTCCCGCCGCGTTGAACGGGCTTGCGACCGCCAAAGAAGTTTTTGACGAACGGGATATCAGCGTTCAAAACTGAAAACGCTCCGGGGATCGCTATTTCCGGTAGTGTTCCAGTGCGATTGTCAGGTACTGGGTGTGGTGTCCAAACGATTCTTTCGAAGAGAGGGAGGGGGGCAGCGATATCTCTCCCCAGGTGGAGGTGATAAAGAAGCGGGCGAAGGCTTTGGTGTCAAACGCTACGAGTTCACCGTCTGCAACGGCGGCTTCCAGCGCCAGAGAAAGCTTGTCGATAAAATGGTGGTAGGCCTTTGTCAGGACGGTTTCAAAGTCGGGGTCCAGCGGGGCCATCTCCACGAGCAGGCGGTGCAGAGGGCAGCCGTTGGCGATGAGGGCGCCATGGTTCTGCATCTTCGAGAACACGCGCTCGAAAGTCTGAAAAATGTTCTCACCCGGCAGGCGAGAAAAGTCGAAGAAGTCGTCCATTTTCGGGACGATGCGTTCTTGGCTCACGGCCAGGATGAGGTCCTTCTTGGAAGCGAAAAAGTGGTACATGCTCCCCTTGGGCACCCCGGCGGCCTTGAGGATGACGGCGGTGCCGGTACCGTGATAGCCGTTTTTGTAGACTTCAGCAAAGGCGGCGTCCAGCAGCCGCGCTCTTGAGTCCTGGCGCTTCATAGTTAAACCCTTGAAATTTTTGCATCATTATATCGGTTTGTCCCCGGGGTGCCGGGGCACGGGCTAAAGCGCTTTGGTGAAGATGATGGCCCCGTTCGTGCCGCCGAAACCGTAATTGGTGCTCATGACGGTTTGAAGCTCCTTCTCGCGCGCGGTGTTGGCGACGTAGTCCAGGTCGCAGGCGTCGTCTGGGGTACGGAGGTTTATGGTCGGGGGCATGATGTTGCGCTCCAGGGCCATAATGGAGACGGCGGCTTCGATGATGCCGGTGGCCCCGAGACAGTGGCCGATACTCCCCTTGATGGAACTGATCGGAGGCACGGTCTCAAAGACCGCTTTGAAGGCTTTGGTTTCGTTGGCGTCCCCCAGCGGGGTACTGGTCCCATGCGCGTTGATGTAGTCCACTCGTGGGTTGCCGGCCATCTGCAGCGCTGCCTGCATGGCCCGGACGGGGCCGTCCGTGGCGGGGGCTGTGATGTGGCCTGCGTCTGCGCTTTCGCCGAAGCCCGCGACTCGTGCATAGATCTTCGCACCCCGCTTTTGGGCATGTTCCAGGGTTTCGAGCACGAGCGCCGCCGCCCCTTCGCCCATTACGAAGCCGTCGCGCTCCTTGTCGAAGGGCCTGGAGGCCGTTTTCGGGTCGTCGTTATGGGTGGAGAGCGCCTTCATGGCGCTGAAGCCGCGGATGCCCGTCTCGCAGATGCACGCTTCGGCGCCCAGGGCGACCATGACGTCTGCCCCGCCGGCCATGATGGTCTTCGCCGCCTGGTTGATGGCGTGAAGCCCCGCCGTGCAGGCCGTCGTCGAGGAGAGGTTCGGCCCCTTGAGCCCGTAATAGATGGAGGCGTACCCCGCCAGCATGTTCGTGATGGAACCGGGGATGAAAAAGGGCGAGATCTTCTTGCCGAAGGCGTTCTTTTCGATATTTTCCTGCATCATCGGCAGTCCGCCTATCCCGGTGGCGGCGCTGACGCCCATCCGGGCTGCATCCCCGCTTTGCGGTTCGAGCGCGGCGTCGGCAAGGGCCTCTTTCAGCGCATGCATTCCCAGGTGGATGAAGCGGTCGCTCTTTTTGATGTCTTTGGGGTCCATGATGCTGCTTGGATCGAAGCCTTTGACTTCACTGGCGATTTGGACGGCATCGCCGGAGGCATCGAAATGGGTAATATAGTCAATGCCGCATACCCCCTCGATCAGCGCTTCAAAAGCGCTCTCGGCGCTGATGCCGACGCCGTTGATCATGCCGATTCCCGTAATGACAATAGGGTTCATTTTAACTCCTTTGCAAAAGTTTGAATGAGACAGAAACATACAAAGTTCGCTCAAATAGACTGATTGGTCTAGTGAGATTCTAGTAGAGCTGTGCTTAAACTAGACTAAACGGTCTAGTACTAAGATGCTATAGTTGTCTACGAATAAGAAATGTGTCGATGCGGTCACTGGCGATATTGTGCCGGGCCGAAAGAAAGGAGAACCGTTGGAAGCCGCCGATATACCATTTGCACGCTATATTGGGCTTGAACAGGAGAAAGGGAGCGTGTCGCTGGGGTTCAGCGGTACGGTAATGAACCATCTCAATACGATACACGCCAGTGCCCAGTTCGCTTTGGCGGAGACCCAAAGCGGTCTGTTTCTGCAGACGCTCTTTCCCGAACTGGAGGGCAAAGCCGTCCCGCTTTTGCGGGATGCGCAGATCCGTTACAGAAAACCCGCCGCGGCAAGGATCGTCGCGTCCGCGTCAGTGGACACATCGGCGGTCGAAACGTTCAGGGATCAGTTCGGAAAAAAGGGGAGGGGGTCGATCAGGGTCGACGTCGCCGTGACGGACATCAACGGTGTATTGACGTCGCAGGGCTCCTTTACATGGTTCATCCAGACGCTCTGAGGCGTCAGCCGCTCCACTTCTCCAGCTTCGCCGCGTTGTGGTTGTAATCGGGCTCTTTCGACTCCGGGTCGAGGAGGTCGTTGGTCAGGTAGTTGATACGGCGGTCGGTGACAGGGACGAAGAGGGTCTTTTCGCGGATGTTCTCCGTCACCTTCGCCTCGAAGACAAGCGCACCCCTCGCCGTCGTCACCTTGACCTTGTCGCCGTCCGCAATCCCCGCGCTTTGCGCGTCTTCGCTGTTGATCTCGATGTAGCTCAGCGGCTTGTGCTTGAGCAGGCGGTCGACGAAGGCGGTCTTTGTGCCGCTGTGCCACTGGTCGCGGGTCCGCCCGGTCGTGAGCAGGTAGGGGAACTCCAGTGAGCTGCTTTCGCTGCGGCGTTCGTTCTGTACGAAGATGAGGTTCGCCCTTCCGTCTGGGGTGAGGAACTCGTTATCGTCAAAGAGCCCCTCGCCCCAGACATGGCCGCCGTTTTTGAGGCTGGCGGCGTCGACGCCGCTGATGTCCATGTGCCCCTTCGGGCTGAGCGCCGTCATGCGGCGGTACTCGTCCCAGATCGCTTCGGCGTCTTGGTAGTCAAAGGCGCTTACGAAGCCCATGGCCCGCCCGATCATCGAAAAGATCTCCCAGTCGGGTTTGCAGTCGATGCTGCGGCGGGTTAGGCGCTCTTGGCGGGTGATGCTGCGGTCCATGTTCGTCTGTGTCCCCTCCTTTTCACCCCAGGGGGCCGCCGGCAGCCGCAGGTGGGCAAAGGGTTTCGTTTCGCTGTCGTCGTAGGCGTTGATCTCGACGATGAAGGGGACCTTCTTCAGCGCCGCTTCGACCCGGCTGCGGTTGGGGAGGTGGTAGACGGGGTCGGTGTGGCAGATGATAAGGACGTCGAGTTCGCGCCGTTCGGCCGCTTCGATCATCTCGAAGGCGGTGAGCCCCGGAGCGGGGGCGATGTTCTGCGCCCCCCAGAATTCGCTCACCTTGGCGATGGACTCTTCGTTAAAATCCAGGTGCACCGCGAGGGTCGTCGCCAGCCCCCCGACCTCGCGGCCCCCCATGGCGTTGGGCTGTCCGGTCAGGGAGAAGGGGCCGTTGCCGGGACGGTTGATCTTGCCGGTAAGCAGGTGGAGGTTGATGAGCGCGAGGTTCTTGTCGACCCCCTGCGCGCTCTGGTTCAGCCCCATCGTCCAGGCGGAGATGACGTTCTCGCTCTGGTAAAAGAGTGCCATGAATGCTTCGAACGCTTCTTCTTCCAGCCCGCACCGCTTTAGCAGTTTCTTCGTCGGGATCTTCTTGATCTTTTTGAGGTAGGCGTCAAACCCGTTGACATGCGCGTCGAGGAAGGCGTCGTCGGTCTTGCCGTCGTCGACGATGCGCCGCGCGACAAGGCTGAGAAAGTCGATGTCGGTACCGACGCGGATGGGAAGGTGGAGGTCCGCCTGCTCGGCGGTCTCCGTACGGCGCGGGTCGATGACGACGGTTTTCAGCCCCTCTTTTTTCGCTTTCTTGATTTTGTTGTTGAAGACGACGTGCGCTTCGGCGGGGTTGGCGCCGACCATGATCAGAAGGTTGCAGTGCTCGATCTCCTCCATCCGCACGGGGACGTAGTCGACGCCGAAGACCTTCTTGTGGGCGACGACGGCGCTGGCCATGCAGGTGCGTGAGTTGGTATCGACGTTGTTGGTCCCCAGGAACCCCTTGCCGAGCTTGTTGGCGACGTAGTAGTCCTCGGTGAGCATCTGACCCGAGAGGTAGAAGCCGATCCGCTCGGGGGAGGTGGAGCGGATGTTGTGGACGATCGTCTCGATGGCCATCTCCCAGGAGATCTCCGTAAAGTCTTCATAGGCTTTGCGCAGCTTGGGGCGCAGCAGCCGCGTCGGTGTCTCGATGGTGTGCAGCTCGCTGGCCCCTTTGGAGCAGACGAGTCCCTCGTTGACGGGGTAATCGATGTCGCCGACGAGGCGCCGGGTGTCGTACTCGATACCGCAGCCCACTCCGCAGTATCCGCAGACGGATTTGATTTTCATAACAAGCCTTTCTCTATATATAGGGGTCGATATTTCGTTGTTGCTGACGTATTATGACATAATATGCTAAGAAAATATTAAGACTATTGTATAAAAAACATACAAATAAATTGTCATTTTACTCCCTATAGCATGCCATAATGGTGCAACCGAAACAGAGTTTCAAAAAAAATAAAGGTTAAAGCAATGAAAAGTGCATCTGGATTAAAAGGTTTGACACTGGCCGGACTCACCCTCGGGCTGGTAGCGACGACGCTGATGGCGGACGTCGAAAAGAAGAAGCTGACCATCGGCTTTATTGCGCTGACGGACTGTGCTCCCATCGTCATCGCGGAGGAGAAGGGTTTCTTTGACAAGTACGGCCTGGATGTGCATGTCGTCAAGGAGGGCGGCGGTTGGCCGGGGATCCAGCAGAAAGTGATCAACGGCGAGTACGACTTCTCGCACGCCCTGGCGGGGATGCCGATCGCGGCGACGCTGGGCATCAACGGGGATGCGAACCTCCAGGCGCTGATGAGCCTCGATTTCAACGGCAACGGCATCACCTTCGGCAACAACATCATCAAGAAGATGAAAACCTACGGCATGGACGAGAAAAAACGTCCGCTCGGTTCCGGATCGCTGAAGAAGTACATCGATGCCAAGCATCAAAAAGAGGGGGGCAAATACCAGCCGCTGAGCTTCGGCATGGTGCACCCGGTCTCGACGCACAACTATGAGCTGCGCTACTGGATGGCCTCCTCGGGCATCGAGCCCGACCGCGACGCGACGATCAAACCTTTCCCGCCGCCGACGATGCCGTCGAACCTGATCGCGGGCAATATCGAAGGGTACTGCGTCGGGGAGCCTTGGAACGAACGGATCGTCCTGAAAAAAAAGGGCTCAACCCTCGTCACGAACTACGACATCTGGAACAACAACCCCGAAAAGGTGCTCCAGGCCCGGGCGGACTTTGTCGAAAAGAACCCTGAAACGACCAAGGCGGTCCTCAAAGCGATCATCGAGGCGCAGATGTGGCTGGATGAGAGCTGGGAACACCGCAAAGAGGCGGCGAAGATCCTCAGCAAGCCCAACTACGTCAAGGCACCGGTCTCGGTACTTGAAAAGTCGATGACGGGGACCTTCCAGTACCTTAAGGGGCGGGATTCCGAGCCCAACCCGATGTTCAACGTCTTCGCCAACTACTACGCGGCGTACCCTTTCTACAGCCACGGCATGTGGTTCATCACGCAGATGTACCGCTGGGGACAGCTCGACAAGCCCGTCGATATGAAAGCGGTCATCGAGAAGACCTATCGTCCGGACCTGTTCGCGATCGCGGCCAAAGAGGTGGGGTATGCACTGCCGCCGAGTCCGTGGAAAAAGGATGGCGTGGACAAGTACAACATGTTCATGGACGGCAAGGTTTACGACCCGAACAAGGCGGTCGAGTATATCTACAGCTTCAAGGTGACGAACCCGCTCGTGAGCGAGGCGGACCTCAAAGCGGCCAACGCCTGGGAGGGGAGCCTGAAGACGGCCCAGCCCGATTATGTCTGCCCCTACGGGCCCGCCGGCTGCGCCGACCCCAAATACGTTACGAAATAAATCTTCGGCCCTTCGCGGCTGAAACCAGGAAAACATGATGCAGGAAATTATCAAGAAAACCGCGCTGCCGCTGATGGTGCTGTTCGTCATTCTGGCGGGCTGGCAACTGGTGGCCAACAATGTCGAAGAGTTCCCGACGCCCCACAGCACATGGGTGGCGGCGTTCGGGGGAATCAATGCCGACGGCGACGAGATCGAGGGAGTGCTTTCCGATCCGTTTTATGTCGAGAACGAGGATGACAAGGGGATCGCCTGGCAGATCACGAACTCCCTCGGCCGGGTCTTCGGGGGCTTCGCGCTGGCGATCCTCGTGGGGATCCCCGTGGGGCTGCTGATCGGGATGAGCAAAAACTTTATGATGGCGCTCAACCCCTACATCCAGATCCTCAAGCCGGTTTCGCCGCTGGCGTGGCTGCCGCTGCTGCTGATGGTCTTCCAGGACATCAACCTGACGGCCATCTCGACGATCTTTATCACCTCCATCTGGCCGATTATCATCAATACGGCCCTGGGGGTGCGCAGCGTCAACCAGGATTATCTCAATGTCGCGAAGGTGCTGCAGTTCACCCCGTTCGAGACGATCCGCAAGATCATCCTGCCCGTCGCGGTACCGTACATCTTTACGGGGATGCGGCTGAGCCTGGGGATCGCCTGGCTCGTCATCGTTGCGGCGGAGATGCTCACCGGCGGGATCGGCATCGGGTTCTGGATCTGGGACGAGTACAACAATCTGAACTACCCGAACATCATTATCGGGATCATCATCGTCGGTGTCGTGGGGTATATCCTCGACGTCATCATGGGCAAGATCGCCGATTTCTTCGACTACCGAAAACGCGCCTGAGGAGGACAGCATGGGTAAATTTCTCTCACTGGAACATGTCGACAAGGTGTTCCCGCTTCCGGGCGGGAAGGAGTATGTGGCGGTCCGTGATGTTGACCTCGAGATCAAAAAGAACGAGATCATCTCCATCATCGGTCACTCGGGCTGCGGCAAATCGACGCTGCTCAACATGATCGCGGGGCTCGACCTCAACACGGCCGGGGGGATCTTCTTGAACAACAAGGAGATCGGCGGCCCGGGCCCCGAGCGCGCCGTGGTATTTCAAAACCACTCACTGCTGCCGTGGCTGACGGTCTACCAGAACATCGAGATGGCCGTCAAGAAGGTGATGCCGGAGCTCAGCAAACAGGAGCTTGGCGAGCGGGTCATGAAATTCGTCAGCATGGTCAACCTCGACCACGCCAAGGACAAGTACCCCGGCGAGATCAGCGGGGGAATGAAGCAGCGCGTCGGGATTGCCCGCGCGCTCTCCATCAAGCCCGAGGTGCTGCTGATGGACGAACCCTTCGGGGCCCTTGACTCGCTGACCCGCGCCAACCTGCAGGAGCATCTGATGCGCATCCAGGAGAAGGTACAGAACACCGTCATCATCATTACGCACGACGTCGACGAAGCGGTGCTGCTCAGCGACCGGGTCATCATGATGACCAACGGCCCCGAAGCGACGGTGGGAGAGATCCTCGAGGTGAACCTGGAGCGCCCGCGCGACCGCGTGGCGCTGCAGCAGGACCCCGAATACGTCCGCTGCCGCGAAGCGATCCTCAGTTTCCTCTACGAGAAGTTCGCCAAAGACGACGAATAAACACTGCTTTTGAAAGCAGCAAGGTGTCGGCGGGACGCGTTCCCGCGGCGTAATAAAGTCGCTCGCTCTTCTGGGGAGTCCCGTCGCATCATGCGGGGCTCTCCAGAGGTGCCGCCTCGAGATTGTAAAAGGATAATTTGAATGAAGAAGTGGATGATGTCGCTGGCCGCCGTGCCGGTTATTGTGGGAAGTATGGGTGTGGCTGCAACGGCTGCTGAAGAGATCGTTCTCCTGAACGGTATGAAGATGAGCGGCGAGATCCGCCCGCGCTACGAGATGGCAGCAGTGAAGGACAACGGCCTCGATACGGCCAACGCCTTTACGGCCCGGACGCGCCTTGCGGTCGAAGGGACGCTCTTCGGCCTGGAAGGGCTGAGCGCCAAAGTGGGGATGACCTCGGTCAACAACTTCGGCTATAACGACTACGCGCCGCAGGATGCAACCTATGACCTGATCCTGGACCCCCAGCAGGCGATCCTGACGGAGGGGTACCTGGCCTATACGGCGGCGGACACGACGCTGCTTGCGGGGCGCTCCTTCGTCAATCTCGACGACCAGCGTTTCGTGGGCACGGTCGGTTGGCGCCAGATGGAGCGCGCCTACGATACGGTGACGCTGAGCAACGGTTCCATCGACGGGCTCTCCCTGATGGGGTCGTGGATCTACGGTTACCAGGGGGTCAACGCCAACCCGACGACGGACACGGGGTCGCTGCTCCTGCACGCGACATACACGGCGGGCAAGGCGCTCTCCGTCACGGGGTTCGGCTATATGCTCGCGGACGTGCATGACACCTACGGCCTGCGCGTCTCCGGGGACATCGCCCTGAACGGCGTGACGCTGAACTATGCGGCCTCCTACGCCAAGCAGAGCGATGCTTCGCTGACCTACGCCCTCGATGATGCGCCGGAAATCGACGCTTCTTACTACGACATCGCCCTGGGCGCGAACATCTCCGGTCTGATCGTCGGCGCGGAGTACGAGGTGCTCGGGGATGCCGAAAGCAACAGCACAAAGGGGTTCACGACCCCGCTGGCGACCCTGCACAAGTTCCAGGGGTGGGCGGACGTCTTTCTGGGGCGCACGGCCGGCAGCAATAACGACGGTCTGGCGGACCTGAGCGGTAAACTGGGATTTGCGGCGCCGGGCTTCGGGAAGGTGCTGGGAGTTTACCACAAGTTCGACGCCCTCTCCGGCGCGAACAAGGACCTGGGCAGCGAGTTCGACCTGCTCTACGCCAACAAGGTCCCGGGTGTCAGCAACCTCGGTTTCCTGGCAAAGGCGGCCTTCTACTCCAAGGGCGACACGGGCAACGACGTCACCAAGGTCTGGGCGCAGCTCGATTACAAGTTTATGGTCAAATAAGCGTTCGCGCGGCCTTTCCGGCCGCCGAAACGGTCATGTTTTTTGACGCTTCTTCATCACCGAAGGCGCATTAAAAAACATACGAAGGATTCATGATGCAAAGAATTACCCTTCCCGTTGTACTGCACAACCCGAAGATACTGCTGATAGGCGGCGGGCCGGTCGCCCTGCAAAAGGCGCAGGTGATGCGCCGCAACCAGATCGATTTCGACGTTATCACTGCGTGCTGCAGCGAGGCGATGCGCACCCTTGTCCCGGAGGCGTGTGAACGCCCCGTGACGGAGGAGGATTGCCGGGAGTACGGCATCATCATCGACGCCACCGGCAACGCCGAAGTGACGGCGATGCTGACGGCGCTCAAGCAGCGGCAGCGTTTCCTGCTCAACGTCGTCGACGTCCCGGAACAGTGCGACTTCTTCTTTGCCGCACTGATCGAGCAGGGGCCGGTCAAGATCGCCGTGAGTTCCAGCGGGGGCTCGCCGGTGATCGCCCAGGCCATTCGCGACAAGATCGCCCGGATGCTGCCGGCATCACTGGCTGCACTGGGGCAAAAGGCGATGCGCGAGCGCCTCGCCGGGCAGATCCGCCCCGGGGCGCTCAAAGCCGAGGCGAAGCGGCAGCTGGGACGGGTACATCTCGTCGGCTGCGGCACGGGGGACGTCGACCTGCTGACGCTCAAAGCGTACCGCCTTATCACGGAAGCCGACGTCGTTTTCGTCGACCACCTGGTGAGCGACGAGATCAAGGCGCTTATTCCCAAAGCGACGATGGTCATCCACGTCGGTAAGCGCAAGGGGCACCACAGTATCAAGCAGGAGAAGATCAATGAGCTCCTGATCGAGTATGCGCAGAAGGGGCTGGAAGTCGCCCGGCTTAAGGCGGGCGACCCCTACATCTTCGGACGCGGTGCAGAAGAGGCGCAGGCGCTCGCGGCGGAGGGGATCCGCGTCGAAGTCGTGCCGGGGATCTCCTCGGCCGTTGCCGGACCGCTTGCCGCAGGGATCGCCCCGACGGCACGGGGATACGCGGCGAACCTCTCCATCGTCTCCGCGCACCTGGCGGGCAACCGCATCAACACGGAGTGGATCGACCTGCTCAAATTGAAAAACCATACGACCATCGTGCTGATGGGGGTCTCGCGCGCCAAAGAGATCGTGGAGAAGGCGCTGGAGGCGGGCGCGGACGCGGCGCTGCCCTGCGCCGTCATCTCCAACGCCTCCCGGCCGAACCAGCAGCGCTTCATCACGACGCTGGAAGGGCTGCCGGCAGTGGCCGAAAACGCCCCGCGTCCCGCGATCATCGTCTTCGGCGACGTCGTCAACCTGCACGCGGTGCTGCCGCAGTACATCAACGAAGGGGAGTACCATGATCAGCGTATTGCAAGCGGCCTCTGAAGCCCGGAATACCAAAACGAACAAGGTCGAGCAGACCAAGGCGCTCAAAACCCCCAAAGAGGCGTTCGAGCAGATCGCCGAGTACGCCAAAAAGGGGTACGGCAGTATCCCCAAGGAGGACCTGGGCTATTTTTTGAAGTGCTTCGGCATTTTCGACCGCCCGATGACCCCCGAGCGCTTTATGATGCGGGTGCGCATTCCCGGCGGCCAGCTGGATGCCGCCCAGGCACGCACCGTCGGCGAGATCGCCAAGGCGTTCGGCCGGGACTACATCGATATTTCGACCCGGGCGCAGATCGTCCTGCGTTACCTGAGCATCGAAGCGATGCCGGAGATCCTTGAACGCCTTGAAACGGTGGGGCTGACGACATTCCATACGGGGGTGGACAACTTCCGCAACATGGTCAACGACCCCCTCGACGGGGTGGCGTTCGACAACATCCTGCCGTCGCAGGGGCTGCTTGTGAGTCTTCAGTCGCTTTTCCTGGGGCACTGGGAGTGGGTCAGTGCCCTGCCGCGCAAGTTCAACACGGGGGTCTGCGGCTCCCTGGCCAACCGCTGCAACATCTTCGGGCAGGACTGCGGTTTCGTGCTGGCGCAAAAAGAGGGGGTCTACGGCTACAACGTCTACCTCGGCGGAAGGGTCGGGGTGATTGCCCGCAACGCGGACATCTTTGTGCGCGACGAGGCGGAGGCCGTGGCGATGTTCAAGGCGCTCATCGAGCTTTACCGCGATTACGGGTTCCGCGACAACCGCAACAAGAATAGACTCCACTTCCTCATTGAGGCGGTGGGGATGGAGGCCCTCGCCGCGGCCATCCGCGAAAAGGCGGGTATCGACTTCGCCACGGCCGGGGAGACGCTGACCCAGCTGGACAACAGCGACCCTGATCAAGGGCGGGTCCAGCTGAACAACGGCAGCTTCGCGGTCCATGCCGTCGTCCCCTCCGGCGTTTTCAGCGGCAGCGACCTTGTCGCCGCGGCGGAGGCGGCGGAGACGTTCGGCGACGGGCGTGTGCGCCTCGACATTGAACAGAGCCTTTACCTCCTTGGGGTAGACGCAGTCCACTACGAGGCGTTGATGGAGACGCCGTTCTTCGAGAACTACAAGAGCGTTTCCAGCCCCTATTTCAACCACCTGATTGCCTGCGCCGGGGAGGAGCACTGCCCCTTCGGCGTCATTCCGAACAAACCCGACGCCATCGAGATGGCCGAGTACCTCAGTCGCGCGGTGCCGCTGGAGGGCGGCCGCGTGCGGATGCACTGGTCGGGCTGCGTCAAAGGGTGCGGCCTGCACGGGGTCGGCGACGTCGGTTTCGAGGGGTGCAAGGCTAAGGTGAACGGCGAAACGGAGCACGGGGTGCACATCACGCTGGGGGGCAAACTCACCGCCGAAGGGCAGGAGGGGTACAGCGTCATGAAGTCAGTGCCGCTGCGCTTTGCACGCTACCACGTCGAGTCGCTGATGCGCGAGTACCGCCGTCTGCGCAGGGCGGGGGAGAGCTTCGGGCAGTTCCACGACCGGGTGCTCTCAGGTTACTCGCCCGCGGCGATCGGCTTTGTCATGCAGCTGCAGGCCTATGTGCGCGGCAGGGGCATCGATCTGGCGTTGGGGTTCGAGGCGGGTGCGAAAAGCGGCCGGAACGAATCTTTCGAACTCTTCGACTTCGGCTGCCGGCTCTATAAAAAACTGACGGGTGAGACGGCCTACCCGCTGCAGGCGCACTATATGCCCTCGGAGGGGGAGCGGCTGGATACGACGCTGCTTGAGCGGCCCGGCATCGATACCAATCTGGCCCGGATGGTTTCAAAGATGCTTGAGCCCCATGCCAACCTTCGCGCCAAAGCCTTTACGGAACTAAACGGTTTCGTGGCACTTTCGCCTTCCTAGCACGCACTACTTGCCCTCGGGGCGGGCCCGGTCCTCGGACGCCTGCGCAGAGAGTGTCCGACAGAAATCGGCATGCGGCAGACATCAAAATATTTCTTCAAAAAACTGTTAAGTTCCATTCTTCACCACTCGTCTTCATCATAAACGGTTTTAGTGTTCAGAAAATAATAAGATTTGTGTATAAAATACATACAATTTTCTGCTACATAGTTTGAAATTTAATCGGTAGAATTTTTCAGGTTGATCGGACCGTGGTAGTGCCTGCGCGCCTGCTGTACGGAAGGACCACGCCCTTGCCGATGCCGCTCTCCGTGAAGGGCAGCAGCGTCGGGAAGCGGCTTCGATCAACAACACGATAAGGAGATATCCAATGGCCTATTTGGCTCCAAGCGAATTTGTAACAAAAATGGTCGATTCGGGAGAATCGAAAGTCTATATGTCCACAAAGGACACCCTCATCCGCGCCTATATGGCGGGGGCTATCCTGGCACTGGCGGCGGTCTTCGCCGTCACGGTCGCAATGAAAACCGGTTCGCCGCTGGTCGGCGCAATGCTGTTCCCGGTCGGCTTCATTATGCTCTACCTCATGAGTTTTGACCTGCTCACGGGTGTTTTTGTCCTCGTCCCGCTGGCATGGCTGGACAAGCGTCCGGGCGTTTCGATAGCCCAGGTCCTTCGTAACTGGGCTCTGGTGGGGCTGGGGAACCTGATGGGTGCCTTGACGGTCGCGTTTATGATGGCTTTTATTTTTACATACGGTTTTGACACGGACGGCGGCGAGATCGCCAAGAAAGTGGCGGGCATCGGTGAAGCGCGTACCCTGGGGTACCAGTCCCACGGTGTATCCGGCTGGTTTACGGTTTTTGTCCGCGGCATGCTCTGTAACTGGATGGTCTCCATGGGTGTCGTCGGCGCGATGATCTCCACGACGGTCAGCGGCAAGTTCCTGGCGATGTGGATGCCGGTCATGCTCTTCTTCTTCATGGGCTTCGAGCACTCTATCGTCAACATGTTCCTGTTCCCGTTCTCCCTGATCATGGGCGGTAACTTCACGATCTCTGACTACATCCTCTGGAACGAGGTTCCGGTTGCACTGGGTAACCTGGTCGGCGGTCTGGCGTTTACGGGTCTGACGCTCTACGCAACGCACGTCAGAACAAGCCCGAAACGTGTGCTGGGGTAACCCGGCATCGCGGCCCCGGCCGCATCCATTCAAAACAAAAAGGAAATATTTTTTATGACAAAGCTTGAAATGACTGAAACGATTATGGCGGCGAAGAAAAGCAGCGGCCTGGGCTGGGAGGCGATCTCAGAGAAGGTCGGTCTCGGTTCCGTGTTCCTCACCTCGGCGTGTCTCGGCATGAACAGCCTGAAGCCCGAACCGGCAGATAAACTGTGCGAAGTCCTGGGGCTGGATGCCACGGTCTCCGAAGCGCTGCAGGCGTTCCCCAACAAGAAGTGGGACCAGATCGTTCCGACCGATCCGCTCATCTACCGTCTTTATGAAGTCGTCGGCGTCTACGGCGAAACGATCAAGGAGATCGTCGGCGAGAAGTTCGGCGACGGCATCATGAGCGCCATCGATTTCTCCATGGATATCGACAAAGAGGAGAACCCGGCGGGCGACCGCGTCGTGATCACCATGAACGGCAAATTCCTGCCCTACAAGTCGTGGTAACACGACTTTTTTTGAGCATGGCCGCGGTTGCGGCCGTGTTCAAAAGGAGTCTGACAAAGATGATCAAGCGATGAATACAGCCGTGAAGCTCACCGTCGGAAGCCACACCGACAAAGGGCGCAAACCCCTGAACCAGGATTTTCACGATCTGCGCATCCCCGACGATACGCTGCTCTGCACCAAGGGGGCGGCCGCAGCGCTGGCTGACGGCATCAGCAGCAGCGAGGTGAGCCAGATCGCCAGCCAGGTCGCCGTCGTCTCTTTTCTGGAGGACTACTTCAGCACCCCGGAGACCTGGTCGGTCGGCCGGGCGGCCCGGCAGGTGCTCAAGGCGACGAACTCCTGGCTCTACGCCCAGACCAGGCGTGGGCCGGAGCGCTTTGATATGGACAAAGGCTATGTCTGCACCTTCAGCGCGCTGGTACTGCGGGGCAGGAGCGTGCACCTCTTTCATATCGGCGATGCGCGGATCTACCGGCTGCGCGACGGGGTACTGGAGCAGCAGACCGAAGACCACCGCCTGCGGATCTCCCAGAGCGAGAGCTACCTCAGCCGTGCCATGGGGATGGATTCGCAGCTCATCATCGACCATGCCGTGCTGAGTGCGGAAGCGGGGGATATCTTTTTCCTGATGACCGACGGGGTTTACGAGCATCTTCTTGACGGGGATATCCTGCAAACGCTGCAAGCGAGCGGCGACGATTACGACGGCGCGGCGGAAGCGCTGGTCAACCGGGCCCTGGAAAACGGCAGCGGGGACAACCTGACGCTGATGCTCCTGCGCATCGACGCCCTCCCGGAGCAGGCGATCGACGAGCGCTACAAGGAGGTGATTGAAAAGCCTTTTGCGCCGCTGCTCGAACCCCGGTCGGAATTCGACGGCTACCGCATCGTCCGTACGCTCAGCACGACGAGCCGAAGCCATGTCTACCTGGCGGTCGACATGCAGACCGATACGCCCGCGGTGCTCAAAACCCTCGCGACGGAGCTGCAGCATGACCGCACGCAGGTGGAGCGTTTTCTGACCGAGGAGTGGATCGCCCGCCGGGTCAGCAACGCGCACCTGCTCAAGGCCTACCCGCAGCAGCGCCTGCGCGCCTACCTCTACACCGTGACCGAGTATGTGGAGGGGCAGTCGCTGGCGCAGTGGATGACGGACAACCCCCGTCCCGACCTCGAGACGGTCAGGCGCTACGCCGAGCAGATCGCGCGGGGGCTGCTCGCGCTGCACCGCCGTGAGATGGTGCATCAGGACCTCCGCCCCGAAAATATCCTGATCGACGCCACGGGGACGCTCAAGATCATCGATTTCGGCTCGGTGAAGATCGAGGGAATTCAGGAGACGGTGCCGGAGCGCGAAGGGACGCAGATGCCCGGCACGGCGCACTACTCGGCGCCGGAGTATTTCCTGGGCGACACGGGGACGCCGCGTTCGGACCTCTATTCGCTGGCGGCGATCCTCTACCGGATGCTCTCGGGCAGCTCCCCGTACGGACTCAAAGTGGCGCGGACCAAACAGCGTTCGGAGCAGAAGAAGCTCAAATACGTACCGCTAGCGACGGAGGGGAGCGGCGTGCCGGTCTGGTTCGACAAGGCGCTGCGCAAGGCGCTCGATCCGGACCCGGAGCGCCGCTACGAGGATGTCGCCGAGTTCGTCTACGACCTGCGCCATCCCAACCGGGCCTTTTTGAATAAAAGCAGACCGCCGCTGATCGAACGCGATCCGGTCCGTTTCTGGCAGGGGGTCGCCCTGCTGCTCGGATTCGCCCTCGTCATGGTGGCGGCACAATGCCTGGGCGGGTGAAGGTTCCGGCGTACTTCTGGGGAGCTCCGCCCACGCGGCGCGGCGTTGCTCAGAGGTACAACCTCGCACGAATAATTAAAGGAATAACTATATGAAAAAATGGATGATATCCCTGGCGGCGGCGCCGTTGATGATTGCAGCAATGAATACGGCGGCGGCAGCCGAAGAGAGCATTACGATCCTAGACGATATGAAGGTGAGTGGCGAGATCCGCCCGCGCTACGAGATGGCGGACGTGAAGGACAACGGTCTTGACACGGCCAACGCCTTTACGGCCCGGACCCGCCTTGCGGTCGAAGGGACCTTGTTCGGTCTCGAAGGGCTCAGCGCCAAAGTGGGGATGACCTCGGTCAACAACTTTGGCTACAACGACTACGCGCCGCAGGATGCAACCTATGACCTGATCCTGGACCCCCAGCAGGCGATCCTGACGGAGGGGTATCTGGCCTATACGGCGGCGGACACGACGCTGCTCGCGGGACGCTCCTTCGTTAACCTCGACGACCAGCGCTTCGTGGGCACGGTCGGCTGGCGCCAGATGGAGCGTGCTTACGACACCGTGACGGTCGTCAACAAATCCGTCGAAGGGCTGACGCTTCTGGGGTCGTGGATCTACGGCTACCAGGGGGTCAATTCAAACCCGACGACCGATACGGGTTCGGCGCTGCTCAACGTCAACTACAAGGCGGGAGAAGTGCTCACCGTCAGCCTGTTTGACTATATGCTGGCCGACATCCACGATACCTACGGCATCCGTGTCAGCGGCGCCGTGCCGGTCGAGGGAATCAAGTTCGATTACGCGGCATCCTATGCGATGCAGAAAGACGCGACGCTCGATTATGCCCTTGACACCGCGCCGAAGATCGACGCCTCCTACTATGACGTCGCCCTCGGGGCGAACATCTCCGGTCTCATCGCCGGGGCGGAGTACGAGGTGCTCGGTGACGCCTCCGGCAGCAGCACAAAAGGCTTCACGACACCGCTGGCGACCCTGCACAAGTTCCAGGGGTGGGCGGATGTCTTTCTGGGGCGCACGGCCGGCAGCAATAACGACGGTCTGGCGGACCTGAGCGGCGAACTGGGATTTGCCGCGCCGGGCTTCGGGAAAGTCCTGGGGCTTTACCACAAATTTGACGCCCTCTCCGGCGTGAACAAAGACCTCGGAAGCGAGTTCGACGTGCTCTATGCCAACAAGGTCCCGGGCATCAAGGACCTGGCCTTCCTGGCGAAGGCGGCTTTCTACTCCAAGGGCGACACGGGCAACGACGTGACCAAAGCGTGGCTCCAGCTCGACTATAAGTTCGCGACGAAGTAAACCGACAGACGCGGTGTCCGTGAGCGGCCGCCGCGCGAAGCAGATAACAAAGGAGTTTGACCATGAGTCTGTCCAAGGAGACGATCGAGATCGTCAAGGCGACGGCGAAGCCCGTTGCGGAAAATGCGGAAGCGATCACGGCACGGATGTACGAGATCCTTTTCGAACACTATCCGGAAATGCAGGTGCTCTTCAAAGACGCGTCGCCGGACCAGCACAAAAAACTGGCCGCCGCCGTCGGCGCCTATGCCGTCAATATCGAAAAGCTCGAACTCTTAGGTGACGCTCTCGAAAAGATGGCGCAATCGCATGTCCGTTCCGGCGTGCTGCCGGAACATTACCCCGCCGTCGGGGTCTCGCTGCTCACGGCCGTCAAAGAAGTGCTCGGCGATGCCGCGACGGACGACGTGCTGAGCGCCTGGAAAGAGGCTTATTTCTTCCTCGGCGATCTGCTGATCGCCCGCGAAAAAGCGCTTTACGCCGCGGCGTAAAACGTTACTTCCCCCGCAGGCGGAAAAGCTTTTCCGCCTCCATCACCACGACCAGCCCCAGCGCGAAGAGCAGCAGTTTGCCCCACATCTCCAGCGATACCGGTTCCAGTGACAGCAGATGCTGCATCCACGGCAGCTGCATGGCGGCAATATGCACCGTTTGCGCCGCCACGATCGACAGCGGCAGCAGCAGGTTCTTGAAATGGCTGACCGCGAAGAGGTAGCGCGTTTCGCTCCGGCTGTTGAGCGCGTGTAGATTCTCAAAGAGCACCATGAGCAGCAAGGTGACGTTGCGGGCGGATTCCACCGAAACGCCCTGCGCGAGAAGGGTGTAAAAAACCCCAAATCCGATGACGCCCATATAGAGGGCCCCGAGGGCAATACGCCGGATCATCAGAACGTTGAAAATGGGTTCTTTGGGCGGACGGGGGCCGCGTTTGAGCACGTGGGGCTCGGCGGGCTCAAGCCCCAGGGCGACATCCTGGATGCCGTTGGTAACGAGGTTGAGCCAGAGCAGGTGGATGGGCAGCAGCGGCACGGGGGTCGCGAAGGCCAGGGAGAGCAGGACGAGGATGATCTCCGCCAGTCCGGTGGAAATGAGCAGGTGGACGACCTTGCGGATGTTGTCGTAGGCGCGGCGCCCCTCCTCGATGCCGCCCACGATGGAGGTGAACGCATCGTCGGTCAGGATCAGGTCGGCGCTCTCCTTGGCCACGTCCGTGCCGCTTTTTCCCATCGCGATGCCGATATGCGCGCTTTTGAGCGCCGGGGCGTCGTTGACGCCGTCCCCCGTCACGGCGACATAGTGCCCGAGGCCCTGGAATGCGTGGACGATCTGCAGTTTCTGTTCGGGCGATACCCGTGCAAAGACGCGGATGCCGGCCAGTGCACTTGGATCGGCCCCGTTGTCGTACCATCGGCTCAGCGCCTCTCCGTCGATCACCTGTGTCGCGTCTTGCGCCATCTGCAGACGCTTGGCGATATGCAGCGCCGTCTCGGGGTGGTCGCCCGTGACCATGGCGACGGTGATGCCCGCTTCGCGGCAGTGGGCCACAGCCGTTTCGACCCCGTCGCGCAGGGGGTCGGTGATGGCGGCCAGGCCGGCCCATTTGAAGCGTTTGGCGTTCAGGGCGTCTTGAAGGTTCGGGGACGCGCCGTCGGCGTAGGCGACCCCGATCAGGCGGTACCCCTCCCGGGCAAGGCGGCTGACCCGCTCCAGCAGCGCTTCGCGTTCGTCCTGCGCGATGCGGCAGGCGGCGAGGATCACTTCGGGCGAGCCTTTGATCGCCGCGAAGTAGCCCGTTTCCCTCTCGATGACGGCGCCGGAGAACTTCTGGGAGGGTTCGTAGGGGATAAGGTCGGTCTTCGGGGTCTCGAGCAGCTCCGCCAGGTCGGCATTTTGCCGGTGCGCGTAGCGTACCAGGGCGACGTCGACCTGGTCGCCGCCGAAGCGGCCTTCGCGGTTGAGGTAGGCTTCGTTGGCGACGACGACCGCTTCGAGCGCCTTTTCGGCTTCGATGTCGAAGGATTCGACGCTGAGCCTGTTCTGGGTCAGGGTCCCGGTCTTGTCGGTGGCGATGAAGGTGCATGAGCCCAGGGTCTCTATGGCCGGGAGCTTTCGGACGATAACGTTGCGGCGGGACATGGCGACCGCCGCCGAAGCGAGGGCGACGGTGATGGCGACGGGAAGCCCTTCGGGCACGGCGGAGACGAAGAGGGCGACGGTCAGGAAGAAGATCTCCAGCAGCGGCGTTCCCCGAAAGAGCGACAGGGCAACGATCAGCAGGGAGATGATCCCGACGGCGGCTGCGATCTTGAGGGAAAAGGCTTCCAGGCGCGCGATGAGCGGGACCTTGACGGCGGATCTGCCGATGAGGAGTTCGGCGATCCGCCCGATCTGGGTATGCAGACCGACGGCGCTGACGATCCCTCTGGCCCGCCCGCTGGTAATGTAGGTCCCGGCAAAAAGCATATTGCTGCGGTCGCCGAGGGGAAGGTCGGGGTCGTCGAACCGGCGTTCCGCATCCTTCCCGACCTCCAGCGACTCGCCGGTCAGCAGCGACTCGTCGGCGGAGAGGTGATAGGTATGGATGAGCCGGAGGTCCGCCGGGACCTTGTCGCCGCTTTCGATCACCACGATATCGCCCAGGGCGAGGCCCGTGGCATCGATCAGTTCCTCTTTGCCGTCACGCAACACCTTCGCCAGAGTCTTGACGCTGTGCCGGAGGGCGTGGGCCTGCTGGTCGGCACTGCGTTCGAGCACCGTCCCGATGGCGGCATTGATCACCAACACGGCAAGGATGAACCCGGCATCGAGCGCTTCGCCGATACCGAAACTGATCAGCGCGGCGATGAGCAGGATGAGGATGATGGGGTTTTTGAACTGGGAAAGTATGATGCGAAGCAGCGGGGTCGGCGGGGCGACCGGGAGGGCGTTGGGACCGTCGCGCTTCAGGCGCGCTTCGGCCTCGGCGCTGCTCAGGCCGCTGCCGCTGCTGTCAAGATGTTTGAAGGTGGTATCGATCCCAAGGGTGTGATGCGCGTCGAATTCCATACACCTATTGTATCAGGCAACATGCGTCTCGGTAAAGGGCTTGCCCCTTCAGCCGTTGTTGCGGTTGAAAAAGGCGAGGACGAGGGCGACGACGATGAGGAGGCCGAAGGTGATCCCCCAGATGAGAAGGTTGATGTCCCCGTCGAGGGGGGTGTTGTTCGGGTTCATAGTTGCTCGCTTTTATCTTGGGTCAGATAGATCCAGTAATCCTGGTAGCTGTAACCCCGGTTGAGGAAATAGAGTTGCAAAACGACGACACGGTAGAGCGTCAGCGCCATTTTCGCAAAGGGAAGGGCGAGGCTGAGCCCGGAGAGCCATCCCTGCTGTTTTCGCCCGCGGGTCTCCTGCATTGTCTCCTTGCCGATATTCTGTATGAGGTACCAGCCGAAAAGAAAAGAGAAAATGAAGTTCGCCATCACCCCCAGCAGGGCGACGGCAATGAGGTCCTGTGTAAAAAGACCGAAGAGCACTGTTTAGGCGTTTTCGATAGCGTCTTGGAGGATCTTGGCGGCAGCAGCCTTGTTCTGGTAGTCTTTGACCTTGACCCATTTGCCCGGCTCGAGCGCTTTGTAGGTTTCGAAGAAGTTCTTGATCTTCGCCAGGGTGTGTTTCGGCAGGTCGTCGATGTCCTGGATCTCCTCGTAAGTCGGGTCGATCTTGGAGACCGGTACGGCCAGCAGTTTTTCGTCGATACCGCTCTCGTCTTCCATGATAAGTACACCGATCAGGCGGCAGTTGACGACGGAACCGGCCTGCATCGGGTACTCGGTCAGGACGAGGACGTCAGCCGGGTCGCCGTCTTGTGAAAGGGTCTTGTTGACGAAGCCGTAGTTGGCCGGGTAGTACATGGCGGAGTGCATGACGCGGTCGACGACGACGGCACCGCTCTCTTTTTCGATTTCGTACTTGATGTTGGACCCGTAAGGGATCTCGATCACCGCTTTGACTTTGTCCGGGTTTTCACCGTAGCCGATTTTGCTCAAATCCATAATGCGTTCTCCAGAAATATTTGGCGTGATTGTAGCAAAGCGCACCTCTGAAAACCCTGTAAAGTTCCAAAACAGATGGCGGTGTATGGTAACAGTCCAGGCTTAGGGGATCGTGATTTTACGGGAATATCATACGATTTTTATCTTCTTTTCTATACTATAGGCCGAGTAATTTTGATGAAGGCCCAGGCCTTCGAAACTGTAACAAGGGTAGATCATGGAAGTGAACCTCGTAGCCGAGGGGCTCAAATTCATGGTGCTCGGTATGGGCATCGTCTTTTTGTTCCTCACGCTGATGATTTTTGCGATGAACGTAATGTCGAAGATCATTCATCGCTATTTCCCGGAACCGCAGGCGGCAGAGTCGGGAAAGTCCGCTCCGGCGGCGGATAAACTGAAGAAGGTGGCGGCGATTGCCGCGGCCATTCACCACCATAACACTAAGTAAGGATTGGCATGGCGAAAAAATTCATTGACGTGATGGATACGACGTTCCGCGACGGCTTTCAGTCCGTCTTCGGCGGACGGGTACTGCTGAACGACTTCCTGCCGGCGGTCGAAGCGGCAAAAGAGGCGGGGATCACCCACTTCGAATTCGGCGGGGGCGCACGCTTCCAGGTGCCTTTTTTCTACCTCAACGAGAACGCGTTTGACAACATGGACAAGTTCCGCGAGATCGTCGGCCCCGACGCGAACCTGCAGACGCTGGCCCGCGGGGTCAATACGGTCATGCTCGACACGGGCAGCCGCGAACTGGTCGACCTGCATGCGAAGATGTTCAAAAAGCACGGGACGACAACGATCCGCAACTTCGATGCCCTCAACGACGTCAACAACCTCATTGATAGCGGCCGCAGCATCGTCAACCACGGCCTGAAGCACGAAGTCGTGGTGACGATGATGGACCTCCCCCCGGGATGCGAAGGTGCGCACACCGTCGACTTCTACGAAAAGATCCTCCGCGACATCCTCGATGCGGAGATCCCTTATGATTCCGTTTGTTTCAAAGACGCCACCGGTACCGCCAATCCGCAAAAAGTCTACGAGACGATCAAAATGGCACGCAAACTGCTGCCGGAAGGGACGCATATCCGCCTGCATACGCAGGAGACAGCGGGGATCAGCGTCGCCCAGAACCTGGCGGCCCTCGAAGCGGGCGCGGACGGTATCGACGCCGCGGCGCACCCGGTTTCCGGCGGTACGAGCCAGCCGGACCTGCTCGTGATGATGCACGCTATCAAAGGTAAAGACTACGATTTCGGCTTCGATTTCGAGAAGCTCCTCAAATACGAAGCGACCCTCAAAGAGTGCCTCGCAGACTACTTCATTCCGCCGGAAGCGACCCAGGTCGAACCGCTGATCCAGTTCTCTCCGATGCCGGGCGGCGCGCTGACGGCCAATACGCAGATGCTGCGCGACAACAACATGATGGACAAATTCCACGATGCGATCCTCGCGATGCGCGAAGTTGTCGAGAAGGGCGGGTACGGCACCTCCGTCACCCCGGTTTCGCAGTTCTATTTCCAGCAGGCGCTCAACAATACCCTGATGGGGCCGTGGAAGAAGATCGCACCGGGTTACGGCCGTATGGTCCTGGGCTACTTCGGCAAGACGCCGGTGGCGCCGGACGAGGAAGTCGTCAAGATCGCCGCGGAACAGCTCGGCCTCGAACCGACAACGGAAAAAGCGATCGATCTCGCCGACAAAGACGAAAAGAAATCCGTCGCCTTCTGGACCAAGCGTCTTGAAGAAGAGGGGATCGAAACGAGCGAAGAGAACATCTTCATCGCAGCAGCCTGTGATGAAAAAGGGATCACCTTCCTTAAAGGTGAAGCGGAAGTCAACGTCCGCAAACTTTCCGAAATGCAAAACGAAAAAGAGGAGTGCACAGGTATGGGTTCAGGAAACTACACGGTCGTCGTCGACGGTCAGAAATTCAGCGTTCAGGTCGCCGAAGGCGATGCAAATATCCAAGTGACTGCGGTGCAGGGTGAAGCGGCAGCCGCTCCCGAAGCGGCCGTTCCGGCCGGTGAAGGCGAAGAGATCAAGGCGCTCCTGCCGGGCAACGTCTGGAAGGTCGTGGCCAATCCGGGCCAGAGCGTCGCGGAAGGCGACAAGATCATGATCCTCGAATCCATGAAAATGGAGATCGACGTCGTAGCACCGCGCGGTGGCGTCATCAAGTCCATCAACGTCAACGTCAACGATAAGGTCGTCGAAGGCCAGGTTGTCGCGGTAATCGGATAAGCGGATGAGAGCGCTGTTTATCAAACTGCTGCTGGCATTGTCGCTGTTCGGCGCCGTGTCGGCGTCGGCATCCGATGCCACTGCCGCGCACGAGGCGCCGGCCGTAGAGCAGAAAGCCTACGAGTCCCACAGCATCGGCCACCTGCTGGCCAACTTTGCCAAGTCGACCGGCGTCTACGCGATCCTCTTCCCCGATCCGGACGAGATGAGCGCCCTCGGAAAACCGATGAGCGATTTCCACAAGGGGTGGGGACGCGTCATTATGATCCTGGTCGCTTTTGTCCTCTTTTACCTGGCGATCGCCAAAGGGTTTGAACCGCTGCTGCTGCTGCCGATCGGCTTCGGGGGCCTGCTTTCCAACATCCCCGTCGCCGACATTGCAGGGCCGCACGGCTTCCTGGGCGTCATCTACCAGGCAGGGCTCGCGAACGAGCTCTTCCCTATTATCATCTTTATGGGTGTCGGGGCGATGACGGACTTTGGCCCGCTGCTCTCCAACCCGAAAACGGCGCTGCTCGGCGGTGCCGCGCAGTTCGGGATTTTCGGGACCCTCGTCGGCGCGGTCGCGCTGTCGCAGTACACGGACCTTTTCGCCTTTACGCTGCAGCAGGCTTCCGCCATCTCCATCATCGGGGGTGCGGACGGCCCGACGTCGATCTACATCGCCACGAAACTGGCGCCGGAGCTGCTGGGGGCGATCGCGGTTGCGTCGTATTCGTACATGGCGCTGGTGCCGATCATCCAGCCGCCGATCATGAAGGCGCTGACCAATGAGAAAGAGCGCAAGATCAAGATGACGACCCTGCGTCACGTCAGCCGTATGGAAAAACTGATCTTCCCGATCCTGGTCCTTGTCCTGGCGATCCTGGTCCTCCCGGACTCCACGCCGCTGATCGGCGCCTTTGCGTTCGGGAACTTCCTGAAAGAGTCCGGTGTCGTCGAGCGCCTCTCCGATACGCTCCAGAACGCCCTGATCAACATCGTGACGATCTTCCTCGGTCTCGGTGTCGGTTCCAAGCTGGCGGCAGACCAGTTCCTCGTCGCGGACACACTGGCGATCCTGGCCTTGGGCCTGGTCGCCTTCTCCGTCGGTACGGCCGCCGGGGTCATCATGGCGAAGATCATGAACCTCTTCCCGGGGACGAAGATCAACCCCCTCATCGGTTCGGCAGGTGTTTCCGCGGTGCCGATGGCGGCGCGTGTCTCCAACAAAGTCGGTATGGAATACGACCGCAATAACATGCTGCTCATGCATGCGATGGGCCCCAATGTCGCGGGTGTCATCGGTTCCGCCGTCGCCGCGGGTGTCATGATCAGTATCTTCGCGTAAGCGCAGAACTTCCTCTGCTTCCCGGGGCATCCCGGAAGCGACCCTTACACAAAACCTTTCCCCGTCGTGCTCAGTGCCGCATCAGATAGGCGTTACACCCGTCTTTGTAAAAGCCTTCGAGCGTTTTGACGGTCTCGAAGCCGAAACGGCGGTAGAGGTCGATTGCGGCGTTGTTGTCGCAGCGGACTTCAAGCACGCAGCGCATAAAGCCGCGCGACGCCAGTTCGGAAAGCATCCGCTCCATCAGCAGGGAGGCGATGCCCATCTTGCGGTATGCCGGGGCAATACCGAGCGAATAGAGCTTCGGTTCGCGGCGCCGCAGCAGTGCGAGGATATAGCCGGCCATCTCCCCGCTGTCGGTCTGCGCGATGAGCAGCAGGCTGTGGCGGATGTGGTAGTAGAACGCACGACGGCTCAGGGGGTAGTTCTCCGCGGAGAAGAGGGTGCGTTCAAGCTGTTCGAGTGCCGCGGCGTCGGCGGCAGCGGCGGCTCTGACCGTCATTTCTGGTAGATGGTGTACTTGGGCACCAGCTTGAAGGGACGGTAGGACATCTTCACCTTCTTGAGGTTTTCAAAGCCCATGTCGTCGCCGACGTTGATGTAGACGATGCCGTACCGCTCCTTGAGCAGTTTCGAAAATTCGCGGAAGATGAACTGGGCGCACCCCATCACTTCGAAATCGGTCTTTTCGATGATGACGCAGGCCGTATCGCCGCTGATGCGTTCGCCCGCCGTAAAGCCTTTGATCTCCCCGTCGATATAGATGACGAGGCCGAGCAGCCCCAGCTCCGTGTAGTGCTTGAGCATCCGTTTGACGGCGTGGCGCTCCTGGTGGATCCCCTCGAGGAAAACTTCCGCCTCCTCCTTTGGCATATATTTCACCCGGTCCGCAACCCACTTGTTGAACAGGGCCATAATCCCCTCAAAGTGCTTCTCACTGTCGAGCTCCTCGACGTAGGCGTCGGTGTAGGAGTTGCGGAAGCGGTTGATCTCGGTGCGCTTGGTGTGGTAGCTGTTACCCCGCAGCTCGATGAGCTTGTCGGCTTCATAGACGTAATCGACGAGCTTCTTTTCGATAATGTAGTGTTCGAGCATCTCAAACATGCTTTGCGCCTCGTCTTCGCTCTGGACGAACTCCTCGACGGTGGACGCCTGCACGTAGTCGATGCGGGAGTAGTAGGGGGAGGAGTTGTTTGCGTTCATGATCTCGAAACAGCGTACGATCGCCTTGTCGACGTTCTTTTTTTTGCCGATGGGCGGCAGCAGCATTGTCAACTCGCCTCCCGTGATGATGAAGAGACAGAAACATTTGTTGATGACGGCGTAAAAGCCGCTGCTGTTTCCCAGCCAGATATAGTTGGCGGCAAAGGTGTAGTCGCTGATGTCGACGTCGATTTTGCGCAGCTGTTTTTCAAGAACGGGTTTGGCTTTGAGGCCGAAGGGTTTGAGTGCCTGTTTGTTGATGACGAGGTTCGCCATGGGGGTGGTGTGTCCTTTGCGAGGGAGAGATTTTAATGGAATTCTACTCCGCTTTTCGCTGTTTGCGTCAAGGAAATTTTTTGGGCCCGGAAGGGGCGGAAAACAGGGCGTTATGCAATCGACGACACAGTATAATGCCCCTGTAAAAAGGATTGACGATGCTAAAAATGATGATCGGTTTTATGAAAGATTACTGGAAGTACCGCGACGCGGTCAAAAAGCAGCACCGCTGGATCGTGAAGTATGCCGCGCAGAAGGGGTATGCGATCAACCCGAGCCTGATGATGAGTAAGAACCTCGAAGTGTGGCTGAGCGAGATGGAGGCGACCTTCGGCAAGCGCTACTGCCCCTGCTTCGAGCCATCCGGTGATGCGAAACTGGACAAGCAGATGTGCTGCCCCTGCGAATTCATCGACGACGAGATCGACGAGTACGGTACCTGTCACTGCGCGCTTTTCGGCCGGGGGGACCTTGACAAGGCGGGCTGGAAGGCGTCGTCGCAGCGCCTGATGGGAGAGTACCGCGTACCGTTGAACATGAAAGAGGGCGTCCTCGACACCCGCGGCATGCCCCTCGACCCGCGCCGCGGCCTGCCCATCCCCGACGCCATGCACCAGATGAAGGCAACGCTCAACGGCTACGGCGGCAAGACGTTGAAGATGATCGTCGAACGTGACCAGGAGGCAAAGAACCTGGAGACCATTGCCGCCTTCCGCGGCTACGGTTTTTCGAAAACGGCGTCGGATGACGGGATCACCGTGACCCTGGACCTGGAGAACAAAAACGCGCAGGGCGCATCGGGCAGCTGCGGGCAGTAAGCCGCCGCCCCCACTTTTGCACGTCCGCAGGGATTTTTAAATCTCAAGGGATTTTTCCTATACTGCAAATATTGATATATAATAGTGCAAAAGGGGGATAAGATGAAAAAACTTGCACTTATTCTGGGATTGACCCTATCACTGCTGGCGGCGGACAAATGCGCTGTCTATGCCGTAAAATACCAGGAGATCCCGCAGATCAAGGTCGTCACGATCAACGGTTCGTCCACCTGCGAAACGGGGACGGTGGTCATCAAAATCTATGACGGGAAAGGGCAGTTCCTCCAAAAAATCTCCGCCCCGATCGAAAACAGCGCCTTTTCAACGCAGTTTGAAGGCACAGCGGCAAAAGGCCTGCGCTTCAAACACTCGGTACTGGATAAAGACGGAAACGTGCTGGATCGCTACTGAGCGGTGCGGACGCACTCTATCGGATCCCCGGTTTAAGGGGCTTCCGATGGCGTCACTCTGCAATGAAGATTAATCTGGAAAGTTGCTTGTTAACTCTACTGGATACTCAGAAGTGGGCCCGGTGAGATTGTAGGCAGATATGGTTTTCACAGTAAAATTCATCGCCCAGCTGAGAAGCTTCGCGCTATAATAAAGGATGCTTCTCTATAAATATTTGACTCCTGAACGTACTGACGTACTCCACAACAAATCAATAAGACTAACACAGATAAATCTGTTAAATGATCCTTTTGAATATATCATCAATGTTAGTGCTGAAAAAAAGACGATGGCAGAATATTTGCACAAACATAGACTCAATGAACTCAAGGCAGAAGTCTTTAGACAAAATCCATACCTGACACAAATATCAAATACAATCGATTGGAAAAATCAGATTGAAGCTTTTTGTACACACGATACTTTGCATGAGCTTATTCATTGGGAGAATGTACTGGAGAATGTGATTAATAAAATAAGCTCGCACGGTGGTGTTCTTTCAATGACTGAAGATCGAAATAACAATTTGATGTGGTCTCATTATGCAATGGAACATACTGGTTTTGTCGTTGGCTTTGATACATCAACTCCAATGATTGAAGGAGGCGGATTTAAGCCTGTGTCATATCAAGATGAAACCGTGAGAATGCATTTTACAAAAGTTGAAGAAATAGAAGATGTACGTGCTCATGAAAAGAGTAAAGATAAAGAATATTGGATGAGTGCAATGTATGTAAAGAGTACGGATTGGTCTTATGAAAAGGAATGGAGACTTACTGGCCCATTTTCTTTGTGCAAGGAAGTTAAGCCCCTTGTCTATTTGCTGCCATTTGATCCTAGATCAGTAAAAGAGATTATTTTGGGGTGCAGGGTATCTACTGAAACTGAAGAAAAAATACGTAAGTTACTTGCACAAGATAAGCAGTTGGAACATGTTGAACTGTATAGGGCAAAAAAAGATCCAAGAAAATTTCAGCTGATTATCGAGCCATGTTAATCATTTGCACCACGCTTTCGTCTTTGTCCCGCCGTCGTACCGTACCGCCAGACCGCTGTCCATCAGGCTCTGTCCGACGCTTTGCCCGTCCACATAAACATCCGCCACGATCCGGAAATACTTCCCGCGCTTCATATTCCGAAGCTCGATCGTTGTTGCGCCGCGGAGCATGGCGACCGTATGCTGTTTCGCACGATGCGCCAGACGTTTTTCCGCCGGGCACTTCCCCCGCATTTCCGGGGTGTCGATGCCGTTGATCCGGATCCCGATGCGTTCGCCTATTAATGGGGGCCATGCGTTGACCGTCGCCCGGAAGGTGTCGCCGTCATAGACGCTGGTGACTTCGTCGACGATGACGGAACCGAAGTTTTTGTTATTGATCGAAGCGGCGTTCAGGGTGAAGCATAAGAGGAGAATAGTCAGGTGTGTTTTCAATAATATTCGTACTTTATATTCCAATAGAATTGGGTTTGATGGTGGTGCTGATGGGGAGACTCGAACTCCCGGCCTCTTGATTACGAATCAAGTGCTCTAGCCGACTGAGCTACATCAGCATTCGGGGGGCGGCATTATACGATGCAATCGCTTATTCTGCAAGGGTAAGGAGATGGTCTGCGGCAAAATGGGCCGCGCCGTCGAGGGCCGTTTCGGGGTTGAGCGACACCCGAACGGGCATCGCCTCGAGCAGGGGGGCAAAACGCCCCTTCGCGCGGAAGGCGTCCATAAAGTGCTGCTGCAGAAAGGGGAGGATCTTCGGTGCGATCCCGCCGCCGATATAGACGCCTCCCGTGGCCATCGTTTTAAGCGCAAGGTTGCCCGCTTCGGCCCCATAGATCGCTGCAAAGAGCGCGAGGGTTTCTCTGCAGAGCGCATCGCCATGCAGCAGGGCCCCCTCGCTTATTTTCGCGCTGCGGTCCTCCCCGGCTGGCAACTCCCGCATGAAGGCGGGTTCCGGCGCAACTTCCGTCTCTTTTAAAAAGTCGTAGAGGGTATGGACACCGGGACCGGAGAGCACGCGTTCGGTACTGACATGATCGGGGTGGCGGCCCCGGAGCCAGCTGAGCAGTTTTTGTTGCAGGTCGTCGGCGGGGGCAAAATCGCAGTGTCCGCCCTCCGAGCCGACCGGCCGGTAGTGCTGCCCGTCGGAGAAGAGCATCGCTTCGCCCAGGCCCGTTCCCGCGGCAATGACGGCGCGGTTGCCTACGGCGGCGCCGGCACCGTCGTTGAGGTCGGTGAAATCGGCGTCGTCGAGGTAGAGCATCCCGTACGCGGTCGCCTCGAGGTCGTTGAGGAGCCTGACCCTCGGGGTATCAAGCTTTGCCTGCAGCGCCGCGGTGTCGATTTCCCAGGGGAGGTTCGTCGTTTTGCAGACGCCGCCGACGACGGGGCCGGCGATGCCGAAACAGGCGGCATCGATCCGGGCGATCGCGGATGTATCCAAAAAAGCATCGATCACCGAGGTGAAATCGTCATGATCGCCGCTGGCATACTGCCGTTTCGTTTCGATCTCGAGGCCGCCGTCACGGTAGCGGTAGAGGGCGAGATTCGTCTTGGTTCCGCCGATGTCGCCGGCAAGGATCAGGGGCGAGCGAGTCATTCGAATCCTTCGTGCAGAAGATGGCGGAAGGCTTCAACGAAAGCGCTTTCCGTGTCGCGGGGGGAGCGGTGGTAAAAAGCGTCCCACGCCTGTCCGCGCTGCTCATTGTAATGGGCGTCCCCGTGCTCCTTGGTCCAGGCGATGCGCACCGCGTGGCCGATAAGCACATCCAGAACGATATCGTTTTCGACCTTCAAGTCTGGGTTCTGCCGAAACAGCCAGGTGAGGCTCTCGATCGCCTCGAGGTTGAGCTGACGGTACTCCGGGGCTTGAATGCCCTGCAGCAGGGTGTCTATGCGCAGTTCGAAGCTGCGTTCGCCGGCGGTGGTATCGAGGGTCTGCTCGCTTCCGACGCGGTTGGCGATGTCGTATTTGTCCCCGATGACGATGCCGCTGCACTGCTGCAGCAGATACCAGACATCCTTGTAGAAACGTTCGGCATGGTGCCCGATCAGCCCGGCGTCATGACGCCACTGCATCCAGTTCTCCACCTGCGAGAGTTCCGTGATCCTAGCGACGGATTTGAGCTGGGAAAAGCCCGAGGCACGGAGGTTTTCCATCTCGTTCATGCGGCGCCGTTCGGTGGCGAAGGTCTGCAGCACCTCCCGCAGGCGGTGCAGGATCTCGTGAGGGGAGAGGGTGAGCAGGGTTTCGTAGGCGTCGCCCATCGGCAGCTGCATTTCCCGGCTGATACGGCTGACGAGCAGCTGCACAAAGTACCAAGTGCGCAGGGTAATGAGCTGTTCGAAGAGCTCCGGCTCGATGCGGATGAGGTGACCCAGATGGAGAATGATCTCCTGGGTCAGGACGGTCTCTGCGGCGCTGTTGCCACAGTAGGCGTAGATGGTCTCCACGATGGCCGTACTCTCCGCGGGGTGGCAGAAGGTCGCCTTTTCAAAGTAGGCGCGCCCGACGGCAAGGCGTTTCTGGCGAATGACGATATCGAGCAGGACGTCTTCGAGGCGCTCATCGTAGCGGTAAAGCAGGTCCGCCAGTCGGCGCACGGCCGCCCAGTCGTGGCGGGCGGAGGCGGTTTCATACTGCTGCTGCGCGATCGTTTGGAGTGATTGCTCCCCCCGGACGGTCGGCACCGCAAACGCTTCGCCGCGGCGGCGCCAGAGCTGCTGCAGCGCTTCGACGGCGCGGGGATCAGGGGTGAGCGGATGGAGGAGTGCCACAAGGGCATCGTCGTCGAGCTGCCCGATCTCCTGGCGTGCGGCATAGGAGAGATGATAGTGCTCCTGTGCCGCGGCATCGTGCGGGCGGGTCTCCCCATCGGGGCGGAACTGCGGCGGTTCGGGCCGGAAGGCTTCGCGCTGCCCCATCTGTTCGCGGGATGCGGCGGTGAGGAGGGTATGAAGCGGACCGGATTGTACCGCCGTACCGCAGCAGCGGCCCGATTCGACGGCGCGCAGCAGCTCGAGGACGCTCTCCTGCGTTGCCGCTTCGAGCATGTCGTCGCGCACGAGCAGGAGCATGAGGGGCCGGCCGGCCTGATCCCAGTTCTCGGCCAGGAACTTCAGCGACGAGCGGATATGCTCGACGAGCAGACGGTTGTCGTAATGGAAGTAAAAGGCTTTGGGGTCGAAGTGGTAGGGGAGAAAGACGTAGGTCTCGTCGCCCACCTGGTAGAGCCGGGAGGTCGTGATGGTACGCGAGACCTGCTGCGGCCGGCCCGTGAGGTGCAGTTTCCGGTTGGCACCGACGCTGCTGAAGAGCCGCGAGAGTTCCGAGGCGTGCAGGACCTGGGCCGGTGCCGCTTCTTCAAGGGTTTCGCTACGGATACCGAGGGCGTGCAACCGATCCTTGATGGCTTGGCTTTCGGCGACAACGGCGACGAGGGGGGTGGTCGTCCGTATCGCGCCGACACGTTCGCGCCGCCGGAGCGGGTCGATGTCATCGGGAATGAGGAGGCCGTCGTCGAGCAGGGAAGCAAGCAGGTAGAGGCTCTGGGCCCAGACGAGGGGAACATTCTCATTGGGGCGGCGCTCCTGGGAACCGGGCGCGGCTTTTTCCGCTTCGATCGCCGCTTCGGGGACGATGTAGAGCTCCGGCAGGAGGCTTATCCCTTCCACCTCGACAAAGAGGGGCTCCAGTTTGGCTTTCCACTCCCCGGCGGCTTCCGCGTCTCCGCGCAACAGGGCATCAAGCATCAGGTAGGTAAAGAAGAGCGGCCACTCCGATTCGATGTGCTCGAACTGTCGCAGCTCCTCGGCCTCGTAATGGAGCCGGGAAGTGTCTTCGAGCACGCTCTGGTGGCCGTCGAGCAGAAAGCGCTTGCACCCAAAGCGGCCGGCGAGCTTTTTGCGAATCTTCTGGGCCGTTTTGTTCACAAGTTCCGCATCCTCGACGGCGTAGGCGGGGTAGCCGATGATGGAGAGCAGCGCCGCATCGGTCTCCTTGGAGGTCGATTCGCGCGGCAGGAGGCCGTGCAGGGTGAAGCGCGAGCGCGCGACGTCGCTGGCGACGACGTGGATGACGCCCTCGAGGCCCCGCGCGGTGCCGTAAAGGTTGAACCCGTCGAGGGCCTCCAGGGCGGCCTTTGCCATCCCGACCGAGCTGCAGTTGATCTCGGGGTCGCCGTGGTTGATCTTGTTGCCCCGCTCCCAGATGCCGTAATCGGGGGTGGCATAGGTGCGGCTGATATAGTGCACGAGGTTCTGGACGAAGTCGACCTCGTCATCGCTGTAGATGATCTGCAGGCCCGAGGCCGTCATCTGGGCAAGCATCAGCAGGAACAGGGAGGTGGCATCGAGCTGCAGGTGCCCCCACTCGTTGTCGCCGACGACCGCGAGGCCGCTCTGGGTGCCGTACTTGGCGTGCAGGGCATCGAGGGGGTTCTGGGTGCGTTTGAAGCGTTCGACACGGTCGGATTGGCGCATCATCGCCGTCAGCACACCACGCATCAGCTTGACGACGCTGAGCGAGAGCGAAAGGGTACGGGCGTTGGCGGGGTCGTGCCGCTTGTAGGCCAGGGAGAGGCCCCAGACGCAGAGGATGCTGTAGACGTTGTCGCGGACCCAGGCGTCGGTGTAGTCGCCGTGCGCATTGACGGCGGTACTGGCGGGCAGAAGTCCCGTCACGGCGTCCTGACGCTCGAGAATGATCTTCGAGACGGCGTCAAAGCGTTCTGAAAGGCGTGCTTCGAATGTCATGATGGCTGTCGTCCCGGAAGAGAATATTGTAAGAACGATGATAGCATATCCGCGTTTCCTGGGAGGGGGAAGGGTGGCGTTTTTTTGAGCAGACGCGCGCAGTTGAATCTCCCCATAGACAAGGCGCCGACGCAGGGAGGCTAGAGCTTTGCATAAGCCAAAAAGGGATAGAATTGTCCGAAAAAACGGGAGCCCCATGCAGAAGAAAACCGCCTGTCCCCTGGACTGTTACGATGCCTGCAGCGTCATCGTCGACGCGGGCAAACTCAAAGGGGATAAACTCCATCCGTACACTCACGGTTATCTCTGTCCCCACCTGAACCACTTCAAGAAACGCGAACGCATCGCCGAGCCGAAGCTGAGGGGCGAAGTCGTCTCGATGGAGACGGCGCTGGCGCATCTGGAGACGTTGGTACGCGACGCCCGCGAGGGTAACGGGATTCTGCATTACCGCAGTTCCGGGAACTTCGGCCTGATGCAGGGAGTGACGGACCACTTCTTCGCTTCCGTGGGCGCGGCACTGACAAAGGGCTCGCTCTGCGACGGGGCGGGAGAGGCCGGTGTCGTCGAAGGGCGCGGGGCAAACCGCGCCCTGCCGCCCGAACAGATCGCCGAGGCCGATGTCGTCATGGTCTGGGGGCGGAACGTCCCCGTGACCAACTCCCACCTACTTCCCTTCCTCAAGGGCAAGGAGCTCATCGTCGTCGATCCCGTCCGGACGGCCTTCGCCGAGAGCGCGGATATCCATATCCAGTTGAAGCCCGGCGGGGATCTCTATTTCGCGATGCTGCTGGCCCGCTTTATCGTGATCGAGGGGATGTATGATGCCGAGTACCTGGCCGAACACGGCGAGGCGTTCGAGGAGTACTACGAGCTGACGCAGACGGTGCGGATCAAAGCCGCCTTGGACAGCATCGGGCTGGGGCTGGGTGATATCGGCCGTGTCCTGGAGCGGCTGAAGGGCAAAAAGGTTGCCATTCTGGTGGGCACCGGCGTGCAGAAGTACCGCCACGGCGACGAAGTGCTGCGCGCCATCGACGCCATCGGTACGCTGCTGGGGCTCTTCGGGAAACCGGGCTGCGGCGTCAGTTTCCTGGGCAGTTCGTCCAGCGGCATCCCTTCGCCTTTCGCGGCGGCCCGCCGGTTCGAGTCCAAGGCCGCGGCGGCCTTTTCCGATTACGATCTCGTCTTTGTCCAGGGGGCCAACCCGGTGGCGCAGATGCCGGATACGAGGCGGGTTGTAGACAGCCTCTCCAAGGCGGGGCACGTCGTCTATTTCGGACTCTATGAGAACGAGACCTCGGCGATGGCTGAACTGGTCATCCCTGCCAAGACTTTCCTGGAAAAACGCGACGTGCGCACCGCCTACGGCCATAACGCGATGCTGGAGATGCCCGAGTGCGAAACGGGCGAGACCGGCATCAGCGAGTACGCGCTCTGTACGGCGCTCTGTACGGCGTTCGACGTGCCCCTCGAGAGCGAAGCGTACTACCTTGAGCACTTCCTCGCCTGCGGGGAAGCGAAGGATGATAAAACCCTTGTCAAGGGGCGGGAAGCGCTCCCGTACGCCGAGGGATTCGACACCGATGACGGGCAGTTTTTATTCCTAGAGGAGTATGATTTCGATTTCGATATGGAGGAGGATTATTTCCTCGTCTCCCCGAAAAGTCCCCGAAGCCTCAACTCCCAGTTCGACCGGGAGTCGCGGGTGTTCATGCACCCGGAGTGCGGTTTCGAGGAGGGGGCGTCGGTACGGCTCGTTTCGGAGCAGGGGAGCCTGGAGCTGCCGCTGGCCTATGACGACCGGCTGTTGGCCGACTGCGTCCTGGTCTATGCCGGGACGCCGGGGGTGAATAATCTCACCACATCCCTGCGCAGTTTCGCAGGAGAAAACGCCTGTTACCAGGCAAACAAAATCAAGGTGGAAGCATGTTAGATACGATCAAGTCCATGGACGAGCAGTTTGTTCTGCCGACCTACGCACGGCAGGATATCGCTTTTGTCAGTGGTGAAAACGCACGGTTAAAAGATACGGAGGGCAAGGAGTATATCGACTTTACCTCCGGTATCGGCGTCGTCAGCGTCGGCCACGGGAACCCGGTGGTCACCAAGGCAATCTGCGAGCAGGTGGGGCGCATTACCCACATTTCGAACCTCTACCGCATCGAACCGCAGGCCGAGTGTGCGCGCCGCATCGTCGAGCGCAGCGGCTACGACATGAAGTGCTTCTTCGGCAACAGCGGGGCCGAGGCGAATGAGGGGGCGATCAAGATCGCCCGCAAATACGGGGAGGTCGACGGGCAGGTGAAGCGCTACAAGATCATCACCCTCGAGCACTCCTTCCACGGCCGCACGATCACCGCGCTCAAGGCGACGGGGCAGGAGGCGATGCACAACTATTTTGGTCCCTTCCCCGACGGTTTCGTCTACGCCAAGTCCATCGACGAGATCGAGGGGCTCATTGACGACCATACGGTCGCGGTCATGATCGAACTGGTTCAGGGCGAAGGCGGGGTGCAGCCGCTCGATCGCGAAAAGGTCCAGGCACTGGCGGCGATGCTCAAGGCAAAAGACGTGCTGCTGATGGTCGACGAAGTTCAGACGGGGATCTATCGTACGGGCGAGTTCCTCGCCTCGAACCTCTACGGCATCGAACCGGACGTCATCACCCTGGCCAAAGGGGTAGGCGGCGGGGTCCCCATCGGGGTCGTCATGACGGCGAAGAAGGATATTTTCGCCCCCGGCGACCACGGGTCGACCTTCGGGGGGAACTACCTCTCCACCGCGGCGGCCAATGCCGTTCTGGACGTGCTCGAAGCGTACAAGGAGAGCGGGAAGCTCGACGAAGCCTTCCTCTATTTTGAAACGGAGCTCAAAAAGCTCTTTGAAGAGTATCGCGGCCTCTTTACCGATGCGGTCGGTTTCGGCATGATGCGCGGCCTGCGGGCGAAGGATGCCGACACCCTGGCCCGCGTGATCGCCAAGGCACGCGAAGAGGGGGTACTGGTCCTCAAAGCGGGGCGGAATACGCTGCGGTTCCTGCCGCCGCTTACTATCAGCCGGGAGGAAATGGATGAGGGGTTTACACGCCTTCGCCGCGCTCTGGCTGCTCTCTAGCGGTCTTTGCGCCGCCGAGCAGAACGCGACGGTCCTGTTCGGTACGCAGCAGCGCTCCGGGGCCGACCGTCAAAGCGTCTCCCTCGAAGCCTACCTCTCCGAACTCAAGCGCAAAGCCTTCGGGTACGACTACGCCAAGACCGAAGAGGAGAGCGCGAAGCTGCGCGACAGCTGGATCCAGCCGGCACTGATCAACTACACCCTCACCCGCCAGAATCCCTATAATGAGCGCGGAGCGCCGGAGACCCAGCAGGAGAGTGCTTCGATCGCCATCGACCAGCCCATCTTCCGCAGCGGCGGGATCTACTACGGTATCAAGTATGCCCAGGCGTCGCGCGACGTCGGCATGCTGACCATCGCCCAGCAGGAGCGCACGCTGATCAAGCAGGCGGTCGACCTGCTGATGCAGATCAAGCAGTCCGAACTGGGCATCGCCAAGCAGAAGCTGCAGGTGGACAATACCGAGATCAACCTGCTGCAAAAGCGCGAACAGTATATGAGCGGGCAGCTGGACTCGGGTTTCCTGAACAATGCCATCATCGAGCGCAACCTTGCCAAGCAGGCGCTGCTGGACCTGCAGACGGCCCAGGCGAAGCTGGTCAGCGCTTTCGAGAGCATCAGCGACCTCGATTACCGTGACGCCAAGATTCCTTTTCTCGCATCGGTGGACGAGGCGCGCTTTATGGACGGAACGATCGACCTTGCCCTGGCGCGGCAGCAGCGGGCGCAGGAGGGGTACAACAAAGCGGTCACCCTTGCATCATACCTGCCGAGTATCAGCCTGCAGGGGAGTTACAACTGGCAGAAGCGGGAGTCGATCATCTACATCAACGGATCGTACGTTCAGTCCAACCCCTCCGAAACGTCTTACTACAGCTACGGCCTCAAGGCCTCCATGCCGATCGACGTCAACAGCATCAACGATTACGAGGCTTCACGGCTCGCTTACCTCAAGTCAAAAGTCACCATCGACGACACCAAACGTGCGCTGCGGGCCCTCTACGAGCAGGTTGTCGAGAACCTCAGGAACATCGACGCGAAGATCGCACTCTCCCGGGAGAACGAAGCGCTTTACGCGACGCTGCTGCACGATACGCAAGAGCAGTACGGGGTCGGGTTGAAGACACAGTACGACGTCGATCTGCTGGCCAATTCCCGGCAGATCGAGAAGCTCAGCCAGCGCAGTTACGAAATCGACCGCCAGCGCGAGCTGCTGAACCTGTATGAAAAGCTGAGCGATCCCGAATCATGAGATTCAGCGAGTACATGACGGAGTGGCTCTATGCCGAAGACGGCTACTACGCGACCTACCGTCCCATCGGGAAACAGGGGGATTTCTACACGGCCGTCAGCGCGTCGAAGTTTTTCGGCGGCACCATCGCCAAGCACCTGATCGACGTGATCGACGAAGGGTTCCTCAGTCCGAACGCGACCGTCTGTGAGATCGGGGCGCACCACGGCTACCTGCTCGCGGACATTGTGGAATTCATCTACACCCTGCGCCCCGAACTGCTGAAGAGCCTCTCCTTTGCCATCGTCGAGCGGTTTGAACATCTGCGGGAGCAGCAGCGGCGCTATTTCGCCGACGCTTTCGGCGACGCCGTCACGCTGCGGCAATATTCGGCACTGGACCAGATGCGCGTTGAAGAGGCGTTCTTCGTGGCCAACGAGATCTTCGACGCCTTCCCCTGCGAACTCTATTACAAGGGCAAGACGGGGCGGGTCGAAAACCACGAGGTCATCTTCGATCTCGATGACGCCTGGGTCAAAGCGAAGGCAGAGCAGTTCCACAAGGACCGGGGAGAAATCGCCGTCGGGTACGAGGATTTCGCGCGGGAGATGGCCGCGGCGGCAGGACAAAGCGAATTTATCACCTTCGACTACGGGGAGATGCAGGCGCGGCCGGACGTCTCATTGCGGGTCTACAAAGAGCACGAGGTGTTCCCCTTTTTCGATGAGGGGCTTGAGCGTGCGGCAGCTTTCAAAAAAAGCGATATCACCTACGACGTGACCTTCGCCCACGTCAAGGAGGCGTTCGAAGCCGCCGGGATGCCGATGGCGGAGTACGCGACGCAGATGAAAGCTTTGGTGGAGATGGGCATCCTGGAACTGATGGAGATCTTAAGAGCGAATGCAGACGAAAAAGTCTATAAACAGGAACTTGAAAAGGTCAAGACGCTGATCATGCCGCAGTTCCTTGGGGAACGTTTTAAAATGATTCGATTCAGAAAGGAGAGAGCGTAATGGAAATCATCATCAACGGAGAGACGCGTACCGTCAAGGAAGATACCCGTCTTGGCGCACTGCTCGACGAGATGGGCCTTCGGGAAAAAGTCATGGCCGCGGCCATCAATATGGAGATCGTCAAACAGGAGCTTTGGGATACGCACGAGCTGCACAATAACGACCGTCTCGAACTGCTTGACTTCGTCGGCGGAGGCTGAAGCCGCCAGCTGACGAGGCACTGAGGAGCTGCCGATGGAAAACGGAAACGCCCTGAACCGGTACGCACGGCTTGCGGGGATGGCCTGGCTTGTCGTCATCCTCACCGGTATTACCGCGGAGTTTTTCCTGCGGATGCCGCTGATCGTGGCGGGAGACGCGGCGGCCACGGCGTCGAATATCCTGGGGGCGGAGGGAGCGTTCCGCCTCAGCATCGTCGCCGACATTATCATGCTCCTGTTTGACGTGACGGCCGCCGTGGCACTCTACCTTCTTTTTCGCCCGGTCAATCAGTTGCTGGCCCTGCTGGCGACCGCTTTTCGGCTTGTGATGGGCGCCGTGCTGGCCGCCAACCTCACGGCACTGACTTCCCTCCTTTCCGTTTTGCACGGGACGGACTCCGCGGCACCTTCCATCGTTCAGCAACTGCTTGATGCCCATGCAAGCGGCTACGCGATCGGACTCGTCTTTTTCGGTCTGCACTGTTTCATCCTCGGTGCCTTGATTCTCAAATCCCGTTACCTTCCCCGGCTGCTGGGGATAATGCTGATGATCGCGTCTCTGGGCTATCTCATCGACAGTTTCGCCCACCTGCTGCTCCCGCAGGGATCGGCGCTTTTGGCAATGATGGCACAGACGCTGATTGCACTGGCCTTGTTGGCGGAAGTGTCGCTCTCTTTATGGCTGCTGGTAAAAGGGGTGAGGGCATAACGCGGGGAAAGCAGGCAGCGGATGCAGGCATCCGCGCCTCTCATATTTACGGTTGTGCCGGTTCGACACACGCTTCGTCACAGAGGGGGCAGTTTGATGTCGCGGTCGCCCTGACCTCGGTGCCGTTAAGCGGCTCGGTACCGATCGCTACGACAGTGTTGCTGTGCGAGTTGTTGATCGCGCATTCGGAGACCGTCGCTGTGGGGTGGTAGGTGCTGCTGAAGCTTTCGCACTGGGTCCGGCCCTGCGGGTCGTCTGCCGGGTAGAGGGCATCGTAATCGAACATCTCACCGGACTTGTCGTCGGTGACGTGAATGTTGGTGAGGAGGGTGCCGTTTTGTTCGTTACAGACCCTGCCTTCGTAATCGACGCGGACGACGACTTGGCCCCCGCGCGTTTCGAGTTTCTGTTTACAGGTTTTCGTGATGGAGATCGCCGGGTTGAGCGTGACCTTCTGACAGGTTGACTGCGCCGTTTCCGGTGCCATAGAGTACTCGCCGATATAACCGGTCGCAGTGATCGTATTGGTCGGCGGGTTGAGGTAGGAGTTGACCGTATAGCTGTAGCTTCTTGATTCGCCCGTCGCCAGGTCCGTCATGTCGCTGAGGGTCGGATCGTCGCTGGGATCGTCCGGGCTCCCCGCATCGTCTTTAAACTCGATACGGTCGATCGTACCGAAGCCTTCGTTGGTGACCGTATACTTGAAGGTATGGTTGATCGTGATGTAGTCGGAACGTTCGAGTTCGGAGGAGAGACACTCTTTGTAAATACTCAGTTTACAGGTATCGAGATTGCCGCTGACGAAGTCCTTGAGCTGGGCGTTGACGCGGTGGGATGAACGCGTCTCCATCAAAAAGGAGCTGAAGCAGGGGACTGCATTTTCAAAGATCCAGCTGAGATTGATCCCCCCTTCGAAGAAGCTGTTTTCGGGATAGGTGTGTTCGGGCATGCCGTCGACGAGGGATTTGGGGGTGTAAGTGTCCCAGGCTTGCGTCGGACTGCCGTTGGAGGTGGCGAAGTAGTAGTTGTCTCCCCCGCCCTGGCCCTCGAAGATGAGCTTCAGGTTGTCTTTTTGCGTGGTATCCCACTCGTAGAGTTTGACGTGCGCCTGCGCACCGCCCTGCACGAACTCGGCAAGCATCAGCACGTCGCCGTTTTTATGGGTGCCCGAAAAGGTGCCGTCAGGTTTCGGGGCGACACGGTCCTGGAAAAACCACACACCCATCTCTGCCGAACCGTCCGTGGAGTAGCGGTCGCCCATCAGGTAGACGATCAGTTCGCCGTTGGCATTGTAGGCTGCGGCGGCGGAGTGGAGGATCTCATCCTTGTCGGGGACCGAACCGTCCGTCCAGCGCCACTGGTTGACATTGCGCACGTCCTTCGAACCGCCGCCGGTGAAGATGCTCATGCCGAGCCCGTCTGCAATGATGCCGCTGTCGCTGAAGGCGCTGTCGAGTCCGTTGGCGATATCCTGCCAGTCGTCTCCGGGGACGGCCGCTTCACTGATGATATTCCCGTCGAGTTCAAATTGACCCGTCGCATGGGGCTTTTCCCACGCGAATGCATTGGCAGCGGCGCCAAGCAGCAGTGTTGCGGCGAGGAGGTTTCTCCACTTCCGCCCATTCAATGTGATCTGTTTCATTTTCGGAACCTTTTCACTTGAGGGGCAGGGACAGCGTAGGATAACGATGTGTTTCCCCTGAGCCTATTGGCTTCTAAAGCCAAACCGTTTCATTTCTTCCATAACTAAATATTATTCCTGAAGAGCTTAAGAACCGATAAGCACAAAATTGAACTTGTGAAAGAGAGCTGCCATGACGGGCGCGCGAAAGCGCTTTTTTTCAGGCGGAGGGAGGGGTCTTGAGGAGGGATTTTAGTTCGCTCCCTTCGATGAATTCGACGGCTATAAGGCGCTGGGCGACGGTCTCAATCAGCGCCCAGTGCGTATCGATGACCTCTTTGGCCCTGGCAGTGCCCTCCGCGATCCAGACGGCGATGCGCGATTGCAGTTGAGTGTCAAAGAGGGTGTTACTGACATTTTGTTGCAGCATCTCGATACTGATGTTCTGCAGCTCGCTGTCCATACCGTATTGGGCGACGGCGCTGTAGGCGTAGAGGGTTGCCTGCTGCAGGTCGTTATAGGCACCCGTTTCGATCCCTTCCCCCTCGCCGTACTGTTTGACGGTCGCCAGGCGCCCCGCCAGCGAGACGGCGATGTTGGCACGCAGTTCATCCGCGCTCATGTTCGCCTGAAGCTGCTCCTGGGTATAGGAGACGAGCCCGAGGGTCTCGCTGCGGGGAATGACGGTGACCTGTTCGATCTCGACCTCGGGCAGGAGCACCATGGAGGTGACGGCATGGGCCGCTTCGTGGTAGGCGCTGCGCTGCAGGTCCTCTTCGAAGTTCTTGAGGCGTTTCTTCTCAAGACGGCTGCCGTATTTGATGGTGTTGATCTGGTCGATAATAATCTGTTCGTCCAGTGTGGCTTTGTTCTGCTTGATCGCCTCCAGCGCGCAGGCTTTGGCGATGCGGCCGAGCTCGTAGCCGTTCATGCCGCTCATATAGCGGGTAATGCGTTCGATATCGATCTTTTCATGGGGTTTTTCAAGGAGCTGTTTGGCGAAAAAGAGTCGGGCTTCCCTGTCGAGTTCCGGCACCTCCACAAACTGGTCGATACGGCCCGGATGCATCAGCGCCGCGGGCACCTCCTCTTTGTGCTGTGCCGTCATCACGGTGAAGACGAAGTTTTCCGGCGAGTCCGGACTCCCGTCGATCGCCGCGTCCAGCGCCTCGGTCGGAATCGGCGTGTAGTTGCCTTCGATGATCCCCTTGACGTCGACGTTGTCGAGAATGACCAGGAGCGGGGCGGCCTGACGGGCCCGCTGGAATGCCGCCTCGATCAGCTCTTCGTTGAACAGGTCGCTGCCGCGCAGGTAGAGGTAGGGGAGTCCGGCTTCCTTGGCAAAGGCTTTGACGAGCAGGGTCTTGCCGACCCCTTCGGGGCCGTAAAGCAGCAGCCCCTTGGGGAGGGTGATCCCGAAGGTTTTCAACCCCCGGTCGTTATGCAGCAGCGCCACGAGGGAAGCGAGCTGCTGTTTGACGCGGTTCTGTCCGGCGATGGCGTCGAAACCGGTGCGGCCCACCGGGTGGATGGTCAGGCGGTCGCTCTGCGTGCTCAGGGGGGTGATCTCCTGGGAGTGCTCTTCGATGTCGCGCAGGCGAAGTTCCGTGCACTCTTTGCCGACGTGGCGTTCCCAGTTCAGGCTGAAACGGCGGTCGTATTTGCCGAAGGCTTTCAGGTCCGATTCGTCGGCAAAGGTGCTGCGCAGCCAGTTGCGCGCATCTTTGGAGACGTCAAGAACGATGCGGCCCGTTTCGGGCATGTCCGCAGCGGCGAGATCGAAGAGGTAGGCCGGGAGACGGTGCGCTACCCGTGTCGTATTGAGGTAGGGGGAGAAGGAGAGCAGCAGTGCGAGGGCAAGCTCGGAAGGGTGCCGCACTTCGAGGGGAACGGGCCGGAAAGTGTTCCAGTGCGCGGCTGCGGTTTGCAGGATCTGTTCGGTGATGGCCCGAAGCGTCTGCAGGTCGTGGGGGTAGAGGAGGATAAGATCCGTTTCGCTCATGACGTTGAGCAGTTCCGGGTCGAAAAGGGCACGGAGGATGCCGCTCTCATCGGGCATCCCCGTGGTGGCCAGCCCCTCGTAGAGATGGGCCTGTTCCAGCAGCGGCTGGTCGTAATAGCGGTCGAGGAACTGCTTGTCGACCCATTCGGGGGATTTGATCTTGAAAAGAAGTACGAAGAGCGTACGGCCGTACCGCTCCGACGCCCCCGGCGCACCGTCGGTAATGATGGCGGCGACGGCGCGCTGAATCGCATGATCGGCTTCGTCGATATCCTCGAAGACGATCGCCCCCTCCGGATGCTCGGTGACCCAGCGCGTGAGAATGCCCTTCGTTCCCAGCAGCCGTTCGGCATCGTCGGCGAAGGCGAATTCCCCCATGTGCAGGTGCAGTCGCTCGCGTCCCAGATGGGCGAGCGTCTGCAGCATCATCAGCTTTTTCCCGGAAGCGGGAGGCCCGGCGATCACGAGGAGGTCGGCGACGCCCCCGAAATGGGGGCACTGCCCGAACCGCCCCAGCCACTGTTCCAGCAGTGCTGCCGGTCTTTCCTGCCCCTTGGAGGCCAGATCGGTTATTGTCGTATCCATTCGAATATTATAGGGAGTTTTTGCCTTCAAGTGCAACGACGGCGATGGCGAAGCCGCCGTCGTGGGTGATGGAGAGGGAGACGTCGGTAATGCCGAAACGTTCGCGGACCGTGTCGGAGAGGGCGAGCTGAGGGGCGCCGCGATCGGTTTTGGTGATAACGATGTCGTGGAAACCGCACTCGCCGCCGATGCCGCACCCCAGCGCCTTGGCGCAGGCCTCCTTGGCGGCCCAGAACCCTGCGGCGGTATGGGGCCTGCCTACGAGGGCAATCTCATCGGGGGAGAGAAAGCGCTGCAGTGCCCGTTCGCCGTGACGCGTGATCATCCCTTCGATGCGCTCGATTTTGACGAGGTCGATGCCGATCATAGCTGCTCGTAGTCGTCGATCTGATGCTGTTTGCCGAGGTCGCTCAGCGGCACAAAGCTTTTTATCTCGGGGTCGTAGTAGCGGATGTGCCCTGTTTCGATATCGTAGTACCAGCCGTGGATAAAGAGCTTCTCCTCTTTGACCATTTTGTTGACATAGGGATAGGTGAGGAGGTTCTCGATCTGGGAGAGGATGGAAAGCTGCTCGGTGAGGCGAAGCAGCGCTTCGCGGTCCCCGTCCATTCCCAGGGTGGCGACCGCGTTCTCTTTTGCCTTCATCCCCAGGGAGAGCCATTTGCGCGTATGGATCAGCCCGGGGTCGCTGATCTCTTCGTAAAGCGCCTGGCAGGCGCCGCAATGGGTGTGGCCGCAGATGATGATCTCGGAGACCTTGAGGACGCTGACGGCATATTCGATTGCCGTGGCGGTGGCATGGAAATCTTCGTCGGGCTTGTAGACGGGAACGAAATTGCCGACGTTGCGCATGACAAAGAGGTCACCGGGTTTGCTCTGGATCATCAGGTCGGGGATGACGCGGGAGTCGGAGCAGCCGATAAAGAGGGCTTTCGGACTCTGCCCCTCTTTGGCGAGGCGGAGGAGTTCCGCTTCATGCTCTTTGAAATAGACCTGTTGAAAGAGTTCGTTCCCTTCGGCGTATGTCTGCATGGGAGATGATTAGAGTTGACAGCGCTCGATGTTGAGCATCTTCATCAGTTTCTCGAAGATGGCGCCTGCTTCACGGTCGTAGTCGTCGTGATACTCCACTACGATCAGCTTGCGTCCGCCGGCGCTTTCGGTCAGGTAGACGCTGCGGTCGAGCTTATGCTCTTCGTGGATCTGCGCCAGGGCGGCATTGATCTCTTTATACTGCTCTTCCGTATCGTAAGCCAGTGTGATTTTGGTGTAGCGCTCTTCGCCTTTGTAGTCCGCATCAATGCATGGTGCTGCCATAGGAATCCTCTGCCGTTTATCTTTGGGTTGATTATACTGAAACTCTTTTGAAGGAAGCAAATCGCGGGGGCGTTTCGCGGCCGGGGCACTCAACGTGCTTCGATTCTGACCTCCAGGTGGGAAGCGGCGGTGTCGGCGAGGATTTTCTCCAGATCGGGTCGACGGTCCGGGGAGGAGGGGAGGGCCGTCAGCTGCCCCATCAGCAGGCTGAAAAGCTGCACGGTACTCTGGCCGCTGCGGTTTGTGACGTTGATCTCCAGGGTGTCGGCCCGGCCGCGCAACAGGGCGGAGAAGGCCGATTCCGCCTCGGTGATCCAGCGCGTCAGGGTGGGACTGTAGGCGAACTTATTGCGTTTGCGTTCGAAGGCGCGGTGCAGCAGGGTGTCGTACTGGCCGATATAGGCGGCGAAGCGTTTGTCTTTTTCGAGCAGGGAGCGGTAGGCCCGGCCGTCGGCGCTGCTCTGTGCATGCAGAGCATGGAAGAGAAGATCGGGGTAACCGGAATGCGGAGGCTTTCGTGCCGGGGTAAAGAGGGCCGAGGCGTTGCGGAGCGTGACGTGCAGCGTCAGGGTGTCGTGGTTCCCGTTCGCGTTGTCGTTGCGGGAGGTGAAACGGGTGTCGATGGTGTCGTTCCCCTCATACACGGTCGTGAGCGCCAGGCGGCCGGAAAACGGGGAGGCGAACTGCTCGGCGTAGAGGGCATGCAGCCTTTTGCCCACATAATCGGCTCTGACGGTGTCGTTGGTGTCGAACCAGGCTTCGAACAGGTAGGGGGCCGTGGCGTCGCTGCTCTCCGTCGCGTTCGTCTCGAGGGTGGCCCCGGCGTAGTCGAGCGAGACGCTGCCGAGGACGCGTTCGGCGAAGGCGGCCCCCTTTGCCGTACGCTTCATCCTGTTGGCGAAATGGAGGGTGTCGATGTGCAGATGGGCCTGGGGATCATACTGGTCATAGTCGAAATCCGAGACGTCAAGCTGTTCGAGATTGCCGACAAGGGCCCGTTCCAACGCATCTTTTCGGGGGGTCGACGGCGGGGCGAAATAGGGCTTTTCGGCGGCAAGGTGCTGTTGCTGCAGACGTTCTAACTCTTCCACCTCCTTCATTGCGGCGTCAAAGGCCTCTTTTTGCAGCAGCACCCCCAGCGCCTTGTTGAACGATGCGGTTGCCGCTTTGAAGGCGGTGACGGCGGTGCGGTTGGCATCGCGCTCCTCTATTCGTTGGCGCTGCGCCTTGCAGACAAACTGCGTGCGCTCAGCGCGGCATGCCGGGATGAGCCTGCCCTCGGAGCGGTAGGTAAGGTAGCGGGTGAGATTCACCGTGGGATCGTCTACTGCTTTGGGGACTGGAACGGCGAAGAGCAGCGCTGCAGGCAGAAGCAGTGCCGGGAGAAGATAGGGGGTCATGGCGCTTCCTTGAACTCCTATTGTACTTCAAGAAAGCCAATAAGCCGTTCAGTCGGCGACAGGGAGGTAGGCATATCCTTCATTCTGTTTTTCGATCAGGCCGACGCCGGCGTTGAGCACGGTTTCGATGCCGGGGTAAATATCCTTGGCGTCGATTTTTTTCTTGGTCATCCCCGCCTGGCACATCAGAAATGTCACCTCGTAGGTCTCGGCGAGGGCGGCGATGCGTTTGGCCAGTTCCGGGGCGGCTTTGAGCAGTTTCGGGTCCTTGGCAAAGTCGAAGTGTGCCGGATCTTTGAGAAAGAACTTGTAGGCGTTGCCGTGGATGACGACGGCGACGTCGAGCTCTTTGAGCTGGTTCTCAAAATAGGTCTTGTGGGCGACGATCCCTTTGAGAATCTTCTGTTCAAAGGTGTGCATGTCGCCGGTGGTCAGGTCGATGACGACTTTGGGGTTCTCCGCGCCAAAGAGCGAGAGGACGGTCAGCAGGATGAGAAAGAGTTTTTTCATGCAATCTCCTTGGTGAAGTGCATCATACCGGGGGAAAGTAAAAACTATGTAAAAAGGGGCGTTTAATGTCCGGTCCCCGAGGCTGCCTGCGGTTTGGGACGGAACAAACGTAGGAGTAGAAGAATGAATCAAACCAGTTCGGCAGGGAGGGGAGCCGAATCTGCAGGCAGCCTCGGGGACCGGACGGAGAGGTTACTCCGTCAGATCGCCCAGCAGCGTTTCAAAATCGTTCTGTGCTTTCATCAGTTCGGCCTTGGCCTCATCATCCTGGACGCGCGCGCTGCTCATCCAGTTGTAGACGCCGGGGAAACCGATAACGATCTTGTCTTCCCCTTTTTTCTTGTACATCATCATCGTACAGGGCGCGAAGGCCGAAGCCTGCGGGCGCGTCTTGGCGACGTTGTAGATCACCTTCAGCTTGCAGATGGAGTAGGTGTCGTAGAAATCGAAGGGGTTGTCGATGCTCTCATCCTCCCCGACGACCATTTCGAAATCGAGGGTGTTGGAGAGGACGAACCCTTTGGGACTGAGACCGCCCTGGATTCCCATGGCGAGTTCCTCTTTAACGTCATCGTACTCATCCTCTTCGACTTCGAGGCTGTAGGTCGAAACCAGCGGTCCCGACGCCGGGAGCGGGTTCTCGTTCTCGATCGCGACGGAGGCCTTCGGCATTGCTGATTCCAGCGCTTTCAGCGCCGCCGCCTCGATCTTTTTCAGGATCGGGTCGACGCTTTTGAGACCGATGATCTTGGCCATCGCTTCGGCCGTCAGGACGGAGACGTGCAGCTGCTTCTCGCCTTTGTGCTGGTAGATCCCGAAGCCCATCGGCACGAAAATGCCAGCATCGGGATACTTGACGACGAGCGTGCGGGAGAGATCCGTATGGTACGCCGTCAGCAGGTAAAAGACGTCGAAGTCGCTCTGCTGGAACTGGATGTTGAACGGTTTGTTCATCTCCGTATTGGCGGCGATGGTGAAGCCGTTGGCCGCAAGTGAACGTTCGATCACCTGCGGCAGATCGCTCGTGGGGTCGTTATCGACGCTGAAAATCCGCAGGTCGCCCTGGGCATGCAGTGCGATCACGGTCGAAAAGAGTAAAAACAGTATGTGTTTCATCATGGTGTAATCCTTACGGTTTGATATAGACCCAGCCATCTTTGACCCGTTCGATCATCTCGACGATGCCGGCGGTGACGACTTCGACGTCGTCGATGAGCTGGTCTTCGGTAATGTTTTTGGTGCGCATCGTGTTGCCGCAGGCGACAAAGGTGACGTCGTACAGCATCAGCGTGCGCACCCGTTCCGCAATTTTCGGGTCGTTCTTGAGCAGGGTGCGGATCCCTCCCGAATAGGCGACGATCTCCATCTGGACCTTTTCGGGGCCGTAGAACTTCAGCACGTTGTTGGCGGAGCTGAGGACATGGTTGATCGCCTCGTCGCTGCCCTCGGTCACCGAGAAAACGACTTGGCGTGGGTTGTCAAGGGCCGGTTTGGGATCGGCGAACTCCGTATCGGCGTTCAGCCAGAGGCCCCAGGCCAGCAAAATGATCAGAAAACGCATGTTACTCCTTTGTGCACGCCGAAGCGGTCAGTGCGGTGAAATCCTCCCGGTTCCAGGAGCCCGGGACGGTTTTGATGATGCTGCCGTCGGGCTGAAGGATGACGAAAGTAGGGGTCATCGGGACCCTCGCTTTGAAGGGAACGTCCCGCTTCGAGAGGTTGATCTTGACCGGGACGAAGCACCCTTCGACCCAGCGGCTCATGGCCCCATCGTTGAACACGGCCTGCTCCATGTCGTGGCAGTAGTGGCAGTCGTCGCGCACGAGGGCGGCCAGGATGTTCCTGCCGCTCTCGTGCGCTTCGGCCTTGCCCTGTTCCCAGCTGCGCCAGTCGACGGCGTCGGCGAGCAGCGGCAGCAGCAGCCACAGCAGCTTATTCATCGTCCCACTCCAGCATCCGGTAGGCCACCTCGACGTTTTGCGCATGCATCGTGTCATAGAGCGCGACACTGCGGAAAGCGTCGAGGCGGATCGTTTTGGTGGCCTCGGCGATGCCGATGCCCTCGTCGATGGCATCACGCACGCGGTCGCGCAGCTGCGTCAGGTAATCATAGGTCATTTGCAGTGCGTCGCCGTCGGTGCGCTCGCCGTGGCCGCCGATGATGTGTTTCAGCGGCATTGCCCGTATCATCTCCAGCGCGGCGATCCACCCGTGGAGGTCGCCGTCGCGCAGGGAGGGGATGCGGTCGTTGAAGACCAGGTCTCCGGCAAACAGCGTCTGCCGGGAAGGGAGGTAGACCAGGAGATCTTCCGCGGTGTGGGCGCGGCGGGTGAGGCGGATGATCCGGATCTCTTCGCCGTCGATGCGCAGGGTTTCATTGGTGTCGACGTAGCGGGTCGGCAGCGCGATTTCCGTGCCTTCATAGGCTTCGGGGCTGATGCGCTGCTGCATCCGCGTCTTTGCCGTGAGGCTGACCGCCTTGTTGAAGAGGCGGGGACCGATCACCTCGGCGCCCCGGGCTTCGAAAAAGCCGTTGCCCAGCCAGTGGTCGTCGTGCACATGGGTGTCGATGACCGGGCCGTTCTTCTGCGCCTTGATGCGCTGCATGACTGCAGCGGCCTCTTTGGCATAGGCGTAGGTCGGGCCGCTGTCGATGACGAGCCAGCGGTGGCCGGTATCGACGTAGCAGCTGTTGACCATGTTGCCGTTGTTGACGGTGTTCATCACCTCCGGCTTTCCGAAAAAACAGTAAATACCCCGGGCGACACTGACCGGTTCGAGATGGTACTCGAACGCCAGTGCCGATGTGATGCCAAGCCACACAGTCCAGAGCATTTTCATCTGTCAATCCTTCTTAGAAGAGGTAGTTCAGCTCGAAGCGGTATTCGTTGTAGGAGTCTTTGTCATACCCCGCTTCACGATCTTTGGCATCGACCAGGCCGATGCGGACTTTGGCTTCGAGCCCCGGAATCGCTTTGACCTTTTCGATCAGGTCGATATGGATAATGTTGCTGTCCGCCTGGACACCGGCCGCCTGCTTGTCCTCGTCGAAGTCCTGCATCGCGTAACGGACCATCGCGCTCAGACCGGAGACCAGGTTGGCCTTGTCGAAATTGAAGTTGACCTGTGCTGCCGTCGTCTTGGTATTGGCATACCAGTTGTACTGTGCCATCGCACGGGTATAACCGCCGGTCGGGAAGCCGCGCCACGGCGCGACGATATCCGCTTCATCGGCGACGGCGGAGTAGGCGACCATCATTTTAAGCGGACCGGTTTCCGCGACGAGACGCGCCATCCAGAGGCTGGAGTCGAGGCTGTCAGGCGTATCGTAGCCCTTGGTGTTGTCAAAGACGGCCGTACCGCCCGTCCAGTCGACGAGGGTCCCTTTGAGGGAGGCACCACCGACCTTACCGCCGCCGTCGTCCATCTGTTTCATGTAGCGGGCACCCGGCGTGATCTTCCAGCCTCCGAGCGGAATGGCATAGTTGATCTCGCCGGTCAGAGAGCTGACGACGCCCGGGACGCCGCCGTAGGTCAGGTCAAGCTGCAGGTTCTTGATGGATTTGTTCTGCACGTCGGCGACGATCAGCGAATGGGTGATATCCTCTCCCGCCGCGCGGAAGTTGTTGACGCTCAGACCCTTGTGGACCGCGGAGTCGTCGTTGCCGTTCCACTGCGTTTTGACGCTTGTATTGGAATCATCAAAAGTGAGGACGTCGTGGAACGTCTCATGGTCGCGCAGCTTCTGCTGGTAGAACCAGGCACCGCGGATCCGTGTCTGCGGAAGCTCTTTGGTCGTGAAGGAGTAACCCTCGAAGGTGTTCGGGATCATCTTCGTGTCGTTGGACTTGGTCAGGAAACTCTCGAAGATCTGACGGCCGGCGACGAAGGAGGTTTTGGAGATGTCATACTGGACATAGGCCTGCGCCAGCGTCGCAAAGCCGTATCGTCCGAGACGGTTGACGTTGTAGCGGCTGGTCGTATCCTTGCCCGCCTTGAGGTAGCCGATGTTCGCCTCGGACATGCGCTCGCCCGGGAACGGTTCGTCGGTATAGTACAGACCCGCACCGGCGCTCAGGCCATAGAGGGAGGCGGTTTTGTAGATTAGGTTACCGCCGAGCCCCAGGGCACGGTTGTCCTTGTTCTTCGTCTGCGCCGTATCATCGTTTTTCCAATCCCAGTTGAAGGAGTTGACGCGCAGGCGGCCGTAGACGACCCCCTTGGCAAACATATCGGTGATGGTATCCGCTTTGCCTGGGAGCACGTTGTAGACCTCCATCATGTTCCCTTTCAGGGAACGTTTGGGGGTGAATGCCTCGCCGTCGGCGGCAGAGGCACTGCTCGTCAATGTACAGGCCAGCGCGGCCGCTGCGGCAGTCGAAATGAATTTCATTGATTTAATATTAGCCATTTACTCATCCTTTTTTCAATGTAAAAGAGAGATAATGTCAGCGGTGATGAACGAATGTCCCCGTGACACTATCACTGGCTGGCGGCAGGTAGCAGCTGCCGCCGTCTTGTCCTCAGACACCTACTCCCACGACACCGTGACGGTGCCGACCGTGCAATCTCTCAGCAGCCTCCCCCCTTGGAAGGACAACCGCAATCGTAATCCAGCAGTTTGACATTGCCCGCATTGCTGACATCCACCACTTTTTTGCGGCGGATATAGTCGCGGACGACATCATAGACGGGACGGATCTTCTCTTTTTGGAGATGCTCGCCCGCATTTTGGAGGTTGCCCCCCCATGACGAAACGACATAGGTCCGCTTCGGATCGATCGGTTTGCCCCCCACAAGAAGATTGCTGATACGCTTGCCGCGGGCGTTGCCGACGGCGATGTCATAGGTCACCCCGCCGAGGCGGCTCATATCGCCGCCCTGCTGGTAGAGCGGGTTGGCGTTGAAGACGTTGTCGGCGATATCTTCAAGCAGGTTGGCGATACGTTCGCCTTTCAGCTCGAAGGTGTAGACGTTGGGATAGGTGATCCCGCACATCTCGTAGACGTTGTCCATCAGGATGTCGTCTCCCGGAAGGACCGTCGTTCCCCACCGGTAGCCCGGCGTGAAGGAGATGTCGCATTTCATCTCATCCATGATCGCGTCATTAATGAGCTGGTCGAAGGTCGAGAAAAAGGTGTCGCGCTTGTAGAGCAGCCCCTTCGTTTTCCCCAGCACTTCGTTGAACTCCTTGTCAAAGGGCGCATAAAGCTCCGCGACGAGCTTTTCGCCCGCGGGATCCGCCGGAATGATGTTCGAAGCGACCGGGATGAGCTTGTACTCATACCCTTTGACCTTGTGGTCCCGGATGTCGATATCGAGGCGCCCGACGTATTTGCCGTGGCTGCCCGCGATGACGATGACCGTGCCGTCGATGACAATCGGTTTCGGGGAGGGGTCGTGCGTATGGCCGCTGAGGATAAAGTCGATCCCGTGGACCTTGCGCGCCACCTCCTGGTCGACGCTGAAACCGTCGTGCGACAGCACGACGACACAGTCGACCTTCTGCTCGTTACGGAGCTCGTCGACATACTCCTGCAGGGTATCAAGCCGCAGCCCGAAGCTCCACCCCTCGGTGAACTCTTTGGGGTTCGCCGTCGAGGTGAACGGGAAAGACTGGCCGATAATGCCGATCTTCGCCCCGTTGCGCTCTTCGATGGTGTAGGGTTCGAAAATCAGCTCTTCGTACTCCTCGGAGAAGGGGTCGTCCCCGATAATGTTCTGGGAGACGAACTTCGCATCGAGTTTGTCAATAAGCTCTTTGACCCGCTCTTTGCCGTAGGTGAACTCCCAGTGGCCGACCATGACGTCGACGCCGAGGTAGTTCTGCGCCTTGACGATGGCTTCGCCCTCTGTCTTCAGCGCGACGCCGGTGCCCTGCCAGGTGTCGCCGGAGTCGAGCAGCAGGACTTTCTCCTTGCCGCGCTGGCGTTCGACCTCGTCGATCAGGGTTTTCATGTGGGCGATGCCGCCCATCTTCCCGAATTTGCGTGCCAGGGCGGCAAAATCCATGTGGGTGTCGAAGTAGGCGTCGAGGGAGCTGGGCTCCAGTCCGTAGTGCTTGGCAAAGGCTTCGCCGCAGAGGAAACCGGGCGTCCCCACGAGGTTCGGCGCCGAGATCAGCGTCGAAGGCTCGCGCCAGTAGAGGGGCTTGATGTGCGCATGCAGGTCACAGATGTGCAGCAGGGTCACATTGCCCGTATCTTTGAAGTCATACAGATCCGCGAGCGAAATGTCCGCAGGGTTTTTTCCCCCGACGGTCGTCGCGTAGCCGTTGGAAACCGTCACCAGTCCCAGGGCCGCGGCGATCTGCAGAAAGTCTCTTCTTGAAATATCCATTCATCTGTCCTTTAGCGTTTCAGGCCGGGGATCGCGATCGTTTTGTTCTTGGCTTTCGCGAGATTGGTGACATAGACCTCAAGGCCCACCATCTCATCCGAACCGATCGGGAGCACCGCCAGCAGGGCGTTTTTCATACACCCCTGGAAGCGGCGCTGCAGGGTGCGCAGGGAGGACTTCGTCATCCGGTACGCCGGCCAGGTTGCGCCGGCGCCCGCTTCGCCCAGATCCGGCAGGGGCTGGGTGCGCAGTACGGAACCGACAATGTCGGCGGAGTGGCAGCTGTTGCACGAAAGCCCGCGGCCGCCGCGCGCCGTCATAAAGACCTCTTCGCCCAGCTTGTAGGCGGCCTTCATCTGCGGGTTGGCGTTGACGTCGATCGCCACCGCTTCCTCGTTGGCCAGCGATTTGGCGTAGGCCAGCATCGCAAACATCTCTTTGCTGCTGAGCTTGAACGGTTTATGGCCGTTCTGGGCCATCAGCGCCTGCATCACCTGGTCGACACCGAGGACGGCGTCAAACGGTTTGATATAGCGGGGGAAGCCGGCGATGTACGCGGGGAGCTTTGCTTCGGAAATGCCCAGGAACTTCGCCAGGCCGGCGTCGCCGCCGCAGTTTTCTTCCACGAGCTCACCGCCCCATTCGACGTCCATCTCCGCCGGGTTGTTCTCCAGCAGTTCCGCATAGAGCGCGCGGTCGGCGTCGCTCATGGCGAACTGCTCACCGCCCATGGCCAGCGTGCCGCAAAGCAGGGTGGCCGCAATGATTGATGTAACTTTCATGGCTCAGCCTTTCGGTTTGAGTTTTTTCGACTTCTCTTGGACTTCGCCGGTGTTGGTCTTGTAGACGACTTTCAGTGTCCCTGCAGCGGGCACTTTGAAATTGATCGTGAAGACCGGGTTCGTCGAAACGGATTCCCAGACCTGCATCGTCGTGAACGGGGTGTCGTTGAAGAAGAACTTCACCTCGGTGATGTAATCGGCGGGCACGATCTTGCCGCTTTTCTTGTCTTTGCGCATCCCGGTTTCCATCGGGTGCATGACCATGAAGTTGACCTTGACGACGTCGCCGCTTTTAAACTTTTTCGGTTTGATTTTAATCAGTGATTTTCTTTCTGCCATTGTCTATCCTTTTTTGATGATACTCGGGTCTGAAGCGGCGATCAGCCGCAGCCGCCGATCGTGACTTTGACGCTCTGTTTCGCGCTGAGGAATTCGCCGGTGCTTGTTTCGGCGACGACGAGGACATCCTGGGAGCTGCCGAGCTTGATCCGTGTCGCGAACATCGCCGCGCCGTTGGCCGGTGTCAGCATGATGTCGGCACAGCGGACGTTGCTGTTTTTCGTGGCGAAGATGTGGATCGCTTTGACGTAGTCATCCGGTGTCATCGGGGAATCGACTTCAACCGTGACGGGAACGACGGCGCCGTTTTCCGCGATCTCAGGCGCTTTGAGGTGCACCTTTTTCGAAGGCGTGACGGCCTTGCCGCCGGTAATGGCCTTGAGGGCCGCGTCGATGTTCATCGTGTTGGGGCCCTTGGGCGCTTCCGCCGCGAGCAGGCTCTGCGGGGTGAGGGTTGCTGTTGCTGCCGTGGCCGCTGCGGCCAATCCGATACGTTGTAAGAAACTTCTTCTTTGCATGGGTTCTCCTTTAGTGTTTAATGGAAACGATATATGAGGTGATGTCGCAGATTTCACGTTCGGTAAAGAGACCGGTCGTGAGGTTGATCGTCATGTGCGTCTTCGGGTTATCGACACGCGCGTCGGCGATTTTCTGGTAGACGAACTGGTTGTCACGGGTACCCGTTTCAATGAAAAATGCATGGTAGTTTGTCAGGTCCGGACCGATATTTCCGGCGCCTTTGGCCCCTTCGATATTGTGGCAGGCGACACAGTTGCCGTACTGCTTCGGTGAGCCGTTCGCATTCTTTTTTGACAGGCCTGCAGGCAGTTTGCCTTTGGCTTTTTCTCCATTGAGGTTATGGAAAATGTATGCGCCCCGGGCGATCGCGTCCTTGTCGTCCGTGATACACCCCGCTGGCATCGTGTAGGCCTTGGCCGGGCCGAACAGATCCTTCTGGATGATCGACGCCGCTTCGGGCCGCTCGATGGCATCGGACAGGTTGGCGGCGAACGCTACACCCAGACCGATGGTCGTACTGAGTAACAGCCATCTCTTCATCGTGTTTCTCCTTGCTTGGTTTCGAAAATTGTAACGGTGCAATGTAAAAACAATGTAAAAAAGTATAAAGATTTTTGATGGGGAGAGAAAAAGTTCCTATTAGCAGATCAAATAGCAGGATTTTGGCAGAGATGGGGCGGGAAAACGTAGGTAAATGTGCTTCCTTGTTGCGGTACGGAAGAGACCTCCAGGGTGATGCCCGTCTCCTCCATGATCGCCTTGACGATATTGAGCCCGATGCCGAAACCGCCTTTGCCGGTCTCCTCGCGGTAGTAGCGTTCAAAGATCTTTTCGGTGTTCTCGATCCCCAGCCCGTAATCCTTGAAGGTCAGTTCGCAGCGGTGGTCGTACCGTTTCAGGGCGACCTCGACGATGCTGTTCTCGTGGGAGTACTTGATGGCGTTGGAGATGTTGTTGTCGATGATGCGCTGCAGCTGGGTCTGGTTGAAGTGCAGGAACACCCCTTCATCGATCTCGGAGGCGATGGTGATCCCTTTCATGGCGGCGACCTCGTTGAAATAGAGGATGCGTTCGCGCACGAAGGCGCTGACGTCGATCTCCTCGTATTCGAAAACGATCTGCTTGTTCTTGATGAGGTACTCCATGTCGTTATAGATGTTCGAGAGGGTCTTCGACGCGGCTTTGATGCGCTGCAGGTATTTGCTCTGGGGATGCTTGCGGTTATAGAGATCGATGTTGATGTTGATGATGGAGAGGGGCGTGTTGATCTCGTGGACGGTATCTTTGATAAAGTTATCCAGTTTCTGGTTGACGCGCTTGAAGGGCAGGGCAAAACGCTGCAGGACCAGGAGCGAGAGAAAAAAGACGAGGACGACGATGGCGATGAGGATCGTCGCGACGCGTTCGTAGACGGGTGCGTAGGTGAGGTGGTTGCCGACGATGAGGTACTCCGCGCCGAAGTAGCGCTCCCGCGGCAGGGGGATGATGAGGTAGGCGCTGCGGCTTTCGTCGATGTGGTACCCGGCGGCAAAGTGTTCCATCGGAAAGTCGATGAGGGTGAAGACCGGTTTGAAGTGCAGGTCGTAAAGCCCCGAGACGATCCGCTTGAAGCGGGGGTACTCGAAATAGCTTTCACGGTTCTCGTCGTACTCCTCCATGGCGCTGATGACACGGGCGGCGTGCTGCTTGAGCATCAGTTCGTTCTGGATCCCGTGGATCTGTTTCATATAGACGGTGTAGACATAGAGCGGCGCGAGGAGGATCACCGTGATCAGTGCCGTGTAGAGCATCGCGTTTTTGAGGGCGTACTGATTATCTTTCAATGATATACCCTATGCCGCGGCGGTTCTTGATGATGTCCGCGGGGAGTTTTTTGCGCAGGTTGTTGATCTGGACCCGGATGTTGGCGGGGTCGACATACTCGCCCCACACTTCGTCCTGGAACATCGCCATGGAGACGGCCTGGTTCGTATGGCGCAGCAGGACTTCCAGGATGTCGTTCTCCGTCTTGCTCAGCGTAATCGGCTCCTCTTTGTAACTCAGCTGCATCCGTTTCGTATCGTAGAGCAGATCCGGGGCGAGTTCGATCGCTTCGCTGTGCTTGTAGTAGTAGCTGCGCAGCGCATGTTCGATGCGCAGCTGCAGCTCGGTGAGGTCGAAGGGCTTGCGGATGTAATCGCAGCAGCCGCGCTTGTACCCCTCTTCGAGGTCCTTGGTCTGCGTCCGGGCGGTGATGAAGATGGCCGGGGTCTCGTTGCCCTCGGCACGCAGGGTCTTGAGCAGTTCGAATCCGCTGAGGCCGGGGACGTTCACATCGAACAAGAAAAGGTCAAAATGGGTCGCGCAGGCGGCGTCGAAAGCGTCGTCGCCGTTGGCGTAGGTCTCGACGTTGAAATCAAGATCCTCCAGAAACTCCTCGATGCTGACGCGCAGCGCGTATTCATCTTCCAGCAGCAGAATCTTCATCGTATCTCTCCTTCGATCTTCCGGGCGAGTTTGTAGTGGAGCATCAGGGCGATCAGCTCCTCTTTGGTGTAGGTGGAAAGTATGTCCCGCGCCTCCTCCATAAAGAGTTCCCGGTCCTCCTCGGGGACGGTGTCCTTGAGCGAGAGCAGGGCCTTGTCGTATCCGCTGTGGTAGACCTTGTTGTCGTACTGCTCTTTCTTGACGATGTCGTAGAGGTTGTTCCGCGAGAACGCGAGCAGGAAAGAGAGGTCCTCCCCGCTGCGGGCAAAGTGCTCGATGCTCTGTTTGGGCATGACGAAGACGAAGGCGCCGATGGTCTCGCCGTCGCCGTTGCGCATCGGTTCGAAGAAGATGTACTTGTTCTCCCGCAGCATGATCCGTTCTTTGCGCAGCTGTTTCATGTCCAGGCGCTGCAGGACCTTGAGGTTGATGTTGTTGTAGCGGCGGTTGCCGACGAGATACCAGGCGACGGAGGGGTTGTTCTGCATCAAAACGGCGGTGTTGTAGTAGCTGTCGTCGAGCAGGGCGTAGAGGTCGATCCCGAACTTGTGGAAGAAGTCGGTACTGGCGTCGAAGAACTTCAGCACTTCGACAAAACCGATGAGCTCCCCCTCTTCGTACATGGGGACGGTCGCCTTGATCCCCAGACGTCGTCCGACTTCGATGGAGGAGCGCGGTTTCTTGTGCAGCATGATCTCTTCGAGGTCGCGGCGGTAGGTATCGAGCGGCATCCCCGAAAAGAGATTGTCGGCATCCCAGCTGCGGGCGAAGAGGCGCGAATCCGCGGTAATGATCTGAGCCCGCACGAGTTCGGAGGTGTTTGTCTGCACCGATTTGATCATCCGTTTGAGGAGGGCGAAGCCCGCTTCGTCGTCATCTTCTTTGAGGGCATGCCGGAGGGAGTCGTTCTCCGAGAGGATCAGCGCAAACCGCAGGGCATCCTCCTTCTCGTTGCGCAGCTCCGTGCGCAGCGAGAGGCTGAGCTGGTCGCTGACCTCGTCGATGACCTGCCACGCGACCTCCCGGTTGAAGACTTCTATGGTCATAATCAGTAAGAGAATGATGAGAAAGAAAGGAACGGCGAAGAGCAGGTTGTTTCTGGAAAATAGCTTCAAAGGGTATCGGCTCCTTGGATCACCGATTATATCAAAATGTTATTACACTGTTCAAGAGGCCTGAGCCCCTTCTTGAACATGCCGGGCAGAAGCGTAACAGCGGTGCAGCACCGCGCGTCGCGTTTACTGGATCTTAATATAGGCGAATCCGTCGCGCTGGTCGTCAATGACCTTGACGATGCCGCCGGGGGTGATCTCCACGTTGTCGGCGATCTGTGACGCTTTGACGTTCTTCTTGTCCATGGTGTTCTGACAGGCGAAAAAGGTAATGTTGTCGCCGCCGAGCAGCTTGAGGCCGTTAAAGCGTTTGCGCGTCCCTTCGCCTGTCGGCCCGCCGCGTTCCAGGTAGGGTTTGGCCGCGAAGCCGGTCCCTTTGAAGTCCTTCATGAAGTACTGCAGGCACGGCCCCAGTGCAACGACGTCGATCTCGTACTGGATCAGGTTCTTCTCGTAATATTTTACGGCGTTGTTCAGCGTGTTCAGCATGAGGTGGACCCTCTGGACGTCGGGGAAATCGCACTGGTAGACGATCTTGACGACGTCATCTTCGTCATCGGCCCAGACCGTCGGTATGAAAAGGGTGAGTGCCAGTGCGGCTATTATCCGTGTGATCGATACGTTTTTCATGTTGTCTCCTTTTAAAATGCCGCGGTGAGCTGGATGGCGAGGCGATCGCCCATGTTGTCCAGCACGTTCTGCGCCGCAGAGTTGCCCGGTGCTTTTGCATCGCGGATCATGTAGTTGAAATCGATCCGCGTCGGGCCGCGGAAACGATAGGAACATCCCAGGGTGATGGTCTGGAAGTCGCGTTCGCCTTTGGTGTCGTTGGTCAGGCGGTTCATAAAGTCATAGCGGCCGAAAACCTCGAACTGCTTGGGAAAGAGCTCGTACTGCAGGTTGAGATAGCCGCCTTCGGCCTTGTTCTCGGTGCCGACGGCAAACTGCAGCTGCCAATCTTCCTGATAGGGGTCCGGGTCTGTGTCCTTGGCGCCCGTATAGATCATCCCTTCGGCCCACATATATTCCGCTTCCGCCCGCAGGCCGTTTTCGTAGTAGGAGAAGCCGACGCCGTAGCGTTTACGGTCGTGCTTGACGGGCGTGGTCGTGCCGTTGGCATCGGCGGAGTAGAGCCGCCGCTTGCCGGTCTGCCCCCAGACAAAGAACTTAAGGGCTTCGGTGTAGAAGCCTTTGCCGGCGCCGAAGTCGTCTTCGAGGGCCAGGTAGCCGTAATGGGTCGCCTGGTGGTCCGAAGCGTTGTGGGAAATCCCCGTACCGTTGCCGTACATGTAGGCGTAGCTGAGCGTCCACCCCTGACCGAGCGCAAAGGTGTCAAAGAGCTCGATTCCCATGTCCCGGAACGCGGCGATCGGCCGTGTGACGTCGGTACTGGTGTAGTGTACCGTCGAAGCGCCGCCGGCCGCTTTGCCGGTCTGTGCAGTACCGACATTGGTCACCTGGCGCTCGAGCACCTGCTGGTTCGTCATCGTGGTGAATTCGATATAGGGGGAGACGAAGACGGCGCGCAGCCCCTCTTCGCTGCCGGGTGTTTTAAACATACCGATGCGCGCATTGAGCCCGGGGACGTGGCGGAGCGTCACCGATGCGTCGGTGAAGAAGGTGGCGGTATCATGCCCGGCAAGATTGTTGACGGCGTTATTGCCGAACTCCGTCATGAAAAAGTAGTTGACTTTGTTGTCGTTGTCGGCCATGCCGCGCGCGGCGAGTCTGGCGCGAAAAAGGCTGAACCCCTCCTGGTCGGCTAGATTGGGGTTCAACAACGAGAACGGGGTTTTGTTGACACCGTTCGGGTCGATGAAGACATCGCCGTAATCTTGCTTGTAGTTGGCCTGGATAAAGCCCCAGACGACGGGCATCTTGTTGCGATAGGGTACGACAACCCCTTTGGGCGCGACGGTGTCGGGCTGCGTTCCCTGCAGCATCAGCCAGTTGGCCGCCTCCAGCGACATGGCGCTTAAAAGCAATACTATTATTCCTGCTACTCCCCTGAAAAAGGGGCGTATTAAACCGTTTCCTTGCGTGGGCATTTCCCATCCTTTTGATTTGAATGGGCATGATGATAGAACTGGAGTGTAAAATTAATATAAAAATTTCGAATATTATTGATATTTTTGTGATTAACTTTTGTTATGGAAGAAAAGTAGTGGTGGGATGGGTCCTATTTGTACATAAGAATTTCGATTCTTGTCTCGCGCGGGCAAGCGTGACTGAATGTCACCCTTGATTTTGCTGGTGGACTATTGATTTCAAGCCTGTGCTGGTCCTTTGGAACAGCGCTAAAGCGCATTGCTGAAAACAACTAAATTGTTTTTCAGTGCAACAGCTACGGTTTGTCCTCGCTGCGCTCCGGAATTCCGCTACGCTGCATCGTTCGCCAAAACGCCAAAACAAGGGTACCGCTCGCGTAGCGATGTTTCCTTGAGCAGTTGGCGTTTTTTACGGCGAACTCACATCCAATCGATCAGTTTGGTGACCTCGTCGACGGGGTAGCATTTCACGCCGTGGCTCTGCTGGGGCTTTTTGGCCACCAGTGCCTTGGTGATGCCGTGCATGGCGAGTTCGCGCAGGCGGGTGTCGAGCTGGAAGACCTCGCGCACGTCCCCCACCAGCGAGACTTCGCCGATGAAGACGGTCTCCTTGGAGACGGTACGGTCGCGGAAGCTGCTGATGATGGCCGCAAGCACGGCGAGGTCGGCGGCGGTCTCATTGATCTTGATGCCGCCGGTGATGTTGATGAAGACGTCGTAGGAGTTCAGCGGCAGCTCCAGTTTGCGCTCGAGCAGCGCCAGGAGCATGTTGAGGCGGTTAGTGTCGAAGCCCGTCGCCTGGCGCTTGGGGTTGGAAGCGTGTGATTCGCTGACGAGAGCCTGCACTTCCAGGATGATCGGACGCGACCCCTCCATGATAACGGTAAGCGCCGAACCGCTCTGCGCACGGTTTTTGTCGAAAAAGCGCGACCCGATGTCCTTGGCGCTGACGAGTCCCTCGTTGCGCATTTCGAAAACGCCGATCTCGCTGGTGGGGCCGAAGCGGTTTTTGAACCCGCGCAGGATTCTTAGCTCCTGGGCACTGTCGCCTTCGAAGTAGAGCACGGTGTCGACCATGTGCTCCAGCACCCGCGGTCCGGCGATGGAGCCCTCTTTGGTGATGTGGCCGATGATGAACACGGCGATGCGGCGCTCCTTGGCGAGGCGCATCAGCTCGAAAGTGATCTGGCGGACCTGGGTGACGGAGCCCGGGGCGGAAGTGACCGCCTCACTGTAGAGCGTCTGGATGGAGTCGACGATGAGGCATTCGTAGCTGCGGTGGGCCAGCTCGGCAAGCACCTGTTCCAGGCGGATCTCGCTGAGGAGATAGAGGTGGTCGGCGTTGGCGTCAAGGCGGTTGGCGCGCAGCTTGACCTGACCTTCGCTCTCCTCGCCGGTGACGTAGAGGGTGTTCCGGCCCCCTTTGGCGATGTTGGCGCCGATTTTGAGCAGCAGGGTCGATTTGCCCACACCGGGACTGCCGCCGATCAGCGTCAGCGATCCGGGAACGACCCCGCCGCCGAGCACCATGTCCAGTTCGACATCGTCGGAGCTGAAGCGTTCGACCTCGGTGTGGGCGATCTCGTTGATGGGCTGCGCCTTGGCTTTGCCGGTGACGGAGGAGGCAGTCTGTTTGAGCACCTCCTGCTGCTGTTCACTCAGCTCGACAAGAGAGTCCCAGGTGCCGCAGTTGGGGCACTTGCCCATCCATTTGGCCGAGGTGAAACCGCAGTGCTGGCATTCGAAGAGGGATTTTTTCTTGGCCACGATGCCTCCGTATATCCGTATTGTGTGGGAAAGCATAGCATACCGCCGGCGTAGGCGGCCATACTATGACGCAGTGTCAGAAGGATGCTTAGGCCTCCGCCTCAAATATCGGGTCGAGGAAGCCGTCGATGAACTCGAACTTGTTGAAGGGAACGAGGTCGTCGGGCTGCTCGCCGACACCGACGAAGAAGATGGGCAGACGCAGTGCGTAGGCGATGGAGAAGATCGAACCCCCCTTGGCCGTGCCGTCGAGCTTGGTGATAATGATGCCGTCGACATCGACCATCTCGTTGAAGGCTTTGGCCTGGGCAATGGCGGAGTTGCCCTGGGTGCCGTCGATGATGAGGATCTTGCGGTGCGGGGCACCGGCATGGGCCTTGTCGCAGATGCGGACGATCTTCTTAAGCTCCTCGGAGAGGTTCGTCTGGGTGTGGAGCCGTCCCGCCGTATCGATGATGACATGCTCGAAACCGCGGGCTTTGGCGGACTCGATGGCGTCGTAGGCGACGGCGGAGGGGTCGTGCCCCTGGCGCGAGGAGACGATGGGCACGCCCAGGCGGTCGGCCCAGCGGGTCAGCTGCTCGATGGCCGCGGCACGGAAGGTGTCGGAGGCCCCCAGCAGGACCCGCTCCCCCGCGTTCATGTAGTGCTGTGTCAGCTTGGCGATCGTCGTCGTTTTGCCCGCGCCGTTGACCCCGATGATGAGGTCGACGAAGGGCTTTTCGTGCTCGGGCTTTTCGTAGTTGGCCCAGGCAAGGGTCGCCATCAGCTTCGATTCAAGCTGGTCGCGCGTGACGTCGTCGGCGTAGAGCTCGCGCAGGATGATCTCGATGAGATCGTATTCGACATCGGCTTCGAGGAGAATATCCTCGAGCTCATCCTTGGGGATACGTTTGCGTTTTTTCGGGGCGACGCTTTTCATCGCCTCCGCGGTCTTCTGCAGCCCTTTTTTGAAAAAACCGAGCATTGTCTATTGCGCCTCCGCCAGGGCTTTCAGGTCGGACTCGAGCATCTCTTCGGGAACGAGTCCCGAGTAGTATTTGACGAAACGGCCGTTTTTATAGACCACCATGAGGGGGATGGGAAAGTCCTGCCCGACGCCGATGGCGCCGGCGACCGCACGGGAGAATTTCTGGTTGTCGGGAGAGTTTACAAGGCTGTACTCAATGCCGATATCCTCCGCGAAACGCCGGTAGTAGGCGTTGTCGTTCCCCTCTTCGATCGTCACACCGATAATTTTGATCTTGCCCGCCAGTTTTTTTTGCAGGCTGCTCAGGTGCGGGGCCTCGGCACGGCAGGGCGGACACCAGGTGGCGAAGATGTCGTAGACGACCACCGGTTCGGGGACGCCGCTGATCCGGAAGTCCGCGCCGGATTTGGTCACTTCGTAGGCAGAACCGTTGATGTCGTTGAGCGTGTAAACGGTTTTGGCGATCAGCGCATCCGCGTCGCCGCTCTGCGCGTCTTTGCTGTCGCTGCAGCCGCCGAGCATCAGCAGCGCGACAAGTGCGGTTATCGTGAACTGTTTTACCATCATTTTCATACCTGTTTGTTAAAATGGCCGATATTATAACCCATCTCCGGTAAAGCCCCATTATCCGGGCTGCAGGGGGCGGTTCCAAGCGAGGTGTTTTATGACGAAAGCCGCATTCCGCGACATCTGCCTGAACAAGCAGCGGTCGGTCTGGGAACATAACCGCCTGGAGCGGGACAAACGGCTCTGCGATGCCCTCTACGCGGAAGTGCGTACAAGCGGCGGGAAAGACATTCTGCTCTTCTGGCCGCTGGGGAGCGAGCCGGACCTTCGGCCGCTGCTGCACCGGCTGCGCCGGGAGGGGTGGAACGTCTATCTGCCTTTTATGGTCGGTGCAAGCTTCCTGATGGTACCATTTAGATACCCGATGTTCCGTAAAAATTTTGGGATTTACGAGCCGGGATTCAGTAATAGAAACATTAAAAAGATTGATATAGCTGTGGTGCCAGCCGTCGGGGTTGACGCACAGGCACGCCGCATCGGATTCGGTAAAGGGATGTACGACCGTTTCTTCGCCCGATTGAACAGAAAACCAAAAACGATCTTTGTTCAACTCGAAGAGTGTATGACAAACGAGAAAATTTGCGATGATTACGATGTTTCGGCTGATGTGCTATTGACACCGTCGGCCCGCTATGAAGCAGCGGGGACGATACATGATAAACGAAATACTCTCAGGAGGCGCGATCGCCACTATTAGCGGTGTGGTGGGATTTTTCATTTCGAAAAAGATCACGAGTGCTCACCTTGATTTTTATACGGAACAGGCGAAAGCCAAAGCCAAAACCATTGAGAAAGAGGCGGAGGCCCTGCTGGTAGGCGCTTCGGAACGGGCGCGCAAAACGGAAGAACGGGCGGAAAACCGCTACGAGGATGCCGTGCGCCGCGCCGAGCATGACCTCGCCGGGCGCGAGTCGACTATGTCTCGACGCGAAAAGGACCTGGAGCGTTTTGTCCGCCAGGAGCGCGAGGCGGTCGAGCATGAGCTCAAGGTGGCCGGCAGCAAGCGGCTGGCTGTCGAGCGCCGCGAGAAGGCGCTGATCCAGCTGCAAAACGATTTTGAGCGCCGTACGGATGAGGCGATCCGTGCCGTTGAACGCAGTGCCGGGATGACGAAGGATGAGGCACGTCAGCTGCTGCTTGCGCAGGTGGAGGCGCGTTCGCGAGACGAGATCGCCCACATCGTGCGCCGCTACGAGAACGAGGCGAGGGAACAGGCCGAACGCCATGCAAACTTCCTGCTGGCCCAGGCGACGAGCCGTTTTGCGGGCACCTTCGCCTCGGAGCGCCTGATCAGCGTCGTGCATCTGGACGATGATGAGCTCAAGGGGCGCATTATCGGCAAGGAAGGGCGCAACATCAAAGCGCTTGAAATGGTGCTCGGCGTCGACATCATCATTGACGAGACCCCCAAGGAGATCGTGGTAAGCAGCTTCAACCTCTACCGCCGCGCCATCGCCACGCGGACCCTGGAACTGCTGATCGAGGACGGGCGGATCCAGCCCGCAAGGATCGAGGAGATCCATGCCAAGGTGACGGCGGAGTACGAGGAGAAGATCCTGCATGAGGGCGAGGAGGTCGTCTTCGAAACCGGTGTCGGCCCGATGCATCCCGAGCTGATGAAGCTGATCGGGCGGCTGCGCTACCGTGCAAGCTATGGTCAGAACGCCCTGGCGCACACCCTCGAAGTCGCCAATATGGCGGGGATCATCGCCGCGGAACTCGGCGGGGACCCGAAGATGGCCAAACGGGCGGGGCTGCTGCATGATATCGGTAAGGCGCTGACCCATGAGCACGAGGGGAGCCACGTGGATCTGGGGGCCGAAGTATGCCGACGCTATGACGAGGATACCATCGTCATCAACGCGATCTTCGCCCACCACGGCCAGCAGGAGATGGACTCCATCGAGTGCGCCGCCGTCTGCGCCGCCGACGCCCTCTCCGCCGCCCGGCCGGGGGCGCGCCGCGAGGTGCTCGAGAGCTTCCTGAAACGGGTGACGGAAATAGAGGAGATCGCGTCGCGCCACCCCGGCGTGCGGCAGGCCTACGCCATCAACGCCGGCCGGGAGGTCCGTGTCATCGTCAATGCCGAGGTCGTCAGCGACGACGAGACGGCGCTGCTGGCCAAGGAGATCGCCGACGAGATCGCCCAGAGTGTGAGCTATCCGGGCGAGATCAAGGTGAACGTCATCCGTGAGCTTCGCAGCGTGGAGTACGCACGCTGAAACACGATAACTGTGTCTGTTTCTTAAACAGAATACGTTCGTAAATAGTGTTAGAATGCCCGCTGCATTTTAAGATCGGTTTTTAGAGAACCGAATGACGCCAAGGAACGTATTGATGGATAAAGCACAGACGCTTGAACAGCTCAGCGCAGCTAAAAAAGCGCATATCAAATGGGTCAACCGTGCGAAAGCCCTCGTCGGGGGGCTCCCCGTCGAAAAGGACGCCATTCCCGTCGACAGCACCGACTGCCAGTTCGGCCAGTGGTTTTACGGTGAGGGACAGAAGCTCAATGCGATACCCGGCATGGACCGCCTCAGTACGATCGAAACCCTGCACTTTACCCTGCACGATACCTATCTGAAGATTTTCAAACTCTATTTCGGGGAGATGAACCGCTCTTTTTTCAGCAAACTCTTCAATATGAAGCCGAAGATATCCGACAGTGATAAGGAGCTGGCAAAGGAGTATTTTCAGCAGCTCGAAGGGGTCTCGAAGCAGCTGCTGGATGAGATCGGTCGGCTGGAGCGGCGGCTCAACGCGATGAGTGCGGAGAGCTTCGAAGAGAAGTAGTCGGGTTTTAGTGCTTGACGGTGACGACAACCGCGCCGCGGAGGTCGTTCATACGGTAGCCCGTCGCTTTGTCTTCGGGGTAGCGTTCGCGGATCGCTTTGGCAAGCTCCGGCAGTTTGTCGATGTCGCCGTGACATTTGAGGCAGGCCGCTTTGTTGATCAGCAGCGGCTTGTAGTATTTGTAGACACCGTCCCCGACGACTTCGACGACGTCTTCAGGCAGCACGACGCCGTTGGCCTGCAGGGTCTGGAGGGATTCGAGGATCGCTTTTTCGCTTCCCTGGGGCGCATTGGCCGGGTTGCGGTACTGGAGGCTGATCCGTTTGACGCTGACGTCGGAACCCATGGACTGGTCGATGACTTCGGTCAGGGTGTAGGCGTGGTCGCTGCAGAATCCGAAGGCCTCCATCGGGCCGCCGGATTTGAGATGCTTCTGGAGGTTGCCGCCGAGGCTTTTGAGCAGCGCGGCTGCCGTTTTCTGGCCGGTGGCTTTGACAGCGGCGATCTCCTCGGGTGTGCTCTCATAGGGGTTGGCAAAGAGGGCCGTGGCCAGCAGGGTCGTAGTTAACAATATTTTTTTCATCGATTAATCCTCCAATAATGTGTTTGGCGCCATTCTAACGTTTTTTCCGCCAATGCGCGTGCTTCGTTCGCGATTCAGGTGGCGTAGAGCTGCTCGACTTCCATCTCGTTAATATCGGAATCGTCATAGGGATCGGTATGGATAAAGGGGTGGACCCGGTCGTTGGGGAAGAGCATCCGCATCATGCTCTCCACCTGGTCGCTGACCTTGTGGGCATCGAGCAGGGAGGTCGCGTCGTCAAAGACGAGATGGACGGAGACAAAGATGTCGCTGCCCGCCCGCCGTGTCTGGAGATGGTGGTGACCGTTGATCTTCTGCAGCCGGTTGAGCATGGTCGTGATGCGGGCCGTCTCCTCCTTGGTGAGGGAAACATCCAGCAGCATCATCAGCCCCTCTTTAAGAATAGGGAAGGCGGAGGTGATCATGTAGATCGCGATCCCGATCCCCAGCAGCGGGTCGATCAGTTCGAAACCGCTGAAGTGGATGATGCCCAAAGAGAGTAGGATCGCTCCGTTGGTGAAGAGGTCGGTCTTGTAGTGCAGGGCGTCGGCGCGGATGACGAGGTTGTTGTTCTTTTTCGCGACGTGGTTCAAAAAGAGGACCAGCGCGCCGGTGAGGATGATCGAAAAGAGCATGACACCCATCGAAGCTTCCATGTACTCGATCGCCCGGGGCGTGATGATCTTGTCGATGGCGCTGTAAAGGATGAAGAGCCCCGAGATGGAGATGATGGTTCCCTCCACGACGGAGGCGACCGCTTCGAGTTTGCCCAGCCCGAAGTTGAAGTTCTCGTCCGGTTTGCGCTCGGACTGGTGCAGGGCGAAAAAGTTGAAGATGGAGACCGAAAGGTCCAGCAGGGAGTCGATCGCGGACGCCAGAACGGCGACGGAGCCGCTAATGATCCCGATGGCCAGTTTGAACAGCACGAGGATACCCGCCGTAGTACTGGAGATTAAGGTCGCTTTTTTCTCGATACGCATGAGGCCGATTTTAGCGAAAGATGGCTAAAATGCGTCTCATAAGGGCCAAAGTGAGCAAGGAGTTACAATGCAGTTACCCCAGATTTCAATTCCACTGACACTACCATTCGAGGTGCCGACGATGGTGCACCCGGTCATCATCCATTTTGCGCTCGTTCTGCCGGTAATCGTCCTGCTGATCGAGCTGGCGAACCTGGGCTTTAAGCGCCGCGCCCTCAGCCTGACGTCTTTGGGCCTGCTGCTGCTCTCCCTGCTCTTCTTTGTCGCCGCCTACTACACGGGGAAAGCGGACGGGGGCGAAGCCTTCGACCTGCTCGGTACCGGAGCGCGCGAAGCGCTGGGTGCGCATAAAATGCTGGGGACCTATCTCGTTTATGCGCTGCTGATACCGATTGCATTCAAACTGGCGGCGATGCTTCTGGCGCAGAAATGGGCCCGCGGGGCGTTGATCGTGACACTGATCATGCTGATCAGCTTTATGGTCAAACAGGGGTATGACGGCGGCGAGTTGGTCTACCGCTACGGCGTCAATGTCGCGGCGGTGACGGAGGCGGAAGAAGCCGCCTCCGATGCGCGCGACGATCTTGCGGACATGAACGAGACGGTTGCGGAGCAGGCCGCGGAGATCGAAACCCTCAAGGCGCAGATCGCGGTGATGCAGAGCAAGGCCGGCGAGAGCTTCGGAGAGAAGGTCGACAAGGCGGTGACGGACGCCGTTTCCAAAGTGAAGAAGATCTTCAGCGACGACAACGCTACCAAAGCGGCGCCGCAGGAGGAGAAGGCGCCCTCATCCGAGGCGAACGGGACCATCTGAACGTGACGATCTCACCCCTCGACGCCATCCGTCGCGAGCGCGAAGCGTGGATGGGATGGAAAAACATCGCCCCGCTGCGTGAAGCACTCGCGGCCCTTCCGGAGATCGAGACCGTCTGCAGCTACGGGGATACAGTCACCCTGACAACGGCAGCAGACGTCGATCCGGCCCAGGTCGAACGGGTCGCACGGATGCTGATGCCGTGGCGGAAAGGGCCTTTCGAGCTCTTCGGCCTCTTCATCGACACCGAGTGGCAGAGTTTTATGAAATACAACCTGCTCCGTCCCCACTTCGATCTGCGGGGGAAACGGGTCGCGGACATCGGCTGCAACAACGGCTACTACCTTTTCCGTATGCAGGAGGATGCCCCGGCAAAGCTGGTGGGTTTCGACCCCTCTGCACTTTACAAGACCCAGTTCGATTTTATCAACCATTTCGCCAAGACCCAGATCGTCTATGAACTGTTGGGAGTAGAGCACCTGCCACTGTACGAGGAGAAGTTCGATACGATCTTCTGCCTGGGGGTGCTTTACCACCGCAGTGATCCCGTCGCAATGCTCAAACAGCTTTATAAAGGGCTTGACAGCAGCGGGGAGGTCTACCTCGATACCTTTATGATCGACGGGGAAGAGGAGATCTGCCTGACGCCGGCGGGCGCGTACTCGAAGATCCCCAATATCTATTTCGTCCCGACGATCCCTGCACTGCAGAACTGGTGCCTCCGGGCGGGCTTCACGGGCTTTGAAGTACTGGAGACCTCCGTGACGACACCGGAGGAGCAGCGCAAAACGGAGTGGATAGAGGGGCAGAGCCTGGAGGACTTCCTGGACCCGGAAGACCCGGCAAAGACCGTCGAGGGGTATCCCGCCCCCAAACGGGTCTACGTACGACTGACAAAGGAATCAAAAGCATGATTCTCAACACTCACCTGAAGATAGATACCGCGCTCTGCGGAAACGTTATTACCCTGGACAAAGGGTATGCGGCGGTGGAGCTGGAGACGACGCCGGCGATGGCGGCGGATGAAAAAGGGCTGGTGCATGGCGGCTTTATTTTCGGCGCGGCCGATTACGCGGCGATGGCTGCCGTGAACGAACCGACCGTCGTTTTGGCGGGGAGCAGTTGCCGTTTTTTGGCCCCTTCGAAAGTGGGAGATACGCTCCTTTTCAAGGCCGAATGCTCCGAGAATGACGGCAAAAAATATCAGATAACGGTTAACGCATATTGCGGCGAAACCAAGGTATTTTCGGGGGAGTTTACGGCCGTAGTACTGCCCGAGCATGTACTGGGATGAGCGGTTTTTACACAGTTTTTGTATAAAAAATTCAAAAAAGTTGGATTTCCACTAAGTTATTTAATTTTTTGATAGTACAATTTTATCACATTGTTAACTAAGGAGTAGTAAGTTGAAAAACGTAATGACAGTGATTGCAGCCTTCTTCATCGCGATGATGGTGAGCGGATGTGCGACGATGCATATGGGATGGACTGCGGTAACGCAGCAGTATAAACTGGACGACGGCGCAATGGAAGCGTACGACAATATGTTTACGAAAGTTACCGAGTACGGCGACCCGGCAAGAGCGATGATGCAAGAGTGGAAAGTCAACGCGGATATTCCGAACGAGGACGTTGCCGAAACGATCAAGTCCCTTGCGGAAGAGTACAACATGCGTGTCACGGGTGACATCAAGATGTATACAAAAGACGATGCGAAGCCGGACGAAGTGAAGCATGCGCGTATCTTCTCCCTCTGTAGCCTTCCGATCGCGAAAGTGTTCCTGAACCACTCCCGTTATTACGGCGGTTTCATGCCGTGTCGTATCATGCTGGTTGAATACGGCAACGGTGACCGCTGGCTTGTCAGTATGGATATGACCCTCGCCATCCACGGCGGATACCCGCTGCCGGATGATATGCTCCAGATGGCACTCACCGTCAAAAAAGCGATGGACGAAGTCCCGGCGCGCGCAGCGATCGGCGATTTCTAAGAAGCCTTTTTCTTACCTCGGGGCGTGCTGAGGCACGTCTCACCCCTCCGTAACTCCCCCTAAGCCGTTTTAGCTATAATCTTTCCTTACAAAAACAACGTCATTGCAAGGGTTTTATGTCGTGTTACACAGCGAGATTGATGCAGTTCTCAACAGCAAAGACCGCCTGCTGACCGAGGTCTATTTTGACCTGCAGCGCCGTTTCGAGGAGAAATACGGCAGCGATACGGTCGTCTTCATGGAGATCGGTACCTTCTATGAAGTCTACGAGGTCAACAATGACGACATGCAGGTGGGCAAGGCCAAGGAGATGGCGGAGCTGCTCAATATCCAGCTGACCAAGAAAAACAAGAACATCCCCGAGAACAGCGTCAAAAACCCTTTTCTGGCGGGGGTGCCCTCCGTCTCCTTCGAGCGCTACCTGAACCGTCTGATCCAGGAACAACGCTACACGATCATCGTCATCCGCCAAAAGGGGGTGCCGCCGAAACTCAGCCGCTATATCGGCCAGATCATCTCCCCGGGCACCAACTTCGACCACACCGTCGACAACGACGACAACTACATCGTTTCCCTGCTGATCGACCGCCACAGGGAGATCTACAGTGTCGGTTACGCGGCCATCGACGTGACGACGGGAAAAACCTGGCTCTACGAGACCTACGGCACGAGCGAAGACCCCACCTACGCCCTGGACGAGATCTTTAACCTGCTCAACATCTATCGTACCACGGAGGTGGTGCTGACCTTCCTGGAGGGGGTGGAGAACCAAAAAGAGGTAATCCGCTACCTCGAGATCAGCGAGCACTACGCCTACAGCGTCAACCACGAGCGTCCCAAGATCGACTACCAGAACGAGCTGTTCCAGAACGTCTACCAGATCCAGTCGCTGCTCTCGCCGATTGAGCACCTCGATCTGGAGCGGCATCCCTTTGTTTCCGAAGCGCTGGCGACGCTGGTGCACTTCGTCATCGAGCACGACTACCATATCATCCAGAAGCTTGCCCGCCCGAAGATGATCGATAACACTCGCTATATGTACCTCGGCAACAACGCCCTGGAGCAGCTGGCCGTCCTCTCCAAAGACCGCAGCGATATGACGCTGCTGAAGCTCATTGACAAGAGCGTCACCGCCATCGGGAAGCGCCTGCTCAAAGAGCGGCTGCTCAACCCGATCCAGGAGCGCGGCGAGCTCGAACGCCGTTACGGCCTGATCGACCGTGTGATGCCGCACGTACGGATGCTCGGCGATGCCCTGCGGGGGGTCTACGACCTCGAACGTCTGCACCGCCGGATCGCCCTGGCGCGCCTGCACCCCTTCGAGATGAACTACGTCCACGCCTCGCTCGTCGGCATCCGTGAACTGATGGAGTTCGTCAAACGGCACAAGCTCATCAAGACCCCCTTCAGCGAGCAGGAGGTCGATACCTTTATCCGCGACATCGAACAGAGCATCGATCTGGAAGTGTCGCGCCGCTTCACCGTCAGCACCGTCGACGACAACTTCCTGCGCCGGGGCGTCGACGTGCAGGTGGACGCGCTGGTGGATGAGAACGCCCGGATGCTGCAGCACTTCGCGATCATCATGGATGCGATGGAGCGGATGCTCGGCGAGCAGGGGGCGGCCGCGGGCAGCGGCGGCTACGTCTCCCTGGGCGTCCTGGACAAAGAGGGGCACTACATCTCCATGAGCCGCACCCGCTGGGCGATGATCGAGAAGGAGTTCGCTTCCGGCAGCGTCGACCTGGGGGGCGAGACCGTCTGTTTCAGCGACTTCAGCGTCAAGCGCCTGACCAACAGTGTTAAGATCACCTCGGAACTGACGGAACAGCTTTCCGACAAGATTATGCGCAACCAGGCGAAGATCGTCGCCCTGGTCAAGGAGCGTTTCATCGCCCTGCAGCGCACTTTCGAGCGGCGTTATACGCTCCTGTTCGAGCGGATCATTGCCTACGTCGCCGACCTCGACGTCGCCGTCGCCTCCGCGCGGGCGGCGCAGCAGTACAACTTCGCCTGCCCGACCATCGTCGATGTGCACGAGGACGAGAACTTCCTGCAGCTCATGGCGCTGCGTCACCCGCTCATCGAGATCCAGGAGCGGCAGGGGGTCTACGTCCCCAACGACATTGTCATGGGCAACCGCGCCTACATGGACCTTCCCTATCCGGAGACCGTGATGCTCGATCCCGCCGTGCATGACGGGCACGAAGTCAACGGAGTGCTGCTCTACGGCATCAACTCCAGCGGGAAATCCTCCCTGATGAAGAGCATCGGGCTGGCCGTCTTGATGGCCCAGGCGGGCTTTTACGTGCCGGCGTCGTCGATGAAGTTCTCCCTTTTCGAGTCGCTCTTTACCCGGATCGTCTCCCGGGACAACCTGCAAAAGGGGCTCTCCACCTTCGCCGTCGAGATGATGGAACTCAAAAACATCTTCAACCGCGCCGGGACACGGTCGCTCATCCTCGGTGACGAGATCTCCCACGGCACCGAAACGCTTTCCGGTGTCGCCATCGTCGCGAGCGCGATCATGAAACTGGCGAAGCTGCGTTCCATCTTCCTCTTTGCCACCCACCTGCATCAACTGGCATCGATGGAGGAGATGCGGCGGCTGGAGAACGTCGTCGACCTGCACCTGAGCGTGGAGTACGACGAGGCGCTTGACCGTCTGATCTTCAACCGGGTGCTGCAGCCGGGCAGCGGCTCGAGCGTCTACGGGTTGGAGTTTGCGCGCTCCCTGCATATGGACCAGGAGTTCCTGGAGGCGGCGAACCGCATCCGCAAGCGCCTCTCCAACGACTTCGACGAACTGGAGCTGCTGGTCAAAAAACGCACCAGCAAGTACAACAAGGACCTCTTTGTTACCACTTGCGTCATCTGCGGGGCGAAGGCGGAGGATGTGCACCATATCGCCCACCAGGCCAGTGCGGACACCCGCGGCTTCATCGGCCATATGCCCGTCAACCACCGCCACAATCTCATCCCCCTCTGCCGGGATCACCACCGGGAGATCCATGAGGGAAAACTCGTCGTCAAAGGCTTCGTCATGACCTCCAACGGTCTGGAACTTGACGTCGAGGCTCAGTTGGCCAAACCGGCCGTTGTCACCGAGGAAGTACCGGAGATCAACGAAGCCGAAGTACCGGAACCACAGCCCGAAGCACCGGGAAAAGCCTCCATCGATATGGATGATTTTTAAGGGGATTGTCTATGGAGTTCAAGCCGCATTCGCAGGCACAGCTCAAAGCCCTTAGGGTGACAGCGGGAGAGGCCTACATGATCGAGTATCTGAACAAGGATTACTTCAACGGTGAAGAGACCGTCGAGCGCGGGAGAGGGACGGCCGTCGTGACGGAGCAGGGCATCTTCTTCAATGTCGAAGACCCTTACGGGATGGAAAAACTCATCATGCAGGCACGAGTGGTCGTCCGCGGCTGAAGCCGTATGGGGTGTTTGGACCGAAGACGTTATAATCCGGTAATTTGTTTGCCGGACAAGGAGAACAGAATGAAAAAAGTATTGACTATTTTGACCGTAACGCTGATGATGCTTGGCGGCTGTACCCAGGAGACGCAGAACAAGTTCGGCCATGGGCTGCAGAACTGGACGGGGACCAACGGCGTGCTCGACATCTACAGCGGCGGCAAGCTTGTGATGCGCTTCATCAAGATCGGAAAGATGAGTACAGGCAAGGGAACGGACGATGGTTCGCCGCGCCCTTTCCGTTACAGCTACGGCGTACTGGACAGCAACTTCAACTACGAAGTCGACAGCGGCGAGAAGAAGATCTATTTCGAGGTCAGCGACTATTCGACGGAGTATGTTTTCTATGAGAACCCGAAAGGCTGAGTTTGGACGTCATTGCACTTTTTAAGCACCTGATCGAACGCAAAAGCGAGACGCCGGACGATGGCGGTATCCTCGATTTCGTCGAGGGGTATCTTGACGGCTATACCGCGGTGCGCATTGACGTCGCCGAGGTGAAAAACCTCTTTATCTACAAACGTTTCGGCGAGGGGGAACACCTCTGTTTCGCGGGACATGTCGATGTTGTCCCGGCGGGCGAGGGGTGGGAGACGGACCCCTATACGGCCGTCGAGAAAGAGGGCAAGATCTACGGCCGCGGCGCGCAGGATATGAAAGCCGGCGTCTCGGCATTTCTGCAGGCGGTCAAAGAGACCGAGGCATTCCGGGGGACGCTTTCACTGTTGCTGACCTCCGACGAGGAGGGCCCCGCGAAACACGGCACCGTGGAACTGCTCAAATGGCTGCAGACGGAGGGGATGCTCCCCGATGCCTGCATCGTCGCCGAACCGACCTGCGAAGAGCGGTTCGGTGACGCCATCAAGGTCGGGCGCCGCGGCTCCATCAACGGCGTGATCGAGAAGCGGGGCAAACAGGGGCATGCCGCCTATCCGGAAAAAGCGAAGAACCCCATCCACAAAGTCGCCCAGGTGCTGCACCACATGGCGGGGGTAAACCTGGACGAGGGGGACGAATACTTCAGCCCCAGCCAGTTCGTCGTGACCGATATCCGCGCGGGTATGGAGGTGACCAACGTGACCCCGGGTAAGCTGAAGATGATGTTCAACGTCCGCAACTCCACAAAAACGGCCAAGGAAGATATCGAGGCCTTTGTCCACCGCTATTTCAAGGAGATGGACTACACCCTGAGCCTGGACCAGAGCGCGAAGCCCTTCGTCACCGATGCCAACACCCACATCGTCCGCACGATCGATGCGGCGATCGCATCGGTAACGGGGCTGAAGCCCAAGCACTCCACGGCGGGGGGAACATCTGACGCCCGCTTCATCGCCGAATACGGTATCGACGTCATCGAGTTCGGGGTGCGCAACGACACGATCCACGCCCCGAACGAATGCACGACGCCCGAGCAGGTCCGGGGGCTCTGCGACGTCTTTAAGCAGGTGATCGCGACCTACTGAACCTCCGCGCCCGCAGGGGCGACCCTCGCTTCATCGGCCTGAATATACTCCAGCATCGCCCTGGCGTGCTGCGAATAGCATACCAGCTGCTCCTCGTCGACAAACCGGCTGTTTTTCCGTTGCAGCCGCAGATAATCCTCATTATGATAGTAACTGAAGAAGACGCCGCTGTAGAAGAAATGGCGGCGGTTGAGCATGGCGACGACCTCGTCGATCTCCTCGATATGGTGAAGGTTGATGTCGGCATAGACCATTTCGCAGTGGTCGGTGTGCATCAGGTCGATCAGCTCATCGAGCGCCTCGTCATCGGGCAGCCCCTCGATAATGATGAATCCGACATTGATATAGGGGTTTAAATGGTGCGAAAGGAGCTGCCGGTTGGGATTGGCCGGTCTGCTGGCCGAATTTTCCACCTTCGCGCAGCGGTAGGCGGCTTCAATCTGCCCGGCATAACGCTGCGGCGGCAAGCAGTAGCGTTTATGGGTGTCAAAGACGAGAAAACTGATCATCGCTCCGCTGCGCAAGGAAGCCTTGATCTGGCGTTCGATCTCCGTCTGGGAAGGGACTTCGCCCAGCACGATTGCCGTTTCGCACATACCGTGGGAGAGGTTGGCTCTCTGGCTGTAGGGGTGCAGCATCAGCGCTTCGCCGTAGATGGCGTTGAGATGCATCGCCCTGGCGGTGGCGATGATCGTATCGAACATGCGGGTCATGATCCCCATCTTCTTGAATTCCGGGTCGACGGCGGCGATGGCGATTTCGGCGATTTCGGCGTGGCGGGAGAGCACCAGGGCGAAATGGCCGACAACGCGCACCCCGTAGACGGCGACAATAGAGACGACTTCCCGGTCCTGGTTGAGCTGCCGGATCTTGACGGGATCGTAGAACTGGCTCTTGTAGTAGGTGTAGTGGTAGTTTTTATAGATAAGTTGGGCGATCCCCTCGGCATCCGACTCATCGAAACGCCGGACATCAAGCCGCTGCAGGATCGTCTCCTTGTCCGGCAGTGCTGTCGAGGTCTTGCCGGTACGGATGTCATAGTTATGCTCGAAGGCCTGGATGACGCTGAAACGTTTTCCCCGGTTCTCAAGCATCGTGAACCAGAAACGGTCGACGAGGTCATAGATGCGGTAGAATCCCTTTTCATGCTGGGTAGTGTGGTCGACTGCCTCGCTCATAAAGGGGGTGAAATCAAAGGGAAGCCCGCTGTCCTCCACATCGATCTGCAACTGCCGCGGGGTAATAGTAAAACGGACCGTGACATCCATGTTCTCCAGTTTTTCATAGGCGTGTTCGACGACGTTTTCAAGCAACTGGTCGATCGCCTCGGAGAGCTGTTCAGGGCGGTGTAGTGGCAGCAGTTGCCTCAGGTGTTTGCAGGTGTAGCGCAAGAGGCCGAAGTGGGTTCTGCTGGTGAGGTGGATTTCGATGAGGTCACGCATCGTCCATCGCTTTCAGCGCCGCGAGGGCCATGATCTTCATGCCGTAGCGCAGGGCGTCGTCGTCGACATCGAAGCGGGCATTATGCTGGGCGACGCAGGTCCCTTTTTCCGGATCGCAGCTCCCCAGCCGGAAAAAGGCGCCGGGGACGATCTCGAGGTAGCGCCCGAAGTCCTCCCCGCCCATTACGGGGTCGGCGAGATCGATGACGTTTGTTTCTTCCAGTACCTCCGAAGCGGCGGCACGGACGATGTCGACCATGGCGTCGTGATTCTGCACCTCGGGAGAGCCGTAACGGTAGGAGAAGGCGTAGGTGGCGTGCATGGAGTCGCAGATTCCCCTGATAGAGACCTCCATCATCTCGGGGATGGCGTGACGCACATCATGGTTGACGGTCCGTACCGTACCGCACACCTTGACATGGTCGCAGATGACGTTGGGCGCTTTGCCCCCTTCGACGGTCCCCAGCGAGATGACGGCGGGATGAAGGGGGTCGATCCGCCGGGAGACGATATGGTTGAGGGAGTTCACCGCCATCGACATGACGAGGATGGCATCGACCCCTTCGTGGGGGCGGGCGCCGTGCGCACTTTTGCCGAAGATCTCGATCTCAAAGGTATCGGCAGAGGCGAGCATGACCCCGTATTTGTATCCGATCTGTCCGGTGTTGAGATAGGGGTAGGCGTGCAGCCCGAAGATCGCCTTCACGTTCTCGAGGGCCCCGTGGGCGATCATCTGGGCACTGCCCCCCTCGGTGATCTCTTCGGCGGGCTGGAATATGAAACGGAGGTTCTGCCCGAGGCTGCCTTCAATGCGCTTGAGCGCCAGGGCGGCCCCCAGCAGCACGGCGGTATGGGCATCGTGCCCGCAGGCGTGCATAATGCCCGGGGATTGCGAAGCATAGGCCCTCTCCGTGCGCTCCTGGATCGGCAGGGCGTCGATGTCGGCCCGCAGGGCGACGAAGGGGGCGTCCTCGTTCACGACGATCTCGGCGATCAGCCCGTAGTGTTCCTCGAAAGAGCGGACCTGCAGCCCCTCTGCTTCGAGGATCGCCTTGATCATCAGGGTCGTATGCTCTTCCGCGCCTGAGAGTTCGGGATGGGCGTGCAGTTCGTGCCGCAGCGTCACGATCCGCTCTTCGATGGCGTCAATCGTTTCGAACAGTGTGGTTTGCCGTGTTTCCATGCGTCACCTTCCCCGTTTGATTTGATTATAGTGCAGTCACATTAAAAGCAATCTTTGGTGCGCCGCGCTTTTCTTATGCTAAAATGGACCTACCATAGAGGGGGCTCATGCGCTATCTGCTGAATATTCTTTTTTTCGCCGCACTGCTCTTAGGCGCCCCGACGGAGTGGGCGAAGAGCCTGGACGATGCCAAACGGATAGCCGCGGCGGAGGGGAAACTGGTCTATGTGCTGATCACGGAGCCGGGTTGCCGCTGGTGCAAGCGCTTCAAACGTACGACGCTGCACGACCACGGGGTCCGCCGACGGCTCGATGAGATGGCCGTCGGGGTGGAGGTGGAGCGCGGCAGCGGCACCTACCCCGATACCCTCAAGGCGCTGATGATTCCGATGCACTATTTTTTAAGTCCCGATGAGAGGGTTTTGGTTAAAATGCCGGGCTACTGGAACATAGAGGATTTTATGTCCATACTCGACGATGTGGAAAGGAAACGAAAATAATGCAGTTTGTACAGACGGAAAACGCCCCGGCGGCAATCGGACCCTACTCGCAGGCGGTCAAAGTGAACGGGATGGTCTACACCTCCGGGCAGATCGCGCTGACCCCGGCGGGAGAGATGCTTGAGAACGATATCACGGTTCAGACGAAGCAGGTACTTGCCAACTTGACGGCGGTGCTTGAAGCGGCGGGCAGCGGCCTGGACAAGGTAATCAAAACGACGATCTTCCTGGACAGCATGGACGATTTTGCGACGGTGAACGCCATATATGCCGAAGCCTTCGGCGATCATAAGCCGGCGCGTTCGACAGTGGCGGTCAAAACCCTGCCCAAAAATGCCCTGGTGGAAATAGACGCGATCGCCCTTGCGGATTAAAGCCTTTTTGGCTATAATTCGCCCACTAAAAGAACAGGGACCTCTCTTGAAGACTGAGAGTGTAACCAGAGGAGCGCGCTGAAGTCGCGGCATGCGTGTCGTTGAAAGCGCTCCTCCATCCAGGTGCTAAAAGGCCTGATCGGAACTGATTGTCACGTTTTGATGAGTCGGATACACTCTGAGTCTTTAAGTTAGGGCACCTTTAGAAACTACCTTCGGATCTCAGAGGGTTTTTGAGGTATGAGGTTTTATTCGTTTTTTGTGAAGGCACAGCTAAAGCTGTGTCAAACGGAAAACGGAGGAAAGATCGTGCCTCAAAAAACATCCCGAAGGGCGTTACAGAGAAAGCCACACTCGGCGTTGCCGCTTCTCGACTTGGCTGCGGCCAGGTCTTCGAAGCGTCGCCTTGATTGTGACATTCTCTGTAACGCTGAGACCGAAGGTAGTTTCTAAAGGTGCCCTGGGGATTCTTTTCTATACATTACAAGGAAATGCTATGTACGCAATCATCAAAAACGGTGGCAAGCAGTATAAAGTGGAAGAGGGCGATATCCTTCTGCTTGACAAAATGAGCCTTGAGCCGAAAGCAACGCTCGAGATCAAAGAAGTGCTCGCGGTCAACGCCGGTGAGCTGAAAGTCGGTGCTCCTTTTGTTGACGGTGCGGTTGTGACTGCAGAAGTCATCAACGAAGGCCGCGACAAGAAAGTCACGATCTACAAAAAGCGCCGTCGTAAAGACAGCAAGCTCAAGCGCGGTTTCCGCCGCAGTTTCACACGCGTTCGCATCACGAAGATCGCGGCGTAATCTAGGAGGAGTTCGATATGGCACACAAGAAAGGTCAAGGTAGTACACAGAATAACCGCGATTCCGCGGGACGTAGACTTGGTGTGAAGAAATTCGGCGGCGAAGTTGTCAAAGCCGGAAACATCATCGTTCGCCAGCGTGGTACGAAAGTCCACCCGGGCCAGAACATCGGTATGGGCAAAGACCACACGCTTTACGCGCTGGTTGACGGCATCGTCCAGTTCGAGCGCAAAGATAAGACCCGCAAGCAGGTCTCTATCGTCCCGGCTTCCTAAGCCGCTTTTTTAACTACACGCCGCCCGAGCTTAGCTCGGCGCCGCTGCTTTCTATAAGAATCACCTTTATTTAACAGTATACTTCTAAACGGATGTCCAAGTCTTCTGTTGAGTGAAGCCCTACAAGGATTTAATGCATGTTTGTCGATCAGATCGAATTGGAATTGTCATCAGGGAAAGGCGGCGCCGGCTGTGTAGCGTTCCGCCGCGAGAAATTCGTCGTCAACGGCGGCCCGAACGGCGGGGACGGCGGACGGGGCGGGGACGTCTGGTTCCGCGTCGACAACAACACCCACACCCTGGCCCATTACCACGGCAAGCATAAGCTGGTGGCGGAAAACGGCCGCCCCGGTCTCGGCTCGAATATGACGGGCAAGTCTGCAGCGAAGCTCTTTGTGATCGTTCCCCCGGGGACCCAGGTATTCGATGCCGAAAGCGGCGAGCTGCTGATGGACCTGGTCAGCGAGGGGCAGGAGCAGAAGCTGCTGCAGGGCGGCAAGGGCGGCTTGGGGAACACCCACTTCAAATCCTCGACGAACCAGCGCCCGACCTATGCGCAGCCGGGTGAACCCGGAGAAACGCGCCGGGTCCGGCTGGAGCTCAAGCTTATCGCCGATGTCGGTCTGGTCGGATTCCCCAACGTCGGTAAATCGACGCTCATCTCGACGGTCTCCAATGCGACACCTGAGATCGCGAACTACGAATTTACGACCCTGACACCGAAACTGGGGCAGGTCCGCGTCAACGATTACGAATCTTTCGTGATGGCGGATATCCCGGGGATCATCGACGGCGCCAGCGAAGGGCGCGGTCTGGGACTGCAGTTCCTGCGCCATATCGAACGGACCAAAACGCTGCTTTTCATGATCGACCTGGCGTCGTACATGACGATGACCTACCAGTACGAGACGCTGCAGCAGGAGCTGGAACGTTTCAGTGAGATGCTCGCCACACGCGCTTTCGCCATTGCGCTGACCCGTGTCGACGCCCTCTCCAGAGAGGAAGCCGAGGAGAAGATCGCGGAGATGATGAAGCTGGTGGGGGTGTCCCCGTCGCAGAAGAGTCGCTACGGATTCGATGACGCCCTGCCGTTTTACGAGCAGGACCTCTCCGACGAATCCCAGAGTTTTGACCGGGAAAAACCCTTCTTCATGGTCCCGATCTCCTCGGTCGCCCATGAGAACATCAAGCCCCTCAACTTTGCGCTGCATACCCTGGTGGAGATGGAACGCGCGTGAAACGTATCGTCCTGAAGGTCGGCAGCGCCGTCCTCACCGAGAACAACCGCATCGCCCGCGACAGGATGCAAAACCTTGTCGACCTTATCGCCCGTCTCAAAGCGCGTTACGAGGTGATCCTTGTCTCCAGCGGCGCCGTAGCGGCGGGGTATACGGAGCTTAAGCTCGACAAGAGCGTTCTGGCGAACAAGCAGGCGCTCGCGTCCATCGGCCAGCCGCTGCTGCTCAACCGCTACAAGAAGAAGTTTGAGAAACACGGGATCCTGCCGGCGCAGGTCCTGGTGACGGCGGCCAACTTCTATACGGAGAGCCAGGCGGAAAAGGCCCGCAACACCATCGACACCCTGATCGAAAACGGGGTCGTGCCGATTATCAACGAAAACGACGCCACCGCCGTCGAGGAGCTGGTCCTGGGCGACAACGACCAGCTCTCCGCCTACACGGCGTACCACTTCAACGCCGATCTGCTGGTGATCCTCTCCGACATTAACGCCTATTACGACAAGGACCCGCACTGTCACGACGATGCCTGTGTCCGCCCGCTCGTACACGCCATCAAAGCGGAGGAGCTCTCGAAGGAGGTGACGCCGCACAACAGTTTTGCGACCGGGGGCATCGTCACCAAACTCAAAGCGGCGCATTTTCTCCTCGAACGGGGCCGCAGCATGTTCCTGGCCAGCGGCTTTGAACTGGAAGACGTCGAGAACTTCCTGCTGCATGACACCCAGAGCGGCGGGACGCTCTTCACCCCGGAGGTATCGGCATGAAAGTGATCTTTATGGGGACACCGGATTATGCCTCCCGGATCCTGGAAACGCTGATCGCTCAGCATGACATCGAGGTCGTCGCCGCTTACACCCAGCCGGACAAGCCCGTGGGTCGGAAAAAGGTACTGACGCCGCCGCCCGTCAAAACGGTGGCGGAGGCGGCGGGCATCCCCGTCTTTCAGCCCGAGCGTCTCCGCGACGAAGCGACGGTTGAGACGTTGCAAGCGATCCCCTGCGACTATATCGTCGTTGCCGCCTACGGGCAGATCCTGCCCAAAGCGGTGTTGGCACACGCCCCCTGCATCAACCTTCACGCCTCTATCCTGCCGCAGTACCGCGGCGCGAGTCCCATTCAGCAGAGCCTTCTGAACGGGGATAAAGAGACCGGCGTGACGGCGATGCTTATGGAAGAGGGGCTTGATACGGGCCCCATTCTTGCCACCCGCCGCATTGCCATCGGCGACGATGAAACGGTGGGGAGCCTTTTCGAACGGCTGACCGACCTCGCCGCGGACATGACGCCGGAGGTGCTGCGCTCCTATTCGACCCTGACACCGGTTCCGCAGAACGACGCCGATGCAAGCCTCTGCAAGAAGATCAGCAAAGCCGACGGCGAAGTCGCCTTTGACGACGCCCGTACCCTCTATAACAAGTACCGCGCTTTTACCCCCTGGCCGGGGGTCTATCTCTCCGGAGGCCTCAAACTGACGAAGATGCATCTGGCGGAGGAAGAGGGAAGCTTTGTACCGGGACGTATTCTTGCCGTTGAGAAATCACAGGTAAAGATCGGCTGCAGCACGGGGGCACTCTGGATCGAGACGGTCCAACCGCCGTCGAAAAAAGCGATGGCGGTCATTGACTACCTCAACGGGAAACGGCTCGGTCTTGACGATACGCTGGCTTGAGCGGGTCGATTCCACCCAGCGCTATCTCATCGATCAGCTCAAAAAGGGTGAGGTTGTGCCGCCATTTGCGGTAGTAGCGGACGTACAGGACGCGGGGCGCGGCAGCCGGGGGAACAGCTGGACGGGTTTGGAGGGGAATCTCTTTTTCTCTTTTGCCGTCGAACGCAGCGTTTTGCCTGCCGATCTCAAACTTGAATCCTCCTCCATCTATTTTGCCTTTCTGCTCAAAATGGTTCTTGAAGATGCGGGATCGGAAGTCTGGCTGAAGTGGCCGAACGATTTTTACATCGGGGAGCAGAAAATCGGCGGAACGATCACGACACTGCGACAAAATAGCCTTGTGTGCGGCATCGGGCTCAACTTGAAAAATGCCCCGGAGGGGTTCGCCGCTCTTGACATTGAAATTTCACGAAAAAAGTTATTAGATGATTATTTTTCAAGGGTGGAAGGATTTCCAAAATGGAAGGAAATCTTCAGACTATACGCGCTAGAATTTGACAAAAGCAGACGGTTCCAAACGCATAATAATCATCATAAATTTTCCTTAGAAAACGCGGTGTTGTGCGACGATGGATCGGTTATGTGTGACGGGCAAAGGATATACAGCCAGCGATGAGTGAAGTAATTGTAATCGCCAATCAAAAAGGCGGGGTAGGCAAGACGACGACTGCGGTAAATCTCGCGGCGTCCCTTGCCGTTGAAGGGAAAAAGGTGCTGCTGATCGATGCCGATCCCCAAGCCAATGCCACGACATCGCTGGGATATACCCGTAACGACTACGAGTTCAATATCTACCATGTATTGATCGGGGCAAAGAAGCTCGGCGACATCATCCTGACGACCGAACTGCCGATGCTGGATCTCGCACCCTCGAACATCGGCCTGGTCGGGGTGGAAAAAGAGTATTACGACTCCAGCCAGAGCAAAGGGCGCGAACTGATCATGAAAAAGGCGATCGCGCAGGTCAAAGAGCATTATGACTATGTCATTATCGATTCGCCGCCGGCGCTGGGACCGATGACGATCAACGCCCTGAGTGCCTCGAATTCGGTCATCATCCCGATCCAGTGCGAGTTTTTCGCCCTGGAGGGGCTGGCGCAGCTGCTCAACACGGTACGCCTGATCCGTAAAACGATCAACCCTGCGTTGGCGATCAAGGGATTCCTGCCGACGATGTACAGTTCCCAGAACAACCTTTCCAAGCAGGTCCTGGCGGACCTGCGCCAGCACTTCAAAGAGAAGCTCTTCACCGACGAGATGGACGACTGCATCGTCATCCCGCGCAACGTGAAACTGGCGGAAAGCCCCAGTTTCGGCAAACCCGCGGTCCTGTACGACGGACGTTCCAGCGGCTCCATGGCGTACCAGAACCTTGCCCAGGCTATCCTGGCGTAACGGATGGGTATGGCAAAAGCGAAATCCCTCGGACGCGGCCTGGGCGAACTGCTCGGAGAGATCGAAGAAGCCTACGATCACGAAATCCCCAAAAACGCCCAGGTCGTAGAGGTCCCCCTCTCACAGATACGGCCGAACCCTTTCCAGCCCCGGAAACATTTTGACGAAAAAGCGCTGAGTGAACTGGCCGCTTCTATCAAATCCCACGGCCTGATCCAGCCCATCGTCCTCGTCGAAGACGTCGACGGCTACATCCTCGTCGCGGGGGAGCGGCGCTGGCGTGCAAGCAAACTGGCGAAACTGAAGACGATTCGTGCCGTCATCGCCTCCCTGGACGAGGCGCAGATGCGCCAGCATGCGCTGATCGAAAATATCCAGCGCGAGCAGCTCAACGTCGTCGAACTGGCCCAGGCCTACGAAGAGCTGATCAACCTCCACGGTCTGACCCAGGAGGAGCTGGCGGCGGTGGTTCATAAAAGCCGCAGCCACATTACTAATACCCTCCGCCTTCTGCAGCTTTCCAAGAAAACCCTCTCCTCGTTGATCGACAGTACGATCAGTGCCGGGCATGCCAAGGTCCTCGTCGGGCTGACCGACAAGGAGCAGAAGGTGATGGTTGACTCTATCCACGGCCAGAAGCTTAGTGTCCGCGAGACGGAACAGATGGTCAAACGGTTGAAGAGCCGCGGCGAGCATGAAGTACAGGAGAAGCCGAAAGCCCCAGAATACGACCTCGGGGCCGTACGGAACGCCCTCGCAGACGGCGGGTTTACCGTGGCCTCCGGAACGAACAAAATCACCATCACTTTTCGCGATGAGCAGGAGATTGCCCGTTTTCTGGACATCCTCGGCTGACCGCTGCATTAATTTGTAACCAAAAAATTTCACCCTTTTGTAATTTTTCTCCTTTTTCGCTTTTTCACCTCCCAACTTAACAGGGTTTTTAATTTATAAGTTGTATAATCACGCAACTTTTAGGAGGTGATATGTTAGATATTAGTCCACTGCTGCTCATCAGTACAGCTGTTGTCTTCCTTATCCTTATCGCCGTTCTAAACGGTATGCTCTACAAACCTCTCTTCGCTTTCATGGAAAAACGTGACCAAGACATTCAGAACGATCTGGCGGAAATCGGCTCAAACGACGCCGAAGTCAGCGCACTGAACGAAACGGCAGATTCCATTATCAGCGAAGCACGTTTGCAAGCGGCTGCGGAACGGGAAAAAGTGATTGCGGATGCAAAAAAAGCGGCGGAAGCCGCCATCGGTGCCAAGCGTGCTGAGCTGGCCAAAGCCTACGATGCCTTTGAGGCGGAACTTGCGACAGAGCGCGATAACCTCCGCTCAGCGCTTGCTGCAGAGGTCCCGGCTTACGTCGAGGCTGTTAACGCCAAGATCAGCAAGATATAAGGAGATATGATGAAAAAACTGTTGGTAATGACCCTGTTCGTTTCAGCATCGCTCTTTGCTTCATCCGGTGCCGAGCACGGTGCGACAGATATTCTTCCGCGTACGGTCAACTTCCTGATCTTCGCCGGAATCCTGTGGTATTTGCTGGCGAAGCCGGTCAAGGGATTCTTCACCGGTCGTGCCGGTGAAATCGCCGACCGTCTGAACAGCATTCAGGAGAAACTGCGTGCCTCCGAAGCGGAAAAAACCGCTGCGGAAGCGCGTGTCGAAGAGGCAAAAACCTTTGCGGCAGAACTGACGGCGACAACGGAAAAAGAGAAAGAGGTTCTCAAGAAACAGATTGAAGTCCAGTCTGCCAATGAGATCGCCGTTCTCGAAAAACAGATGAAAGACAAAGAGGGCCTCGCGGAACGCCAGATGGTGCGCGGCGTCGTTGAAACTGTTCTTTCAGACGTAACGGCACAGAGTACAGCTTCTCTCGACAAAGAGAAGATGGCTGACATCATTATGAAGAAGGTGGCTTAATGGAAGCGATGATCGCACAACGTTACGTCAAAGCCCTCACTTCCATGATGGATGCCGAGGCTCTTGCCAATACGAAAACCCTTTTTGATGCACTCGCAGACGCTTATAAAGAGAAAGCGTTTGCCGATATCATCAATGACCCCCAGATTGGCGACGCTGCGAAAGAAGAGCTCCTGCTCGCCATCGTAGCGGGTGCTGACAGCAGCGCAGTGAACAATCTGATCAAACTGCTGGTCGAGAAAAAGCGCCTGACGGTTATCCCGGCGATTGCGGAGTCACTCCGCCTGACACTGGCAGGGATGAACAAAACCTATGAAGGCAAGGTCTACAGCAACACGGAGGTTGAAGCATCGACCCTCGCGGCGCTGAGCAGTGACCTGGGTAAAAAGATGGATGCGACGATCACGCTCGCTTTCGTCGCATCGGATTATGACGGTATCAAAGTTGAAGTGGAGGACCTCGGTGTCGAGGTCAGCCTCTCGAAGAGCCGCATGAACGCTCAACTGGTTGAGCACATCTTAAAAGCAATTTGATCTTGGAAAGGAGATAGCATAGTGGTAGCAAAAGTACAAGCAGATGAAATCAGTTCAATTATCAAAGAACGTATTGAAAACTTTGAACTGAACGTCGAGATTAATGAAACAGGGAAGATCGTCTCTTACGGAGACGGTGTTGCTCAGGTCTATGGCCTGTCCAATGCAATGGCCGGTGAAATGGTCGAATTCGAAGACGGGACTCAGGGTCTTGTCCTCAACCTCGAAGAGAGCAGCGTCGGTGTTGTTATCCTCGGTAAAAGCGGTGCACTGCGCGAAGGCATGAGCGTCAAGCGCCTGGGCAAACTGCTGCGCGTACCGGTCGGTGACGCACTGCTGGGTCGCGTTGTCAACGCCCTGGGTGAGCCTATTGACGGCAAAGGCCCGATCGAAGCAACGGAAAACCGTTTCGTCGAAGAGAAAGCACCGGGCATCATGGCACGTAAGTCCGTCCATGAACCGATGGCAACGGGTATCAAGTCTATTGACGCCCTCGTGCCGATCGGCCGCGGTCAGCGCGAGCTGATCATCGGTGACCGCCAGACAGGTAAAACCACTGTTGCACTCGACACGATCATCAACCAGAAAGGCAACGGCGTTGTCTGTATCTACGTTGCTGTCGGTCAGAAAGAGTCTACGGTCGCTCAGGTCGTCCGTCGCCTCGAAGAGCACGGTGCCCTCGAGTACACTATCATCGTTTCCGCGACAGCGTCTGAAGCGGCTGCACTGCAGTTCCTCGCACCGTACACGGGTGTCACGATGGGTGAATACTTCCGTGACAACGCTCGCCACGGTCTGATCGTTTACGATGACCTTTCCAAGCATGCGGTCGCTTACCGTGAAATGTCCCTGATCCTCCGCCGCCCTCCGGGTCGCGAAGCGTTCCCGGGTGACGTCTTCTATCTCCACTCCCGCCTCCTCGAGCGTGCTGCGAAGCTCAACGATGAGAAAGGTGCAGGTTCACTGACGGCGCTGCCGATCATTGAAACGCAGGCTGGTGACGTTGCGGCATACATCCCGACGAACGTCATCTCCATTACCGACGGACAGATCTTCCTCGAGACTGACCTGTTCAACTCCGGTATCCGCCCGGCGATCAACGTTGGTCTCTCCGTATCACGCGTCGGTGGTGCTGCACAGATCAAAGCAACCAAGCAGGTTGCCGGTACACTGCGCCTCGACCTGGCTCAGTACCGCGAACTCCAGGCGTTCGCCCAGTTCGCTTCCGACCTCGACGAAGTCAGCCGCAAGCAGCTCGAGCGTGGTCAGCGCATGGTCGAAGTTCTGAAGCAGCCGCCGTACTCTCCGCTGACAGCTGAGAAGCAGGCACTGGTCATCTTCGCGGGTAACGAAGGTTACCTCGACGATCTGCCGGCAAGCAGCGTTGTCAAGTTCGAAGCAGAACTGTATCCGTTCGTGGAAGCTTCTTATCCTCAGATTTTCGAGAACATCCGTTCTACATCCAAAATCGATGATGAGACGAGTGCACTGATGAAAAAAGCGATCGAAGAGTTCAAAGCGTCTTTCGTCGCTGAGTAAGGACCATCATGGCCAACTTAAAAGATATTCAACGACAGATCAAGAGTGTCTCTAGCACGCAGAAGACGACACGTGCGATGAAGCTCGTCTCCACGGCGAAACTCCGTCGTGCGGAAGAGCTCGCAAAGCGCTCACGTCTTTTTGCCGAAAAAACGAATGCCATGATCTCTGAACTGGCCAGCCAGATCGAATGTATGAAGATCGGCGGTATCGAAAACCGCGCGTTCTCCGAGATTGAAGCGCCGAAAATGGTCGATATCATTTTCGTGACGGCCGACAAGGGTCTCTGTGGCGGCTTCAATATGCAGACGATCAAAGCCGTTCGCAAGCTGATGGCCGAGTTTAAAGACGAGAAGGTGAAAGTCCGCCTTCGCGGTATCGGCAAGAAAGGGATCGAGTTCTTCAACTACAACCAGGTGGAGATGCTCGACGAAGAGATCGGTCTGAGCTCTGCGCCGGACATGGATCGCGCCGCCGAGTTCATGGATGCATCCATCCAGGACTTCAAAGACGGCAAGATCGACGGCGTCTATGTCGTCTACAACGGCTACAAGAACGTCATCACGCAGGAACTCCACGTCAACCGCATCATGCCGGTCGATACGGAAGAGTTTGACTGTAACGACGTTAGCAAAGGTTCCCTGCTGGAACTGGAAGCGGAAGACAGTGAAAAGATGCTGGACGCCCTGCTGACAAAGTATGCCGAGTACAACATGTACTACGCCCTGATCGATTCGGTCGCGGCGGAGCACTCTGCACGTATGCAGGCGATGGATGCGGCTACGAACAACGCCAAAGAGATGGTGAAGAAACTGACAGTCCAATACAACAAGGCGCGTCAGGAAGCAATTACGACCGAGCTGATCGAAATCATCAGCGGCGTCGAATCGATGAAATAGGAGGAATCGAATGGTTGGAAAAATTATCCAGGTCATGGGACCGGTTGTCGACGTTGAGTTCGACGGAAATCTTCCTGCGATCAATGAAGCGATCGAGGTAAAAGCAAGTGTGGAAGGCAACGAATACCGTCTGGTACTCGAAGTTGCTTCCCACCTCGGTGACGGTCGTGTCCGTACGATCGCCATGGATATGACCGAAGGTCTTGTCCGCGGTACGGAAGCCGTCGCGACAGGCGCTCCGATCAAAGTACCGGTCGGTGACAAAGTTCTCGGCCGTATCTTCAACGTTATCGGTGAAACGATCGACGAAGGCGATCAGGTCACTGACGCTGAAATGTGGTCTATCCACCGTGATCCTCCGCCGCTTGTCGAGCAGAGCACGAAGACTGAGATGTTCGAAACCGGTATCAAAGTCGTCGACCTCCTCGCGCCGTACGCCAAAGGTGGTAAAGTCGGTCTGTTCGGTGGTGCCGGTGTCGGTAAAACCGTCATTATCATGGAGCTGATCCACAACGTCGCACATGCACACAGCGGTTACTCCGTCTTCGCCGGTGTCGGTGAGCGTACCCGTGAAGGTAACGACCTCTACCACGAGATGAAAGACTCGAACGTTCTGGATAAAGTTGCCCTCTGCTACGGCCAGATGAGCGAGCCTCCGGGAGCACGTAACCGTATCGCCCTGACGGGTCTGACCATGGCGGAATACTTCCGTGATGAAAAAGGCCTCGACGTTCTGATGTTCATCGACAACATCTTCCGTTTCGCGCAGTCCGGTTCCGAGATGTCTGCACTTCTCGGCCGTATTCCGTCCGCAGTTGGTTACCAGCCGACACTGGCACGCGAGATGGGTGCGCTCCAGGACCGTATTACGTCTACGACGAAGGGTTCAATCACTTCCGTCCAGGCGGTTTACGTCCCTGCGGATGACCTGACTGACCCGGCACCGGCGTCTGTCTTTGCCCACCTTGATGCGACGACGGTTCTGAACCGTAAAATCGCGGAAAAAGGTATCTACCCGGCCGTCGACCCGCTTGACTCTACGTCTCGCCTGCTCGACCCGCAGATCATCGGCGAAGAGCACTATAACGTCGCTCGCGGTGTCCAGAAGACACTGCAGAAGTACAAAGACCTGCAGGATATCATCGCGATTCTCGGTATGGACGAGCTTTCCGAAGACGACAAAGCGACTGTCGAACGCGCACGTAAGATCGAGAAGTTCCTTTCTCAGCCGTTCTTCGTTGCAGAGGTCTTCACGGGCGCTCCGGGTAAATATGTCACTCTGGAAGACACGATCAAAGGCTTCAAGGGAATTCTCGAAGGTGAATACGACCACATGCCGGAAAACGCATTCTATATGGTCGGTGACATGAAAGAGGCGATCGAAAAAGCTGAAAAAGCCAAAGCGTAATCTTTTTCAGTCCAAAAGGAATAAGTAATGGATACTTTTAAACTGGAAGTGATCACGCCGAACGGCCTCATTTTTGATAATGAAGCCGTCGAAGTCACGCTGCCGGGTGAAGAGGGTGAGTTCGGTGTACTGCCGCGCCACGCCTCTTTGACTACGCAGCTCAAAGCCGGCGTCATTGACATCGTCACTGCAGAGAAACGCACCGAGTCCATCGTCGTGAACTGGGGTGTGGTTCAGGTGACTGAATCGAAAGTGACGGTGCTGGTCGACGGTGCCGTCGCGATCCGCGGTGAAGGCGAAAGCGAAATCGCCAAGGTCCTCGAGGATGCGAAAAAACTCCTGTCGGATGTTTCGGACTCCAAGATGGCACTGGCTTCGGTCTCAGCCAAGATCGAATCGGCTGCACACAAACTGCTGTAAGCGACGATCATGTTTGATTCGCTCAGCGACTACTATCTCAAAAGCAACAGTGTCACCCTCGCGGTCCTGGCACTGCTTGCGCTCTATTTCATCGTTATCAACTGGACCTTTTTCTACCGCTTTCTTTCACTCAATCGCTGGGTCGACAAAGAGACGGATTCGCTTGAATCGCTTTTGATGGGTGCACAGGGGATTGCAGCAAACTCCTACCTGAACCACTTTATCAAGAGCAGCAAACGTCTCTCCGCGGAACTCTTCGACCTGGGACTTTTCGCCGGTACGAAAGAAGCAACGAAAGGGTTGGCGATTCTCTCCGTTGTCGCCTCTACAGCACCGTTTATCGGGCTGTTCGGTACGGTTGTCTCCATCCTTGATACCTTCAACAACATCGGTAGTGCCAGCGGGACGATGGCTGTTATCGCCGCCGGCGTCTCCGATGCGCTTGTTGCGACGGCGGCGGGGATCTTCGTCGCGATCTTCGCGTACACCTACCACCAGATCCTCAAACGCCGTGCGTACGAGCTGACAGGGCTGCTGCAGATGCAGCGCGATGCCCTGATGGCGAAAGAGACGGACGCCGCGTGAGCGTATTCGACTGGGATGAGCGCCCGGAACTGAACATTACGCCCCTCGTGGACGTGATGCTCGTGCTTCTGGCGATCTTGATGGTCATCGCTCCGAACATTGTCTATGAAGAGCTGATCAATCTCCCCCAGGGTTCGGCACAGCAGCAGATGCAGAAAAAACCCCCGGTACACATTGTCATTACGAAAGAGGGCGTCATTCTCGTCAACAAAGAGAAATTCGACCGTCTCGGGTTCATCGACAACTTCTACCGTTTTGCCGAACAGAATCTCGATGCCAAGTCAACGGTGACGATCAGTGCCGACCGTTCACTGGATTACGGAATGGTGATGTCGGTTCTGGCGGCGGTAAAACAGGCAGGTTTCAGTGAAGTCTCTCTCGCTACCAACGGTTGACGACCCCAGGGACTTCTATCTGGGCGGGCTCTATGCCGTTGTCCTTTTTGTCCTGATCATCCTGCTTTTTTTCCAGCTCCTTCGGGGACTGGACAAAATGCACAGTTACGCTATGACGAAAAGTTCTGCGGTCTCTGTTTCCCTGGTGGATGTCCCGCTGGTGACTTCAAAACAGAACAATACCCCCAAACCTGTACCCAAACAAGAAGCGGCGCCGGAACCCACCCCCGAGCCTGAAGAGAGCCCCACGCCTGTTGAGGATATCTCCTCGCTCTTTTCGGATATCCAGACGCAGAAGATCGTGCATACCAAGCGGCTGGACGAGCAGAAAAAGATCGATACAAAGCGGCTTGCCAACCTCCAAAAGCGCATTAAAACAACGAAGAAGCGCGACACGACTGCAACGGCTGAGAAGGTCAAGAATCTGAACCTCGTACGCCCCTCGCAGGAAGCCGGCGGGCAGAGCGCGTCGGGCGGCGCGGAAGTCAATGCGTATTACGCTAAAATACAGGCCACTATCTATGAGAACTTCTTCCCGCCGGTCAATTCCGAAGGCTCGGTTTCACTGATCCGCATCTGGATTTCGGCCAGCGGCAAGATGACGCGTTTTAAAGTGCTGCGCCCTTCCGGCGAGGCATTTTTCGACCGGGAGGTCACGCAGCTGGAGCAGCGCCTCCTGCGCGTCAGGTTCGAGAGAAACCCAAAAGGAAATGAGGCCGTGCTGGATGTCAGCCTGGTCTCCAAGGAGTAACGATGCGTTTTTTCATTGCCATGATGATGAGTGTGACGTTGATGTTCGCCGCCGATGCGACCATTGAAGTAGTAAAAGAAGCCGACAGTCTTCCTTCCATTGCCGTGGAGGATGCCTCCGTCGATTTCACCGGTACGCCGGCCAAACGTTTTTTCAGACTGCTTTCGAGCGATCTGAACGTCTTGACGCTCTTCAATGTCGACCACCACTACGCCACGACCCATTTTGATAACGCTTCGATACTGAACCGTGCCATGGATTACACGCTGCGTTTCCGCCTGCGCGACGACGATGCCGCTTTTGTCGCCGACATCCGCCTTTTCCAGGACGACAAGGTCGTGATGCAGAAAAGCTACCGGGTGGCCAACACGGGCATGAGCCCCTTTGTGGCGCACGCGATCGCCTATGACATTAACGATTTCTTCGGCCAGGCGCCGCTGGAGTGGCTCAAGCGCAAGATTATCTTCGCACGTCTCAAAGGGCGTATGGAGAGCGAAATCGTCATTGCAGACTATACCCTCTCTTATCAGCATGTTATGATCAAAGGAGGACTCAACGTCTTTCCGAAATGGGCGGACGAGGCGCACACCGCGTTTTATTACACCTCCCTCAGCGGAAACAAACCGACCCTCTTCAAGATCGACGTCCGCACCGGTGCGCGCAATGCGATCATGAGTTCGGACGGGATGCTGGTCTGCTCCGATGTCAGACGGGACGGACGGGATCTGCTGCTGACAATGGCGCCCAACGGCCAACCCGACATCTACCTCTATGACACCGCCACGAAAACGGCCAAGCGGGTCACGACCTACGGCGGCATCGACGTTAACGGGCAGTTTATGAACGACGGCCGTGTCGTCTTTATCTCCAACCGTCTCGGGTATCCGAATGTCTTTGCAAAGCGCCCGGGCGAAGCCAAGATCGAACAGCTGGTCTTTTACGGAAAAGACAACTCCGCGTGCAGTGCGCACAACGAATATGTCGTTTACAAATCCCGTGAAACGAACAATGCCTTCGGTCCGAATACCTTCAACCTCCACCTGATTTCGATGAAGACGGACTTTATCCGCCGCCTGACCGCCACGGGCATCAACGAGTTCCCGCGCTTCTCCAATGACGGCGATGCCATCATCTATATCAAAAACTACAAACAGCAAAGTGCCATCGGGGTGATCCGTCTGGCCCAGAACAAAAACTTTTTGTTCCCCCTCGCAAGCGGAAAAATCCAGTCTTTGGACTGGTAATCCGTAAACTTAAAGCAGGTTGCTATATCCTGTTAAGTTTTTTTTGCTAAAATCTTCTGGATTAATTAATGAACACCCTCGTGAAAGGCTCTGTTCGGACTCCCTAAAGGATTGTGATGAAAAATGTGTTGGTATACAGCAGTGTAGTTCTGATGTTGTTGGCTGGATGTAGCTCTAAAACACCGGCGATCGATGAGACGCAGACGGGTGCGGAAAGCAGCCAGATGGAGAGTGCGGCGGATGCAGATACTGTTGTCGTCGATGAGAATGCAGGTGTCAGCGACAGCACGATCGAGATCGGTGAAGAGACGATGAGCGCACTGGAAAGCCAGATGGACTCCATCTACTTCGCTTTCGACAAATTCGATATCAGCATGGAAGCATCTTCGAAGCTCCAGACAAATGCGGCACTGATGCAGGGCAAGGCAGCTGCCTTTAACATCAAAATCGAAGGTAACTGTGACGAATGGGGTAGCGACGAGTACAACTTCGCCCTGGGCCTCAAACGCGCAAAAGCCGCCAAAGATGCGCTGGTCGCCGAAGGCGTAAGCGCCGAACGTATCAGCATGGTCAGCTACGGCGAAAGCAATCCGGTCTGTGTCGAAAAGACACAGGAGTGCTGGGCCAAGAACCGCCGCGACGATTTCAAACTTCTTCCGTAATCGGGACAAATGAAACGTCTTTCCCTCCTTCTGGCGGGCGCCTTGCTGCTTCAGCTTCAGGCGTCTGAGCCCTCCGTATTCGGTGCCGGCAATCTTGACAGCGATTCGCCCTATGGGTTGACTGAATCCGAAAAAAAGATTGTCGAAAACCGGCAGAACCTCAAGAATACCAAACGCAAATCCCAAGAGAACAGTGCACAGCTTCAGAGCCTGCGCGAACGCATTGACGGGTTGCAGACGATTATCGAAGGGTTGGCGGAAAAAACCCAGGAAAACAAGCTCAAAGTCACGGAACTGACATCCGGCGAAGACATCGGTGCCCAGCGTGATGCCAAGATCGCGGCACTGGAAGAGGCGGTCCGGGCGGACGAGGCCAATATCGCTTCGTTGAAGTCGCTCCTGGAGAGCATGGCGACACAGGTGGACGCCATCAACGCCAATTACGTTTCCAAGGATGAGTTCAACGCGCTTGTCGGGGAGATCAACGCCTTCAAACGCGATCTGGGCAAAACCCTTAAAAGCGTCAGCGCTCCGGCGGCGGGGGCATCCCTGGAGTCAAAATCGAGCAAGGAGCTTGCCGCCGAAGCGAAGGCAAGCTATAACAAGCTCTACTTCAAAGATGCCATCCCGATGTACGAGGAGCTGATCCGCCGCAACTACAAACCGGCCTATGCACACTTCATGATCGGGGAGATGTGGCACTACCGCAAAGAGTGGTCCAAAGCGCTTTCATATTTCAAGGAGAGCGCGGCCCGTTCTTCGAAAACATCGTTTATGCCGACACTGATGCTCCACAGTGCGGAATGTATGATGCATACCGGTGATTCGGCAAACGCGAAAAAGTTTCTCCGGTCACTTATCGCTAAATACCCTGCCTCCGGTGAAGCAGCGGAAGCAGAACGGCTTCTGAATACTTTGTAGGCAGCTATAGCGCCACTTTTTCAGCCGCGCTATAGTTAGATCGGGTTAGAATCCCTAAATTTTTGTAAAGGTAATATTATGGCAATCGAAACGAATCAAGTCGTATCCATCCAGTATGAAGTTCAGGCCGACGGCAAGGTCGTTGACTCCAACATCGGCGGTCAGCCGCTCGTCTTTATGTTCGGCAAGGGACAGATCATTCCGGGCCTCGAAGCGGGTATCCAGGATATGGCAGCAGGCGAAAAGGGCGATGTCCTGGTTAAAGCCTCTGACGCTTACGGCGACTACAATCCCGAAGCGACTCAGGATGTTCCGAAAGAGCAGTTCGCCGGTATCGATCTTCAAGAAGGCATGACACTCTACGGTCAGGGTGAAGACGGCGGTACGGTCCAGGTCGTCGTCAAAGAGATCAAAGACGAGAGCGTTCTTGTCGATTTCAACCATCCGATGGCCGGAAAAGATCTGATCTTCAGCGTCACGATCAATGAAGTACGTGACGCGACGGCCGATGAAATCGCCAGCGGCGTTCCGGCAGAGAATAAGGTTGATGACAGCTGCTGCGGAAGTAGCGGCGGACATAGCTGTGGCTGCCACTGAGTTTCTGGCGGCCTCACACGCTTCGACCGAAGCGCTGCGGACGGCGACTCTCCTCAAGACCCTCCAGGTCAACGCACTTATCAGCGGACCGAAGGGAACAGGCAAACAGACGCTTGCACGGGTGATCCTGCCCGGCGCGGTCGTGTTGGATGCGCGGGATTTTGACAATGTGCTCAATGCGCTTGAAAGCAATGACGAAGTTGTTTTGACGCATATTGAACACTGTCCGAACATTACGCTGCTTTTCGAGCGGGTCAAAACGGAAAAGCTCCGTCTGATCGCCACGGCATCATCCGAATACCTTTCCGATGCGATCTGGGAGTTCTTCAGCGTCAAGATCGCCCTGCCGCCGCTGCTCGAGCGCCCGGAGGACGTCGAGCTGCTTGTCAGCCATTTCAATGCCGAGGCGGACCGGATCTTCGACCTCTCCCCCGAGGCTTCTCCCTCCGGTAAAAAACCGGACCTGAGCGACAACGCCTACTCCCTGCGCAAGCAGATCTATTTCGAGCGCCTGATGGGTGGCGTCAACGAAGCGGAAGTGATACAGGTGATGGAACGTTATTTACAGTCGCAGATGGGGTCGCACAACGATTACCGCAAATTCCTGCACCTCTACGAGGTCCCGCTGATCCGTACGGGACTGCGCAAGTTCAAATCGCAGCTGCAGCTGGCGGAACGCCTGGGTCTCAACCGCAACACCCTGCGCAAAAAGATTGCGGAAAACGAGCAGTTCGGTCTGCTTGAATCATAATTCAGGAGGAGAAATGAGTCAGAAAATCGCGATGGTGTTCCCGGGACAGGGGAGCCAGAGTGTCGGTATGGGCAAGGCGTTCTACGAGGCGTCTGATTATGCAAAAGAGATGGTCGAGAAGGCCAGCGACCGTATTGGGGTCGATTTCAAAGCGTTGATGTTCGAGGAGAATGCGAAACTCGATCAGACAGCCTATACCCAGCCGGCGATTCTGCTGGTGTCGATGATGGCTTATAAGCTCTTTCAGGAGGCGCGTCCAACGGCGCCGACACTGCTGCTGGGGCACTCCCTCGGCGAAGTGTCCGCCGTCTGCGCGAGCGGGGCGATCGATTACCTCGACGCCGTCGAGCTGGTGCACAAGCGCGGCCAGCTGATGCAGGGGGCCTGTGAAGGCGTCGAGGCGGGGATGATGGTCATCGTCGGTCTTGACGACGCAGCGGTCGAGACGATCTGTACCGATGCGCGCAACAAAGAGAACAAGCAGGTCTGGCCTGCGAATTACAACCAGGACGGCCAGCTTGTCGTTGCCGGTCTCAAACCGGACCTTCAGAGCCTCGAAGCAACTTTCAAAGAGGCCGGAGCCAAGCGTGCGCTGCTGCTGAACATGTCGGTCGCCAGCCACTGCCCGCTGCTCTCCGCCGCACAGGACCCGCTGCGCGCCGAGCTGGAGAAAGTGCTGCACGATCCCTTCGACGCACCGATCATCTCCAACGTCACGGCCAAGCCGTACCACACGAAGCAGCAAGCGGTGGAGCTGCTCAGCGAACAGCTGATCTACCCGGTCCGCTACAAACAGTCCGTCGCCGCGATTGCCCCGGACGTCGACCTCGCCATCGAGTTCGGCAACGGCAAGGTCCTTGCGGGCCTTAACCGCCGCATCGCCAAAGAGATGAAGACCTTGAACGTCTTCGACATGGATTCGCTCCAGGCTACCCTCGACGCACTCTCATGACCGTCACACTCGTCCAGAATGCACCCCGGCTGAACCGTACGAACCTTGGGGCGTGCGAAGCGCTGGCGGCTGCCTATTCCGGACGCAACGACGTCATCGTCTTCCCGGAACTGGCGCTCAACGGCTACCTGCTTCAGGACAAGGTCTTTGAAGATGCCTGGACGCTGCCGGAACTGGAACCGCTTGCCAAAGCGAGTCTCGCCTGCGATATCGTCGTCGGTGCGGCCCTCAAAGAGAATGGTCGCACCTACAACACCGCGTGCTATTTCAGCGGCGGCGAACTGCGTCATCTCCACCGAAAACTGCACCTGCCCAATTACGGGATGTTCGAAGAGGCGCGCTACTTTTTCAGGGGAGAGCGCATCGAAGCCTTTGACACGACATACGGTCGGAGTGTCATGCTTGTCTGCGAGGATCTCTGGCGCGCTCAGACAATGGCCGACGTTGCGGCGCTCAAACCGGAATTCGTCTATGTGATCGCCAACTCGCCGGCACGGGGTTTCGAGGAGGATGGATTGGCCATAGAGGGGCAGTGGGACGCGCTGCTCAAATCCCTCGCGCAGCTCTCCAACGCCTACGTCGTTTTCGTCAACCGTGTCGGTTTCGAGGACGGTCTGGGCTTCTGGGGCGGCAGCCGTGTTATCACGCCGCGCGGCGAAGCGGAAGAGACGCTGCCGCTCTTTGACGAAGCCGTGGTCAGTGTCACCCCGGACCACCGTCTGCATGACGTCGAGAAGTGGCTCGCCAAGATCGACTGAGACCCCTTTCCAGACCGCGGCAGCAACGCCGTCGCAGTTTATCCAGAAAACGTACTTCTATTCTCTTCCCCCCGCTACGCCATGCCGTGTTCGGTCAGAAACCGGTGCAGGGCGTTGGCGAAAGCGTGGGCGTCTTTGGGACTGAAGGGTTTCGGCCCTCCGGTGACGACGCCGGTGTCGCGGATCGTCTCCATCAGGTTGCGCATCGCAAGGTACTGCTTGATGTTGTCTGCGGTGTAGCGCTCCCCGCGGTGGTCGATGGCATGGGCGGCTTTGGCGAGGACCCGGTCTGCCAGGGGGATATCCGTCGTGATGACGAGGTCGCCGGGGGAGAGCAGCTCAACGATCCTGTCATCGGCGGCGTCGGCTCCGGCCGCCACGATGACCGTCTTTATCAAGGAAGAGTCTCCCAGCCGGACGGGTTTGTTCGAGACAAGCACCAGGGGCAGTTTCACCCGTTCGACGGCGCGCACCACGATGGGTTTGAGGAGGTTGGGGAAGGCGTCCCCGTCGACGAAAATGGTCACTGCGCGATCCTCACGCGGAACTTTTTGCCCTTGATCTTGCCGCGGTTCAGCTGCTGCAGGGCGGTGTCGGCGACACCCTGCTCGACAGCGACGTAGGCCAGGGTGTCATGGACGGCGATGTTGCCCACCGCTTTACCGTCGATGCCGCCGGAGGCACAGAGGGCACCGAGCAGGTCGCCGGGGCGCAGTTTCTGCTTCCGGCCGCCGTCGATCCGCAGGATGGCGAAATCGGGGAGAAAACGTACGGGGTCAGCCGGGGGGAAACCGGAGGCGTCTTCGGGGCTGAAAGGCGTCTCGCCGGCTTCGGCCAGCCGTTCGGCGGCCGGCTGCTGCTTGGGGGTAAAGAGCGTCAGGGCCATGCCGGTGCTGCCCGCCCGGGCCGTACGGCCGACGCGGTGGAGGTAGGTTTCGGGCTTTTCGGGCAGGTCGAAATTGATGACCGCGCCCAGCGCCTTGATATCGAGTCCCCGCGCGGCGACGTCCGTCGCGATGAGCAGCCGGATCCCGCCGAGGGCAAAACGCGTCAGGACCTCGGTGCGTTCGCCCTGGCGCAGGTCGCCGTGTAGGACGGCCGCGTCGTAGCCCTGCTCGGCAAGGGCGATCGCCAACGCATCGCAGCCCGCCTTCGTATTGCAGAAAACGACGGCAGATTCGGGGCTGTAATGACCGAGAAGACGCACGAGCGTCCCGACCTTCTCCCCTTTTACCTTGAAGAAATGCTGTGTGAGCGTCACCTCGGAAGCGCTATTCTCGACCTCCACAGTCACAGGATCGCGCAGCAGCGCGGCAGCGATGGCGGCGATCGTCTCGGGGAAGGTGGCCGAAAAGAGCAGGCTCTGGCGGGAGGAAGTCAGGTGCGAAGCGATCTTCATGATGGCGTCGTGAAAGCCCAGGTCCAGCATCCTGTCGGCCTCGTCGAGTACCAGGGTATGCACCTTCGAGAGCGAAAGCGTTTTTTTCCCCAGGTGATCGAGGACCCGCCCCGGGGTGCCCACGACGATGTGCGCTCCGTACTGCAGCGAGTCGCGCTGCGGTGCCAGCGGCACCCCGCCGCAGAGCGTCAGAATTTTGATGTTCGGCCGGTGGCGGGAGAGGCGTCGCAGCTCTCCGGCCACCTGTTCGGCCAGCTCCCGCGTCGGACAGAGAATAAGCCCCTGAACATCCGATTCATTCTCTGCGAGCTTCATGATCGTGCCGATCCCGAAGGCGAGGGTCTTACCGCTGCCGGTTTGCGCGCGGACGATGGCGTCTTTGCCTTCAAGCAGCGCCGGAAGGCTCTGTTCCTGTACGGGGGTCATACGGCGGTAGCCTAGGGCATCCAGGTTCTGCTGCAGTGCTGCGGGCAGGGGAAGAGTGGTAAAAGGTTTGGAGGTCACGGCGGCTCTTTGTGGCAGAATGCTCCGGGAACTTCTCCCGAAGGCGTTACGCCATTGTAGCGTATTGCGCCCCTGCGTGCATTTTACCGCGCTCTGAAGCTCTTTGGCTATAATTGCACCAATTTTACGATGCAGGAAAAATGATGAAAATTGCCATTATGGGGGCCATGGTCGAAGAGGTGGAGCCGTTTCTCGACGCGGGGGAACACGAACCGCTGCTCAAATACTTCAAGAAGCACAACGACGTCGAATATGCCGGGAACCTCTACCACGAGGCCCGTTTCAAAGGGCTTGATATCGTGCTGGGCTACAGCAAGATCGGCAAGGTGAACGCGGCATTGACCGCCGCGACAATGCTGGAGAAGTTCGGCTGCGAGATGCTGCTTTTCACCGGGGTGGCGGGTGCCGTGAACCCTGACCTGAAAATCGGTGATCTGATCGCGGCGACGCAGCTGTGCCAGCATGACCTTGACATCACGGCGTTCGGTCACCCGCACGGTTTTGTGCCCGAAGGCAAGGTCTACGTTGAACCGTCCCGCGAGCTCCTGCATATGGCCAGAAGCGTGGCCGAGGAGAAGGGGATCGAACTCAAAGGGGGGATCATCGCGACCGGCGACCAGTTCATCGCAGACGCGGAGCGTAAAGCCTGGATTGAAAAGACCTTCGAGGCGGACGCTATCGAAATGGAGGGGGCGGCCGTTGCCGTCGTCTGCGATGCGATGCAGGTTCCCTTCTTCGTGCTGCGCGCGATCAGCGACGCCGCAGACTTGGACGCGACGTTCGATTTCGACGAATTCCTGAAGCACTCATCACAGGTCAGCAGCAGTTTCGTCATGGGGATGCTGGAGAAGATCGCCGCCACCCATGGTCAGTAAAAAAATCATGCGGCAGCTCGGCCGCACCAACGCTGCTTTCAACCTGGTCGAGGAGGGAGACCGTATCCTCGTGGGGCTCTCGGGAGGCAAAGACTCCCTGACCCTCGTGCATGCCATGAAGGAGCAGCAGCGCCGCGCGCCCTTCAACTTCGAATTGATCGCCGTGACCGTTGCATACGGGATGGGAGAGGATTTTTCCGCGCTGATCGAACACTGCCGCTCTCACGGCATTGAGCATCACATCCACGATACGAACATCTACGACACGGCCAAGGAGAAAATCCGCAAAAACTCCTCGTACTGCAGTTTTTTCTCGCGGATGCGCCGCGGGTCGCTTTACAGCGCCGCGGAGAAGTTCGGCTGCAACAAGGTCGCCCTGGGGCACCACCTCGATGACGCAGCCGAAAGCTTTTTTATGAACCTGATCTACAACGGGCACCTGCGTTCACTCGCCCCGAAGTACCGGGCGGACAACGGCCTCATTGTCATCCGCCCCCTGATCCAGATGCGCGAACGCCAGCTTGCCGCCGCCGCGCACGACAACGACTGGCCGACCATCGGCGACGAGGCATGCCCCTCCATGCGTTTCGATGTCAAGATGCCCTACGCACGCGCCGAGATGAAGACGATGCTCTCGGAGATGGAGGGAAAATACCCCGACCTCTTCACGTCGATCAACGCGGCCTTCGGCCATATCTCCGACGACAGTTTTTTCGATCCGGAACGTTTCGCGCTCTAGGAGCGTCTGCGGCGGTGATGCCGCCGTACGGAAACGATCCAGAGGCGCTGGACCAGGTAGTAGCCTGCGACTGAAAAGAGGGTAGAGTAGAAGAGGGCGCCCGTATACAGCGGCACAACGATCGCATCGAAGTTCTGCTCAAACCACTCCAGGCTCATAGCAACGTGTGGCAGATTGTGCATGCCGAGCAGGAAGCCGCCGGTTTGATACTCGACATAGTAGATAAAAGGCATCGTCGCGGGGTTGGTGATCCAGACCAGGGCAATGGAGAGCGGCAGGTTGAAGCGGAAAAGCGGCTGCAGCAGCACGATGGCGACCATCTGCGCCGGCATGGGGATAAAGGCGATGAAAAGGCCGACAAGAACGCCTTTTGCAACTGCGTGTCTGTTCACGCTTAGAAAAGCACGGGGTATTTTATACTTTGCGATGACGTCGGCATACTTTTCATTGAAGCGGCTGCGTTTGAAAAACCGTCGGATCATGCCGTCACCCCGTGCAAAAGTCGCAGTATTATAACTGCTTTAACGAAATTGGCTATTAAAACAGGAATAAAATTCGTTTAAATGATAGCCGATATAATTTTGCCTAATTTTTATAACCTAATGATTTCAAAGGGAAGATAATGTCAAGTCTTAACGTATATCCGGACAAAGAGCTGCTGGAAAACTCCGATATGGTCGTCGTCGATATCCGCACCGAGATGGAGTGGATGCAAACGGGCGTCGTTCCGGGATGTAAAACGGTCACCTTTTTCCAGATGGACGGCAGCTACGACGCGGAAGGCTTTATGAAGGCAATGGATGCACTTGGTGGCAAAGAGAAAGAGATCGGCTTCATCTGCCGCACCGGTTCCCGTACGGCGCAGGTCGCCATGTTCATGAAGCAGCAGGGCTACAACGTCAAGAACCTCGCCGGCGGCGTCATGAAGCTGATGAGCGAGGGATACGAGCTCGTTCCCTACAAGGGCTGATCGCCCGCTCAAGCGGAAACAAACTCGCTGCGCAGCTCTCCGAAGAGCCGCAGGATACTCTCCTGGTAGGCGGTCACGTCGGGATCGTCCTGGCATGTGAGCAGCGGCTCCAGCTGGTCCAGATCGATCTTCAGCGCGTAGCGCGGCACGGAACGCAGGTCGCGGATGATATCTTCGACCAGTGCGTCGATGTCGAGCCCATTGTTTTTCAGGACCTTTTCCACCATCTCCCGCGTCGTCAGTACCAGCGTATTTGAACGGTCCTCGTCGTTGTAGATCTTCATCCCCGCCTCTTTGACGACGTCGAATTCACACTCGTTCGCTTCGTTGTCGGCCGAGATGAGCGCGGCAAAAAGTTTGGCACGGAATTCAAGCGAGCTGTGGTGATAGAGGAATAGCTCCCGGAACGCGTTGAAGAGAAAATATTTGAAGCTGAAGCGGATCGCCATCTCGTCGCTACCCCTTAAGGCATTTGGGATATTATACTGCATGCAATATTTCAGGGCACTTTCCCTCGCCGTTTTTTTCATACTCTTTTCGGGCTGCTCCCACCCCCGGGCCGCATTGCAGCATATCCTGCCGCAGTCGTGCGGCGTTTACGATATGAAACAGGCCGCCTGTATCGGCGATGCGGAGCTGGTGGCACGCCTTTCGCCCTACCGGGTGCTCTTTGTCGGGGACCATCACTCCAGCGAAGCGATGCACAGACGCTTCGCCGAAGTGTTGAGCCGCCTGGGAGAAAACGGGCGCCGTCTCCTGCTGGCCAACGAATGGTTTACCCCAGAGGATGATGACCTCCTGTCACGCTACGCGCGCGGCGCATATGACGGAAACTTCACCGCAGAGATCGGCTGGAAAACGAAAGCGGGCTACCCTTTTTCATCGTACGATCCCATCTATAAAAGCATCGTGGGAGCCGGGGGGATGCTCTTCGGTGTCAATATGGACAAGTCCTTTCAAAAAGCCGTTTCGGACGGCAATCTGAGCGCCATGTCCGAGGATGAACAAGCGTTCTTCGAGCATCTCGATCTGAACCTGAGTGCGCACAAGGCGATGCTTGCGCCCTTCTTCGCCCACTGCCACGCGAAGCAGGAGGGTGAAAGCGCGCAGCAGTGCCGGGAGCGGATGTACCGGGTGCAGGTCGCGTGGGACAGCTATATGGGTGAGCAGAGCGCACGGCTTGCCGCGGAAGAACTGCATTCGGACGAGGAGCTGCTTGTCGTCTTTGCCGGGGCGTTCCATATGGCTTACGGCCTGGGGATCAACGCCCGCTTCGCCCGCCGCAGCGCCGAGCCTTATGTGACGATCCTTCCCGTACCCGCGGGCAGCACCGATGCCGATGTCGGCGAAGCGGATTACCTGCTGTTCTATACCCCCGACGCACCTCCCAAGGAGACAGAATGACGCGTGAATCGAAGCGAATCTACGGCTGGGCGCTCTATGACTGGGCCAATTCCGCCTATGCCACCACGGTGATGGCCGGGTTCTTCCCGCTCTTTTTCAAAGCCTTCTACAGCGCCGATACCGATGCGACGCTCTCAACGGCCCAGCTGGGGGTCGCTAACGCGGTCTCCAGCATCATCGTCGTGCTGTTGGCACCGCTGCTCGGGGCCATCGCCGACGCCGGCGGCATCCGCAAGCGTTTCTTGCTGCTTTTCGCCTTCCTGGGCATCCTGATGAGCGCCGCGCTCGCCCTGGTCGGAAAGGGGCAGTGGGAGCTGGCCGCATTTGTCTATGTCCTGGGGAATATCGGTTTTATGGGGTCGAACATTTTTTATGACGCCTTTCTACCCTCGGTCACCTCGGAGGACCGTTTCGACAAGGTCTCCGGGCTGGGGTATGCGCTGGGGTATCTTGGCGGCGGGATCCTTTTTGCGCTGAACGTGGCGATGGTGCAGCAGCCCGAGTGGTTCGGGCTTGCCGATGCGGCGGCAGGGGTGAAAGCCTCTTTTATTTCCGTAGCACTCTGGTGGATGCTCTTCGCACTGCCCTTCGTCCTCTGGGTCAAGGAGAAGCGCAATACCCGCAAAATCGGTACGGTGACCCTCACGGTGCTCGGCTACCGTCGCCTGATGCGTACATTTCACAAGATCAAGCATCTCAGAGGCCTTTTCCTTTTCCTCGTCGCCTATTGGTTCTACATCGACGGGGTCGACACGATCATCCGGATGGCCGTCGATTACGGCATGGCAATAGGGTTCGAGGCCGGGGACCTGATCAAGGCCCTGCTGCTGGTACAGTTCATCGGGTTCCCGGCGACGATCCTTGTCGCGAAGCTGGCGCAGATGTGGGATACGAAAAAGGCGATCTATCTTACCCTTGGTTTTTATGTCCTGATCGCCATAATGGCGGCCTTCATGCACGACGTCAGCTCCTTCTACCTGCTCGCGGCGATGATTGCGCTGGTGCAGGGCGGTATCCAGGCGATGAGCCGTTCGTACTATTCGAAAATGATCCCCGCGGAGTACGCGGCGGAGTTCTTCGGCTTTTACAATTTCCTCGGAAAGTTCGCCACGGTTTTGGGGCCGCTGCTTATCGGCGCCGTCGCCCTGGCGACGGAGAGTTCCCGGGCGGGGATCGCTTCGGTCGCGGTCTTTTTCGTGATCGGCGCGGTACTGCTCTATATGGTCGATGAAAAAGCGGTGGCGGAGGAGGTCAGGGGCGCGATGCGCTAAGCTGCTTCAGCACCTTGTGGTCCGCCCCGCTCAGGGCCAGAGCGTCGATCTCCTCTCTTTGGAAATAGGTGAGCCCTTCGCGGTGTGCTTCGCAGAGCCAGACCTGCGCTTCGAGCCGGAAGTGCGAATAGACCTGCACGATGCTTTCGAGCGTTTTCCCCTGCTCGGGCGGCGCTGTTTGTTCATGAAACCCCCAAAGCCCGTGCAGGAATCTTCCTTCGCGCTGTTTTAACCCGTAACGGCCGTTGTGCCTGTAAACGACGATATGCCGTTCGCGCACCGGGACGCTTTTGCGCTTTTTCGGGGCGGGGTAGTACAGGGGGTCGCCCGCGGCGCCTTTGCAGGCGCCTTCGAAGGGGCAGGCATCGCATGCTGTACTCTTTGGGAGGCAGAGCGTCGCGCCGATATCCATCATTGCCTGGTTGAATTCAAAAGGGTGTTCGGGGTCGAAGAGCTTTTCGGCCAGTCGCCAGAGGGTTTTCTCATCGGCCTCCCTGCGGCCGAAGAAACGGTAGAGGATACGCTTGACGTTGGCATCGAGGATGGGTACAGGCGCGCCGTAGGCAAACGCGGCGATGGCGTGGGCCGTGCTTTTGCCGATCCCGGGCAGACGGATCAGACCCTCGACGGTTCCGGGCATATAGGGCGCAGCAAGTTGTGCGGCCCTGTGCAGGTTCTTCGCACGGGTATAGTAGCCCAACCCTTCCCACTGCTTCAATACGTCGTCAAGCGGAGCGCTCGCGAGGGAGGGGAGCGTCGGAAAGCGCTCGAGAAAGGGGAAATAGAAGCGTTCGAGCACGGTCTTGACCTGGGTCTGTTGCAGCATGATCTCGCTGACCCAGATCCGGTAGGGATCATCGGTATTTCGCCACGGAAGGGTATGGCGGCCGTGGTGTTCATACCACTGCAGCAGCCGGTTGTGCAGATCTACATTCATGGTGCGGATTATAGCAGACGCGTGTCGGAATGCAATCGTATAGTGCACTATTTATGTCTGCAATCAAATTGATTTTTCTTATATGAAATTAATTTTCTACGCTCTATACTGGGAGGTAATGAATAGCTGTTTTTCTCACGGCTTCGCGCTAAAAAGTGAAGGGGAGGCTGTTCAAGGTTGTTTGATTTTTTTGTACTGCAAGAAAAGCCTAACCCGGTGCGAACCGGGGGCGGAAAGCTACGGATCTTCTCGAAGATGGCCGGGTTGCCAAAAGTGGGGTAACTCGGTTGAAAAGTCTACTGATTCACTCTGTTACCCTCCTTTTTGATTTGAGTACTTCGATGCCTGCCCGTGTCAAACGGGTTTGGATTTGGAACCGCTTCGCAAGAGCGGCTCTATACAACAGGAGACTCTAAAAATGAAAGCTTCATTTCGAGATGAATGGGGGCTGATCAAGCGCATGCTGGGAGCGGGAGCACTGCTCTTCGCCGCAGCGGCGTCGGCCAACATCGGCTATACGCTGGAAGGGTGTCGCTCCACGTCTATTCCCGACGGATATGACCTGGCCGCGAACGACTATGTCTGCCCCGACGGGGCCTATACGACCGGTAACCTGAAAGGGTGGGCGGAGCTCGACCTTGTCCCGCACCGGGTGACGATCGAAAACAAGGGGAGCGATCCCCAGAAGTTCACCTTTACCGTCGGCGGTGACTACCTGTACGCCGAAGGCGGCGATCTGCGCGGGTGGGACTACATTTCCGTATTGACCCTCGATACGGACCTCTCCAACGACATCTGTAAAAATTGGGCGGAACAGTATCAGGACCAACTGGTTGTCCAGGATCTGCTTATTACACCCGACAATGAAGGTGCCGGGGGGGTCTTTACCACGATCTACCGACAGATTTCCGTAGCAGGCGGCGGACCGAGAGACGGGGAGTATGCCGCGAACGGTCTTCCCGGCGGTGCCGTGTGTGTCGCCAACTACTATCAGCGTCTCGCCCTGGGGTCACACCTCTATTCGGGATCTTCTTTGCAATCCAACCTCTGGGATGCGAACCTGAGCTCTTCCGGCGGCCAGAAACGTGTCCAGCTCCCCGATGTCAAGGCGGTTGAAACCAGCAAAGACATGACGGCGCGCCAGGCCCAGTCTTTTGGATGGAGCATCTCCAAAAGCGGCCCGGCGACGGTTGAATTCGGCGACACCTGTGCGCCGAGCGCCCCTACCAGCAAGCTGGTCGATGTCAACGTGACCTGGACGAAACTGGCGGCTACCCCGGAAGGCACGGTCGGTATCCACACCAAGATCTATGTCTCCAACACCGCTTCACGCGAAATCTACGCCAATGTGTCTGATGTCGTCTACTACAGCGGCGGCATGACCAGTGTGCAGCCGGATGCGTGCACTCCTTATCTGATGCCGCCAAACTTCTCCGGGGTCGTTTGCGAACACGATGTCATCGTCCCCGAAGATGAGAGCGGCGGACTGTACGATATCGCGACCATCGGTTTCGAAGACCCTTACCTTCCTGATGTGCCGATCACGGTTACCCTGGAAGCCACCGCATCCGCATCGGTCCAACCGGGTGACCAGCTCAACACCACGGCAATCGTCAGAGACCACGAATGGATCGAAAGTACGAACGGACTGATGAGTTTCTCAAGCGGTACATTCACGCCGGGTGATATCGGTGAATACGATGCGCCGTACGTTTCGGGAACGCCGACGGTCGGCGACGTTAACTGGACCTCTTACACTGTTGAAGACAGCGGCGTGCTGGTCTTCCATAAGACTGTTTATATCGACGGTCCGATAATCGCGACCGGTATGCTCAGCGACACCGCGACGATTGTGGGCGACGGGGGCTATACACCTGATCCTGCAACACATGAAATCGCGCTCTCTGCCGATGCGACCGTGTCGCTGACGATCAATAAAACAATGCCGGACGTGCTTGACGGCAACGACAGCATCGATGTCCTCTTTACCGTCTCCAGAGAGGGGATGGATGACATCAACCGCACCCTGACCTTCACGGCGCTCAGCCCGTTGACCCAATCGGTGAAGATAGAAGGTCTGGAACCGGGTTCGTATACCGTAACGGAAACGGCCCCGACCGGGTTTGAGCCGGAAGTAAGTGCGATTAAACCGGTGACGATCACGCTGCCGTCCTGCGGCGAGTCTGTCACCTTTAACAACCAGCTGGCCGGCCAACCGGCGGTCAAAGTCATCAAAGTGACCAAACCGGCCGAGATCGAGGGCATCCCGCAAAAAGGCGACTGGAACATGACGCTTTATAAAGAGACTGCTCCGGATGTCTGGACGGTTGTGACATCTCTGCTTACCGATCCGAACAGCGCAACGAACGTGCTTGTACCGGAAGGTGAACTCGCAGAGGGTCACTACAAAGTCGTCGAAATCATGAAAGACGGCTGGTATATGTCCGATCAATCCGGTGATTGCGACTTCACTGTCGACTATCCGGAAGATCTCTATCGCGCCGACTACGAGTGCCAGTTTGAAAATACCAAATACGGTACGGTGATCATCAACAAGCTGACCGTTCCTGCGGGAATGCCGGATTACTTCCACTTCGCCCAGGATCTCAACGGTTCGTATGATCTGAACCTGACGCATCTTGGGTCGCACACCTTTATGGATGTGATTCCGAAAACCTATACGGTGACGGAAGATGACCCGAAACCGGAGTATGATCTGATCGGTCTCTCCTGTGTCGAGCTTGACGGCGTGGAGAACAGCTCTACTTCTCTGAGCCAGCGCGAAGCAACGATCGTCGTCGATCCGGGTGAAACGGTCCAGTGTACCTACACCAACCGCAAGCGTGGTAAGATCGAACTGATCAAACACGAAAACGGCGGTACGACGTACACGCTGAATTGGACCTTTACGCTCAGCGGAAACGGTCTGAACCTGCTGGATACACCTGATGCGAACGGATTGGTAGACTTTAACGGAGTCTGGCTGGTTCCGGGTGCAAACTATACAGTGTGTGAAACGGGTATCCCGGTTGCCTGGGAAAACCTCTGGTACGTTGAAGGTTCTCCGGTCTCTTATGACAATCCTGACTCAGGGGAAGCATCGAACGAGAACCACTGCTATACCTTCAGCGTGGAAGCGAATCAGACGATCCACTTCGTCGTAGAGAACAACTATACGCCTCCGGGCGGTGAACCGCGTACGATCGGCTACTGGAAAAACTGGACGACATGTGACGGCCACGGCAACCAGCAGGAAAAAGCGGAAGCGGCAAACCTTCTGGCAGGCCAAACAGAGGTGTGGCTGGTCGATTATGTCCTGCCGATCACCCTGGGAAGCTTTGAAGTCGCCAGCTGTGAAGACGCGGTATCCATCCTGGATAAGCGCGATGTCTCCAGCGGCAAGAAGCGTGCCGGGGATGCAGCCTACGGTCTGGCGGCGCAGCTCTTGGCGGCCAAGGCCAACTATGCGGCCGGCGCGACCCAGTGTAGCGCCGCAAGCGATGCCATTGCTGACGGGGACGCGCTGTTGTCCTCCATCGGCTTCGACGGCACCGGCGGCTACCTCAAAGGCGGTAAGAACGCCGCGGCCCAAAAATCGTTGGCAACGTCGATTGCGGGTACGCTCGATGCTTACAACAACGGTGCGCTCTGTCCGTAACCGTTAGGCAAAGGCGCTTCGCCTTTGCCCTATTAATCTCCCGTTTTTCATCACATTTCAATCACTTTTACCCATTTTTTTTCTTTTTTGTATGCGATATAGAGAACTGTTTATCAACCTCTATTATGATATGCACCTATTTAAAGGAGAAGTATGAAAAAGGTTACGATTCTCGCGGCCGCCCTGCTGGCGTCGGCACTCTACGCGGCGCCTTCCGCGGAGCAGCAGCAGGCGGAGGCGATCAAAGCACGTCAGGAGGCGATGCTCAAGCAGATCCAGGCGGAGCTCGGTCTCAGCGACAAGCAGACGAAACAGTGGGGCGATATCCATGAACGCTACCTCAAGGCGCATATGAAACTGCGCGTCGATCAGAACAACGAGATCCAGGCACTGCTCACGGATGAACAGCGTAAAAAGTTCGAAGCGATGCAGCAGCGTTTTCGCGAGCAGCTGAACAAGCAGATGGGTGCACAAAAAAAGTAAGTGCCCCTCCTGCGCCCGCTATAATGGCGTCATGCAAATCCTCAAGACGCCTGTTTCCTCAACCTACGAAATCAAACAGTCGAAATTTATCGCCCATCTCGTCCCCTATAAGCTCTTCGATGCAACCCTGCAGCGCCTGCGAGCCGAGCACCCCAAGGGGCGTCATTTCGTGACGGCTTTCCGTTTCCTGAATGACCATATGCAGGTCGTCGAGGGGAGCAGCGACGACGGCGAACCGAAAGGGACTTCCGGCAAACCGAGCCTTGCCGTTTTGGCGGGACATGAGCTGATCGATGCCGCCGTGATCATCGTGCGCTATTTCGGCGGCACGAAGCTGGGGACGGGCGGGTTGGTCCGCGCCTATACCCAGGCGGTTTCCGATGCGGTGGCCCTGGCGGAGCTGACCGAGTATATTCCCCAGGAAAAGGCTGCGTTTACCTGCGGCTACAGCGCGGTCTCTCAGGTGGAATACCTGTTGACGGAGAGCGGTGTGACGGAGGTTGAAAAGGCCTTTGAAGCCACGACGGTGCTCTGGCATGTTTGGGGGGGAGATGAAGCCCTGGAGACATTCTTCGCCAGGGCGGGGCGTCTGGTGGAACGCCTGGAGGACGGAAAGTAAAGGGGCGTCGCGGTACTGCCGCGATGCAATCAGGGGCGGCCCAGGACGGACTCGAACATCGCGAAAGCTTTGCGCAGCCAGACCTTGGTGCGCTGGCGCTCCATCAGGCTCAGGTGGGCGGTGCCGTTCTCTTTGAGATTGGCGGCGGCCCAGAAGCTGAAGGTGTATTTATCGATTTTCTGCATGGTCGGGGCGTGCAGCGCGGGCAGTACCACCTCTTTAAGCGTACCGTTCGCCTCGCTTGAAACGGAGGCGATGACGTCGTCGACTTCGGAGAAATCGCTGCCGCGTCCCTCGTTTTTGACGACGGCGCAGGTCATGACGACGCTGTATTTCGGCAGGAATTTTTTCAGTAGCTGCACGGAATCCTTGCCGCCGTCGACGAGGTACCAGTAGACGATCTCGATCCCCGTCTCTTCACACATCCCAAGAACGTCATTCTCTTCGATCCAACGGTCAAGGAAACGCTCGGACTGCGCCGGCAGGTCCACCAGAACGTTGATGTCTTTTTCCAGCGCCAGTTCCATGATCTTGTCGCTGCTCTCGAAAAAGTCCAGGTCGATGGCATCGGTGAACTGCTCGTAGTAGCGGGTGAGTGACGCGTGGGAACGGTCCGCGTCCAGTCCGACAAAAGCGACATCGTTGTCGATAAAATACTGCGAAAGCAGGCGCGCGAAGACGGACTTGCCGACGCCTCCTTTCTCTCCTCCGATAAAGTGAATCATACTCATTGTTTCTCTCTCCATATCATGTGATGTATCACGGATATATTGTGCGCGTATAGTAGCGCTGCGGATATAAATGCGGGCTGTGGATCCGCAGGCAAATCGGAAAATTTCTGAAAGATTACACTAGACAGGACGCCTGCAATGCTTCGCCGAAATAACATCCTCCCAAAAGACTCATTGTTGATTTTTGTATCGGGAAAGTTTCGCTTTGACCGTCGATGTCGCCTGCTCGAGTATGGACTTGACTTCTTCGAAGCTCGTCGCTTTGTCGGCGTTGAAATCGATAAGCCGATGCTTTGTCCAGCGTGCACGATAGCGATCGTCAATCGCAAACCTCACTTCCTGCAGGGCCGGCTGCCGATGGACATAGTGGCCAATCACCTCCACCGAGGCTCTTTCCAACGCGCAATAAAGATCCAGCTTTTCTGATTGTGCGCAATCGGGCACAGGGGCTTTTCTCCAGGCGCTTTCATTGTGCAGCAGCGCATCCGCCCTACTGAGAATCTCCAAATCGACCGGCGTAACGCGAACGTCCCTCCGCTCATAATCCGGCAGACCCAAAACGATGCCGTTTTCGGTTTTGTAGACACCGATGACGCCGAAAATGATAAAAGAGCCCAGGAGCAGGAGAGACAAAAGGGTATAGAGAATGTACTTTTTCATGAATCGAGCCTTTATCGGACAGCTCCTCTATGCCGACAATGATGGCACATGTGCTTTTGGCAATTGTACTTCATCTCCCGGAAACGGGCAGGAAATCTCCTATTTCATATACCTTTTTGTCAATCGGCAAAAGTCGTAAAAGTCGCTCAGCATCAAGTAGCGGATTTCGACGTCTTCAAACTTCTTCTTCAAGATGGCATGGCCCTGCAGGTAGAGCTTGACATCGTTTTGGAACTCTTTGGGATATTCAAGTTTTTCGGCTCCCAAAGAGGAAAAGCAATCCAAAAATTCAAAAAAGAGCGCCGTGACGATCTTCTCTTTTTCCGGTGTCCTGTTTGAGAGAAAGTCCGTTGTCTCCTCAAATGTCTCGCATATTTTCGTCAAACACGCATTCATTTATATCCTCTTTACTCTGGTCTGTCGGAAAGGAAGTACAAAAACTGTACCTGCTGCTGAAATGCGACATGAAGGAGATCTCTTTTGTTATAGATCAGCCCACCCTTCGTCAATAAGCCATAGTGCAATGAGCATCATCAGAAAATAGCACGCCAGCAGCGTGTCCATGCCTGTCCACTTTAGCGCAACGGTGTGTCCCGCGGTGTAATCGGCCCCCTTCTTGGATGTTTTAAAACGGCTCATCGAAAGCATCCATGCGCCCGAATAGGCCACGACAAACCCCGTCACGTTCCACCACATCCACATCACTTCCGGGTGGAAAAGCCATAAGAAGAGGTTAACGCCGACGCCGCCAACGAGGCCGGTCAGTATGGCGCTGCTGCCGATGTGCCTGTGAAGCGCGCCGGCGAGGAAGACGGCCAAAACGGGCCCGTAAAAGGCCGAACCGATCTTGTTGATCGCTTCAATGACGGTATCGGCGATCACACCGACCATCAAAGCGAAGAGGATGACGGCGATGCCCCAGAAGAGGGTCGTGATCTGGCTCAGACGGATCTCTCTCGCTCCCTGGGTGTGCTTCTCTTTCAGGACAAAATCATGCAGCGTAACGGCGGAGAGGGAGTTGAGCGCCGAGTCGATGCTGGACATGGCCGCGGCGAGAATGGCGGCGATCAGCAGCCCTTTCACCCCTCCCGGAAGGTACGCCAGGATAAACTGGGGGATGAGGTGATCGGGGGAGGAGGCGGCGACACTCGCCTGGAGTGCACTGTCCTGCAGATAGAGCGTGCCTACGGTAATGCCCATCAACACGTACAGCAGCGTCAGCGGGAACCGCGCAAAGCCGTTGAAGTAGAGGGAGCGTTTGGCGTCCTCGATGCTCCTGGCGGAGAGTTCCCGCTGCACCTGGCTCTGGTCCGTTCCGTAATAGGCCGTATAGAGAAAAAATCCGCCGAAGAGAAAGGCCCAAAACGGCATGCCGCCGTCACTGCCGAGCCCCCAGCCAAAATCGAGTGTCTGCAGCCGCGCTTTGGGGAAGGTGTCGACAATGGCCCCGAACCCGCCAAGGAGATCGACGGCGATGGCGATGGAGACGATGACACCCAGCAGAAGCAGCCCCATCTGGAAGATGTCCGAATAGACAACGGCCCGCATGCCGCCGAGGGTGTCGTAGATCAGAATGATGAGGCCCATCGTAAGGATGGAGATCCAGAGTTCAAACCCGGTGATACTTTGCATCACGATGGCCGTCGCATACAGAGCGATACCAGTCCCCAGGGCACGGCTGAGCAGAAAGAGGACGGCAACCGTATTGCGGACGCCGGTGCCGTAGCGCAGCTGCAGGTACTCATAGACACTGACAAGCTTCAGCTTCCGAAAGAGCGGTATGAGAAAAATGGACGTTACGATCATGGCCAGGGGCAGGGCCAGCTCGTACTGCAGCCATGTCAGGCCGCCGCCCTCTTTGACGGCGACAAATGCAGGGATGGAGATAAAGCTGATGGCGGAGCTCTGTGTCGCCATCGTCGAGATGCCCACGGCCCACCACGAGAGCTTGCGGTCGGCGACATAGTAGTCATCCTGGTCGCGGTTTTCCTGACCGATAAAATAGCCGAAGAGCAGCAGCAGTATAAAATAGGCACCGATAACGTACCAATCTAGTAAATCCATACGGTTCCTTTGGCTGCAGCGTTAAAAGATAATGCCCTATTTTTGCCCATTTGTGAAATGCAGCTGCCCTCAGTAGATCCCCGGAAACAGGCGATAGCTTACTTCCTTCGCATAATCGGGGTACCCGGGAAGCTCCTCATGAAGGGTCTTGTCTTCAAGCGCGGTCCGGATCACGGCGATGAGCAACGCCGCCGCGGCGGGGAGAAGTGTCCAGAGAGAGTTCAGGGCGAGGATGATGCCGGCAAGGGCCAGAAGGTTTCCCGCATAGCCCGGGTGGCGAACGACCCGGTAAGGGCCGCTGTCGCAGACCGTATGCCCCCGGTCCGTCTGGATACGTACCGTCGTGGAGAAAAAGCGGTTCTCGACGATCGCCCAGGCCGCAAATGCGTACCCTAGTGTGATGATAATGAGGCCGAGAACGGTGAGCCATGCCGGCATGAGCGGCGTCCACGCATAACGGTGGTCGAGCCCTGCGACGATGACCAGGGGAAAAGAGAGGCTAACGGCCATCATCGGAGCAAGAACTTTGTCCCATGGTTTCGCGTTTTTAGCCTTCTCCAGGCTGGCCCTCTCTGCGAGAATGCCCGGATGCCGTTTTTCCGCCAGGAACCGTCCGCCGACACCGGCAAGAAACAGCAGCACGGAGTAGACCCAGCCCTGCCACCATCCAACATCGCCACCGCAGAGCAGCAGCACCAGCGGGATGATGAGGTAAAGGAGGATCACGTTGCGCCACAGACGGGGCTGGTTTTTATTTGGATGAACAGTTTTCAATGCCATATCTTTACTCCGGAATCAGCCATGATTTCAATACGTACGCCACCAACGTTTGAACTGCCCCATCAAATGACGCCCGCGCGCTTTTGACGGGGCTTGACCGATTTTCTATGTTTACAAACGGTGGGTTTCTTCCCACAGGCGCTCTTGGCCTACCCTGATGTACCAATCGTCGAATTGGGAACGGTAGTGTTCAAAAGGGTCTTTTAGCTTGGGACGGGGGTCTTTGCTGAGGGAATATGCCATCCCCTCGGTGAACCATTTTGGAGCCCGTAAAACACTGATCATACCCAATCTTTCATTTTGAAGATGATGGATCATTTCGTGCCTTACATAATACCGTTTCCAGGCCCGGGGACCGATAATGATGCCGAAAGTACCCAGGGTGATCGCAGAGCGCCTTCCCAAGCCGAACGACTCGGAACAGGCTTCTGAACTGCAAAATACAGTGCGCGGAGCATGTCTGATCCCGCCGACGGAGGTGCCGACGAAGTGCAGCGCTTCATTATACAGAGCGGTCGCGTCTTCCAGGCGGGAAGCATCGTCCGTGCATATCGCGTCGCTGAAGCACGGAACACCGGCTAGTTCCGGGGCAAGAATCCGAACCGGTTTATAGAATGCCCACGTAGAGCTGATAATCACTGCAATGAGCAAGGCGGCTATCGGAACTGCTTTTTTCATACTCTTACTATATTCGTATAACGTAAATGGAGTCGGTTACGTCAACCGTTTCGACTTCTCCAGGCGCTGCCCATCAGATAAAATGACCCGATCGACAAGCCCGAAATCAGCAAGGCACCAATACCCATAACGATGACTCTGACGATGCTTTTTGGCTCCATGAACAAGTCGTAGACGATGTGACCGGAAAGATATCCGAATGTCACGGCTGCTACAGCCATGAGCAAGACAATGAGATATGTAAACACTTTTCTGGGGATGAGCGCTGCAAGGGTCTGGCCGATCAATTCCTCGATAAGAAAATCAATCAATGGCATCCCTGCCTGGTTGCGGACTTGCCTCTGCCCGCAGTTTCAGGGCCTGATTCATCTCCTCGAACCCGCGTCTGGTGTCGCTGTCCAGACTGGAGCGAAAGAGTCCTACCAGGATGCCGCTGAAGCGCTCGTTCTGCTGAAAGCGCACCTTGTCCTCGCCGAGCGCTTCGATGACGAATGCATGCTCGCCGTCAAAGAGACCCGGGAACAGAAACCGGCCCAGCCACCTCAGTTCGCGCCCGGCTTCAGCGGCGAGGACCGCAGGCGAGAAACGCATAGGTTTGCTACCGCTCGGCTGGATCTCGACCTGAAGCCGCTTACCCTGGGTTGGGGTGCCCTGTATCGAACGGATGAAAGGATTCCATTGGGGGTATGCAGTGAAATCGGCCAGGATCTCCCATACCCGTTCAGCGGGTGCATCAATCTCTATTTCCGTATGTAGTTCGTGGATAGCCATATGGTTTCTGTGTCAATGATGTTCATCGTTTAAAAGAGCGATCAAAATTCGCATTATAGTCGGTCACTTGGGATTCGCTGGGAATGTCAAATATCCATAGCGGTGTAGAACAGGTCATCCGTTCGATTGTCTGTTGCCGTATCATTTTCTTTGTATTTTCTCAGCAACCATATTTCGAAGACTGCTCCGATCAATGGAACGCCCAATATGACGATGGTTTTGAAAATTTTTGTTCTTCTTGTATAAAGCATTTCTTCCAATAAAATAGACATGATTGCGCCAATGTCAACAGCTATTACCGTCCAAATGAGAAATAGATAAACACCAGTCATATTATTTCCTAACAATTCAATGGCATTCATTTTAGCAGATTATTGTAAATATGTACATTTTTTTAAACAGACTAAAACGTAATTTATTTCTATTTCTAATAATATACAGATGAACCCTATGGAAATTTGCCAATGCGGTATCGAGGCGATGGAGACAAAGCGGATAGCCGTGTTATTCGTCAAAAGTGCTGGAAATAATGGATAGTGGTGTATGGGAGGAGGAAAAAATGCTTTGAAAACCTTCTGATGTGCTGCATACAACAGAGCTTCGTTGACGGGTAGGAGAAGAATCGACAGATCAAGGGCAATAGGTGCAATTCATAGGCTTTTTATCTGCGCTTAACGCTGAGAATGACTCATGAAACGGGCGCAGGCGGGTTACTGATTGGGTTCCACTGAATTTGTTAGGCTCATTTTGCGTTCCATTCGTAGACGGTAACGATGGATGACTTCGAAGTATGCACCGGGTCACTGAACGCTATGGCCTCGGCCTCTTCAAGACTATCAGCTTTGATCAAATAGGCACCGCCGCTCTTGTCCGTAAACGGACCGGCAAGTTCAAGTTTTCCTCGTTGTCTCAGGTCATCGAGAAAGGCATAATGCGCATCAATGACCGATGGGTCGAACTGGGGCGTGCGAAACGTAGTTATAAGGTATCTATACATTCAAATTCCTTTTTTTGGTATGTCATTTGGATTAAATATCTCCTGCCAGACGTAGGATATTGAGTTCCTCGTCCACAGTCGGAGCCTCAAAGAATTGGGTAACATGGTTGAACACCGCTTCATTGTCGAACTGTGCCCGTTCCGGCTGCTCGGTTCGGCGCTTTGCGATCTGCGTTAGACACTGTGCATTGCTCACGTCGAGAAAGATAAGTTCATGCTCACATGCAGCTTCGGTGCAGAGCTGTTTGAACCACGCTCTCTGCCTGACCGTATTCGCCGGAAAGTCCATCACCACGTTCGTGCCCGTATTGATGATCTGCAGCACATGCAGTTTCACAAACGGCTTGATCATCTTGGAGAATTTCAGGTAATCGTCGAATGTGTTGATCTGGCCGGGGTAATGCGATGATAGCCAATCGTCTTCGGAGAGAAGCACCGCATTTTTTTCGGCCGACACGGCTTTTGACTTCGTCGATTTTCCGGCTCCCATCTTTCCGCAGAAAAATGTAAGTGTTCCTTTTGGTTTCATAATCCCTTCTTTTATGCATAACGTTTGACATGAGCAATCAAAAAGCTGCGCGCGAGTTTTTGATCGGTCTCCGATGAGTGGTCAAACCTTTGTTTCAAGCTCCATGAGCTTTTTCCAGGCCTTTTTCGGCTTAAAGCCCTCTGGTGCGATCAGTTTCGCATCCGGCTGATTCAAGACAAGCCTTTTATATTGAAAAACAAACGCAGATGCCCTGTAGTTCATGATGCAGTGAATGAATACTTTTTTCTTCTCATCCTGCAATGTTTTCAGAAGATGCAAGAACAGTGTGAATCTCTCTGTTCCCGGGTTTTTCCATGTTATCGGTATGTGAATATACATCATCCCGTTTTTCGAAACAATTTTATCCTCTTCTTTCAACGCGCCTTTGTTGTGCATCGCCAGGTTGATGACAACGTCAAAACCGTTCTCTGCAATGCGCTTGAACTGTTTTTTCGTGGGTTGTCCTGAGGTGGAAATATTGTCGTTGACTTTTATATAGTTGAGTATTGATTCCATCACCACTCCATTGTAGTTAAACGTTTAGACTGACCAATGAAAAAGACGTTTGTGCGTTTTTGATTGCTCTTCTCTGCATTGTTATAAGCTCTAAAAAAGCCACTTCAAGATTGTTACAAATCCAACGATCATTGAACTTAGAATAAGTGTCATAATGATTGATCCAATAAGCTTGCCAATAAATGTTTCTTTATCTTCATGGTAATAGGATTCATCCACTAGTTTGACACCTGCAAACTTTCCGAGTTCAAAATCTTCACATTCGCCTTTTTCTAATGCTGTTTGACAGGCCTTAATTAAGTTCTTGAGACTTTCTTCTGTTCCAACAAGAAAGTCTTCATCTTCTCCTGTCTGTCCATAACCTAGAAATGCATTTTTCTTATTTTTTTCCGGAATAGTGCCTTTGTATTCATCTTCAACATATTCCAAGATCAAACTTTTTTCTTTATCCATCTTCACTCTTTTGTATTGTCAGATTTGATCCGTTCAGCTCAAAAACCTGCATGCAGCTTTTTGATTGCTTTCCCTTGGGGTGTTATATCTATTCGAGCATAGCGGATATTACGCCATATGCAATAAATAAAACTGGTGAAGCTATCAATCCAAACATGACAATATGAAAGAGATTGAAATCGGGAAGACTGCTTTTGACTTCTTCAATTTCTGCAGCATACTGATCTTTAACCAAGAGCTTCAAACAAAAGAGTATGAATTGTACACCTGTGAGAAATGCAAAAATGCTCATCAATATTGGGTGCGCACTCCAGTGAATTAGAATGATCGGGAATGCTATAAAAGCCCAAAAGATCATATGGACTGGATTGAATACAAGCGCATTATTCGGGTCTATGAAAGTTATGATTTTAATGATTTTTTCATCCATGTAATCTGTTGCCTCCTTACGATATCACGCTTAAAATGAGCAATCAAAAAACGCACGTCGGTTTTTGATTGGTCTCCTGTGCCTTGTTGGCAAAAGCGCTATGGCAGTACACCGCCTTCTTTCTTGACATAGTGAATTCCTTTGTCATCCACAACCGTTTCATATCCAAGCACGGTCCAAACTTGGCAGAAAATAATTTTTCGAACGACATATCTTGCTACTTCTTCATCCGTCACATACATGCCAATAAAATTGTTTACTGTCTCGGCACAAAATTCTTTTGATGCGGGCAATTTCTCAAAGCACTGTTCTTTTGTCATATTGCCATCTGTCATTTCTTTTGCCCTTCGACATATTTGTTCATCATTATCAGAGGCATTTATAATGGACAAAATGATTTCTGATGTCTCCATTGTTTCTGCAATTGCAGCAATAGGGAGAAGTATGAAAATAAGAAGTGCGACAAAATGCATCTGGTATCCTTTGAGTTGTGATTTTGTTTAACCGCAATCGCCAAAATATTTATGGAATAGGTTGCTATAGCTTATGACCCGGTATCGTTTTTTGATTTTCAATGCTTGTCAGATATTTGGATGATTAAAGTCATATTCCGTCCACCACTTGATGTTGTATATCTCTTCATTTTGAGCGAGCACTTTGCTAAGTGCTTTTTGTATTGTCTCAACCGTTTGTGTCGTTGAAATTTTTTTGAAAAGGAATTTTCTAACGTACGGTTTTCTTGGCTCGATGAAGCAGAGAAAGCCATCGACGTACTCTTTACACTGGCCACAGCCAATCCAAATTGGGAATGCATCATTGCATATTGGAATCGTCCATCCCCAATCCTCACTGAAAGGATCCCTGACTTGAACACCTTCCTGCTTCAGCTGTTCGAACAATACAGTCGCAAGTTCTTGAACCGAAGAAACTAGAGTGGAACGGAACTCTACATGTGTTTCCATGCTATTGTCACCCAGCTATTAATCAGTTTACATTTGAAAGTACTATAGAACATCTTTGGTTAGAAAAACCTGGAAAATAATAACAATATACAATATATTAAATCTTCTAGTGTGCCGTAAAGCAAAAAAGAGTGCAAGGTTTTTATCGAAATAGGGGGATAGATTACTAACTTGTAGGGCTGCAAGCAGAGTTCCCCATTAAGGACAAGTCATGATTGTGGAGGTGTTAATTTAAAAGAGCATCAAAAGCCCTTTGGACTTTTGAAATAGACGGAAAGTTACGAGGGCAGTACGTCCTGAGAGCCGTTCGAGACTTTGTCTGCAGCGCTTTTCGCGGCTGTGGCGCTTTCGTGGTGCGCTTCGACCTCGACACTCTTGCGGAACATCGAGTGCGTGAGAACGATGACGTTGAAGACGGGGGTGATGTAGGCGGCGAAGGGGACCAACGAGAGCAGGTAGAGCCCGAGGGTCGTCATTCTTACTTTCCCGCCGTGGAAGGCCATGATCAGCTTGAAGCGCTCCTTCGTCGTCGTTTCCGAGGCGACGTCGAGCAGGTAGAGCTTGTGGAACAGGTAGTAAAAGGGGAGGTTGAAGGCGACGAGGTTCAGCATCGGAACGAAATAGAAAGGTGTGAGCACCAAAAAGAGCAGGAGCATAATGACGACATGCTTCAGCGAGGCGAGGAGGATGCCTGCAATGGAGCCGTGGTGTTCCAGCGGCAGGTGGCTGTAGTGGCGAGCGTGGATCTCACGCACGATATAGGGCGTCAAAAAGCCGATGATGGCCAGTGCGACGAACATGGCAAGGATGAACGTAGCAATCCCACCGACGGTAAAGACGATGAAACTGACCAGCCAGGAGGTGACGGTGTGCTCCATCAAGAAGCGCAAAATGGCCGAGCCGCCTTCGACGGTGGTCGTTTCGCTCTGCGTCTCCACCACGCCGTTTTGCTGGGTCTGCTGGTGCTGCTCGACCTGCAGGGTGCTCTGTTCAAGGGCGTCCAGTCCGGCGCTCGCCGCACCGAAAAAGAGGACGTACATCACGAGCACAGTCCCAATGAAGGGGATGAGGGCAAACTGGAGCATCCGCTTCGTAAAAAAGTCGCGGATGCTTACCGACCAGAGCGTTTCGTTCACATGTGTTCCTTGATAAGGGAGATGATCTCGTCGAAGCTGCCCTGCGGCACCTCTCCCTCATAGAGATAGAGGACGTTGCCGCTTTTGTCCGTAATGATGATGTCGGAGTTGTCGTCGGCGACCTTCCAGGCGGAGACCCCTTTCTTGTGCATATCTTTGACATAGATCGTATCGGGGAACTTCTCCTGCTTCGCTTTGAGCGATTTGGCGATGGCGAAGTTCGGCAGCCAGGTCGCCTCCATGTTGATGATGGCGACAGAGGCGAAACGGCTGCGGTCGAAGTCTTCGGCCTTCAGGGCGTCGGAGAAGGGGTTGTTGAGGTCTTTCTCGTCCGGGTCGACGTAGAAGATGACGTGGACCTTCTCTTTGAGCTCGTCGCTATTCCAAGGGGTACCGTCGACTTTGCCGCCGTCGTCGCCCTGAAGGTTAAGCGCCGGAAGGGGCTGGCCGGTCTGCAGGGCCATCAGGCTGAGCGTGAGCGCGAAAAGGGAGAGGAGGAGTTTCATAGGGGTCCTTTGCGAGATTTATAAGATTCTAGCATGGAAAGGCTTGGGATCAAATGCCCTTCTTCAGGTCTTGCTCCAGAGTTTTTCGTTGAGCTTCAGTTCCTCGACGATCCCGATGGAGGAGCGCAGGGTGCGGATGTAGCCCATGGCCTGATCGATGGAGAGCAGCGACGAAAAGACCGTCGGTTCGAAGAGGTCTTTGTCGTAGTCAATGGCGATCATGATCTTCTCGCCGTTAAAGGAGACGTAAACCTTGCTGCCCGTATCCTTCTTCAGTTTGAGCAGCCGCTGCATCATCGTGTGTGTGAGGATGTAGCGCGCTTCGATCTGGTCGGTGCCGTAGACGACGAAGGCTTTTTCAAAGGCGGGGTCGTCCATTCTGACGAGCTGGTCCTTGGTGAAGTTGCGCGACTGAAGCATCCCCCCGATAAAGGAGCCGAAAAGGTTCTCGGCCAGGTCGGGGAGGATGAGGGTGCGGCCTTTGAAGTGTTTGTTGAAGTCCGCGACAATAAAGAGCCCCTGGAAGATCGTGGACCAGTGCTCCCGCCCTTTGGAGTCGCGGCTGCGGTGTTCGGCATGGATGTCGGAGAACTGCAGCGAGACGCCGTCGAGGGTACCGCGCACGAGGTCGTTACCGCGGAAACGGTCGATGCGCTGCTCAAAGAGGTGGGAGAACTGAAAGAGCGACTGGGGAATGGCCGCATCCGGGGCGTAATGCAGCTCCTTTTCGATCGCTTCGATCAGGGGCCGGATGATCTTCTCCTTGAACCCGCTGCGGTAGCCGCTGATGAGCCAACGGAAGCCAAACCCGCCGATGGCGGTCGCCCCGACGCCGACCCAGATGTAAGACTCGTTAAAGCAGTGGCAGCTGTTGTAAATGGCGCCGATGATGAGCAGGGAGAGCGCTCCGAGGATGCCGAAGAGGGTCAAGACCTTCTTGCGGACCGCGTTGCGCTCCTGCTCCAGCTCCTGCAGGGAGTCGTAGAGCTCCGTATAGTAGAAATCCGTCAGTTCCGATGCACTTTTCATAAAGGATTACTGTTTGAAAAGGGCTCCGACATCAACGTTTTTGCGTTCATCCTCGGTAATCTCGAAGACCTGTTTTCGGCGGTAGTTCATCATGTTGGCGAGGATGTTCGTCGGGATCATCTCGATGGCGTTGTTGTAGTCCGTCACGGCCTGGTTGTAGGCACGGCGGGCGGCGGAGATTTGGGCTTCGACCTCGGAGAGGGTGCGCTGCAGGTGCATGATGTTTGTGTTGGCCTTGAGTTCGGGATAGCTCTCCACCGCGACCATGATGCTGCCCAGTGCGGAGGTGATCTGCTTATCCAGCGCGATCTTCTGTTCGTCGGAAATACCCGGTTTCATTGCCTGGGAACGCAGTTCGGTTACCTTCTCCAAGATCCCCCGCTCGTGCTGCATGTACTGCTGTACGGAGCTGACAAGGTTCGGGATGAGGTTGTAGCGTTTCTTCAGCACGGCATCGATCCCGGCAAAGATGTTGTCGACCTGGTTCTTTTTGGCAACAAGGCTGTTGTACATCAATACGATGATGACGATGACGACGGCGAGGATGATGAGTGCAGTCATGGCGGTACTCCGATGGAAATAATATCGTTTATTGTACTGAAAATCGGGCGGGAATCCGCCATAGCGTCGGGATAAGTAAAACACAACGCGTCTACCGCTACAATAAACAAAAAGGGGGTGCCTATGCAGAGCAGACTATACGCGATCCGGGGCAGGGTGCAGGGCGTGTGGTACCGTGCAACCATCCAGCAGCTTGCCCAAGCGGCGGGAGTAAGCGGTTACATCCGCAATTGCAGCGACGGCAGCGTCGAAGCGGCCGTCAGCTGCCCGAACGACGACTGTTTCGATCAGTTTGAACGGCTGCTCTGGGAGGGGTCGCCGCTCAGCGTGGTCGACAACGTCTCTTATGACATCATCGAAGGGGTGTTCGAAGGGGGATTCGAACAGCGCTAGGCGCGGGATGTTCTGGCGGCATGCAGGCCTGCCAGGTAGCCGCTTCCCCAGGCAAAGTGGAAGTTGAATCCTCCGCGATGTCCGGTAATGTCGATGACTTCCCCGGCAAAATAGAGTCCCTCCGCCTTGCGCGATGCCATCGTCCCCGGGTCGATCTCCTCCGTGGCGACCCCGCCGCCGGCGACTTCGGCATGCTGGTAGCCGTGGGTGCCGCTCACCGTAAACGGCCACTGTTTGATGATATAGGCGATCTTCTTGGCCGTTTTGGCGTTGAGCTCGCCGCAGCGCTGCTCCGCAGAGAGCTTCTGGGCCAGGAGCAGCGGGCGGATCAGTTTGCGCGGCAGCAGCCCACCCAGCAGGTCGGCGAGGGTGTCGTCGGGGATCAACTTCGCCATCTGTTCGAGCTGCGCCGCCAGTGACTGCGCGGTAAAACGGGGGAGCAGGTCTACTTTCAGCGTGACGTATTCAAAATCGCGTAGGGCCCTGGAGACGGCGTGGGAGAGGTCGAGGACGGCAAAGCCGGAGACGCCGTAGCGGGTAAACAGCAAGTCGCCTTCCTCCTCCTGGAGGGGCTGGTTGTCAACGAACAGCGTCACCCGCGCCGTCGTCTTGGTTCCGGCCATCTTCTCCAGCCCCGAAGCTTCCAGATGCAGCCCCACCAGAGAGGGGAAGGGGGGGACGATACGGTGGCCGAAATGTTCGGCCATGGTCATCCCGCTTTCGTTGCCGCCCAATTGCGGCGCTGCGGGAGAGCCTGTCGCGATGATCAGGCGTTCATAACGTCGTGTCTCCTCCCGAACCGACAGGGTAAACATATTTCCTTCTTTTTCGATGCGGGTGACGGTGGCATTGTTTTCAAACCGCACCCCCCGGTGCTGTGCCGCCCGGATCAGTGCGGACTGCACGGAACGGGCTTCCTGGCTCATGGGGTAGCACTTCCCGTCCTCTTTGACTTCCAGCAGCAGCCCGATGCGTTTGCAGAAACGTTCGAACGCGGTGAAGTTCATCGCCTCCAGCGCCGTTGCCGCGAAGGCGGGGGCTTCCCCTTCATAATCTTCGATACCGGTCGCGCGGTTGATGATGTTGCAGCGGCCGTTGCCCGAGGCGAGGATTTTCTTGCCGGGTTCGCCGTTCTGCTCGTAAACCGTGACCTCTGCACCCGCTTCCGCCGCCGTGATGGCCGCCATCAGTCCCGCGGCGCCGCCGCCGATAATTGCGATCGTACTCATAAAGGGATTGTAGTGGCTGTCGGGTTAGTTTCGGATTAGTCTTGGAAAAGAATAAGGGGAGAAAAAAAGAAAAGGCACCCGAGGGTGCCCGAAGGCGGCGGAATTAATTCCAGCCGTCTTTGACGATCTGAGTCGATTTGTTGTACGGATACTTCTCGACCAGTTCTTTGACAGAGAGTTTCTGATCGCCGCTTCTCATGAAGTGAGCGAGGGTGACAGAAGCCCAGTAGTCGTCAGCATACGCGGTGCCTTCGAGCTGAACCGGTACACCTTTCTTGTTAACCGTGTGACATGCGGAACATGTAACCGGGCCTGCATATTCGCCGTCCGGGCTGTACTGCAGCGCCTGCTCATGCGTCGTGATGTCAACGGTACGGTTCGGTCCGTCGTAGCGTGTAGAGTAGAGGCCGTGTGTGGACTCGTGACACGTTTGACAAGCCAGGTCGCCGTGCGCTTTAGAGTAGCGGAACAGAGACAGTTTGTTGTTCTGGTCGATCGGGAAGTACTGACCGCCTTCACTTTCAACAAACGGAGCGATGTGACAGTCTGCACAGTGCGGTTCGCCCGCTGCCAGCCACCAGTCGTTACCGCCGGATGCCGCTGCATACGGTACCGCACCGCCAGTCGGGTGATTCCACGGTTTCAGGTCAAGACCGTCTTTTGCGACGTTTTTGACGAGGACAGCAGATTCATGATCTGTATAGTACTTCATAACTTCGTTGTCGCCGGTTGTTTTCGGGTCTGCGATCGCTACGAATCTCTTCATGTCGCCGCCTGCAACTGCACTGACGATCTCTTTGAGAGATTTGTTACGGATAGATTTACCTTCAAGGGTCTGAACCGTTTTGAGGTCATCCAGTGCCTGCATTTTCTGCGCAACTTTCGTGTGACAGTTCGTACAGTACAGACCGCGCATTTTGGAAACACGCTCACCGTTCTCATCTTTGTGTGCGACTTCGTTGAGCTGGAACTTACCGTATTCGTTCAGGAAGAACGGCGGTTTGGCATCCGGGTTGGAGTGCGCGTCACGGCGGACATAACAACCACCACCACTCGTACGGACATCACCTTCGCTGAAGCGGCCTTCACCGTAGCGGTCAGCAACACGGTACGGGTTCGTATCGTCGTTCATGCTCGGGTTCTGGAAGTGTGTCGGGTGACAGGACTGACATGCTTGTGAACGGCCAGCAGCATCCGGCATCGGAACCATAGAGAGGTGGAAACCGTGGATTGCTTCTGTGAGCGTTTTCGCATGGACAGTCTTGTAGCCTGTTGCACCCGGCCGCGGTTCTTCGAGGTTACCGGAAACGTTGTCACCGTGACAGTCGGCACAGTTGACCTCACCGGTCTGACCCAGACGGTTGGAAGACGCTTTGTCGTTGTAGTACTTCAGGAATGAGGTACCGTGGTGGGCGTCGTGCAGCGAGAGAATGTTGATGGATGCTTCACTGAGGCGAGCCATGTATTCACTCTCATCCGGGTAGGTTTTCCAGTAAGCGTATTCGCGGTCGCTGGCATTGAGCCCTTCGTCGCGTGCCATCTGGGCAGCTTTACCCTGGCGGGAGTGACATGCATAACAGTTCGGGATATCAACCGGGTTGGTACCGAAATACTCGATAATCTGACCGTTTTCATCCATCAGCGGGCGACCGTTCTGGTCATGCACCTGTACTGCGGACTTCTGGAACGGCTGGAAATCTTTTTCGGTAACGGAACGGATCGTCCCTCTACGTGTAGAGTCGTTAAATGCCGTCAGCGGCAGACCCAGCGCATCCCACAGGTGTGATGCCGTCAGAACGAGCGGGATGTTCTGGACCGGCGGAACCAGTGTGTTCGTGAAGACGACGTTGCTACCGTCTTTACCGGAATACTCGAGGTAACCGCCGGCGATGTGCTTGCCGGACGGACCGGAATCGATAGGTACTTTAATGTCTTTACCGACAAAGAGGCGATCTTTCGCCGTTGCACCTTTAGGAATCGTACCTTCAAGATCTTTATAGATAAAGAGGTGTTTCCAAACATAGTTGGCCACGTTATCGCCCGGGTCGTCCATACGGCCGTTGCCGTCGACGTCTTTGGCGACAGACCAGTACTTCATCTTGTTGCCTTCACTATAAGAGTTATCTTTCGTATAGTAATAGAGCTTGACTTTGTCATCCGGTGTCAGCAGTTTCGGCAGTGCGCCGTTGGTACCGGATTTTACAGCCTGGGACTGGATAGAGTTATACGGCGGAATGACACAGCAGTAGCTCATCTCAAAACCGACACAGTGCATACCCAACTCATAGTTGACGAACGCATTGATATCGTTTTTCGGGTTGTAAGCTTTTACTTTCTTTCCACCGATTTTCATTTCAGTCGGCTTGAGCAAGGTCATGCTAAACGGCGGATTCTTGTCATAGTCTTTGACAGAAGCCGATGTCGTACTTGACAGTGCAGCCAGGGTGAGCGCCGCCGTCGTTAAAACAGAAACGCCACGAAGTTTTCGATTCATCATGTACTCCTCAGTGATAGAAATCCCGTTAGTTTTGCATTTGTTTTTTTAATCTATCTTTAAAGGCAAAAAACTTAAAAGGCACTGTGATGAACGTGTGATAAAAATAAGAAAATACTATATTAACTGCTTATGGTTCCGTTACGAAAAAATAATACGTGATGATAAGGTGATAATTATTGCCTATTTTTAAATGCGTATTTTCAAAAGATATTGAGGAGTATTGTTAAAAAAAAGTAAAGGTTGGCGCTTTAGCGCCCTGGGAAGAGGAGGGAACCGAGGCGGACCATCGTGGATCCGCAGGCGATCGCCAGTTCGAAATCGCCGCTCATACCCATGGAGCAGATCTCGGCCCCTTTGAGCCCGTCAAAGATCTTGCGGGTCGTCTCGAAGCTCTGCTTGATATGGTCGTTGTTCTCGGTATGGGCCCCGATGCTCATGACGCCGCGCAGGTCGATGCGCGGACAGCTCTCCGCGATCTGCGCGTAGATGTCTGACGCCGCTTCGGGCATGACACCGGACTTCGTCTCCTCTTTGGCGCTGTTGATCTGCAGGAGGCATTCCATCGTTTTGCCTTTGGCCTCGAGGCGCTTGTCGAGGGCCTGGGCCAGCTCGAGAGAGTGGAGCGACTGCATCAAGAAAGGGTCGAGGTCGATCAGCTGGTTGATCTTGTTCTTCTGAAGGCTTCCGATAAAGTGCCACTCCAGCGGCAGGTCCTCAAGCGTTTCCATCTTTGTCTTCATGTCCTGGACCTTGTTCTCGCCGAAGGCGCGCTGCCCGATGGCGTAAAGGGCTTTGACCGCCTCGGTGTCCACGTACTTGCTGACGGCGACTACTTTGACGATGTGGTGCTCGCTCACCAGAATGCGCGCCCGTTCGATCCGTTCGACGATCTTGTCGATGTAGATTTTATACTCTGTCTGTGTCATTGCATCAACCTGTTGATATCGTTATAGAGTCCGAGGCTCATCAGCCCGAGCAGTATGCCCCAGCCCGCGATGGTGAGCTTGAAGAGGATCGCTTCGCTCGGGGCGCGCCGCATGACCATCTCGTAGAGATTGAACATGATATGGCCGCCGTCGAGGGCGGGAATAGGCAGCAGGTTCAGCACCCCGAGGTTGACCGAGATGAGCGCTGCAAAGAACAGCACGGCCATCCAGCCGCTCTCACTGGCATCGGCGGTGATCTTGACGATGGTGACGACGCCGCCGAGCTCGGAGGTCGGCACGGCCCCGGTAATGAGCTTCTCGAGACTGATGAAGATCAGTTTGGAGGCCTGCCAGGTCTCTGCCGCGGCATAACCGAGCGCCCCGGCGAGTCCCAGCTCAAGGGCATGGGTCTCTCCGGCGGAACCGATGCCGACCATGGGGCGGTAGACGGTCTCGCGGAACATGTTCTGCGTTTCGGTCATCTTTGGCGTTACGGCAACCTCTTCGACCATGCCGTCGCGTTCGATCTGCAGGTAAAGCGTCCGTTCGGCCTGCTTGACGGTGTCGGACATCTCATCCCACGTCGTGACGGCTTTGCCGTCGATGGCGAGGATTCGGTCCCCCGATTTGAGGCCCGCCACCGCCGCCGGGGAGTCCTCGACGATACTGCCGATGACCGGGGAGAGGACCTGAGGTCCGCCGAGGGCGATCAGGAAGTAGAGCACGTAGGCCAGCACGAAGTTGGCCGCCGGGCCGGCAAGCAGGATCGCGATGCGCTGCAGCGGGGATTTGCTGTTGTAGCTGTCGGGGTCGGGACTCGTCTTGGTCGGGTCGCTGTCGTCCTGACCCTTCATGCGGACATAGCCGCCCAGGGGAATGGCCGCGATGCGCCATTCGGTGCTGAAGGCACGGAAACTGGCCAGTTTACGGCCGAAGCCGATGCTGAAGACCTCGACATAGACCCCCAGAAGGCGGGCCACGGTAAAGTGTCCGAGCTCATGGAAGAAGATCAGCGCCGAGAGGACGAGAAGGGAGACAAGCCAGCTCATGCCGCGTGGTGCCTTGCGTAGGTGCGGGCGAAGCCGACAACGTATTCCGCCCCGGAGTAGAGGGTGAGCACGACGGCGATCCAGAGCAGGATGTTACCGCCGGGCCAGTGCATGAGCAGGAAACCGACGGCGAACATCTGCGCGACCGTTTTGACCTTGCCCGCCCAGGAGGCGGCAATGTCGATCCCCTCTGACATGGAGACCGTCCGCAGGCCCGTAATGAAAAGCTCGCGTACGATAATGATATAGATGGCCCACGGCGAGGCGGCGTCGGTCATCATCAGTCCCAGAAAGGCGGCGAGAATGAGCATCTTGTCCGCCAGGGGGTCAAGGATCTTTCCCGTCATCGTGATCTGGTCGAGTTCGCGTGCAATGTAGCCGTCAAAGAAGTCGGTGGCGCTGGCGAGCACGAAGAGCAGGGCGGCGAAGTAGTAGTTCCAGCTGATGTCGATCCCCTGAGCGGTGAAAAACTGCGGGTTCAGGATGATCCAGAACATCAGCGGCGCAATGATGATGCGCGACAGTGCCAGCGTATTGGGCAGATTGAACATTACTTAAAGGTCGTCCCACCGTCGACGACGATCGTTTGGCCGGTGATCCAGCTCGCCTCTTCCGTACAGAGGAAGTAGACGGCGCCGGCGATATCTTCGGGCTGCCCCATGCGGCCGATCGCAGAGCGTCTGACCGTTTCGGCCTTGACTTCTTCGTAGTTGGTGAAGGCTTTGAGGGCGTCGGTGTCAATCGGACCGCCGGAGACGGCGTTGACGCGGATGTTCATCTCGCCCAGTTCCACGGCGGCGTAGCGGCTCATCGCTTCGACGGCGGCTTTGTTCGTGCCGTGGCCGGCATAGTTCTCGATATAGACGAGGTTTCCGGTGCTGGACATCGTGACGACGGCACCGCCGCCGACCTTTTCCATCCGCTTTGCCGCTTCCTGGGTCCCCATGACGAAGGCGTTGACCGTTGCGGTGTAGATGTTGTTCAGGCCGCGGGGCTTGAGGCGCATGAACTTGCCGTAGCCGCCGACGACGGGGCGGCCGTAGATCATCGCGTTGGAGACGAAGAAGTCGATCCGGTCGAAATCTTCATCGATCTTGGCGAAGAGGGGTTTGAACTCGTCGGGTTCGAGAATGTTCAGGGCGTAGGCGCGTGCTTTAATGCCGTAGGCAGCTTCCCAGGAGGCCGCAAGCTCGTTGGCGACGGTCTCGTTGCTGTTATACGTAAAGGCGATATCGACACCGTTGGCGGCGAACTTTTCGGCGATCGCTTTGCCGATCCCCTTGGTTGCTCCGGTGATGACCAGTGTTTTGCCCTTCATTTCTGACATTTAGTTGACTCCTACAATAGTATAGTTTTTCATGACGGCTTCGATGCGCTTCATGTTCTCCGCGGACGGCGGGACAAGCGGCAGGCGGTATTCGAGGGTGTCGATAAGGCCCGCAATATACATGGCCGCCTTGATCGGGATGGGGTTGGCCTCGCAGAAGAGGACCTTGTTGATCGGCAGCAGCTGCTCGTTAAGCGCGCGTGCCGTGGCGAAGTCGCCTTCGAGCGCGCTTTTGACCAGGGCGCTCTTCATATCGGGAAGCAGGTTCGCCGTGACCGAAGTGATCCCCGCGCCGCCGGCGGCAAGGATGGGATAGTCGATGGCGTCGTCGCCGCTGAAGACTTTGAGCTCCGGGCAGCGCGAAAGCAGCTCGACGGTGCGCTCCAGGCTGCCTGTCGCCTCTTTGATGCCGAAGATGTTCGGCAGGTCGTTGAAGAGACGTACCACCGTGTCGGCGGAGATGTCGGACATCGTGCGACCCGGGACGTTATAGAGCATGAACGGCAGTTCCGGCACGGCTTCGGCGATCGCCTTGTAGTGCTGGTACAGCCCCTCCTGGGAGGGTTTGTTGTAGTAAGGCGCGACGGAGAAGATCGCGTCGACGCCGCAGTCGCGGGCACGGATGGCCGTCGTGATGGCTTCGGCCGTCGCGTTGCTGCCGGCACCGGCGAGGACTTTGGTCTGTGTGCCCTTGCACACTTCGACGGCGATCTCCATGCAGCGGATATCTTCATCCGCCGTCAGGGTCGCGCTTTCGCCGGTCGTACCGACCGGGCAGACCGCATCGATCCCGTTGTCGATCTGGCGCTGGATCAGCGCCGCGTAGGTCTGTTCGTCGAGTGTGCCGTTTTTGAACGGGGTGATCAGCGCGGTGGAGGAACCGGTGATAATGTTCATTGCTCTGCCTTTCTCAAAATAATAGTCGTAGAGTGTTTGTCGTCAAAATAGGTCTGCGCCGTCTTCTGGATCTGTTCAGCCGTCAGTGCCGCGATATTCTCCTCGTAGGTCTCCAGCGGTTTCAGATCGCCGCGGGCGAGGTAGCCGCCGAAGAGGTCGGCGACGGAGCTCGCGCTCTCCAGGGAGAAGATGAAGTCGGCCCGGGTGTTGATCTTGACCTTTTCGAGCTCCGCCTTGGAGACGGGGTGGGCCTTGATCTGTTCGATCTGCTCGTGCAGCGCCGCTTCAACGCTCTCGGCTTTGACGCCCGGGTTGCAGGCCGCCATGAAGATAAAGACACCCGGGTCGATGTTCTCCATGTTGTAGGCGTAGATCTGGTTGACCAGGCGTTTTTTGTCGACAAGCTCGCTGTAGAGGCGGCTGCTCTTGCCGGAGCTGAGCATCTCGGAGATGGCCGAGAGGGCCGGCTGGTCAGGGTGGCGGAAGTCGGGGATGTGGTAGACGATCGCGATCATCTCCACTTCGCTCTCTTTTTCGATGAAGACGCGCTTGGCGCCGTCCTGCACCGGTTCTTTCGCCAATACCTTGGGGATCTCGCGGCTGTTCTTGACGGGACCGAAGTGGCTTTTCGCAAGGCTGAAGACGGTCTCGGGCTCAATATCGCCGGTAACGATGAGAATCGCGTTCTGCGGCTGGTAATAGGTCGCATGGAAGTTGCGGATATCGTCGATCGTCCAGGTCTGGATGTCGTTCATGAAGCCGATCGGCGTCCAGTGGTAGGGATGGTAGAGATAGGCGTTGTTGAAGAGCCGGAAATAGAGGTAGCCCAGGGGGTTGTTGTCGGTACGCCAGCGGCGTTCTTCGGCAACGACGTCGCGTTCGGGCTGGAACTCCTCGTCTTTGAGGCTGAGATGGGCCATCAGTTCCGCGAAGAGGGAAATGGATTTTTCCGCATTCCCCGCGGAGCTTTTGATGAAGTAGTGGGTGTAGTCGAATCCGGTGGAGGCGTTGTTGACGCCGCCGACACTCTTGACCTCTTCGTCGAACTGCCCCGCTTTGAGGTGTTCGGAGGATTTGAAGTTCATGTGTTCGAGCATATGCGCGATGCCGCTCTTGCCCATTACTTCGTTGCGGCTTCCCACTTTGTAGAAGACATCGGTCGAGATGACACCGGTGCCGTTGTGCATCGGGATGACGACGACCTGCATCCCGTTTTTCAGTGTCTGTGTTTCATAAGGCGGCAGCGAATTTGCCATAAGCGTTCCTAAGGTGAAAAATAGTGCGATAACCGTTCTGATCATCGTCTGTCGGCTCCAATGGCCTCGGTGATGCTGCTGTAGCCGTCGCGCTTCAGCAGGTCGGCGAGCCCACGGTTGATGTCCCCGATGAGCTCCGGCCCCTTGAAGATCAGCGCCGAATAGACCTGCACCAGTGAAGCCCCTGCCTTGATACGGCGGTAGGCTTCCTCGGCGCTGTCGATCCCTCCGACGGAAATGAGCACCGTTTTACCGAAGAGTTCCTTCGCCACGGCTTCGAAAATGGCGAAACTCTTCTCCTTTAAGACTTTGCCCGAGAGGCCGCCGATGCTTTTGGGCTGGGCCACAAGGGAGTAGTCGACGGTCGTATTGGTCGCGATGATCCCGTCGGCCCCCTTCTCGACAGCCAGGGTCGTCAGGGCCACGGCCTGTTCGGGGGTCATGTCTGGGGCGATCTTGAGCAGGATCGGCTTGTCAGTGATCGCCTTTGCCTCGGCGAAGAGCTCGGCGATGAACGTCTCGTTCTGCAGGTCGCGCAGGCCGGGGGTGTTGGGCGACGAGATATTGATGACGAGGTAATCGCCCAGATCGTGCAGGCCGCGGATAAGCTGCGTGTAGTCGCTGATGGCGTTCTGCTCCTCCGTCGTTTTGTTCTTGCCGATATTGACGCCGATGGGGGTCGTGAAGGGGTAGCGCGCTTTCAGGCGCTGCTGCACTTTGTACATTCCGTCGTTGTTGAACCCCATAGCGTTTTGGATCGTCTCTTCCTCGACGTGGCGGAACATCCGCGGTTTCGGGTTGCCCGGCTGCGGCTGGGGCGTGACGGTGCCGATCTCGGTGTAGCCGAAGCCGAGCGCCTGGATGCCGCGGATCATCGTCGCATTCTTGTCAAAGCCCGCTCCCAGGCCGACGGGGTTGGGGAAGGTACGCCCGAAGAGCTCCTGGTTCAGGATCGGGTCGGCGACAAAGTGCTTTTCCTGCCAGGGGTTGAAGAGCGACGGACAGACGTTGGCCATGCGCAGCAGGGTCGCCACGACGTGGTGGGCCGTCTCCGGCTGGAGTTTGAAAAGCCACGGTTTGAGGGATTCGTATGCGATCATCACGTACCTGTTTTTGGCAGGATTATACTTAATAATGATTTACGGTCAGTTAAAGCAGGAAGGTTTGCGCCAGGAACAAGAAGATGAAAAAGCCGAAAACATCGGTCGTCGTCGTCAGGAAAATGGAGGAGGCGACGGCTGGATCGATCCCCAGCCGGTGCAGGCCCAGGGGGATAAGGGTGCCGGCCGTCCCGGCGACGAGCAGGTTCAGAAGCAGCGCGCCGGCGACGATGGCCCCCAGGCGGATATCGCCGAACCAGAGCGAGACGATCAGGGCCGCGACGACGGCGATGGAGAGGCCGTTGGCCAGCACGATCAGCGCTTCGCGTTTTACCGCGGCGGAGACGCCGTCGTATTCAATCTCCCCCAGGGCGATCTTGCGGATCGTGACGGTGAGCGCCTGCATCCCGGCATTGCCGCCGAGGGCGGCGATGATGGGCAGCAGGGCCGCGAGGGCGATGTAGGAGGCGATCGTCGCGTCAAAGAGGTTGATGACGGCGGAGGCCGCCATGATGGCGACGAGGTTGAAGAGCAGCCAGATCAGCCGCTGGTGCGCCGCGCGGGAGACCGAGCTCTCTTCGGCTTCGTCGTCGACCCCGGCCAGACCGTAGGCCTGGTCCGTTTCGATCTGGCGGATCATGTCGTAGATGTCGTCGTACACGATCCGGCCGATCAGTTTGCCTTCGCTGTTGACGACGGCGATGATATTGAGGTCATACTCCTCGAAAAGGCGGACGACATCCGCAATCGGCGAGGCGGGACGGATCGAGAGAGGGGCTTTGCGGTCGCCGCGCTGCAGGATCTCTTCGATGGTCGTTGCGTCGTCGAAAAGGATCAGGTCGGTGAAGTGGAGCGTGCCGAGCAGCAGTCCCTCGTCATTGGTGACAAAAAGTTTGATGATCGGCGCAGCGGGTTCGTTTTGGCGGAAAAGCCGGATCAGAGTCTTCACGTCGCCGACCGTGTCATCGGGGTGGGCGGCCAGGAACTCGCGCTCCATATAGGCCCCGGCCTGGTCCTCTTCGAATTTGGAGAGCTCCAGGACCTCCCGCCGCTCCTCGTGGGCCATCAGCGAGAGGATCTTCTCCGCCAGAGTGGCATCGGCCTGTCGGATATCCTGAATGAGGTCAGTCGCCTCGTCACTCTCGATCGCCTCGGCGGCCCGGGCCAACCGGTGCGGGGGGAGGCGTTCCGCGGCGGCGGCGAATGCGTCGGCAGGGAGCTCGAGGAGCACCTCGCCCAGGTGCTGATGGGTGAGTTTGCTCAGGTTTGAAAAGAAAAGCCCGACATCGTAGCCGCGCAGTTTGACGAGGCTTTTGGCGGTATCGGTGGGGTTGAACCGTTCGTGCCCTCCGGCAATGGCGTGGATGCGGTCGACATGCTTTTTGATCTTCGGCTTCATAAGTTATATCGTAGCAACCCATCCTGAAAAAACGGTGATATGTCCGGGTGTCAGGAAGATGTTCTGTCATGAGGGATTAGAGGGGTGGTGCCTTCGCAGCAGCGCGGCGTCTTTGGAGGCGCTGGTCTGTGCGGGTGTTTCGGTTATCCGAAAAGTTTTTTCATGGTCGCAAAAAAGATTTTGAAGAGGCCTTTGTTCCCGACCAGGTCGTTAATGAATTCGTCGTAGCTTTTCCCTTTCTCTTCGAGGAAACCGCGCAGGTATTTTTCCGAGCCTTCCACACCGCTCTCGTTCTCGATCTCGACCAGTTTTTTGTAGATCGGCTCAATGGTTTTGATGACGTTGTCGGGTGCCGCTTTACGGTAGGCGGTGTAATTGACGATCTCATTGGTGATCTTGTCCGTTTTCGGCTCAAAATCCGTGATGACCCAGTAGTGGCGTCCGTCTTTGGCACGGTTTTTAACAACGGCCAAAATGTTATGCTTGTTTTTGATACGCTCCCACATCATTTTGAAGATGACTTTCGGCATATCCGGATGACGAATCATATTGTGCGGATGGCCGATGAGCTCGCTCTCTTTGTAACCGGAGATTTCGACGAAGTAGTCGTTCCCGTACTCGATGATCCCTTTGGGATCCGTCTTGCTCACAATATATTTTTTCGGGTCGAGATCAATACGATCTTTAACAGAACCTGACATCAAATAACCTTTTTGATAATTTGTACCGTTATTTACGGTTACTGAACTAGTTTAACAATCGTTAAATAAATTCAACGTTAAGCTACTATAATTGTTTCTAATCTGAGACACTAGGTAAAAGTGAGATGTTAATATGAAAAAAAATGATGCATTGCAGATCGTTGCCCAGGCGAAAAAACTCCAAAACGGCGAAATGCAAAAAGTGATGTTAATGGTCAAGAAGATCCCGCTGGACGGGGATGCGGTAGCGACGAGCTACCTGGAGTGCGGGGTCGACAAAACCCTGCGCGAGGACGAAGAGGGGCTCAAAAAGCTGCTGGGGGCGTCGCTGGTCGAAGAGATCGAAACATTGCATAAACAGTGGCACGATGAGTACTATAAGATCTATGAGCTCTACCAGAAAGAGAAGGGGCTGGTCTCAAAGCTTTTCGGCGGCCAGCCGAAGCTCAGCGAACTGGACCAGGAGAAGGCGAACAGTTACAGCAGCGATCTTAAAGAGCTGACGCGGAAGATCATCCACAAACTGGAAGCGGCGGAAGGGCGGCTTAAGCTGCTGCGCGGCTGAGGACGGCGGCATCCGCGGGGAGAGGGGTTACTCCGCCTTTTCCCAGAAGGTTCCCTGGGGGGTGTCCATCAGCTGGATTCCCAGGGCGCTGATCTCGTCGCGGATCGCGTCGGAACGCTCGAAGTCCTTCGCCTGTTTTGCCGCATTGCGCGCCGCGATCAGATTCTCGATTTTCGATTTCGTCTCTTCGTCGATCCCGTGCTGGAAATATTCATAGGGGTTCATCGTCCCGAAACCGAGGAGCGCCTCGACGTAGGCGAGGTCGGCGAGGATACGGCGTTTGAGCCCCTTGTCCTTGGGGTTGGCGTCGAGCCCCTCGTTGGCCGCGGCCACCATCTCATCGAGCAGTGCCAGGGCCTTGGAGATATTGAGATCGTCCCCCAGCGCTTCGAGCAGCGCAGCCTGGAAGGGCGTTTTTTCCTCGACGACTTTCATGCCGAAAAGACGCTTTTTCAGCCGGTAGAGGCGGTCGAGCCGCTTTTTCGAAGCGAGCAGATCCTCTTCGTTGAAGTTGAAGTCGCTGCGGTAGTGGGTGCCGAGGAGGAAGAAGCGCAGCACTTCACCCGGGTAGGCCTGCAGCGCATCTTTGATAAAGAAGCTGTTGCCGAGGCTCTTGCTCATCTTCTCCCCGTCGATCGTCACAAAGCCGTTGTGCATCCAGTAACGTGCCAGTTCATGCCCGGTGGCGCAGCGGGTCTGTGCCGCCTCGTTCTCGTGATGGGGGAAGAGCAGGTCGGCCCCGCCGCCGTGGATGTCGATGGCATACTCCAGGTGGGTACTGAGGTGTTTCTCGATCATTGCCGAACACTCCGTGTGCCACCCCGGGCGCCCCTTGCCGAAGGGCGAATCAAAGGCGACGGAGTCGTCCTGCACCCCTTTCCACAACGCAAAGTCCGCGGCATGGCGCTTCTCGCCGAAGCTTTCGACACGCTGCTGGGTATCGGCCTCGTCCTGGCGGCGGTTGGAGATGCTGAGATACCCGCTGTCGCTTCCCGTATCGAAATAGACGTCGCCGTTGCTCGTCCGGTAGGCGTGGCCGGTGTCAAGCAGTTTCCCGATAAGTTCGAACATCGCCTCGAGGGATTCGGTCGCTTTGGGTTCCAGGGTGGGGCGCTGCACCCCCAGCGCGCTCATATCGCGGTGGTAGGCCTCGGTATAGGTGTCGGTCAGGTCCGTGATGGAGATGCCGGCCTCGCGGGACTTGTTGATGATCTTGTCGTCGATGTCGGTGATGTTGCGGGCATAGGTGACACTGTAGCCTTCGGCCTCAAGCACGCGGCGCAGCAGGTCGAAGACGAGGGCGCTCTTGGCGTGGCCCAGGTGGGCGTCGTCGTAGACGGTCGGGCCGCAGACATAAAGCGACACCTTGCCCGGGATCAGCGGTTCGAAGAGGCGTTTGGTCTTGGTGACACTGTCAAATATATGCATGCAGCAGCTCCTTGAATGCGAGGACGGCCGCGGTGAAGAGTGTCACGGAAAGCACCCACCACAGCCCTTTTTTTGGGCGAATTATAGCAGATACGTGCGCCCGTCCCACGGCCCGCAGCGTGGCGGCGAGGGCGACGCTGCCGCCGAGCGACGACGCCAGTGCCAGTCCGGCGCCGCCGAGGGGGGCGATCAAGGCCAGGGAGAGCACGACGTTCGTCCCCAGGCTCCAGGTCGCGATTCTCGCCGCTTCGCCCTGCCGGCGCTGGGCATAGAGCCAGAGGGAAAAGAGCTTGCCCAGACCGAAGGGGATGAGGCCGATGAGGTACATCTGCAGGATCAGGGCCGTCGCGGCGGTATCGCCGGCGGTGAACGCCCCTCGTTCGAAGAGCAGCTGTGTGATCTCGGGGGCCAGTACGATGCCGCCGACGGCCGCGAAACCGAGCAGGTAAAGCAGGAACCAGAACGCCCGCGCAAGCATCGCGTGGGCCTGGGCCTCGTTGTCGTGCTTGAGGTGGCGGGAGATCTTGGGAAAGAGGGCGATCGTGGTGGCGATGGCAAAGAGCGCCAGCGGCAGCTGGAAGACGCGGTTGGCGTAGTAGAGGTAGCTGATAACCCCGGCACTGAGAAAACTGGCCAGCCAGGTATCGAGGAAGGCGGCGACCTGCGCGGTGGAGTTCCCCCATACGGCGGGGAAGAACTCCCGGGTGAAACGGCGCGTCTCCTCCCTGATCCGCGCGGCTTTGCGGCCGTAGTAGCGGACGCCCCCGGTTAGGAGCCGGTGGAGGCCCAGGCCGCGGATGGCGAGCAGGTGGACGAAGAGCTGGGCGAAGCCGCCCAGGACGACTCCGTAGCTGAGGTAGAGCACGACGGTCTCACTGCTGCCGTCGCGGGCCAGCAGCAGGGCGATGATCAGGGCGATATTGAGCAGGCCGGTCGCAAAGGCCGTCGTCGCAAAGTGGTTTTTGTACTGCAAAAAAGTGCTCAGGAAGGTGACGGCAAAGATCAGCGGCAGGTAGAAGAAGTTGATGGCGACGTAGGGGGCGGCCATCTGCACCGTCTGCGCGTCGAAGCCCAGGGCGATCACCTTGGCCGCAAGGGCGGGAAAGAGGTTGACCGCGAGGGTCATCAGCAGAATGATCCCCAGGAAGACGAGAAAGATGTGGACCGAAAAGACGGCTTTGTGTTTCGAACGGGTGAAGGCGGGGAGGAAAGACTGCGTGAAGGCCCCCTCCGCAAAGACGCGCCGGAAGAGGTTGGGGAGTTTGAAGGCGATAAAGAAGATGTCGCTGTAGATGTTCGCCCCCAGCACCGACGCGGTCAGCAGGTCGCGGGCAAATCCGAGGATGCGCGAAAAGAGGATGCCGAAGCTGTTGGTGAATATGGCTTTAAACATCGGCTTTCCCGTTGCCGGTCGTAGCATTTCTCGTTGCGTTGGTCATCGGTAAAACTCCCTTATTAAGGAGGGATTCTAGCACAGGGGAACTCAAATTCATCACCATGTAAACGGGTTGGGAGCATCACTATCTTATCACATTAAACAAATTAACACAGAAGTAACACTTTTTTCTTACGATGCACTTCTATTTTCATATTAGGAGATGTTTGTGAATGTTATTTTAAGAAAGGCTCTACTGCTGCTGGGGATTCTGATCACCCTGGCGCAGGCGGAAGAGACCTATTTTACGTCCTATCACTTTATGGGTTCGGGCAACTGTATGCGCTGCCATAACGGCATGACGGACAGTTACGGAAATGATATGTCGATCGAGACGGCATGGTCCTCCACGATGATGGCCAATTCCTCCAAGGACCCGATGTGGCGGGCGAAAGTCCGCAGCGAGATTAACCGCAACCCGCACCTGGAAGGGGTGATCAACGACAAGTGTACGCGCTGCCACGCCCCGATGGCGAATGTCGAGGCGCATACGTCCGGTGATGCCGTCGAAATTTTCGGCAGCGGCTTTCTTAACCCCGACAACGCGCACCATGACGAGGCTCTGAACGGAGTGAGCTGCACGCTCTGCCACCAGATCAAGGATAGCGGCACCCTCGGAACGCTCTCAGGCATGTCCGGCGGATACGAGGTAGACGACAGCCGCAGCATCTACGGGCAGTACGGTGACGTCTTTGCCGGTCCGATGATGAACAATCTCAACTATACGATCCGTCAGAGCGATCACATCAGCGCTTCGAAGATGTGCGCAAGCTGCCACAATCTGAAAACCCCCTATGTCGACGAGAACGGCAATGTGCTGAGCACGACCCCTGAGAGCGGGTTCCCCGAGCAGATGCCCTACAGCGAATGGGAACACAGCGGCTATGCCCAGAGCAAAAGCTGCCAGGATTGCCACATGAAGCGGGTCGACGGGGTGCGTATCTCGATGCGCCCGAACTGGGCGAATACACCGCGCGACGGCTTTGCACAGCACATGTTCGTCGGCGGCAACGTGCTGCTCCTGGACATCCTGAAAAACAACAAAAGTGCCTTGGAGGTGACGGCGAACAACTTCGACAACACGATCGCCAAGGCGGGGGAAATGCTTCAAAGCGCCGCATCCATCGAGGTCGCCCAGTCGTCACTGCAGCAAGGAACGCTGGAGGTCGCACTCAAGATCACCAGCACGACGGGGCACAAGCTCCCGACCAGCTTCCCCTCCCGCCGGGCGTTTGTGCACTTCAAAGTGACCGATGCCGCCGGCAGCGTCGTCTTCGAATCGGGACGTGTCAACGCCGACGGCAGCATTGAGGGCGCGGACGCCGACGGCGACGCCGCGGCTTACGAGCCGCATTACGACGTCATCACCTCGGCCGACCAGGTACAGATTTACGAGACGATCATGGCGAATAATCTCGGTGACGTGACCTATACACTGCTGCGCGGCATGGCGTACAAAAAAGACAACCGCATCCTGCCTGCGGGCTTTGACAAGGCGACGGCGTCTGATGATATCCGCGTACACGGCGGTGCAGAAAGCGACAGCAATTTCATCGGCGGGAGCGACACGCTTTCCTACCGCGTCAGCGGGCTGCCGGAGGGCAGCTACCATGTAGAGGCGGAGCTGCTTTACCAGCCGGTCTCCTACGCCTTTGCCCAGGATATGTTCAGCGACAGCTCCGCAGAAGCGTCGGCATTCCGGTCGATGTATGATGCATCGGCGATGAAAACGGCGCAGATCGCGGCGGCAGCGTTTGCGGTAGAGGGAAGCGGCGGCGCGCCGCTTCCGGCCTGCAGCGACGGTGCCGACAATGACGGCGACGGCCTGGCGGACCTGGCCGACCCGGGATGTGCCGACAGCGCGGACGATGACGAGACCGACACGGTCACACCGGCGACACCCGAACCGCTCCCGGAGTGCAGCGACGGCATCGACAACGACGGTGACGGCAAAACCGATCTTCAGGACCCCAGCTGTTCGGACGCTTCGGATAACGACGAGACCTATCCGCTCAGACGCCGCGGCGGAAAATAAACGCACCGGGGGTGTTCGCATCATCGCACGTTCTGTGCGGCCGTTCGCCCCTTCTCCGTCCCTCTACCTTTTACACAACTTTAACCCCCTTTGCATTACAATAACAACCAAATTGGCTGCAGGAGCGGGGATGATCGTCGGGATTGAAGGCGCGGTAGAACACAAAGAACCAACACTGGTGCATCTGAACGTGTCAGGGCTGATCTACGAGGTTTTTATTTCGCTTCAGACCTACGGCGCCATCCGCGAACCGCGGGTCAAACTCCACACCTCCCACATTATCCGCGAAGACGCCCAGCTGCTGTTCGGTTTTTTTGAGAAGAGCGAAAAAGTGCTTTTCGAACGGCTCATCAAGATCAACGGCGTCGGCCCCAAGGTCGCGCAGGCGATCTGTTCGACCTTCACGCCTGCGCAGTTCGGGCAGGTGATCGCGGCCAGCGACATCGCCCAGCTCAAGCGCGTGCCCGGTATCGGCCCCAAGAGTGCAGGGCGGATCCTCGTCGAGCTGGCCGGCTTCGACATCGAACTGACCGCCGGACACGCGGCCGTCCCGGCTGCCTCCGGCGAAGCGGCACAGGCCCTGGAATCCCTGGGCTTCAAGAAAGAGGAAGTGGCCAAGGCCCTGGCCAAATGCGAAAGCACCGAGACCTCCGCCCTCGTCAAAGAGGCGCTCAAACTACTTCAGAAACTGTAAGGATCACCTTGAAATTAGCGATTGTATTCGGCGGCGCGAGTTACGAGCACGAGATCAGCATCGTCAGCGCCATCACCGTGATGGAAAAACTTTCCGGCTATGAGCTGACGTTCGTGTTTTGCGACCAGGACCACACTTTCTACCTGATCGACCGCGGCAACATGAAGGCGAAGTATTTTGCTTCCGGCGACTATAAAAAGGCCCCCGTGCTGACCCTGACCAAAGGGGCGTTCGTCCAGAAGCGCCGCCTGGGTTCCACCGAGCATGCGATGCCGGTGCTGAACCTGATTCACGGCGCGGACGGCGAGGACGGGACGGTCGCGTCGCTGCTGTCGTTCTTCGATATTCCCTTCATCGGTCCGCGCACGGATGCGTCGGTACTGAGCTTCGACAAGCGCATGACCAAGTGGTTCGCCGCGGGCCGCGGCGTCAAAACGGTGGCATACGAAGAGCTGCACGCCGCGGCGGAGCATAAGGTGTCGACGTCCATGCCCTGCATCGTCAAGCCTTCACGCCTGGGCAGCTCCATCGGGGTCAGCGTCGTCAAAAGCGCCGCGGAGCTCGATTATGCCCTCGACGTTGCCTTCGAGTTCGATGACAGCGTTATCGTCGAACCCTTCATCGCCGGGGTCAAAGAGTACAACCTGGCCGGCTACCGAGGGGCGGAGGGGATCGTCTACTCCATCATCGAAGAGCCGCAGAAAAACGAGTTCCTTGATTTCGACAAGAAGTACCTGGACTTCGCCCGCAGCGGGGAAGTCGGCAGCGCCGCGATCGATGACGTACTGGCGGTGAAGCTCAAAATGGCATTCGCCTCCATCTACGAAGGGCTGTTCGAAGGGGCCTTGATCCGCTGCGACTTCTTCGTCATCGACGGCGAGGTCTATCTCAACGAGATCAACCCCATCCCGGGGTCGATGGCGAACTATCTTTTCGCGGATTTCCCCGCAGCCGTCGCTGACCTGCTCTCGAACCTGCCGCGTGCGCGCCGCCCGCAGGTTGACTACAAATATATCCACTCCATCAATGCAGCCAAAGGAAAATAGTGGCCATCAAGACCCTTCAATACGCCCAGCAGACTTTCTCGGTCAGTTATGAGATCGTCAATCCCGGGGCGAAGCACACCATCGTTTTCCTGCACGGCTGGGGATCGAACAAGGAGCTGATGAAGCAGGCGTTCGGCCGGACACTCGACACTTTCCGGCACGTCTACATCGACCTGCCGGGCTTCGGCAACTCGACGGCGCCGATTTCACTGGACAGCGAAGGCTACGCCGACATCATGGAACTTTTCCTGGCGCAGATCAATGCCAACGACAAGGAGATTATCGTCGGACACTCCTTCGGCGGCAAGGTGGCGACCCTGCTGCGCCCCCGGCTGCTGGTGCTGCTCTCCTCCGCGGGGATCGTCTGGCCCAAGCCGCTGAAAGTACGGGCGAAGATCGCCGCGTTCAAGCTGCTCAAGAACCTGGGGCTGGCCCAGCTGCGCGCACGTTTCGTCGCCGAGGACGCCAAGTCGCTGAACCGGGTGATGTACGAGACCTTCAAGCGCGTCGTCAATGAAGACTTTTCGGGCACCTTCCGCCATTTCGGCGGGCGGGCGCTGCTGTGCTGGGGACGCGACGATACGGCGACGCCGATGAAGAGCGCGGAGAAGATCGACACCCTCATTGAAAACAGCCGTCTGGTCGCGATGGAGGGAGACCACTACTTCTTCCTGAAACAGCCCGAAGCGGTGGCGGCGGAGATCGCCGCCGAATTCACCCGGAGCGTGAAGTGAACCCGGCGCTGGCGCAGACCGTGGCGTTCGCGACCAACGTTGCGCTGGTCCTGACGCTCGGGTGGTATCTCATCCTTAACCTGCAGTGGTACAGCTACAAGCTCGAGCGCGTCGTGCTCAACCACCACAAACGCAGCTGGCACCTTCTCTACTTCGTCGTGCCGTTCCTAGCCTATTTCATCCTCGGCGAATTTTTCCCGCTCTTTTTCCTGCTCTATTTCGGCGCTTTCGTCTGGTGGTACGTGCGCCTGGACAAGAAACTGGTGCTGACCTGGCGGGTCAAGCGTTTCCTCATCCTGCTCAGTGCGCTGGCGCTGTTCGGCGATTTCCTCTGTCTTATCAAGAGCTGCGGCACCCTGCCGCTTTTCCTCCCGCTGCTGCTGGCGTGGCTGCTCTCCACGGGCATCGAGAAATTCCTCTTCCTCGCCTACAAAAAAGAGGCGAAGCGCAAACTGGCCCGCCTGGAGGGGCTGACCGTCGTTGCCGTGACGGGGAGCTACGGCAAAACGAGCATGAAGAACTTCATCGCCCAGCTGCTCGGAACGCAGTTCGAGGTCTACATGACGCCGCGCAGTGTCAATACCCTGGGCGGCATCATCAAAGATATCAACGAAGCGCTTCCCGAAACGGCCCGGGTTTACGTCTGTGAGGCGGGGGCGCGCCGTCCCGGCGACATTCTGGAGATCGCCCAGCTCGTGGCGCCGCACTACGCCGTCGTCGGCAAGGTCGGGCCGCAGCACCTGGAGTATTTCGGCGATCTGGAGACGATCGTGCGCACCAAGCTGGAGCTGATCCAGTCACCCCGCCTGAAACAGGCCTTCGTACACTTTGAAGCAACGGATGAGCCCCATGAAAAGGTGCGCTTCTTCGGCAGGGAGATCGAAAACATCGCCGCCGACCTGGAGGGGACGTCGTTCGACCTCGCCCTTGATGAGGCACCCCTGCAGCTGCATGCTCCGGTCCTCGGCGGCTTCAACGCCGTGAACATCGAGGCGGCCGTGTTGATCGCGCGGGCGATGGGGATGACAGACGACGCCATCATGAAAGGGGTCGATGCCCTCCAGCCCGTCGAACACCGTCTGCAACGCATCGACGCCGGCGGCAAGGTCATTCTCGATGACGGCTATAACGGCAATATCGACGGGATGAAGGAGGGGATCCGCCTCTGTTCCATGCACCCGGGACGCAAAGTGATTGTCACCCCGGGGCTGGTGGAGAGCACGGAAGCCCTCAACCGCGAACTGATTGAGGCGATCAACGGGGTGTTCGACCTTGTCATCGTCACCGGAAAACTCAATGCCGCGCAGTTCAAAGCACAGCTGAACGTTTCGGACGTCCTCTACCTCGAAGAGAAGAGCACCCTGACCTCCGTGCTGGCCGAGAAAACGCGCCCAGGCGACATCATCTATTTCGCCAACGACGCCCCGAACTTTATCTAGGGGCGTCCGTAAGCGTAACCGACGGCAAATTATTTTGTAATATAATACGGGCACTACCACAAGTCCCGTAGCCAAAGGAGCCCCCATGCAATTTCTTCTCAAGCTTTTCAAAGCTCTGAACTCCGCCCAGAGCCCCTGGCAGGTGACGCTGGCAATCACCCTCGGGATGATCGCCGGGCTGACGCCCATCAGCGGCCTGCAGAATGCCGTGATCCTTCTGCTCGCCTTCTTGCTCAACATTCACCTGGGGCTCTTCTTCGTTTCGGCGGCACTGTTTGCGGGAATGGGTTACCTCTTTGACCCCTGGTTCGAACAGCTTGGTTACACCATCCTCAGCAGCGAAGGGCTTCAGGGGCTCTGGACGGGCTTTTATAACAACGGTTTCGTCCGCCTGACGCACTTTAACAATACCCTTGTCATGGGGGCGACGGTCGTCTCACTGCTGCTGGCCGTACCGCTGTATCTGCTGCTGGGATGGCTGATCGGACGTTACCGCACGGTGCTGGCGTCTTTCCTGGAACGGCGCCCCGTTCTGGGGACCTTCGGTTTCCTCAAAGCAACGACGCACCTGGACCCGACGGTGCGCTGGTGGGGTGCGGGTCTCTACGTTGCCGGGGGCGGGATCGTCACTGCCGTCGCACTGCTGGTCATCGACCCGCTGCTGAAATGGACGGTGGAAACGGGCGGCAGCCTCGCGCTTCAGCGCGATGTCCGCGTCGGCGCGGTCGATACCGACTTCAGCAAGGGGGCCGTCACGCTCCACCGCCTGGAAGTCGCGGGGAAACAAGAGGGCGTGGACGCCGTTTCGGCGGAGCTGATCAGTTTTGACGCCGACCTCTCGGCACTGCTGATGGACAGGGTACATATCGAGAAGATGATTGTCAGCGGCGTTGGCTTCGACACCCCGGCGACACTGAAAAAATCGCCTGCAACGGCCGAGGAGGCAGCGGCAGCGAAAACGGAAGGGGAGGGATTCGCACTCCCGACATTCGAATTTCCCGATCCCAAGACCCTCATCGCCAAAGCGGACCTGCAGTCAGTCAAGGTCTATAACGATGCGCAAAAAGAGATCGGCGAGATCAAGGCACGCTGGGAGAAGACCTCCAAAGAGGAGCTCAGCGGCGACAGCCTTACCGAGCTCCAGGGGGACCTGGAGAACCTCAAGACGATGAGCAAGTCAAAAGATCCGCAGTCGATGCTCAAGCTGGCCCAGGAGGTCAAGGCGTTCAAGGCGAAGATCGATGCGCGCAAGAAAGCGCTTGAGAAGATCAAAGCAGACTTCGACAGCGACCGCAAGCGCATCGCTGTGTTGATGCAGCAGGTCAAAGAGGCCCCGATGGCGGATTACAACCGCCTCAAATCAACCTATACCCTCGACGGCAACGGGGCCCTGAACGTCATCGGCGGGCTCTTCGGCGAGAAGATCAAGGGGTACCTGGCCATGGCGCGCAAATACTACGCGATGGTCTCTCCCTACCTCGGCAGCGCCGGGAATGAGAATCCGCCGGAGGAAGCGGTGCCGCCGCGGGGCGAGGGGCGCTGGATGCGCTACCCGCAGACGGTCCCCAGCCCGGATCTGCTGATCGCACTGACACAGATCGACGGCCTCTTCAAGACCCAGGCGTTCTCGGGCACCGTCCGTGACATCTCCGACAACCAGAAGGCATTGGGGCGGCCGCTGAGCTTCAAGGCGGCCAGCGACGGCCCGACGGTCAAAGGGCTCGTGCTTGAGGGCGAAGACAACCGCCTGGGCGATACCGTTCTCGACAGTGTGAACTTCAAAGCGCTGCGGATACCCTTGAATGCACTTGACATGAAACCGGTGCTGCTGGACAAGAGCAACCTTGCCATGACGGGGACGCTCAGTCTCAGCGACGCCACGGCGCTCGCCGGGGAGGGAAGTTTCGCGTTCAGCGACGCGGCCATCACGGCCGAAGGGCTCAGCGGCAAAACGGGTGAGATCGTCTCGGGTATCCTGAGCGGGATCTCCGCGTTCAAGCTGGACACGACCTTGGGCGGAACACTGACGGCGCCGACCATCGGCGTCAAATCCGACCTGGACCGCCAGATCTCCCGGGGGCTCGGCAAAGCGATGGGCAAGGAGCTTGAAAAGTATCAGGGTGAGCTCAAATCGCTGCTGGGCGGGGACACCGCGGCACAGCTTGCCGACCTGAAATCGTCCCAGGCGGGGATCGCCGACGTCGACAAACTCGCCGGCGATCAGAATACGATGCTCGGCAAACTGGCCGAGGAGGCGACAAAACTTGCCGGAGGCGGCGCGGTCGGCGACAAGCTCAAAGGCGTGCTTCCCTTCTAGGAACAGCGCCTGCGATCAGACAAATTCATAGGAAAAATGGGAGTAAGATGAAAAGAATAATCATGATGATGGCGGCACTGCTGCTGACGATGAGCTCGGCGGGTGCGGTGGAGATGTTTACGCTCAAGGCGGCCGGCGAGAAGACGATCGCTGCGACGGAGATGCCTAACGGCATGCGCTTTAGAGGGTATGACGGCAAACCGGTACTGGTGAACTTTTTCGGCAAACAGTGCCGCTACTGCAAGAAGGAGATCCCGCACCTGGAGGAGCTCAAAAAACGCTACGGGGGGCGCATCGGCATCATCGGTATCCATATGCAGGGACGCATGATGCCGCAGGAACGCGCGCAGATCGCCGGGAAAGCGGGCTTCAACTACCCTGTTTTCGAATATGAAGACAACATGGCGATCGTCCAGCACATCGGTTCGCGCGCCCGTTTCAACGGGAGCATCCCCTTTAATATCGTCTTCAACGGCAAGGGCGAGGTTTCCGAGATCATCCCGGGGTACCTGAGCGACAAAGACCTGGAAATGATCTTCAGCGAACTGCTCAAGAAGTGACGCTCAAGGCATGACTGAAAGCAGGAAGTTCGGCCTTATCCGGCAGCTGATCAGCATCGTCGGCGCCTTGAGCGCCGCCGTACTGGGCGCGCTGGTCCTGCTGATCGTCTTTGACGCCACCCGCCGCTACCTTTTTCATGAAGGCTCCGTTGCGCTGCAGGAGCTGGAGTGGCACCTTTTCGACGTCGTCATTATGCTCGGCGTCGCCTACGCCATGCACCGCGGGGCGCATGTGCGTGTCGACATCTTCTACGACCGCTTCTCCGAACGGACGAAACAGGTCGTGAACGTCGTGACGATGCTCTTTTTCGTGCTGCCCGTCTCCGCGCTGATCCTCTACGTCAGTTTCGATTTCGTCCTGATGAGTTTTGCGCAGATGGAAGCCTCCTCCGACCCGGGCGGACTCCCTTACCGTTTCGTCGTCAAGGCGCTTATCCCCCTGGCGTTTGCCCTGCTGATCCTGCAGGCGATTCGTGAACTGGCTGAGGCGTGGCATGCGCTGAAGGAGAGCATGTGATCGCGCTGGCCATGTTCGTCATCGCGCTGGCGCTGCTGCTCTCGGGCATCCCCGTCGCCTTCGTTTTCGGCGGTGTCGCGCTGCTCTTTGCGCTGCTCATCCCCGAGCTCGGGCTGCAGGTCTTCAGTCTGCTGCCGTTCCGCATCTACGGCATCATGGGCAATACGACCCTGATGGCGGTCCCGCTCTTCATCGCCATGGGGCTAATACTGGAAAAATCAAAAATGGCCGAGAAGCTTCTCGAGACGATGAGCGGCCTCTTCGGAGGGCTGCGCGGCGGCTTGGCCGTCAGCGTCGTGCTCGTCGGTACGATCCTCGCCGCCTCGACGGGGATTGTCAGCGCTTCGGTCGTGATGATGAGCATCATCGCCCTGCCGCTGATGCTGGGCGCGGGGTATGACAAAGGGCTGGCGTCGGGCACGGTCGCGGCCAGCGGGACGCTCGGGCAGATCATCCCGCCGTCGATCATCCTGATCATTCTTGGCGACGTTATGAACGTCAGCGTCGGCGAGCTTTTCATGGGGGCGGTGCTGCCGGGCCTGGTGTTGGTCGGTCTTTATATCGTCTATATTCTGCTTTATGCGGCGCTGAAGCCAAAAGCCGCCCCGGCGGCGGCCCGGGGAGAACACGTCGGCATCATTAAGGCGCTGACGGCCATCGCCCCGCCGCTGCTGCTGATGGTCGCGGTCCTCGGTTCCATCTTCGCCGGAATAGCGTCGCCGACGGAGTCGGCGGCCTTCGGCGTCGTCGGCGCCCTTGCGCTCAGCGCCTTCAACCGCACCCTGAGCTACGCAATGGTGAGCTACGCCCTGCTGGAGACCGTTAAACTTAGCGGGATGATCTTTATGATTCTGATCGGGGCGACGGCCTTCAGCCTTGTCTTCAACGAACTCGGCGGCAGCGACCTCGTGCTGGAGTTCTTCAGTCATGATATCGGGAACGTGTGGGTCTTTATCGGGGTGGCGATGCTGGCGATCTTCATCCTCGGCTTCTTTATCGATTTCATCGAGATCTCCTTCATCGTCGTGCCGATCCTCGTGCCCGTCATGCACGCCTTCGGCATCGATCCCGTCTGGTTCGCCATCCTCATCGCCCTTAACCTTCAGGCCTCCTTCCTGACCCCGCCCTTCGGCCTGGCGCTCTTTTTCCTTAAAGGGGCGGCCGGGTCGATGGTGACGACCCTGCAGATCTACCGGGGGATCATCCCCTTCATTCTGCTGCAGCTCCTGGCGATCGGCATCGTCATCCTTTTCCCCGACCTCGTCTTCGCCTTAATATAATCCAGAGTGCTTAAACTGGTATACTGTGGAATGGGAGGTGAGCGATGCATAAAAAATGGATGATACTCATGCTGCTGGCGGGTACGGCAGTGGCTTTCGGTACGGTGATCGCGACGCCGCCGATCCAGATGAGCGGCAAGGTGCAGGCGGCACCCGAATATGTTGAAGTCGACCGGACAGGCTACACGACGCCCGTGATAACGACACCGACCGTCGAGATGCACGGCCGGACGCAGTAGGGGTGAGGATCATGAAACATCTGCTTTTGATAGCCCTCATCGCCACTGTTTCCGCCTGGGGCGCTCCGGTGGATTTTACGTTCAAAGTCCCCGTCAAACTGGTCAAGGTCCGTTCGTCGGATGCGCAGGTGATGTGTACGGTCTACAACGCCCAGCACCAGTCCATTGCCGGGAAGTTTTTCCGTTTCGACCTCAACGGTGACGGCCAGTACACCTACAGCTATAACGGCACCGTCACGATTGAGATGTCCGTGCATTCGGGCAAAGACCCCCGCGACGGTGAGACCTATGAATGCCAGCTCTCTTTGCTGCTTCCGTGGGCGTCGCCCCCGTGGCAGAAGCCGATATCGCAGGGCTCGGACATCTATTTGACACCGCAACCCGGCACGCCCTTTGCGCCCCTTGTTTCAGGAAGTATCCCCAAGCCGAAAACCATTCAACAAAGAGTGCTGCCGGACAAGTACCGATCCCTGCACCCCATGAAACTGAAATGAGTTTGCCGGGGCCGCGGCCCGGCGCCGGAGTACCTTTATGCCCCGCATGCCAAAATTTATTCACGACGGAAAACCGATGTCACAGTACTATACGAAATCATTCCGGGTCGACTGGTCCGACGCCAACGCGAACGGCCGGGTACACCTTCCCACCTATTTCCGCTATCTGATCGAGACGGCCTGGGACTGGGGTGCCGCAGTCGGTCTGGGCATAGAAGACAGCCGAAAGCTCGGCCTGGCCTGGGTGGTCCGCGAAACGCAGATCCATCTGCTTCGGCCCCTTATCCCCGACGATACCTTCGAATTGACGATCTGGCTGGCCCACTGGCGCCGTGTCCACGGCACACGCTACTTCGAACTTGTCCACAAGACGAGCGGGGCGGTCATCGCCCAGGGGGCGCAGGAGGTGGTGACGCTGGACATGGAGAGTATGCGCCCCAAAGCGGTCCCCAAGGCGATCGTTGAACGCATGACGATCGAAACGCCCCGCACGGTACCGCACCGCCCCTTCCCGGCATTCAGCGACACGTTTGGGCGTGCCGTCCGACGGCAGAGGACCGTCACCTGGCAGGACCTCGATACGCTGGAGCACGTCAACAATACGAAGTATGTCGCTTTTGCCGAGGACGCCGCCGTCGCAGCATTGGCGGAGTTCGGATGGGCGCCGAAGGATTTCAAAGCGCATGGGCTGGCGGTGAAGAGCGACGGTGTCCAGATTCAGTACCTGACGCCCGCCGTCTGGGGGGAGACGCTGGAGCTTGAGACGCTTTTGTCGGAACTGGGCCCGGAAAGCGGCGTATGGCACGTTGCGATCGCGCGGGCTGAGGACCGCGAACCGGTCGCTCGGTGTGTCATGGCCTGGAGCGCTGTCGATGCGTCCGACGGCACGCTGCGGAAGATCCCGGAGGAGCTGCACCGTCGGCTCCTTGCACATTTTACCCCTCCCAAAACGGCACCGCAGGGGTGACGGCGATTTGACGGCCGTCCCCCGTTTCTTCATTTCCTTATACGTATTATTATGCGCTATACTCCCTACATGAAAGAGATTCTTTACGCGCCGTGGCGCACGGACTACATCAGCGGGCAGCCGATCGAGGGGTGTGTTTTCTGCCATATCAGCGAACATACCGAAGCGGACGAGGAGCTCCATGTCCTCTACCGCGACGAACACTGCTTTGCCGTGATGAACCGTTACCCCTACACCCCGGGGCACTTCATGATCATCCCTCATCTGCATACGGAAGCGCTCGAAACGCTTGATCCGGAGGCGTGGCTCCGCATCAGCGCATTGGCGCAGCAGGGGGTCAGGATGCTCAAAGAGGGATTCGGCGCACAAGGGGTCAACATCGGTATGAACCTCGGGAAGGCCGGGGGTGCAGGGATCGCCGAACATATCCATCTGCACCTTGTCCCCCGCTGGGAGCGCGATACGAACTTTATGACGGCGGTGTCGGGAACGCGGGTCTATTCGACGGATTTCGAAAAGATCTACCGCCGTCTGAAGGAACTGGCCCCCCGCTATTTTGTCTAAAAGAGGCGGATATCACTTTTTGTATCAAAAAAAATATTCATTTCTTGTTTAATTTTATGTTCAATAGATATCAGATAGCATATGGGAATCTATAAGTGAAAGTGGGTAGAACCATGAAAGCAGTAATGACGGCCTTGGTACTTCTGTTCTGTACGGCGCTCTTCGCGACCGAAGCGGAGGCGGTGAACAAGGCAAGCACGGTGAGCTGGTACAAGAAGTCCGCTTCGGAGGGGAATCCGGAAGCGCAGTTCTATCTCGGTGTGATGTACAGCAAGGGTGCGGGTGTAACCAAGAACGATGATCTCGCCGTTTACTGGTTTAAAAAAGCCGCGGCGCAGAACCATGCGCAGGCGCAGCTGAACCTGGGCTATATGTACGAGTCGGGCAAAGGGGTGAAGAAGAACTACGGCGAAGCGGTACAGTGGTACGAGCGTGCCGCCGAGAACGGCAGTTCGGTCGCCATGAACAACCTCGGGATCATGCACATGATGGGCATGGGGGTCAAAAAAGACAGCTACAAGGCATACAAGTACTGGCGCATGGCGGCCCAGCACGGCAACAACAACGCCTGGGACAACATTGAAAAACTGCGTCGTCTAGATCCCCAGGCAGTCCGCTGATAGGGCGAAGGGAGAAGCGCGTGACTTCCGTCCTGCTTGAATTTTCCATGTTCCCGACCAGCGGCGACTGCCGGGACGGCGCTTCCGTCTCCGCCTATGTCAGCCGGATCGTCGATATGATCGACCGCAGCGGTCTGCCGTACCAGCTCACCCCGATGGGGACGATCGTTGAGACGGGGAGCGTCAAAGAGGCGCTCGCGGTCGTCGAGAAGGCCTACGAGGTGCTGGGCGAGGATTGCGAACGGGTCTATTCGGCGCTGAAGCTTGATATCCGCAAAGGAAAGGCGGGGCGGTTGAAAGGGAAGATCGACTCGGTAGAGCGGGAGCTTGGCCGCGACGTCAGCCATTGATGGCTGGCAGAACCTTACTCTATTTCAATGGGGGCGGAATATTTTGGCGCAGCTTGCCTGCGCGCTCCCTGTAAAGTGTAGATATCCGTGTTTTTGTCCGTATACCGCAGCGTTAAAGATAATCAGCCGTTGCCGTCATGGTCGTGTTCGGCGTGGTGCGCGTGAAGTTCCATCGTCACGCCTGAATGGATAAAGAGCGCGAAAGCGATCACCGTATAGAGCAGTTTCCCGCTCGTATCCCCCATCAGTGTCCAGACAATCCCGAAAACAAAAGCGACTGAAAAGATGACGAACCAGTTTCGGTCGCGTTGAAACTGCGTTAATTCCTGCATAATAAACCCCTCCTCACTGTTGAAAGAAAAATAAGTATAACCTATTTTTTCTTTCGCGTCAGCACGTAGAGGAAGATCGCGCCTATGACGAGAAAAATGACGATCTTGATCTGGGTCTCTTCCAGCGTCTGCATCGGCGTGCTTTAGTGGGTTTTCACGTAAAGATTGGCGATGTAGTCGGAAAGGGCCTCGACCTGAACGGGGGTCAGATCCTTGACCTGGTTCTGCATCAGGGTTTTCATGGCGCCGCCGTAGGTGCCTTTTTGGTAGCCGATGATGGCGTCGGCGATACGCTTGCTTTCCCATTCGCCGATGGCGGCGGACTGGTTCAGTGCCATTTTCTCGCCCTGGTTGCCGTGGCAGGCGGCGCACTTCTGGAAGAGTACGGCCGGAGAGGCTTCGGCGACAGAAGCGCTTTGCGCAACAGGTGCCTTTTCGGCGGCGGAGACCGGTGCTGCGACCGAACTGTTGTCCGCGGCTTCCTTGACCGGTGTCGGTGCAGGCTCAACTGCCGGCTCAGGCGTTTCCACCGGGGCTGCCGCCTTCGGCGCGGCCTCAGGCGATGTCTTCCTTGAATCGTTACAGCCGGCGAGCAGGAGGAGGGCGGCCGAAAATGCAAGAGTTCTTATCAAAGGGAGCCTTTTTAAAAAAAGATGCCGCCATTGTACACTGTTAGAGCATTTGGGTCAAAGGTGCGCTTGAAATTTGTTTTTTGCTATAAAGTCAGCTTAAGCAATATGCCGGTTTTGGGGGGATCAAAGCAGTTCGATCATTCCCCGGTGGAGTGTCACGACACCGTGGTGCTCAAGCTCTTTGAGCAGGCGGCTGATCACTTCCCGCGACGACCCGAGGTGGGCGGCAAGTTTTTCGTGGGTGATGGGGATTCTGGGGGTGTTCTGCGCATGCAGCCACTCCCGGAGACGATCGTCCAGTTTCTTGAAACGGACGTCTTCGACCAGCCCCGCCATGCATTCGAGCCGTTTGGCGAAGAGGGCGAAAATGTAGTGCTGGTAGTCGCGCTCGGCCGTGTAGATCTGCTTGACGATCTCGGCGGGGAAGAGGTAGCCGCTGATCGGCCCGTCGGCGACGGCGCTCCCGATGGCGGGGGTCCCGGTAAAAGCGCTGTTGAGGTTGACGTTGCACTGCTCGCCGGGACCGAGGAAGTAGAGAGTGATCTCCTGGCCCGATTCGTGGAGCCGGAAGACGCGGACACTCCCTTCGCCGAGAAAGAGGACCTGCGCGCAGCGGTCACCCTGGCCGAAGAGCTCCGCACCGCTTTGGAGCCGGACCGCTTCCGCGTGGGTATCGACGAGGCGTCGGGATTCAGGCGCGAGGCGGCTGTAGCAAGGGAAAGGTTCCATCGGGCTCCTTTCGGGGGTTTGAAGGCCCCCGGTGCTGCAAAAGTATAGCAGATTATAATGGGTCACAAAGTATAATAGAGCCAAAAAAATCAGGACGAGAATGCAGTTTGAATCCTACCCGTTCGAAAAACTAAGTGCTCTGCTTGATCCCATCGAGCCCAACAGCGCCTACGCCCCGCTGACGCTGACCATCGGGGAGCCGCAGTTCGAGACCCCCGCCTTTATCCGCAACGCGCTGTGCGGCAGTGCCGACACCCTGCGCCGCTACCCGAAAACGGCGGGGGAGGAGATGCTTAACGGCGCCATGCGCGATTTCGTCGCACGCCGTTTCGGCGTGACCCTGAAGCAAGACCAGCTTGTCTCCTGCTTCGGGACCCGCGAGGTGCTTTTCAATTTCCCCCAGTACCTCCTTTTTGACAAGCCCGACCCGGTCATGACCTTCACCAATCCCTTCTACCAGATCTACGAAGGGGCGGCAATCGCCAGCCGCGCGAAGGTGAACTATCTCAACCTCGACGCTGCCAACGGCTTCAAACCGCAGGTCGATCCGGCGGTACTGCAGTCGAGCGATCTGGTGATCCTCAACTTCCCGAACAATCCGACCAGCAGCTGCCTCTCCCTCGAGGAGCTGGGTGAATGGGTCAAGCTGGCACTCGAGTACGATTTCGTACTGCTTAACGACGAATGCTACAGCGAGATCTACCCGAACGAAGCCCCGGCGGGTATCCTGGAGGCGAGCGCGGCCGTCGGCAACACAGCGTTCAAGAACGTCCTGGCACTCAACTCCATCTCCAAGCGCTCCAGCGCCCCGGGGCTGCGCAGCGGGTTTATCGCCGGCGATGCGGCCATCTTAGAGGGGTACCGCCAGTACCGCACCTACATCGGCTGCGCGTCGCCCCTGCCGCTGCAGACCGCCGCGGCGGCGGCTTGGGCGGATGAGGCACATGTGGCCGAGGCCCGGTCCGTCTACCGCGAGAACTTCGAGATCGCGACTGAGATCCTCGGCACGGCGGTCCCGGAGGCGACCTTCTACCTCTGGCTGGAGGTGGACGATGCGATCGCCTTCACCGAAAAGCTCTACCGCGACTACAACCTGAAGGTCCTGCCGGGCGAATACCTGGCGCGCACCGATATCAACGGTAACAACCCGGGCAAAGGGCGCATCCGCATTGCGCTCGTCGAGCGCCCGGAACGCACGCGCATGGCGCTCGAACGTATCAAGGAGGCGATGAATGGATAAGACCGAAGCGCTGAAAGCGAAGATTCTCAAGGCGCAGGAGGCGGCGGATATCGCCGGGCTTTACGTGCTGGAGCAGGAGGCGAACGAATGTTTTGACGAAAAGACGCTGATCGCCTATTACGCCAATATCCTGGACCTGGCGCTGGAAAACCTCACGGACGCCCTGGGGGCCGCGCGCCGCATGCAGATGACGGATGTGAAAGATTTCGCCACGCTGCGGGCCCTGTACGAGTATGCCGTGGAGCATTACAGTGCCGGCAAGGCTGCCGATGCGGCGGCGCTTTTCGAGATCCTGGCGGGGCTCAGCGACGACGCCCGTTTTTCCGAAGCGATGACGCGGCACAAGGCGTATGCCGAGCGGATTCCCGATTTCGGCCAGTTCCTCGACGACGCGGCGGACCTGGACGCGACCCAGCGCAACGGGACCTTCTATATCAGCGCGTTCCGCATTGACGACAACGGGACGGGCGAATCGTGAAGATCCATTTCATCGGCATCGGGGGGATCGGCATCTCCGGACTGGCGCAGTACATGGACCATAAAGGCAATAAGGTCAGCGGCAGCGACATCGCGGAGAACCGCATCGTACGGCAGCTGAAAGCGAAGGGGATCGCCATCACCATTCCCCACGACGCGAGCGCGATCACGGACCAGGATCTCGTCGTGCATTCGGCGATTATCAAACCGACCAATGTCGAAGTCGCGGCGGCGAAAGCGAAAGGGATCGAGGTGCTCCCGCGCCGCGAAGCGCTGCTGCGTATCCTGCAGGACAAAGAGGTCTACGCCGTGGCGGGGGCTCACGGCAAAAGCACGACGTCGGCGATCCTGGCGGCCATCATGGAAGGATCCGCCATTATCGGGGCCGAGTCCAAGGCGTTCGGCTCGAACGTCCGCTACAACGATACGAACGACCGGCTCATCTTCGAAGCGGACGAGAGCGACGGCAGTTTCCTGAACGCCAACCCCTACTGTGCCATCGTTACCAACGCCGAACCCGAGCACATGGAGTACTACGAGTACGATTACGACCGTTTCTACGACGCGTACCGCCGCTTTATCGCTTCGGCCGCGATCCGGGTCATCAACGCGGAGGATGCGTTTCTCTCGACCATTGAAGGCGATGCGATCCGGCTCTACCCGAGCCGGGACATCTCGGAGGTGGAATACGTGTTGCACGACGGCGAACCGCATACGCGCTTCCGCCTGAAAGAGCTTGGGAGCTTCGACGTCTGGGGCTTCGGCGAGCATATCGCCCTCGATGCGGCGCTGGCGATCCTCGCCGCGGTCCAGACGATGCCGGTCGAGACGGTCCGCGAGAAGATCCTCGGCTACCGCGGGATCAAGAAGCGCTTCGACATTATCGACAGCGGGGAGAAATGCGTTCTGATCGACGATTACGGCCACCACCCCACCGAGATCGCCGCGACGATGGCCTCGGCGCGCACCTATGCCCGCCTGCTGGGTCTGGAGACGATCACGGCCGTCTGGCAGCCCCACAAGTATTCGCGTACCATCGACAACCTCGAGGCGTTTTCGCACTGTTTCGAGGGGGTGGACCGTCTGATCATCCTGCCGGTCTGGGCGGCGGGGGAAGAGCCCCGCATCATCGATTTCGAAGGGGTCTTCAGCGCCTACAGCCCGCTGCTGGCCGACCGCGTCAAACGCAGCGGCTGCGGTCTTGAAGTGCTGAAAGAGGGTACAATTGTCGAAACGCCGGCATCGGGCCTGATCATCGGCTTCGGCGCCGGGGACATCACCTATCAGCTCCGGGGAGAAAAATGAGTTACGTCTATATCGTCGCCGTCATTGCACTGCTCTATGCGGGGATGCACTTCTTTACCGAACTGACCCACCGCCAGAAGCTCTCCATGGCTGGCGTCGTGCTGCTCATCATCATGGGGGCCGTGGCCTGGAACCGCTCCGTCGACACAGAGCAGGAGCATGTCCGCGCCGTCATTTTGAAGTTCAACCAGCACCAGACGCTTGAGTGCCGGGGGGTGGAGGTCAATGACCGCACCTTTACGCTCAGCGTCGGGACCCAGAGCTTCATCGCCAACGCGGGCACGCCCCACGCCGGGCAGATCTTCGACGCCGCAGGGTGCCGATGAGCGCTTTCGGCCATCTGCTCGATCAGCTCGATCTCCAGGCCCACGTCGCCGAGATCGAAAGCTTCCTCAGCCGTAAAAAGCCCCTCTATATCGAAGGGGACCAGGGACGCCACTATCAGTACATCCGTGCCCTTGACGCCCTCGAATTTCCCGCCCCGCCGAAAACGACCGCCTTCGATACGATCCTGATCCACCTCAAAAAGCAGGGGGTGCTCAGCTTCGAACAGATTTTCGAGCTCATCAAGGTCGTACGCTACTTCCGCACCCTGCGCAACAAAGGCTTCGAAGGAATCATCGGGGAGTGGATGGCCTCCGTCATCGTCCCCGACGCCTTCAGAGAGGTCGAGCGCCACTTTGATGAGAAGGGGCACTTCAAAGAGGAGCTCGACGAGGAACTCTTCGCCATCGCCGAACGGATCAAGGCGCAGAAGGGCGATGTCGCGGCGCAGATGAAACGGCTGCTCTATGCCGACAGGCTGCGCAGCTACCTCGTCGATACCCAGGTGCACTACATCAACGACGAGGAGTGTCTGCTGGTGCGCGGCGGTTTCAGCGCCGTGCTCAAAGGCAGCGTCGTGGGCCGGACGGGGGCGGGCTTCTTCTACGTCACCCCCGACACCCTGCTCAAATCCAAAGAGCAGATCCGCGCCCTGACCCAGGAGCGCGATGCGCGCTACTACGAGTACGCCAAGGGCTTCTCGGCGCAGCTGCGCGAATTGCAGCCCTTTATCGGCTTTATCGACAAAGAGTTCGACCGCCTCGACCACTACCAGGCCCGGGTGCTTTTCGCCCGTGCCAAAGGGTTGCATATCGTCGCGGCGCAGCCGGGCGAGGCGATCGTGCTTGAGGCCTTCGAGCACCCGGCCCTCTCCAACCCCAAACCCGTCAGCCTCGATTTCAGCGCTTCGGTGCTGATGATCACGGGGGTCAACGCGGGGGGAAAGACGATGCTGCTCAAATCGATCCTCTCCGCGGCGCTGATGGCCAAGTACCTGCTGCCGATGAAGCTCAATCCCCACCGTTCGCGCATCGGGTCGTTCAAACAGATCGAAGCGGTCATCGACGACCCCCAGAATGTCCGCAACGACATCTCCACCTTTGCCGGGCGGATGCAGCAGTTCTCCCGTCTTTTCGAGCGTAAATCGGCCCTGGTCGGGGTTGACGAGATCGAACTGGGGACGGACAGCGACGAAGCGGCGGCGCTTTTCAAGGTGATCCTCGACGACCTGATCCGCCGGGGGCAGAAGATCGTCGTCACGACCCACCACAAACGGCTCGCCTCCCTGATGGCGGACCGCGACGACGTCGAACTGGTCGCCGCCGTCTACGACGAGGAGCGACGGGTCCCCACCTACGACTTTTTGCAGGGGATCATCGGCAAAAGCTACGCCTTCGAGACAGCCCTGCGCTACGGAATCACCCAGGGGATCGTCGTGCGCGCCAAGGAGGTCTACGGCGAGCAGCACGAGAAGCTCAACCTCCTTATCGAGCGGGGGAGCGAACTGGAGCGGGAGCTGCGGCGCAAACACGCCGATGCGGACGAACGTCTGGAACGGCTGGAGGAGCGTGAGCGCGTGCTGAAGGATGAACGCGAGAGCCTGCGCCGGGAGTACGAGGAGCTTGAACGGCGCCTGCGCGGCGAGTTCCGGCAGGCAATCGACAGCGCCAAAGCGGCGGCAAAAGCGGGGGATACGGCGGCGATCCACCGGGCGATGAACGAGGCGAACAAACAGCTGCCCGAAAAGCGCGAAGCGAAGCAGAAAACGGCCCCTGTCGCCCTCAACGTCGGGGATGAGGTCAAGTACCGCAAGCAGCGCGGCGTCATCGTCGCGCTCAAGGAGAAGGAAGCGACGATCGAAGTCGAGGGGATGCGGCTGCGCGTGAGGCGCAACGAGCTCAAACCCGCCGGGAAAGCGGCTGCGCCGAAACCGAAGGTACAGGTGAGCAACAAAGTCGAAAAGCGCAGCGGACTCAAGCTCGATCTGCACGGCATGCGGGCCGAACAGGCCCGGGAGAAGATGGACGTCTTCATCTCCGACGCCCTGATCCAGGGGTGGGACGAGGTGATCATCTACCACGGCATCGGCACGGGCAAACTCGCCTACGCCGTCAAGGAGTTCCTCAAAGAACACCCCAGCGTTAAAAGTTTCGAAGACGCCCCCCCGCAGCTGGGCGGTTTCGGGGCAAAAATCGTTCACCTCTGATATAATATCCACTAATGTACTTGGCTCGGGAGCGCCTTGCTTCCGGGCCGGATGGAGAGGTGACGTCTACCGTGAACCGTCTTGTTGCCGTGACGCTGGCCTTGGGAGTGATAGGGGGGTGCACGCAACTGGACGGAAAAGAGATATCCTCCGCGGCGACCGGCCTGCCCGGAAGCCTTACCCTCAAGCAATCTTTTGTAGTGCGGCAACTCGACAACGGTGCTACCTATCCGCAGACCCCCTATATCCTGACGTTGAACGAAGGGAACTACGAGCAGGGACAGTACCGCATCGACGGCGGGCTCCTGCTCTACAAGGGGCATGACGGTAGCGGTGTGAGCCTCAACCAGATGGCCCTGGTCTACTGGGGGGATGATTTCGACGTCAGGATAGGAAAATTCGTTTCCAAAACGGGGGTGCTTGACTATCTGAGCGGCATGGACCTTCTCAACCCGGTCCGGGTGGATTTTTTTGACGATGCGAATATCAACCTCCGAAGGCTCCCGCAGTGGATGGCGGAGCTCTCCTGCTTTGTCGGGGAGAGTTCCCTGCTCAGAGTAACCGTACAGCCTTACGACGGGCGGACGCAGAGCTACATCTCGACGTATGTGGGATTTCTGCTCGACAGTTACCTTCCGGCCTATTTTGAACAGCTCATTCAAAACAGTGCGGAGGGGGCGGCGATCTACCGGAACGTGTTCCTCCCGCTGTACCGCGACGGCATCAGCCCGGCGCTCAAAAGCGATATCGACGCGCAGTACAATGAACGCGGGCTGGCCGTGGAAAAAAGCACGATCCAGGTGCTTGCCGAGAGCAGCGGTGCGGGGGCCACGTTCGGCGCAGTGTGGACGAACCGCTACTCGGAGGTGCCCTATATAGAGGTCGATCAGCAGCTGCTTGACATGATCGGTGCGCTGCCGGATGGACAAAACAGCGGGGAAGCGTTCCGGGAATACCTGGATCAGCCGGACCTCAACCCTATCAAGGGCGTCAGAGGGTTCCGCTACAACCAGTACTCCCTCTATGCCGAGGGCACGGTCGACACGTACGGCGTTCGCGCCGAAGTGGGCGTGCGCGACAGGGTGCCGACACTCAACACCTTCAGTCCCCTCGCCATGGTCGGTGTCGGGGTGGACCGGCAGGCGGGGAGCGCCTATTTCGACCTGGAAGTGCAGTGGGGCTATCTCAAACAGTACCGCCAGAGCGTGCTGGCGACCGTGCTGCTGAACAAGTTTGACCTGACGGTCTACAGGGGGGTGGCCGTGCGTTTCGACCACTACCTGATCACCGGGTGGTATGCGGGCAACGCCACCGCCGTGATGCTCCCTAACCTCGTGTTCACCCGCGGCGCCTTTGAAGTCGATCTGCATGCCCTCTACCACTCCGACGACAAAGCGTACAACACCGTCGGGTTCACGCTGAGGGCAGCGTTTTGAAGCTCGGGATGAAAACGGGGGCGCTGCTGTTGCTGCTGCTGTTCGGCGCGGCTTTGATGCGACAGGTTGAGGTGCGCACGGTGGACTGGAGCCGTTTCTTTCCCGGCACGCCTGCTTCGGCGATGCCGCAGCAGTGGTTTACGGCGGAGCGGCAGTATCTTTTTAGCGCGCTACCGGATGAGGCTCCTCTGCATATGTGGCGTTCGGAGGGGCTGATCGCGGACTATTACCGCATCGACCGGCAGGGCCTTTACCTGATGACGTTCAACCGTCAAAACCAGAACGCCGTCCTCGCACGGGTCGGGGGGTATCCGCACAGCGGCACCGCCGTCGTCGGTGCCCTGCTGCTGCAGGGGTTTTTCGGCGACATGGTCTTTTACCTGTATGCGATCGTGCCTTTTCTGCTCCTGCTGCTTTGGCTGCTGACATCGCTGGAGTACCTGCTGAACATTCTCATCGAGATCGGGGCGTTTACGGTGTCGCTGCTCGCCGTGCTGGTGACCGGCGGTGTCGCCGTCGACCCCGCCGCGCTGCTGGCGGTCGTTTTTCTCGTCATTTACGCTTTGACCCTTTTCAACTATCTCCATTCCGGGGAGATCGGCAAACACCAGCTGGCGTTCGGCATCACCCTCTCGGTCGCCACGACCGCTTTGAGCTCTCTTTTCCTCTATGCGTCGGATTTCGGGCTGGTCAGTACGTTCGGAAAGATGATGCTGATCGGGCTGGGGGTGCTCTACGGCTATCTCATCGGGCGGATCTACCTCTTCAGACCGCTGCGTCTCGTGTTCGGCTGGCGCCGCCGATGGCATGCGGACGATGCCCGGCTGAAAAAGGGGCTGCTGTTTCTCGGGGGCGCCGCCGTTGCCTGCGGCTTCGTCTGCGCGAAGGCCCCCTCTGTCGATCTGAACCCCATGAACCTCATGCAGCCGACGATGGCGGCGTACAAACGCATTGCGGCGTTCGAGTCCGACCATTTGCCGACGCTGCCTTTTGTCGTCCGCTTACGCGCGCAGAAGGGCGATCTCTCCGATGTAGGTAAGGCTCGGGAGCTCGCCGGGCTGACGGCGCGTATCGCTGGCGCAGTGCCCGGGGTGCTGCTGGGGAGCCTTCCGATGGGGTATGAGCGTTTCGCGGGATCGCCGCTTCGCGATGCGACGCCCGATGCCTACGCCCAGTATCTTCTTGCCCTGGAGTGGCTCGACGGCGGCCTGCCGCTGCTGAGTGCGGATCAGCGCGAGACCTATATGACGCTGAGTATCCCGATCACGACGCCGTCATATACGATTGCCGCCATGCTCAGGCGGCTGCAGGCGATCGGGGAGGCTTCGGGCGATTTCTCGGTCGGCATCCTGGGCAAGATCGCCGATTTCGAACATTTCCTGAGACGTTTTGTTGGGGAGTTCCTGATGGGCGTCGGTATCTCGCTCGGGTTCGTCGTGCTCTTTTTCCTGCTTTACTGCCGGACATGGAAGAGCATCATCGTCGTTGTGCCGCCGCTGCTTTCGCTGCTGCTGCTGGCAAGTGTTCACCGCCTGCTGGGGATGGATTTTACCATGATCACGCTGCTGGGCACGATTCTGTTCATCGGGCTGGTGACGGATTCGATCATCCATCTTTTCATCTGCATGAAACAGGAGGGGCCTGCCTGCATCGGCAGCGTGCTGCGTCCGATCATCGTCTCGAACACGACGATGCTGATCGGGCTGGGCGGGATGCTGTTCGGCGGAACGATGATCCAGCGCTTCGGCATGGAACTGGGGATCCTGCTGGCGGCGAACCTCGCCGTTGTGGTCTACCTGCTGCCGCTGCTGCTGAAGCGCTACTTCTTCCGCTGCGGGTGAGCTTAGAAGGTGCAGCGGTGCAGACGGTTGTGATGAAATAGCCCCCGTTTGATATCGCGAGAGACGCTCTCGGTGTCAACCATGTAGGTCAGCTTCCGCGACTTGATGAGGTCGTTGACCTGCCAGCGGGTGATGAGCATCTGTTCATCAATGCGGTTGACCGCGTCGATGGAGACGACCCGCTGCAGCTGGCCCCCTTTGAAGATTTCGACTTTTCTGATCACGGAGGTGGCGGCGTCGATGTAGTAGACCGAGCGGTTTCCCTTTCGCCTCAGTGTCACCTTGTAACAGGCAGCGCCGTCGAACTGTGTCTCCTCCAGCGGATCGAATGTCCCTGTTTTCGCGTCCAGTTCGGCGTAGGAGATCCCCATGCCGACGGCTTCGCTCTCCTCTTCTTGTTCGGGGATGATCCGTACGCGTTTCAGGGCGGGGAAGTAGATGGCATTGCTGCTGCTCTCCTGCTCCCGCTCGATCAGGATGGCGGTGCATTTGATGTTTTGCGGGGAGCGGAAACGGATCAGGAGGGATGAAGCGTCTCCCGTCTGCCGTTCGGCGACCATAAAAGAGCGTTCCTGCCGGTTGCCGCTGTTTTCTACGGTCATCGTGACGTCGAAACGCAGGTTGCCGAACGAGAAGAGTTTCGCGCTTTTTGCATAGATGGCCTCGGCACTCTCCGAAGCGCACAGGCTGAGTCCGGCCCAGGTCAGCAGGGTGGCTATACGGTGCCACTGCATGTCACACCGTCGCATTGGCATCGGATGCCTGCGCGGTATGCGTCGCGACCCACTCCAGCGCGCTCAGGGTGATCTCGCGCAGGAGGCTCTGATTGTCCAGCACCGCCAGGGCATACTCCTGCATGTTCGCCATCATCTGCTCCATCGTGCCCGCGACGACGGTGACGATCTGGTCCTCCGCCGCCGGCGTATACCATTCGCGGTCGAGAATAAGCGCCATCCCCGTCAGCATGAGGTTGGTGATCGTCTTCATCCCGTCATAGATCAGCAGCCCGAAATCGAGGATCAGCATCTCCGTATAGACGATCAGCTGTTCGGTGTAGACGATCCGGTCCGCCATCTCGCCGATCCTGTCGGCCATCTGGCCGATCTGCACGGCCATCCAGAGGATCCGGTCGGCCATGATGCCGACCTCCTCGCCGCGGGAGGCGAAGAGGTAGCCGAACTCCATCCCCTTCATCGCGAACTGGTAGGCATCCTCCTCGATATCCATCGTAAAGCTGTAGGCGAGGTCGGCCATATGGGTGGCAAAGTCGTAGGCGTCGCTTGCCGTCTGGGCGGTAAAGCTGTAGGCAAGGTCCGCCAGATGCGATGCAAAGGCGAACGCGTCGGTCTCCGTTTGGGAAGCAAAATCGGAAGCCTGGGTCGAAAAGGTGACGGACATCGTGGCGATCAGGTCGAAGAGGTCGCGCCAGGAGGCACCGTTGTCCAGAAGGTCGCGGAGCTGATCGAAATAGCTGGCGCTCTCCGTCGTGTAGACGGTGCCGCTTTTCAACACCCCCTGCATCTCCCGGGTATAGGTCGTAAAGGCATCCGTCTGCGGCAGGGCGCCGGCACCGAACAGCGTGACGAAGGTCTCGGCATCGCTCCCCTCGGCAAATCCCTCCTGCACGACCCCCTCCGTCGTGACCGCATGCGCGCTGAGCATCGTGAAGAGCTGGCGTACGACGACGGAGATGACGGCGAGGGAGACGGAGCGTTTTTTGAGGGTATCGAGCGAGGCCTGCTGCTCCGCGCTCAGCGTGTAGTGCTCGGTGGCCGGGTCATAGCCGTCCTGGAGCGACGCCAGCAGCGCTTCGGAATGCGTCTTTGCCGTGCCGATGACCGTGCTGACCGCGCCGCCGACGACCTTGAACATCAGCGCGACCAGGGCGCTTTGCACGGAAACCGATCCGAGGAAGGTTTCCATCTGCAGGGTCTCATCGGATGTCATTGTGCCGGCGGACGCCGGGGAGACCGCCGCCGTACCGGCCGCAGCGAGTTTTTCGAGGGAGAAGAGCCCCATGAGCGCCACCGCGGCGATCGCCATCTTCGCAAAACTCAGCAGGGTGTCGCTGTTGCTCTCAAAGCTCAGATCGGCCGCCGTCTTATCCGCAATGATCTTGAGCAGCTTGTCGACGGCGAAGTAGGTGAGGGTGGCGTAGAGAAGGGCCCGGGCGTCGCCGTTGTCAAAGAGGCTTTTGAGGTAGTTGAAAAAGCCGTTCATGGCGATCCTGATGGCATCGAAGATGTATTGGAGCGCGTCCCCGGCCGCCGCTTTGAGTTTGGCAAGGAGATTGTCGAAATCGCTGAACTCCGATGGGGTCTCCGCCGCCGTACGGTAGTGCGCCGATGCCGCGGCGACATCCGGCGCACTCTGTGCCGTCTCCTGCGGACGATTCTGGTAGTCGAAAAGGCGCATGGTCGCCAGCAGTTTCACATACTGGTGGCCGAACTGCTGATGGGCGAGGCTGCCGTAGGTTTCGTATTTGCGCCACATCGACTCCGTCTCGTCGCTCTGGAAAAACAGCGCATTGAGCGGGGAATCGGCCGGCAGGGTCGGGGTCGTCGCGGCGAAAAAGCTGCTGATGTCGTCCGGGGTAGGCTGTGCCGTTGTCCGCAGCGGGGAGGCATAGGTTCCGGTGAGGCCGCCGAGAAGGTTTTCGATCTCGGCGACGGTGCTGTCGTTTTGCGTTTTGGCCGCTTGCAGCAGTGCGACACGCCGGTCGATGGGAGAGAGGGCCGTACCGCCGCCGGAGCCGCCGCAGCCCGATAAGAGATTGATCGCAGGGAGTGAATAGAGCGCAATCGCGCTTGTTGAGAGAAACTTCCGTCTGTTCATGAGTCACCTTTCAATTCCGGTAGGCCGCAGATCCGTGCAATGCGTTTGCGGAGCTGCGACACGCAATAACACTCTTCATCCGAGGAGATAAGTCAAGGGGGGAGCCAAACCGCCCCGTGCCATGGACGCGAAGAGAACTAGGATGCCGAGCACGGGAACAGCATAAGAGAAGATTACTTAATTTTCATGGCTAAAATCATAAAAAATAATTATATTTAATGGCAGTAATGTGGCGTTGCAGCGTAGGGTGTCGGAAGGGTGCATAGCATCATGTCGATGAAAGAGAGGGGGGATTGGCGAGGCGTCAAAGAGGGCGGCTGCGAACGCACCCCGGATGGTATCGGAGTGCGGGGAGCCGCAGGACTCAGCCGGCTTCGTTGCCGGAGAGGAATTTCGCCAGGTCGAGGTCGTAGAACATCGTGTGGCGGCGGAATTTGTCGTAGGCGTAGCTCTCGATGAAGGAGCGGGCCATCGGCGGCATCGACGTGATCATGGTAAAGAAGGACTCCATCTCGTCGACGAGCTGTTCGTGGTCGCCGGTATGCGTCTCCCGTTCGGAGTAGAGGTGCTTCATCATCAGCTTCTCCTCTTCGGCAAAGTGGCGTTTCGTTTCGGTGATCCATTCGCGGAAGAGGGCGGTGTCGATGGCGCCTCCCTCCATTTTCTGAAGCTGTTCAAGCATCTGCAGGAACGTCTCGTGCGCCGCATCCATCACTTCGATATTCAGGCGAAGATCATGTGTCATAACGCCTCCTTTGTAGACTTCTGGTTATCAATGCATATTATATTCTTTTCTGCCCTTTCCTGCACCCCTTTACTCTCAACAAGCTTCGTTATAATCCTCTGCAAAAAAGAGCAACAAAGATGACGGCTGAAACCTATCGCGAAAGCGTGGCGCTGCTGAACCGCTACGCCTACCACTATTATGTCCTCGACAACCCCATTGCCAGCGACGAGGAGTACGACAGGCTCTACCATGACGTCCTGGCGTACGAGGAGGCTCATGCGGAAGCAGTGCTTCCCGATTCGCCGACGCAGCGGGTCGGCGGGGTGCCGCTTGAAGGGTTTGAAAAGGCCGCGCATCGCAGCCGCATGTGGAGTCTGGAGGATATTTTCGACGCCGAGGGGCTGCAGAAATGGCTGGAGCGCGTTGCAAAGCTTGTCGACAACGTCACCTTCTACTGCGAGCCGAAGTTCGACGGGGCGAGCCTCAACCTGATCTACGAAGGCGGCCGTCTCGTGCAGGCGATCACCCGCGGCGACGGCACGATCGGCGAAGAGGTGACGCAGAACGTCAAAACGATCCGCAGCGTTCCCCTCGCCATCGATTACGACGGGCGCATCGAGATCCGCGGGGAGGTCGTCATCTTCAAAGAGGAGTTCGACGCGATCAACCGCGAGCGCGAAGCGCAGGGCGAAGCGCTCTTCGCCAACCCGCGCAACGCCGCCGCGGGAAGTCTGCGCCAGCTCGACCCGAAGATCACGGCGGCGCGCAACCTCGTCTTCCTGCCCTACGGCATCGGTGAAAATACGCTCGACATCCCTCTGCTGAGTAAGCGGATGGAGTGGATCTACGCCCTGGGGTTCCGCAAACCGCCGCTGCACCGCGTCTGCGAGGGCTATGACGACATCGAGGCTATTTACGAGGAGATGAAAGTTACCCGGGACGATTTCGCGATGATGCTTGACGGCATGGTCATCAAGGTCGACCAGGTCGAGGCCCAGGAGGATATGGGCTATACGGTCAAGAACCCCCGCTGGTCGGTGGCCTACAAGTTCCCGGCGATCGAGAAGATGACCCGGGTCCGTGACGTGATCTTGCAGGTGGGGCGCACCGGTGTCGTCACCCCCGTGGCGATCGTCGAGCCGGTCGACATCGAGGGGGTTGTCGTCGAACGCGCGACCCTGCACAACTTTGACGAGATCGGGCGCAAGGATATCCACATCGGAGACCACGTCATCATCCTGCGCAGCGGCGACGTCATCCCGAAGATCATCAAGGTCATTCCCGAACGGCGTGACGGCTCGGAAAGGGCGGTTGAACGTCCGACGCGCTGCCCGGTCTGCGGTAGCGAACTCCTCGACGAGGGGGCGCTGATCAAGTGCCAGAACCTCTCCTGCGAAGCGCGGGTCGTGAACGCCATCATCTATTTCGCCTCCAAGCAGTGCCTCAACATCGACGGCCTCGGCGACAAGATCGTCGAGGCCCTCTACCGGGCGGGGCTGGTCAAAGGGGTCATCGATCTCTACGCGCTTTCGCTCGAAGCGCTGCTGGAGCTCGAAGGGTTCAAGGAGAAGAAGAGCAGGAACCTGCTCGACGCCATTGAAAAGAGCCGGGGCACGGCGTGCTGGCGCTTTGTCAACGGGCTGGGGATAGAGCACATCGGCGAGGTCGCTTCGAAACAGCTCTGCGACACCTTCGGCCTGGATTTTCCCGACGCGACGGAGGAGGCGCTGCTCGCCATCGACGGTTTCGGCGGGGAGATGGCGGCGTCGGTGCTCGAATTCGTCCGGGTCAACCGGGAACAGATCGAAGCGCTGCGCGGCGTCGTCCAGCCGGCGGCCCCGGAACAGAAGGCTGAGGCGGCGGAGAACCCTTTCAAGGGGAAGACGGTCGTGCTCACCGGCACGATGAGCCGACCCCGTCCGGAGATCAAAACCGATCTGGAGGCCCTGGGGGCCAAGGTCGCGGGGAGCGTGTCGAAAAAGACCGATTACGTTATTTACGGCGAGGACGCCGGCAGCAAGTACGATAAGGCGGTGTCGCTGGGGGTGGCGACCCTTACGGAAGATGCGATGAAACAGATGCTACAATAGACCGATGAAAACACCCGAAGAAAATATTGTCGCCAGCGACTACCAGGAGATCTTTGAGCTTCAAAACGCCATCTTGGAGAAGGTGGCCGAAGACGCCAGCAAGGAGGCCGTGCTCGAAGAGCTCTGCTTATTGCAGGAGAAAATGGTCCCGGGCAGCATCGCATCCGTCATTCTCGTGAACCCGAAAGACGGGAAACTCTACGTCGAAGCGGCGCCCTCGCTCCCCGACGAGGCCGTCAGCGTCTTCGACGGGTTGCTGCCGGAGCCCCACAACGGCTCCTGCGCCAACGTCGTGCTGCGGAACGAACCGCAGTTCGTCTGCGATATCAGCTGCGACGAACGCTGGCAGAACATGATGGATGTCGCGCAAAAAGCGGGCCTGAACGCCTGCTGGTCCATGCCCGTCGTTTTGGAAGGGAAGACGGTCGGCACCTTCGCGCTGACCTCTTTCCAGGAACGCGTGCCGACCCCGTTCCACAAGATGCTGCTCACCGTTGCCGCACGGATCGTGAGTATCGTGCTGAAGCGGGAACAGAACCGCGAAAAGCTGAGTTTCCTCGCCTTTCACGACCCGTTGACGGGACTGGTGAACCGGGCGATGTTCGAGGAGCGGCTGAAGCATCTTATCGCCCGTTCGGAGCGGAACGAAAGCAAAGCCGCCCTCTTTTTCATCGATTTGGACCGGTTCAAATACCTTAACGACACCTACGGGCACGCCACCGGCGACCGTCTCCTGGTGGAAGTGGCAAAACGCCTCGGCGAAAACGTGCGTAACGGCGATACGGTGGCGCGTTTCGGGGGGGATGAGTTCGTCCTCCTTTTCGAGGAAGCCGAGGATAGGGATAAGGTGATGGAAGAGGCGCGGCGGATGATCGAAGCCTTCGGCGAGGCGTTCCCGATCGGCGAGCAGCGTTTTCACATCTACGGCAGCATCGGCATCGCGATGTTCCCCGAGGACGGGGAGGATGCTCAGACCCTGCTGAAGCACGCCGATACGGCGATGTATCAGGCCAAACAGGCGCAGGACCATATCCGTTTCTACACCCCGCAGATGAGCGAACAGACCTTCAAGAGCCTCGTGCTGGAGAAGGAGCTGCGTGAGGCGATCCACAACAACGAGTTCGTCGTGTATTACCAACCCGTTTTCGAAGGGAGCGGGACGAGCATCCGGGGGGCGGAGGCGCTGGTGCGCTGGCAGCACCCCGAACGCGGTCTCCTGCTTCCGGGCGAATTCATCCCCTTTGCCGAAGAGACGGGGCTCATTTCGCGGATCGACAAGATGGTCCTGACCCAGGTCATCGGGGACCTGCGGCGCTGGCATGCAATGTCGATCAACCGGATCATCCCGCTCTCGGTCAACATCTCCGGGCGCCATATCAACGAAAAAGACGTGACCCGGCTGACGGAGATCCTCAACCGCAGCGCATTGGCCCGGGACTACATCGGGCTGGAACTGACGGAAACCTATCTGATGCAGTTCGCCGAAGAGACGGTGGTGCAGCTCGAACGGCTCAAACACGCCGGCGTCAGACTGGCGATGGACGATTTCGGCAGCGGCTATTCGTCGCTGGGATACCTCAAGCGTTTCAAGATCGATACGCTCAAGATCGATCAGCTTCTGGTCCGCGACATCGTTGAAAACCCCGAAGACCGTTCCATCGCCGAGGCGATCATCAAGATGGGCCACAGTCTGGGCCTGCAGATCGTCGCCGAAGGGGTCGAGACCCTGGAACAGCTGGAGCTGCTCAAAGCGCTGGAGTGCGACGCCCTGCAGGGGTTCTATTTCGACCGGGCCCTCCCGCCGGACATTTTCGAAGCGAAATACCTCCGGAGAAACCGGTGAGGGGTGCGGCTATTCTGCTGGCGGCGACGCTGCTCTGCGCCGCCGATCGCAGCGGACCCTACCTGGAGGCCGGTGCGGGGCTGGGCAGTTACAACGACGACGGCCGGCGGGCGACGATCTCGACGGAAACCGTACCGCAGTACCGTTTCGGGGCGGGGGCGTTTATCAACCGTCACCTCTCCGTCTCTTTGCAGTATGCCCAGTTCGGTGATTTCGAGGGGAAAACGGGTGCAGGGGAGACCTCCCGGGAAGCTTTCAAGGTCTTGTCGGCGGACGTGACCGGGCACTATCCCATTTTCAATGAGACGGTGGATATCTTTGCCCGTTTTGGCGCGGGGGAGCTCTACTGGGACCAGAGCCGCCCCGAGCGCAAAAGCAGTTCGGCCGGGACGCTGGTCTACGGTATCGGCGTCGGCATTCGGGCGCTGAGCTGGCTGACGGTGAACGCCGGGTACGACTTCTACCAGTTCGGCATGGATGAAAACGGTACCTCTTATGAGATGAACCTCGGCAGTGCCTACATCGGGTTGCAGGTGCAGTTTTAGTGCGACTTGACCACTATCTCGTCGAAGCGGGGCTGGCGCCGACACGCTCGAAAGCGCAGCAGCTGGTCAAATCCGGGAGCGTCACCGTCGACGGCAGCGTGGTGACCAAGCCGGCATTCGCCGTCGAGTCCCAGCAGGTGGAGGTGACCGAGGCGATGCCCTACGTCAGCCGCGCGGCGCTGAAGCTCAAAGGGTTCCTGCCGTCGCTGCCCTTTGACATCACGGGAATGAGCGCCCTCGATATCGGCGCCTCGACGGGGGGCTTCACCCAGGTGCTGCTCGAAGCGGGCGCGGCAGCGGTCGATGCCGTCGACGTCGGCCGGGATCAGCTCCATCCCGATATCAAGGCGGATCCGAGGGTGCGGAGCTTCGAACAGACTGATATCCGCCGTTTCATGCCGGACCGGACGTATGATGTCGTCACCAGCGACGTCTCCTTTATCTCCCTGCACCATATCCTCGATGACGTGGAGCGTCTGGCGGGGCGCTGGATCGTGCTGCTGTTCAAACCGCAGTTCGAGGTCGGACGCGAAGCGGCCCGGGACAGGAAGGGGGTTGTGACGGACCCGGCGGCCGTGGCGAAGGCGATGGCTGATTTCGAAGCGGCCTGTGCGGCGCGGGGCTGGCAGCAGCGCGCGAAAGCGCCTGCCGCGATTACGGGCAAGGAGGGGAACAGTGAAACATGCTACTGCTTTGAAAAAGGTTGATGCCGTCGCCATCGGAGGTTTCGACGGGATGCATGAGGGCCATCAGCACCTTTTCAATGCCCTGGGGGAGCGCGGAGCGATCGTCGTCGTCGAGACGGGGTACGCGAACCTGACCCCAGGGCGGGAGCGGGAGCATTTTACGACGCACCCCATCGTCTACCTCCCCCTCGACGAAATCCGCATGCTCGACGACCGGGGGTTCGTCGACTACCTTCGCGAACGCTTTCCCGTACTCTCCCGGATCGTCGTCGGGTATGACTTCCGGTTCGGGCTGGACCGGAAGTTCTCTCACGCAGACCTCTCAAAGGCGTTCGGAGGCGCGGTGCAGGTGATTGACGAAGTGACCGTCGGCGGCGAGTCGGTGCATTCGCACAAGATCCGGGCGAAGCTGATCATCGGAGACGTCGCGGGGGCGAACCGTTTCCTCGGCCACAACTACACCGTGCGCGGCGATGTGGTACGGGGGCAGGGGATCGGCAAAAAGGAGCTCGTGCCGACGGTCAATATGCTGACCAACGGTTTTCTCCTTCCCAAAGAGGGGGTCTACGCGAGCCTGGCCCGCCTGGACGGCGAAGAGCACTACCATCCCGCCGTCAGTTTCGTCGGCCACCGGGTCACGACCGACGGCAGCTTCGCTGTCGAGACGCACGTACTTGACGGTGAGATCGTCTGCAAGGAGCGTATCGACGTCAGCTTCGTCCAGCGGCTGCGGGGCAACGAGAAGTTCGCCTCCCTCGATGCGCTGAAAGAACAGATCGGGCGGGATATCGCCGCGGCGCGCAAGGCGGTGGGGCGGCTGGAGCTCTGATCGCTTTTTATGCATCGGCAGTGCGGCCGTGGCGCATTTGTACCCATTTTCAGCGCGTTTTCCGGGCAATGTCCCGCCCTGTGGCGGGTTGGCTTAGGCTCCTTTAATGGAGAGAGGGCTATAATCGCACAACTATTTTGATCGAAGGAATTCTCGTGGGTGAACTCTTTACTTTCTTCGGTGTGATCAGTGAAAATCACACCTACCTCTTTATGTCGCATATGCTCCTGACGGCGCTGATCGTCATCATGCTGGCCAAAATGGCGACCAAAAGCCTCAAAGTCGTCCCGGGGGGCACACAGAACCTGATGGAAGCGTACCTTCAGGGTGTCGTTGCAATGGGTTCGGACGTTATGGGCCGCGAAAAAGCGATGCGCTACCTGCCGCTCGTCGCGACGCTGGGTCTGTTTATCGGTATCGCCAACCTGATCGGGGTTATCCCGGGCTTTGAAGCACCGTCCGCGTTCCTGGACTTTACCCTGGCGCTGGCGCTGATCGTCTTTATCTACTATAACTTTGAAGGGATCCGCCGCAACGGTGTCGTCGAGTACTTCAAACACTTTATGGGGCCGGTCTGGTGGCTGGCATGGCTGATGTTCCCGATCGAGATCGTGTCACACATCTCCCGCATCGTTTCGCTCAGCTTCCGTCTTTTCGGTAACGTCAAAGGGGACGACATGTTCCTGATGGTCATGCTGATGCTCGCACCGTGGCTGCTGCCGATGATCCCGTTCGCGCTGCTCTCTTTCATGGCACTGCTGCAGGCGTTCATCTTCATGATGCTGACCTACGTTTACCTTGGCGGAGCCGTCACCCTTCACGAAGAATCCCTCTAACCTTTTCTGGGACGCCGGATGAAACGCAGCACGTTTGACACGCTTCTGAGTTTCCTGCTCGGCTTTGCCTGGGCCCTGCTGCTGCTGGGCTCATGGCTTCTTTTCCACATCACCGCTATTTTCGGTTTCTCCATCGCGCTGCTTACCACCATCGTCTTTATCTTTTTGATGTTCTGTGTCATCCTGATGCTTGAGGGACTCAATCTCTACAAAGAACGTGTCGAAAACCAGCGTGAACAGACGCGGCTGCTGCAGCGCATTGCGGAGCTGCTCGAAAGCGAGGCATGAGGCCATGGCTTTTTTCGCCTACCTGATCACCGACGGAAGCTACGCCTGCACTACGCCGGGGGCTTTTGCCAAACACCTGGGGGAGCTCTTCGCCGCGCAGAAGATTGATTATGCTCTTTACAGGGATAAGTCGAACCCGGATTATGAACGCTTCGCGTCGGTCTTCGTCGATGAATGCCATATGCACGGCATCAAAGCAATGCTGCACCGCGATGCGGCGCTGGCGGTTGCCCTGGGGGCGGACGGGGTCCACCTGACGTCGACGCAGTTCGACGCGGTCGCCGGGGCGAAAGCACAGGGCCTCTTTACGGTTGTCTCGACACACAGCGCCGTCGAAGCGATGCACGCGGCGGCCGAAGGGGCCGATGCCATCACCTACAGCCCGATCTTCGAGAGCCCGGGCAAAGGTGCGCCCAAAGGTTTAGAGGATTTAAATGAAACAGCGGGTAAAATTGACCTACCTGTTATCGCGCTGGGCGGCATCGTCAGCCCTGCCCAGATTAGCGCGGTCCACGCCGCCGGCGCCGCCGGTTTCGCATCGATTAGATACTTTATAAATTCAGCCAAGGAATCCTTTTGTTCGAAGTGATTATCGGACTCGAAGTCCACGTCCAGCTCAATACGAAAACCAAACTTTTTTGTTCGTGTCCCACCAGTTTCAACGACCGCCCCAACGTCAACACCTGCCCGACCTGCCTGGCGCTGCCGGGAGCGCTTCCCGTCTTTAACGAGGCCGCGCTCCACAAGGCGGTGATGTTCGGAACTGCCGTCGATGCGACGATCAACCGCACCAGTTTCTTTGACCGCAAAAGCTACTTCTACCCCGACAGCCCGAGTGCCTACCAGATCACCCAGCTCTATACCCCTGTCGTCGAGCACGGCAAGCTCGAGATCGATTTCGAGGACGGTTCGCATAAGACGATCCGCGTCAACCGCGCGCACATCGAGGCGGATGCGGGCAAGAACATCCATGACGGCGCCGTTTCCAAAGTCGACCTCAACCGCGCGGGCACCCCGCTGATCGAGATCGTTTCCGAACCGGACATGCGTTCGGCGGACGAGGCGATCCTCTACCTGAAAAAACTGCATTCCATCGTCCGCTACCTCGACATCAGCGACGCGAACATGCAAGAGGGCTCCTTTCGGGTCGACGTCAACGTCTCCATCCGTCCCAAAGGGGATGAGAAGCTCTACACCCGCGTCGAGATCAAGAACATCAACAGCTTCCGTTTCATCCAGAAGGCGATCGAGATGGAAGTGGCGCGCCAGATCGACGCCTGGGAAGACGGTATCTACGACGAGGAGATCGTCCAGGAGACCCGTCTCTTCGACCAGACCAAGCAGGAGACCCGCTCCATGCGCGGCAAGGAAGAGGCGGCGGATTACCGCTACTTCCCGGAGCCGGACCTGATGAAAGTTGTCGTTGACGACGCGATGTACGCGGAGGCCACACAGATCCCGGAACTGCCGGACGAAAAACGCGAGCGCCTCGTCAAAGAGCACGGCCTGCGCGAGTATGACGCAAGCGTCATTACCGCCGAGCTGGAGATGGCGCACTTCTTCGAGAAGATGCTCTCTCAGGGGATCAGCGCGAAAAACGCCGTCACCTGGCTCACCGTCGAACTCCAGGGACGCCTCAAGGGCGGCATGACCGTCGCCACCTCCCCGGTGGATGCGGAGAAACTGGGCTTGATCGTCAAGCGCATCGAGGACAATACCATCAGCGGCAAGGCGGCCAAAGAGGTCCTGGACTACCTGATGGAGAACGACGAGGGCGTCGATGCGACGATCGAGAAGCTCGGCCTCAAGCAGGTCAGCGATACGGGGGCCATCGAAGCGATGGTCGACGAGATCCTCGCGGCAAACCCGGCCAAGGTCGAGGAGTACCGCGGCGGCAAGGACAAACTCTTCGGTTTCTTCGTCGGGCAGGTGATGAAAGCGAGCAAAGGCAGCGCGAACCCGCAGGCGGTCAACGAAATCCTCAAGCAGAAGCTGGGATAAACACGTGAATCTCTTCTCCAGGGCGCTCGTCGACAGTGCCTACGCTCTGGAGTCCTCCCAAAAACTGCGCCGGACGCGCCACAGCGTCGACAACCTGATGAACAATGTCGGGTACAGGTACAAGCGCTACTTCGACCTCTTTATGATGGTGCTCATCTTCTCGAGCGTCTTTATCCTGATCCGCGACGTCAAGTTTCCCCAGCAAGATTTTCTGGCCGTTTTCAACGACTACATCATCTCGCTGATCTTCCTTGTCGAATACCTGATGCGCTTCTGGGTCAGCAGCGACAGCGCGCGCATTATTATCGATCAGTACGAGAAAGATGAACTGCTGCAGCGGGAGTTCCGGGCGGGCAGGGCGCTGATGAAGGTGCTGATCGCGAAATGGCGCTATGTCAGTTCCCTCTCGGCCATCATCGACTTCCTGGCGATCATGCCCTTCTTCCACGAACTGCGGCTGCTGCGCCTCTTCATTATTTTCAGGGTCTTCAAGCTCTTCCGCTACGCCCAGAACATGCACCACTTCGCGGCCATCCTTGCCAGCAAAAAGTTCGAGCTGCTGACGCTCTTTACCTTTGTCGGCCTGATCATCTTCGTTGCGTCGGTGATGATCTACGTCATGGAGGCGCTCAATCCCGATTCGAAGGTGAACACGCTCTTTGACGCGCTCTACTGGTCGGTGGTCACGATCTCGACGGTGGGGTACGGCGACGTCGTCCCCGTCAGCGGAGAAGGGAAGCTCGTTGCGTTGGTCGTGATCGTCTCCGGGGTGGCCGTGCTGGCCTTTGCGACCTCCATTGTGGTGGCGGCGTTCACGGAGAAACTGGACGACATCCGCGACGGGAAACTGATCCAGGACGTCCAGAAACTCAAAGGCATCTACCTGATCTGCGGGTACGGCACGGTGGCGCAGCAGACCGCTTCCAAACTCCGCCGGATGGGACGGAGCGTGGTGATCCTTGACGCCGACGCGGCGAAGATCGCCGAAGCGCGGCGCCATCACGACCTGGCCCTGGCAATCGACCCCTCCAGCCTGGAGGCGCTCGGGCAGCTGGGCATCGATCCCGGCCGGCAGGTGCGGGCCGTGATCCTGTTGGGGGATACCGACGTGGAGAACGTCTACACGGCGTTGACGTTGCGCTCGATGAACAAGGATCTGAGGATCCTCTCCCTGCTGCATGACAAGAAGCACCGGCGTAAGTTGGAGAGTGCGGGGGTCGACGACGTCGTCTATGCCCAGGAGCTGATCGGCCAGCTTTCGCGCGAATACAGCGACCAGCCCATCGCCTTCGAGGCGCTGCACGCTTTGCGCGCCGAACATTCGGGGGTCGTGATCGACGAGATCCTGATCGACGAGCGGATGGCACGATTCGTACAGACGGTGCAGGACCTCAAAATCAGGGGGCGCCGGCTGATCCTGCTCGGGGTGGAGTCACGCCGCGAAGCGCGCTTCGTCTTTAACCCCCCGGTTGATTTCGCGGTCGAAGAGAACGATCTGCTCGTCGTCATAGGGGAGAATGCGATGCTGCACGAATACCGGATAGATTTGCATCAGGCGGTGCATTCATGAATGTCGACGCTATCATTCTTTTCGGCTACAACGAATTCGCGCGAGAGATCGCGCAGCAGCTCCGGTACAGCTGCAGTCGCATCGTCATTTACGCGCTTAATAACGGCGATGTGGAACAGGCGCAGGCGGAGGGGTTCGAGGCGCATCTGGCGGACCTGGAGGACAACTGGGATGATCTGCTCTCCTTTGACCTCTCCGTGACGCGGATCATCTGCGCGCTGGAGAGCGAAGCGGAGAACGTTTTTCTGACCCTCTCCCTGCGCGACCGTTTTCACGAAGCGGTGATCGTGGCCCTTGCCACGACCCAAGAAAACGCGTCAAAGCTCCGGCTGGCCGGTGCGAACAAGGTGATCGCCGAACTGCAGACGACGGCGAACCTGGTCATCGAGCGGCTGGAAAAACCGGTGATCACCCGTTTGCTCGACGCACTGATGGATACGCAGATGGAGCTCAAAGTCGCCCAGATCACCCTGACGGAGCTCTCCCCGGCGGTCGGAAAGCATATCAACGAACTGCTCGAAACGACGCAGCGCGATATCATCGTCCTGGCCGTCGTCGACCAGCGGATGAGCGAGTCGTTCATCTTTACGGCCAAGGGGTATAACCACCTGCTCGACCCGGGGGATGTTTTAGTCGTGATAGGTTACGATAAGGAGATAAAGGCATTTGAAGAGGAAGTTGGAGGGGTACGTGAAACGGATCGCAGTCATCGGGGCGGGTAAGTGGGGTTCGGCCCTGGCATTTGCATTGGGGCAGAACCCGGAGAACGAGGTCGTTATCACGTCGCGCCATCCCAGGGACGTTCCCAATTTCGTCGACCTGGAGACGGCGCTGCAGCGCGAATACCTTGTCATGGCGATCCCCGCCCAGCAGGTCGGCGCGTGGCTGAAAGAGCACTTCCGCTACCGCGACCAGAAGGTGCTCGTCGCGGCCAAGGGGATCGAAGCGTCAACGGGCCGCTTTCTCAACGAAATCTTCGCCCCCTACGTGCCCGATCAGAACATCGCGTTTCTCTCAGGCCCCTCTTTCGCGGCGGAGGTGATCCAGGGACTGCCGACGGCCCTCGTCGTCAGCAGCGCGGACGCGCAGACGGCGATGGGCTTTGCCGAGGCCTTTCCCGAATTTATCCGCACCTATAGCGACGATGATATCGCCGGGGCGGAAGTGTGCGGCAGCTATAAAAACGTCATTGCCATCGCCGCGGGGATCTGCGCGGGGTTGAAGCTCGGCAATAATGCGGCGGCGGCGCTCATCTCCCGCGGCCTGATCGAGATGCGGCGCTTCGGCCTTGCCTACGGTGCACGGGACGAGACCTTTCTCGGTCTCAGCGGAGCGGGGGACCTCTTCCTGACGGCCAGCTCGGTATTGTCGCGGAACTACCGTGTCGGTCTCGGACTGGCCGAAGGCAAGGCGAAAGAGCAGATCGTCGAGGAGCTGGGCGAAGTGGCCGAGGGGATCGGGACGGCCTACGCGCTGCACGGCATCGCGCAGCGCAGCGGGGTCTACTTGCCGATCGCGACGGAGGTGTATGAAATCCTGGAGGGCAAAGCGCCCCGGGAGAGCCTCAACGACCTGCTGACGAGGTAGAAGGGCATGGGCGGATCAACGGTCAAGATCCTCTGGGCCGTCGGGACGGCGCTGCTCCTTTACGCCCTGGTATTGCCGATACTTTCCCCGGTGCAGGCGGCCCTGGCCGGGGTCGTGACGCTGCTGGTCGTGCTCTGGACCAACGAGGGGCTGCCGCTGGGCGTCGTTTCGCTCCTGCCCATCGTACTCTTCCCGGCGCTGCACATTCTGCCGACCAAGATGACCACGGTCAATTACGCCCATCCTATCATCTACCTTTTTCTCGGCGGATTCATGCTGGCCATCGCCGTGGAGAAGAGCGGGCTGCACATCTGGATCGCACGGAAGATGCTGGGGATCTTCCCGGCGACGGGGCGGGGGATCATCATCTCGCTGGCGGTGACGTCGGGGGTGATGAGCTCGATCCTCTCGAACACGACGACGGCCCTGCTGCTGATGACCATTGCGCTTTTCCTCTCCGACGACCCGCGGCTGAAGATGCGGTTTACGCTGGCCATCGCCTACGGTGCCAGCATCGGGGGGATCCTGACCCCCATCGGCACCCCGCCGAACCTGATCCTGCTGGGGGTCATGGAGGAGCACGGGATGGCCATGATCCCCTTTGTGCAGTGGATGTGGATGGTTGCCCCGCTGGCCCTCGTCATGATTGTCGTCATCTCCGTGGTGCTCGCCGTGGGGATCAAAGACGTCCGCCTGGCGCTTCCGGAGGAGGAGAAACCGCTGAGTGGGGATCAGAAGAAGCTCCTGGCCCTGCTGGGAGGCTTGGTGGTGCTGTTGCTCGTCAATGCCCCCATCCGTCCCTGGTGGGAGGGGCTCGGTATGAGCGAACCGGTGATTCTGCTCAGCGCCGGTCTGCTGCTCTTCGCGCCCCCGTTCAATCTTTTGATCTGGCAGGAGGACAAGGCGAAGATTCCCTACCGCATCATGTTCCTGTTCGGGGCGGGGTTCGCGATCGCCAAGGCCTTTTCCGAAACGGGACTGGCGGGTCGGGTTGCCGAATTCCTCGTCGATTACAGCTATTTGACGCCGCTTTACCTGATGCTGATCGTCGCGGCGCTGATCACCTTCACGACGGAGATCACCTCCAATACGGCGCTTATCTCCATTATGCTGCCGGTGATCTACGCGGTGGCGCAGCAGACGGGGCTGGATGCGACGCTGTTTATGATGGTGGCAACGATCTGTTCGAGCTACGCCTTTATGCTACCCATCGCGACCCCTCCCAACGCCATCGCGATGTCCAGCGGGGTCATCCCGATACGGACGATGGCGCTTTACGGACTTCTGTTCAATCTTGTCGGCATCATTCTGATCGTGTTGATCGCCTACCTCTTCTGGCGCCCTGTCCTGGGCTGAGGCTCAGCGTTTGAAGGTGGCGAGTATGGGGTTGTGGTCCGAGACCCGGCCCGTGTTGACGGCTTCGGCGGTAAGCAGGGTGAGGCCGCGGAAGTAGAGGTGGTCGAGGGGCTTGGAAAAGCGCTGCTTGATATGGTGCCCGTTGGCACAGGTGGCGGGGAGGAGGTCGATCGAGCGGGCAAAGCCTTCGAGGTACTCCATCCGTTTCCGGCTCCAGGTATTGAAATCCCCCGTGACGATCATCGGCCCTTTGCGCTGTTGCAGGGCGATGCGGAGCCGGTCGATCTCTTCGATGAAGACGGCGGCGGAGACGAAGTTGATGGCGTGGAGGTTGACGGCGACGAGTTCGCTGCCGTTTTCGAAGGGGTGGGTCGTGATCAGCAGGCTTTTACGGGTGGCGATGTGCATCTCCCGCCGGTTGGTCTTCAGGCTGACCGTATCGTGGATGGGGCTTTTGGCCGCCGTCAGAACACCGTACTGGCGGTGGCGGAGATTGATGTTGATGGCGGCGGAGACGTTATACCCCGGAAAGTGTTCTGCCGTATGGGTATCAAGAACCGCTTCCTGGAACAAAATCAGTTCGGGCGTCCCGGTCGCCAACAGCGATTGCAGCGTTTTGTCGAAGGGGGGACGCCCCATCTCTTTGTGGACGTTCCAGGTCAGCAGCGAAAAGGTGTCAGGCAGGGGAATCCCCGCCTCGTCCGATCGGTAGTGTCGCATAATTCAATCATAACCTACATAGGTTAAAATGGCATCAAAAAAAGAGCCCCTTCTGGGGGAAATCAAAGGAGAAAATCATGGTTGTCCATATCGTAATGTTTACATTCAAAGAGGAGAACAAAGCGGCGAACGTCGCCAAGGCAAAGGCGATGCTCGAGGCGCTCACGGAGAAGATCGATCCGCTGCTCAGCATGGAAGTCGGCGTGGATTTCAACGGGAGCGAACGGGCGATGGACCTGGTACTGACGACGACCTTTGAAACGGAAGAGGGACTCGCAACCTATGCAACGCACCCGGCGCATCTGGAAGTCGTGGCATTCATCAAGGACGTGACCGAGATGTCAAAGGTGGTTGATTACGTACGTTAAAGGCAAGGGGTGGGTTGCGGGGCCGGTGCCCGGCCCGCGTCTCAGTTACATTCGTTGAGAGAAGGGTTCTGGAAGAGCTGGTTGATATTCTCTTCGATGAAGCGGTAGTCGACACCGTCGATGTGCAGCCCCGCTTTCCTGATCTCGATACAGTTGACCTTCGTTTTGGTCCATTGGCCGCCCAGGACCCCTTTTTGGCTGCTTTTGCCCGGGGGAACGCGCTCATAGTCGTCGGCCCAGAGCGTGACGGTCTGGCCGTCTTCGGTGACGCCTTCCAAGAAGAAGGTGGCCATGTCAACCGGTTTGGCTGACGTGTTGACGAAATAGACGATCGGGTGGCTGTTCCCCTTCTCATCGGTTTCGACATCAACATCGTAGATGACGACCGGCATCTTCATCTTTTTCGCGCTTTCCATATCCACATGGCTCGGTACCAGTACATTTGTCAGCGTATTCAGCTTCGCACAGCCGGTCATTAGACCTGCGGCTGCGACTGACGACATAAGAAACGCAAATCCTCTTCGCATAAAGCTATCCTCCTAAAAATATTAAAAATGATTATATCGGATGCGAGGCTTAAAGGACCATGAAGATATAACAATTTGTAAAATTGTCTTCAGGATGTGATAGATTTATGATGCCCGTCTATAGGGCTTTTGAGAGAAGAACGATCTTTTTTCCATCGTGACAAATGCGCTTCATCTGCAGCCGTTCTGCCGCGATTTCAAAGCTTCTCGGCGTGAAAAAAACGAGGTGTGTCGGGTCGCGGCGGTACCACCAGTTCTGGTAGAACGCCTCGCTGTTTTGGTGAAACTGCGTCATCAGTGCCAGGGTGCCTCCCGGGACGAGACGCGCGTTCAGTTCGGCAAGGGTCCCCATCGGGTCGGCGATGTGCTCGATCACCTCGGTGGAGGTGATCAGGTCAAAACGTGCATCCTCCGCCGGGGGCTCCGGCGCGAAATATTTGTCGTAGATCGTGACCTCGAAACCGCGGCGGCGCAGCAGTTCGGCCAGTACCGGCGCGGGACCGGAGCCGAAATCGAGGACCCGCTTGACGGGACGGTCGACGGCCGCGAGCGTATAATCGATGAAGGCTTCGAACATGGCGACGTACCCTTCGTTCTCGATCGAGTTGTTATGTTCGTCGTACTTTTTCCGTTCCTGCGCCTCCGAAGGGTGGGCGTTTTCCTCTTTAAAGAGCAGTTCGCAGTGGGGGCAGTGGTAGGTGAGGCAGTCTAGCTGCCGGTCTCGGAAGGAGGGGGAGGGGGTCTGGCAGAGCGGGCACTTTTTCATTGCCCCTCGATCTGCTCCGCTTTCTCCTCGATGGTGAGGAGCTCGTCGACTTTCGCTTCGTACTCCGCCTCGAGGGCTTCGAGCTCCTTGGCCAGCACCGAGATCCCCTTTTCGGCATAGCATGCCGGGTCGGCAAGGCAGGCGTTCAGGTCTTCGATCTTCTGCTCCAGGGCTTCGATCTCACCCGGCAGCGATTCGAGGGCCATCTTCTCTTTGTAGGTAAGGCGCAGCGGCTTCTCTTTTTTCGGTTTCTCCTGCACGGCGGGTTTGGCGCTCACCGTTTCTGCCTCGCGCTCCATCGCCTCCATCTCCCGGAACTCCTTCTCGGTTTCAAGGTATTCGCTGTAGAGCTGGTAGCGCTCCTCGACTTCGCCGTCGCCTTTGAAAACGAAGAGCTTCTTGGCGATCTTGTCAACGAAGTAGCGGTCGTGGCTGACGAGGATGACCGCCCCGGGGAAGGCCTGGAGCTTCTCTTCGAGGATGTTGATGGTGGGGATGTCGAGGTCGTTGGTCGGTTCGTCGAGGATGAGGCAGTCGACCTGCTTCGTAAAGAGCAGGGCGAGGGCCACGCGGTTCTTCTCCCCGCCGCTGAGGATGCCGATCTTCTTGTCGAGGAATTCGCGGGGGAAGAGGAAGTTTTTGAGGTAGCCGTAGACGTGCATGTTCTTGCCCTGCACCTCGACCCGGTCGCCGCCGTGGGGGCAGAAGGTCTCGATGAGGTTCTTGTCGTCATCGAGCATTTCGCGGTGCTGGTCGAAGTAGCCGATGGAGAACTCCCCCTGCTTGATCTTGCCCGCCGTCGGTTTGAGGCGCCCCAGCAGCGCTTTGAGGAGGGTCGACTTGCCGCTGCCGTTGGGGCCGACAACGGCGATGACGTCCTTTTGGAGGATACGCGTCGAGAAATCCCTGATCAGCATTTTAGTGCCCAGGGTAATGTCGAGGTGCTCGATCTCGAAGAGCATCTTCTGTTTGTTGACGCTTTTGTCCCGGTTGAAGTGCTTCGCCTCGCGGTCGAGCTCGACGCGCATCTTACGGATCTGCGCCGGGTTCGTTTTCGCCTGCTCCCGCAGGTTCATCAGCCGCTCCTTGCGCCCCTCGTTGCGCTTGAGGCGGGCGCGTACCCCGCGCGAATACCACTCGTTCTCGGAGCGCAGCAGGCGCAGCAGGTTGTCGTGCTGCTTCTGCATGGTGCGCAGCAGCTCCTCTTTCTGGGTCAGGTAGCTGCTGTAGCCCCCTTTGAACTCCCGCAGGCCGGCATCCTCCACTTCGACGGTCTTCGTCGCGATCTGGTCGATGAAGTAACGGTCGTGGGAGATGAAGACGAGGGTGAACTTCTCCTTGAGAATGAGTTCCTCGAGGAACTCGACCATGTAGACGTCGAGGTGGTTGGTGGGTTCGTCCAGCAGCAGGACGTCGGGTTTCTGCAGCAGCAGCGACGCCAGCGCGACCCGGCGCTGTTCGCCCCCGCTGAGCAGATTGACGTTCTTGCTTTCGTACATTTTTAGCTGGAAGTGCTGCAAGACCCGCTCGATCTTGTCGTCGAGGTTCCAGGCGCTGTGGTGGTCGAGGTAGGCGGAGAGCTCCGTGTGTTCCTTGATCAGCTGCGGGTCGTCGAACTTCTCGGCCATCTCCACCGAGAGGGTGTCGAAACGGGCCAGGGCCTCTTTGAGTTCGACGAGGCCGTGCTCGATCGCCTCGCGCACGCTGTGCCCCTGCTCGAAATGCGGCACCTGGGCGAGCATCTTCACCTGCAGGTTCTGGCGGATGATGCGCTCCCCTTCGTCGTATTCCAGCGTCCCGGCAACGATCTTCATCAGCGTCGATTTGCCGCTCCCGTTCTTGCCGACGACAACGACGCGCTCCCCCTCATCGATATGGAAATCGACGTTCTCAAGGATTTTTTGCGCTTCGTAGTTTTTATAGATGCCGTGCAGATCAATGAGGGCCATGGTGCTCTTTTTTTCTGCGTATTTTACTATAACGGGTTGAAAGTCAGTTGTTGTATCCGCGTATCCCTCTGCCGTAAGTGGCGGGCAGGAAGCTACTGCTCGAAGGCGTAATTGACGTGTCCCGCTTCGAACATCGCGTCGACGAGGGTCCGGTCTCCGCTTTTAACCGCGTTCATAAACGCCGTCTCCGTCTTTGGATCGTCGTTTTCGAACCAGAGGTACTTTTCCGTGATCAGCTCAGAGACCGTTTTGGGGGTGTTGTGTTTCATGGAAAGTTCGATGATGTAGCGGCAGGTGTAGCGGCGGAGGTTGCTGACCTCGCCCAGGGCGTGCTCGAGGTCGCCGTCGGGGGCGCCGTGCACGATGAGCATGGCGGCCATCCGTTTGAAGGTATCTTCCCGGTCAAACTCCCCGGCTTCGAAGGCGCGCTCTATCAGCGTGCCGACAAGCGTCAGCGGATGCACGCCCGCTTCGTTTTCCGTGATGGGGGAGGTGCCGGCCTCAAGAATCTGTTCAAGGGCGGCTGCATCGCCGGCTTCGATCGCATTGAAAATAGGTTTCGGCATGGTGACTCCTTCCGGGAGGAAATGGTCGTTAAATTATTATAGCCAATGCCGTAGCCGTTTGGTGACTGAAATGGTGAAAGTTGTGCCTGAAGCACCGAGCGGTGCTATGCTAGAGGCACTGGTCGACGACGTTCTCCTGTGTCTGGTACAAGAAGATCTCGACGCGGCGGTTTTGGGCCATATTGGCTTCGCTGTTGTTGGGAACGAGCGGTTTGTCGAAGGAACAGCCGCGGGCATAGACGGCGTTGGGCAGTCCCTGGTTTACCATGGCCGTGGCGACGGTGCGCGCCCGGCGCTCGGAGAGCTGCAGGTTGTAGTCATAGGAACCGCGCGGGTCGGTGTGGCCGACGACCTGGACGATGGAACTGGGATATTTTTTCAGTGCCGTCGTCAGCTGGTCGATCTTTGTCAGCGCCGTTGACGTCGGCGTATCGGAGTTCGTCGGGAACATCATGGCGCTTTTAAAGGTGACTTTGACAAAGGTCTCATGCTGGGTGACGATGATGTTGTCCGCGCCGACATCGCTCTGGCTGACGGTCGTATTGAGAGATTTGGCGACGTCTTTGGCCTGCTGGTCCATCGCATAACCGATCCCGCCGCCGGCTGCTGCGCCGACCGCCGCGCCGATCAGCGCGCCCTGGCCTTTGTTCTTGCCGCCGAGCAGCAGTCCGCCGATGGCACCGACGGCCGCACCGATGAGGGCGCCTTTTTTGGTCTTGTCGTACTCGTCCTGCTGCGTGCCGTCGGCATTGGGCTGGGTGCTGGCACACCCGCCGATCAGTGCGGCGGCAAGGATGAGTGAAAGTGATTTGGTTGGAAATGTCATTGTTTTTGCTCCTAAACTAGATCGCTTATTGTAACAGGAAAATGTCTCTTTTTCGTGATATCAGCCGACGGGCGTCTCTGTCTGCAGGTAGTCGCTGTGCACCCACCCCTCTCTGCAGATACGGACCTTCTGCCACACGCCGCTGCGCTCGACCAGCTCCACCCGGGTCCCTTTCTCAATCGGATCGCCTGCCAAAGAGGCGCTTCCCGAGGGCTGGGACCTGACGTTAAGGAGGCTGGCGGTGACCGTTGCGTTTGCGGCGGGAGCCTCCTGCTCATCCGTCGGCTCCGCATCGGCATGGCGTCCCGTCAGAACCCTGTCGCGCAGCCGCTCCAGCGGGAAGGCCGGGCCGGGGTCGATCTTGCGTTCGGGGGCGATCTCTTCGTGGCCGAGGATCGTCTGGATGGGATAGTGCCCCTTCAGTACCCGGCATATCTCGAAACATGCCTCGATCTGTTCGGCCGTATAGGTGTGCCAGTAAGAGGGTTCCGTCTGGTTCCGGTGGATGGCCCGGATGACGTCCGCCTCTTCGTAGCGCCGGCCGAACCAGGCGAGGTAGCTGTCACCCGAGGGGGTGAGCTCGCCGGCATTGACGAGCTCGATACCGATGGCATAGCGGTTGAGCCCGCTGCGTTCCTGCCAGCGGCTCGTGCCCGCGTGCCAGGCGATTCGCCCGAAGTCGACCATCTGCACAACTGTGCCGTCGCGATCGATGATGAGATGGGCCGAGGCTTCGACATCGGGGTTTTTGAACGTATTGACGGCGGAGGCGAGGGTCGGGCCGGCGGTGAAGTGAATGACGACGGTGTCGGGCAGACCCGCCGCATAGGGGCCGCTGTCTTTGTTGTCGCAGGGGTCGAAAACGACCTCTCGGCCGAACAGGTCGCCGGTCAGCAGGTGGGTATCGATACGCAGTGCCATCGTCACTCCTTTTTTAATAACATAAACCCATTATTATTCATGATTTATTAATAAAGGATAAACCCGTCTACAGCAGAGAGGATGGCTGCACGTTGTTGAGGGGCTAAAAAGGGTGGAGGCGGGAGGTCAGAGATCGCAGAGCATACGCCGGACGACGAACCATTTTGCGATGGCCTGATCGGTGTACTGGTACTCCTGCTGGGCGGGGGGAATGGAGATATTCCGGATCTTGGCGCGGAGGATACCGAAAGCGACGAATCCGAAGAGCAGGGCACCGATGGCATAGAACCAGTCATACAGGAGCCAGACCGCCACCGCGAGGAGATAGGTGCCGTAGGAGAAGAGCCACCCCAGCAGCCATGCTGCCGTGCGGCAGAGCGGTTTGGTGGGTTCGGGCGTCGGTTCAAGCAGTGGGATATCGGTTTTCATGGCATGATTATAGCAGTTGGCGCATCGAAAACGGTATTGACGATAAAATAAATAAAAAAATAGACTTAAATCGTCATTTTAATCCTGAAAACAGACGGGATCATCATGAATAAAAAGTATGATTGTAGCAAATAAAAATTAAAAGGATAGGTTATGAATGAACCGACACTCCAGGGCATCGGCGATTATAACGGACTCAAAGGTGAGAAAAAACGGGTAGTGCGGGCCGTCCTGCTCACGGGACTCCTGCTCGGTGCGCTCTATGTCATCGTCTCCAACAGCTACGTCGGAGAGGTACATGACAGGCTGCCGGTCCATGACGGCATCACCGCCGTTCCCTTCAACCGCTGAACTTCTTTGCCCGTCGCTGACCCGTTTTAGGGTCGCGATGCTACAATATCCGACACGCTTTCACAAGGTATTTCTATGGTAACAGCACTGATGGTTATGATCAGCCTCTATTTCATTATCAAACTCTACATCAGCGTCATGCAGGTCGGGTTTATCAACCGCGCCAAGCGGATGGCTCCGGTGCTCATGGGGAGTGCGGATTATCTCAAGGCCGGCAACTATGCCGTGGCAAAAGAGAAGCTGCAGATGACGGGAATGCTGATCGAATACATCATGTTCCTTGTCTGGCTCGACGGCGGGATCCGCTGGCTGGACGCGGTAATGGGCGGGATGGACGCGCCTTTCAAAAGCATCGTCATGGTCCTGGCGTTTTTGCTGATCAATACCCTGGTGGAACTGCCGCTGTCGCTCTACGAGAAATTTGTCCTTGATGCGAAGTTCGGCTTCAACCGTACCAGCGTCGGCCTCTACATCAAAGACACGCTGATCACGCTGTTTCTGGTGGCCCTGCTCGGCGGGGCGGTCATCTGGGGCGTGACGGCGATCATCGCATGGGCGCCGCTGTGGTGGTTCTGGAGCTTCCTCTTCCTCTTCGCCGTCGTCGTTGCGCTCAATATGCTTTTCCCGACACTGCGGGCACTCTTCTTCGACAAGCTGACACCGCTCGAGGATGCGGAGCTCTCAGAAGAGATCGACGCCTTGATGAAGAAGACGGGCTTTGTCAGTAGCGGGGTCTTTGTCAGCGATGCCAGCAAACGCGATACCCGTCTCAACGCCTACTTCGGCGGCCTGGGCAAGAGCAAGCGCGTCGTCCTCTACGACACGCTGCTCGAAAAGCTCGAAGCGCGCGAACTGCTTGCGGTACTGGGGCATGAACTGGGCCACTTCGCCCACGGCGACCTCTACAAGAACATCGCGGTCGTCGGCGGGATGCTTTTTGGCATGCTCGCCCTTTTCGGCAACCTGCCCGAATCGCTCTTCGTGCAGCTGGGCATCGGCAATACGCCTGCAGTGACGGTGATACTCTTCTTGCTCTTCATGCCGCTGGTCAGCTTCTTCATTATGCCGCTAATGGGCGTGATAAGCCGACATAACGAGTACGAAGCGGACCGCAGCGGCGGGGAGCTCGTCGGCAAGCTCTACCTCGCAAACGCCCTGCGCAAACTGGTAACGGAGAACCGCTCCTTCCCCCTTTCGCATCCGCTCTATATCTTCTTCTACTATACCCATCCGCCGGTGATCGAACGCCTGCGGGCGCTTGGATTCGAGGAGCGGGGCAGCGGCAAAGGTGCGATGCGCTCCGAATGCGACGCGGACAGCGTGGAGCGCGAACTCGATAACGAAGGTGTGCGTTCTTGATGGGTGAACGCGTGCGGACGCTGCGGGAGTGCCTCGATGTGATCGCCGCCGAGATCGCCGTGAGTGCGGAGCGTCCGCGGCGGGAGGCGGAACGGATGCTGATGGAGTACCTGGGGCGCGACGGCCTTTGGCTGATCACCCACCAGGACGAGCCGCTCTCCTGCGACGAAAGGCTCTGGGAGTGGGTGGCGCGTCGCAAGGCCCATGAACCCCTCGAATATATCTTCAACCGCGTCAGCTTCTATTCGCAGCTCTTCTATATCGCCCCGGGGGCTTTGATCCCGCGGCCGGAAACGGAGCTTCTAATCGACCGCGTCCTGGAAGCGGTCGACCCTGCCGCTGAGATGACGCTCTGCGAGGTGGGGGTAGGGAGCGGCGCGGTCAGCGTGACCCTGGCGCTGCATCTTGAACAGGCACAGATGATCGGCGTCGATATCAGCGAGGAGGCGCTGGGCGTGGCGGCCAAAAACGTCGCGGATTTCGGCCTCCAGGAGCGGATCGAGCTGCGGCAGAGCGATCTGCTCGCAGGCGTTCCGGAGAACATTGACGTTCTGGTCTCCAACCCGCCCTATGTCGCCGAGGATGCCGCACTCGAACGCAACCTCGATTATGAGCCTGACCTGGCGCTGTTCGGCGGTGTGACGGGGATGGACATTATCGTTCGACTGATCGACGCGGTCGCCGAGCGGAAGATTCCCCTGTTCTGTTGCGAAATGGGGTATGATCAGCGCGAAGCCGTCTCGGCGATCGTCCCGAAGGGGTATACGATCGATTTTTACAAAGATCTTGCGGGACTCGACCGCGGGTTCGTAATGACACGAAAGGATGAAACATGAATACCAAACAGTGGAGCGTCACGCTCTATCTTATGACCGTTGCCGCCACGCTGGGAGCGGTTTTGATTCTGGGCATCGTTGTCGCCGCGGTGATCTTCCACTCGGCATCGATCCTGCCGACGGAGCTGCTGGGCCGTTACGAAGAGGGAATGCTGATGGGCGAGATCTTCCGCCGTTTCAGTTTCTGGGCCTATGCGATGGCCGTGATCATCCTCGCCTTTGAAGGAAACGAATACCGCCGCCAGCGTCGTGACAAGTGGGCCATTATGAGCGCGCTGCTCGCGGTGGCAACCCTGCTGATGTTCGCGGCGGTCTACGTTCCGAAGATTCTCTCCATGCAGGCCGAGGGGGCGGATGCCACGGCGAGCGAAGCCTTCGCCTCGCTGCACAGTGCCAGTGAACTGGATTTCAAGCTGCTGGCCGTCGCGCTGATCGTCCTTTTTGTGCGTCGGATGCAGCTGATGTTTCTGCCGTCTGCCGGAAAGGTCTAATGTAACGGGAGGTCGCCCCTCTAGGAGCGATTGATGCCGTATTTCCCGGGCCCGGAAAAGAAGAGGGCGAGGGCGGCAAAGAGATAGAGTAGCGCCATCTCGCTGACCGGGCCGCCGGTTTTGCTCAGCTGCAGCGGGAAGAGCCCGCCGACAAGTGCCACGGCCACCAGCATATTCGCGGCCATCAGCGCCGCACCGATCCGCGCATACAATCCGAGAATAATCATCACCGGGGCGATCACCTCCCCGATAAAGACGCCGTAACCGAACCAGCCGGGCAGGCCGTGGGCCTGCAGCATGCCCTGGATATGGGCAATGCCGTGCAGCAGTTTATGAATGCCGTGAAACAGCATAAGGGTACCGAGGGCAAGGCGCAGCAGCAGGCGGGCAAGGTCGTCGTTTCTCAACATGATTGTTCCTTAACTAGCGTCCGCCGAACTTCCGTTCCCACCACTCCTGCGGCGTGAGGCAGGTCTCTTTGAGGTAGGGTTCGTCCAGGCGGTATTCGTAATGTTTGACAAATTCCAGCAGTATTTTATAGGCGTCGTTGATTCGCGCGCTCATGGTGTTCGCCGTATCGGGGTCATCCGGGTGCTTGTCCGGGTGCCAACGGTGCATCAGGTTTTTATAGCGCGTTTTGATTTCGGGGAGGGTCGCCTTGTCATGAAGGCCCAGCAGGGTCTTGGCCTTCAGAACGCTCTCATAGGGGGGCATTAGCGGGTGCGTCAGTCTTTTTGCTGGCGCATGTAGGTCGGCACGTCGAGGTAGTCATCACTCAGATCGCCGCCGACGACCATTCTCGGACGGCTCACAGTACGGCTGGCCGCCGGGGTCTCCTGTGCCGGAGCATCGTAGGAGTCGTTATTGATGGAGGGGGCCTTTTTCGGGGCCTCCTCATGGTCAAAACCCGTGGCAACGAGGGTGATCTTGATATAGTCGATCGCCAGCGTGGCATCCGTCGTCGTCCCGAAGATGACATCGGCATTTTCGTCCGCGCTCTCTTCGACGACACCCATCGCTTCCCCGATGGAGATCATCGGGAAGTCGGGGTGCATCGTGAAGTGGACGAGAACGCCCATGGCGCCGTTGATGCTCATGTTGTCGAGCAGCGGCGATTCGATTGCGGCGCGGATCGCTTCATAAGCGGCATTGTCGCCCTGGTGCTCGCCCACGCCCATCAGCGCCATACCGTGGTGGCACATGACCGTTTTGAGGTCGGCGAAGTCGAGGTTGATGTCGTTGTCGCCCGAAGAGAGGATCACGCCGGACGTCCCGCTGACCGCCTGGGCCAGGACGGCATCGACAATCTTGAAAGACTCTTTGAGCCCCAGGTTCTTGTCGATGATGGAGAGGAGTTTGTCATTGGGGATGACGACGATGGAATCACTCTCTTTTTTCAGCTCTGCCAGTCCCTGTTCCGCCAGTTTGAGGCGTTTGCGCCCCTCGAAGGCAAAGGGTTTCGTGACGACGGAGATGGTCAGGGCACCGACGTCGCGTGCGATCTGGGCGATGACCGGCGCCGCGCCGGTACCGGTGCCGCCGCCGAGGCCGGCGGCGATAAAGACGATATCGGCCCCTTCGATGGCACTGCGGATGTCGTCATAGTTCTCGATGGCGGAATCTTTGCCGACGCTCGGTTTCATCCCGGCACCGAGCCCTTTCGTCAGACGGCTGCCCATCTGGATTTTGACCGGGGCAAAGGAGGTCTGAAGCACCTGGGCATCGGTATTGGCAACGACCATTTCGATGCCGTCGACCCCTTCGTTGATCATATGACCGATCATATTGCCGCCGCCGCCGCCGACGCCGATGGCTACGATACGCGCACCGTTATTGGCCGTCGTCTCTTCGATTTTGAACATATTGTCAGATCCCATCTATCACTCCCCTGTTAAAATAACTGTGTAATCCAGTTCCAAAACTTGCTGCCGAAGCCTGCGGCTTTGTCAGCACTTTTTCTTGCGTCAAAGGACTTGATCCTGATCGTGCCTGCTTCCTCGGAGGGGGGCAGCGGAATCTCTTCCTCTGCCGGCTCCTGAACGGAAGGTTCAGTCAGGTCAGGCTTCTCCATCGGTTCTTCATTACGGTAACGTACCTGGCGGTTCACATCGATTTCGTAAGGCGCATAGCCTCCCGCCGCATATTTGATAAGCCCGACCGCTGTCGCCGTCGCCGGCTCTTTGAGGGCGTCGAAGAGTCCTTCGACGTTACACGGCTTGGCGAGGCGGACCGGCACATTGTCGAAAATGGCAACGGCAAGATCGCGGAGGCCGTCGAGTTTGGTAAAGCCGCCCGTCAGGACGACCCCGGCCCCCAGCTGATCTTTGAGCCCGCTCTTGTCAATGGACTGGGCGAGGATCATCAGGGTCTCCTCGACCCTGGCATAGATAACGTTGTGTACCACGCCGAGGGAGACCTCGTGGGAGGACTCCTCGTCGCCGATAATCGGCAGCTCGATCAGGTCATCGCTCGGCGCACTGAGCGATCCGTACTTGATCTTGACGCTCTCGGCGATGTTGAGCGGCGTGTGCAGCGCCATGGAGAGGTCGCTGGTGATGTGGTGCGAACCGACACCGAGGAAATCGTTGTAGCGGATCGCGGTCCCGGAGTGGATCACGGTGTCGCAGGTGTGGCCGCCCATGTCGATCACGGCGGCACCGAGTTCCTTCTCATCCTCGTTGAGCACGGCAATGGCGGAAGCGTAGCCGTTGAGGACGACGGTATCCACCTCGACGCCCGCGCCGCGAACGGCTTTCTTGAGGTTGTTGAGGTTGGACTTCTGCGTCGTGATGATATGGGTCTCGACCTCCAGGCGCGACGCATTCATCCCCAGTGGATCCTCGATGAACTCCTGGTCGTCGACGATAAAATTGTACGGCAGTGTATGCAGCACTTCGTATTCGTTGGGAATATTGGCGTTGTACAGCGACGTGTGCATGACACGGCTGATCTCTTTGAAGGTGATCTCCCGGTTGGGGATATTGACGATCCCGCTGGAGTTCAGGCTCTTTGTATAGGCGCCCGAGATGGAGACGATCGCCCGTTTGATTTCAGTGCCGGCGACGCGTCTGGCGTCCGCCAAGGCGGCTTTGATCGCCTTGGAGGCGAGCTCGATGTTAGTGATGGATCCCTTTTTGATCCCCTGGGAACGGACGATGCCGGCCCCCGAGATCTGAATCGTACCCTCAGGGGAGATCTCCGCGATGATGGCGCAGATTTTGCTGGAGCCTATATCGATCGCGAGGATGCTTTTTTTCACTGGCCGAATCCTTGAAGGAAGATTTTCGTCTCATACCGCTCGGCGAGGGCGGTGATCAGGGACTGGCTGAAAAGGGTCTCTTTTGTCTGTGCGACCGCCTGGTCCGCATTCGCATCGGCAACGGGGTCGATCTGCTGGTCGAGAATGCGGTAGAGGACGATCTTTCCATCCGGAAGCTGTGCCATGCTTTCGGCTTTACGTGAGCGGAAGAGGCTGGTCAGCAGGGCCTGCGTCTCTTTTTCATCCAGCCCCTGTACACCGGACGTCGCATCGCGCTTGAGGTATCCATCGGTCGTGGTACCGCGGAAGGAGTTCAGGGAGGAGGTCGCCAGTTCCGTCAGCTTTTCGGCGCGCATCTGGCGGGTGTAGGCGGCGAGGACGTCGGCTTCCGCCGCTTCGAAGCTCTTGGGCATCGGTTCGACGGTCTCCAGGCGTTTGATGATCAGGTACGCCCCGTGCTCTTTTTTCGGTTTCAGGTAGGGGCTGGCCGCGTCGGCGGAAGCGATGGCCTGCATCGTCTCCGCGCTGAAGCTGTTGTCGCCTTCACGGACGGTTGTCTCAACGATCTTCACGTCGGCGTCAAGCTTCTCTTTCTTGTAGGCGATGTAGGTCTTCAGCGCTTCTTTGTTGGTGGCTTTGTCGTTGACGGCGGCGACCACGGCGCTCTTGGCGTTGTCAAACGCGAGGATCTTTCCGTCCGGTCCGACGAAGTCGTATTTGTGCGCATCGTAGTACGACTGCAGCTCTTCCTCTCCGGCGCCGGCTTCGACGGCGTCTTGGGTGATGTAGGCGATCTTGAACGCCCGCGGCGTCATGTAGTCGAGCTTGTGGCCCTCCCAGAACGTTCTGAGGGCTGCGTCGGAGGTGTCGATGCTGACCATGGCGCCGTCAAGCACTTTGTATTCGAATTTGTCCCCGATACCCAGGGCGGTCTCGAAGGCTGATGTTTCGATGCCGTTCGCCTGGGCAGGGAAGAGGGCGAAGAGTTTCTGGATCAACAGGGCACGGCGGATGTCCGCTTCGTAGTCAACAGGGGTCAAACGGTTCTGTTTGAGGACCTTCTGGTAGAGCTCCTTGCTGAAAACGCCGTTCTCGATGAAGGCTTCCTGGGACTGCAGCACCGTAGCCACCTCTTTGTCGGTCGTTTCGAGGTTATAGCTGTTAGCGAGGTTCACCAGCAGGGCCTGGTTGACGAGCTGCTGTAACGCCTGTTTGTCCAGGCCGAGCTTTTTCGCCTGCTCCTCGTCGAATTTGCCCTGGAAGATCTGGCTGTAGCGGTTGAAAAGCTGTGCATAGGTTTTTTGAAGTTCGCGGCTGGTGATGCTGACGTCACCGACTTTGGCCACGGCCCCCGATTTGTCGCCGTAGCTGTACTGCCCCCATCCGACAAATCCGGCGCCGATAAAGGCGATCGTGGAGATCCAGATCGTAATGACGAGGTATTTTCGGTGTCGTTGCATCCATGTAATCATCTGTATAGTTTGCCTTCTTGCGTCGTAGTTGTCAATTTTATAAGGTTAAAGCTTAAGAATTGCCTTAAAGCCCCTGTTTTCCGAACCTTTTTTCACTGTGAGTTCAATATTTTTCGATAAGATTTTCAAAATTCTACTTTTGGAGGGTACAAGATGAAGAACCGCGAAATTTCCGAAAGGGACCTGCGCCATATCTGGCACCCGTGTACCCAGATGAAAGATCACGAATTTCTGCCGCTCACGCCGATCAAAAAAGGGGACGGCATCTACCTCGAGGATTTTGAGGGCAACCGTTTCATCGATGCGGTAAGCAGCTGGTGGGTCAACCTTTTCGGTCACGCGAACCCGATCATCTCTTCGGCGGTCAAAACCCAGGCCGAAACGTTAGAGCACGTTATCCTGGCGGGGTTCACCCATGAGCCCATTGTCCGTCTCTCCGAACGTCTGGCAGCCATGACTCCCGAAGGGCTAACGCGCTGTTTTTACGCGGACAACGGCTCGAGTGCGATAGAGGTCGCCCTGAAAATGGCCTATCACTATTATAAGAATATCGGAAAAGAGCGCCCCCTGTTCATCTCCCTGACCAACAGTTATCATGGCGAGACGATCGGGGCGCTCTCGGTCGGTGACGTGTCGCTTTACAAAGAGACCTACGGACCGCTGCTGCTGCAAACGATCCAGACGCCGGTCCCGGCCGACCAGAGCGAGGCGGCAGCACTGGCCGCGGCGGCGGAACTCGAAACCCTGCTAAAGGCCCGTGCGGAAGAGGTCGCAGCCCTCATTGTCGAACCGCTGATCCAGGGGGCTGGGAACATGCATATGTACCATCCGCGCTACCTGAAAGAGGCGCGAAAACTTTGCGATCAGTATGACATATTGTTAATTGCAGACGAAATCATGACAGGATTCGGACGAACCGGAACGATGTTCGCCTGCGAACAGGCGGGAATTTCGCCGGATCTTATGACCCTTTCAAAAGGGTTGACCGGCGGCTACCTTCCGCTCTCCGTCACCATGACAACGGATAAAATATACGAGGCGTTCTACTGCGACTACAACCTTTATAAAGCGTTCTTGCATTCGCACAGTTATACGGGCAATGCCCTTGCCTGTGCCGCGGCCAACGCGACGTTGGACATCTTCGAACTGGATAACGTGATCGAAGCGAACCGCGCGTTGTCGGAACAGATGGCGGAGGGACTCAAACGTTTTGAAAAGTTGCCGAACGTGAAATCGGTACGCCAGACGGGCATGGTCGCCGCAGTGGAGCTTGAGGGGTACGCTCCCGACGAGCGCGTCGGATTGAAGATCTTTGACTTCGCGCTGGCGCGGGGGGTTCTTCTCCGGCCGCTGGGGCCGGTGATCTACTTTATGCCCCCCTACATTATTAATGCGGAGGAGCTGACGTACGTCATGGACACCGCTTACGAGGCAGTGACCTCGTTGTAGCGTTATGACAACATACTTTGCCGGAGCATCAGGATCCGGCAGCTCTTTTCCAGCACGGCCAGCTGTTTGGCCATCTCATGCAGGTCGCGGTTGTAGGCGTAGATGCCGTAGCCGCGGATGACGACCAGTTCCAGATCGGAGTTGATCAGCCGTTTGGGAATCTCCGTGGAGGCGCGCTCGTACCACTGGTCGAAAGAGCGGGGATCGTAGACCTCGACGCGGGGCATCTCCTTGATCCCGAAATAGTCCTGCGGTTCGATCACCTCGTGAAGCAGGCTGTAGGCCATCGTATTGGGCGGCATCGAGAAGGTGATGAACTTCGCATCGCTGATCTGGCGGTAGATGCTGTGATGGATGGCCGCGTCGATACTGGCTTCGTTCCAGCGGTAATCTTTCTGGAAATAGAGTTCGATCAGCTGCGAGTCGTTCATATGGTCGAAGATGGTGTCTTTCGTATTGATGATGAAACGGCTGTTGTCGGATTTGGCAGAGACGCTGCCGTGGTAGATACTGAAGAACTCTTTGCGGAACATCGAGAGGGAAAAAGAGACGAGCTGTTCTTTGAGATGCTGTTTGTTCATAGCGCTATTGTAACGGAAGATAGGTGAATTTTTGTGTGAAGGAGAAGGGGGAGCGGAGGGGCCGGCCTTACGGCTGGCCGTTACCGTACTGCTCGGCGAGATAGTCGGTAATGAGGGCCTGATCTTCTTTGGTGATCGGCGCTTTGAACGCGTCAACCATCTTTTCGACTTTCTCTTTCCAGAAGGTCCGGGACTGTTTGCCCTGGTTCAGGATGTAGCCGAAAGAGTGGCAGGTCAGACAGTTGGCCTGGACCAGGTCGAAGTGTTTGCCCATTTTGATCTCAAACGGGACATAAGGGACTTCGACATCCTCGTTCAGGGCGGCGTGGAGATTAAGGGCACCCAGGCTCAGCAGGGCGGCAAAGATTGTTTTTTTCATAAAGGCTCTCCTTAGACTACTTCGACGGTAACGACGTCGATTCCGTTAAATTTGTAACCGCCGTGGTTCCACTTGATATCTTTGGCATACGGCTGCTCTTCGCCGGCGCGGTTGATCGCCTTGGCCATGATGGTCTGCTTACCGTACTTTTTCGGCTTGAAGTCGAAGGTGAAGGCGCGGAACGCGTAACGGCCCAGATCGTCGCCCAGCGTCGCCTCCTGCCATGTTTTGCCGTCGTCGAAGGAGAGCATGACCGCTTTGATGCCCGCGCCGTAGTCGAAGGCAACTCCGCGGATCGTCGCGTAGGAGTTATGGTAGAGCGTTTCGCCGTTCGTCGGGTAGCCGATGAAGGATTTGACGTTCATCTTCGTGATCGGTTTGGTCGGAACGTGCTCGCCCGGCTTCTGGCATTCGCAGTCGTTGTCCGGCACACGGTACGCCTTGTCCATAAAGAAGAGGTGCTGGTAGTCGCTGGTGACGGTCAGGTTGCTCAGCATTTTGACCCAGCTGTCGGAGTAGGTGCCCGGGATGACGAGGCGCACCGGGTAGCCGTTGAGGTACGGCAGGTCCTCGCCGTTCATCTCATAGGCAACGATGACGTGGTCACCGATCTCTTCGAGGTGCAGTTCGCGGACAAAGTTCGGGGTTTCGTAGTAGGCGGCCGTTTCGGAACCGTTGAACCCGACCCACTCTGCCTCTTTTTTCAGACCGGCACGCTCAAGGATGTCGCGCAGACGGACACCTTTCCAGCGGGCGCAGCCCATGGCGCCGCTGCCCCACTGGATACCACCGGCCGTCGGTTTGAACGCGGAGCGGCTGTTACCGCCGCACTGCAGGACGGCATAGACTTCGACGGGTTCGAAGTCATGCTTCAGCTGGTCGACGGAGAGAGAGAGTTCGCGCTCGACGAGGCCGTTGACCTTGATGCGGAAGGTTCCCAGGTCGATGTGCGTCGGAATGTCCGGCATATGCCAGCGTACGAAGAACATGTCGTTCGGCGTGACCGGGTGGGCAAAGACGTAGCGCGGCGATTCGAGCAGCGGCGGGCGGTCAGAGTAGGTGATCATCGGCCGTTTCTGCGGGAACGGAATAGAGGAGATTTTGCGGTTATCGACGGGTTGGCCCGCGGCGAAGGCTTCGGGGCCCAGCGCGGTCACGCCGGCACCGGCCAGCGCGCCCTTAAGGAAAGATCTGCGTTTCATGATTTTAGGACCTTGAGACGATATAAAATCGTTTGATAAAAATTATGTCCGTATTTTATCAAAAAGATATAGTTAAGAAAAATAAAACCAAAATGATATAATGTGCAATAAAACTGTACTTAATGGATCGTGTTTCCTCCGGGAAATAGGGGCATAGAGAGGTGCAGGAGGAGGGTGAGATGTATACGCTGAAACAGCTGGAACTTTTTCTCGATCTGGGGCGGAGCGAAAAGATTATCGACACGGCCAAAAAGTTCGGGCTGAGCCAGTCGGCGGTCTCGATGGCGATCAAGGAGCTCGAGCGGCTCCTCGACGGCCCGCTGTTCGAGCGGATCGGCAAACGGCTGGTGCTCAACGGACGGGGGGCGATGCTGATGCGCAGCGCCCAGCCGCACGTCGACGCTCTGCACGCCCTCTACGATCAGATGCGCAGCGATTCGCTGCGCGGAGAGCTCCGCCTGGCGGCCAGTGTAACGATCGCGGAGTACTTCATCCCGACGCTGGTCTGCAACTATATGGAGCAGAACGAACATGTCAGTATCTCGCTCAAAAGCGCCAACACCGCCGACGTCATCCACAAAGTCACCTCCGGGGAGGTCGATATCGGGTTTATCGAGGGGGAGGGGATCCTCGAAGAGGTCGAGAGCCGGGTGCTGATGCGCGACGAGCTGGTCGTGCTCACAAGCGACAGGGCACTGGCGGAGCGGGGGCCGTGGTTCATCGACCAGTTGGCGTCACGGCCGTGGATCATGCGCGAAAAGGGTTCCGGGACCCGGGCCGTCTTTCTCAACGCGATCAGCCCCGTCGACCAGGAACTCAATATGGTGATGGAGCTGGAGCATATCGAGTCGATCAAGAACTTCCTGCTGGCCAAGCCCGATTATCTCAGCGTTCTGCCGCGCATCTCTGTCAGAAGGGAACTGGAAGAAGGGCACCTGTTCGAGATCGCGATCAAGGCGCACCACTTCGAGCGCGACTTCACGATGATCGCCCGCAGCCAGCAGACGCTGCTGCCGCTGCAGACCCATTTCCAGGAGTACCTCTTAAGTTCCATCGGGCTACAATAGCGCATGCAAAACATCCCCCATATCCCGGTACTTTACCGTGAGGTTACCGAAGCTTTTTCCGGCTGCGAAGCGGGCATTGTCGTCGACTGTACCATGGGGTATGGCGGGCACAGCAGCCTGCTGCTTGAAGCGAACCCGAAACTCCGCCTGGTGGGCATCGACCAGGACGAGACGGCGATCCGTTTCTCGACGGAGCGGCTCGCCCCGTTCGCAGAGCGTGTCGAGATCCGAAAAGGGCGCTTCTCCGCCGTGCTGGAGACGATCGTGCGGGATTACGGCGCAGAGCAGATCCGCGGGGTGCTCGCGGATATCGGCGTCTCTTCGCTGCAGCTCGATGAAAAGGATCGGGGCTTCTCTTTTGAGAGCGAGACGCTGGATATGCGGATGGACCCTTCGGCGCCGCTGGATGCCGCGACCGTCGTCAATACCTACGCCGAAGCGGAGCTCGAGCGCATCCTGCGCGACTACGGCGAGGTCCCCAATGCACGCAAGATCGCACAGGTGATCGCAACGCAGCGGCCGTTTACGTCCGCCAAGGCCCTTGCCGAGGCGGTCCGCCCCTTCGCGCCCCGCGGCAAGAAGATCCACCCGGCGACGCTGGTGATGCAGGCGATCCGCATCGAGGTGAACGACGAACTGGGGGAACTGAACCGTCTGCTCGACGTCTGCGAACGTGCCTGCTTCCCCGAGGCGGTCATCGGGATTATCTCGTTCCACTCCCTCGAAGACCGGATTGTCAAACAGCGGTTCGCGCAGTGGAGCCGCAACTGCATCTGCCCCAGCGACGCGATGCGCTGTACCTGCGGGAACGACCATGCCATCGGGCGGCCCCGGCCGAAGAAACCGATCACGGCCCGCTCGGACGAACTCAAAGAGAACCCCCGCAGCCGCAGTGCGAAACTGCGGCTTTTTGAGATGAACTGCCATGGACGATAAAGCCAACCTCCTTGAAGAGACCGGCAGCGCCATTGTCACCCGCAAGGGAATAGGCCTGCGGTTTCTGCTCAGCATGCTGATGGTCTTCGGGATCGTCTGGATGCTGCTCTTCCCGAAGATCTACCTTCAAAACAGCATCTACTACAAGAGCCGCGACATCGCGACGATGCAGCGCGAATACGAGACGCTCAAAGAGGAGAACCTCGTTATCAAGCGGCGGGTGGAGGCGCTGAAATTCAAAAACCAGGTGCTTGACACCCTCTTTGTCGAGGAGCAGCCGTGATTGCACGCCTGATAGAGTTCGCGCTGAACAAACCGCTGCTCAACCACATGCTGCTGCTGTTCATCCTGCTTCTTTCCGTCTTCGCCTACCTCAACATTCCCAAAGAGATCTTCCCGCCGGTCCAGATGGACAAGATCACGATCACCGGCGGGTATGCCGGAGCGAGCGCGGATGTCCTTGATAAAATGGTCGTTACCACCATCGAGGACGAGCTGGGAAACATCAGCGAGCTGGAGACGGTAACGACGACAATCAAAAACGGCGCGTTCACCATTACGGCCGACATCAAGCCGGGGTCGCAGAACATCAACGTGCTCAACGACGTCAAGGATATCATCGCCCAGACGAAGCGGGACCTCCCTTCGGACATGAACGAACCCATCGCGCAGATCCATGAAGAGACGATCCCGCTGGTGCTGGTGGCCATCGCCGGTGAGGCACCCATGACGGAGCTGCTCGAACGCGCCGACGAGCTCAAAAGCGCGCTGTCACGCTACAAGGAGCTCAGCGACATTACGATCCGCGGCGATTCAGACGACGAACTCGTCTTCCGCATCGACCCGGACAAACTGGACGCCTACGGCCTCTCCACCGACGCCGTGGTTTCGGCGCTGCAGAACCTCAGCTCCATTTTTCCCGTCGGCACCGTCAAGCGGCGGGGCGAGCACCTCTACATCAGCACCTACAACGGTGAGAAGGATGAAACGGCGATCGAGAATACGGTCATCGGCGTCGGCGGCAAGCGGGTGAAAATCGGTCAGATCGCTACGGCCACCTTCGAGCTGGGCGACGCGACGGAGCTCTCGCACTACAACGGGGTGCGCAACGTCTCCGTCAACATCACCAAGTCAAAATCGGGCAACGCCATTGCCCTGGCCAAACAGATCCGCGAAACCCTCAAGGGCTTTGAAAAACGCTACCCGGACCTGCAGTTCGCGGTCTACACCGACACCTCGGTCTGGATCAAGAACCGTCTCAATACGGTCGTCTCCAACATCATCGTCGGGCTGATTCTCGTCTTCGCCGCCATGCTCATCTTCGTCAACCGCGGCATCGCGCTGGTCGTGGCGATGGGAATCCCGATGAGTTTCATGATCGGGCTGATCGCGACGGAGATGATCGGCTATTCGCTCAACATGCTCTCCCTGCTCGGCGCCCTGATCGCCCTGGGGATGCTCGTGGATGAAGCGATCGTCGTGGCGGAGAACATCTACCGCCATATGGAAGAGGGGATGCCGCGGAGGGAGGCGGCGATCCAGGGGGCGGTGGAGATGTTCCCCGCCGTGCTGACGGCGACGTTGACGACGGTCTTTGCCTTTTTGCCGATGCTGCTGATCAGCGGGGAGATGGGGACCTTTATCAAGATCCTGCCCGTGATGATCACCATTTTGCTGCTCAGCTCCCTCTTTGAAGCCTTTTTTTTCCTGCCGCTGCACGCACACGAACTGCTGCGCCTGCGCCGGGAGAGCCATGTCAGCCACAGCATCTGGGAGCACCTCTACCGCTGGTACGACAAAACGCTGCATCTGCTATTCCGCCGCCGCAAACGCTCTCTTTTCCTGATCGTCGGCGCCATCGTGGCGTTGACGGCGGTGATGGTGTCGCAGAGCCGATTTCAGCTCTTCCCTCCCTTCGATGTGACCCAGGTCTATGTGACGGGGAAGGTCAATATCAACAACGAGCTCGAAGATACGGAGCAGAGGGTTGCGGCCATCGAGCGGATGCTGTTGGAGAAGCTTGACCCCGAGGAGTACTCCTCGGTGACGGCGGTAATCGGGATGCGTCTGGATGCGAAGAACAAGGCGGAAATCGGCGAAAACCTTTTCCAGGTCTTCATCGACCTGCATGAACGGGCCCCGGACAACTGGTACAACCGTTACATCAATCCCTTCTTCTCGATTGAATATAACGCCGAAGTGCTCAAACGGCAGCGCGACGCGAAGGCGATCAGTGAGGATGTCAAGCGGTGGCTGGAACCGCTCGCCCAACGCACGGAAGAAGACGGGACGAAAACCTTCGAGAACTTCAATGTCACCGTCCCGGGAACGGGGGTCGTCGCGCACGATATCGAGCTCGCGCTTGAGGGCAAAAATGATACAGAGCTGGCCAAGGGCGTGAAAGTGCTGGAAGCAGCCCTGGCCGACGTGACGGGGGTCTATAACATTTCCGATGATGCCGATCTCGGGGAGCGGGAGCTGAAACTGCGCATCAACGACTACGGTTACGACCTGGGGCTTACCGAGGCGGATATCAGCCGTCAGCTGCGCGCCCACTACCTCAAAGGCGAATACGGCAAGATGTTCAGTGCCAGCGGCCTGGTCCGCATCCGCATCGAGAGTGTGCAGAAAGATGACCCCGAGAGTCTGGAGACCTTCCGCATCCAGATCCCGGGCAGCACGCAGACCGTTGCCCTGCGCGACGTCGCCGACTTCATTTATACGCAGGCTTATGTGACGATCGAAAAGGAGGACGGTGCGCGTATCCGCAGCGTCTATGCGTCGCTGGACAAGGATATTCGGACATCGTCGGAGGTGATGGCGGCGATTGCACCGACGCTGGAAGGGCTCAGGAAAGAGGGCTTTGATATCGAGATCAAGGGGGAGGAGAAGGAGAACGCCAAGACGCAGCGGGAGATGTCCCAGGCGGCGGCCGTCGCGATCTTCCTGATCTTTATTACCCTCGTATGGCTGTTCGACTCGCTGGTACTGGCGCTGATCGTGCTCAGCACGATCCCCCTTGTCCTTGTCGGTGTCTATGTCGGCCACTGGGTGATGGGCCTCACCATTACGATGCCGAGTCTGATCGGGGCCGTGGGGCTGGCGGGGGTCGTCGTGAACGACGGCCTGATCATGGTGAGTTTCATCCGGCAGGCCAGGGACAGCGAAGCGTTGATGCGGCGGGCGCGGACACGCCTGCGGCCGATCCTGATGACGTCGATCACGACGGTACTCGGGCTCATGACGCTGATCTTTTTCGCTTCGGGTCAGGCACAGATACTGCAGCCGATGGCGGTGTCGCTGGGATACGGGATATTATGGGCAACGGTACTGAACTTGTTCTATGTACCGTTGCTTTATGCCGTCATCTACCGTATCAAACGGTAGCGACGCGCTTTGAAATGAGAGGAGAAAAGGAAGTGCGGTAGGGAAGGAAGCCGACACTTCCCTCCCTGTGATTAAACGGACACTCAAAATCATACAGACCTGCCGTCCGCACAGACGTCAGCGTCCGTATGATGGCATCAGGTTGAGTAGTAAGGAGTGTACCGTCACCTTGTGTTGAACCGAGAATTGTGTGCTAATTAGTAGAGCGTGTGCAAGACACTCGAGGAGTAGAAGACCTTAGTTTATGTTTAGGCAACCCGGCCGTCTCAGTGAGACCCGTGGCTTTCCGTCCCCGTTTCGCAACGAGTTTGGCATTATCTACATAATTAAGCAACAACAGATTGTTATAAGTTACAGCTTACAGTTCCATTAAAATATGATTTTTTTCTAGCTTTATTTTTTTATCGGATCGTAAAGTAGCGATTGGCAAAGTCCGGACGGTGATTATGAGTTGAGGAGATGCACTTAAGCCCAAAAGGGGTATAATCACGAATTATTTTCAAGGTTACACAAGATGTACGAAGCACTTTTCGAAGACGAAGGCGATATGTTCAGCGGATCGCCTCGCAGTAAATTCATGGACGTTATCTTCAATGCTAACCGTTCGGTCGCCGAAGGGGAGCTCCAGCGCCTGATCGAGCGCCTGGCCGCAATGGAAAAAATCCTCTCAGAGTCGATGGACGATGCGACGCTCGAACGGACGATCAAACAGCTTCAGTTCGAGGAAGCGGATGCGATCAACGCGATGGCGAAGGAGCTCTATATCGAGTCGATGGGCAACGTGCTCAGCCAGAGCGAGTAGGGGGTAGGCGCCGAGATGGTCGAAGCGGTAGCGCGGAGAATGCAGGAGATGGTGGCGGCGGTGGATTATCCGTACGCGACCGGGCTTTTTGAAACACTGTCCGGCGGCAAGCGCCTCCGTGCCCGTCTGATCATGATGATCGCGGGGGAGGAAGATGCCGCGGTGACGCTGGCGGCGGTGATCGAACTGATTCACGCCGCCAGCCTCCTGCATGACGATGTCATCGACGAGGCGCAGCTGCGCCGGGGCACCCCTTCTGTCAATGCGACCGAGGGGAGCAAACAGGCGGTGATGCTCGGCGATATCCTCTATTCCAAAGCGTTCAGCGAGCTGACGCAGTTCGACGCCCGGATCGCCAAGAGCGTGGCAGATGCCGTTACCTCCCTCTCCGTCGGCGAGATGATGGATGTGCAGATGGCGAAAACATTCAACGAGGATGACAAGCGCTATCTGCAGATGCTCTATCTTAAAACGGGGGTCCTGATCGAGGCGGCGGCAAAGTGCGCCGCCCTGCTCGCGGGGAAGGATGCCGATGCCTATGCGCTCTACGGCAAGAACCTCGGGATCGCTTTTCAGATCATCGACGATATCCTCGATATCGTTTCCGATGAAGCGACGCTGGGCAAACCGGCGATGAACGACTTCGTCGAAGGCAAATGCACCCTGCCGTATATCCACCTCTACCGCACGCTCGAGGGGGAGGCGCGTGAGCGTCTCCTCGCCCTTCACGGCCGGAGTGCGACAACAGAGGAGACGCAATGGCTCAAAGCGGGGCTGGAAAGCAGCGGGGCGGTCAAAGCCGCCTACGCGCAGGCCCGCGCCCTCAGCGACGAGGCAAAACGCGCCGTCAGCGGTGACGCACCACTCGAGGCCGTCATCGAATCCATGATGCAGAGAACCTTCTGATGCACTATCTCATACTCAGTTTTACGCATAAAAATACGACGCTCCCCATCCGGGACAAGCTGGCGTTTAACGATGATGCTGCCAAAGAGACCTTTCTCGCCCGTACCCTTGAAGCGCCCTACCTGAACGAGGCGTTTGTCCTCTCCACCTGCAACCGTATTGAACTGATCAGCAGCTGCAACAACCCCGGCGAAGCGGCCAAGCACCTCTTTATGCTGCTGCATGAGCATTCGGGGATCAGCCTCAACGAGTTGGAGGGCAGGGCGGAGCTTTTCGAGGACCAGGGGGCGATCCACCACCTCTTCAGCGTCGCCAGCTCCCTCGATTCGCTCATCGTCGGCGAGACGCAGATCGCCGGCCAGCTCAAAGACGCCTACCGTTTCGCCCTGGAGCGGGGACATTGCGGCGATAAACTGACCCGTGCGGTCAACTACGCCTTCAAATGCGCCGCGGAAGTGCGCAACCAGACCGATATCTCCTCCAAGCCCGTCTCCGTTGCCAGTGTCGCCGTGGCGGCTGCACGCCGCGCCTTCGGTACGCTGTCGGGCAAACGGGCGCTGGTCATCGGTTCGGGGGAGATGTCCGTTATCGCCGCGCGCACCCTGAAGAACCATGGGGCCGAGGTCAGCCTGATGAACCGAACCATGGCGAAGATCGAAGCGCTGGCCGAAGAGGTGAAAGGGACGCTCGTTCCCTTTACGCGCCTCAAAGACGTCCTGGGCGAGTACGACATGATCTTTACGGCGACGAGCGCGGAAGAGCCCATTATCGGCGGGAAGATCGGTCTGAAAAAAGAGCGGGAGTGCCACTGGTTCGATATGGCGGTTCCGAGGGATATCGGCGACATCGACCACGCGATGGTAACGGTGCACCGGGTGGACGACCTGAAAAACACGGTCGACGAGAACATCATGCTGCGCGAAGAGGAGGCCAAGGCCTCCTTCGCCATCGTCGGCCGCTACACGGCGGAGTTCTACGCATGGCTCAAGTCGCTCAACATCGAGCCGCTGATCAAAGAGCTCTACCGCCGCGCGGACGCGGCGGCGTCGACGGAGGCGGCCCGCGTCGTCGGCAAGGGCTACGTGCCCGAAGCGTACGAAGCGCAGGCACAGAAGATGGCGCTGCAGGCGATCAAGCGTTTCCTGCACCCGCAGGTGCAGCAGCTGCGAAAGGCTGCCGACGAGGGCGACATCGACGCCATGATCGATTCGATGGCATTTATTTTAGACATGAGTGAGGAGTAACCGACAATGCGTATGTCCCAGGCTTTTATCCCGACGGAGAAGGAGGCGCCCAAAGACGCGGCGCTCCCGAGCCACATCTATCTGACCCGGGCCGGGTTTATCGCCCAGGTCGCCAGCGGGCTGTACAACCTGATGCCTTTGGGCAAGCGGGTGCTGAAAAAGATCGAAGCGATCATTAACGAAGAGATGGCCCGTGCCGGTGCGCAGGAGGTGGACCTCAGTTTCGTCACCCCGGCGGAGCTGTGGGAAGAGAGCGGCCGGATCGAGAAGTTCGGCAAGGAGCTGCTGCGTTTCCGTGACCGTAAAGAGAACCTCTTTGTCCTGGGACCGACCCACGAGGAGATGATGGTCAACCTCGTGCGCAACCGCGTCAACAGTTACAAGCAGCTGCCGCTGAATCTCTACCAGATCAAGACGAAGTTCCGCGACGAGGCCCGTCCGCGTTTCGGCCTGATGCGCGCCCGCGAATTCGTCATGAAAGACGGCTACAGCTTCCACACCTCCTACGAGGACCTCGACCGCGAGTTCGATGCCATGGAAGCGGCCTACAAGCGCGTCCTGGAGCGGCTGGGGCTTGATTTCCGCATTGTCGAGGCCGACAGCGGCGCGATCGGCGGGTCGGGCTCGAAGGAGCTGATGGTCCTTGCCGACAGCGGCGAAGATACCCTTGCCGTCTGCGACCGCTGTGAATACGGCGCCAATATCGAAGCCGCCAGACGTTCGGAGCGTACGACGATTCCCGAGGCGCCGGAGGCGGACTTCAACAAGTTCGCGACACCGGGCATCAAGAGCATCGAGGATCTGAGTGGTTTCTTTCACGTCGATCCCTACTACACCCTGAAGGCCGTGGCGAAGCGGGCGATCTACGAAGAGGGGGACGAGGTCGTCGTCTTCTTCCTGCGCGGCTGTGACGACCTGCAGGAGGTCAAGGCGACGAATGCCTGCGGTGCGCTGGATCTCGTCGATGTCAACGAAGAGGAGCTTTCGGCGCTCGGGCTCGTTCCGGGCTTCATCGGGCCGCTGGACCTGGACGCCGTGCGTACGATCTTTGACTGGGACGTCAAAGGGGCGGCGAATATGATCTGCGGCGCCAACGAGGCCGATTTCCACTATGTCGGCGTCGATCTTTCGGTCCTTCCGGAAGAGGCGGAATACGCCGCGCTCTATGAAGTCAAAGAGGGCGACGGCTGTCCGGTCTGCGACGGAAAGCTCTCCTATACGAAAGGGATCGAGGTCGGGCACATCTTCAAGCTCGGTACCGTCTACTCCGCACCGCTGGGGGCTCAGTTCCTTAACGAAAACGGAAAAGCGGAGCCTTTCGTGATGGGCACCTACGGTATGGGCGTGAGCCGTCTCATTGCCGCTGTCATCGAGCAGCACCATGATGAGAAAGGGTGCGTCTGGACGAAGACGACGGCACCGTACCTGGTCAACCTGATGATCTCCAACATCAAAGATGAGGCGCAGGTGGCCCTGGCCGAGCGCCTTTACGAAGCACTGCAAAATGCGGGCGTTGACGTCATTATGGACGACCGCAAGGAGCGCTTCGGGTTCAAGGCGAAAGACGCGGAACTGGTCGGATACCCGCTCACCGTCATCATCGGCAAGGAGCTTGCCAACGGCATCGTCCAGTTCTTTGACCGTGCCGAAGACACGAAGAGCGATGTCCCTTCCGATGAAGCCCTCGCGCGCATAATGGAGTGGATCGGATGATCTACTTTCTCCTCTATCTTTTCCTGGAAGTACTCGTCTCCGTCAACATCGCTTCGGCGATCGGCGGGGTATGGACCTTCGTCGAGCTGATCGCGAGCGCCCTGGTCGGCATCGTGATCCTGGCGAACTTTCGGGGCACGCTGGCGGAGAATATCAACGCGTTGAACCAGGCGCGCATCGACCCCTTCGAATTTCAGCAGCTCAACCTCTTTACCATTCTGGGCGCCTTTCTGCTGATCGCCCCCGGTTTTCTCACGGACATCTTCGGCGTACTGCTTCAGTTCAGTGTCATCACGAAGATGTTGGTTAACCGATTTGTGTCACAATCCAAGCACGATTCATCAACTCACAACACTCAAAAGGATGACCATGTCATTGATGTCGAAATTGTCAGCGACGATGCTGATAAGCGCTAGCCTTTTTGCCGCAACGAACAGCGAAGTCGAAACCTTTCTCAAGAACAACCTTTCCAAGAATCCCGCCATCACCTCTTTGACGGTCAAGGTCGTCGAGCGTCAACCGCTCGAGGGCATGAAAGGGTGGGACAGTTTCGTCGTATCGCTCGATGCGAAGGTGAAGCAGGGCAAGGATGAGCGCGAAGTGAAGCAGCGTGTCATCTATTTCGCCAACGACAAGGTGATCACCGGAGAACTGACGGATATGAAAACGGGCAAAAGCCTCCGCGACGCGGTGGCCCCGAAATTCAAAGCCGAGTACTACAAAAAAGAGAACCTGATTTACGGGAATGCGAATGCAAAGCACAAGGTCGCGATCTTCTCAGACCCGCTCTGCCCTTTCTGCCGCAATTACGTTCCGAAGGCGGTGGAGTATATGAAGCAGTACCCGGAGACCTTCGCCATCTATTACTACCATTTCCCGCTTGAACGTCTCCACCCCGCCGCACCGACGCTGACCCGCGCGGCAGTGGCCGCAGAGCTCCAGGGGCGGAAGGATGTCATGCTTTCGCTCTACAAGGTGCCGACGACGATCACGCGCGAAAAGGATGAGCAGAAGATCCTCGATGCTTTCAACAAAGCCGTCAACACGAACCTGAAAATCAGTGATCTGCATGCAGCAGCAGTCAACGCCCAGGTCGCATCGGATGACGCTGTCATCGAATCCCTGATGGTCAGCGGCACGCCGACGGTCTATTTCGACGGCGAAAAAGATGCAACCAAAAACCGTTACAAGGGAGTCAACGTTAAATGAAGAAACTCGTCATCGCAACCCGCGGAAGCAAGCTGGCACTCTGGCAGTCCGAACATATCAAGGCCGTTCTCGAAGAGCAGAACCCCGGGCTGGAAGTGTCGCTTAAAATCGTCGTCACCAGCGGCGACAAGATCCTCGACGTGCCGCTGGCAAAGATCGGCGGTAAGGGGCTCTTTCTCAAAGAGATCGAAGAGACGATGCTGAAAGGCGAAGCCCAGCTCGCCGTCCATTCGCTCAAAGACGTACCGACGCAGATGCCCGACGGGCTTCTGCTGGCCGCCATTACCGAACGCGAAGACGACCGCGATGCGATGCTGAGCGAAAAATACGCCAGTGTCGATGCCCTGCCCGAGGGGGCGGTCGTCGGTACCTCGTCGCTGCGCCGCCGGATGCAGATCCTCTCCTTGCGCCCGGACCTGACCATCAAGGACCTCCGCGGGAACGTCGATACCCGTATCCGCAAGCTCAAAGAGGGCGACTACGATGCCATCATCCTTGCTTCGGCCGGGATCAACCGCCTGGGGCTGCTCGACAGCGTCGAGTACGTCTACCCGATCGCGCTGGGCGATATGGTGCCTGCCATGGGACAGGGCGCACTCGGGATCGAAGCCGTCGATGATCCGGAAGTCCTTGAAATCGCCCGGGGGCTTGAAGATACGAATACCCGTATCGAAACGACGATCGAACGCGACTTCGTCGACACCCTGCAGGGCGGATGCCAGGTGCCGATCGGCGTCAATGCCACCGTGCTCGAGAACGGCCAGGTGCTGACCCAGGCGATTGTCGGGCTCCCCGACGGTACGGAAGTGCTTGCAGAATCGGTCGAAGTCCCTAAAGACGCCGTCGATAATCTCGGCCGGAAAATGGCGGAGACGTTCATTGAACAAGGTGCCCGGGAACTGCTTGCCAGGGCCGAAGAGATGGCGTTTAAGTAGCCTGTTACAAAAGTGTCACAATTAAGGCCCGCATAATAATATATAATGTATTCTTGTGTGACACCTCCCTTGGATAAAGGATGCGAATGAAGAAGGTCGTTTTCTCTGTTCTTATTACGGCACTGTTGACCGGTGCTGTCGGCGAAGCAGCCGTGTACAAAGGCCAGCGCGAGTTTCATAAACAGTGTAAAGCCTGCCATGATGACGGTCAGGATATCGCCTTTACCTATAAACGGAGAACATGGAAAAAGATGATGAAGGACAACGGCGCGGGATTGGCCGAACTGCATCTCAATAGCGAGAAAGCGAAGAAGTCCTGGAAATACTTCAAAAGCAAGAAGTACCAGAAAAATTCGAAGCACCTGAAGGACTTCATGGTCGAATACGCCAAGGACAGCGGGAACGTTCCCGCCTGTAACTAAAACCTCCGGGCCTCCGGGCCCTTTCTGCACTTTAAACCCTATTCGCTAAAATACCGTATTTTATTTTGGAGACAGAGCTATGGAAAAAATGTGGTCCGGCCGTTTCAGCGCCTCAGCCTCGTCACTACTAGACCAGTTTAACGCCTCGATCATGTTCGACCGCGAACTGTACCGGGAAGATATCGAAGGTTCACTCGCACACGCCGCCATGCTGCAGAGCCGCGGCATCCTGAGTGTGGATGAGATCGAGGCGATCCGCGGGGGACTGGCACAGGTCCGCGAAGAGATCGAAGCGGGCAGTTTTGAGTGGAATATCAGCGACGAAGACCTGCATATGGCGATCGAAAAACGTCTCACGGCGCTCATCGGGGATGCCGGCAAGAAGCTGCATACGGCCCGTAGCCGCAACGACCAGGTGGCCGTCGACTTCCGCCGCTACGTCCTGCGCAAGAACCTGGAGATCGCCGGTCAGCTTAAAACCCTGATGCAGACCCTCATTGACATTGCCGGCAAGCATACGGAGACGCTGCTGCCGGGGATGACGCACCTGCAGCATGCCCAACCGATCAACTTCGGTTTCCACCTGTTGGCGTATGCCAGTATGTTCAAACGCGACATCGACCGTCTCCTCTCGAGTCGCCAGCGCAACAACGTCTCCCCGCTGGGGTGCGCCGCACTGGCCGGGACGCCGCACGACATCGACCGCAACCTGACCGCCAACGCGCTGGGATTTGACAGCGTCAGCGTCAACTGCCTCGATACGGTCAGCGATCGCGATTTCGCCCTGGAGATCCTTTTTAACATCTCGACGATGATGATGCACGTTTCCCGCCTGAGCGAAGAGCTGATCCTCTGGTCGAGCTACGAGTTCGGCTTTGTCGAGCTCTCCGACGAATATTCGACAGGCTCCTCCATCATGCCGCAGAAGAAGAACCCGGACGTCCCGGAACTGCTGCGGGGCAAAACGGGCCGCGTCTACGGCGCACTCATGGGGCTTCTGACCGTGATGAAGGGGCTGCCGCTCGCTTATAACAAGGATACCCAGGAGGACAAAGAGGGAGTCTTTGACGCCGTTACCACGGCGCACATCTCCCTTGAGATCCTTAACGAAGCGCTCAAGACGATGACCGTGAAGCCCGAGAACATGCTGGCCGCTTCCAAGAAGGGACACCTGAGCGCCACCGACCTGGCCGACTACCTTGTCGAGCGCTGCGGGGTGCCGTTCCGCGAGGCGCACTTCATTACGGGCAAAGCTGTCGCCCGGGCCGAAGCGCTCGGAATCGACCTGAGCGAGATCGCCTACGGCGAGCTCAAGGCTATCGATGAACGTATCGGCGAGGACGTGATTCCCCATCTTCAGTTGGCGCACTCCATGAACGCCCGTACTTCCTCCGGCGGAACGGCGACGGTGCGCACGCTCGAACAAATCGTGCACTTCGAAAACTACCTGAAGGAGCTTGATTTATGAAAGTAACGATTTCCCACCTGGACGAGATGCGCTTCGAGGCGAAAACGGACCGCGGACAGAGTTTTGTCATTGACTGCCCGGTCATCTCCCCGATCGAATACTTCCTCTCCGGCCTTGTCGCCTGTACGACCAGCGACCTCATTGCCATCCCGAAAAAGCAGGGCAAGACGGTCACCAACCTCAGTGTCGACGGCGAGGTCGTGCGCAACGAAACGCCGCCGTGCAAGTTTAATACCCTGCACCTCGACTACCGCTTCGACTCCGACGCCGACGATATGACGGCGCTGCGCTGGGTCATGGGCAGCATCGAGACCTACTGCTCGACGATCAACACCGTCCGCGATACGACGAAGATTACTTACTCCGTGACGCATAACGGCAACGTCCTGCGCGAAAACGAAGAGGTCATCAGCGGGCAGGGCGGCAACGTCGACTTCGGCGAAATCGAAGCCTGCCCCAGCTAATACAGTAGATTTTCTATAAGCCGCTACAAATTCCTTTAGAAGCTTTTTGTTCCCTTTCTTCTTTGCTTGCACAAAGAAGAAACCGAACCCGAAAGAAGAAAGTGCAAAGCGGCTGCCGCATGTAATACACTCACACGCACTTCAACCGTCCTATTACATGGACATTCCATGCCGAAATTTTTTGTAATGTTTTTTAGTGGGGAGAGTTGAAAGCGCAGGCCTTCTGCGCGTGGGCTTGCTGCCGATGTAGCAAAGCGGAATTCCGCAACGCGAGTGAGGACAACGCAAACCCAGTGTTAACGTAGGCATCCGGACTTTGTTCGGATGCCGTGCGATTAAAGGAAGTCTTTCGGGTCCGCGTCCGCGAAGTGGCCCCAGCGGAGTCTGGCACCGCCGAGGATGTGGAAATGGAGGTGTTTGACCTCCTGGCCGCCGTTTTCGCCGACGTTCGTAATGACGCGGTAACCGCTCTCTTTCACATCCACTTTCTCGGCCACTTCCTGGATAAATGCAGTCATGTCCGCCATCATCTCCGGCGTTACCTCGTTGAAGCTGTCAACATGGGTTTTGGGAATGGCGAGCACATGAACAGGAGCCTTGGGGTTGATGTCGTGGAAGGCGACGAAATCGTCGTTTTCGTGTACCTTGTTGGCCGTCAGTTCATTGTTGGCGATTTTGCAGAAAAGACACATGGATGTTCCTTGAAAGAGCGTTTTTGAGATTGTAGCATAGAAGCCTTTGAGGCTAACCTGCTTTGAATTGGAGGGTTTCGGTCTTGATTTTAAAGAAGAGCATTTCAGAGAAAAAGTGCCGAGGGCGCGCGAGCGCTCCGAGAGCACTTCTTCCAGAGCGCCCGCTGCTGATGTAGCGAAGCGGAATTCCGCAGGGCATAGCTCGAGGACAACGCGAACTTAGCGTTAGCGTAGCTGTAGGGGCTTTGCCCCTGCAGGGTAATTGATCAATGATACTGCCCTTTAAAGCTCTTTGGATACAATACGCGCAAGATACATGGGGGAGACGTCCCCGAGAAGGAGCCAGGGTTGCAAGAGTGGTATGACGCCATTGCGTCGGCACAGAGTGTCGACAAACTTGAAGAGATCCGTATTGCGGTGTTCGGGAAAAAAGGGGTACTCGCGGCCGAGTTCGCGAAGATGAAGTCCGTTCCCAACGAGGAGAAGGGTGCTTTTGCCAAAGAGCTCAACGAGCATAAGGCGAAGTTGACCGAGGCCTTTAATGTCCGCAAGGAGATCCTGGCCCTCGAAGCGCTCGAGGCAGGGATGAAAGCGGAGGCGATCGACGTGACCCTCTTCGGCCGGGGAAGCGAACGCGGTGCGCTGCACCCGGTGATGCAGACGATGGACCGCATCGTTGAGTACTTCGTCGCCATGAACTTTTCGGTCAAGACCGGCCCGATGGTTGAAGACGACTTCCATAACTTCGAAGCGCTGAACCTGCCCAAGTACCACCCGGCCCGTGACATGCAGGACACCTTCTACTTCAAAGACGAGCTGCTGCTGCGCACCCATACCTCCCCGGTGCAGATCCGCACGATGAAGCAGGAGAAGCCGCCGATCCGCATGATCGCTCCGGGCGCCGTGTTCCGCCGCGACTACGACCTGACGCACACCCCGATGTTCCATCAGGTCGAGGGTCTGCTCGTCGACGAAGAGGGCAAAGTCTCCTTCGCGAACCTGAAGTTCATTCTCGAGGACTTCCTCAAGTACATGTTCGGCGACGTCGAGGTCCGTTTCCGCCCGAGTTTCTTCCCCTTCACGGAACCGTCCGCGGAAGTCGATATCAGCTGTATCTTCTGCGGCGGCGACGGCTGCCGCGTCTGTTCCAAGACGGGATGGCTGGAAGTCCTGGGCTGTGGGATCGTCGACCCCAACGTCTTCAAGGCGGTCGGCTATGAGAACGTCAGCGGCTACGCCTTTGGCCTCGGCGTGGAGCGCTTCGCGATGCTGATCCACCGTATCGGGGATCTGCGCTCACTGTTTGAGGGCGATATCAGACTACTGGAGCAGTTCAAATGATTGTCACACGCCACTGGCTTAACGAATGGATCGACCTTTCCGACATTACGACGGAGCACCTGGCCAAGACTTTCAATGCCATCGGTCTGGAGGTCGACAGGGTAGAGTCCTACCGCATTCCGGAAAAAGTCGTCGTGGGCAGGGTTGCTGCGTGCGAAAAACACCCTGATGCCGACAAGCTCAACGTCTGCCAGGTTGATCTGGGCGGCGAAACGCGCCAGATCGTCTGCGGCGCGCCTAACGTCGCGGCGGGGCAGTATGTTCCCGTTGCCGTTGTCGGCGCGGTGATGCCCGGCGGCCTGGAGATCAAACCGGTCAAGCTGCGTGGCGTCGATTCGGCGGGAATGATCTGTTCCGCGACCGAACTGGGACTGCCGAAAGTGAACGACGGGATCCTTGTGCTTGATGAGAGTATCGGCGCACTCGAGCTCGGGAAGCCGCTCGCCGACTACCCGCTGATCAATGACGACCTGATCGAGATCGAACTGACGGCGAACCGCGGGGACTGTCTGAGTATCCGCGGGGTGGCCCGCGACCTCTGTGCGGCCCTGGACAAGAGCCTGAAACCCCGGGCCGCCGGCCGTGAGGACGAGAACCGCCTGGGCATTGGGCGTCTGCTGAAACTCGATGTTGAAGGCGATGTTACCGGAAGCGTCCGCTACCATGCGGTATCGGTCGAGTTCTTCGACGACTCACTGCTGATGACGTTGCGCCTGGCGATGATCGACGAGAGCCGCGCCAACGCCGTCGAAGGGTGTCTCGAGTACGCCATGCATACGACCGGCGTGATCCTGCGTGCCTACCCCGTGGACTTCTTCCGCGGCAATGACGAGAAGCTCGCCGAGATCGTCATCAAGCGCGAAGGCCACGGCCTCACCGCCGTCTACGGGCAGGAGTGCGCTTCGATCATCGGTATCCGCCAGGAAGATGCTTCCCGCCTGCAGGATGTCCGCGGCGTCATCGTCATCGAGGCGAGCTATATCGCCCCGGAGGTCATTTCGCAGAAGATGGCGGAGACGAAACTGCAAAGCGGGCCGCTTTACTACCGCACATCCCGGGGCAGCGAGCCGGAACTTTCCATCGGCAGCGACTTCCTTTTCAGCTGCATCGAGGCAAAGGGTGAAGGCAAGATCTACGGCGGCACCCTGGAGCATGCCGAAGTCTTCGAACCGAAGAATATCAGCATCGATATGGCCTACGTCAGCAGCATCGTCGGTACGGAAATAGACAAGAGCCGTGTGGCGAACATTCTCAAAAATCTCGGCTTTGATATTTCCAAATCGAGCGAGGAGCAGATCGTCGTCAGCGTACCGCGTTTCCGTCACGACATCGTCAACCGCCAGGATCTGATCGAAGAGATCGTCCGTATCGTCGGAATCGACAATATCCCGGCGAAACCGTTTGTCCTGACGGAAGCGGACCGGATCGACGATGACTACTTTACGTTCCGGAAAAAGCAGACCTACCGTCAGCGCGCGGCGCAGAGCGGCTTTTACGAGAGCGTTCACTTCGTCTTTAACGAGCGCGAGCAGCTTGACGCTCTTGGAATGGCGAGCGTCGCGAAGGAGCTCTCTCTGCTCAACCCGATCGCCGGGACACTCGATACCTTGCGTCCGACCCTGCTGGCAGGACTGCTCAATGCGGCCAGCAGCAATGCCAAGAACGGCCGCAAGCGCATTCCGCTCTTCGAGATCGGTTCGGTCTTCGATGTCCAGCGCCGCGAGTCGGTCAAAATCGCGCTTCTCTTTGCGGGAACCCTGAACGAGGACAGCCTCGATAACAGCGGAAAGCCGGAGAGTGTCAGTTTTGAGTCCTTCTCCAAACTGGCGGCGGACGTTCTGGGCGATTTCACCCTAAAGCCGGTTACGCCGACACACAAGATGGCCCACCCCTACCAGGCGGCAGCCGTCTACCAGAAGGGCCTCAAGATCGGGGAGATGTTCACCCTGCACCCGACGCTGCAGGCGGAGATGGACCTTCCGCGTACCGTAATGTTTGAAGGATCTTTTGATGCGCTCGCCTTTGAAAGGGTCGAAGCGAAGCCGTACTCCAAGTACCAGGCGTCACACCGCGACCTCAGCATCCTGATGCCGCAGGCCATGGCCTACGCGAAGGTGGCCGACGTCATCGAGGGAAGCCGCAGCGGCGAGATTATCCGCTTCTACCCCGTCGACCGCTATACGGACGAGACCCTGGGCGATCAGATGAGCCTGACGCTGCGTTTCGTGCTGCAGTCGCAGGAGAAGACCCTGGAAGAAGAGGAGATCACGGCGGCGATGGCAGGGATCCTTACCGCCCTCCAGAACGATCTCGGGGTAGCACTGCGATGAGCCGGGTCCGTATCGCGCCGGCGGGGACGTTTGCATTCCGCAGCGACAAGGTCGCGGCGGACAAATCGATCTCACACCGCAGCGCGATGTTCGCGACCCTCGCCGAGGGCACAAGCGTTATCAGGAACTTCCTGCGCGGGGAGGATACGATGAATACCCTGCGCATCGTGGAAGCGTTGGGGGCCGAGGTGGCGGATGACGGCGAGGTGATCACGATCGCCTCCCGCGGCATCAAAGAACCCGACGACATCCTCGACTGCGGCAATTCCGGCACGGGGATGCGGCTTTTCTGCGGGCTGCTCGCGTCGGCGGAGGGGCACTTCGTGTTGAGCGGGGACGAGTATCTCCGCCGCCGCCCGATGAAACGGGTAACGGCGCCGCTGCGCAGCATCGGCGCACAGCTCGACGGCCGCAACAACGGTGACCTGGCGCCGCTGAGCGTGCGCGGCGGTTCGCTGAAGGCTTTCGACTACAAAAGCCCTGTTGCCTCGGCGCAGGTCAAAAGCGCCATGATTCTCGCGGCGCTTCGGGCCGACGGTCCCTGCTATTTCGAAGAACCCGAACTCAGCCGAGACCATACCGAGCGGATGCTCAGCGGGATGGGAGCTTCGATCAAAACGGAGAATCTGCGAACGGAAGTGCAGCCGCTCGGCGGACTGCTGCAGCCCCTCGACATCCGGGTGCCTGCCGACCCGTCCAGCGCCTTCTTTTTTGCCGTCGCCGCGGCGATCACGCCCGGCAGCAGCGCCGTCATCGAGGGTGTCACCCTCAATCCGACCCGTATCGAGGCCTTCAAGGCGCTCGAACGCATGGGGGCGGATATACGCTACGAGGTGACCGACGAGCGGTATGAGCCCATCGGGAACATCGAGGTGCGCTACCGGCCGCTCAAGGCGGTCGTCGTCGAGGAGAACATCGCCTGGCTGATCGACGAACTGCCGGCACTGGCCGTCGCGATGGCGACGGCGGAGGGGACCAGCGAGGTCAAAAATGCCGAAGAGCTCCGGGTTAAGGAGAGCGACCGCATCAGTACGGTGATGACGAACCTGAAAAAATGCGGTATAGTCTGTGAAGAGTTTAACGACGGATACCGTATTACGGGCGGGGCGTTGCAGGCGGCCGCCGTCGACAGTTTCGGGGACCACCGCATCGCGATGAGTTTTATCGTTGCTGGTCTGCGCTGCGGGATGGAAGTCACGGATACCGACTGCATCCGGACCTCCTTCCCGAATTTTTTCGAACTGATCGGTACGATCGGGGAAGTGCAACATGAAGATTGAACTGGCAGAGAACTATGGCTTCTGTTTCGGCGTCAAACGGGCGATCAAGATCGCCGAGGAGAACCGCCAGTCGGCCACCTACGGTCCGCTGATCCATAACGCGAAGGAGATCGAGCGTCTCCAGAAGGATTTCCAGGTCGCACTGACGGAGAACCTGGACGATTTCAAAGCGGGCGACACGGCGGTCATCCGGACCCACGGCATTCCGAAGCAGGAGCTGGAGACGCTCTATGCGCGAGATGTCCATGTCGTCGACGCCACCTGCCCCTATGTGACCAAACCGCAGCAGATCTGCGAGGAGATGAGCGAGCAGGGGTACGACATCGTCATCTTCGGCGACGAGGCGCATCCGGAGATCCGCGGGGTCAAGAGCTACGCCACGGAAGGCGCTTATGTCGTCATGAGCGTCAAGGAGCTCGAACAGATCCGCTTCAAAGAGAAGATCGCCGTCGTGGCGCAGACGACGCGGAAAGTCGACGAGTTCCTCAAAATCGTCAATTACCTGATACCGCACTATAAAGAGGTAAGGGTCTTCAACACGATCTGCAACGCGACCTTCGAAAACCAGGACGCGGTGCGGGACCTCTCGAAACGGGCCGACGTGATGATCATCATCGGCGGGAAGAACTCCTCGAACACGAAGCAGCTGCACAGTATCGCCCAGGCGTACTGCCCCGACAGCTATCACATCGAAGGGCCCGACGACATCGACGACGCCTGGTTTGAAGGCAAAGCGTACTGCGGCATCAGCGCCGGCGCTTCGACACCGGATTGGATCATTGAACAGGTGATTGCGCGGATCAAAACGGGGTCGAAGAGCGCTTAACAGTTCCGGCGCGTTTCCGGAAGATGCTGCTTAGCGTAAAAAATCCGTCCTGCTGTAATCTTTCTGCTTCATAAAAGCTTTCTTTCGCTATACTCACGAGATTTTATTACGTAATAAGGGTACAGGTATGGCTTTCGATAACGAAGCATTTGAAGAGGAAAATTTCGCCGAGATGCTTGAGGCTTCTTTCCAGGAGCAAGAATCAAACCGCATCACCGAAGGTGAAATTGTCGCAATCCAGGAAGACGATAATCGCGCGCTCGTCGGAGTTGGAGAGAAACTGGAAGGTATCATCAGTCTTGATGAGATCAGGGATGAAGCAGGCGACCTGCTTTTCAACGTCGGTGACAAGATCACGGTTATGGTCACAGGACACTACAACGAGCGTCCGAAGATCTCCTACCGCAAGGTCCTCGAGCAGCAGAAGACGATGGAATTCGTCGAAGCGCACAAAGAGGATTTCGAAGATGTGATCATCGAAGGCATCGTGACCAAGAAGAACCGCGGCGGCTACGTGATCGAAGCGGACGGCGTCAGCTTCTTCATGCCGCGTTCACTCGCGGCGTTCAAAGAGAGCGACAATGTCATCGGTCGCAAAGTCAAGGCGCAGGTCATCAAGCTTGATCCGGAAGACAACTCCATCGTCGTCTCCCGCCGCAAACTCTTCAACGAAGAGCGCAAGCGCAAGAAAGAGATCATCGACCAGCTGATGGAAGAGGGTACGATTGTCGAAGGTGTCATCAAGAAGATCACCAGCTACGGTATGTTTGTAGACGTCGGCGGTGTCGACGGTCTGGTCCACTACAACGAGATCAGCTACAAAGGCCCGGTCAACCCGTCCAAGCTCTACAACGAAGGCGACAAAGTCAACGTCAAAGCGATCGCTTACGACAAAGACAAACGCCACCTCTCCCTCTCCATCAAAGCGGTCCAGCCGGATCCGTGGAAAGAGATCGAGGACGAACTCGAAGCGGGCGATACCATCACTGTCACCGTCAGCAACATCGAGCCGTACGGTGCGTTCGTTGACCTCGGAAACGATATCGAAGGTTTCCTCCATATCTCAGAGATCACCTGGGACAAAAACATTAAGAACCCGAAAGACTACCTGACCGTCGGCGACGACATTGACGTCGAGGTGATCGACGTTGATCCGGAGAAGCACAAGCTGCGCGTCTCCCTCAAGCGTCTCCTGCCGAAACCTTTCGACGAATTCGCGAAGAAATTCAAAGAGGGCGATATTGTGACCGGTACCGTCACATCCCTGACGGACTTCGGTGCGTTCGTCAAGATCGCCGGCGTCGAAGGCCTCCTGCACAACCAGGATACGACTTGGGAAAAAGGTGTCAAAGCCAAAGACCTCTTCAAGTCCGGTGACGAAGTCGAAGTCAAGATCGCGAAGATCAACCGCGACGACCAGAAGATCTCCCTCAACCGCAAGATGCTCGAAGAGAGCCCGGTTGAGAAGTTTGCCGCTTCCCACCGCGTCAACGACATCGTCAAAGGCAGCGTCCGTGACGTAAAAGACTTCGGTGTCTTCGTCTCCCTCAGCGACGGCGTCGATGCGCTGATCCGCAACGAAGACCTCGAACCGCTCAAAGCGGAAGAGCTCGAAAAAGGGCAGGAGATCGAAGCGGCAATCGTTGCGATCGATGCCAAGCGCGACCGTATCCGCCTCTCTGTCCGCAAACTCGACAGACTGCACGATCAGAAAATCCTCGACAAACTCAACGAAGAGGACGGTTCCAACAGCCTCGGCGACCTGATCAAAGACCAACTCAAAAAATAACCCCTTTCCGCACCGGCGGAGGGGCTTCCCAAATTTATCAGCAATGCCCTGCAGGGCAGGTACTTGTTGATAACATTTTCAATTTCACTTTAGGATTTTAAGATGGAAAAATACAAAGTAGTCGTGTGTGACCATATCCACGAAGCCGGGCTCGAGATGCTTCAGAACGATCCGCAGATCGATTACGTCTTTGCTGCCGATGTCGACAAAACGGCGCTGCTCGATGTCATCGCCGACGCCGACGTCGCGATCACACGCTCCTCTACCGACGTGGATGACAAGTTCATCGGTGCCGCCAAGCAGATGAAGGCGATCGTCCGCGCCGGTGTCGGTGTCGACAATGTCGATATCGACGGCTGTTCCAAAGAGGGGATCATCGTCATGAACGTCCCGACGGCCAATACGATCGCTGCCGTCGAGCTGACCATGGCCCATATGCTCTCCTGTATGCGTATGTTCCCCTACTCCCACGACCATCTTAAAAACCAGCGCATCTGGAAGCGCGAGAAATGGTACGGCTACGAGCTCAAAGGCAAGAAGCTCGGCATCATCGGTTTCGGTAACATCGGGAGCCGCGTCGGGGTACGCTGCAAGGCGTTCGAGATGGACGTCGTGGCTTACGACCCGTACATCCCGGCCTCCAAGGCGACAGACCTCGGCGTGAAATACACGGACAGCTTCGATGAGATCCTGGGCTGCGACATTATTACGATCCATACACCGAAGAACTCAGAGACAATCGACATCATCGGTGCCGATGAGATCGCGAAGATGAAAGACGGCGTCGTGCTCGTCAACTGTGCCCGCGGCGGCCTTTACAACGAGGAAGCGCTCTATGACGGTCTGAAATCCGGCAAGATCCGCTTCGCCGGTATCGACGTCTTCAAGAAAGAGCCGGCAACGGACCACCCGCTGCTCGACCTGGACAACATCGTCGTTTCCCCGCACCTCGGTGCGAACACCTTCGAATCCCAGTACAACATCGGTACGCAGGCGGCGCAGCAGGCGATTGAGGCAGCCAAGGGCATTGCCTTCCCGAATGCCTTCAACCTGCCGATCGACGAGACGAAGATCCCGGCATTCGTCAAACCGTTCCTGGAGCTCGGACAGAAGATCGGCTTTATGGCGAGCGAGCTCAACCGTGCACCGATCGTCTCCATCAAGGTCAGCGCACAGGGCGATATCGCCGAGTACCTCGATTCGCTGAGCACCTTCGTCACCGTCGGTACGCTGGCGGACAAGACGGGAGACACCATCAACTACGTCAACGCCTCTTTCATCGCCGAGCAGAAGGGGATCAAGATCGAGACCTCTGCCGAGCTCGACAGCAGCGCCTATAAAAACCTCATTTCCGTCAAACTGACGACGGACAAGCGTGTCGTCGATATCGACGCGACGATCTTCGAAGAGGGCGTCCAGCGTATCGTCGAGGTCAACGGTTTCGACCTCGATGTCGAGCCGAAGGGGAACTTTACCCTCTTCAAAAACACCGACGTCCCGGGCGTGATCGGCAAAGTGGGATCACTGCTGGCGCGTAACGGCGTCAACATCGGCGACTTCCGCCTGGGCCGCAACAGCAACGGCGAGGCCCTTGCAGTCATTATCACCGACACGCCGGTCAAAGACGCAGCACTTTCAGAGCTCTCCGCCCTTGAAGAGTGCATCAGCGTCGACACCGTCCGCCTCTAAAGAGACCATCGGAGCTTTCCGGTGTTCTCGCACTTCCCCGCAGGAACCCTCCCTTTTCTAGCCGAACTACAGGGCAATAACAGCAAGGCGTGGTTTGACGCCAACAAGATGCTCTACCATGAACTTGTGCTCGAACCCAGCCGTGCATTTGTCGAGGAGATGGGCGAACACCTCATGGCCCTCGTGCCGACGATCAATGCCGTACCGAAAGTCAACGGTTCGCTCTTCCGCATCTACCGCGACCAGCGTTTCCATTTCGACGAGCCGCCGCTGAAGGACCATATCGGCATCGTCTTCTGGCAGGGCGGCGGCAAGCGGATGCAGAGCAGCGCCTTTTACCTTCATTTCGATCCGCAAATGCTCCTGGTCGCAACGGGCCTGCGCCGCTTCAAGCCGGCCATGCTCTCCGCGTATCGTTCCTATCTGAAATCCGAGGAGCGTCGCAGGGAGCTGCAGGCAATCCTCGAACGTCTGACACAGAAGGGGTACAGGCTGCCGGAGAAACGTTACAAGCGTTTGCCGGCCGGTTTTGACGCATCAATGCCGCTGGCGGAGCTGGCCCTGTATAACTGCATGTATGCTTCTACGGAGACCAAGGCGGCGCTGATCACGTCCGAGATGCTCATTGACACGCTTTATGCCCATTACGAAGCGATGCTGCCGCTGCAGCAGTGGGTGTACGAGATGACGCTCTATGCGGAGCAGCAGGCGTGACGCTACCGATGCTTTCCGGGGACAAGCGACGGGTAGTCTATCCGGTTGCGCAGACGGTACTCCTTCGGACAGATGCCTTCATGGTTTTTGAAAAAACGCCCCAGTTGTGAGGGGCTTTCGAAGTTGAGGGCGTAGGCGATCTGTTTGATCGACATATTGCCGAAGCAGAGCAGGTACTGTATCTCCTTGATGATACGCAGGTGGATATAGGAGAGCGCGCTGCGGTGCAGGGTCGCTTTGACCGTTTCGCTGAGATGTTTCGGGGTGACGGCCATCATCTCGGCATAGGCTTTGACGCTCTTTTTGTTCCAGAAATGCTCTTCGATCAGGACGAGGAACTCCGCGCTGAGCTGTTCGGCCCTGGTGAGGTTCTGCGGAAGGCCGGCATTCTGCTTTTCGCGTTTAAGAATGAAGAGCAGCTGGGTGATCAGCATCTTGGCCATACTCCTGAAATCCTCTTTTTTCTGACGCAGTTCATAGCTAAGCTGTTCGTAAAGGGAGAGGACCTGGGCATAGCTCGCCGTATCGAGGACGACATCGTTCTGGTGAAGCCGGTGAAAGGCGAAGAGCGGATTGAGGGCTTCGGAGGAGAGGTTCTCCTCTTCAATGAACGCCTTGTCGAAAAGCAGCACATAGGTTTTCGACTCTTCCGAGATATCCCTGAACGCATAGATGGAGCCCGGACAGACCAGTTGCAGTGCCTGCGGTTGTATCGTGTAGTCAAAATGGTTGACACTGCGGATGGTCTCCCCTTTCAGCCGGAGAAAAAGGGCGTAATAGTCGAACCGCAGGGGAATACCGTGACTCGGAGCGATGTCATCGAGCAGTAAGACGACATCCTTCGCTTCGAAACCTTCGGCGTAAAAGTCCATGCCGAAGGAGGGATTGGGTTTGAAAAGGTACTTATAGGTATTGATCGTCTCTTCGATCGTGTATAGCGGAAGCGGCGCCCCCATTGTCTCACCTTTCGTCTTTTGCCTATTATAGTGACGCAATAACTATAGAAAAATCAAATAATCCGACCAATTGCACAGTTAAGCGAACATTGGCTCTTTCCAACGGATGGCGGTGCTGTTAAGATAGTGGGGTAGTACTGCAAAATTCATTTTGAGGCCGCCATGGCCTTTGATAAAAAGGATTCTCAATGTTATTACCGAACCGCAAAATGGCAGTGATGGTGTTGGCGTCCGTCGTGACAGGGCTTTTCTCGGGACTCTCCGCCGACGAGCCGGCACTGGCGTACAAGTACGATGATCAGCGGCTTCAGTGGGGGCCTTGCCCTGCTTTCCTCGGCGAGGCGTGCAAGATCGCCGTTTTGCATGGCGATCCGGCCAAGCCCCACACGGATGTTTTGTTCAAAGTCCCGGGGGATTACAAGATTCCGCACCACTGGCATACCTCGGCGGAGCGCATGATCCTCGTCTCGGGCAATATGACGGTCCAGTACGACAACCAGAAAGCCGAATTGATTGAAACCGGTATGTATGCTTTCGGACCAGAGAAGCATCCGCATGTCGCCTACTGCGAAAAAGGGGACCCCTGTGTGCTCTTTATCGCATTCAACGAACCCATTGACGCTTTCGAGATCATGAAACCCGCTGAATAAGAGGGAAGAGGGCGGTTATTTATTATGCCGCTGCCGCCACAGGCGCATCAGGGCGTTTTCGCCCAGCGGGTGCTTGTGCTTGACCCGAAAACTGTGGACCCACTCCCGGACGAAATCCTTCTGCAGGGTTGCGTTGATGGCGGCGGTGATGACCATGGCAATGAGGGCGCCGATAGTGGCAAAGAGCATATCCTTGTGCGCATCCCAGGCGTCGCCCTGGGTACCGAGATAGGCCATCCCCAGGTCGCCGCCGAAATAGACGGCCGCGCCCCATTCGACCAGTTCATAGAGCATGGAGCTGGCCATGGTGACGAGGAGGGGGAAAAAGTAGCCCCAGAACCCTTTGACGTCGACGACCCGCAGAAAGAACTCCCGCAGCGGGTAGGCAAGCAGCAGGCCGTAGAGAAAATGGACGACACGGTCGAAATTGTTACGCTCCCAGCCGAAGAGCCCGTTGAGCGAAATACCGAAGAGGGATTGTCCCCACGCCTCATAGGGCACTTCGGCATAGGTGTAGTGGGCGCCGACTTCGTGCAGGTAGAGGAAAAGAAAGATCAGCGTCAGCGAAATGCGCGAGAGGGGAAACGTTCTGAAGGTCGTGGCGAAAAAAAGCACGGCCAGCAGGACCAGTACGTTTTCGAGCAGCCAGTCATGACGGTCGCAGGGAGCGAATGCGAGAAAGATAAATTCCACTCCGAAGAGCACGGAGAGGAGGAGAAGGTAGCGGTTATGGGCGTAGCAGCACTCCTCTTCCTGTTGCATTCACGCTCCTGTCGCCTGGATCAGCTCTTCTTTTCAGCGGGCTTTTCGGCCGCGGCGTCCTTAACGGGCTTTGCCGCGGCTTCGGACGTTTTGCGATGGCTTTCGCCTTCAAAGATCCCTTTGGACTCGATCACCATCTCTTTTGAGGAGATGACCCCTCCGACGTAACCGTTCTCCTTGATCTCGACCCGATCGACGTCGAGGGTCCCTTCGATGCGGCCGCGCACGATGAGATGCGGTGCTTTGACTTCGCCGACGATCACACCGTTCTGTCCGACGGTGATGACCCCCTTGGAACGCATAGTCCCCTCCAGACGACCGTCAAAAAAGACGTCGCACTCCAGTGCTATTTCGCCTTTGAGTAAAGCGCCAGCTGTGATGATGGTGGTACTGGTGTTGGTGACGGGAGCTTTTGCAGGTGCTGATCCTGAGTTATTGTTGCTACCAAAGATTGCCATGGTACTTTTTTCTCCTTTTCAAAGATGGTGGCATAGTGTTCAAGATCCCACTTGATGAACCAGTAGGGATTGAGTTTGCGCTGGATAAATCGCACTTCGTAATGAAGGTGCGGTCCGTTGCTCATCCCGCTGTTGCCCGTATAGCCGATAACGTCGCCTCTTCTGACATACTGGCCGGATTTGACGCTGATCTTGTTGAGGTGGCCGAAATAGGTCTTGAAGCCGTAGTTGTTGTCGACGATGATCAGACGCCCGTAGCCGCTGCTGCTGTGCAGCCCTGCGTACTCGATGACGCCGTCTGCCGTGGCATGGATGGGGGTGTTCATCGGCGCGCGGAGGTCGCTGCCGGGATGGAACTCTTTGCGGTGGAGCGTGGGGTGGGTACGGTAGCCGAATTTGCTCGTAATGCCCCGGTATTCGACGGGGGAACCGTTGGGGATGTGCTGCAGCAGCGCCGCGCGCTGTACGGAGGTCATCTGGGCGATCTCAACGCGTTCAAGCAGGCTGCTCTCCGTTTCCGTATCGGGCGCCAGGCCGATCAGGCTTTCGATGCCGTCGAGGCGGTCGGAAACGGTGGTCAGCTCCTTCTGTTTCGCGGCCAGGTCCAGCTCGGCCGCGGTGATAGAGCTGCGCAGTTCGGCGTTGTGCGCTTCGAGCTGAAGCTTTTTCTCGTCGATATCGTTGAGGGAGGCGTTGAGGAAGACAATAAACGCGACCCCTGCGGCAATCAGTGTGACGAGGCCTGCTCCCGCGTACAGAAGGACTTTCTTGACGATATTGTGCAGGCTGTACTGCCGTACGCCGTCAATGTCGTGTATCGTGACAGTGAAGCGTGTATTCATCCTTCCGCGTCTCCTATGATACTGCCGAAACAGCCCTCTTTATTTTTATGTATGAAAATTAAATTATTATCTTTGTTTAACAAAATATTTATATGACATTATACCTTGATTTGATGCGGTATCGTTTCCGTAAAAACGGTACGATGTCATACTGAGATCAATATATAATATTTTTAAATACCGCGCTCATTTTACATTGCTAATCTTAAGAAAATTATAAAGCATTAAATTCATGTTTTTTAATATTTATTTTAAATAAAATTTGATAGAAGAATCCCCTCTGCTTCCCGAAAATCCTCAGGAAAGGTCTATATCGCTTTTCAGTTTTCTGCCGCCGGAGATTTCAAAAGTATGGCGTTCATAGAAGTTCAGTGTCCTGTCAAACTCCGGCAGGGGAGGCGTCGTCACCTCCAACCGCTTCCACCCTCTGGAGGCAGCGAAATCTTTAGCGCGCTTCAAGAGCGCCACACCTACTCCCATCGAACGGTAGGGGGGACGTACATAGAGTTCCGGAATCGTACCGTAGGCTCCTTCGGCGTAGAGGGCGTAACTTTCATAGAGTGAAATAAAACCGATCGCCTCTCCGGTTGCGGGGTCCTTGGCGAGGAAGACATAATAGACGCCTCTGGATAACAGCTCCGCAGCCCGGGTTTCCGTCTCATCCTGATGAAAGCGGAAGGCTTTGACGTTGATACGCTCCATGATCTCGTGAAGCAGTTCCCCGGTCATGACGGCGATGTCACGGGCATTTTCAGGTGTGGCGCAGATGATAGTGGGGTGCATGGGGTATGTCTCCTTGGGATCGGGCGTATCAGGCTTTTGCGAGCAAAACGCTGCCTGTACCTATCATGACGCTCCCGGCCGTGCGCTTCAGACGTTTTTGCGACTGCTCGCTTTTGAAAAGCATGCCGGTTCGCGCGGCGGAGAAAGCATAAAAGAGCATGACGGAGCCGAGAATCAAGGCAAGTGCAAGCGCGGTGAGCACAACGTCGACACTTTCCAGAGCATGCAGGTCGACGAAGGCGGGGAGAAAGCCCAGATAGAAAAGGATGACTTTTGGATTGCCCAGCGTGATGGAGAGGCCGCTCAGGAATCCGTACTTCTTGGACGCCGCGACGCGCATCTGTTTGGGCGGTGCACGCCACAACTGGACCCCCAGCCAGATGAGATAGGCGGCACCCGCATACTTGATCATGACAAAGAGGAGCGAAAAAACCTCGGCGATGGCCGCGAGGCCGTAGATAGCGGCCAAAAGAAAAACAAGATCGCCTGCAACGATCCCCGCGATGACGGGCAGGGTTGCGTTGAAGCCCGATGCCAGCGCTTTGGAAACCGTGATAAACGCCCCGGGACCGGGGGTAGCGGCCAGCAAGAACATGGCGACCGAAAAAGCCGCAAGGTCGTACAAGGTCATTGCTATCCTTTCTGCCCTTTAAATGCGTTTGTCATGCATTTTAGCACGGCGCGACGCCGAAACCGCTGCCGATGGCATTGCCGACGGCGTTGATCACCTCCGTCGTCACCCTGGCTTTGTTGAAGGCGATATCGCACAGGAAGGCGAAGACGACGAGCAGGTAGGCGAGAAAGCCGAAACCGGTGTAATCGTTATAGAGGATGGTATAGAACCAGTTCTGTTCCAGGAGGTAAAAATAGGAACAGACGGCACTCGACACCAGCAGAAGCATCCCGGGAAGGAACAGATGCGTGGTCGCCCGCGGTTTCAGGAATGAGACCAGGAAGAGCAGGAGAAATACGAGGGCGTTCACGCCGAGAAAGATCCGCACGTCCTTGGTGAGTTCGACGACGATCTGCATGTATTTCGCCTGCATAAAATCCGCCAGTTTCGCCTTGGCTGTTTCGGCATTGGCAATTTCAAAACGGATATAGCCCCTCAGGCGTTCTTCCCATTTTTCTCTGCATGCACAATCGAGATCGCGGACTTTGGAAAGCTGTTCGGCCATGAGGGCGGGCAGATCATGTCTGAGCATCTCCTTGTAAAGCGCCAGTTTGGCATCGGCCTGTTGCGTCAGCACCTGCGCCTTGCTCCCCAGCATCATTTCCAGTCTCCTCGATTTCGGCCATGCGATGGCGTCGATCTTTGCATCGGCTTCGCGCTGGAGTTTCCACTCAATGAACCCTTTGCCCGACTGCTCGATGGCCTGCGGGTCGGCAAACGTGAAAAAGAAAAGCGGCACAAAAAAAAGGACGCCCAGCAGTCCGAACCCCCGAAGCAGATATTTTTTCAAGACGCTTCCCCGTGTTTAATGTGAACCATGCGCCTCAGGCATCCACTCTGTCCCCGTGGCTTGGCGGTGTAGAGACCACTAAAAATTCCAAATCCAGCACGTGCTCGTTGTTCAGGGAGTGCGCAATCCCCGCGGGAATGTGAAAGCCTTCCCCGGGGGCCAGAAGGTATATTTCCCCGGAGACCTCAAGGGTGGCGATGCCGGAAAGTATATAGAAGAACTGCTCTGCACTGCTGTGGAGGTGACGGGTCTCCGATGCGCCCTGCGGCATGCGTTCGCGGATAACGTTGAGGTTGGCTGAAGCGGCCAGATGCCAACCGTCACAGTTCTCCCCCCATCCGTAATGATCGCTGTTTGTAATGGAAACGACGGGCAATGCAGCCTCCTTTATTGACGATAATGAACTGTTATGCACTGCCGGAAGGACCGGATAACCGTGCATAAAGTATTTATGCCTTCTTCGGAACCGACGGGGAATGCTTCATTTTCTTGTTCATCTCCGAAAGAGATGATTCAGTTGTCAGCTATGATATCTCATTTTTTGGATACTGTTCATACGAGCATTCACGCTCAGATCTGCTTCGCAGCTTCATCCGCTGCAGTATGCGGCCGATGCCTATCGCCATATCCCTTTTCGCTTCTGCTCTCTCAGAACAGCGAGAGCCTCTTCCCTGATGAGGCTGGGATTGACCTCGAGGATCTCTTTAGCGACGGGCTGCAGTTCAGGGACGTCGCCGACCTTCATCGCCTCCAGTGCCATGCGGACCTTGAAATGCAATTTGGCATTACTGGACAGGGACCATTTTGCGGACGCCGCGGTGAGGAACAGGTTGATATCCTGACGCTCGTCCAGGTGCTTCAGCAAAGCAATGATCGCATAGAGATATTCAAAGTCGCCGGTGGTGAAAAAGCAGGCCCAGTACATGTCGACTTTGGCGGGGGAGAGGGGTGCTGCATCCAGCAGCGCACTCGGCGATCGGCGCAAGGAGTGCATTAAGAGCGATTTGGCCGGTTCCCTGATGCCCTGTATTGTCTTCTCCCACTGCGCTTTCCGGGAAGCGTCATACATGGAAAAGAGCGAACTGAACGACATGAGCATCAGGGCTTTCGCATTTGGATTGGAGGCCATCTCGGAGGAGCCGAAAAAAGTAATGGCGCTGTCAATAAGCTCCGGTTGGGGATGGAGATAGAATGTATGAACGAAACCCTGGAATTCATTCATCGTTGTAATGTTTTCAAGCTTTTGGGTTGCGTGCACGGCGATGCTCAACAGAAGGACGAACGATAAAACAAGAAGCTTTTTCATGTCTACTCCTTTGTAGCCGACACTCTCCAGACGCTACAGCACTATAGCAGGACGAGCTTTGTCGTTGCCGTAAGGCGCCCAACAACTAACAGATAAGAACCATTGTACATGTTCAAACTTATTCCAACCAAAACTATTCATGTTAATTCTACCTGAATCGACTGTTTTGTGCATGGCTTGAGGAGAAACGAATGTACCATCCTTCGATGCGGATGACGGGGGAACCCACGTCTATGCAGGTTTTTGGGCGGGGTTGTGGAATGGATAGCGCAGAAGACATGGAAACAAAACGTGAGGACTCTCCCGATCGTTGCAAACGGCAACGGCATTGAAATATGGAATTTAAGCAAATCGAATAAACGGTAATATACAATATATGATGCTTAGAAACATAAAGTAAAAAGGAGGTGGATCAGATGATGAGAGTACTTATTGTGGCGATCTTTTTACTGACAGGAGGGATAACAATGGCATCGGAATTAACACAGGAAGAGCAGATCAGGCAGTTGGAGGACGAGACCAAGCTTTTAACGAAAAAATCGGCATTGGTACAAGCGCAAAAAGCATTGGCGGATGCCGAGGCGGAGATGGATTCTGCGCAACTTCAAAAGATCAAAGCGGCACTGAGCGAGTGGAAGCTGCCCGAGGGGAACAAGGGGACGGTGACGGTCTCGGATGGGAAGGATAACATGGCGCTGCTTCGGAGCAAGCGCCCGATGCTGGCGTTGATGGACGAGATTGCCGATACGCTGGTCGATCTCTGCCCTGAAGGAGCCGTTCTGGTCTCGGAGGCGGAACTGAAAAAGGCATATATGTCAGCGTACACGCTCCGTATGATCGACGAATCGATTGCGGCGCTGCAAAGCTTCAATGCGCAAGCGACGCAGCCCTCGCAGGGGGAATCCATGAAAATGCAGGGAATGGCCGCTGCGATATCGTTGCTTGGCGTCGTCCCGGAGGTCATCGAGAGTGTTTCCAAACTCTTTCGCGTTGACCGCTCCATCACGGTGTTCAATGATGAAGCGGAGGCGGAAACGATCCTGAAAAATCTGCTGGATTCAAAAGCGAAAAGCAGATTTGTGACCCATCCGGCAGCCGTGGGCGGCAGAGCCCAAAAGGAGGCAGAAGCACTGTTGGAAAAAAGAACCACTATGAGCCGCGAACTCGGCGCTGCCATGATAAACCTGGAACGCGCTAAAAAGACGTCGGAGGGCGATGGCGCCGTTTTGGCCATGATAGAGACGGACATTCAGCATGCCAAAGCACTGCTGGAGACCCTGAATAAGAGCGAGGAGTTCTGGAATCAGGTTGAGGGGCAGATGATCGCATCGTCGATCAAGGAGAAGGATCTTCTTTTTCTGAAAACGTCGGTCCAGACGCTCCAGGTTAAAGAGTCGCGTTGGTATGCGAGTGACAAGTTGTTTGCCGTCGGTGAAGTGCAGGTCCTTTACCGGCTGACAGACCCCGATGGGGCGGTGAAGAAGGCCGGTGTCATTTTGAAATCTTCCAGGGCGGAAAATCTGTGCCTCGATAGGCTGCAACCTGCTGACTGGTCGCGGCCGTAACGGGCAGTCTTCTGTCGGGAACTGTGATCAAAGGAACGCCTGTTTATGCAGGGTTCTAAACGCGGCGTTGAGGCCGTCATTTATTTGAATAGAGCGGTTCATCCACCTGCTCATGCCACGTTTCATCTAAAGGATGGAACGTCCGGAATATGCCTTGACATTTCCGTACGCGGGTCAGTCAGTATGAAAATTTTTCCCGGATGGTGTCGGCGATTTCCACCGGCGTTTTCAACTGTGCGAAACAGCTCTGTGTCCCGCAGAGCATGTAATTTTTGTTATGGGTGGCTTTGACGCGAACGTAGGGGTAGGTAACCTCGGCCAGGGAAGGGGCGGCGTCCGCCAGTTTGTCGGCATTGGCTTTGACAAGCAGGTCTTCGAAGCGGTAGCGGATCGCCTGGTTGAAGAGGTGGGGGTAGCTGATGGGCGCTTTCGCCAGGTTGGCGGAGTAGAACTGCAGGGTTGTGAAGGCGAATTGCCGGTAGCTGTCATCCTGGAGAATGCCGAGGCTCAGCAGCAGATCGACGATCACGCCGATGGAACCGGGGTAGAGCGCGTCTGCCGGGTCCGCCTCCGTCGTGAACGCCCCGCGGCTCAAATACCAGCGTCTGTTCTCATAGAAGATATCCAGCGCATGGTCGGCCATCCGCTGCGCCTGCATGAGCCAGACGTTGTCATAAGTCGCTTCATACGCTTTGATAAACGCGGTGCCGAGGTAGGCGTAATCTTCCAAAAAGGCGCCGACCTTCGGGGTGCTGTGAATGAGGCCCGAGTGAAAGAGCGCTCCCTGGGGCATCACAAAATCCATAAGCGCCTCCAGCGCATCGACGGCCTTTTGCGTGTAGATGGGGTCGGATTTCCCCAGCTCAAAGAGGCCGCGGATCATCATCGCGCTCCACGAGGTCTGGACTTTGCGGTCGATAAAGGGGTATTCGCGCGCTTCTCTCAGGGAGAGGAACACGTCCCGCACGGCATCGAACCACTCCGGTCGGTCAGCGGGCGACTCGAGCCAGACGATGTTGCGGCCCATGAAGTTGCCCTCTGGCGTCACATGCAAGGTGGCGAGGATCGTTTCCGTATCGTCCGCACTGAACCCGTGTTCGAGCAGTGCGGTTTTGGCCGTGTCGTAGTCAAACGTGTAGTAGATGCCCTGCTTGCCTTCGGTGTCGGCATCGCTGGCGGAGTAGAAGAGGCCGTCTTCTTGCATTTTCCCGGTCATAAAGTCGGCGACCTCTTTGGCAATGAGGGTATAGCTCGCGTCATTCAACATACGTCCGGCACGGGCATAAAGCTCGCAGTGCAACCCGTTGTCGAAGGTCATCTTCTCAAAACGTGGCACCAGCCAATCTACATCGGTACTGTAGCGGCAGAAGCCGCCGTCGATGAGGTCGTACATGCCGCCCCGGTGCATCGCCGATAGGGTCTGCGTCAACATCTTCTCGGCATCGGGATTGTTTTGCAGCAGCGAGATGTCCAGCAGCGCGTTGAGGGTGTAGATCTGAGGGAATTTCAGATCATTCGAAAAGCCGCCGCTGTTCGGCTCGAAAATGCGCAGCGCCTGTTTGACGAAGCGCTGGGTCAAAGTGGCATTGAGCTGTTTTACCTCGACGGCTTGCGAGGCGGGTTTGTCCAGATAGGCCTGGATCTCGTCAGCGCTTTTGAACAGGCTCTCATCTTTTTGCGCCACTTTGGTCGCAATGAGTTTAGAGAGCTCCGTGAAACCGATCTTCTCTCCGCGGGAGTCCGGCGTGATGTAGGTACCGGCAAAGATGGGCCGGTTGTCCGGCGTGCAGAAGACGGAAGTGGGCCATCCGCTCGGTTTGCGGTTCAACAGGTGGTGGACCTCCTGGTAATATTTGTCGATATCCGGGCGCTCTTCACGATCAACTTTGATGCAGATATAGTGTTCGTTCAGGATCGCGGCGATTGTTTCATTGCTGAACACGTCGTGCTCCATGGCGTGGCACCAGTGGCAGGTGCTGTAGCCTATAGAGATGAAAATAGGGCGTGCTTCCGTACGGGCGCGTTCGAACGCTTCGTCGCACCAGGGATACCAGTCTATGGGGTTGTCTTTGTGTTGCTGCAGATAGGGGGAGTCTTCGAGTTCAAGTCTGTTGGGCATGGGCTTCCGATCTGTTTTGGGAAAGGACTTTAACAAACGAGTTTATGTTTGTGTCGCGCGTATTGCGTATTGAGCGATAGTCCTTTACTTTTGTGCGATGTGCAAGTTCCGCTCTTTTGGTCTTAACGCCCTTTTTTTGATTCGACTACATATGTGTAAGACAATCATGCGTGCGATAAGTGATGTGTTTCTATGATCTCGGTAAATGCCGCTTGGAGCACTGCTTCGTCCGGGAGCTCACCGCGCGCTGCTTTGCCCCGAAGATCGTAGAGCTCAAAAAGACGTGCAACATCTTCTTGTTTTAATTCGAAGCCTTTTGCTTCGATTGACCGCAGAAGTCCTTCGCTGACAGCAATTTGGTGTTCTTTATTTGCCACTGTCCACGCTTCACCCATGTACCAGTAGACAACCATGTCAGTGACCGGATAATGTCCTTTTTTGATGTAGGTGTAGTCGTTAAAATATCGTTCCAGTCTATCCAATTGCATCAGCATCCTCCTGGCTCACATAACAGGAGGTGTGCAAAAGTCAGTCTATGCGTTAGAAAAAGGGCAAAAATAGGGACAAGCCTGACGGCATGATATTAGACGATGTACTTCCCGGTCCACTTGTGGATCTCTTCCACGCTCATCGCCCTGCTTCTGCGGTTGATCTCATACCCGTTTTTAAAGAGAATGAGTGTCGGGACGGAGCGGATGTTATAACGTGATGCAAGTAAATTTTGCACATCGGTATCGACTTTGAGGAAACGGGCCTTCATCGGCAGGGCTGTGGCCGCCTCTTCGAATGCCGGGGCCATCGTGCGGCAGGGACCGCACCAGGGCGCCCAGAAATCGACTACTACCACGATGTCGCTGTTCCAGATATGTTTGATAAATGCCGCTTCGTCCACGCCGACCGGTTTCGTCTCCAGCAGCGAAGCCCTGCAGTGAGTGCAGTCGGCTTCGCTGTAGTGCTCCTGTATAGGAATGGTGTTGATCTCGCCGCAATGGGGACAGACCATTTTTTGTGTATCCATGACGTTATGCCTTCTGTGTCTCGATTTCTTTCTGCTTCTCCCTTGCAAGTTTCAAACTATGAAAGATGAAACAGTACATCTGGGATTGCCAAGGCTTTGTCTTTGAATACGCGTGTAATAAAGTTCGACTTCTGAACATAGCGTCCAGGTGCGATAGGATCGGGCTAAGGTTCAAAAGGAGCCAACAAATTACCCTTGGGGCAATTTATTGGCTCCTCTGATTTGTTAGGGCTATGTTCGAATATATTTAAGTGGACATGGTAAATGTCATTATTTAATTCTAGTACTGGCTCATATTCCCGTACCAAGTAAGGCTTGTGGGATATTTCCAAATTAAAGTTGTCCAGCCATTGTATAGTTGGTCTTTCATGCACTTGTGAATGCCAAACTTGCCAACGATTTCCCAATTTATCGGTGCCTTTTTGAGCTTGGAGAGTCAAATAATAGATAGGGAATGTATTTGTTTCAGTAGAAATACCCCGTTCAAGAACAGCAATTACAATTCCATTGGGGCTAGGGTGTTTGCTGACAACTGACACGTCAAGATCCTTCTTGACTTTTCCTGCCAATATCAAGTATATACTCATTCCAAGTAAAGAGACAACTCCGATCAGTGCCAAAATATTTTTGGTAAATCTCCATGCTTGCATGTGCATTCTAACGCTTGTACACACCAATAAGAAACCTGCGTGAAGGTTTCTTATTGGTGGTGCCGTGATTGGTTAGATCTTTAACGTTCATCGAAGCTCACCCATACATATTTTTCTAATACAGTTTGAACAGATTTTATATCCACTTTTTTTCCTGCCTGAATTGTGCCGACAACCTTCCCAGAGTTTTCTTCGAGGATAGGTATTTTGGTACTTGATATAACTTTATTTTTGAATGAAACTTGAAGGCCTTTCATGACTGGTACTTTTGTTTTTATTTCTCTAGTTTCATATCGGATAGATGGGGGCTGCTCTCGAACTAAAACAGCTTTTGTAGCTAATGCTGATTGGTTTGCCGTAGGTAACGTATCTACGTCTTTATGTTCTAAATTGAAATTTTTACTAGACCATACCCACTCACCATTTTCATTTTTCCCCCCTTCTCCGTAAAGAGCAAATCCATGTAGCTTTGGAGTCTCACTTATGACTTTGAAGTTTTTATGCTTGTTGGTCTTGATTTGTTTCAATAGTAAGTTGAACTTTTCTTCGTAAGCCGCTGAAACTTCGGCAATTTTTTGATCCATTTTTGCATTGGCCTGAGACCGGGCTTCTACCATCAGTTCTTCAAGTCTAGCATCAACTTGTGTTTCTACGTCTCTCTGCAATTCAGGAATGACGCTTTTAGCAATAGCTTCGGCAACCTTCGTGCCCCCAATATCGACAATTTCCTTGTAACTTTGGTAGCCTATGGCACCTAAGAGTAATGCAACAAAAAGACTAAAATATTTAGCAGTAGTAGATAGCTTCTCTTTTGCAGCTAGATAGACTCGTTGTGCTAGAACATTTTCTACCTCAGGTAAAATCTGGTCAATTTTTGTTTCAATTGATTTGAGGCGAACATCTATTTTTGATGTATTTTTTTCATCCATAAAAACTCTCCTTATTAAACCAAACGTTTAAAATAAGCAATCAAAAGGTCGTCCGCGGGTTTTTGATTGGGTTTCTCTATTGTTCTTATCTACCAATAAACAGATTCAAAAACATGTAAGAATCACAAGAAATTTTTTGTCCGTATTTAGAACTTGCTATGTATTTATAGGCTTTAGTACTAATTCACCATTCTCTACAGTTCGAGTTGGAATCTTATGTCGATCTATATCTCCTGAAATGGTTGAAGCTAAATCTTGAGCAAACGTAGTATCACCAATATGCCATGAGTGGGGAAAACTTCCATAATAATCTATACCTTGGGTGAGTGCATCTTCATCAAGTTGATAAAAGTATGGCCCACAATTAACATTAACAGCTTTTTCAGACGCGTCGTTTGGTAAACCAACCCGACCTACTCTAGGAGCCAGCCCAATTCGTTTTGTATTGGAGAGCTTTAATACAGAGTCATACGGATTTTGGTAGTTCGTTAAGCGCACACAATGGCGGTACAGAGATTTTGATTTACTATCATTTTTATTCAAGGAACGACTGGATATATCTCCGCCAATAAATGCAATCTGGCTTACTGTCCAAGGACGATTCTTTATTGAAGTTTTTTCATCTGCATCTGCAAAAGCGTGTCGGATGACATAAGCACCTGTTGAATGTCCAAGTAAATGCACATTTATTTCACATCCTGCTAGCTGCTGTGATGAAAATAGACTGATACAGTCATCCCTTAACCTCCTAGCAGTGTCCTTCGCATCATCACGATCTTCTAAATAATTCAAGCCTGATTGTGCACTTGGCCAATCGTAACTAATCACAGCACCTTGATAGCCTGCACTTCTTAAGTCTTCAGCAAGTTTTCTATGTCTTTTAAGGACTATTTCTTGACTATTGTTGTAGCCGTGAATAAATACTAAGATGTCACCGGTGGGATTTCCTGAAAATTCATTTTTCCCAGTTTCTGCCTGTGCCAGTACTGTAGAAACCCATTCACGACGTGCAATAGCGTGAGATGGTATTGGATATTCATTACTTGGTACTTTTAGAAACATAGTAGGACCAGGCTCATTACCAAAAATTTGAGCACCGTTTAAGGTTTTCTTATTTCGAACACAAACAATAAAGTCATACATTACAATCTCCTTTATGTAAATTAATAACTATTTTTTTGTTGCTAATAATGTCATCTTGCTGGAATGCCTATTGTTGTCAAGAACCCTTGTGTGTTAGACCAGTGGGTTTTTGATCGCAATTTTAAACAAATTGAAATATATCTTTCAATACTATTATTTTTTTCTTAAAATAATTTTATTTAATGAATCTTTGTATTTTGAGAGATGGACAATTTGTCTATCTCTCAATTAGAAGTATGCATATTTAACACTATGTCTTGTGTATTGGAGGATGGCTAATTTGTCAAAGAAGAAGCTTCGAAGCTCTCGCGACACAAAAGGCGTTTAGTACGTCTATTGGAGTATTGAGAGAAATGCCTGTTTATACAGATTTTTGAGAGTGGTATTGAGCCCGTTGGCATTAAACATGACGAGTTCGCGGTAGTAGCGTTGCAGCCGTTCGGTTGCGAGGACGGAGCTGCCGCCTTTGAGGATCATGCCGGTGGTGACTATGCGCTGGACGAGTTCAAAAAGTTCGACGCGGAGTGTGTCGAGTTCCGCGCCGTCTTTCGAGTCGAGGAAGGCGTCTTTCACCGTTTCCAGAGCCGCTTTGGCTTTGCGCCGGACCTCCTCGTCCTCCAGGGCATCCACGGCGCCGAGGCCGATGCCGTAGAGGGCATAGTGGATCGTTTTGGAGACGGATTTGTTCTTTGTGTAGGTGCCGAGGGGGTGTGAAGCAACGATGTGTTCCTGCGGCACTTCGTACTCGTCCAGGACGATATCGACGGTATGCATTGCGTTGCCGACGAACGTTTCGGTCGGGGTGCCCAGGGTGAAGCCCTTGCGGGGTTCGAAGGGGATCATTGCCTGCAGCTCCCGCCCTTCGCAGTGGAAACCGACGACGAGGGTGTCAAAGATGCCGTAGCCGCTGGCCCATGTCAGGCGGCCGCTCAGGCGGTAGGTGCCGTCCTGCTTCGTGGCGGAAACCACCGTAACAGGGGCGCGCAGGTGGTTGATGGCGATCCCGCAGCGTCTGTTCAGGTAGGTTTCCATCAGCGCAAAACGGTTGGCGTGCATGATCTTGTTCGCCGCGAGGATCTGGATGGCCAGAAAGGCGAGGCTGCCGGAGCGGGGGGCAAGCGTGGTGAAGAGGCGGAATTTCATCTCATCGTGCAACTCGGGGGAGTAGCGGTGAAAGGCAAAGACGCCCGCATCATAGATAAGGTCGAAGGCGCTTTTCAACGCGGCCGTTTCGCTGTCAAGACGGTAGAGCGGCAGGGTGTCGAGCTGTGCCGCCGTCGCGTCGAGCTGTCGGGCGTAATGGGTCTCGTCGTATGGAAGAATGGCGGACTCCTTGGGCGGCCGAGGGCCGAGAAATGGTGTTGGCGGTCTAGGCCTCTTCGGCGGGATCGATCTTTTTGTAGGCGATGACGCGGAAAGGCTCGAAGCCCAGCTTTTCCCAGGTTGCCTGCGCGGCGAGGTTCGACGCCATATAGCTCAGTTCAATGATGTCAATGGCCATGGAGCCGAACCAGGCCTGAAGCTGTTCGTACATCCGCACGCAGTGGTCCGCCCGCCGAAAACGCGCATCGACATAACAGAGCCCGATCCAGCCGACGAGTCCCAGCCCGGAAGCACTGAGGTGCGACGGGGCGATTTTGCCCATGATGCAGCCGATCTCCTCCCGGGCGTTTTGCAGGATGAAGGTCCGCGCTTTGCGTTCGTCGAGGTACTCCAGCAGGTACGTCTCCATCTCCTCGACGCTCAGCGCACCGAACCCCTTGCAGTAGGGGTCTTTTCCCTGTGCCATCAGATAAAGAAAGGTCTTGTGGAGTGCTTCCGTGAGGAAGGGCAGGTCCTCTTCCGTCGCCCGGCGCAGTTCGATAGCCATAGCACCCCTTTGGTTCGTCTGCAGGTATTTTACTCTGTCGGCGGTTCAAATACACTGTGCACACGGCGCTCTAATACCCCGGAAGCCCGGGGATTCGGCCGGTCTGCAGGGAGTGTAAGTGGGATGTAAGTATGAATTGGTGAATCGATGAGGTGTGCTGTCAGCACACCCCGGGTCAGGTGAATGCCGGCGGCACGGGGAAACGTGCATCCATGCGCCCCTGGTTGGTGGCCAGCAGGCCGGCGAGGGAGGCGATGCCGTGGTCGATGAAGTCGATCGGATCGAGGGGGCTCGTGTGCGCGGTGTCTTCAAAACCGGTCAATTCGGTAAACGTCAGGTCGATGCCCTGGTTCATGATGTCGCCCGGGATTTTCGGCGCATTGTGGCCGCTGGGGATATCAAAGGCCAAGAGGCTGTGAATGATTTCGTGCGACATGATGCTCCCGAGCAGGCGGCCCAGCAACGTGGTGGCAAAGCTTTCCAGGTCCGCCGTCATGGTTTGGTTCTGGATCTGGATGAGCAGCGCCTGGACTTCGATGCTGATCTCGTGCGAGTTTGAATCGTCCAGTGCTCCCGGGTAGATGTCGATGGTCTCGTTGAGAACGGCAGCGCCTGCCGGTGTATGGGTGACCCCCGGTGTCCCGGCATAGATTGCCGGCGGTTCGTTGTGAATCTTCAGCGTCGTCACATGGTTCGCGGGAAGATGGGCGGGCACTGTCTCGCTGAACGGGCCGACGCGCCAGATCGTGCGGACGTTCGACGTTTTCAGCAGATAGTCGCACACCTCTTTCGCCTCCTGCAGTACCTCGTTCTTCTTGGCGTCCAGTTTGAACTGCGCAAGGAAGTCGTCAAAGGGCGTCGGCGACGCAATGGCATCTTCGTCGATGGTGACAAACTGGGGAATGCAGAGCGTCAGTTTCTGGCTGGCCACGGCGCTCCCCGCGCTGTCGCGGACGCTAAAGTCAAGCTCCTGCAGCCCCGGCTTCTTGCCGCGAACGATGGTCCGCAGGCTGTTCTGCGCGTCGATGTCCATTGCATCGACATCGGGGCGCGTCCAGCGGTGCGAGCCGCCTGAAGGGGCGTTGTTGATCTGTGCTGCGACTTCAATGACGCCGCTTTTATCATCCCTGGAGGGGAAGAACGCCCTTGAATCGGGACTGCTCTGCGGGGTCGGTAAAACGATCGCCGTCTTTGTCGAAAATTCCAATTCGGCCGCCGCGTCCTGGGGGCGGGCATCCACTTCGATCTGCTCGCCCGACGGACGGTTGACCTTGACAGAAGCTTTGTTGTCCCCGGCGCTCTTCGCCAGATCCTTGACCTCGTCCACCGTCGTGCCCTCTGCCTCTTTCTTTGTCGGTTCACCGACCATGGAGCTGAGCGCGCTGTAGGAGAGGCCGTTCGCCTGCGTATCGGAGATCTGGTTTTTCTTCTTGGCGTCGTCGATGGTCTGCAGGGTTTTGCCGATATCTTTTTTCATTGCCGTCTGTTTTTTCAGATCCGCCGCCATACCCGCCAGGTCGGTAACGCTTTTCGAGGTGGTCTCGAGGGCTTTGATGGCGTTGGCCTGGGTGCCGGCGAGACCGGTCATGTCTTTGAAGGCGTCGCTCTTGCCCAGCAGTTCGAAGGCGGCGCCCAGTCCGGTCGGGTCCGGGGCGTTCGGCGCGGTCTGCATATTGATGATGCTCGACGGGAGATCCTTGACCTGCAGACTGCCCACATCCGACTGGCGGCTGGCGGTGGAGACAGGGGAGATCGGTGTCGGCGTCGTTCCGCACGGCTCGTCCTTGAAGCGCCAGTGCCGCGTATCGTCGATCGGTTCGCAGCTGTTGCATTTGCCCATGACGGATTCGGCGTAGACGCCTTTGGTCGGAACGCTGATGCGGAACGGGTCGGGTTTCGTCGCGGTCTTGTAATGGCCGATCAGGTCCTCGACATTCCTGAAGACGGGGTCGAGCCTCTCCCCCGGGACGACCTTGAGCACCAGGTTGTTCCCGACGACGCCCATCACTTTGTTCTCGACGACGCTGGCAACGCTCTTGTTGCCGGAGTTGGGGGCGATGTAGCCGTCGAGCAGGCCGAAGAGGCGGCTGGCATCCAGGCTCGTCCAGATGACCTTGTGCGACAGTTCCAGATGTTCGTTCAGGTGGCTGACCAGCGCCGCGGCAGCTTTGCGGTCCTCTTTGCGCGGGTCTCTCAGTTCCCTGTCCGTCAGCGGTGTATAGAGCAGCGCGGCATCGGTCACCACTTCAATCGTGGGGTCGAACCAGACGCCGCTGACCTTGACGATGTTGATGATGTCGTTGTTGACGCGGCCGTTTCGGACGATGTAGCTGCTCATGTGGTTGGTCCGGTAGTGCAGATAGGCCGTACGCAGAATGATCTTTGACGAGGCGTGCACGGTCGTATTGGCCCGGAAACGGAGGTGCTGGATCTGGCGGCGCGTCACGGTCGGGATCTCCTTGCTGGCGATGTTCACCTGCAGCGCGACCCCTTTGCGGTAGTTCGACATCAGGGTGTAGTCCAGGTCCAGACGCACGTCGTTGCCGTTCTCGTCGATCCCGTAGATGTCGATGGTATCGATGAATTTGCGGACGATCTCCGGTGCGTAGTCCGCTTCGAAAATGGCGTCTTTTTCCGCTTCGGTCAGCGGGACCTCTTTGTCGTAGGTGAATTTCAGGACGTAGGGGTACCAGAGGAACCACTCCTTGAGCTCAACGGTCTCCGTGATGGTCTTCGTCTGCTCCTCGATCTGGCTGATATAGGGGCGTTTCAGTTCGAAGGAGATGGAGAAGTGGCCCGAAAAGTTCTGAATAATCTCGTCGGCATAACTCCCCTCCGGCAGGTCGGAGTCGGCGTAGCTGTTCGCCATGCGTTCGATGGCGTCGAATCCGCGGCGCAGCTGCGTACCGTAGACCGCTCTGCGGAGCGTGTCTTTCCAGCGCAGGATCTTCGCGTGGTCGAAATCCGACATCGGCAGGGGAACGAAGAGGCACTCCTGCACATCCGCAAGCTCCTGTTCGATGGCGTAGTGCTTCAGCACTTCGAAATACTCCACGGTCATGGCGTGGCAGTGGTTGTTGTTTTTGACGACCTCGGTCTGTACGGTCATCGTCTCGTTCTGGCCGACGGTCTGCACGACCGTACTGCGCTGGCTGCGGAGCGACGAGGCCGACTGGGAGATGTTGTCCTGCAGACGGTTCAGCGTGCTGCCGGAGAGGTTCCTGGCCGAATCCTGGTTGGCCGTCGAGCGCGACGAGGCGCCGGAGTGGGAGACCCCGCCGAAGAGGCCGCCGATTCCCCCGACGATCCCGCCGCCTATGCCTGCGCTCGTGCTGCTGGTCTTGTTGGTGGAGCTGGCGCTGATGTTCTCCTGGAAACTCGAATTGATGATTTCACTGATGTCTCTGTCGCGGGAGAGGTCCGCCGTGAGCGACTCGGCGACCGTTTGCGCCTCCGTGCGTGATGCACGCTCCTCACGGTCCCAGTCGATGATGGCGATCTGTTTCTCCTGGCAGGGGGCCAGCGGCAGGCTGTAGAGCAGGTCGCCGAGGGAGTAGCCGTCCGCTTTCCACTTCTGCTTGAAATGGAGGATATGCCCGTGGGCGATCGTCGTGTTCTCGTACACCGTCGGCGTCTCGTCCCAGTCGATGCTCGTCTCCACGGTCAGCTCCCTGCGGCCGGGATGGTTCAGAATGTAGGCCGCTTCCAGCGCCTCGATCCGGGTGATGGCCGCGTAGATCTGCCGCTTGAGGGTAGAGAGGGCGCTCTTGGTGCTGTGGTAGTGTTCGACAAAATAGTCATCCTCTAGGGAGATCAGGAGGTTGGAGCCCGTCGTATAGAAGGTGTGGAAACGTTCCAGCAGGCTGAGGAAGGCGGAGATGCTGGTCACGTAGGTATCGTAATTGTCGCGGATCGAGAGAATTTCGCCCAGGGTGAAGACCGTCTTGTTGCGGAGGGTCTCCTTGATCTGCTCGAACTGCTGCATGATGCAGAGGATCCCCATCGTATCGGTTTCGCGGGTGGGGCAGGGTTCGAAGGTATAGAACCCCTTCTGGTCCACTTCGGCCAGCTCGGAGACGAGGCGCCTGAAGTAGCCGAGCAGCTCCTCCTGGTCCTGGGACTCCTTGGTCTGGGTATCGATGCTCCCGATCAGTTTTTCGGCGCGTTTTTGCATGACGGTGATCAGACCCGCGTCAACGAAGGGGTGTTTGACCAGCGCCTGGAAATCTTTGATGTAGTCGCGTATCTGGTTGGGGAGGGCGTTCCCGGCGAACAGGGTGCTGTTTTCCGCGTCGGCGTAGGTTTTGATGTGCCCCAGCAGGGAGGAGACCGTGGCGCGGTTCAGCGCGTCTTCGGAGGCGAGGGATTCGCAGTATGTCTCCGCTTCCCGGGCCCCTTTTTTGCCGCAGTACGCGGCTGCGAGTTCGCGGTGAAGCTCCTGCAGCGCCGTTTTGCGGCGCGCCTGTTCGGCGAGGATTTTCAGCAGGGCGCTGAAATCCAGTTTGAATGAGGTCAGGTTCGCGGAACTGAATTTAAGCTGCCCGACGGCGGTCTCCATCTTCAGGTGATAGACGGGTACGGTGGTGAACTGGGCCGTGCCGCTGCTGAAAGAGCGCATCATGACCGGCTCCGCCACGGCGGCGGGCTGCTCCGTCGTCATCGCCTGCGCCGTCTTCTCGTCGTCGACCGTATAGGCGTTCAGGGAGAGCGTCTTCATGGAACTGTTCATGCGGCTGAAGACGCCGAAAAGTGTCTCCGAAATGTCGAGCAGCTCCGTTTTGAGCTTTTTGCTCTCTTTTGCGGTGATCGTCAGCCCTCTGATCTCGGGCTCGGTCGTCCGGACGGTATGGTAGAAACTGTACTCCTCGAGGGTGCGGTTCGGGATCGTAAAGTCGACGCATTTGCCTCCAAGGTCCTGGGAGAAGGAGGGGTTGCCGATCATTTCGGCCGTCTCCGGAAGCGTCGGAGTGCTTCCGGTGTCTCCGACGCCTTCGGGAAGTAAAGAGAGGTCGGCGACGAGCAGGATGTTCTTGGGGATGATCTGCTTGTTCTCCTGCGTCGAGAGGGTGACGGGAATAGGGGTCTCCTCCAGGCCGGCGACGATGCCGTACGCCTGGGCATAGTCCTCGCTGCCGACACGGGCGAAGAAACTCCCGTCCTTGTTGGTCCAGACCGAAAAGAGCGGATGGAAGCCTTCGCTCCCCGGGTCGGCGTCAGGGTCCGTCGTCACCATGAGGACGACGGAGAGACCCGCAGCGCTGCGCTCGCCGGAAATGTCCACCAGCATGCCCGAAACGAGCCGGGAGTCGTCCGTGATAGGATTGGAGTCGCCGAAGGTGATGACCTTGGGGTCGACACCGATTTCCATCGGCTGCGTGTCATCTTCGGCGCTTGCGTCCGTATTGGACGCGTTGAGGCTGCCGTAACTGTAGATCTGCGAGCCGAGCAGTTCGCCGTCGGGCGCGTAGACTTCTACGGTGACGGATTGGCTGGCCAGCAGCTCCTGTTGGGGCAGGAAGAAACGGAAAGCGCCGTTGGGCTGGACATCGACACGGTCTTTGCTGTAGGTCGAATGGCCGCCGATCTCCTGAATATAGCTTACCTTCAGAAAGTGTCCAAGGTATTGGTCTGTGACGTCGGTGTCATCTGTCGGTTTCAAGATGCCGTTGATACTTACTCTGCTCATGCCGTATCCTTTAGAGTGAACAGTCGGGGGAATCTGACGCTGGTTCAGATAGGGGTTGACGGTTGCTTCCGCGTTTCAGAAAAATTCTTTTTTGTCGACATCCCAATAGCGCGTCAAAAAAACAGTGCATCGCCGGCAGGCATCTATCAAAACGGTACAAAAAAGCAGACACGATCAAGTTAACAGTAAAAAACTTAAATAACAATTATTTAACTTAAAATAGATTTTTTTCGTTTTCTCGGGGGATGGCAACGCCGACGGAATGCGGACCGTTCCGCGTCGTTCGGGAGAGGTGGCGGGTCGTTTCTCTTTCGGGCGCGGAGTGGGTTATGCGCGGGAGGAGAGCAGGGCAAAGAGCATGCCCAGAGAGAGACAGAGAGGAGAAAAGTATTTTGTGTCGTACGCCGCAAAATCCGTGGCGTTGATTTTTTTAAAAAATCCAACGGCATTGAAGTCGCCGACAGCCCGCAGAATGAACAGTATTGAGAGTACCCAGCCTGCAGTGAGAAGCGGTTTTGCAGGGGAGGCATCGACGTAAAGCGCGTAGGCCACAAAGGCACACCCGAACAACAAAAGCGCGACGGCAAAGGTGAGGAGGCGGCCGGGGTTGAGAAGGCGTTTGCCGTCCTTCGTCGGCAGCGCCCTGTTCAGGCCTGCTTCCCCGCCAAAGGCCCAGTAGATATGGAACAGAGCCGTTACGATCAGAAGCGTGATGGCGGCAAGGACGATAAGCGTCATTTTGGTTTTTTCGGCGCGTTGGGTTTCTGCTTCATAACCCGGATGCTGGCCTTCACCAGCTTTTCGACCAGCGCCTTCGGTATGGCTTTGTCTACCGGGAAACTGATGATGGATTTGGTCGTCGCGTAATTTTCAAGCTCCTCTTGATGCTCTTCAAGCACCGGAGGCCGCACATGCAAGCGGACATGGGGACGCTTGTAGCTGAACCAGGCGAACATGCCATGATAGTCATACCCCTCATAAAGATAACCGGGCATTTCAAAGTAACTGACGGTTTCCGTGGCATCCGGCGCGGCGGCCTCTATAATGCCGCGGATCTCGTGTAAACGATCGCGTACCTCCTGCGGGTATTTTTCGATGTATGCGTCAACGCCTCCGGGGACGATCTCGGGGGATCTGCTATTTGCCTTTCGTGCCATAGGGCACCTCCAAACGTCTGGGTAAAGTGCTGTTGGCACTGAGGCGTGCCAACACCTGTTCTGATGGTTCCATCATAATCAAATAGTTCAAACCGGCCAAGAGCGATGAGAAAAAGCAGACGTGGAAAGGCGTGGCATCAAAAGCCCGGGGGCTTTTGGGCGGCGGGTGCGATATTGAGGCTTACGGCTCGTAGACGGAGACGGCTTTGCGCTCTTTGAACCCGAAGTGGCGCTCGAGGTCGGCGTTGTGCAGCAGCACCGGTACGACCATCAACGACGCGACGACGGCGGCGATGGTGCCGAAAATGAGTGCGACGCCCAAGCCGCCGAAAACGGCATCGCTGGCGAGCAGCGTCGAGGCGAGGATGATCGCCGTCGCCGTCAGGAAGATCGGCTTGGCGCGGGTGGCAGCGGCATAGGCGAGCGCTTCGGTTTTATGCATCCCTTTTTCACTCATCAGCGACTTGGTGAAGTCGATGAGCAGCAGCGAGTTGCGCGAGCTGATCCCGATCAGGGCGATGAAGCCGATCAGCGACGTCGCCGTCAGGAAGAAGGTGTCGGCGCTGAAGAGGTCCATAATGAAGTGACCCACGATGACCCCGATGATGGAGAGGAAGCTTCCCAGAAGGACAATGCCGCTGAGCGTAAAGCTCTTGTAGTAGACGACCATCAGCAAGAATATGAGCACGAGCGCGGCGATGAAGGCCCCGCCCAGGTCCCGGAAGGTGTCAAGGGTAACTTCCATCTCGCCGTCCCAGTGAAGCTCGTAATGGCTCCCCGTATTTTTGTCGGTGAGGGAGAGGTCGAAGAGGCCGCTCTTCTCGATGTCGTACTGCTCGGAGAGGGTGTCGAGGATCATATGGCGCGCGTCCATCAGCGGGTAGACCTGGGAGACCATGTCCGTTTCGGCCACGACGTTGACCATCTGGTGCAGGTCCTTGCTCATGATCATCGGGTTGGCGCGGGTCGGGATGATGTCGACGACCTCGGTCAGCGGCACGAGCAGGCCGTTGCTATTCATCAGGCGCAGCCCGGAAAGCTTCTGTTCGAGGGCGCGTTTGTCCTTGCGGCTGAAGACCTTCGATTCCGGGCTCAGGGTCAGGAAGATCGGGATCTGTTCGTTGATCGTTTCGCTGTTCTTGACGGCGATGTCCATCCCCTCGAACGCGAGGTAGATGATGTCGTTGACCTGCTTGATGGAGAGGCCCGAACGGGTGATCTTCGTGCTGTTGACCTTGAGGTCGAAACGGTCGTAGAGCTCGTCGGCCATGACGTCGATGTCGACGAGACCCGCCGTCTGGTGGAAGATGGCGGCGACTTTGCCGGCAAGCTCGCGGATACCCGCGGCGTCGCGTCCGTAGATCTCGGCGACAATGGCGGCCAGGGTCGGCGGTCCCGCCGGCGGTTCGACGAACTTGATGTTCGTGCCTACTACGATGGGCTGGCACGCCTCCTGGATCACCGGGCGGATGCGCTGGACCATCATGTAGGAGGGCTCGCCGCGGTCATGCTTCTTGGTCAGGTTGACGACGATCTCGGAGACGTTCTCCGAATTTTTAAAGTGGCTTCCCTTGATGAGGCCCGCGAAGTCAAGAGGCGAACCCATGCCGAGGAAGGTCTCCGTGTCGAGCACCTCCTGCTCCTGCTGGATATAAGAGGTGACGCACTGGCTGACGGCGTCGGTCTGGCGGATGGAGGAGCCGTTGGGCAGGTCGACGTAGATACTGAAGGTGTCGTTGTTCTTGCCCGGAAGCATCTTCGCCTTGACGATCTCGGTCGGTGCGATCATCAGCACGGAGAGGATGAAGGCAACGAGTGTCGCGATCAGGATTATCTTCTTCTGGGCTCTGCTCTGCAGTAGCGCCGTAATGAAGCTTTCGAACTTCTGGAAGATCATTTATGGCCTCCTTCATGTTTCGCATGGTCGGGACGGTGCATCATCCGCTTGGCGAAGTAGGGGGTAAAGATATAGGCGACGAAGAGCGACGCGATCAGCGCCACCGGAACGTTGGCCGGAATAGGTTTCATAAACTGGCCCATCATGCCGCCGACAAAGGCCATCGGGACCATGGTGAGGATGATGGCGAAGGTGGCGATGTTCGTCGGGGGCCCGATCTCGTCGGTCGCTTCGACGAGCAGGTCGTCTTTGGGCATGTCCGCCGACTCCACCGAGTGGAAGTGCCGGTGGATGTTCTCGATGACGATGATCGCCGCATCCACGAGGAGCCCCAGTGAGAGCAGGAAGGCAAAGAGGGTGATCCGGTTGATCGTCTGCCCGGTGATATAGGCGATAAAGAGAGTGATCGCCAGGATGGCCGGGACGGTAAAGGTGACGATGAGCGATTCGCGCCAGCCCAGGACAAAGACGAGCAGAATCGCGATGATGACGATGGAGATGATGAGGTGGAAGACCAGCTCGTTGACCGCTTCATTGGCGCGCTCGCCGTCGTTGCGGGTGATGGAGTATTTGATGCCCGCCTTTTCGAGCATAGGCTTGAAGTTTTCAAGGGCCTCTTTAACCTCGTCGGCGATGACAACGGCATTGGTGCCTTTGAGTTTGGAGATCGTCAGGGTGACCTGCTCCTGCGCGGGGGTGAAGGTGTCGCCGTCGCGGGCGCTGATAGCGGCGGAACGGAAGTTCTGGATGTCGTAGCCGTCTTCGACCTTGGCGACGTCACGGAGGTGAATGGGCGCCCCCATGTACTGGGCGACGATGATGTCCTCGACATCCCGGACGCTTTCGATGGCGTTCTTGATGCCCATGATGACGATCTCACCCTCTGTGGTACGGTTCTTGACGGCCGGCACGTTGTAGGCGAGGGCCTGGACCGCCTGGGTGATCTGCTCCAGCGAGAGGTTGTAGCCGGAGAGTTTGTTCAGGTCGACGAGGATGTTGTACTGGTGCTTATGCCCCCCTTTGAGCGCCGTGACGGCGACGTTGGGCAGGCCGTTGATGGCGTGCTGGAGGTTCTTGACCGCATCGTAGAGCCGGGTGTCGTCCATCTTGGAGGGATCCTTGGCGTAGAAGGCCACGGAGACGATGGGGATGTCGACGTCGATGTCGAGGGGTTTGATGACCGGCTGCATCGCGTTTTCGGGGAAGATGTCGGCGTTCTGCATGATCTTGTCGTAGACCTTCAGATTCGAATCCTCTTTCTCCTCGCCGATGTAGAAAGCGGCGTTGACGATGCCGACGTTGTCCATGGCCATCCCCATGATGTGCTCGATGCCGAGCACCTCTTTCATCTTGCGCTCCAGCGGACGGACGATGACGTTTTCGACCTCTTTGGCCGTGGCGCCGGGCAGGGCGATGATGACGGTCGAACCGCTGACGACCATCTGGGGGTTCTCTTCGCGGGGCATGATCATCAGCGAGAGGTAGCCGATGGCAAGCAGCGTGATCCCCAGGATCATCGTCAGCGGGCTGTTGATGAAGTAGCGGGCAAGCTTACCCGCGTAATCCTTGGGCGTATAGGGTTTGTGTGCGTGCATCTGCGCTCCTTACGGGATCGTGACCGTGGCGTACATGCCCGGGTAGATCGGGGCCTTTGAGCTCGTTTTGAAGGCGACCTTGACGCGGAAGGTGTGCGTCATCGGGTTGGAACTCGGGATGATGGCGCTGACGGTGCCCGTCGTCAGCAGCCCGACAGAGGGAACCTCGACGGCGACCTTGGTACCGTAGGGGACTTTGGAAAGGTCGCTCTCAGCAACCTCGATGGCGATCTTGAGGTCGCTGAGGTCCGCCAGGACGAAAGCGGGCATCCCCGGCATCGCCATCTCGCCGACTTTGATGTTCTTGGCGATGATGACGCCGTCGTTGGGCGCTTTGATGCGGAGGTAGTTGTACTGGTTGTAGACTTCGGAGAGCTGTGCCTTCGCCTGCGCGACCTGCTTTTTGCTGATGTCGACCATGTCTTCCATGTTCTTGGCGGCCAGTTCGAGGTTCTCGACCTCGTACTGGCTGACCATGTTTTTCTCCAGCAGGCGTTTGTAGCGGGCCAGGTTGAGCCGGACGTTGCTCAGCTGGTTCTGGTTCATCTGCAGGGCGAGTTCGGCCTGGGAGATGCCCAGTTCGACCCGCGCTTTGGCGCTGTCGACCTCTTTGGAGTCGATACGGTAGAGCAGCTGCCCCTTTTTGACGCGTTCGCCCTCGGAGGCGCCGACCTCGGTGACAAAGCCCATGTAGCGGCTGGTGATCATCTTCTGGTTATCCGAGATGACGCTCCCGGCGACGGTGAGGCCGTCGGCGGCGAGCGCGGCCGCGGCTAGCATAAAAGAGAGAAGCAGTTTTTTCATTGTGTGACTCCGTTGGCAAGTTTTTCAAGGGCGAACACCCGTTCGGTCCGTTTGTTTTTGACTTCCAGCAGGGCAAGGACCTTCTCAAGCTGCTGGGACTGTTTGATAACGACGTCGCTCATGGAAGCGAGCTGCTCGCGGTAGCGCGCCTCGTAGCTGGTGTAGATCTCCTTGGCGAGGGCCAGCTCTTTGGAGAGGGCGTCGATTTCGTAGTCAAGCGATTTGATCTCGGTATGGATCTTGTCGACCTGCAGCGCGATCCCTTTTTTCGCCAGGTCGATCTGCGTCTTGGTCTTGAGGGTCTCGATGCGGGCCTCTTCGTATGCGGCGTAGTCGCTGCCGCCGGCGAAGAGGTTCCACTTGAGCTGGACGCCGACGGTGTAAGAGCCTTTGTCGGCGGCATAATGCTCGAAACTGTCGGCGGCGGTCTGGACATCGGCCTGGAAGCCGACCATCGGCAGGTAGTCAGAAAGGGCGACGTCCTGCATGCTTTCGCGGATCTGCAGACCCGTTTTGGCCCGCTGAACGTCGATGTTGGCGGCGATGACGTCCGCCGTCTCTAGCGGCGGCAACGGGACGTCGGAATCGGGAAGGGCAATGGTGCTGACGGGCTGGTCGAGGAGGAAGCTGAGGTAGTGGTAGAGCAGCTTTTCGTTCGCTTCCATCTGGTGGATGGAGCGCGCCACGTTGGACTTTTTCGCCTGGACTTCAAGCAGGTCCGTCTGTTTGGCATACCCCTCCTGGATCATTGACTGCGTCATCGCTTCGAGGGTGCCGATGTTGTCGTAGATCGTTTTCAGGTTCGAGAGCGCCTCATCAAGCAGGCGCATGTCGTAGTAGGCCTTGCGGGTCTCGTAGATCTTTTCATTGAGCAGTTTTGTTCTGTCGAGGCGTTTGAGGCGTTCCATCCCCTCGGCCGCTTCGACATAAGCGCTGATCTTGCCGCCGACATAAAGGGGCAGGGTGTACTGCAGTTTGCTCTGGAAGAAGTTGCGGTCGCCTGGGTAGTTCAGCGCTTCCGGCGGCTGGGTATAGAGGGCATCGCAGGCCGTCAGGTCGCCGCCCTGACAGGCGGCGGAATTGGCCATGAACTCTGCAGCGCCGAAATCGCCGAAATTCGCTTCGCGGCCGGTCAGTTTGAAGCCGAAGACATTGCCCGCATCATCGGAGCGGGAGATGTTCTGGATAAAATCCAGAGAGCCCCAGTGCTGCCCCCCGGCCTGTGAAGCACGTTCACGCGCACTCTGCACGTCATAGGTTGCCGCTTTGATCTCGAGGTTTTGGGCCTTCAGCAGGTCGATGGCCTCGTCCAGGGCCAGGGCGCCGTTTTGGGCCGTCGCAGCGCCGAGGCTGAGTGCCGTTGCGCAGAGCAGGGTCGCCAGTTTCATGATTGCTCTCTCCTTGTGTTGTTGCGAATGTTACAAAAAAGTTATAAAAATTATGAGGATGAATTATACACCATACGATCTTAATCAATGTAAACACGCCAGCACGCCCCGGCACGGTTTTTTCATTAAGAGCATAGGAAAATCTTATCACAATATTCACAAGCTTTCCACTGAATAGGGGTGTTTACATGCCCGTTACCACATTTTTACCCTATTTAAGCTACACTTGCAGCATCTTACGGAAACGCCCCTGTAGGCGGTGTATCAGAGGAGTACGGGTGAGTCTCAAAGAGAATATCTCGATGGTTAAGGAAGAGCTGAGCACGGAGGAACAGTTCTTCGAACAGGCAGTCAAGACCGAACGGTTCGTCAAAAAGTACAAGAAACCGCTGATCGCGGCGGTAGCGGCGGTGGCCCTCGCCGTCGTCGGCACGGCGGCGTATGACGCCTATGACGCTTCCAAACGCGACGCGGCAAATGCCGCCTACCTGACCCTGCAGTCCGACCCGACCAATGCGGCGGCAAAAGAGACGCTCAAGGCGAACGCGCCGCAGCTTTTTGACGCATGGAAAATGTCCGTGGCGATCAAAAGCGGCGACGTCAAAGTCCTCCAGGCGCTGACGTCGTCCCCGGCGTCCGAAGTTGCCGACGTCAGCAGCTACGAAGCAGCGGCGATCGCCAAAGACGCCAAAGCGCTGGGCAGCTACAGCTACCGCCAGGGCGGTGTTTACAAAGAGATGGCCCTGATCGACGAAGCCGTGCTCCTGATGCAGGAGGGCAAAACGGATGAGGCGCACCGCCGTCTGCAGATGATCGGGGAGCAGTCCCCGCTCGCACCACTGGCGGAAGCGCTTTCGCACTACGGCGTGAAATGATCAAGCAGGCTTCTCTCTTCCTCGTCGGCGCACTGCTGGCCTTTTCGGGCTGCAGCAACAAAGAGTACTATACGCCGGAGCAGACCGTCAACGACTGGCCGGTCTGCAAAACACCGAACCATTCGGCAGAAGCCATTGTCGGCGAACGTCCGAAGGTGGAGCAGATCCCGACCTGGCCGACCTGTCAGCGCACCGGGGTCTACCTGGTCTCCAAAGGGGCGCAGGGCGCCGTGGGACGCCAAGGCATGGTCGTCGAAAAAAGCGGCGTCAGCGGCTTCAAGATCCCCGACGGGGAGCGTTTCCTCGGCCAGAGCGGCGGATGGTTCCTCTCGACGGGAATAGACGGGAACGTGACGCTGCGGCGCAGTGAGACGAATGAAACGAAACGGCTGGCACTGGAAAAGACGGTCGCCGCCGCCGCGGTGGAGGGGGACTACCTCGCCGTACTCTTTTCCAGCAACGATATCGGGATCTACCGCCTCTCCACGGGCAAGAGCTACTACAAGCTGCCGGGAACGCCGGCGACGGCAGTGGATGTCCGCATCTCCAATCCCTACTTCCTCGGGAACCTTGTCGTTTTCCCGACGCTTGACGGCCGCCTGGTCGTCGTCAACTACGAGGAGAAGGAGCTTCTGCGCTCGACGGTGGTCAGCACAGAAACCTATTTCGACAACGTCTTCTATTTCAAAGTCATCGGTGACACGATGGTGGCGGCTACCCCGAACCGTCTTTTCAGCCTGAGTGACAAAGAGCGGCGTGAGAAGCTCGACCTCCGCGACGTCGTCTTCGATGCCTCGGGGATCTGGGCGGCAACGAAAGAGGGGGAAGTGCTCCACCTCACCCCGGCACTGCAGCCGGTGGCCAAGCAGAAGTTCCCTTTTGCGCATTTTCTCGGGATGATCGTGGGCAAAGAGAAGCTCTACCTGCTCGAGAAAGAGGGCTACCTGATCGTCATGGATAAAGCGATGACGCAGACGGAGGTCTACAATATCGCCCTGGACGACGGGATCAACTTTACCGGGGAGAAAGCCTTCTACGTGCGCGACAAGATCATTACCGTCGAAGAGTAGCGCGGCGTGTCCGGTCCGCTCGAAGCCTTTATCGAATACATCACCGTTACAAAGGCCCTGAGCAAGCGGACGGTCGAGGCGTACCGCTCGGACCTCGAACAGCTCGAGCGTGCGGCAGAGCGTCCGCTGCTCTCCTTGGAGACCGCCGACGTGCTGAAACTGCTCGGCGGGATCGCGAACAAACGCACCCTCAACCGCAAACTCTCCTCGCTCAACGCCTTTTTCGCCTTTTGTCATTCGCGCCGCTTTACGGCGGAGTCGGAACGCTTCGCCCTCGCCAAGATTCCCAAACTGCTGCCGAAGTTCCTCAGTTTCGATGCGATCGAACGGGGTGTGTCAGCGATCGGGACGGAAAAATGGACCGACCTCCGGGACCGGGCGCTGATCATGTTCCTCTATGCGACGGGGGTGCGCATCAGCGAAGCGCTCGCCGTCGAGCGGAGCGATTTCGAGGGGGAGTGGCTTCGGGTACGGCACGGCAAGGGGGAGAAAGAGCGTCTCGTCCCCGTCGCCGAGGCTGCACGGCGTATGATCGAGCGCTATCTCGACGCGGTGCCCTTTGAGCGCAACCAGCTCTGGCTGAACCACCGGGGGCGGGTGCTTAGCCGCGTCTCCGCGTACAAGATCACCCAAAAATACCTCGGGATCTCTCCGCATGTCCTGCGCCACTCCTACGCGACGGCGCTGATCATCGGCGGAGCGGACCTGCGGGTCGTCCAGGAGCTGCTGGGGCACGCCTCGCTGCTGACGACGCAGGTCTATACCCATGTGCAGAAGCAGAACCTCAAAGAGACCGTACAGCGCTACCACCCCTACAGCAACGGCTAAAGGTCAAGCCGACCCCCCGCGGATGTCTCAACGGACGGGGAAATCGAAATAGCGGTCGGGATAGGGCTCGCTTTCCAGCGTAAAGTGCCACCACTCCTCCCGCAACGGCCGGAAACCGGCGCGCGTCATGATGCGCTGCAACAGCAGACGGTTCGCGCGCTGCTGCGCCGTGACCGCCATACTGTCGGGCCACGACTCGGGTCCGAAGAAATCGAAGCCCGTTCCCATGTCCAGCTCCTGACCGCTTTCCCGGTCGACCAGTGTCAGGTCGACCGTGCTGCCGCGCGAGTGCCCCGACCGCGCCGCAATATACCCCGCTTTGAAGAGCACGCTTTTGTCGACACGGGGGTAGTAGGCAGCCTTCATCTTCGTATCGTCGAGATCCTTCGCCCAGCGTACGAAATGATCGACGGCGCGCTGGGGACGGTAGGCATCGAAGACCTTGAGGCCGAGTCCGAAGGGCGCGAGGGCGGCTTCCGCCTGCTTCAACGCCGCCGCCGCCGGACGTGTCAGGTAGCAGCGCGGCGCTTCGTAGCCGTCAACGGGCCGACCGACAAAGTTGTTGCTGCCGAAATAGCGCGCCTCGATGCGGAGGGAGGGAACGGCTGCTTTGAGATCGACGAAGTCGGGCGGTACCGCTTCGGCGGCGGCACCGAGGCAAAACAGCAGCAGGGAGAAAAGGAGTGAACGCATCGCAAAAACCTTTTTCGGGGCATTATAGCACTCCGGGAAAGATCGGCATGTTTTAATCATAAATTCTAATATCAAAAATATGTGATTTCCTAAGAACGCTGGGCATAAAATGAAAGAGAGCTTTTGCATGAAGGAGACGTGATGAAGTGGATAAAAAACGGAAGCTTTCGGGGCGCGGTCTGCTGTGCTGCTCTGCTGCTGACAGGGCTCGCCCTTGTGGCATCGGAGAAGACCGACATGTTGGAACAGGGGCGTTACGTCGCGGTGATGATGGGGTGCAACGACTGCCATACGCCGAATTATCTGATGCGCGAGGGGAACGTCCCCGAGAAGCTCTGGCTGACGGGGAGTGCATTTGGATGGCGCGGTTCCTGGGGGACGACCTACCCGACGAACCTGCGCAACCGGCTGAGCCAGATGACGGAGGATAAGTGGGTGGCGTTCGCAAAAAACCTCAAAGCGCGTCCCCCCATGCCCTGGTTCAACCTTAACCAGATGAAAGAGCGGGATTTACGGGCTTTTTACCGCTATGTACGGCATCTGGGGGCGGCCGGAAGCGAGGCCCCGGCATACGTTCCGCCGAGTGCGGAACCGCATCCCCCCTACGCGACATTCCCGCCGCCGCCTCCCGCACAATAGGAGTGAATAATTTTTGGAAAGAAATATGCATTATCCCTTGCGGAAAATTATCGGGAATACGTTCTGTCTACCCGGTTCCGAAATTCAAATGCAAGAGGGTCGTAATGTCTCAGAAAGTGCAAGTCAAAATCGAAGGTCTCCCGGAGGGAGCTATCAGTGCCGAAACAATGCAGAAAAAGATCATGAAGAACATCGTTGCCGAGATCAAATCTGCCAATATGGACGGGCTGAACCCCTTCGACCTCGATATTGACGCAGGTCTGGATGTCGCCGTTGAGATGACGCCGGGCGCCTGACGTTCGTCAATGCTGCCGCTGCTCTCCCGCGGCGGCGGATGCTTTTATGATCGCTTCCGTAATTCTAAAACTGACCGAAACGTGCAATCTCGACTGCACCTACTGTTATATGTTCAATTCCGAAGACAAGACCTACACGCGTGTCCCGAAGTTCATGCCCCTCGAGACAGGCCTGAAGGCGCTTGATCGTATCGCCGATTATCTCGGAGAGCATCCCGAGCGGCGCATACGCCTGGTCCTGCACGGCGGTGAACCCTCGTTGTGGCCGGAAGCCTCCATGACCCCTTTTCTGGCAGCAGCCGGTGCGCTGCGGCGGGAGACGAAGCGGCTGGGCATCGGCCTGCAGACGAATCTCTACGACTACGATGCGGCGCTGCTCAAACGGATCGCGGCAGCGGGCGGTTCCATCGGGGTAAGCCTGGACGGGCCGGCAGCCTATAACGACCGGCGCCGCGTGACAAAAGGAGGCGGCGGCAGCTACGCGCGGGTCGCGGAGAACCTGAAACGGCTGGAATCAGACGGGCTGCTCCCCTTTTTCGGCGGGGTCCTGAGCGTGGCGGACCCCGACATCCCGCCCGCGGACTATTTAGCCTGGATCAAGACGCTGCCGAAAAAGCGGGTGAGCGTACTTTGGCCCATCCACTACAACTACGACGCGCCGCCGAATCGGGATTACGGGGCGTGGTACGCCGAGCTTTTCCGGTTGTGGGCCGAGGCGGACGACCCTTCGATTGATATCCGCATCTTCCGCGACGCGATCAAGCGCATGCTGGGCTCTTCACACCACGGCGATGGTGTCGGGGGCGAAAGGCTCAACAGCGTCATCGTCAACAGCGACGGGCAGTATGAACGCCATGACTACCTGCGCTACTTTGCCGACGGCGCGGTACGGACGGACTTCAACGTCCGCGAGCACGGGCTGGAGACGGCTGCGCAGGATCCGGTCATCCGCCGCTGCGCCGATCTGCGCGAAACGCTGCCGCCGGAGTGCGTCGCCTGCGGACACTACGAGGTCTGCGGCGGGGGCTTCGTTGCGAACCGCCTCGGCGGGGAGGGCGTGGATTTTTCGCGCAAATCGGTGATGTGCGGGGATCACCAGCGCTTCTTTGACACGGTCCGTTCCTACCTCGGCTGAGCGGGGCAGAGGGTCCGTTTTAGTAGTGTATAATGGGTGACGTTCGATTTACGCTCAAAGGAGTCATCATGAAAGCAGTGATGAGTGTTCTGCTGGTTGCCGCCGCATGGCTGCATGCCGGAAATTTTACGCTGACAAGCAGCGATCTTCAGGGACAGCTGACCATGAAGGAGGTCTTTAACGGCTTCGGGTGCAGCGGTGAAAACGTTTCGCCGGCGCTGCAGTGGGCGAACGCGCCCAAGGAGACGAAGAGTTTTGCCGTGACCGTGTATGATCCGGATGCGCCGACGGGCAGCGGCTGGTGGCACTGGGTCGTCTTCAACCTGCCCGCAACGGTGACCGCTCTGCCTTCCGGTGCCGGGAACGGTGCCAAAGGCCTGATGCCCAAAGCAGCCGTACAGAGCATGACGAGCTTCGGACAGGCGGGCTTCGGCGGAGCCTGCCCTCCGGTCGGTGACCGTCCGCACCGCTATGTCTTCACCGTTTACGCCCTCGATGTCGCGGCCCTCGACCTGGACGTCTCGGCAATGCCGGCGCTGGTGGGGTACATGCTCAACGCCCATGCCATTGCAAAGGCGTCACTGATGGCGTACTACGGCCGCTAGCATGGGACGCGGCGCGCTCCTTGCGTGGACCGTGATCTTTGCCGGGACTCTGCTCTGGTCCGGAATCGCACCGAAAGACCGCCTGACCTGGGTGCTCGAAGTCGCCCCCGCGGTCATCGGTTTTGTCGTCCTGGCCGTGACCTACCGCCGTTTCCCCCTGACGCCGCTGCTCTACTGGCTGATCCTGCTCCACAGCATCATATTAATGATCGGCGGCCACTACACCTATGCCGAAGTGCCGTTTTTCGACGGGTTGCTTGAGAGCAGCCGCAACAACTACGACAAGGTCGGCCATTTTGCCCAGGGGTTCGTACCGGCGCTGATCGCGCGGGAAGTGACGATCCGCCTGGATGTGATCCGCGGGGAGGGGTGGCGCTTCTTTTTCATCGTCAGCTTCTGCCTGGGGCTCAGCGCCTTTTACGAGCTCATCGAATGGTGGGTCGCGCTGCTCAGCGAGGAGGCCGCAGAGGCGTTCTTGGGGACACAGGGGTATGTCTGGGATACGCAGTCGGATATGGGGTACGCCCTGTTCGGCGCCCTCGCCGCGCTCCTGATGCTGCGCCGATGGCATGACCGGCAATTGCGCCAGCATGCCCCTGTCAGGGGAAGGGAGTGAATGATGGTCGACGCTGCACGGTTGCATACGCAGGTTTTCAACTCCATTGATGAGCAGATCGCGGTCATCGACCGCAGCGGAACGATTATCGACGTTAATGCCGCCTGGAAGGCTTTCGGAGCGGCAAACGGGATCATCGAAACGTTTGCTTGCGTCGGAAGTAACTATCTTCAGGTTGTGGAGGCGTCGGTTCTTTCCGGCGATGCCCTGGCCGTTGAGGTCTCGGCGGGCATCCTGGATGTCCTTCAGGGAGAGCGGGCCGATTTCAGGTATGAGTACCCCTGCCACAGTCCGGAGAAGAAGCGCTGGTTCATGATGCACGTCAAGCCACTGGAAGGAAGTGGAAACGCGATCTTCGTCATCACGCATCACGACATTACGCAGCGGCACCTGGCGGAGGAACACGCGGCCTTCCTCTCCCGGCATGACCCGTTGACGGGCCTGGCGAACCGCCGGCACTTTAACGAATTCGTTCAGGAAGCGCTCCAGCGGGGTGCACGGAACGGCGCTTCCGTGACCTTGCTGGAATTGGATCTGGATAATTTCAAATCGTTCAATGATGCGCTCGGCCATCCTGCGGGAGATGACTGTCTGGTCAAAGTGGCCGAAGTACTGCATGAACATACCCGCAGAGCGGACGACCTGGCGGCGCGTTTGGGCGGGGACGAATTTGCCGTCGTTTTAGGTGGGAACGACATGGAAATACACCAGGAGACTGCCGCGTCGATTCGCAGGGAAATCGAGGCGCTCGGGCTTGCGTTCGACGCCGGAAAACGACGGGTGACGACAAGCATCGGCGGTGTTTCCTCGCTTCCGGGACCTGGAGAAAAGGTCGAGACGCTGCTCGCCGCAGCGGACAGGATGCTCTACCGCGCCAAGGCGCAGGGTCGCAACCGCGTGGTCTTCGAACCGTTGCCGCAGGGATCTTCAGGGGAGTGACACTGCCCGGCATCGATTCGTGCGCTATAATTGCACTATGAAAATGCTCCACTACGAAGAGACACGCACCATGTTCAAACCCATCATCGACCGCCTCAATGCCAAAGGACTGATCTACAAAAACCTTGATGAGGTCCAGCCGAAGGCACTGGGGATCCGCAACCGTATCCGTCTCTTCAGTGCGACGGACCGCCAGGGGTATTACACGGCGATCTTCGTCGTCGCCCAGAAGAGCCGGGTCGTGATGAAAGACGTGGAGAAACTCGACGTCATCCTGCGCAAGCTGGAACTGTACGCGGACCACGCGTTCAAACACCGGGTCCTGATGATCGACGCGCCGCTCTGTTCCAAGGCCGAAGCCGCCTTTAGACAACAAGGCTGGAAACTTATTTAATGCTACGCTGCAGGAGCAAAGCCCCTGCAACTACGTTGACACTGTGTTCGTGTTGTCCTCGGGCTAAACGCCCTGCGGAATTACGCTACGCTAAATCGGCAGCGGGCCCTTGCGCCCTTGGCGCTTTATTCGCCCCATTAAGTTAAGGTGGAATCTAACAATGCTTTTATGTGATATCGGCAACACCTCTTTCCACTTCTACGACGATACGCAGGGGCGTGATTACCGGGAAGATGCCGCTGCATTCGATCCCGCCGGCGTGACGCTCCCCGTCTACTACATCAACGTCAATGCCTCGCTCCAGTCCCGTTTGGAGATGCTGGAGAACTGGACCGACCTGCGCCCCTGTATCAATTGGCATGACTACTATGCGACGATGGGCATCGACCGTGTTGCAGCCTGTGAAGCGGTGGAAGAGGGGGTCATTGTCGATGCCGGCAGCGCTATCACGGTCGACGTTGTGCGCGGCGGGCGTTTTCAGGGGGGATTCATCTACCCGGGGGTGTCGGCGCTCGCGGAGACCTACCACCGCATCTCTCCGCGCCTGGACAGCTCATTCAATTTTGATATGCAATTGGATAAAATGCCGAAAAATACGCGGGATGCGATCAGTTACGGTGCCCTGGGCCTTTTGGCCAAAGAGGTGTCCGGTTACGGCCTGCCGGTCTACCTCACCGGCGGGGACGCATCTCTGCTCATGCCGCTGTTCAGCACGCCGAACTATGAGCCGCTGCTGCTGTTCTCGGGCATGAAAAAGATCATTCAAAAGGCTGGACTATGTTGACCGTCGCGCTGCCGAAGGGCAGAATCGCCAAAGAGACCCTCGAGATTTTCGAGACGATTTTCGGAGAGACGTTCGCTTTCGACGACCGCAAGCTGATTCTCGATACGCCGAACTTCCGTTTTCTGCTGGTACGCAACCAGGACGTGGCGACTTATGTCTACCACCAGGCGGCCGATATCGGCGTCGTGGGGCTTGATACCCTCGAAGAACAGGGGCTCGACGTGATTCGCCTGCTGGACCTTGGCCGCGGCTACTGCCGCGTCGCTATCGGGATGAAGCAGGGCGAGAAGCTCGACCTCACCAAGCCGGAGATCAAGGTCGCGACGAAGATGGTCAACATCACTAAACGCTACTTCGCCGAGCGCGCCGTCGCCGCCGACGTCATCAAGCTCTACGGCTCCATCGAACTCGCCCCGCTGGTCGGGCTGGCGGATATGATCGTCGATATCGTCGAGACGGGAACGACGATGAAACAGAACGGCCTGGAGGTCGTCGAGGAGATCATGGAGTCGACGACGCACCTGATCGCCAACAAAAACAGCTACTTTGAGAAAAAAGCGGAGATCCTCGACATCTACGAAAAGATCAACAAGGTCGTCAGTGAGTCTTGACCTCTACGCGAAGGCCGAACACCTCCTCGGCATAGAGGAGTCGACCGAACGGCTGCACGATCTTTACCTGAATACCCTGCAAAACTACCCGGCAAAATCGCTGCTTGATATCGGCTGCGGCCGCGGTGCTTTGATGCAGAAAGCGCAGGAGATGGGCCTGGCATGCACGGGCATCGACCAGAGCGAAGTGATGGTGGAGGCCGCCGCGGCCAAAGGGCTTGATGTGTCGCGCAAGGGGATCTGCGAAGTCGAAGGGAGCTACGACGCCGCCGTTGCCGTTTTCGATGTGCTCAATTTCCTCGACAAGGACGGGCTTTTCGTTTTCCTTCAGTGCGTGGCGCAGCGGCTCAACCCGGGCGGGGTCTTCATCGCCGACATCAATACCCTTCACGGCTTCACGGATGTCGCGGAAGGGACGATGACGAACGAGGACGAGGAGCACTTCCTGGCCGTCGACGCCTATTTCGAAGCCGAAGAGCTGCATACGCAGTTCACCCTCTTTACGAAAACGTCGCCGGAGTGCTACGCCAAGGAGCAGTCGGAGATCGTGCAGTGGTTCCACCCCCTCAAACGGTTCCGAAACGTCCCGAACCTCAAACTGACCCACTACAAGAATATCTCGCTCTACGATACGAACGACAAGATGCTGCTGGTATTTAAAGCGCTTTAAAATATCCGTTCGTGAAAACGGCGCTGTAATGTTATACTCTAGGCATGAAAAAGCCGGGGCCCGTTTACCTTTTTTTTCTCTTCCTCTTAGCGGTGTCCCTGTCGGCACAGGTGGAACCGCCCGCCTTTCCCTCCGTCTTTGACGGTCCCGTTCCCGAATGCAACTGCAGCGCACTGGTGAATGAGGTTAATGTGCATCGCGCGCTCAACGTGACGGACTGGAAGATGTATCTGCTGGAGGAACAGGGGTGGTTCGAGAGCAGCATGGAGTATATCGACGCATTTCATGCGGATGTGACGCAGAAGGTGCATGTCTTTTCGGCCAATGCCGATCAGAAGTTGTCCAGCTGGGGCGGGCGCGAAACGAAAAAAAAACGCCGAAGGGTTCCCCGGGACGGCAATGCCAGTGAAGGGCTCTCAGACTACTTTGACGAGCTCTTCCATGACGACACCTATTTGTACAAGGGAGAAAGGAGCTATCTGATCCTGCGCGGCGGGGCCGAGTACAACAAGGAGGAGGGGTGGAAGTTTCTCAACAACATCCGCTTCGCGATGAAACTGCCCCATACCCAGGAGCAGCTGCAGATCTTTGTCGGTGACCCGCTGGCGGACAAGGACAAGGATGTCATCTCCGAAAACGGCCAGATCAACGAAACGACGGGGGTGGGGGCGCGCTATTTCCTGCCGGATTTTCTGCGGGACGTCAAAGCGAGCGTTTCCGCCGGTTTCCGGGGCTTGACCAATCCCTTCACGCAGGGGCGCATCGAATACCGCATGAACTTCTATGACTGGCTGATCCGGCCGGTACAGTATGTGGATTACTCCGTCAAGAGACTGTTTTACGAAGAGACCGACCTCTATTTCGACCGTCGTATCTCCAAAGAGGAGCTGGTGCGTCTGCAGCTGCAGCGCTCAACCGAGACGGAAAGAGAGGGCATGGCGTACATGACGTCGCTCTCCTATTTTAACAGTCTCGGCTTCAGGGCGGGATTCCGTACTTTTGTGTCGGCGTCGGGGCGGACGGTGGTTGACAACCCCCAGAGCGCCGACACGAACGTCACCACAGTCGAAATGACCCCGGGCATCTACAGGTACAGCATCGGTCTCGGCTGGAAACAGGCGTTTGCGCGGCGATGGATCTTTTACGAGATCATCCCCCGCATCGACTACGACATGCAGTACGACTGGCAGCCGAATTACGTCTGCCAGTTCTGGCTGGAGCTCTATTTCGGCGATACCTGAGCCAACAGTTTTTTCATCAGTTCGATGTGGTAGCTCTCCTGGAAGTTGATAAAGTCGAAAAAGGCGGAGAGCTCCTCATCCCTGACCGCTTCGGCGAGGGAGCGGCACTGTTCTTTGGCATTCTCCTCCTCGGCGATGCCGTTGCGGATAAAGGCATCGAGATCGTCGATCTTGTAGGTCCGTTCATCCAGGGGACGGGGCAGGGCGAGGATCCCCATCTGCGCCATCATGTTCCCGAAGGACTTCAGGTGGAACTGCGACTCGTCGATCAGGTCCTGGTAGATGTCGCGCTCGAGCAGGTTGCCGCTTTCGTTCTGCATATAGGCGTAGATGAGGATCAGCTCGTACTCTTTGTAGGACTCCTCGAACAAAAAGAGGGTCAGCGCGTCGGTCTGGGGCTGGTCGAGGGATTTGCCCGGCAGGGTGCGGTGGCGGTCGAAGGCGGTCACGGGGGCGTTGGTGTCGGGACGTTCCTGCAGGGCCTCCAGTCTTGCGATGAGGTATTCGTCGTCGGTAACCATGCGTGACGAGAGCACTGAAGCCGGGTAGAGGGCCATGGTCGCCTCGACGGCCCCAGTGAGGGCTTTCAACGCTTCAAACGTGTCGGCGGGTCGACCAAGGTCGACGTCGCGGTCGTAGGTGTATGCGGTTCCCTTTTCCGCCAGGGCGCGCGCGATCCAGCGCAGATGCCGGAAGGCGATCTGGGCATGGTCGTAGAGCTCGGACTTGACCGCCTCGTCTTCGAGCATGAAGGAGGTAAAGAGGATTTTAAGCCAGAGGGCGTGTTTATGCCCGAAAACGTCCGCTGTCACTTCGTCTCCTCCGTGGCGCAGCTGCTGGCAATGGGGAGCCGGTGCAGCTCCTCCTCCCCGCCCTGAGACCGGTGTGACAGGTTCTGCAGGGCGGCGTTGAACGCCGTCAGAACGAGCTCCGAGCAGGCCCGCTGCTTTTCGGGGGCGTCGGCGACCTTCTCCTCCATCTTGTGCATGATCGCGGTGGCTTCGTCGATGCCCGCGCCTTTGACCATTTCGGTAAAGACGGAACCGAGCACGACCGTGTCCTGACAGCCGTTGGTCGCAAAGGCGATCTCGTTGACCCCAGCGGTGTCCTTGCCCAGGTACAGGATGACATACTCGCCGCTTCGTTCGTCGTAGCCTATGCCGACCCCGCCCGGGTCATCCAGTTTGCCGTAGTTTTTCGGCGCCATCATATGTTCGATGATCTCGTCGCTCAGTTCCATTTCCACCCCTCTGTGTACTTCTTGTGATATTATTCTAACCTTAATATGCTTGAAGGAGCGCACTGAGCGCTACCGCTGCGAAGGAGATGCCCTGAGTCGCCGCAAACCCGTCAAAGATAACGGTTTTACCGCCAAAGATTTTCTTGTCACGACCCCCGAAGAGATGCAGCGCCGCGGCTGGGAACAGCTTGATGTCATCCTCGTCAGCGGGGACGCCTATATTGATTCGCCCTTTATCGGCGTGGCGATGGTGGGGCGCATTCTTGAGCGCGAAGGGTACCGTGTCGGCATCATCGGCCAGCCGGACATCGAGAGCGCCGAAGAGATCAGCCGCCTCGGGGAGCCCCGGCTCTTCTGGGGGGTGAGCGGCGGAAGCGTCGACTCGATGGTCTCCAACTATACGGCGACGAAGAAGTTCCGCAACAGCGACGACTATACTCCCGGCGGCAAAAACAACAAGCGTCCCGACCGCGCGACCCTGGTCTATACGAACCTGATCCGCCGCCATTTCAAACATACGGCACCGATCGTTCTGGGCGGAATCGAAGCGAGCCTGCGCCGCATCACCCACTACGACTACTGGAGCAACAAGCTGCGCAAACCGATCCTCTTTGACGCCAAGGCGGACTATCTCATTTACGGGATGGGGGAGATCGCCCTGCTGGACCTGACGCATGCTCTGGAAAAGGGCGAAAGTCCGACGACGGTACGCGGGGTCTGTCATATCTCCAAAACGCCGGAGCCCGATTACATTCAGCTCCCTTCCCACGCCGAGTGTCTGAAGGAGAAGGAGCGCTACATCGATATGTTCCAGTACTTCTACGACAACAACGACCCCATCTCCGCCAAGGGGCTCTGCGAGGAGGTCGACGGCCGCTACCTGATCCAGAATCCGCCCTGCGACTACCTCAGCGAGCCGGAGATGGACGGCCTCTCCGCCATGCCCTTTACGCGGGAGCTGCACCCCTATCACAGGCAAGAGGGTGAGGTGAAGTGCCTGGAGACGATCAAATTCTCCATCATGACCCACCAGGGGTGCTGGGGCGAATGCAACTTCTGCGCCATCGGCGTGCACCAGGGGCGCACCATCCGTACCCGCTCGGAGGCCTCCATCGTCGGCGAGGCAAAGGCCTTTACCGCGTACAATGATTTCAAGGGGATCATCTCCGACGTCGGGGGGCCGACGGCGAACATGTACGGCTACGAGTGTAACAAAAAGCTCAAACTCGGCACCTGTGACCACCAGCGCTGCGTCGATTCGCGCCACCTCTGCTCCTCCATGAAGGTGGACCATTCGCGCAACATCAACCTGCTGCGCCAGGTGCGGGCTGTGCCGGGGATCAAGAAGGCCTTTGTCGCTTCGGGCATCCGCTACGACCTGATCAACGAGGACAAACAACACGGCTACGACTACCTGAAAGAGCTGGTACGCCACCATATTTCCGGGCAGATGAAGGTGGCACCGGAGCACACACAGCAGCACGTTCTCGACCTGATGGGCAAGCCGGGCAAGCAGACGCTGATCGATTTTAAAAAGCTTTATGATAAACTAAACGCAGATGAGGGAAAAAAGCAGTTTTTGACGTACTATCTTATTGCAGCACACCCGGGCTGTACGGAAGCGGACATGCATGAGCTGAAGCGCTTCACGTCCGAAGAGCTCAAGATGAATCCGGAACAGGCGCAGGTGTTTACGCCGACGCCGGGGACGTGGTCATCGGTGATGTATTATACGGAGATGGATCCGGAGACCCGGAAAAAGATCTTTGTCGAAAAAGATACGCGCCGCAAAGAGAAGCAAAAAGAGATCGTCGTTAAAAAACAGCAGTTCAGGAGCGGTTTCGCCAGTTAAAGGAGCAGACAATTGGCACTGTTTGGAAAGCTATTTAAGAAAAAAGAGCCCTCGAGGCCGGAAGTTGTCCCGGTCGAGGCGGTCGAATTGCAAGACGCCCCGTTCAACCTCAACGATACGTTGCGCGATGTCGCGAATATCCTCTCCCTTGATGCGCAGGAGAAGCGCATCTCCATCGTTTACCGGATGAAAAAGAATGTCCCTTCCGCGGTCATCGGAGACCGCTACAAGCTTTCCCGTCTACTGAGCGACATCATCGGGAATGCGATCGATTTTACCGATAAGCGCGAAGATGTCGTCGTCCAGATCAGCCGGAACGAAAGCAATGACGAGGCGCTGGAGCTCCATTTCGAGGTGATCGATTACGGGGTCGGGATGGACGAGACGATCGTCGAAGAGAACCTGATGCCGATGCTGACCAGCGACACCCCGGCCGCGGCGTTTGAGATCCGCGGCAGCGGGCTGCAGCGCGCCCGTGACATCGTGCACGCGATGCAGGGCAGCATCCGTCTGAGCAGCCGGCCGAAGAAAGGGACGCGAGTCAATTTCCATCTGCTCCTTTCCGCCGAAAACCTCAAGGAAAAACGCCACTACCGTCTGCCGAATAAAGAAGGCGTCGGGCGCAAGACCCTGGTCGTCGACAACGATATCGGCAGTGCGAAGGCCGTGGTGCCGATGCTGGAATACTTCCGTCACGACGTGAGCGTCGGCAATGTGGCGGACCTGGCCTTCATGGAGTCGTACGATATCGTCATGGTCTCCTCCGAATACTGGAGCGACGAACTCTATGCGGATATCCAGAAGCTGGGGGACGCATGCCCGAAGATCGTGATGATCGAAAGTATGATCAACCACCAGGAGGTCGAGGAGCGCGCCCTCGAGTACGTCGACTGGCTCATCTATAAGCCCTTCACCCAGCAGTTCGTCTTCGAGATGCTGGTGGCGCTCTACTCCGATGCGCTGAGCACGGCTCCAGAGGAGCCGGAGGCCGCGGCGCCGGAAACACCTGCCGTCGAGGAGGCCGTCAAGGAAGAGGCGCGCCCCGAGCCGCACGTTCCGGAAGAGGTCGCTCCGGCAGCCGATACGGCAAAAGCGAAAGCCGTTTCAGCGGTGGAGGCCTTCCTCAACGGGACGGTCATGGCCGGCGAGCAGAATGAGCGCAGCGTCTATTGCAAATCTGCCCACCAGTTTTTTGTGGCGGCGGACGGATTGGCCCACTGCGGCAATGACTATACGGCCTTTGTCGAAAAACTCAAAGAGGCGATCTGGAAGTATGTCAAGGCCGACCGCGTGATCATGGGGATGATCGGGCAGGGGCAGCTCGGGGAGGCGGCGGAGTACTGCGTCAAGATGAAGCAGTCCCTTGCCGAACTCGGTGTGTATAAACTCGCCTGCCTCGCCGATCTGCTTGAGGCGGCGTGCCGGGAGCGGAATGCGGAGGAGATAGAGGCATTGACGAATGCCATCGGATTTATTCTCAAACAGACGATTTCGTCCCTCGATCAGTTCATCGAACAGTCGAAATACAAAATCCGTTAGGGGGTGGCGGATGCAATATTATAAACTGATCATAACCGCGCTTGTCGCCATGGCGTCATTGGCATTGATGGCGGCGGAACCCTATATGAATATTGTGGTTGCCGCGGGCAACAGCAAAGCGGAGATGGACATCTATGTCCATACCCTGAAGCGGAAATTTGCCGAAGATCCCGCCATCGCCGAAGCACAGGCCAAAGAGCATTTCGAGGTTGTCAGTCGACGGTCGGGGCGTCACTACATCACCAGTGTCGAGCCGCTCCGCGACAGCGAGGTCGTCTCCAGGGTGCTGGAAAAGGTACAGCGTTCTTTCCCGGACGCCTATGTCTATACCCACCGCGGCGATGAAGTGCCTGCAGCCGAACCCGAGCCGAAGGTAGAGGTGAAAACGATCTATGTTCCCGCCGAACCGGAGATCAAAACAGTCTATATCCCTGCCGCACCGGAGGTCAAAACCATCTATGTCGACAGGCCTTCGAAAGGGATCCCGTCCGAAAAGATCCTGATTGCGCTGGTGATCCTCGGAGCGCTCTTGCTGCTGCTGATCCTTTTCGCCCTCTATCAGAAGCAGAAGCTGTCAAAAATAAGCCGCGTACTCAAAAAAGAGCACGAAGAGCTCGAGCAGATGCTCGAGCACCAAGAAGATATCATGGTCAACGTCGGCGAGAAGATCCGGCAGCCGGCCAAGGAGATCAACACCAGCAGCGAGAAGATCCTTCAGACGCAGCTCGACCCGGAACAGAGCCGTGAACTGGAGAAGATCAAGCATTCCGATGAACTGCTCCTGGACATCACGAATGACCTGATCGACTTCCTGAACCTCAAGTCCGACAAGGTCAAGCTGCGGCATGAACTGTTCAATATCAACAACGTTCTCGACGAGATGGCAGGTACGGTCAGTAGCCGTGCACGGGGCCGCGGGGTCGAATTCATCTTCGACATCGAGAAGGGCGTACCGGCCAAGTTCATCGGGGATTCGCTGCGCCTGGGGCAGGTGCTTACCAACCTGATGAGCAACGCTATGAAGTTCACCGAAGCCGGGGAGGTGAAGCTCCATATCCGGCGTCTGCCGGACAAGGGCGGGAAGGTGATGCTGGAGTTTATCATCTCCGACACGGGCATCGGTATTGATCCGAAACGTTTCAATGATATCTTCGAACCCTTCTCCTCAGCCAACGATCTCAAAGAGACGGGCCTGGGGCTCTACATCTCCCGTGCGCTGATTGGGATGATGGGCGGTGCCATCGAGATCAAAAGCGTCATAAGCAAAGGGAGCGATTTCATTCTGACGATCCCGCTGGAAGTGCCGGACGTCAACGAAAAACGCCACTACCGTCTCCCGGCCAAGGCCTTCACGGGACACAGTTTCGTGATCGTCGAGGTGCAGCCGACGGCGGCGGATGCGCTCAAAAAGATGCTGGAGTACTTTAAAAACGACGTCAGTGTCCGATCGCTGGGGGCGATCAGAAACAAGAGTGATATTCTCTTTGAGAGCGAGGTCGTTATCATCGCCGAAGACGCCTTTACGCCGGACGTCCAGGCCCTGATAAAGCGGGTCAAGAGCGAAACGGACAACAAGGTCGTTCTGGCGGGAAGCATGATGAACGAGCCCCACGACGTCTCGGGACTCAAATCCCTGATTGATGCACGCATCATGAAGCCGCTGAACCTTCAGCGTATCTACGACCTGATCGTTGACCTGTTCGAAGACAGTATCAAAGAGGTCGATACCGAGGGCGTGACGCCGCGGCACACGTCGCCCAAAGCGATCACCGAGCAGCACTATGAGGATGTCCCGGAAACGCCGAATATCACGAAGCAGAGCTTCAGTGCCTTTGCGGGGGCGTCGGTACTGATTGTCGAAGACAACCTGATCAACCAGAAGGTGCTGCTGAGCCTCTTCAACGGCAGCGGCATCCGGGTCACCATGGCCAGCGACGGCGTCGAAGCCCTTGAAGCGGTGCAGGACCCGAAAAACCGTTTCGACCTCGTGCTGATGGATATTAACATGCCGGTCATGGACGGCTACGAAGCGACGCGCCACATCCGTTCGGACGCGCAGTACGACGATATGCCGATCGTCTCGCTGACCGGTCTGGGACTGCCCGAGGAGATCGCGAAGATGTACGCGCTCGGGATGAACGCGCATCTGACCAAGCCGGTGCAGGTCGGGCGGCTCTATACAGTGTTCAGCCGCTTTGTCAAGGCGGTCGCTCCGGCCGCCAAGACGCCGGCCCGCACGGCAACGTCGCCGCTGAAGGGGACCACCTTCGCCAATACGGAAGTACTCGCGGCCAAGGACGGTCTGATGCGCGCCAGCGGCGATGCGGAGCTTTACGGCGAGATCCTCGAGGAGTACGTCACGCTGTACGCCAGTGCGGACCAGACGCTGGAAGTCTTTATCAAGACGGGGAACTTCGATGCCGCCAAGAAACTGGCGCACGATATCAAAGGCGTCAGCGCCAATATCGGCGCGACCCACATGGTACAGGTCAGCGAGGCCCTCAATGTCGGCCTGTCGCGTAACCTGGAGAACAGTAAACTGCTCGCGCTCAAAAGCGATTTCGACCGCCACCTGCATGATGTATTGAAAGAGGCGAGAAAGTACCTGCCGTAACGGCGGATTTAGTAATCATTCCCTACAATTACCGCATGAGAATAGATAAATTTCTGAATGCGGTCAATATCACGAAGCGCCGCACCGTGGCGCAGGATATGCTCGCAAACGGGGTCGTCAGCATCAACGGCCAGAGTGTCAAGGCGAGCAAAAACGTCGCGGTGGGGGACATCATCGCCATTGCCTACCTCAAGGGGGAGAAGCGCTACGAAGTGCTGCAGATCCCGACGACGAAATCCACACCCAAATCGATGCAAAGCGAATACGTAAAGGAACTGAATTGACCTACAGCGAAGCCCAAGCCGCGTTTGAACGCCTTTTCCGGCATGAGATGGACGATGCGCAGATGCGCGACTTCCTGCTCTCGATGAAACTGGATGAAACGATGCCGGTCGAGGCGCTGGCCGCCGCGGCATCCGTGATGCGCGCCAATGCCGTTGCGCTGCCCGTGGACGAAGCGCTGCGTCCGGAGTTGATCGACATCGTCGGCACGGGTGGTGATAAGATCGGCAGTTTCAATATCTCCTCGACCGTAGCGATCCTCTGCGCCTCGATGGGTTCCTACGTTGCCAAGCACGGCAGCCGCTCCGTCACCTCGAAATCGGGCAGTGCCGATATGTTCGAAGCCCTGGGGGTCAGGCTCGATCTTGGCATCGAACAGACCGCGCGTCTGCTCGAGGAGACGGGCTTTACCTTCATGTTCGCCCAGAATCACCACCCGGCGATGAAGTTCATCATGCCGGTACGCAAAAGCATCCCCGAAAAGACGATCTTCAACGTCTTGGGCCCGCTGACCAATCCCGCCGGCGTCAGGAAGATTATGCTCGGCGTCTTCGATAAAAGCTTCGTGCCGAAAATTGCGGAAGCGCTGAAGATCAACGACGTGACATCGGCGATCGTCGTCAGTTCAAAGGAACGGATGGACGAGATCAGCATCTCCGACATCACCTACGCGGCCCGTGTCGATGATAAAGGGATCACCGAATACGAGATCGATCCCGCCCTCTACGGCATTCCGCGCCAGCCCCTTGAAGCAATTGTCGGGGGCGATGCCGTTGCGAATGCCACGATTTTGCAGAACATCTTCGAAAACCGTGCGACGGAAGCGCAGCGCGATATCGTGCGGATCAACGCGGCCAATGCCTTTATCGTCGACGGAAAGGCACGGGATATCCAGGAGGGGCTCGAGATGGCCGACGAGGCGCTGCTGGGAGGCCGGGCCAAGGCCAAGCTGGCGCAGATCATCGAGGTCTCGTCAAAACTGTGAGACAGCTCAAATGCGGCCGGGAGGATCTGGACCGGGTGGTCGGCGCCATGATGGATGCGCTGCCCCGGGGCGGCGTCGTGGTCCTGCAGGGCGACCTCGCCAGCGGCAAGACGACGCTGACCCAGGCCGCGGCACGCCATCTCAATATCGACGAACCGGTCACCTCGCCGACCTTTTCGCTGCAGCAGTGCTACGGCGACCAGATGTTCCACTACGACATCTATAACCACGGTATCGAGCATTTTCTCGCCCTGGGGCTTCTTGAAGAGCTGGAAAAGCCGGGATACCATTTCATCGAATGGGGGGATGAAACTCTCATAGAGATGCTGAAGATAGCGGAGATTCCCGCCGTCGTCATTGAAATCGAAAAGTGCGCTCCCGACGCACGCTGTTACAAGGTGTACCATGCATAAACTGAGCGCCCAGGAGTTGGTCAAGACGATCAAACAGACGGAAATCGTCCGCGGAGTCTCTTTGGAGGTCAACACCGGCGAGGTCGTCGGCCTGCTCGGTCCCAACGGGGCGGGCAAAACCACGACCTTCTATATGATCTGCGGCCTTGTCGAAGCGACGGGCGGCGAAGTCTTCATCGACGAGAAAAACATCTCGAGCTATCCGATGCACGCCCGGGCCCGAGCGGGGATAGGCTACCTGCCGCAGGAAGCCTCCATCTTCAAAGACCTCACCGTCGAGGAGAACCTGATGGTCGCGGCGCAGGCGGTGATCAAGAGCAAGAAGGAGCAGCGCGAGCGTATCGACGAGATGCTCGATATCTTCAACATCGAACCGATCCGCTACCGCAAGGGGATCAGCCTCTCGGGCGGGGAGCGCCGCCGCGCCGAGATCGCCCGCGCCCTCGTTGCCCGTCCCCGCTTCTTATTGCTCGACGAACCCTTTGCCGGCGTCGACCCGCTGGCGGTCCTTGATATCCAGAAGGTCGTCGAGCAGCTGGTCAAGCACGACATCGGCGTGCTGATCACCGACCATAACGTCCGCGAGACCCTCGACGTCTGCGATCGCGCCTACGTCATCAAGAGCGGTACGCTCCTCGCGTCGGGCACAAGCGCCGAGATCATGGTCAACGAAGATGTCCGGCGGCACTACCTTGGCGAGTCGTTTAAATTTTAACGGCATAGGGGCAAAGCTCCTATGCCTACGTTAACACTTAGTTTGTCCTTGCGGAGCTGCGAAATTCCGCTTCGCTACATGCTTCAGCAGCAGGCTCGCGCGCAGGTAAACCGCGCTTTTTTCTTTTCCAATGAACGAATATGATCTAAAAACACTTTTGGATGCGGAGATGGGGCAGCGCAACCATGCGCAGGAGATCTCCTATGAACGTCCCGATCCCATTCTCGTCGCACAGCGTTACCAGGAGCCCTACAGCGCGCTCGTATGCGCGCTGTTCGCTTACGGGCGCGCCGATCTGATCGTCCGTTTCCTCGACGGTCTCGATTTCAGGCTGCTGGATGCGGAGGAGAGCGCTATCCGCAGGGCATTCGAAGGGCAATACTACCGTTTCCAGAATCGGACGGACATCATCGAATTCTTTATCACCCTGCGGCGTCTGAAGCTCGAAGGCGATATCGAAGCGCTGTTCACGGAGGCGTACCGTCCCAATCGTTCCGTGATTGACGGCGTGAATGCCGTGATAGCGAAGATGCAGGCGCTCAACGGTTATGAGAGCCGCGGATACCGCTTTCTCGTCGGCCGTGAAGTGACCAAGTACAAAGGGGGCGCGCCGATGAAGCGGTGGCTGATGTTCCTGCGCTGGATGGTCCGCAGCGACGCCATCGATTTTGGGCTCTGGCAGGGTGTCGGCACCTCCGATCTGCTGATGCCCCTCGATACCCATACGTTTAACGTGTCGCGCCGGCTGGGACTTCTGCAACGAAAGAGCTACGACTTGCAGGCCGTCGCGGAGTTGACGGAGAGCCTCAAACGTTTTGATCCGGATGACCCCGTAAAGTATGACTTCGCCCTCTACCGCCTCGGCCAGGAGAAACAGTACTGATCCCTGCCCATTAATATTGATACAATGTTTATTTATGTTTTTATAAAATTTATTGTGTTTCATTTGCTTTAAGCTCATAAGAGTACAATGCTGCGTATCCGGACGACAAAGGGAACGCAAATGAAACGGAACGAAACAGTGGCTTTGTCACTCCTTACCGCCTGTGTGTTCATGCCAAACATCCAACTGCTGCACGCTGAGGATCTGCTCTGGGCAGAGGGGGCAAAGGCGATCGAAAGCATGGCAAAGGGGTTCGGCAGCGCGACGCTTAAAACGAGCAGTAACGGTGCCCCCTACATTATCGGGCGCATTGACGGGACAAAGTACGGCATCTACTTTTACGGGTGCGAGGATGACGGTTCGGCGTGCAAAAGCATTCAATTTACCGTAGGGTGGAGCGAAGCGAAGATGACGATGGAGACGATTAACCGGTGGAACCGGGATACACGTTTCGGAAAGGCCTATCTCGACGAAGAGGGTGACCCGTGCCTGGAGATGGACGTCAACCTGGATTACGGCGTGACGTCGCGCAACGTCGAAGACTCTTTCGACCTCTGGACGCGTGCGCTCAAAAGTTTTAAAACGGATTACCTGGACTAGGACGGGTACTTTCGTAGGGAAAAGAGGGGAAGGCCTCTGTCGGCAGAGCGCGAACCGTCTGCGCGCTCCGTGCGTCGATGGGCCGTTGGGGTGATGCCGCCGCTTTGTTGCGGCGGAGGGGTGTCAGGCCGCTTTCTTGACCGCTTTTTTGGCCGCTTTCTTGGCGACTTTCATCTTTGCCGGTTTATCCTTCAGGACGATCTTTGTCACTTTTTTTGCGACTTTTTTCATTGCCTTCTTCTTCAGCACTTTTTTCGCCACGGCTTTCTTGGCCGCTTTTTTCGCCACTTTCGCTACCGCTTTTTTCTTCAGGACCTTTGCCATTTTTTTCTCCCTTTGGATTGTTTTTATTACTAAATTTAGTAATAAATTATTACCATCATACATTTTTTATATTATCATGTCAATAGAGCATAGCGAAAGGAAACATTATCATTCGGGATCGAAAGGACGCAAGATGACGTTTATAGAGTTCAAAAAACTGCTGCTGGACGCGGAGATCACGCTGCCGAAATTCAGCAAGCTGATCAAAGTGAGCGAAAAGAACCTGCAGTCGTACAAGAAGAAGGGCGAAGTACCCAATACGATCGCCGTCATCGCCGCCTGTTTCGCCGAGATGAAAAAAAGCGGGATGGCGTATGCATCCGTGGTGGAGGCGTTGGAACTGAAGGCCAAAACAAAGAAAGGGGCGGGGTTCGCCAAGAAGAAAAAATCGGATGCATCGGAAGAGGCGGAAAAGACGGAGTGAATCGTGCCGTACGGCGGGGAAGGGGGCTTTTACCGAAGGGGCAGGAGAAAGTGTTATAATTCCCGAAAAAAAGGAACGATATGGAGTGCGAATTCCCGACGGTAAACGCCAATAACGATGAGATCAAGGCGATGTTCGAAGCGACCAAGACGATCGCCGTTCTCGGGCTCTCCCCCGATGAGAGCAAGGACAGCCACCGTGTAGCGAAATACCTCAAAGAGGCGGGCTATAAGATCGTTCCTGTCTACCCCAAAGAGGAGGAGATCCTCGGCGAAAAGGTCTACCGCTCCCTGGCCGAGATCCCCTTTCCGGTCGATATGGTCGATATCTTCCGCAAGCCGGCAGCACTGGATGCCGTCGCGGACGCCTGCATCGCGCGCGGTGATGTGAAGTTCTTCTGGGCCCAAAAGGGGATCGTCAACAACGCGGCCGCCGAAAAAGCGGAGCAGGCGGGGATGAAAGTTGTTCAGAACCACTGCACGATGGTCGAACACCGCCATCTTTTGGGGTAACACCGTTGTTTCCTTTCAGCAAGATCGAACAGGCCGCCGAACGCATCGGCGGCGTCGTGACGAAAACCCCCTATGCCTTTGCGCCCTATCTCAGTGAAATGAGCGGCTGCGAGGTCTACCTCAAGAAGGAGAACCTCCAGATCACGGGTGCGTTCAAGATCCGGGGTGCTTACAACAAGATCGCTTCGCTGAGCGACACGGAACGCGCACGCGGCGTTGTCGCGGCGAGTGCGGGCAATCATGCCCAGGGGGTTGCCTACTCCGCGTCGCAGTTCGGGATCCGTGCCGTCATCGTCATGCCCGAATCGACGCCGCTGACCAAGGTGGACGGTGTGCGCCATTTCGGGGCGGAAGTCATCCTGCACGGCAACAACTACGACGAAGCCTATGCCCATGCCGTCGCCTACGGTACGGAGCACGGGCTGGAGTTCGTCCACCCCTTTGAAGATGACGAGGTCATCGCCGGACAGGGAACATTGGGCCTGGAACTGTTGGCGGCGGGTGAACGTCCTGACGCGGTGGTCGTCCCCGTCGGCGGCGGCGGCCTGATCAGCGGCGTTGCGGCTGCCATTAAGCATCTAGACCCCTCCATCGAGGTGATCGGCGTCAGCGCGACCGGCGCGCCGGCGATGCGTCAATCTTTTGAAGCAAAGCGGCCGATCGATACGACCTCGGTCCGTACCATTGCCGACGGGATCGCCGTGCGCGACACGTCGCCGAAGACCCTGGCATACATCCTGGAGAGCGTCGACCGTTTTATCGGCGTCGACGACGAAGAGATCGCCAACGCGATCCTCTTTCTGCTGGAAAAACAGAAGCTCTCAGTCGAAGGGGCCGGTGCCGTCGGTGTCGCGGCGCTGCTGCACAAAAAACTGCCGCACCTTGTCGGCAAAAGGGTCGCCGTGGTGCTTTCGGGCGGGAACGTGGACGTCACGCTGCTCTCCGTCATTATCGAGAAGGGTCTGCTCAAATCGTTCCGGAAAATGAAACTGACCGTTACCCTGGTCGACCGTCCGGGATCGCTGATGCAGCTAACAGAACTGCTCAAGTCCCTCAACGCGAACATTGTGCATATCGCTTACGACCGCACCTCGACGGATCTTGACTACGGGGATGCCAACGTGACGATCCATCTGGAGACGAAGGGCGAGGCGCACCAGAACGAGATCCGCGACCTCCTTCACCGCCACGGCTATCTCAGCCAGGAAGGGCACTGACCTCTATGGCCAAAGTCGTTGCGATCGACCTGGGGTCGAACACCTGCCGCGCCATCGAATACGATTGTGCGACGGGCAGCTTCGGCCGCGAATGCGAACGGATCGTCAAGACCGCAGACCGGATGCACGAGACGGGCCTGATAGACGAGGGCGCGGTCGAGCGGGTGATCGCCGCGCTGAAAGAGGCCGATGCGCTGTTCGATCTGAAAAAAACGCCCTACCACGCCGTCACGACCGCGGCGATGCGTATGGCGAAGAACAGTGACGAAGTGCTTGACCGGATTGCCGGGGAGACGGGGGTGCGGTTCGAGGTGATCGATGCCGACCGGGAGGCGTTTTACGCCCTGACGGCGGCCCGTGCCCGCCTGGCGGAACTCGGGATGTCAGCGGAATCGCTCTGCATGATCGACATCGGCGGCGGCTCGACGGAGGTAATCTTCTATCAAAAGGGCGAGACGGTCTCAAAGAGTTTTCCCATCGGCATCGTGACGGTGGCCCAGCAGTGCGAAGATCCCGAGGAGATCAGGACCTTCGTGCAGCTTCAACTGCTGCGTGAGGTGTACATCTTTGTGGATACGTACATCATTACCAAAGGGCGCCCCCTGACCTTCGTGATGACGGCCGGGACCCCGACGACCATTGCCGCGTTTCTGCAGGGAATGACCTACGACAGCTACGACCCGACGAAGATCAACGGCTACAGACTCAGCAGGCCCGATTGCGAGAAGGCGCTGCAGGAACTGCTGGCGCTGGACGAAATGACACGCACGCTTTATGTCGGTGTGGGACGCGAGGCGCTGATCGTCGCGGGGATCGTTATTGTCGAGCTCTTCTACGAAGTGCTTGACTACAATGACGCGATCGTGATCGACGACGGAGTGCGCGAAGGGGTGGCAATCGCTTTTTGCGAAGAGGGGGAGCACTAAATCCCTCTTTCCCCCTTATTTAAGCGAAAAACTTACCCCTGTTTAACGATTAATCGACTATAATTACCCCATTTTTATCTGATTTAGATAGAGTCTCGGAACCGATAGAACACTGTGCTATCTACGGGACGTTTTTACGAGGAGAAAGCCATGCAGATGAGTGGCGCACAGATGGTCATTGAGGCACTGAAACACGAAGGGGTTGATACCGTATTCGGTTACCCCGGCGGTGCCATCATGAACGTCTATGACGAAATATACAAACAAGACGATTTCCAACATATCCTGACCCGGCACGAGCAGGCGGCCGTGCATGCAGCGGAGGGGTATGCGAAGGTAACGGGCAAGGTCGGCGTGGCGATGGTCACCTCCGGACCGGGCTTTACCAACGCCGTGACGGGAATCGCCGATGCGTATATGGACTCCATCCCTCTCGTCGTTATCAGCGGGCAGGTCCCGATGTCGCTGATCGGGACGGATGCGTTCCAGGAGATCGACTCCGTCGGTATCAGCCGCTCGTGTACGAAGCATAACTACCTTGTCACCGACGCGGCGGACCTTCCGCGCGTCCTGAAAGAGGCCTTTTACCTCGCCGCGACCGGGCGGCCGGGACCGGTCCACGTCGACATTCCCAAAGACGTTACGGCACAGATCGCCGAGTTCGACTACAGCAGACCGGTAGAGATGGAGACCTACAAGCCGACGACCAAAGGGAATGCACGCCAGATCAAAAAGGCGATCGAGGCTATTGCCGCGGCCAAGCGTCCGCTGCTCTACCTCGGCGGCGGTATCATCAGCGCCAATGCGGCGGACGAAGTCCGTGCTTTCGCGAAAATGACGGGCATTCCGGCGGTTGAAACCTTCATGGCCCGCGGCACGATGGGGGCGGACAACCCGCTCGTGATCTCCATGCTGGGGATGCACGGCTCCTATGCCGCGAACATGGCGATGAGCGAAACTGACCTGGTCATCGGTCTGGGGGCGCGTTTCGATGACCGCGTGACCGGGAAACTGAGCGAGTTCGCGAAAAATGCCGACGTTATCCATGTCGACATCGACCCCGCGAGCATCTCCAAGCTCGTCAACGCGGAGTACCCGATCGTCGGGGATGTAAAGTACGTCGTCGAAGAGATGACGACCCTGGCCAAGGGTAAAGTCGATCCGGAACGTTATGCACCGTGGCTGGAGACGATCGACCACTTCAACAAACTGCATCCGCTGGGCTATGAAGAGGAAGCGGGTACGATCAAACCGCAGTGGGTCATCGAGCGCATCGGGCAGCTGCTGGGCGAAAAGGCTAATATCAGCACCGACGTCGGCCAGCATCAGATGTGGACGGCCCAGTTCTACCCCTTCACGCGGCCGCGTCAGTTCATCAGCTCCGGCGGACTGGGCACGATGGGCTTTGGTTTCCCGGCGGCGATGGGGGTCAAGCGCGGCGATATGGAGCGCGTCAGCATCAACGTCACGGGCGACGGCTCGATCCTGATGAATATCCAGGAGCTGATGACGTCGGTCGAGTACAAACTGCCGGTCATCAACGTCATCCTGAACAACCATTTCCTGGGGATGGTCCGCCAGTGGCAGACGCTCTTTTACGACAAGCGCTATTCGGAGACGGACCTCTCCATGCAGCCCAACTGGGTCGGGCTCGTCGAGAGCTTCGGCGGAGTCGGCTACAACGTCGAGACGAAAGAGGAGTTCGACGCCGCGCTCAAAGATGCGGTCGAGAAGAACGTCGTGGCGATGATCAACGTCAGCGTTTCGCGTTTCGAGAACGTTCTGCCGATGGTCCCGGCCGGCGGTTCGCTGTTTAATATGATGTTGGAATACAAGGATAAATGATGCAAAACGAAAGAAGAGTTGTATCGGTCATCTTACAGAACGAAGCCAGTGCCCTGTCGCGGATCACGGACCTCTTTTCGGCCCGCGGCTACAATATCGAGTCGTTGACCGTCGCGCCGATCCCGGAATCGAAATATTCCCGCCTGACGATCGCGACCTCCGGCTCCGTCCGGGTGATCGAACAGATCATCAAGCAGCTGCACAAGCTCATCCCCGTTCTGCGGGTCTATGAACACGCCGATCTCGTCGAGAAGGAGATGGCGATGGTCAAGTTCCCGATCGGGGAGAACCTCTCCGATATCGAAACGCTGAGCAAGGCCTACAACGGCAAGATCGTCAATGTCGGCAACGACATGATCATCGCGATGGTCGCCGACGAGCCCAAACGCGTTTCGCACTACCTCGAAGCTGTTAAACGTTTCAATCCCAAAGAGATCGTACGCAGCGGCACCGTGGCCCTGGAGCGCTAGGTGCGACTCTCTCTTATCGCGGAAACACTCGGAACGCCACTGCCGGGTGAAGAGCGCGAGATTCGTGCGATGAATACGCTGGCGGAGGCGTCGGCAGAAGAACTCTCCTACCTTTCGGATAACCGTTACCTCAAATCTCTGGAGACGACAAAGGCCGCGGCGGTGCTGGTCAAAGCGGATGCCGCGGATGCCGTTCCTGCACACTGTATCGCCCTGGTTTGCGAGGACGTCTCCCTTGCGATGGCGAAGGCGACATCCCTCTTTACACCGCCGCTGATCGATCATAATGCCGCCGAACCGATTATCGGGGTTGAGAGTTTCATCGACCCGCGCGCCAATATCGAGAAGGGGACCGTCATCGGCAAAGGCGTCACGGTGATGGCCGGCGCCTATGTCGGATCGGGCGTCGTGATCGGCGATGATACGGTGATCTTCCCCAATGTGACAATCTACCGCGACTGCCGTATCGGTTCGCGTTGCCGTATCCACGGCGGCAGCACCATCGGCGCGGACGGCTTCGGCTACGCGCATACGGCCCAGGGCGAACACGTTAAGATCTACCAAAACGGCAACGTTGTCATCGAAGATGACGTCGAGATCGGGGCAAACTGCTCGATCGACCGGGCGCTGTTCAATTCGACGATTATCCGCCGCGGCGCCAAGATCGACAATAACGTGCATATCGGCCACAACTGCGACATCGGGGAGCACTGTATCTTCGTTGCGCAGGTCGGCGTCGGCGGGTCGACGCATCTGGGCCGCAACTGTGTCGTCAGCGGCCAGACGGCCTTTTCCGATCACCTCGAGATCGCCCCGTTTACGACCTTCACGGCGCGTTCGGGCGTCACGAAGTCCATCAAGGAGAGCGGTAAAATCTTCAGCGGCTACCCGCTGATGGAGCATCGCCTCTGGACCCGGCTGCAGAGCCGGCTGTCGAAACTGGCCAAAGAGGGGATCAGCACCAAACGGAGGACGAAAGCGCATGAAACTGAGTGAGTTCTGCCAAAAACTCGCCATTCCCTTCAGCGGGGAGGAGCGGGAGATCAACGGTCTCAATGCCCTGCAGGAAGCGGGGCAGAATGAAGTGAGCTTTTTGGAAAACCCGAAATACGCTTCACAGCTCTCGGGAACCAATGCCGCAGCCGTGCTGGTGACGGAGGCGATGGCGCAGCATCTGCCCGAACAGTGCACTCCCCTGATCGTCGACGAGCCCTATATCGTGCTGGCGAAAGCCTCCGCCTTTTTCGCTCCTCTTCGCCTTGAACATGATCTGCCTGAGAGTATTATCGGCGAGGGGACGGTGATCGAGGAGGGTGCCTTTGTCGCCAAGGGAAGCCGTATCGGAGAGAACTGTCATATCATGCCGGGTGCTTTTGTCGGCAACAATGTCACGATAGGCGATAACACGATCCTCTATCCCAACGTGACGGTCTACCGCGATTGCAAGCTAGGCAGCGACTGTATCATCCACGCGGGAACGGTCATCGGCAGTGACGGTTTCGGGTTCGCGACGACCAAGCTGGGCGAACATGTCAAAATCTATCAGAACGGAAACGTCGTGATCGAGGATGACGTCGAGATCGGCTCCAATACGACGATTGACCGTGCCGTCTTCAAGAGTACGGTAATCAAAAAAGGGGTGCGCATCGACAACCTTGTCCAGGTGGGCCACAACTGCGTTGTCGGCGAATACAGCGTTCTAGTCTCCCAGGTGGGGCTTGCAGGCTCCTCAAACCTCGGACGCAACGTCGTCATGGGCGGCCAGAGCGCAACGGCCGGCCACCTCTCTATCGCGCCGTTCACGACGATTGCCGCGCGCGGCGGCGTGACGAAAAATGTCGATAAAGCCGGCGTCTACGGCGGGTTCCCGCTGATGGAACACAGACTCTGGTTGAAGCTCCAGGGCAAACTGGCACGGCTGCTTAAGGCGTAAAAAGGGGGGAATCCCCGCCTTACGCAATCTCATCTTTCGTTATCCCCGATCGCATACCCATAAATTTTTTCTTGTCGGTAGGCGAATGCCTGAAAAATCCGCCAAAACCTAAGCGGTTCAATTGAAAATAGAGAAAACAGCCTATACACCAGCCTGCATACGAAACGGCAGTCAGTGTGATCAAGACGACAACGACTCCCCAGGCGGTTAATCGGTAATCGAAGTGCAGCATTGCCAGCACCGATGCCAGACTCAAAGCCCCGATGAGCTGTCCGAATTTGTGCGGCTGTATATTATCGAGCCGGTAATCCGATTTCATAATACCCAACGGTTGTACAACCCATCGGTATAGAAGTGAGAAGGGACTGAGAGACCTTACGGTACCCGATAACAAGAACAGTATGCTCAAGACAATGAGCAGCCTACTGTCTTGTAAAACCAAAGCGATCGACAGGATGCCTATCGTAAGAATCTGTCCCATTTTTATTTCGGCATGATCAATATACGTTGCCATGAAATGCTCCTAGAAAATGATGTAGGAACATGCTACAAAAAATAGAAAATTAAATCTTGTACAAAATGAACATTTATGAAAAAAGATTTTTCTGATACTCTCTGGGAGTGAGTTGAAAGACCCTTTTAAACAGTCTGTTTAAGTGGCTCTGATCAAAAAATCCGCTCATCTGGGCCGCCTCCGAGACCGATAGGTTACGGGACAGCAACTCTTTGGCCAAATGGACCTTTTTATTGATAATGTATGAATGGATAGGCAGACCGAACTCTTTCTTAAACACCCTCAATATATGCGCGATGGAGAGGTGCATGGCGTCAGCAATGTCACCTAATAAAAGTTCGTTTTCAAGGTTTTCAACAATGTATGCTTCGATTTTTAACGCCAATGCCTGACTCTCTATATCGATATTATTGGTTTCGTGATTATCGCAAAAGTTGAGGAAGAGTGGCGTGGCAAAGTTGACGACCTTCTCCTCCTTTTCGAGTAAAGAGCATTCACTTGAAAGCAATGTATCGCACATAGTCATAAAGTGGCAAAAGACGTCTTGATCGTCCAAGAGCGTAATGTTCACAGGCGCATAATCCGCATGACCGTGCAAGAGAGTGTTTTGCAATGATTTGCACCATGCTACACCTAAAAAAAGTACATAGCTCTCTTTTGTTTCAAGCGTTGTCATCGTGGCCCGATGCGCCAGCCCCGGGTTGATAATTGAAATTGAGTTCGGTTTTAACGCTTCTTTCTTCTCATTGAATTCGATATTCAACTGTCCGCTTTTTATGCCGCTTATCGTCAAGGCGTCGTGCTGATGCATTTTGTCACAACTGACAACTTTTGAGACATAGCGCAATTCAATGAAAGGGAGTCTGTCTGATTTGAAAATTTTGCTTTTCATCTGCTCTGCCTGGAAAATATTTTCGATCTTTGTTTATATCTTACCGCATTGATGCATGGCATCGAGAGATCGCTATTCAACCATACAGCAAAGTTTCTAGAATAGGATAGAGAAAGAATGAAGAAGAGGGTAGATTCAGATAGGTGGGAAACGCTGGAAGATGCAGCCGCAAAGGCTGCAAAGGATCAGTAGGTTTTGACGAAGTCGGCGATCCGCGCGATCCCTTCGCGGATATTCTCGATGTCGGTGGCAAAGCTGAAGCGGAAATAGCCGTCCATGCCGAAGCCGAGTCCCGGGACGACGGCGACCTCTTTCTCTTCGAGCAGGCGCTTGCAGAAGGTAAGAGAGTCATCCGTGACCGCTTTGATATTGACAAAGAGGTAGAAGGCCCCGTCCGGGGAGAGGACGGAGAGGCCGTCGACGGCGTTGAAGCGTTCGACCGCTTCGTCACGGCGCGCCATAAAGGCCTGGCGCATCATCTCGATCTCCTCGTCGGCGGAACCGTCGAGCCCTTTGAGCGCGGCATACTGGGTGATGGAGTTGATGTTCGACGTGCTCTGGCTCTGCAGTTTCTTCGTCGCCTTGATCATCTCCGTATCCGCAGAGGCCATGTAGCCGAAACGCCACCCCGTCATCGCGACGGATTTACTCAGACCGTTGATGGTGACGGTCCGCTGGAACATATCGTCGCTGATTGCCGCCGCGGAGGTGAACTCCCCTTTGTAGATGAGTTTTTCGTACATTTCATCGCTGGCGACGATGATGTCGGTGCCTTTGAGGACCTCTGCGAGTCCTTCGAGCTCCGCTTTGGAGTAGACGGCACCCGTCGGGTTGGACGGCGTCGTGAGGATCAGCATCTTCGTGTTCGGCGTGATGGCTGCTTGCAGCTGCTGCGGCGTGATCTTGAAGCCGCTGGCGTCGTCGGTCATGATCTCGACGGGGGTACCGCCGCAGTACTTGACCAGCTCCGGGTAGGTGACCCAGTACGGCGCGGGAATGATCACCTCGTCGCCTTCCTGGATCGTCGCCGAAAAGAGGTTGAAGAGCGAATGCTTGGCACCGTTGTTGACGATGACCTGGTTCATCTCGTAATGCAGGCCGTTATCGCGTTTCAGTTTCTCGATGACGGCACGTTTAAGTTCCGGGATGCCGTCGACGGCCGTATAGCGGGTCTTATCGGTTTCGATGGCCTGGATAGCGGCATCTTTGATGACGCGGGGCGTACCGAAGTCCGGTTCGCCGGCGGAGAAACTCAGCACGTCCTTGCCCTGGGCGCGCAGCTCCTGCGCGAGGGCGGTGACGGCGATCGTGATCGATTCGGAGAGGACATTTACTCTATCGGTCAGTTGCATTCTATGCCTTTTGGCGGGAAAAATCCCTAGTGTTAAATCATGAAATTATACCACTATAAGCATAAGGGCAGTGCTGAAACGGCCTCTCGGAGCGAAATTTAAGCGCGGCGCGCTCTGAGACGATAAACAAGGAGGTGAAGCAGCATTGCAGCCGTCAGGGCGGCGGCATCGACGGCAACATCGGACAGTGAAGCGTACCGGTTCGGGAGAAAGGCCTGCACGGCTTCGATCAGAACGCCGTAGCCGAGCAGGAGCGCGCTGCGCCGGCGCCATGAAAATGCGGGGTAGGCGAAAAGATGGAGCATGTAGAGGGTAAAAAACGCGGCAAAGTGGTTGAGAATGTCACTGAAGGAAACGATCTCCGGGAGCGGTTCGTACGTCGGGATAAAGGCGAGAAGGGTGACGGCAAGCAGTGTTACGGCGAAGAGGAGCTTCGCGGCGTTCATTTCATCGCTTTGAGGAACGAATCGTAGATATGCTCCAGCTCCAGATCCTGTTCGAGGATCTCAGCGTTGTCCTGCATCAGGATATGCTCGAGGACGGCGACCCGCTTGAGCAGGTACTCGAAGAGCTCCTTGTCGATATCGGGGAGTTTGTTGTGGCTGAGGGGGTCTTTGTCACGTCCCTTTTCAATAATCCGAGCCGGGATGCCGACGGCGGTAGAGTTGTCCGGAACCGGTTTGACGACGACGGAGTTCGAACCGATCTTGGCGTTTTCGCCGATAATGATGTCGCCGAGCACCTTCGCACCGGCGCCGATGACGGCGTTGCTTTTGATTGTCGGGTGGCGTTTGCCCGGGGTGAGGCTGACCCCACCCAGGGTCACGCCCTGGTAGACGAGCACGTCATCTTCGATAATACAGGTCTCCCCGATGACGACGCCGATGCCGTGGTCAATGAAGAAACGGCGGCCGATCGTCGCGCCCGGGTGGATGTCAATGTTGGTCAACACCTGGTTAATGGCCATAATAAAACGGGCGGTGCGGCGAAGCCCCTTCCGGTAGAACCGGTTGGCGATGCGGTACCAGGTGACGGCCCAGATACCGGGATAGTTGAAGAAGAGTTCGAAGCGGCTGCTGATCGCGGGGTCGTTGCGGTAGACGTTCGAAAAATCTTCTCTGATCTCAGCAAACAGTCCCAATGCGAACCCCTTTATTTCGTTGTACGCAAGTAGCCGTTTTGCGCCAGAAAGTGTTTAAGTGTGGAAAGTGTATCACGGTTTTCTTCCTTTGTCATAAATTCGGATTCGGCGATACGCGTTTCAAGTTGTTTTAATACGGTGGCCGGGTCATACTCGAGGTTATCGAGGATCTCCAGGATATCTTCGGCTTCGTCGAGGTTGGTGAAGCGGTAACCGTCGTCGTCGATCAGTACCGTTGCCTCGCTGGGATGGCTGAAGAGGTTGTGGTGCATGCCGAGGGTCTCCTGGTAGGCGCCGACGTTGAAAAAGCCGAGGAAATACTCCTCGACGTCCAGGTCGACGTCGTGCAGGTAGAGCGGCGCCTTGGGATCGAAGCCGATCTCCCCGTCGCTGTCGCAGGTGATGTCCCACAGCGACGCGGCACGGATTGCCGGCTGTTCGAGCCGGTCCAGCGGCATGACGGGGAAGTGCTGTTTCAGCCCCCAGTAGTCCGGCATGCTTTGGAAGAAAGAGCTGTTGACAAGGTAGCGCTCCTGCAGCCTCTCCTGCAGCCGTTCGATCTCGGGCAGCTGGTTGCTTTGCTTGAGGTAGAGCGCTCTTTTGATAATCAAATGTACGAGGGTCTCCGCATTCGAGCGGTCCTGGAGGTCGATATAGCCCAGCTCGAAAAGTTTGAGCAGGGATTCGAGGTGGTCAAGCGCGTCGTGCAGATACTCGATACTGTTGCCCGAGGTGAGCATATTGTTCAGTTCGAGCAGCTCCTCGATCAGCGGCGGGTTGACCTCCTTGAGCTTGAGGGAGCGCTCCTGGTAGTCGTGGGAGAAGAGCTCCAGCACCGGCGTGACGAGGACGGCGTGCGACGCGGTGATGAAACGGCCCGACTCGGTGACGATGTTCGGGTGTTCGACCCCTTTGGCCCGCATGATGCCGCCGAGCAGGAAGACAACGTCGTTGGCGAACTCTTTGAGGCTGTAGTTCCGGACACGTTGCGTCGGGTGCTGGGCGTATTCGACGGAGAGGCCGCCGCCGATGTTGATGGCCCGCAGGGCGTCGGCCCCCATCCGTTTGAGTTCGGCGTAGATGTTCCCCGCTTCGCGCAGCGCGCGTTTGAGCGGGGCAATCTCGTCCATCTGCGACCCGATATGGAAATGGAGCATCGTAAAGCGGTCAAGCAGGTTATGGCGCTTGAGCAGGTCGAAGGCTTCGAGCAGTTCGGTCGAGGTGAGGCCGAATTTGGCCTGCATCCCGCCGCTTTTGGCCCAGATACCGCTGCCGCCGCTGTGCAGACGGATACGGATACCGATATTCGGGACACGGAAAGAGGTGTTCTCGGCGACTTCAATGATCGATTCGAGTTCGCCGATCCCCTCGATGGTCAGGGTGATGTTATGTCCCATCTGCGCCGCGAGGAAGCCCATAGTGATCATCTCGACATCTTTGAAGCCGTTGACAGTAATGGGGGAGCCCGTCGGCGTATTGGCCATGGCGAGGATCAGTTCGGCTTTGGAGCCGGCCTCGAGGCCGTAACCGTGTTCCCGGCCCGCCTCCACGATCGATTTGACCACTTCGGGGTACTGGTTGACCTTCAGGGGGAAGACGGCCTTGAAACGCCCCTGGTAGTGGTTCTCTTCGATGGCCCGGGTAAAGTGGCCGTAAAGCGCATCGATCTGTTTGGCAATGAGGTGGGGAAACCGGAGAATGACGGGACCGGTAATCCCCTCCGAACGGATCTGCGTGGTAATATCGATGAGCGCGGGAGAGCTTTTATAGTTGATGTGGGCTTTCCCGTCGCGAATAATGAAGTTTTGGTCACCCCAGATATCGAGTCCGTAGGGCTGTTGCATGTGCGTGCTTCCTGAAGTTAGAGTTGATCGGCCGGAATAACCGATTCGGTTTTGGTTTCGAGGTCTTTGATCCAGACCTTCCCTTCGTTGCGTTCGTTTTCGCCGATCACGACGCAATAGCGTGCGTTGATGCGGTCGGCCCCTTTGAGGTGGGCCTTGAGGCCTTTGGGCGCGTATTCGACGACGACGGTGTCACCGGTGCGTTTGTCACGGGCGAGCTGCATGATCTGGGGCAGGGACTCGGCGTCCATCGCCCCCATGTAGTAGCCGTGACGGAGCGCTTCGGGCATTTTGATCAGCTCCAGCAGACGTTCGATCCCGATGGCGAAACCGACGGCCGGGGTAGCGCGGCCGTCCAGGAACTCGACGAGGCGGTCGTAGCGCCCCCCGCCGGCCACGGCGCTCTGGGCACCGATCTCGTCGCTGACGAACTCGAACGCCGTCTTGGAGTAGTAGTCCAGTCCGCGCACCAGGTGGGTGTCGACCTCGTAGGCGATCCCGCCCTCGTCGAGCAGCTGTTTCAGCGTCGCAAAGTCGCTCTCGCACGCTTCGCAGAGGTTGTCCATCAGTTTCGGAGCCTCTTGGTAGAGGATCTGGCACTTGTCGTTCTTACAGTCGAGCACGCGGATGGGGTTGGTCGCTTTGCGGCGGGCACAATCCTCGCAGATATGCTCTTCGTGCTTGTCGAGGAAACCGACGAGCATCTCGCGGTACTGCGGCATACAGTGCTGGTCGCCGAGGGAGTTGATCTTGAGACGGAAAGAGATCCCAAGGGCCGTGAGAATGTCGGCGATCATCGTGATGATCGTGACGTCCTCGTAGACGGAATCAACGCCGAAGCTTTCGCAGCCGAACTGGTGGAATTCGCGCAGGCGCCCCTTCTGCGGGCGTTCGTAGCGGAACATCGGCCCGTGGTAGAAATAGCGGTGGATCCCCCCGGCGCGGTCAAGCTTGTTCTGCACGAAAGCGCGCACGACGCCGGCGGTCCCTTCGGGGCGGAGACAGACGTCGTTCTCGCCCTTGTCGATGAACTGGTACATCTCCTTGCCGACAATGTCGCTGGACTCGCCGACGGAGCGTTTGAACAGCGTCGTCTCCTCGAGCAGCGGCGTTTCGACGTAGCTGAAGCCGTAACGCCTGGCGATGGCCGTGGCCGTTTCCAAAAAGTATTCAAACCGCACGTTGTCCGGCGGCAGTATGTCATTCATACCACGCAGGGAACGAATCATGACTCTCCTTTGGTGATGATAATTTCTTCGATCTGTTCGGTGATCGTATCGACGTCCAGCGCGGCATCGATGACGAGGGTCGGGATCCCCAGCAGCCGGGCGGCCCGCTCCAGTTCATCCTGAATCGCCAGCAGGTACTCGGTGCCCCGGGACTCGATGGCGTCCTGCTCTTTGCCGGCGAGACGGCGTCTGAGCTCGGGTTCTTCCAGCTTCAATACGACGGCGAAGTCGGGCAGCACCCCTCCCGTGGCAAAGCGGTTGAGGTGGAGCAGTTCGTCGGGCTCGAACGCCTGCTTGACCATGGCGTAGGCCATCCCCGAAATGACCGAACGGTCCGAGACGATCAGTTCGGAGCGGTGGGGAAGGACGACCTCCTCGATATGCTCGCTGCGGTCGGCCAGGAAGAGCAGCATCTCCGCGCGCTCGGACCGGACCCCCGTCTCCAGGAGCAGGGAGCGGATCCGCTCCCCGGCAGGCGTGCCGCCGGGTTCCTTGGTGAAACAGGCATCGGGGAAACGCTCCCTCAGGGCTGCCATCTGGGTCGACTTCCCGGCGGTATCGATCCCCTCTAGGACAAGGTACATGAGTCCATTCCCCGGATGATGGCTTCCACCTCGGCGGGCAGCAGGTGCTCCGTTTTGCCGTTGAAGGTGAGCAGATTGCGCACGATGGAGGAGCTGACAAAGGCGTTTCTCAGACTGGGCATCAGGTAGACCGTTTCGACGTTCGCATCGAGCGAATGGTTCAAATAGCCCAGCTGCAATTCGTATTCGAAATCGCTGACGGCGCGCAGACCGCGGATCAGGATATCAGCACCGTATTCGCGCGCCAGGTCTATGGTGAGATTGTCAAAGCCGATCACCTCGACATGCTCGAGGCCCCCGACGGCGGCATGGGCCATGCTGACGCGCTCATCCAGGGTGAACATCGGCTTTTTCGTGTGCGACTCGGCGACGGCGACGATGACGCGGTCGAAGAGTTTGAGCGCCCGTGCGATGATGTCGTAGTGCCCGTTGGTGATGGGGTCGAAGGTCCCCGGATAGAGTGCTGTTTTAATCATCGCTCCCCCAGCGTCTGTAAAGATCGTTTTCGATACCGATCAGGTCGAACCATTTGCCGATCATAAAGTTCTCCATGGCATCGAGGCTCTCCTGTTGCGAATAATATGCCAGGACCGGCGGGGCGATAAAGACACCCAGGGTTGCCAGTTTGTGCATGTTTTCCAGGGCAATGGCCGAAAAGGGCATCTCCCGGGGTGCGAGCAGCAGGGTCTTATGCTCCTTGATCATCACGCTCGCCGCCCGTGTGGTCAGGTTGTCCGCGATGCCGACGGCCACCTTGGCCAGCGTGTTCATACTGCAGGGGATGATCAGCATCGCATCCGCGCCGAAGGAGCCGGAGGCCAGCGGCGCGGCGATGTCGTCCTCGTCGTGCAGCGTGACATCCTGCTCGTGGCGGAAAACCGTCTTGGCGTTTTCGGAGACAATGAGGTGCTTCTGGACATGATCCGGCAGGGCCCGGAGGGTTTTGAGTCCCAGGGAGGCTCCGCTTGCACCGCTGATGGCTATGATGATCTTCATGCACGCTCGCAAATTGAAATGGGTGCTATTTTACCACGTGGGGACTTAGGTTGCGTATGGGCTCGTAACGGAAGTGTCGGAAAGGGGCGAGAAAGAGGGAAGAAGTACGGCTGTACTCTTCCGTCTCCGAACGAAACTTGAACATGCGGACCATCGTGATCCGCAACGGGGTTAAAACCAAGGTAAAGAGCTTTACCCTGACTCCACTCTAGCAGAGCAAACTTGGCGTTATCCTTAAATCGCCCCTGAAACGGGGGGAAGAGGGGGCAGTGTTCCGGCCCGATCCATAACGTTTGTTAGTGAATCACCAAAACTATTTTTCTTTGGCGATGAGGTCCTGGTACTGCTTGATGACGGTTTTGAGCTTGTCACGGTCCGGCATCTTACGCGAAGCGATATAGCCGATGATATTGCCCGCTTCATCTTTTTTCGGCACGATCGTGACGACGACCCAGTAGTATTTTCCGTCCTTGCGGAGGTTTTTGACGTACCCTTCCCAGGTCTTTCCCTCTTTGATCAGTTTCCACATCCCCTCAAACGCCGCTTTGGGCATGTCGGGATGGCGCAGAATGCTGTGGGGCTCTCCCAGGGCTTCCTCTTTGGAGTAGCCCGTCATCTCCACGAATTTGCGGTTGACGAAGGTAATGACCCCTTTCAGGTCGGTTTCGGAGATCAGGCTTCTGCCGTCGAAAAGAACTTCTTCATCGATAGGTTTCGGTCGTTTGATCATATATTATCTCTTTCTTTCTAGTGCGGATGACAGTGCGCTGTACATCAGTTTTTCACATTATAGCGTGCTCTTTATTTGAGAACCATATGCGGGAAATAAAGTTGCATCATGCTGGTCCCTTCCACGCCGAGGGCGCGGAAAAAACGTTCCATATCGCTCTCTTCGCTCCAGACGGGGTCGGAGACGCCGCTGCGCGCTTCGAGACGCTGCCGCGCATCGTATTCGACACCAACGCTGTCAATAAGGCCAACGGCTTTCGCCTGGCGTGCCGTAAAGATGTGCGCATCGGCATAGACGCTGCTTTTATCGGGGTCAAGGCCGCGCGCATCGGCAACATCGTGAACGAACATCGCATAGGTGTCTTTAATGACTTTTTCGATCTCGGCCCGTTCATAGGGGGTCCAGGTACGGTCCGGCGTGCCGGCCTGTTTGTATTTGCCGGCCTTGACGACCTGGGTGCCGATACCGACTTTTTCCATCAGACCCTGCAGGTTCGCGCCCTGCATAATGACACCGATGGAACCGACCATGGCGCCGGGGTTGGCGATGATCTCGTCGGCCCAGATGGAAGCGTAGTAGCTGCCGCTCGCAAGCATTCCCTTGGCGTAGACGACCACGGGTTTGGTCTCACGCAGCCGTTTGACCGCATAGGCCACTTCGACGGAGGGGGCCACGGCGCCGCCGGGGGAGTCGGCAACGAGCAGTACCCCCTCGATCTGGGGATTGCCCCGGGCCTCCTCCAGGGAACGGACGACCTCGGTCGTATCGATAATAGGGCCGTTCAGTTCGATGCGCTGGAGATTAACGCTTTCAAACCCGTCGTCGGGCATCGGGAAAAAGAGCACGAAAAGCAGCAGCACGAACAGCAGCGCCTTGAAGTGGTTCTGGATATAGTCGATTATCGCGCCCAGGGGGGCAAACAGCATTTTCAAAAAGTGCATGGTTATCCTTTGGGGGAGATCCCGTCGATAAAGATTCGGCGGAAGGGGTAGCGCTGCAGCAGCAGATGCAGCGGCGTGTCGTCGCTGGGGGTATGGTCCAGCTCAAGCCAGAGCATGTCGGCGGCTTTCCCTTCGGCGATTTCGCCGCAGTTGAGGCGCAGGGCCTTCGCCGCATCGACGGTGACGCTGTTGAGCAGGCGGCGGGCCAGGGGAAGCAGCGGGGTCTCCGAATGCATGAAGAGCGCTATTTTCATCTCTTCGAAGAGGTCGAGGGCGTAGTTGGAGCTGAGTCCGTCGGTCCCCGTCAGCCAGGTAAGTTCATGGGCTTCGAGGGCGTCAAGGTCGATGGCGCCGTTGCCCAGAAGCCGGTTGGATACGGGACAGTGGATGACGGTATGGCCTGCGCGGGAGAGGGCTTCGAGCTCTGTGGGCTGTGCCTGGACGACATGGGTCATCAGGGTCGGCGTGTCGGTGAACAGTTCGAGGAAGCCCGCGGCATCGTTGACGGCATACTCTTGCTGGAGCAGCTCGTGGAAGAAGGGTTTGAACTCTCCTTCGTTCCGGTCGAGCCACTCCCGCTCGGCCGGGCTTTCGAGGTAGTGGGCTGTCGTGACGAGCCCTTCGTCCCGTGCAACCCGCAGGGCGCGCTTGATGAGGGCGGGGTGGACAGAGTAGGGGGAGTGGACGGCGACGGCGGAGAAAAAACCGGGGCGTTCGACGCTTTTCGAGGCATCGAGACGCTGCAGGAAATCCCCGTACAGGGCGTCGGCCATCGCCGCCTGCGAGCCGATGACCTCATTGAAAAAGACGACTTTCTGCGGCGCGGCGGCGGCGGCTTCAAGGTCCAGGCCGTGGGAGCTGATGGCCCCGAAGGCCGTGATGCCGTTACTGAGCATCATGGCGATCGTGCGATCGAGGCACTCCCGGCCGCAGGCATTGACGAGCGCTTCGCGCTCCTCGATCACGCTGTAGAGCCAGGTGAGGAAATTGCCGTATTTCAGGGTCGTTTTATTGGCGCTGAATTCGAGATGGACATGGGGATTGATCAGGCCGGGCATCAGCAGCGTCGGCCCCTCCGCTTCGAGGATATCGGCGTCGGGGAAACGCGCTTGGAGCGTATCGGAAGGCGCGACGGCGACGATGGTCTCCTCGAAGGCGACGGCGTGTTCGGTCATGATGCCGGTCGGTGTGAGAATCGCGGAGGGAATGAGAATCGTCATCGGCTGCCCTTAGAAGAACGCTTTAATATAGTCAAGCGTATAATACCCACTCGATTTTAAAACGAGATAAGGAAGATTAATGAAAATTGCAGTCATTCAGGGACCGAACCTCAATATGCTCGGCGTCCGTGAACAGCAGATTTACGGGCCGATGAAGCTTGAACAGATCCACCAGCAGATGAAAGAGTTCGCTGACCAGAACGGCGTGGAAGTCGAGTTTTTCCAGAGCAACCTTGAGGGCGAGATCGTTGACCGCATCCAGGAGTGTTACGGCGACGCGGACGGCATCATCCTCAACGCCGCGGCCTACACCCATACTTCCATCGCGATCCGCGATGCGATCTCCGCCGTCAACCTGCCGACGCTCGAGGTCCATATCAGCAACATTGCACGCCGCGAAGAGTTCAGACAGCAGAACATGATCGCGCCGGTGTGCACCTCTTCCATCGTCGGCTTCGGCCCGTTCGGTTACCACCTCGCCATGGTCGGTATGCTGCAGATCTTCAATGAAATCCGTGTGGCAAAACAGGCGGCGCAGCAGGCGGCGCAGCAGGCCTGACGTAAATGATCGAGCGGCGGCTCTCCTCCGGCCTGGTCCTGATCCGCACAGGTCAGTTTCCCGGCCTCTTCCCCGGTCGCGGTCTGCCGCACAGGGCGGTTGTCGGGATCGGGGGCAACCTGGGAGACGTCGTCAGACGCTTCGAACGGCTGCTCGTCCACCTTCGCCGCGACCCGCTCCTCAACGTGCTTTCCGCTTCAGCGCTGCTGCAGAACCCCCCGTTCGGCTATGCGGACCAACCCGACTTCATCAACGGGGTGCTTCTCATCGAGACGACACTGCCGCCGCGCGCGCTGATGCGTCACCTACTGCGCATCGAGCGCCGATTCCGGCGGGTACGCACCTTTGCCAACGCACCGCGGACCCTGGACCTCGATCTCCTCTTTTATGACCGGAGACAGCTGGATTATCCGGATTTGACCGTTCCCCATCCGCATTGGCGTGAGCGCGAAAGCGTCGTGATCCCGCTCTCTTTGCTGCCGGGGAGGACGCGATGAGCCGCCCGGCCAAGCGCACCCGGTTTATCGCCGTCACCAGTGGCAAGGGCGGGGTCGGCAAAAGCACGATCACCTCCAACCTGGCGCTGCTGCTCTCCATCAGCGGCCTGAAGGTGGCGGTCTTCGACGCCGATATCGGTCTGGCGAACCTGGACGTCATGTTCAACGTGACGGCAAAGCACAATATTCTGCACGTCCTCAAGGGGGAGGCAGCGCTGAAGGATGTCGTCATCCCCATCCGGAAGAACCTGCTGCTGATCCCCGGCGAGAGCGGGGAGGAGATCTTCCGCTACTGCGATGCGGAGATGTTCGAGCGGCTTATCGGCGATGCAGGGGTGCTTGACGACATCGACATCATGCTGATCGACACCGGGGCGGGCATAGGCGAGCACACGCAGCTTTTCCTGCAATCCGCCGATGACGTGATCGTCGTCACGGTACCGGACCCCGCGGCCATTACGGACGCTTATGCCACGATCAAGGTGACGGCGCGCCGCCGCAAGGATATCAAGATGATCCTCAACCAGGTCCACAGCCCCAAAGAGGCCCACAACATCTTCGCGAAGATCAGCAGTGTCGCCAATACGCATATCGGGCCGGATCTTCGCCTCGAGCTGCTCGGAGAGATGACCCGGGATGACAAGGTCGCCTATGCGGTCAAGCGGCGATCGAGTTTTGTACGGGAGTTCCCCACCGCCAGGCCGACCCGGGAGCTGCAGGCGATTGCGCAGAACATCATGGCCGATATCGACCGCAGCGTCACGGTACAGGCAAGCGAAAGCGGCATTGCCGGACTCTTCAAACGTTTGTTGGAGCAGTTCTGATGGCGCGGGGTGTCCTGAACCAGGCGGAGGTCGATGCGCTGATGGAGCTGTTCGGGACGGCGCCGAAAAGCGAACAGAAACCACAGCATGCCGAGAAACCGTCACCGGAAGTCGGGGCGCTGCGCAGCGAATTGGAAGCCACGGCCCGGCGCTGGGAGGCCGCGTTGGCGGCACTGACGGGGGCGCCGGTGACGGTGACACTGCAGAGCATTGTCCGCCGGGGCAGGGCCGCGGAGGAAGCGGACGCAATTCTGCTGATGTGCGCGGAACGGGGACGCTATTTGATCGTTCCCGAACCCCTCGTCAATCTGGTCAATGAAAAAAGCCTGGGCGCCCTGGAACCCGATCCGCTGCTAGGGCATCCGCTCAGTACGATCGACAAGGCGCTTTTCGAATCGACAGGCGCCCTGTTTGCCGAAGGGAAAGGTCTGGCCGGGCTTGATCGTCTCCCGGGGGGCGAAAAGGTGCTCGAAGCGCGTTTCGATATCGCCGTCGCCCCGCTGCTGAAAACGACGGTGCGCCTGCTGCTGGATGAAGAATCTTTTTGAGTATCCCCCTCCGGCGGAGGGAGAAGAGACGCTGGAGCTACTGCTGCGCCGCGGCGCGGTCCGGATCGAGCGGATCGCCTCGAACCGGGCGCGGACGGAGTGGTACGATCAGGATGAGGAGGAGTGGGTCGTGCTGCTCGAAGGGACGGCGGAGCTCGAGATCGAGGCACGGCAGGTCACGCTGAAGCGCGGCGACATGCTGCATCTGCCGGCCCACTGCCGCCACCGGGTGCTTTCGACCTCGGATGACGCCCTATGGCTGGCGGTTTTTATGAGAGATATATCAGCGGTTGGTTAGGATAACCGGAAGGAATTTAGATGGCAAAGAACATTATTTTGATCGGATTCATGGGAGTCGGCAAGGGCAGCATCGCCCGGGAGATCGTGAAACAGCACCCCATGGTTGCCCTCGATACGGACGACGTGATCGAAAGCATGGAGAACCGGAAGATCAAGAAGATCTTTGAGGAGGAGGGTGAAGCGTATTTCCGCGCCATCGAACAGCATGTCGCCGAGTGGCTCGAATCGGATGTGCGCAATACGCTCATCTCGACGGGCGGCGGTTTTTTCAAAGTCAAGAACCTGAAAAAGATCGGTACCGTCGTCCTGCTGCATGCGGATTTCGACACGATACACCGCCGCATCCTCGCCCACCCGAATGCGGAAAAAAAGCTCAAAAAGCGCCCGCTTTTCCAGGATGAAGCCCGTGCCAGGGCCCTGTACGATGAGCGGGAAAAACACTATATGAAGGCGGCCGACATCGTCATCGATGTCGAAGGCAAAAGCCCCGAGAAGATCGCGAAAGAGATCATCAAAAAGGTGATCAGGAAATGAAAAAGCTCCTTTCCCTCCTGATGCTGACAGCCGTGTTGATGGCAGGACAGGGCATCCAGTGGGAAACGGATTATGATGCCGCCCTCGCGAAGGCGAAGACGCTGGACAGACCGATCTTCTTCGTTTTCTCCCGCCACAGCTGCAAATGGTGCCGCCATCTGGAAGAGACGACGTTTCAAAATGCCGAGGTAATCGCACGCCTCAACGGGGAGTTCGTCAACGTTGTCGCGTATACGGATGACGGCGATTTTGTCCCCGGAGCGCTCTGGAGCCCCGGGACACCGGCCCTCTGGTTCCTCGACAGTCGCGGCGAAACGATGTTCCCGGCGATCCCGGGCGCCGTCGGCGCCGCCGATTTTCTGCACGCGACGGACATCGTCTTGGAGGAGTACAAGGCGCGCCGCGCACAGAGGGGGACGCCATGACAAAACGCGTCATCATCGTCGGCGGCGGGTATGCCGGCGTCCGCGCGATGCAGCATTTGAGCGCACGCCCCTATATCCAGGTAACCCTGATCGACAAAAACCCTTTTCACTATCTTCAGACCGAAGCCTACGCGCTGATCGCCCAGCAGGCGACCCTGGTCGATGTCACCGTCGATCTGCCCGCGCTCTGCGAGAGCTATGCCTACGCCGCCTTCGTCAAAGCCGAAGTGACGGGCATCGACTTCGAGGCGAAAAAGGTCGTGACCGAGACGCGCGATTACTACTATGACTACATCATTCTGGCGATGGGGAGCAGAACCTTCTTTCCCGATACGATCCCGGGCCTGCACGACTATGCCCACGGGGTCAAAAGCCTCAAAAACGCCTTCCGCTTCCGGCAGCAGTTCGAACAGCAGCTCTTTGCGCGCATGAACAGCGAGGGGGACGAAGAGTGCCGCCGTTTCAATATCGTCGTCGCCGGGGCAGGACTCAGCGGCGTCGAGATCGCCGCCGAACTGGCGGATTACACCGGCTGGTTCATGCAGAAAAACCGGATGCTCTGCGACAGCATCGACGTCCACCTGATCGCTTCGCGCGATGAAGTACTTGCGGGCATGCACCCCTATTTGCAGGCCAAGGCGAAGGCACGACTGCAGAAACTCGGGGTGAATGTCATTTTCGGCAGCCGCGTCGCTGCGGTGGAGCCGAACGAAGCCGTGCTCGACAGCGGCAGGAGGGTCGCTTTCGATTTCATGATCTACGCCGGCGGCATCATTGCGCCGAGGCTGGTGCATACACTGGACGTCGAACGCAACAAAAAGGGGCAGATCGCCGTGCACCGTACGTTGGCGATCGTCGGGAAAGAGGACGCGTTCGCGATCGGCGACGTGGCGGATATCCGTGCCGAAGACGGCCGTCCGCTGCCCGCGACGGCCAACGGGGCGGAGAAGAGTGCCGCGCTCGCAGTCCTCAATCTGCTGCGCTGCAACCGCAGCGAACCGATGCTGGAACGGTCGATCCGCCTGGAGGGGTACATGGTCGCCCTGGGGCGGTTCAACGCGGCCGTCGTCATCTTCGGACGGATCAAATTCTCCGGCTTCCTTGGCTACGTGATGAAACGGCTCATCACCGACCGCTACAAGTTCCTGCTCGACAGCACGGCCTACAAGGCGTTCCGCCGTCGTCCCAAAGGCTGACCGGACCGCATATGCCTCCCACGAGTCCACGGCGGAAACCCGCCGGGTGACATTCAAGAAACAAACAGGCTATAATTGCGCCAAAGAAGTATAGAAAAGAGACATATTATGGTATTTACATCGACGACCGCCGCCGACTTCGACACGATTTTCTCCACCCTGCTCGAACGCGGGAAAATGGATATCGAGCATGTCACCGCTATCGTCGGCGGGATCATCAAAGAGATCCGCAGCGAGCAGAACACGGCCCTGAAGCGCCACATCGCGAAGTTTGACCAGTGGACACCCGAAAAAGATGAAGAGCTAAAAATTGATGCGGAGGCGATGGCGCAGGCCTACACCCTGCTTGAGCCCGAATTGAAATCGGCACTGCACCTCGCCTATGACCGCATTAAAGCCTACCATGAAAAGCAGCTGCCAAAATCCTGGTTCGATACGGAGAGCAACGGGACGATCCTGGGGCAGAAGGTGACACCGGTCGACCGCGCGGGCCTCTACATCCCCGGCGGGAAGGCAGCCTATCCGAGCTCGCTGCTGATGAACGTTATCCCGGCCCAGGTCGCGGGCGTCGAGGAGATCGTCGTCTGTACGCCGACGCCGGAGAACGAACCCAATGCCCTGCTGCTGGCGGCCTGCCACCTCTGTGGAGTGACGGAGGTCTACAAGGTCGGCGGCGCCTCCGCGATCGCGGCGATGGCCTACGGGACGGAAACGATCCCGAAAGTGGACGTCATCACGGGCCCGGGCAACATCTTCGTCGCCACGGCGAAGAAGCTCGTCTTCGGCGATGTCAACATCGACATGATCGCAGGCCCCAGCGAGATCGGGGTTCTGGCCGATGCGAGTGCGAACGCCAACCACATCGCGATCGACCTGCTGTCGCAGGCGGAGCATGACGAAATGGCGAGTTCCATCCTGATCACCCCCTCGGCCGAACTGGCGGAGCAGGTGAACCTCGAGATCGAGGCCTGGCTGCAAAAACTGCCCCGCGAGCAGATTGCGCGCAAGTCCATCGTCGAGCGGGGTGCCATTATCGTGGCGCGGGATATGGCCGAGGCCGTCGCGCTGATGAACGAGGTGGCGCCCGAGCACCTGGAGGTGTCGACGGACAACCCCTTTGAACTGCTCGCCTCCATCAAGCATGCCGGGGCGATCTTTCTGGGCCACTATACGCCCGAGGCGATCGGGGATTATGTTGCCGGACCGAACCACACGCTTCCGACCGGCGGGACGGCCCGTTTCTACTCACCGTTGGGGGTCGAGAACTTCTTGAAGAAGTCCTCGGTGATCGCCTTTTCCCGGGCGGCCATCAACGAGATCGGCGAAGCCTGCGCCCTGATCGCGCATACGGAGGGGCTGACGGCGCACGAGCAGTCGGTCCGCGTCCGTATGGGGAGCGCCGAGTAAGATAACTCCTGCTTATCCGAAGAAGATGTCAACTTAAATTGAATATCTTCTTCAATCTTTTTTTATATTATTAAAAATAATTTTACCAACACCGCATTTTTTACACATAACAGCCCAATTTTGATAATTCTGTGCCGCCAATTTAGTTTCAGTTAAAGTTAAATCCGATAGCATCCAGATAGCGTAAATGCCTTATAATGCCCTTATTTGCGGGGGTTTTAAATATTATAAGACATGATAATCGTACTGACGCTTTTGCATTTTCCGTTCGAAACGGAGGATACAAAAGCGTCTGTGCCGCTTAAAACTGGTGTAAGGAGAACACATGCAATTAGGCTTCCTGGTTGATCTGCATCTGTGTATGGGATGTAAGGGTTGTGAGATCGCCTGTAAAGTGGAAAACCAAGTTCCGCTTTCCACATGGCGTCTTCGTGTTAAATATGTGGACGTGGGAACGTTCCCGGAGACAAAACGGACGTTTACCCCGCTGCGCTGTAACCACTGTCACAATGCGCCGTGTGAGCGTATCTGTCCGGTCAGCGCGCTGCACTACATTGACAACGGCATCGTGAACATTGACAAAGAGCGTTGTATCGGGTGTGCGGGCTGTGTTATGGCGTGTCCGTACGGCGCGATCTACATCGACCCGGAAACGCAGACGGCTGACAAATGTACGTACTGTGCCCACCGTATCGCTTCGAGCCTTATGCCGGCCTGTGTTGTTGCTTGCCCGGTTGAAGCGAACATCTTCGGTGACCTGGACGATCCGACCTCGAATATCAGCAAGTATATTCAGAACCATCAGGGCGACGTTCAGGTCCGTAAACCGGAAAAAGGAACGGATCCGCACCACTACTACGTCGGCGGCGGCAACGTTCAGCTCAATCCTCTGGCATCGTTCAGAGTCGAAGGTCACCAGCTCTTTAACAAGCTGACGACACATATGCCGGTAGGAGGACACCACTAATGGTACATGAAGCTGTAGCTGCGACAAACGCCGTCGTCACACTCGACGTCGGGCTCCCGGGTATCGTCTGGGGATGGATCATTACAATGAATATGTGGGCGAAAAGCATCGGTACCGGTGTTATTTTCATGCTCTTCTACCTGATGAAGCGTTATCCGGAAGCGGCTGGAAGCCTGCGTTTCCCGGTGACAGTCGTCTCCATCGTCTTCATCCATATTTTCCTGCTGTTCACGGTCATCGACCTGCACCAGATGTTCCGTTTCTGGCACATCTTCTTTACGCCGCACTGGACATCGGCAATTACCGTCGGTGCCTGGATCGTTACGGTCCTCGTCCTCGTGCTCTTCGGTATGGCGTTCGCGACCTTCATCAAGAAGGACAACGCGCTCTTTGACAAGCTGCTTGTCTGGGCGGTGATCCTGGCGATCCCGGTTACCCTCTATACGGCGGCCATCATGGCGGAAGCGACGGCACGCGAACTGTGGCAGATGCCGACGGAAGCGGCACAGATGATCCTGGCGGCGACGCTTACGGGTTCTGCCACGGTCCTGCTGATGGGCGGCAACCTGCCGTACGAAGCGAAGCGTGACCTCGCAGTCATCCTCGGACTCTCCGCACTGGCGGCGTTCATCCTTTACATGTCCGAGCTGGTCTTCGGGCCGATCAAGGCAGAAGAGGTTGCGGCAACACTCGAAGCGGTCAAAGGCCACGGCGAGTACACGACGATGTTCTGGGTTGGACAGGTTCTGGCGTTTATCGCACCGTTCGTTCTGGTCATCCTGAGCGTGACAAACCGCTCTGCCGGCCTGCTGAAGGTCGCGGCCCTCTCCGCGATCGTCGGACTCTGGATCGTCAAGCACGTCTGGCTTGTCATTCCACAACTCTTGCCAATGAGCTAAAAAGGAATTGAAGAATGTATAAAGAAAGCAGAAGAACATTTCTTAAAGGCGCGGCATTTACGGTTGCCGGCGCCGCCGTCGCGAAGGGCGTCTTTACAACAGACGCTATCGCCGACTCGGTAGAAGAAAGCAAATTCACCAACACACCGGACTCCCTCTCCTTCTACCCGCCGCTCGAGCAGTGGGACGATTTCAAAGAACTCGACGGGGACGACTGGAAACGCGGCGGTATCGACCGCAAAGGCGTCCAGAGCGCTGAGAACCCCGAAGGTATCTATGTCAATGATTTCGCCATCGTCCCGACGGCGTGTTCCAACTGTGAGGCCTCCTGTGGTCTGACGGCATGGATCGACAAAAAGAGCTTTACGGTCAAGAAATACATGGGTAACCCGCTGCACCCGGGCTCCCGCGGCCGTAACTGTGCGAAGGGTTACGCGACACAGTCACAGATGTACGATCCGGACCGTCTGGCATTCCCGATCAAACGTGCACCGGGCTCCAAGCGCGGTGAAGGTAAATGGGTCCGTACGACCTGGGACGAAGCCATGAGCACCATCGGTAAGAAGATGAACGACACGCTCAAAACAGGCGACGAGCTCTCCCGCAAATCCCTGATGTTCCACGTCGGCCGTCCGAACGAAAACGGCTTCACGGGCCAGGTCTGGACGACGTTCAAGCAGGACGCGTTCAACTCCCACACCAACATCTGTTCCTCCGGCGGACGTACGCCGACGATCCAGTGGGCGAACGACGACCGTACAAGTCCGGACTGGGCGAACGCGAAGCTCGTCTTCCTGAACTCTTCGCATGCAGCGGATGCCGGTCACTACTTCCAGCAGTCTGCGGGCTTTATCGCCGATGCGCGTAAAAAAGGCGCACGCCTGGTCGTTATGGACCCGCGTCTCTCCAACTCCGCCGGTATGGCGGACCTCTGGATCGCGGCATGGCCTGGTACAGAGCCGGTCATCTACCTCTACCTCGCCAACCGTATCCTCCAGGAGGGTCAGGTTGACAAGCGCTTCGTGAAGAAGTGGTTCAACTGGGAAGTCATGATGAAGAACCGCAACTACCTGCAGTTCATGGTCGACAAGGGCTACATCTCCAAGATGCCGGCGGACAAAAGCTTCGACAGCTTCATCGAGATGCTCAAAGAGCTCTACGCGCCGTATACACTTGAATACGCGGTTAAAGAGACCCGTGTTCCGGCATACAAGCTCGAGAAACTCTACGAGATGTTCATCTGGGCCGGCGACGCGATCGCCTCTTACTTCTGGCGTGCGACGGCTGCGGGTAACCGCGGCGGCTGGATGTCCGGCCGTACGGGTTACCTCGCCATCGCGCTGCGCGGTGCGATTGGTACCGTCGGCGGTACGTTCTTCCACCACTGGCACGTTATCTCCGTCGCCGGCAAGGGCGGTTCCGCAACCGTCGGCCAGGGCCGCAGCGGTTCGAACGTCCCGAAAGTCGATGTCTGGAACGAACTGACGTGGCCGCCGGAGTGGCCGCTCTCTACCTATGAGATGTCCTACCTCCTGCCGCACCTCCTCACCGACGTCGAGTGGCAGGAAAAATGGAAGAAACGCGGCCTGAACGTCCCGCAGAAACTTGCTGTCTGGATCCCGCGTATGTACAACCCGGTCTGGATTAACCCGGACGGTTTCCGCTGGCTGGAAGTCCTCAAGGACGAAAGCAAGATGGAACTGACGTTCAACCTGTCACCGACATGGTCCGAGACGAACTGGCATGTCGACTACGTCCTGCCGGTCGGTCTGGCGGGCGAACGCCACGACCAGCACTCCGAAGCGACGATGCCGGCGCGCTGGACGTCGTTCCGCCAGCCGGTCATGCGCGTTGCGCTTGAAAAAGCGGGCTGGAAACCGAAGAACCCGAACCGTGCGACGCTCGAAGCGCACATCAAAGCGGGCCTCGGCGAAGTTTGGGAAGAGAACGAATTCTGGTTCGAGATGGGCTTCAAGCACGTCGACCCGGACGGCAGCCTCGGCATCAAGAAGATGTGGGAATCCAAGCGCAACCCGGGCCAGGCGGTTACGATCTCCGAGTGGTACGATGCTGCCTTCGGCGACAACCTGCCGAACCTCTACAGCACGGCGACTTCCGACCCGCGCTACAAGAACAGCGAGTTCCCGGTCTACGAATTCATGCGTGACCACGGTGCTTGGCTCGAAGAGAGCAACATCTACAGCGCGCAAGAGCGTGAGATCAAAGAGGACGGCGACGATCTGATCGCGCACGGCCACCGTTACAACAAGCACCACGTCGAGAAAGACGAAGAGACAGGCGTCCTGTACGCAGAAGCTCACGGCGACGCGTGGAAGTACAAAGACGGCAAAAAACCGATCGGTATCGAGATCGACGGTAAGCGCATGGACGGTTTCGAAACCCTGGATAAAAAGCTCGACTTCTTCTCCGAGTGGATGGCGGACGAGTGGAAATGGCCGGAGTACGCAATTCCGTTCTATCCGCGTAACGACGAAGAGAAGAAGGCGATGCCACATATCGTATCCCATGTCAACCACATGTACATGAATGCGGACAACGAGTTTGCGCTCAACACCGTCTTCCGTCTGCCGTACAACATCCATACGCGTTCTGCGAACTCCAAACACCTGATGGAGATCTCACAGAACCACGACCCGATCTGGATCAGTACAGAAGATGCGAAACGCCTCGGCTTCAAGCGCGGCGACGCGATCCGCGTCCGCATCACCGACACCGTTTCCAACCTGGAAAGCGGTTACTTCGTCGCGATGGCGATCCCGACAGAGGGTCAGCGCCCCGGTACGCTTTCGTGTTCACACCACGGCGGCCGCTGGAAGCTGAAAAACGCCATTACGATCCCGAACGGTGTCTCCGACGGTAAAGTCGAGGACATGCCTGCGGGTACGGGCGACCTGAACGATCCGGCATTCCTGCAGTCCTCTCCGGACGCTGCAGGTACTGCAGCCGGCGCGATCAAGATCGCCGATTACGACGGTACGACCGGCATGAACAGCTTCGGTGTTCCGACGGCAGAGATGCAGATGGACGGTAAGACGGGTAAACTCAAGTATGTCGAGGGTATCCATCCGTTCCACGCCAAGCGTTTCGCGGCGTATAACAAAGACAGCGATAACATCTGGTGGGACGGTCTTTCCGGCTCCTGGCAGAATGCCGTCGCTCCGACGCACCCGGACCCGATTTCCGGTATGCACTGCTGGCACCAGAAAGTTATCCTGGAAGCGGCGCAGCCGGGTGACAAGATCGGTGATATCGTTGTTAACTACGAGAACAACTTTAAAACCTATCAGGCATGGCGTGACGAGCTTACGCGCGGTCTGGACGCCGACTCGACGTTCCGCCGCCCGCCGCAGATCAAGCGTCCGTGGGTACCGCTCAACGAAAAAGCGTACCGCGTCGATATCAAAGACGTTTGAGTTTAATCCCTCCCACCAAGCAGGCTTTCAGCCTGTGCGGTTACAATCTCACCACATCAAAATACAATTAGGTCATAAATGGAACAGACACAAGCACGCAGCAATATCTATGCACTTCTTTCAAGAGTGTTGATGCAGGAAGCCGACACGGAACTTATCGACATTATCAACAACGATGACGCCATCTTGGAGATGATGCCGAACTACAAGGTCTGGGACGCGCGCACGACTCTTCAAAGCAGTGAACTGATCGAGAAGCACCTCAGTCCGGACTTTACGAATATCTCTTTGCTGCACCTGATCCCCTACGAGACCTTCTATACCCGCGAGGACCAGATGATCGAGACCGGCGGCGCCAACCCGGTGACCGATATGTATTCCGCATACGACTTTATGGTCGACTTCGCCGAAGCGCGTGTCGTCTCCGCTGATCATATCGGGGTCGAGATGGAGTTTATGCACCACCTCTGCGAAGCGCAGATCAAGGCGATGAACGACAATGACAGCGAAGCGGTCGAGGAACTGATGAATGTCGAGCGGGAGTTCCTGGACAAACACCTTGTCCGTTGGGCACCGCTTTACCTGCTCAATATGAAGCACGAGTCCCGCTCTCCGCTCTATTATGACGCGGCGGACATGGCGCTGGAGTTCATTCTCAGCGACTACCAGTATCTCAGTGAGACAGCGGGAGCCTGATGGCCGGAATTACCTTAAACCCGGGACGCTGCGTACGGCAGCTCAGTACGCTGAGCACCTGCGACAGCTGTATGACGGCATGCCCGACCGAGGCGCTTGTCGCAACGGAGAACGTCCCCGCCGTCAACCAGGCGGCCTGTGTGGGCTGCGGCGGATGTGCCGGGGCGTGTCCGACAGAGGCGATCAGTGTCGACGATTTCAGTGCAACGGAGTTCTTCTTTGCCTTTGCCGGCGATGCGGACAACCTCGTCTCCTGCCGGAAAAACGTCCCCTGTATCGCGGCGCTCAGCGTCGACCACCTCTTTTCGCTTGCCTCCCTGAAGGGGGGGATCCGTCTCGATACGGGCCACTGCGAAGGGTGCGAGATCGCCTCAACCTGCCGCCCGCAGTTCGAGGCGCGCGCCGAAGAGGCTTCCTACCTGCTCGATGCGATGATGAGCAGTGCCGGGATCGTTTTCGAAGATGCGGCCTTTGAAGAGGAAGCGGACGCGGAGGAGAGTGACCGCCGCGGCTTTCTGCGCGCGTTCAACCTGAAGACGCTGGCGGAGGGGAAGGCGAAGTTCGAACGCGAGGTGGAGACGGCGACGGATGAACTGATCCGCCACCAGCTCGATTCGACGGCGATCGCCCAGCTGCGAAGCAAGACGCTGCCGGATAAACGCAAACTGCTCTTTACCGCGATGAAACGGGCCGACCGTCCGTCGGAATACCACGTCGTCGACGCTTCCGAACTGACGCTGGCCTCCCAGAAGCTGATGGACGGCGACAAATGTACGGCGTGCCAGATGTGCTACCGCGTCTGCCCGACGGGGGCGCTCACCAGCGACATCAAGGGGGCGAAGATCGATTTCGACGCGATGATGTGCGTGCGCTGCCATCTCTGCCATGATGTCTGCGAGCCGGACGCGCTGACACTGTCGTCCTCTTTCAACATGAAAGAGCTCTTTGAGCCGACGCAGCAGCGCCTCGTGACTTTCACTGTCCGTAACTGCGACGAGTGCGGCAACCCCTTTACCTCCCTTGCCGGGGAGCGGGTCTGCCACCGCTGCCGTATCGAGGAGGAGGAAGCACGCACCCTCTGGGGCATAGGAGAGGATCAGTGAATAGTGCAAAAAGCGCGGTTTGCTGCGCACGGACCTGCCGCCGAGGCAAACCCAGTGTTAACGTAGGTTCAGGGGCTTTCAAGGAAACATCGCAAGCGAGCGGTACCCTTGTTTTGCTCCGGAACCGAATGGAGCCGAAATGAACGAAGCCAATCAGATAACACAGGTAACGAAGCTGTATGGCTTCATTGCAGAAGAGGCGCAGCAGAACCGCTTTGCCGTCACCCTGAACAAGCGGTTCAAAGCCGCCGGAGACGATGCGATGATGATCCCGATGAACATCCGTCCCGACGACTTTTACTTTACGCTTTCGAATATGAAGCAGTCGCACGTTAACGGTGCGGTCATCGGAGCAGAGTATCAGGATCAGGCGCTCGAAATCGTCGATGAGGCTTCGGAACTGTGCGAACGTACCGGGCTGTGCGATACCGTTGTCGTCGCGAACGGGCAGATGCACGGGGAGCTGCTCATGCCGCTCGCGCTGAAGCAGATGGCGGAGAAAAGCGGTGTGAAACGTCTCGCCCTGATCGGCGCCACGCCGCTCGCGGGGGCGGTGGCGCTGAGTTTTGTAGCCGGTACGGTCGCGATGTTCGATCCGTGGATCGAAGATCTGATGGCACTGCAGCAGCGCCTCGGCACCGAGCTCGACATCAACCGTCTGGCGGAGGGGATGGACATCGACCTTTCCGGGTACGATATGGTGATCAACCTCTCCGAGTTGACGGAGCTTTCGATGATCAGTGCCCTGCCGCCGCTGAACCTCGACCTCAAACAGCCCCGTCAGCCCTCGGCGCTGCAGCTGCGCTGCATTGAACTCGACCGTGCCTACAGCGGCTACGAGAGTCTGCTGGACATCATGACCGGGACGGTCTATAATTATTTGACAAAGGAAAAGAGATGAATCATCATGATCTGGATGACCTGAAAGCGGAATTCGACAAGTTCGTCCGCGAAAAATGTACGACCGACGAGAAAGGCAACCCCGTCGAAAATGAATACGATGCCGGGGACGCCGTCGACGATGAGCCCGTTCCGGCATTCGTTGACGAGCTGGAGAACAAGCTGCTCGCACCGGTCCTCAGCGGTGTCTACCTCTCGCGTATCGACATCAAGCGCATCTCACAGGCCCTGGACGAATCGCTGCCGATTAAAGAGCGCAAGAAGATGATCAAGGCGCTTTTCCGCCATACGACCTCCAAAGAGTGGCTGCGCGGCGCATTCGACGAGATCAACAACCACATGGACGGACGTATTCTCATCTACCGTCAGCTCGGGGAAGCCTTCCCGGCAACAAAAGCGATCTTTGACGAACATATCGCCAAGGCTGAGAAGACGAAGCGGATGTTCGACCAGATCGTCGCGGATTTCGAAGAGATCGAACCGACTGACGAGCCGATGATGGTGTAGGGCGTGCGCGTTACGCCTGTATGAGATACTATAAGGTTATGGTATAGTATATGCCTATAAACGGTGCCTCGCACCGTAAGGAGTTATTATGAACAGAAGAGGTCTTCTTGCCCTTGCATGTATCGGAGCACTCTGTGTCTTCCCGGTCCAGGCGAAAAACGACAAACACGGTGATCTCCCTCCGGGGCTGCAGAAAAAAGCCCGCAGTGGCAAGCCCCTTCCTCCGGGCTGGCAGAAAAAGCTTCAAAGAGGCCAACGGATCGATCGTGCTGTCTTTGAACAGGAAGCCGTGATTATCGCTCCCCGTGACCGTGACGGTCTCCTGACCGTCCGTATCGATGGTAAAGTGGCCCGGGTCGCTGAAAAAACGCTGGAAATCGTCGATATTCTCCAGCGGTAATCATGCGCGGCCTACGCTTTGCCGTGCCGCTCCCGGCGTGTCGGACGGCGCCGATCCCTTTTTCCCGTCCGAGTAACCCATGAGCTTTGAATTTCCCTGGCTGTTTTTACTGCTGCCCCCGCTATGGTACTGCCTCTACCGCTGCCGCGAACGTTTGAGCCCGCGCTATTTCGTCCATCTTGAATTTTTTGCCGTACGGCGGGGTTGGTTCAAATGGCTCTGGCTGCTGCGTTATTTTGCGGTGCTGCTGCTGGTCACTGCAATAGCCTCTCCCGTGACCGTCGACAAAGACGATCCGCTCAACCGCCAGGGGGTCGATGTCGTGCTGGCCCTCGATGCCAGCGGCTCGATGGGCGCCTCGGGCTTTGATCCGCAGAGCCGTGAGAGCCGCTTCGACATCGCCAGAAAGATCGCGAAGCACTTTATCGTTGACCGGATCGGGGATAACGCGGGGGTCGTCATTTTCGGCGATTTCGCTTTTATCGCCTCGCCGGTGACGTACGAAAAAAACGTGGTCGCGGAGATGATGGATTACCTCGTCTACGGTATGGCGGGGCAGAATACGGCCATCGGGGAGGGGATCGCCATGGGCGTCAGGGCTTTTGAAGACTCGCAGGCGACCTCCAAGGTGCTTATCCTTCTGACCGACGGCGAGCACAACAGCGGGCGGGTATCGCCCAAGGAAGCGACGGCCCTGGCCGTCAAACACGGCATTCGTATCTATACCGTCGGGATGGGCCGGGAAGGGGAGTTCGACGAAGCGATGCTCCGCCGCATCGCCGATGAGAGCGGCGGCGCATTTTTCGCCGCCTATGATCCGGAAGCCCTGACCGCGGTCTATGAAGCGATCGACGGTCTGGAGCGCTCCAGAATCAAGTCGGAACGGATCCTGCGGAAAGAGTACTATTACACCTGGCCGCTGGCAATGGGCGTATTGCTGCTCTTCTACCTCTGGCGCAGGGAGGCGCTGGCATGACGTTGCTGACCCCGCTGTGGCTCTGGACGCTGCTCTTCTTGGCTCTTTATTTTGTCTACCTCCGTCAAAGGGGACGCGGTGTCGTCTGGAATCTGCGAAGCGTTTTGCTGATGACGGCGATCGGGCTTGGTATTGTCGCGCTGGCCCGTCCGGTATCGCTGCAGGAGCCGGTCTCGATCGAGCAGCGCGGCAGCGACGTCATCTTCGCCGTCGATATTTCCCACTCCATGCAGGCGGCGGACATCGCCCCGAGCAGGCTGGCGGCGGCGAAAAGCCTGCTCTCTTCGGTGGTGGAAGCCGACGATGCGAACCGTTTCGGCGTGCTGGCCTTTACGACGAACCCGGTGATCCTGTCGCCGCTGACCCGCGACGACGAACTGCTGCTGCATCTTTTCGCAGGGCTGGATACCTCGATGGTGATGACACGCGGGACCGAGATAGGCGGAGCGTTGAAACTGGCGCGGAAGCTTTCGCGCTCCGAGCATCCCATCGTCGTCCTCCTGACGGACGGTGGTGATAGTCTGGGGTACTCCCAGGAGGCGGCACAGGCCCGTGCAGCGGGACTGATTGTCAATGTCGTCATGCTGGCGACGCCGTCGGGGGGAACACTGAAGGCGGAGGACGGCAAACTGTTGCGAGATGAAGAGGGAGGCATTGTCGTGACGGCGCGCAACAGCGCGATCGGCGCCATCGCCGACGCGACCGGAGGCGTCGTCATCGACGGGGCCGATGCCGGGGCGTTGGCGGCGGCCATCAAAGCCCAGGGGATGCAGGATGTTCGGGAGAAACGGAAGATCATCCTCTACCGGGAGTATTTCTATTATCCGCTTGCCCTGGCACTGCTGCTGGCCATGCTGGGAATGACGGATCTACTTTCACGGTTAGGAGGGCGTCGTGCGTAGCCGGCTCAGCCATATCGTCTCCACACCCGCCGTCATGGCATCGCTGCTGGCGCAGGGATGGCGCGGCATGTTGCGATACAGAGGGCATCGTGCACTTCTCCCGGTGCTGCTCGGACTCTTCGCGGCCGTGCTGTCGCTGCTCCTGCTGCTGCTGTGGGAAGCGATACTGCCGTATCGGGCAGAGCAGGCATACCGTGAAGCCGACTACAACCGCAGCGCCGCGCTTTTTGTGCGGATAGAGGGGGCGGCGGCACAGTATGATACGGGCAATGCCTGGTACCGTTCGGGCGAGTACGAACGGGCATTGCAGTATTACAGTGCGCTGGAGAAGGTTGAAGGCGCCTTCGGCGCGTCGGTCTGGTTCAACCGTGGCAATACCCTTGTCCGTCTCAAGGAGTTCGCGAAGGCCCGGGAGGCCTTTGCCCGCTCCCTGGCGCTGCGGTATGACGAGGAGGCCCTTGCGAATATGATGCACATTCTGGCGGCGGAGGAGCAGGACCATATGCTCACCGGGCGGCAGGAAGGCAAAAAGCGCGCCCAGGACCAGGCGGCCGAACGCAGCGAAGGCGGTCCCAAGAAAGAGGGCGGGGGGAGCAACCAGCAAAGCAGTGCCGAACGACGCTCCGGGGCCGGCAGCCAGGGCAAAAAAGTGGAGCGTGAGGAGCAGCTTGAGTTCTCGAACAAAGGCAACAGCCGTCTGAGCTCGAAACAGTATGAACTGATCAATCAAAGGAATGTACATGAAACGAAGCCCTGGTAGCGGAGTGTTGTGGGCGTTGCTGCTGTTGCCGCTGCTCTCCTGGGCGGCGGAGACAGCCTATACCTGGAGCGCCGCGTCGACGAAAAAGAGCGTCGCGCAGCATGAAGCCTTCGCCGTTGAATATACCTGCCGTTTCGATACGGAGGCCTATGCCTATATTATCGCCTTTGATCCGGCGCAGGAGACCGAGGCGTACCGTATCGAACCGCAGAGTACCGATGAGCAGATCGTCGACGGGCGGCGGGTCAACCGCTACCGCTTCACCGTCTTCCCAAAAAAAGCCGGGCGGCTCACCCTGTCATTTAGCGCAATCATGGAGCATACGACGAAGGCTTCCATTGAAAATGCCGTCATCGGCCGGGACAACGTTGAAAAGCTCGATTATACGTCGAGAACCGTTTCGCTGCCTTCGCTTAGCGTGGAGGTCAAGCCGCAGGAGACGGCCTATGCCGGGCATCTGGAGTTGACGCTTGCGGTCGACAGCGAAAAGGTAGACGCCTTTACGCCCGTCCAGGTGGCCGTCAGACTGGAGGGGTACGGCAATCTCGACGTCATGGCGCCCTTTGCCCTTGAGATACCGAATGCCAGCCAGTTCACCGACGGGGAGCAAAAGCAGCTTCGTCTGGGCGATAACGGCTATGAAGGAAGTATCAGCCAGCAGTTTGCCATTGTGGCCGAGCACAACTTTACGGTACCCGCCCTGCAGCTCTCCTATTATGATACGGAGCGGAAGCGGACGGTAACGCTGTCGACACAGGCGCATGCGGTGACGGTGAAGCCTGCCGCCGCAGCCGGGGAGCACAAAGCGACGTCATCGCCGACCGCCGAAGTGCCGGCGCAGTGGAGCGCGTCGTGGCTGCACCTGCTGTTGGCGCTGATCGCCGGGATCGTCATCGGGCGTTTTCTGTTGCCTGTTCGTGTCGAATCGGAGGCGCTGTCGCTGCCGGAAAAGCTGCAGCGCTGCAGGGACCCGAAACGCTTCGTCGCCTACCTGGCCATGGCGGATGCCGAGAAGTACCGCACGATGATCGATGCGATCGAGGCGAAAATGAAGGCGGGGGAGAAGGTCGACCTCTCCTCCTACAAACGGCAGCTTTAGCAGCGCCTCTGGCGATGAGGATAGAATAAGGGTTGCACCTGGCATGGAAAAACAGAGAGCGCATTTGACAAAAATACTCCGTTTCAAAACTGCAGCGGGCATCTTCCATGTTGCCCGCGACGGCGGCGGGCGTTACCATATCCTTTTCAACGACGAGAGCATGGGCGACTACGGCGATATGATCGATGCGATCGAGGGGTTTGTTCACGAGAGCGGGTTTTACATCATCCACCCAGAGATGGCCTATCCCCTTGACACCTTCGATCTCGGCATTCCTGACGATATCAGCGGCTGGGAGCCCTGCTGATTCAGAGTTCGAAAGCCTTTTTGAGTTTTCGGAGAGCTTTTTTTCGTGCTTCGTATAGCGCAGCGCACTCCTGGGAGGGGTGTTTGTCGCAGAAACGGTGCAGCCATGCCAGCTGGTTGGCCGCATCCTGGATGGCGCCGAAATGTTCCAGGTGTTTCTTGGCGTTTTTGATCTTGCGTTTGGCATCGACGAGGCCGGCTTCGTCCAGGAACTCCAGGACGTAGCGCGCCTGTTTGTAACGCAGACGGATCTCATGGATCTCTTCCTCTTTTGAATCCTCTCCGAGAGCCCGCCGCGCTGTTTTTGCCTTTTCGTAAATGGCCTCGCCCCGGCGAATCAGCCTCCCTTTTCGCTGGTCCAGTTTCAGGGCTTGGACATCGGCGATCAGCAGATCGATCGTTTGGGCGAAACGCCGCGGCGTTTCGGGGGGCCACCGCTTTTTATACTGTTTTTCCCGGTAGCGGGTCAGGGCCGCATGCAGGTTCGGATAGGATTCAGAAGAGAGCGCGTCCAGAAAGACATCGGTCTCGCGCAGGGGATTGGTGACTTTGAGCATCGATTTGGCAATAGCGTCCGGGGCGTAAAGATGATGGGTGTAAGCCGAAAGGACGGAGCGGAACCGTCGAAGGGCGACCCGAAAGCGGTGCAGGGCCTCGATATCGGCAGCAGGACCGACAAGGGGGAGCTGCTCGCTGGCGGTTTGGAGCTGCCGGATCAGGTACGATTTTAAAAGCGCGCTTTCCATGGTGGATTATTATAGTGCAATTTTGTTACAGACTCACTTCAAAATGAAATCGGCGTAGATCGGAAGGTGGTCGGAGTACCCCTTTCCGATGTGGTGTTTGGGGTAGGTGCGGCTGCGCTGCCAGCGGTTGGGCGCCCCTTTGTTCGTCACAAGGTACTCCGGCTTGAAGCACGCGAAACTTCCCCTGACATACTCATTACCTTTATGGTCGGCGAGGGCGGGGGAGATGATGATATGGTCCAGGGCCTCATTCTGGCCGTAGAAGCTGTGGCTCCAGCGCTGCAGTGCCGGCAATTCGTACCAGAGGTCGTAGGCGCAGGAGGGGCAGCGGGCCAACTCCTCCAGGGTGATCCCTTTCTCGTCGCGCATGGTCATCAGCACGTCGTTGATGCCGGTGATCCCGTCGGTGTCGTTATGCTTGCGCTTGCGGGCGAACAGGTGCTTTTCGTCGTAGTCGGCGTTGAAGTCCCCCAGCAGGACGTATGAAACGCTTCCCAGCGCATCGAGCCGCGCTTTCAGGGCTTTGGCCGAGAGTATGCGCAGGCTTTCGGGGCCCGATTTGCTTTTCCAATGGTTGACGAAGACGTAGAGCGGTTCGCCGCCGGTCTCAAGGCGCACCTCGAGGATGTTGCGGATCCGGTTGCCGTTGGCGACGGCGATTTCACGTTTGACCTTGACGGGAAGGCGCGAGAGCAGCGCCGTTTTGACGACGCTCGGTTTGGCGTCGGCAATGGCGCGGTGGGGCAGGTACCACCCGGCGCGTTTGACCGCCACCTGCAGATCGCGCAGGGCCCGGTCCGATTCGATCTCCTGGAGGCCGATGACGTCGGGTTTTATCTCGGCGATGACGCGGGCGATATGGTTGAGTTTTTTGCGGTAGTTCTTTTCGTTCCACTGCCAGGGTGTGTCGGGGATATACTCGGCGTACTCGTTGCCGCTGCGTTCGAGGTCAAAGAGGTTCTCGACGTTATAGGTTGCGATGCGCATGGGCTCTCCTGCAAACAGCAGCAGCGGCAGCAGCAGTGCCGCGAGGAATTTGATCACGCCTCAATGCCGCTCAGGCGCAGGAGGCTCTGCGTTTCGGGTTCGCGTTCCATCAGCTTGTAGAAAAGCACCCGCATGCTCTCGGAACCGCCGCGTCCCAGAACGATGTCAAGGTAGCTGCGCCCCAGGGCGGTATCGAAGACCCCCTGGTCAACGATGGCGAAGAAGGCGTCGGCGCTGAGGACCTCCGCCCATTTGTAGCTGTAGTATCCCGCCGCGTATCCGCCGGCGAAGATGTGGGAGAAGCCGTTTTGGAACTTGTTGTACGACGGGGGCGTGAGCAGGGCGGTACGTTCGCGCACGGCGTCGAGGACCGCCTGGACGTCCGGAGTCTCCTCCATGTGGAGGGTGAAGTCGAAAATGGCGAACTCCAGCTGGCGGAGCATGCTCATCGCCGACTGGAAGTTCTTGGCACGGACCAGTTTGTCGATCATCAGGTCGCTGATGACGTCGCCGCTCTCATGGTGTTTGGCAAAGAGCTTCAGTACCTGCGGCTCGTAGGCAAAGTTTTCCAGGAACTGCGAGGGGAACTCCACGGCGTCCCACTCGACCCCGTTGACCCCGCTGACCCCGTTCTCGTTGACGGTGCTGAGGAGATGGTGGATGGCGTGTCCCGTCTCGTGGAAGAGGGTGACGACGTCGTCGTGGCGCAGCAGGGAGGGAGTCGAAGCACTTGAGGGCGGGAAGTTGCAGACAATAAAGGCGGAGGCGAGCTGCTCATTGCCCTCTTCGTCGAGGCAGTGGCTCTGCCAGTTATGCATCCATGCCCCGCCGCGTTTGCTCGGGCGCGCCTCGAGATCGAGGTAGAGGCGGGCACGCAGCTGGCCGTCGACGTAAAGGTCGTGGGCCGTCGCCGTCTCATGCCAGAGTGCAACCCCTTCGGCCGGGCGGATGCTGACGCCGAAGAGGCGGTGGAGGAATTCGAAAAGCCCTTCGACGACGGAGTTCTGTTCGAAGTAGGGGCGGTACTCCTCCTCGTCGATGTCGTAGCGGCTCTTCTTGAGCTGTTCGCCGAAGAAGGCACTGTCATAGCTCTGCAACTCCGCCGCACCGGCGAATTCGCGCAGTTCGGCGAGTTCGCGCTGCCCCTGGGCCATGGAGGCGTCGGCCAGTTCGTTCAGGAAGGCCAGGACGGTGTCGGGGTCCTTCGCCATCTTCGTTGCCAGGGAGCGCTCGGCGTAGGTCTCGAAGCCGATCAGGCGGGAGGCCTCTTTGCGCAGGGCAAGGGTCTCCTCGATGATTTCGGCATTCTCGGGGGCGCGGGTCGTATAGCCCTTGTAAAGCGCTTCGCGGATCTCGCGGTTGGGACCGTAGGTCATGTAGGCGATGTAGGAGGGCATCTGCAGGGTGAACTTCCATGCCGTCTTGCCCTCTTCGGTTTCAAACGCGGCGCTCTCAATGTCGCTCTTGGGCATCCCCTCGACGTCGGCGGGGTCGGTGATGACGTATTCGAAGGCGTTGGTGGCGTCGAGCAGGTTCTGGGTAAAGGTGTTGGAGAGTTCGCTTCGGCGCAGGCTGATCTCAGCCAGGCGTTTTTTGCTAGCCTCGTCCAGGTGGGCGCCGCTCAGCTCGAATCCCTGGATGTTGAGGTCGATGACGCGCTGCTGTTCGGGGGAGAGCAGGTCGTATGCGTTGGCCTTGATCGCTTTGAAAGCCGTATAGATCTCGAGGTTCTGCCCGATCTCGGTGCCGTACTCCGTCAGCAGCGGCAGGGCGGCGGTGTAGACCTCCTGGGTCTTGTCGCTGTTGTTGACGGAGTGCAGGTGCGACATCGGCGTGAAGAAGTGCTCAAGCCGCTCGTCGAGCATCTCGAAGGGTTTGACGAAATTGGCATAGCTCTTTTCCTCGATGGCGAGAAGGGCTGCGATCTGGCTGCGTCCTTCGTCCAGGGTGCGTTGCAGATCGTCGATGAAAGTCTCCAGGTTGACCTCAAAGGGTAAAAAAGGTGCTTTGCTCATTGATATCCTTCCTATCTTTGTTGAAATATTACCTCAAGATGCTGATACGTGATTAAACAATGGCAGTTATAATAGCCGGGAAACTTTGGTTCACCAGGAGAGTAATGATGAAAAAGATTGCATTATCGGTTCTCGTTGCCGCCACCGTCGCGATGGCCGACTGCAGCTACAGCAAGAGCGGCGACGTCAGCGTCAACTGGACGGCGTTCAAGACGCCGATGAAAAAAGGGGTGGGCGGGACCTTCCGTTCCATCGTCTACAAAGGCACCGAGAAAGGCGCGTCGCTGACGCAGCTGCTCAAAGGCGCCAAGGTGATGATCCAGACGAACAATGTCGATTCGGGCAATACCGGACGCGACGCGAAGCTGGTGCAGTTCTTCTTCAACCAGATGGACGGACAGATGCTTGAAGCGCAGATCCTCGATATGGATGAAGAAGCCAAAGTCATCCTGGTGGAAGTCATCATGAACGGCAAGGGCCTCAACGTGCCGATGGCCTACAGCTATGAGAAGGGCGTCTTCACTGCCGGCGGGGTGATCGACCTTGGCGACTTCAAAGCCCTCGACGCGCTGACCTCGATCAACCGCGCCTGCTATGACCTGCATGCCGGCAAAACCTGGCAGGACGTTAATATCGGCTTCAGTGTGAAGGTCGAGGAGAGCTGTACGAAATGATCGCCGCCGCCGTCAAGAAAATGATCCGCTTCCTCTTCGTGGGGGCGCTCTCATTCTTTCCGCTGGTGGTGGTGCTCCTCGTTGTCAATTTCCTTAAAAACATCGGGCTCAGCGCCTATTTCCGCCTCAATACCCTGACCGATTCTACCGGCGCGACGGTCCTGCTGATGCTCGGGGTGTTGTCGGCGCTGATCCTGCTGGGATGGACCATCGAACGCTACGGCCGCTCCGTTCTGCTCTCGGCGATCGACCGGATGTTCGAGAAAATCCCCGCGGTCAATACGATCTACTCCGTTTCCCGGAAAATCTCCAATATGCTCACCGGCAAGGATGATTCGGGCAAGAAAGAGGTTGTGCTCGTCGAATACCCCAAAGACGGCGTCTGGGTGCCGGCCTATGTCCTCAACCGCCATAACGGTATCTGCGTCCTCTTCGTGCCGACGTCGCCGAACCCCACCAGCGGCTACACGGTTCTGGTCAAGGATGAGCTCACCGTTCCGGTATCGCTGACATTGGAGGAGGCCTCCTCCTTTATTATCAGCATGGGGGCGGACTTTGTCAAACGCGACGAAGTGACGGATAAGATTCACGGGGCGGGCGTTACGCCTCGTTCTTGAAGCGCACGTAGGGGAGGGTGCGCAGGTTGGAGTTGTAGTAGCGCCTGTCGTCGGTGACCTCGCGGGTCACCCAGGGCGGCATCGCGAAGGTCTCGTCCGCGCTTTCCAGTTCGATCTCTGCCAGATAGAGCCCCGCGTTTTCCCCCTCGAAGATATCGACCTCCCACAGATGCCCCTCGTAGAGGATCTCGTAGCGTTTTTTTTCGATCAGCGGCGCGGGACAGAGTTCTTGCAGCATCGCGAAGGCATCATCAACGGGGACCTCGTATTCGAATTCGCTCCGAACGATGCCCTCTCTTTTGCCTTTGAGGGTCAGGAACGCTTTCGCGTTCTTTGTACGAACCCTGACGGTCACACCTTCGGCGGGGATGTACCCTTGTGTGATGACAAAGGGTGCGGGCAGCTTGGGAAGCAGCGCGGGGTCGATGAGAAATTTGCGTTCGATTTCGATGGCCATGAAGTATTGTAGCGCAGAAAAAAGAGGATAGGGCGCCGGGGCTCCCCGGCAAGAAAGCTGTTAGTGCTTGCGATCGCCGGTGTTGTGATAGAAATACATGCTGTATCCGATCACTGCGACGCTCGGATAAAAGATGCCAAGCAGTTCGATCATTGTTCACTCCTTATTAATAAGGGGCGTATGCTAGCGAAAAAAGTAGCGCTTTTTCCATTCAAAAGAATTGAATAAAAAGAGCAGTTTTTTTCATGATTGTCGGCACCCCGCCGGGTCAGGGCGCTTTACGCTTTTGGGGGAACGTTTTGAGGCTCTCGGCGACGAGCTCGTTAATGTAGACCGTCCGCTCTTCGGGGGTGTCGAAACTCTTGAGACGGTCGGTCGTGGCGGCCCGCCAGAAGATCTTGTTCCCGTCGGGGTTGAGCGCGTCAATGATGATCTGGGCCTCGTCATATTCGTACTCGCGCTGGATCGGCACCGTCATGGACGCCCCGTACCCGTAGCCGTAATAGGGGAAGAAGCCGACCATCTGGAAATCGGTCGTGACCTCTCTTCTGGTGGTCACATCGGTATGGAAAATGAGGATGAAATCCGCCTGCTCCTTGGCGACGGCTGTATAGCCCTTGCGGGTCATACCGGCGGTAATCGCTTCGGCGATACGGCTTTGCGTGAGGGTCGTTACCCCCTCTTTACGGGGATAGACGACGGCAAAGCGTTCCAGGGGGGTGAAATCGAACTTGGGATCGTAATCGCTCTGAACCTGCAGGCTGGAGCATCCCGCAAGCAGCAACAGCAGTGCGACCGAGAATATACGGATGAACATGGCAGCTCCTTTGAGATCATGGATCACGTTGGGTTTGTCCATATTGTAGCAGGGGTCCGGTAACAGAATACGGTACACTTACACCTGATGAAACCGTTACTCTACTCTTCGATCATCCTGCTGTTTTTGGCGTTGGGCGGCTGTGCCCCGAAACCCGTTCCCCCTGTTGCCGTTGCCGTTTCAGAGCGCACCATCGACTACACCAAAGAGGTTCGCCCCATTCTTGACCGCCGCTGCGTGGTCTGTCATTCGTGTTACAACGCCCCCTGCCAGCTGAAACTCAGCGCCTTCGAAGGGCTTGCACGCGGAGCGACGAAGATGGCCGTTTACGACGCCGAAAGGCTCGGCGCCGCCCATCCGACCCGCCTCTTCGTCGATGCAGACACTGCCGATCAGTGGCACGACAGGTACGACTTCTACTCGGTGACGGCCAACGCCGCTTCGGGCCGTTTCAACGACTCTACGCTGATCAGCCTGCTGGAGGCCAAGCGGCAACTGCCCCATAGCGCCGGGGAGTACCGGCCGGAATCCGACGAACTCACCTGTCCGAAGGACCATGACGAACTTGAAGAGTACCTGGATGAATACCCGGAGCGCGGGATGCCCTACGGCTTCCCACCACTGACGAATGCAGAGATGACGACGCTGGCCCAGTGGGCGCAGCAGGGCGCCAAGGGACCGGGCAGCGCGGAGCAGCGGCGGATGAACGCCCCCGCGGAAACCGACAGGAGCGCGCTGGAAACCTGGGAACGTTTCCTGAACATGCCGGATGCCAAACACGCCATGACGGCCCGTTACCTCTATGAACACCTCTACCTGGCCCATATCCGTTTCGCGACCCCGGACGGCGCTTTTTATGAACTGGTGCGCTCCAAAACGGCTGCGCCGGCTGCGATCAAGATCATTCCGACGATAAGGCCCTACGACGATCCGGGCAAGGGTGCGTTTTATTACCGGTTCCGCCGGATCACATCGACGCTGGTACACAAAACGCACATGGTGTTTACGCTCGATGCGGCCCAACTGGCACGCGTCGAAAAGCATTTTATCGAGGCCCCCTGGAACGAGACGCCGCACCTGATGGGGTACGGGGCGAAACAGTCGGCCAACCCCTTCGCGACCTTCGCCCAGATCCCCGCCGCGGCGCGCTACGCCTTTTTGCTTGACAACAGCGAATACATCGTCCGCACCTTTATCCGCGGTCCGGTCTGCAAGGGGCAGGTGGCGCTGAACGTGATCAACGATCATTTCTGGGTCATGTTCCTCGACCCCAAATATGATTTGAGTCTGCACTACCCGAACCTGCTGCGCTTCAACGAGAAACAGCTCTCCGTGCCGGACGAACAGGGGAGCGATTTCCCGGCGTACCGCTTCCTCAGCGACAAGTACATCAAACGCGCCGTCGATTACTATAAAGCCCGGGCGGATTTCTATTCGCTCATCTATACGGAAGGGCTGGGATATGACGCGATCTGGAAGGGAGAAGAGGCCGACGACGCGCCGCTGCTCACGGTCTATCGCCACTTCGACAGCGCCTCGGTCCATAAAGGAGCCCTTGGGGACCTGCCCAAAACCCTCTGGGTCATCGACTATCCGCTTTTCGAGCGCATCTACTACGCCCTGGTCGCGGGGTTCGACGTCTTCGGCAATGTCGGGCACCAGACCAACGTCCGCCGCTATATGGACCGGCTGCGCGTGGAGGGGGAGAGCAACTACATCGACTTTATGCCTGCGGATGTCCGTCACAAGCTCTTCGACGCGTGGAACAAAAATCTCAACCTTCTCGTAGAGAACAAGCTCTTCTACCGTCCGGCGCGCATGCCTACGGCCGTTGCTTTCAAAACAAACGATCCCAAACGCGAATTCGTCGAGCATATTGTCGATCACGAGCTGCTCGGGGAGACGGACATCTCCTTTGACCCGGTGAACTATTTCCACGTGGGGGACGCGCATCCGCCGCTCCCCGAGCAGTACCGGACGCGCGGGGATTATATCCAGGCGTTCCGTGCCGTTTCGAAACCCGGGACGGCCTTTGTCCGTACGATCGACGGGCAGCAGTCGAACCTGGCGTATGTCCGTGTGCGCATGCCCGAGGGGGAGGAGGATATCCTCTTTTCGGTCGTCGTGAACCGTTGGCACGACAACGTCGCTTTCATGTTTGATGAGAAGGGACGTCTCGACCCTTCCAGGGACAGTGCGGATTTCATCTTTGATTTTATCGGTTCGTATCCGAACATGCTGCTCGAGCTGGATGCGGAGGAGGCTCCGGCTTTTTTCGATATGCTCGCACACTACAAGGATACGCCCGAGTATCGCCGCCGCTTCTTTCATTTCGGCATTACCCGGGACAACCCCCGTTTCTGGGAAGCGTATGACTGGTTCCAGAAACGCTTCGAAGCGATGCACCCCGTTGACGCAGGGCTGTTCGACCTGAACCGCTACTACTACCTTTCGCGCTCCCACGGGAAAAAAGAGGGGGAAGAGTAAAGGGGCGGACGCCGGCGGGCGAAATGTGCTACAATGGTCCCAAGCCACTTGAATAAAAGGAGTCTAGGATGTCAAAATCGATGGTTGAGATCAAAACGCTAAAACTGGCGCATACGCAAAACGGCACGATCAGTATCGCGCATATCGAGGAGCCTTACGGCAAACACAGCAGCCCGGTGGTCAGCATCGCCATCGCATTGGAAGGGGCATCCAGCGACTGGAAGGTCCACCTTCCCTACGAAAACATCGATGAGGTGATCAAGGGACTCCAGGAAGCGAAGGCATCCAACGAGGGGATGCCGCATCACGACAAACATACCGAAGACCTGAATGCCGACACCGGCGGCGGCGCCTAAGAGCGCTCCGCTCCGAAGATGCGCTGCATCAGCATATAGTCGCCTTCGGAGTGCGCATACAGTAATACCTCACACTCAAAATCTACAGCACTCCTGAAAAAATCACGATAGATCTCCAGTACACGCCGCTTGTCCAGCCCGCCGACCCCTGTGCCCATCAGCGGCAGCGCCAGCGTGACGTTCTTGTCGTGCAGCGCGGCAAAGGAAGCCAGAGCGGTCTGAATGTTATGGAGGATGGTTGTGATCTCCCCTAGCCGCGGCAGGGCCTCCGTCGCGCCCGGGTTGTAGTCCATGACAGCGGCATGCAGCACGCTGCCGAAACGCGGGCAGCCGCCGGTGGCGACAACATCCCCTTTCTGCAGCTTTCCCGTTTCCCTTAACGCGCGGGTCATTGCGTTCTGCAGGGCCGGGCCGCAGGCGGCTGCGAACGCGCCCGAAACGCCCGAACCCAATGTCAGTACCGTATTGGACGGATTGACGATGAAATCCGATGCCGGTGCGTTCAGGAGGTTTCCTGTTCTGAGGGTTACGTGATAGGCCATGAAGACATTGTAGCATCATCTGCATGGGGGAGGGGAGGGAGCCGATTCATAGATAACATCCATGTCCAGGCGCGGTACCCCTGAAGATCATCATCTTGGAAAAAATGTAGTAACTTTAACAAATTACTACAATATGCTTGACACAAAAGTAGTAATTGTGCTAGCATGGAAAAATGTGTGAAACCGTCGTTGCAGTGATGACGGTGCCAAAGAGGCCCATATGGCCACAAAGAGGATGACTGGACGGAGGGCGCCATGCCGATTCGGACAATTCAGGACAAACACTACAAAGGGATCAGCGAACTCTACCGTAAGTCTGACGGGAGGGTGACGGGTTACTACGTTACTTACCGCGACGAGGAAGGGAAGCCGGTCAAGCGAAGGGTCACGGCCGATGATAAGGACGAGGCGCTTCGCAAACTGGTCGACATCAAAGATGAAGTTGACCGACTGAAACAGGAGAAGGCGATGAGCGCGCTCCCCCTAACCTCTGAATACCCGGGCTCGAAGCATAACGCGACGGCGGCAGGGGCCGTGGACGTCACGCATGAAGTCCACTCGATGCATGATTGCCAGAAGCAGATCTCCGCGTATGAGGGCAACGCCGTTGTCATGCTGATCGACATTGTCGCTTTCGACGACATCCGTATTCTCTACGGATACGAGAACGCGGAGCGGATGGTGGCGGAGCTTGAAACGCAGGTGCGCGCGACGCTTGGCCGGTTCGAAGAGGACGCCCATTTCCGTGCCCTCGGTTCCGCGCCGTTCGATTTCGACCTCTACCATCTTTATGCCGACCGGCTCTGCCTTTTTGTCAAAAACGACTTTTCGCACCGCCTGCTTGATTTCATTGCCGAAAAACTCCACGCCTGTGTATCGGAATACGCCTTTCATGTCGTAGGGGGGAACAACATCCATATCAATGTCTCAATAGGAGCAAGCAAAGCTGACGGCGCCGTCAGCCTGATGTACGCGGAAAAAGGACTGCAGGAGGCGAAGAGGCTGCACAACAGCTACATCTTCTATGACAGCGGCTCCGCCGAGCGTAACACCCATTTTTCCAATAAAACCTATGAACTGCTTCAGGAGAATATCGAGCACAAAAGGGTGACGCCCTATTTGCAGGGGATCTTCCGTAACGGTGAACTGACGAAACCGGAGAAGTTTGAAAGCCTGATGCGGCTGGTAGACCGGCAGGGGCGGGTGCTTTCGCCGGCGGCTTTCTTGGAGAAGTCCAAAGAATACCGCCTCTACACCGAGCTGATGCTCCAGATGATCGACAAGGTCTTTGACGTGCTGGCGCACTACGACATCGCGGTGACGCTGAACCTCTCTTATGTCGATATCAACAACGTGCTTTTAAGAGAGCGACTGCTTGAGAGGCTGGCGAAGGAGAAGCGCGGCAACAGGCTGACGGTTGAAATCCTCGAGAGCGACCAGATCCGTGACCTGGAAATTGTCAACGAGTTCATTTTCCGGCTGAAAAAGCGCGGTGTTTTGATCGCCATCGATGATTTCGGAAGCGGATTTTCGAACTATGACAACCTGCTGAACCTCGAAATCGATTACGTCAAGCTCGACGGATCGCTGATCTCGAATATTCATGACCGCAAACACCGCATTATCCTCGGCAACATGGTCAATATCTGCCATGAGCTTGGGATCGAGACCGTGGCGGAGTACATCAGCGATAGAGGGGTGCTGCGCATGGCGCAGAGCATCGGTGTGGACTATTTCCAGGGGTACCATCTGCACAAGCCGCAGCAGTGGGATGAGGCGCTGCAGAGCTTTGGTTACAGGGAGGCCGCCTATGCATCATGACGACAAACAGCTGTCGGAGATAACGGACAAGACGATGCGCCGGCTGATGAACGAAGCGATCGTTCTGCCTTCAAAATACCGGGAGACCTTTGAAGAGGAGCAAAAGCGTCTGGATGCGTCCCGAGAAGCGGAGGGTGGAGATGCCACGCGCCGTGAGATCGATCTTCTGCGGACCCATCTCTTTTCCGACGACATCACACCGGCGAAAAACCGTCTCTGGCTCTACAAACAGAAGCTCAATGCACGCCAGGGGTTTAACGATGAGGGCTACCTGGTCAGCCTTCGTATCCAGGATTACGGGACGATTGTCGATGAATACGACAGCATCATCGGTAACCGGGTTCTGATGCTCGTCTGCAGCTATGTGATCGAATTCCTGAAAATGCAGCGGGTGAATTTTGAAATTGCCCGCTATGGCGGAGGGGATTTCCTCCTCTTTATGCATCACATTGATGAGGGGGAAGTTGATGCACTTCTAGTCAATATGCAAAACGGCGCCGCTAACCATACGTTCAAACACCGCAGCAGAATTTTCGGGCTGACTTTTGATGCCGCCTCAATCCGCTATCTCGAAAATGAACCGTTTGCTACCGTCATGGAGCAGCTCGAAGAAAAAAGGTTTGAAAAAAGGGTCAAAGAGGGTGGTACCGCTGGCCGGACTTGAACCGGCACGTCCGAAGACAACGGATTTTGAATCCGTCGTGTCTACCATTCCACCACAGCGGCTTTCGCAGAGCCGAATTGTAATGGATGCATCCTTAAAATAGGCCCGCAGCCATCCCAATGGGCGGCCAAAGCACTTTTTGTTATAATCCCTAACATTACTTGAAAAATGAGGATCGTATTTGCGGCAGGCACTTTTTATTACTGTTTTGGCCATCTTGGTATACGCGGGGATCTCGACGATCATCGCGGACGCGGCAGTTATTGGGACGATCGGGGAAATTATCGCCAAGGCGAACCGGGCGCTGTTCGGCTATGTCTCTTTCGCCTACCTTTTTGCCCTGCTGTACCCGCTGTATACCTACTACAGAGACAGTGAGATCAATGTCGAGCGCACCGAGAAGATCCTGGCGGGGATCCTCCTCTTTTTCTCCCTGCTGATCCTGCAGGCGCTGGTGACGGAGGGAACACTGCGCGGTGCCCTTGGCGCCGGGTTCGTCGACTTCCTCGAACCCTATATCGGGGCGTTCGGACTCTGGGTTTTCTGGGTGATGACGGTCACGATCGCCGCCGTGATCCTGGTTGACGCCGAGAAGTTCCCCTCCATGCCCAAACCGAAACTTCCCTTTTCGTTCAGCAAGTCGGACGAGAAGGACGATGCGGTTACGACATCCGATGCGGCCCCGCTCAAAACGCGTGCCGCCGTGACGGAACAGCCGGGACTCTTTGACGACGACCCATTCGATGCGCCCGCGTACGAGCGGATGAAGATGCCTCTGGAATCGGACGATGCGGCTATCAGACTGGTGCCGAAGGCGCAGCAGGAGAGCCCGTTCGAGGATGCGGAAGCAGAGGCAGAGGTCGTGCCGAAAGCGGTACCTGCAGCGAAAGAGGGGACCATTCTTGCAAAGGCCGAGGGGGTACGGCAGAAAAAAAGCGCGCTGATCGTTGAGGAGCTTGATGAAAACAAGAAGCTGCTCGAGCAGATCGAAAAAGGGAAGTCGGAGAAGCCCAAGAACTTCAAGCTGCCTTCCCTCGACTTTTTTCAAAAGCCGCCGAAACAGGGCAACAGCATCGACGAGCGCGAGCTCGATGACAAGATCCGCGACCTGATCGAGAAACTGGCACAGTTCAAGATCGACGGGGACGTTATCCGCACCTACGCGGGACCGGTCGTTTCGACTTTCGAATTCAAACCGGCCGCGCACATCAAGGTTTCGAAGATCATGAACCTTCAAGACGACCTTGCGATGGCCCTGCGCGCCGAGACGATCCGTATCCAGGCGCCTATCCCGGGCAAGGATGTCGTCGGTATCGAGATTCCGAACCATAGCGTCGAGACGATCTACCTGCGTGAGATCTTCGAGAGCAAACTGTTCCAGGAGGCGAAGTCCCCCCTGACAATAGCCCTGGGCAAGGACATTGTCGGCAAGCCGTTTATCACGGACCTGAAAAAACTGCCCCACCTTCTCATTGCGGGAACAACGGGTTCGGGCAAATCGGTGGGGATTAATGCGATGATCCTCAGCCTGCTTTACAAGAACTCCCCGGACCAACTGCGGCTGCTGATGATCGACCCGAAGATGCTTGAGTTCTCCATCTATAACGACATCCCGCATCTGCTCACCCCGGTGATCACGAAGGCCAAACAGGCGATCGCGGCGCTGAACAACATGGTCGGGGAGATGGAGCGTCGCTACCAGCTCATGAGCGAGTCGCGCACGAAAAACATCGAAAACTATAACGAGAAGATGAAGCGCGAAGGCGGACAGCCCTTTCCTTACATCGTCGTCATCATCGACGAACTCGCTGACCTGATGATGACCTCGGGCAAGGATGTGGAGTACTCCATCGCCCGCCTAGCGCAGATGGCACGAGCGTCGGGGATCCACCTGATCGTCGCGACCCAGCGCCCCTCCGTGGACGTCGTCACGGGACTGATCAAGGCAAACCTCCCTTCACGCATCAGCTACCGCGTCGGCCAGCGTGTCGACAGCAAGATCATTCTGGATGCCCAGGGGGCGGAGTCGCTGCTGGGTCGGGGCGATATGCTCTTTACGCCTCCGGGCGCGACGGGGCTGATCCGTCTGCATGCGCCGTGGAGTACGGAGGAGGAGATCGACCATGTCGTCCAGTTCCTCAAATCCCAGCGCGCGCCGCAGTATGATGAATCCTTCCTCGCCGAGAGCGGCAGCAGCGGCAGTACGGGTGACGAAGGGACGATTGAGGATATGGATGAACTTTACGAGGAGGCGAAGGAGATCGTCCTTGCCGACCGCAAAACCTCCATCAGCTACCTGCAGCGCAAACTCCAGATCGGCTATAACCGTGCCGCGCGTATCATCGAACAGATGGAACAGCGGGGTCTGCTGTCACCTCCCAACGCAAAAGGAAACCGCGATATCATCGGATAAAGGGAGGCCTGGCCCTGCTTGGGCCTCAACTATGTTTCAAAACTAAACACATTGGCAACAAAATCTCAAAAATAGGTTACGGTTTGTAACACTAGAAACCTTCTTGATTCTTTCCTTCGCTATAATCTCTCGAAATCTTATTTACAGGATAAAACGATGGCTTTTATGGACGAATATAAAGCGCATGTAACAGAGCGTGAAGCTCTGGGCGTACCTCCACTTCCTCTGTCTGCGGCGCAGACCGCTGACCTGATCGAAATGATCAAGGCAGGCGAAGGCGATATGGCCGAAAATATCGATCTTCTGAAAAACCGTGTTTCTCCGGGCGTTGACGACGCCGCCTATGTCAAAGCGGCGTTCCTCAATGATGTTGCACAGGAAAACGTGAGCGTTGCGGCAATCGCACCGGACGCGGCGGTCGAAATGCTCGGCATGATGCTGGGCGGCTATAACGTTAAGCCGATCATCGATGCCCTCTCATCTTCCAATGCCGCCGTTGTTGACGCGGCGATCAAGGCGCTGAGCCATACGCTGCTCGTTTATGACGCGTTCAACGATGTCGAAGAACTGCACAGAGCGGGCAATGCCGCCGCAACGAAAGTGCTTGAGTCTTGGGCGAACGCAGAGTGGTTCACGTCCAAAGCCGATCTGCCTGAAAAAATCACCGTGACCGTCTTCAAGGTTCCGGGCGAAACCAACACCGACGACCTCTCCCCGGCGTCCGAAGCCTTTACACGTTCTGATATCCCGCTGCACGCAAACTCCATGCTCACGGCGAAGATGGACGACCCGATGGGTACGATCAAAGCCCTCAAAGAGAAGGGCCACCCGGTTGCCTACGTCGGTGACGTCGTCGGTACGGGCTCTTCCCGTAAATCCGGTATCAACTCCGTGCAGTGGCACATGGGTGAGGATATCCCGGGTGTTCCGAACAAGCGCACCGGCGGTGTCGTTATCGGCGGTATTATCGCACCGATCTTCTTCGCGACTTCCGAAGACTCCGGCGCACTCCCGCTCGAGATGGATGTCACGCAGATGGAAACCGGTGACGTCGTCGACATCTATCCGTTCGAAGGCAAAGCGGAGAAGAACGGCGAAGTGATCGCTACCTTCGGCCTGCGCCCGAACACGATCACGGACGAAGTCCGCGCCGGCGGCCGTATTCCGCTGATCATCGGCCGCGGTCTGACCAAGAAAGCGCGTGAAGTCCTCGGCATGGGCGAGATCGAGCTCTTCCTGAAGCCGGAGCAGCCGGCCGATACGGGCAAAGGGTACACCCTGGCGCAGAAGATGGTCGGTAAAGCGTGCGGCCTCGAGGGCGTCCGCCCGGGCATGTACGTCGAGCCGGTTATGACCACCGTCGGGAGCCAGGATACGACGGGCCCGATGACCCGCGACGAGATCAAAGAGCTGGCGGCGCTGGGCTTCAATGCCGACTTCGTCCTGCAGTCTTTCTGTCACACAGCGGCTTATCCGAAGCCTTCCGACATCAAGATGTACCACACCCTGCCGGACTTCATCTCCAACCGTTCCGGTGTCGCACTGCGCCCGGGCGACGGTGTTATCCACTCCTGGCTCAACCGCATGTGTCTGCCGGACACGGTCGGTACCGGTGCGGACTCGCATACGCGTTTCCCGATCGGTATCTCCTTCCCGGGCGGTTCGGGTATCGTTGCATTCGCGGGCGTTACCGGTTCCATGCCGTTGACGATGCCGGAATCCGTACTGGTCCGCTTCAAGGGCGAACTGCAGCCGGGTGTTACGCTGCGTGACCTAGTCAACGCGATCCCGTATGCTGCCATCCAGAGAGGCGAGCTGACCGTCGAGAAAAAAGGGAAGAAGAACATCTTCGCAGGACGTATCCTCGAAATCGAAGGGCTTCCGGATCTGAAAGTCGAGCAGGCGTTCGAGCTTTCCGATGCCTCTGCAGAGCGTTCTGCCGCGGCCTGTACGGTTCACCTCAACAAAGCGCCGGTCATCGAGTACATCAAATCCAACATCGTTCTGCTCCAGAGCATGATCGATGCGGGCTACCAGGATGCACGCACCCTGGCACGCCGCAAAGAGAAGATGGAAGAGTGGCTGGGGAACCCGGAACTGATGGAAGCGGACAAAGACGCCGAGTACGCAGCGGTTTACGAAATCGACCTGAACGAGATCACGGAGCCGATCCTGGCGTGTCCGAACGATCCGGACGACGTTGCGACCCTCTCTGAGGTTCTCGCAGACGAAAACCGCCCGCACAACATCGACGAGGTCTTCGTCGGTTCGTGTATGACCAACATCGGTCACTACCGCGCCCTGGGTGAAGTCCTCAAGGGCGAAGGCCAGGTTCCGGCGCGTCTGTGGGTTGTCCCGCCGACCCGTATGGATGAGCAGCAGCTCCAGGAAGAGGGCTACTACGCGATGTACGGTGCCGCCGGCGCGCGTACGGAGATCCCGGGCTGTTCCCTCTGTATGGGGAACCAGGCTCGTGTCGCTGACAACGCGGTCGTCTTCTCGACGTCCACGCGTAACTTCGACAACCGTATGGGTAAAGGTGCGCAGGTCTATCTCGGCTCTGCCGAACTGGCAGCCGTCTGTGCGATGCTCGGACGCCTTCCGACAAAAGAGGAGTACCTCGAGATCGTACCGAAGAAGATCGCCGGCAAAGAAGCCGACATCTACAAGTACCTCAACTTCAACCTGCTCGAAGAGTTCGCGCTCTAAGCAGGCTTCCCCTCTGCGGGGAACCGCTCTTTTTTTTTCCGAACTTTCTTTTTTCATCCCTTTACATTACAAGCAGCCGGGCCGTTGCCGTCCACCGTATCGATGTCGCACGCCGTTTGCGCCGTGCAATCAAAGAGGGGTTGTTTTTCTTTGGCGGGCCACTGTTCCCAGGGTTCGACGTCATAGTCCATTTCCAGGATCCAAGGATGGTAAGCCGTCGGATGCTTTGCATGACGTTCGAGCACGCTGGCGTGGACGAGGGGTTTGCCGCGGGTCGCCGCGTCCCAATGGCGCTGCTCGCGGCGGTAGAGACGGGTCAGCCATGTCCCGCGCGAATCGTGCATCTTCCCCTGGGCATCTTCATGGGGATCGACCGTGTGTTTCGGATAGATCAACAGCCCGTGGTTGATCGCCTGCCGGGTGAGCCAGACCAGGGGGATGTCGGAGAGATCCTGCTCCGCATACCCGCCGCCGACGTCGGTATGCATCCCGCTGAACCAGACCTGTTTGACGGTCTGCCACTCTTTGACCTGTTGCTCCCACAGCACCGGGTGGAAGGTTTTGCGTTCGTCGTCGATGGCCAGGGCTTGGTAGGCGTGCGTGATGGTTTCACTGAGCCTGAAATTGTGGAAACGGTGGCGGAACCCCGGAATGCCGTCGAGCAGGACGCTGAGGCTCTTGATGGGAAGGCCGAGTGCGGCGACGGTGTCGTAGCAGCCGATAAACTCCACCTTGGTCCACATATTGTGATGGTCTTTCAAAAAGGCAGCGGCTTTCTCCTTGCGTTTGCCCTCATCCTCGATCATGTAGATATCATAGGCTGTGGCGATCAGTTCGGGACGGGATTTCGGCAGGATGCCGAAGTAGTGCAGGAACCCCGAGAGGCTGCGCACCGTAGCCGCGCCGCGGCTGAACCCGAACAGGAAGATCTTGTCCCCGGCTTCATAATGCTCAAAGAGAAAACGGTAACACTGCTGAATATTGCGGGAAATGCCGAAACCGCCGACGTTCCCGGTCAGCCGGTGGATACCCGTGCCAAGCCCCGGGTCGTAAAAGGCGATCTGCCGCGGGGTGCGGTCCTCGATCATGTTGAAGAGCTTATAGATATTGGTGTTGTTGCCTTTGCCGCCCTCCTGACCGGTCCCGTCGGAGAAGATTACGATATTTTTTGCCATGTCATCCCTTTTTGATTTGATCCCGTACAAAGTATTTGGCGACCAATGCTCCCGCCGTCATCGGTTTGTCAAAATAGTAGCCCTGGAAAATATCGCATTTCATTCTCTTGAGCAGCTGTACCTGGCCTTCCTTCTCGACGCCTTCGATCACGACTTTCATCCCCAGGGCATGCCCGAGTTCGGTCATGGTCTTGACGATCACGGCTGTTTTGGCGTTGAATTCGATTTCGTCGATAAAACTCTTGTCGATTTTAATGGTATCGACCTGGAAGGATTGGAGGTAGGTAAAGGTGGAGTAACCCGTCCCGAAGTCGTCGATGGCGATCTTGATGCCCGCATCGCATAGCGACTTGATGGTTTCGATGTTATCGGTAGAGCTTTCGACGATGATCCTTTCTGTCAATTCGAGTTCGAGGAGGTCTGGATTGAGATTGTACTCGGAGAAAAGGTCCAGAAGGTCCCGGATGAAGTAGGTGTCGTTGATATCGACTGCCGTGACGTTGACGGCGGCAAAGATGCCGTCCCATCCAATCCGCTGCCACTGTTTGAGCGCCTTGCAGGACTCCTCAAGGACCCAATGCGTGATCCGCAGAATCAGCCCGTTCTGTTCGGCAATGCCGATGAAGGTGTCGGGGGTGAGTATCCCCCGTTTGGGGTGACGCCACCGCAGCAGGACTTCGACGCCGGCGAGACTGTTGTCTGTGGCACTGATCTTCGGCTGAAACAGCAGGAAAAACTCGTTGTTATCCAGGGCCTCGAAAAGATCGTTGTGGAGCTTCAGACGTTCGATGGCCATGTTGTCCAAGACGGGGTTGAAGAAATAGAATCGGTTCTTGCCGAGCTCCTTTGCCTTGTGCAGCGCCGTGTCGCTGTTTTTCATCAGGGTGTCGTAGTCATCCCCGTCATTGGGATAGAGCGCTATTCCCACGCTGGCCGTAATATGGATGATGTGGTTGTCGAGGTTAAAGGGTTTGCGGATCTGGACAAGAAGCTGGTCGACGATATGCGTCAGGCTCTCCGTCGACTGGATCCGTTCGAGGATGATGAGAAACTCGTCCTGCCCCATGCGCAAAATGGTGTCAAAACGCCGGAGATGGGCTTTGAGACGGCCACTGAGCTGCATCAGCAGCTGGTCGCCGACCTTGTGGGTCATCGAGTCGTTGATGTTCTTGAAGTCATCGATGTCGATGGAGAGGACGGCAAAGGGGAGTTTGTCTTTTTTCGCATAGCTCATGGACGATGCGAAAATACGCTGCAGGGAGTGACGGTTCCCGATGCCCGTCAGCTGGTCGATGTAGAGCAGCGACTGCAGCTGGTCCCCCAGGGCGTAAGAGAGGACGATGATTTTGAGCAGTACCCCGAACTGCTGGGAGTGCAGGATAAACCAGGTCGACGGCAGTAGACCGAACTTATGCAGTGCCAGCAGGGTGGAACCGGCGAAAAAGAGACTCCAGGCACCAAGGTAGAAACGGGCCCGTCTTTTATTGTGCTTCTGGATGACAAAACCGGCGGAGAGCAGTATGATGGGCGTAATAGCCGCCAGGAGGGTCGTCAGTTTGACCGTCAGGTAGTAGATGTCGAAAAAACTCATGATCATGGGGACGAGGTTGATGATGATGATGACGTTCAAGACGGAGTGCAGTTTCGGCGTATAGAGTTCCGTTTCCAAAAAGCGCTGGCCGAAAAGGATGGCCGACAGGATCGTAAGATCGACAAAGAAGGGGACGCCTTCGTTGTACAGCCAGGGGTGATCGGGGAAAAGCAGCATAGGCGTGAAGCCGTCGAAAGAGAGCTGCATCATCGTATAAAAGACGATAAAGCCGACATAATAGAGATAGATGGCTCTGCGGAAGATCAGGAAGAAAATAAAGTTGTAGAGCGACAAAATAATGAGGATGCCGTAAAAAATGCCGTAAAAGAGGAAGCGTCTCTGGTCGGCATCCTGCAGGGCATCCGGGTCATTGATGGTGATGGGGAGATCGATCGACGATTGGGAACGGATCTTCCAGACCAGTGTCGTGGTCTTGCCCGGAAGCATCGTGATCGGGAAACGAAACGTCAGGCTCGACAAGGGACGTGAAGCGACGGGGCGCTTGTCCCCGCTGGCAAAATGAGCGATGACTTTTTTGTTTTCGATCACGTAGAGATCGACATAATCGAGCAGGGGGTTTTCCAGGTCGACGATCCATGCATTCTCGGTATGGGAGGTGTTCTTCAGTGTCGAACGCAGCCAGATGGTGTCATCGACATAACCGAAGGGGAGCTGGGCCTTGTCAACGGTGTTGCAGATTGCCGGGCTGCTGCCCTCCAAAAACATGTCGACGTTCAGCATATTCAGATGGTCCATGCAGAGCAGGACAGAGTCGGAGAGATCATACTGTTTTCCGCTGGAAGTGACATTGATGACAGGTTCGGCGGAGAGGGGATTCAAAGTGAGAAAAATCAGAATAAAAATATGAAAAACCGTTTGCATGGGTTCATTATACTCCATAGGCATCTAATTTGTATTAATAACGTGATAAATGATTTTGCGCTTGTTAGTTGAACTGGTACAATTAGTTTTTTGAAAAGGATGAATATGGAACAATTGCCCAAATGCCCCCAGTGCGGAAGCGAATACACTTATGAGGATGGTGAGCTTTACGTCTGTCCGGAGTGCGCCCATGAATGGTCAAAAGATGCCGCGGACGCCGGTGCTGAGGATGCGTTTGTCGTGCGTGACGCCAACGGGAACATTCTGCAAGACGGCGATACCGTGACGGTCATCAAGGACCTGAAGGTCAAGGGCGCATCGTCCGACATCAAGGTCGGTACCAAGGTCAAAAATATCAAACTGAACCCTAACAGCGACCACAACATCGACTGTAAGATCCCCGGTGTCGGCGCGATGGGACTCAAGTCCGAATTCGTTAAAAAAGTCTGATTCCTCTTCCGACGGTCGGCGGGAGCACGCCGACCGATTGCTGCGTTTAATTTTCCCGTTTAATGTTCTTCAGCCGGACGGAAGCGTGCGGTTCTGATCCATTGTCCACCCGTGTAAGCCGTTGTGAGCGGCGATCCGTAGTTGTACCAGATGTACCGGTCGTTGAACATCCCCTTGGGATGGTAGTTCGGCAGAGCGGAGGCCAGGGGAAAGCTGCTCTTCACCCGCTTGGCCGTTGCTTCGAGAAGGTAGGTGTTTCCCGCTTCGAATACGACAACCCAGGCATGCCCTTCGTTTTTATAGGTTCCGAAGACGACCCGCGCATCATAGCCGATTCCTTCCAGCCAGTCGGCGAGCAGTATGGCGTGATCTTCGCAGTCGCCGCGCCCGCTTAAGTAAGCCTCCTCGGAACTGAGCCAGATCTCGGCATAGCCCTTGAACTGCTGTTCGTCACGCTCGTAGCGCATATGCCTTGCTATATGGTGCATGGCACTCCATTTCGAATCGACGCTGAAGGGGATGAAGTGCTTGAAAAAACCGTTGGCATAATAGGCTTTGAGATCGCGCCCATAGGCGAAATAGGCTACGGGTTTCTCATGGAAACGCTGGGAACCGGACCCCTGGCCTCGCGACTTGTTGGCGGGCCGGTCCAGCCATGCCGGGATCCTGGCGCTGCGTTTCACCGGCACGGAGAGCAGCTGCATCTCGCCCGCTCTCGGCCCCGGACGGTGACGGGGAAGGGACTGGCCCGGGGAAGTGACGGTCGTCGGCGGCGGCACCGGCAGGGCGGCTTCGTCGTGCCGCTCTTTCAGTGCCGTGATGAAGAAGAGGGGGACATAGAGCAGGATAAGGACCCGCAGCAGGATAAAGAAGGTTCGCAGGTACTTTGCGATCATGTCATCGAAGAGGCGACGATGATGGCGATGAAGATGAGGATGGTCGACGCGAAGATCGCGGCGGCGACGTTGCCTTTTTTGATCTCCTCCTCGAGGGCGATGGATTTAAGCAGTTTGCTGTCGATGTATTTGAGGGCAATGACGGCGATCACGAGCACGGCCACCGTATAAACAAGGTTGACGGAAAGGTTGATCAGGGTGGAGATGAAAAAGTCGCTTTCGGGCACAGGCGCGTCCTTCGTTGGAAATGATGAGGTAGTGTAGCGCACCTTTTCTTTTACGGGCACGAAGGGGGAAGTAAAAGGGGGCCGATAGGGAAGGGACGCGAACGTTAGCGCTGCGGATACCTTAGCATCCGCAGAATGTTATTGAAACTCTTTGACAATGACGCTGTCCGTCGACCAGCATCCTGTATCATACTGAACCCCTGTCGCCCCGCCGCTTGTCGCTCTTGCATACATGCTGACAGTGTGCGATCCGGCGCTTAAACCTGAGAAAAACCCTTCCATCGTCACGGCGACGCCGCTCACACCGACTTCAGCTGTTTTGACACTGCCGCGGATACGGCCGTTGGTTGTTGCCGTGTCATCGATCCTCAGTTCGAAAATCACCCCGGTACTTGTCATGGTAGAAACGGAAAGACGCCCGCTGAATACGACATTCAGAACCGTGCCGTCCTGGGCTTTTGTAAAAGAGCCGATCGTAGCGATTTTCGTATAGGTTGTCGTGACGCTGACCGATGAAGGACAACTGACATTGAGGGTTGTCCACCTGACCAGCCCCGCTTCGGCGATCGCAGTGGCATTGGTCTGTATCGCTGTTGCATTGGCGGTGATACGTGTGTCGTTGTCGTTGATCTGGGTTGTATGCTCCGTAAAGTTGTCATTGACTTCGGAGGCATAAGCGGTCGTACCGGGGGTGAACGTTGTCATCCCGCTGACCTGCCCGGCGTAAAGACTCCCTGATACCATCAATGCCGAAATACCGAGAAGGCGCAATCCAAATTGTCTGATTTTCATGATGAATCCTTTTGAGTTTGTGTTCTACTGGAAACGGTCGTTATCCCCAGTTGTCCTGATCCCAGGTCATCGTGTCCCAGTCACCGGAACCGGACGATGAACCGCCTCCGCCTCCGCATCCGTAAATCGCGATCGCTGTGATCGCGAGGATTGCCAGGAACCAACGTTTCATGTCATCTCCTTTTCGCTCGTATCCTCATAGAGTATGCGTATACGAGAGCAGATATTTACATCATAACTCCACAATACTTAAAATAACAGATTAAAATCAATAATTCAAAATAGATATGGACGGTATGAAAAGGTGCAGCAAGCGCGGAAGCAGTGATATTTTTCATGACAGAATTGGATGTTTTCGATGCGTTGTTTCGTCGCCATCAGCTATAAAATGTGATGTTATTTTGATAATTTGTGGAGAGAATAAGACTCTTTGATTTAGAATGAATGATTGCGATGACGAAGGGGAAAAATGCAACTGCTGATCGTACTGCTGGGCGCGCTGCTCGGCTTTATCTACGGATTCAACACCGACGGCTTTATCTTCAGCTCGAATATCTGTCTTTTCGCGGGTCTGACGATGATTATGCCCTCCTTGTTCAAGGTGAAGCTGACAGATGTCAAGCTGCTGTGGCACCACCGTACCGTCGTGGCCAAAAGCCTCCTGCTCAACTTTGTCCTCCTCCCGATCTTCGCCGTCATTATCGGATTGCTGAGCCGCGACTACGGCATCGCCGCCGGACTCTTTCTGCTCTCGGTGCTCAGCGGCGGCGGGATGGTCATGTACTGGATCAAAAAGTCAGGCGGCGACACGTCGCTGGGCTTTCTCATCCTCTTTATCAACCTGCTGCTGATCTCGCTGTCGTTTTTGATGCTGCACCTCTTCGGCGTCTACACCGAGAGCTATTTCGATACCCTCTACACCGACGACAATAACAACATGGAGAGCTACGCGCGGCTGGTCATCGAACTGCTCATTGTCATTCCCTTTATCGCGAGCCGTTTCGTGGTGCTGTTCAAACCGCTGGAGAAGTTCATCGAGACCTACCGCCCCTACATCAGCAACATCAGCATGTTCATCATCCTCTTCTACCTCTTCGGTCTCCAGAGCACGCAGAACCTCGTCGATCTGTACGATTTCGAACCCGAACTGATTGTTATCGCGCTGGCTGCCGTTATCGCGTTTTACGTCCTGGACCTGCTGTGCGCCTGGTTTATCTTCAAGATGGAGTCTCCGCAGGAGCGTGCCGCTTTCTGGCACAGCGTGACGCGCTATATCACGCTGGCGCTGGTCCTCTCCACCTTCTCCATGAAAGCGTTCGGGGTGTCGATGCTGCTGCCCATCATGATCGCCTATATGATCCAGATCCCCTTTGCGATCCTTACCGACCGGAAACTGGTCGAGAAAGAGACGGCCTAAGCCGTTTTTATCCGGCCCGGCCCGGATCGTTGAAATAGACCCGGCGTTTGCCGCCGGGGTTTTTAAGGTTTGTGATCCAGTCACTCGTTGAGAGCGCATAGCGGTCTCCGACGGCGGAAAGATGCCTGTAGCTTTTGCCGGGATCGGCGGGGGGCTCGAAGAGGCTGTGACCGGCGGCCGTCTCCCCCAGGAGCTCAAGCCCTGCAAGAGCAGGGATCTGTGCAGCGGCCTTCGAATACATCAGCTGCAGGGCACTGTTGCTAAGGCCGAACGCGACCGGTGCATGCTCAACGAAACAGGCATCCAGGGCCCAGTCGGAGAGGGCGGGGAGCTGGGTGAGGGTATGGAGCAATTCGTAGCCTTTCTCCTTGGCCTCCTGCCGCAAGGTATCGACCTGCTGCTCGGCCTGCGCTTTCTTGTGTTTCGGGTAGACCCGGTAAAACTCCGACCCTTTGACCAGTAGATCCTGCCGGTCGTCGAGCTCCCCGTATCCGCCGCCGATATCGGCGTGGACCCCCATCAAGGCGATCTCCTCCGTGTTGGCTTCCGTCGTTCCGTCAGCGCGCCTGAGCGACTCCAGCGGAAAGTTGTGGCGGTGTTCGTCTTTGGCGGTCAGGTGGACGATCTTTTCAGCCGAGTCGTTCGAGAGGTTCAGGTCAAAGCCGATGTTGACCTCGTTGGCAAGGCCTATTGTCGCCACCGTATCGAAAAGCCCGACAAATCCGACGCGTACGTTTGCATCGTGTTTGTACGCGGCATTGATGCGGTTGACGAAGTCCCGCGCCTCCGCAGAACCCCGGCTGAAACCGAAGACATCGATGACGACGGCGTCGCTGCTGCTTTGCCGCACGGCCGAACGGACTTTTTTGAGCTTCCGTTTGACGAAGCTTTTGGCATCGCCCCCGAAGGCCATGTGAAGCGCGTCGTAATAGTCGTTTTTGGCCTTCTTCCTCTGCCGTATCGCCTCGACGGCCTTGGGAGAGAGGGTTTTCCCCTGTTTGTATTTTCCCGTGCCGACCCCCTGGGAATAGTAGGCGGTATAGCCGCTGGCACGGTAGACTTTGTAGAGTTTGGCGACGTTGCTCAGCGACCCGTCACCGATGAGGTCGTCATTATAAAGATTGTTACCGGTACCGTCAAAAAATACGCCAAGCCGCAGCATCGCTTCTCCTTGTGTAAAACTCTTTATAACACCATAAAATATTTTACATATAAAAATGCTTCACGGGAGAGCGGCGACGCGGCGTTGCCGCGCTATGAGAGCGTCGGGTAGTCGAGGTACCCTTTTTCGTCCTGGGTGTAGAAGGTGTCGGGGTCCGGTTCGTTCAGCGGGGCGTCGGCGTTGAAGCGTTCGGGCAGGTCGGGGTTGGCGATGTAGAGCAGCCCGTAAGCGACGGCGTCGGCGAGACCGTCGGCGATGACGGCATTTCCCCTTGCTTTGTCATAGCCGCCGCAGGTGATAAGCACACCCTTGTAGGCGTCGCGCAGGGCGGCGAGTTCGACCACGTTTGCCCCGTGGCGGATATCCCCTTCGAGGGCATCGACGATATGTACATAGGCGAGGTTTGCATCGCTTAGCCGGTTGAGTGCATAGGTAAAGAGCGTTTTGGGGTCGGAGTCGCTCATGTCGTTGAAAGTCCCGCTGGGAGAGAGCCGTACCCCTGTGCGGTCGGCGCCGATGGCGGCGCTGACGCCTTCAACGATTTCGAGTAGGAAGCGTACGCGGTTTTCGACGGAACCGCCGTAGGCGTCTTCGCGCCTGTTCGTGCCGTCGCGCAGGAACTGGTCGATGAGATAGCCGTTGGCACCGTGGATCTCTACGCCGTCGAACCCGGCGGCAATGGCGTTTTTCGCCCCGTCGACATACTGCTCTACAATGCCCGGGATCTCCGCCGTCTCCAGGGGGCGCGGGGTGACATAGTCCTGCATCCCCTCGAAGGTGAAGGTCTGTCCCGCCGGTTGGACTGCCGAAGGGGCGAGGGGAAGCTCACCGCCGAGGAAAGAGGGGTGGGAGATGCGGCCCACATGCCACAGCTGCAGATAGATCTTCCCGCCCTTGTCATGTACGGCCTGCGTCACCTGTTTCCATGATTCCACCTGTTCGGGCGTATAGATGCCCGGCGTCGCGGGGTAGCCCATCCCCATCGGGGAGACCATGGTCGCTTCGCTGATGATCAGGCCGGCGGAGGCACGCTGGGCATAGTAGTCGGCCATCATGGCGTTGGCCCGGTGCTCTTCTACGCTCCGGCAGCGGGTCAGCGGCGCCATAACGATGCGGTTGTTCAGGGTGATATTTCCGACGTTCAGCGGTGAAAAGAGATCCATATTCTGCTCCTGTGTGGTGATGGGCCATTATTTCATGGGCGCCGTAACAGCAATCTTAAAAACCGGGGGCAGTTTTCGGGTATCAGATATGATCTTGGGAGGGGAGTGAAGCTGCGCGCCTAGAGGCGGTGATGATGATGGATCGCCTTGATGGCCTCGCGCGCGAAATTGAGCGCATTGATGCTGTATGTCAGGTCGTTGAAGGTCCATGAGAAAGGCTGGAAGAAACCGCCGTTGAGGACGGCGATGTAGATGGTGTCCCCGACAAAGGAGATGCGGGGAAAGACGCGGTACTTTTGAATCAGCTCTTCGAGTTTTTCCATCACCGTATGCGACAGCAGAAAGTTGGCTTCGATGGGATCGCTGCCGTGGACGACATACTCCTTTTCAAAGCCGCCGCTGTCGAGGCGTATTCTTGCCAGCCCCCGGTACATCGCCGTGGGCTGCAGACCGCTGCCGATAAAGCCGAGATGCTTCTCCGCCAGGTCGAAAGAGACGATCGTCGTGCCCTTTACCGGTCGACGGGCCGCCGTGACACCGAACAGACCGCCCAGTACCGGCACCTTCTCTCCCTTGTCGAGATGTTCGAGCATGACGTGCGACATCCTCACCGGGAGACCGTCGTCGTCATAGGTCAGGAGGTTGTTGGCTTCATAGGTTTTGGCGGGAAAATCCTCCGCCAGTTTCGACGCGAGGATTTCACGGTAGGCGATGCCCCCGTAGGGATTGTATGTGAGCGCGGGGTCGATCGCCCGGAGCAGCGGGGCAACGACGAGACGCTGAAAACGCTTGAGCGTCCGCCGTCTTCTTCCCGGCTTGCGCCTGGTGGCAAGTATGCTGTATATCAGCGCGAAACAGAGAAGAACCAGCACGGCGATCTTTGGCTTTCCCGCGAGGACCAGGACACCCATAACCGCAAGGAGGGTGGTGAAGAGCACGGCTTTGAGCGTGCCGTTCAGGGGGATTGTCTGTTCGGGGGGAATGTTCGGCCGGATCTGTTGTTCGAAGACCTGTTCCAGTTCAGCCAATGTCTTCAAACCGCCGCTCCTTTGTACCGATCTAAACAAGATCTTTTGTAGGAGATTATATCGAAGGTCTGCTGCACCGCTCTGCGGAACATACTGCTTTGGCGGAATCGCTATCATGACGCCATACGAACGGGCGGTGCCGAAGGCGACGGGTTATAATAGGGCAGAACAGATGCAATGGGAGGAAACAATCTATGAACCTCGACAAACTCAAAACGGCCGAAGCGGAATTCTTTGCGATGTACCCCGGCGGTTTCGGGGATGAGGCGCTATTGCCCATCGTCAAACGGCATCACAGCGCGGAAATCGGCCGACAGGTCGAAACACTTTTTGCCGAAAACGCCTTCGGGCAGCCTGATGAGGTGTGCGACAACTTCGCGAAGATCGTCTCCAAATCCTCCATGATCTCCTTTTTCGAGAAACCGCGCGTGCGCGACATGGTCAAAGGGATGAGCCCGGAGCAGAAGGATATGCTCTCCATCGCGCTGTACGAACTGCTGCACGGCAACGAAAAAGAGGGCTTTGAAGGGCTAGTTGAAGTGTTGTCGTACTACAAGCTGGCAAAATGGTCCCTGGTCTCCATGCTGCCTTATTATTACAACCGCCGCAAGGCGTTCTTCATCAAGCCGACGACGACCAAGAACATCCTCAAACATTTCGAAATAGGGGAGCTGGTGTACAAACCGCGCCCGGCGTACGCCTTTTATAAAGGCTATTCAAAAGTGCTCAACGAGATGAAAAAACGCGTAGACCCTTCACTGGGAAAAGACAATGCCGCGTTTACCGGTTTTTTGATGATGGCGATGGGAATGGAGGAGCGAAGGCACGGATGAACGGCTTCGCCCCGGGGGAAACATTATGCGACCCTATGATGCCCTCTGGTGCTATTGCCCCAGTCCGATTTGCCGCATGAACTCCTGATTGTCCCAAAAGAGGTACTCCTCGTCCATCGTTCCCTCATCCGTCCAGTGGCCGAACGTCGACATAGTCAATTTGAATGACTTTCCGGTCGGTTGAATGAACTTGCCATCTCCGATGGGCATCGGGCGTGTAAAGGTGCCTTGGATGACACCGATGACGGCCGTCCACTCTCCCTGCGCGACTTTGATCGGGTGGGTTTCGATCCGGGTGTCCGGGGCCCACACGAACATGCCTTTCAGGTCTTCTATGTGAGTGCCGATCCCTTTCGTCATCCGTCCGTCGGGCCAGTGGACGACAATGTCCTTCGCATGGCTGCGGGAGAGTTCGTCCCATTTCTGGCCGCTGTAGACGTTAAAGTCCAGGTCGTCGAAATTGGACAGGTTGGCCGCAATGCGTTCCTGGTCTTTTTCGCAGGCGACGCTAGGCTGCACTTTTGCACAGCCGCCGAAACCGGCGGTAAACGCCACCATTGCCGCTAATGCGCAAATCTTTATGATCGTTTTCATGGGGAATCCTTCCTCATCTTCCGCAGTCTGCGCTGCCGATGATCCGTGACGCGCTTTCATGCTCAAAGGGAGTAACGGGAGCGCGGCACATGCCTGATTCCTCCATTATGAGGCATCTACATTGAGAGATGAGTGATTGATTTTTCTTATATTTTCTTTTTAAGTGTTCCGCTTGGCAAGGTTGCGGCGTTGCAGCGTGCACGCCACTTGCATATGACGCATAAAGGAGTCACCGTGATCATCAAAGCCAGCGTTCTCTACGACGGCCGTACGCGCCGGGAAGCATGTTATGTCCATATCGAGGGCACACAGATCAAAGCCGTGACGGAAAGGGCGGAACGGTACGATTTCGAAGGGATCGTCACCCCCGCCTTTGTCGATCCGCACTCCCATATCGGGATGTTCCGGGAAGGCGAACCCTCTTCGGAGGCCGAAGGTAACGACATGACCGACCAGATTCAGCCGCTGAACGAGCCGCTGCAGAGCATCTATATGGATGACCCGGCGTTTACCTATGCCACCGATTTCGGCGTGCTCTACAGCTGCATCGTCCCCGGCAGCGGTAACGTCATCGGCGGGAAGACGACCGTTATCCGCCATTTTGCGCCAAACGTCGACGGGGCGCTGGTCAAACACCTTGGCTACAAGATGGCGCTGGGCTACAACCCGACATCGACGCGGCAGTGGAAAGGCACGCGGCCCAATACGCGCATGGGGGTCAATGCCCTCCTCGAAGAGCGTTTTGATACACTGCTGGCCCGGGAGAAAAAAGCGCGTACCGCCCATGACATTGCTCTGCTGGAGCTGGATGAAAGCGCTGACGGAGAGCTCCTTGCCCTCAAACGCGAACAGATTGAGGCGGACTACCATGCCGCTTTTTCGGCGACGGAACATGCGCTGCTGGACCTGCTGCAGGGAAACAAACTCGTCAAGATCCACGTCCACAAGGAGGATGATGCGCTCTATCTGATCGAGTTGGTCAAAAAGTACGGGCTGCGCGCCAGCGCGGAGCACTGCATGGATATCCATCATCGCCATATCTTCGAAGCCCTCGATGCGGCGGGAATCCCTGTCGTCTTCGGACCGCTGGGAAGCGTCGGTTATAAAACCGAGCTCAAACACGCCTCGTATAAAAACGTCTCCGAGCTGGTCGGGGCAAAGGTGCCCATGGCAGTCATGAGCGATCATCCCGTCATCCATGCACATACCCTGCGCGATGCGTCGCAATACTTCATGATCGCCGGTCTCGATGCGACGGATGCGATCAACCTTCTTACCCGGGAAAATGCCCGTGCCATCGATATGGACGCGGAGCTCGGCACTATCGAGCCGGGCAAATGGGCCTCGCTGCTGTTATGGGACCGTGAGCCGATGATGCTCGGCGCCATCCCCCGCGTCGTCATCGGCGAAGGGCGTGTACTGCGGCAATAGGTGCTCGGCAGAACTTGTCGATCTACCGTTAGCAAAACGTGGATGGATCATGCTCACATAGAGAGGCTTGTGCCGATGTCGAACGGAAGATTTTGGGGATCAAACCGTTCCCACACGAGGGTTTGGGAACGGATCTGTAGGGTTATTCGCAGGGGCCGAGGTATTTGCCCGTCATCGTTGTCGTCATAGTCATGGCGCCCATACCCGTATCGGTATGCATATTCATTTTTCCGTGGAAACTCTCCCCCTTATAGGTGATGGTACCGTCCCCTTTGGAGTGGTTGCATTCGATGCGCCAGGATACGGTGTCGCCGTCGACCTTCTGCTCTAAGACTTTACAGCCGTCATTGTCGTTTTGCTGTACCGGAACGCGATCCTCCGCGCTCATGCACTGCTCAAAGGTCGTTGCGGGGATCTGCATCGCCATCCCCTGCATTTCCGTTTTACTGGTGATGGACCATTTTCCCTCTTTGAAGTCCGGTCCTGCCGGTTCTGAAGAGCAGGCGCTGAAGAGGAACCCGGAACAGATTAAAGCGGTAAGTACCGATCGCATATAACATCCTTGTACATGAATTTGAGGGCCATTGTAATATATTATTGTGATATTCGCAAACCAAACGTCATAGGGTGTATAGATGTGTAATGTTGTTAAGGTTACTTGCGTTAGGGTTATCGTATATAGGTAGGTCGGTGCTACCTTGCACCCGCCTGTCAACTCACGTCAACAAAAGGATTCCTATGCTGAAAATAAAATGGGCGCTGATAGCCATAATGCTGCTGGCGGTCGCCAATCCGGCCGGAGCGGCGGGCAACGAGAATGGAGGGCTTTTCCACAAAAAAGTCCAGTTGTACAACGGAAAACGCAGTGATCCCTATACGGTCTTTTACCCCATCGAGATCACCGAACCGGGACGGGTGACGTTCGAGATCAAGGTGACGAACTACACGCATGACCAGGTCGATCAGCAAAAACGGCACTCCCCGTTCCGCTGGTATTTTGTCGATTCGCGTTTTCTTGACGGCAAACAGCCGATGAAAAAGAGCACGTTCCAGGAGTGGGCGCAAAAAGCGAACAAATACAATCCCGTCGAGTACATCGCGGGCGATGAGATCCGGGGCGTCTATAGAAGCCTCAAAAATCTCTCCGACTCCATCTTCGGCAAGAAGAAAAAGAAAAAGCTTCCGGCGTACTACCGCCGCGGCAATGCCCATGTTACGCTTGCCGACGGGCGGTCGACGCCGCCGCACTACGACATTGACCAGATGGAGTTGATGGAGACGCAGGGGATGTACTTCATTGTCCTGGACAACTACGATACGCAGCTGGCACCGGAGTTCGAGGTGAAGATCTCCTACCCCGGCAAACAGCAGTATGTCGACGAGGCGCTGCAGCCCAAACCGATGGACCTCGGTATCCTTCAGATGGGACAGCGCAGGGGAAGCGGGAAACTCTATGTGACGTTGCAAAACTTCGGAGAGGGTGCTATCCCCGACGAGGTGTATGCGCGCAAAGGAAAAAGTGCTTTAACACTGATGCTGACGGTTGACGGCAAATCGTGGGGCGGTGTGACGCTGGCCGGTCTCGATGCGCGCAAGCGCTTGGCCAAGCCCGGCGGTAAGGTGACGTACACCTTCGAGAATCTGACATTGAAAGACGGCATGAAAATCACCGCCGCGTTGAATATGCCGCGTTTTGAAGATACGAACCGCCGCAATAATCGTATGAATACGACCGCCAGCGTTAAACAAGAGCTCAAACCGGTGACGCAGCCGCGCCCTGTACAGGGGCAGTAGGCATCGGATGAGACGCTGGATACAGCCTCCTCTGTCATGGTTTAATACCGCTAGTGCCGGGAGCAATCGTGTGCCCGGAACTGGCGGAGCAAATGGATTCGGAACATACCGGAACCCACGTGCGGCATTCCAGTATTTTTCGTAAACCTTGTCGGCGGGAGCGCGCAGTCGCATTGCGGAACCAGCCGACCAAACTTGTTTTTCCCCTTAATCAATCTTTTACATTGGTACGAATAAGATAGTAAAAAAGAGGAGAAGAAGCAATGAAAAAAAAGCATCTAGAAACGTTTGAAACAACGCTGTTGGCGATGAAATCGGAGCTGGAATCGAGCATCGCGCGTCTTCTCGAGGAGAATGACGCCGTGACCACGACGGACGACGGTGTCGATATGCAGGACGAAGTCGCGCTGGAAAACGAGAGCCGGAACGAAACGGCGCTGATCCAACAGCAGCGGCATGAGCTCGATGAGGTCAATCACGCCCTGGCAAAGATCAAAAACGGGACCTACGGCGTCTGCGAGGCGAGCGGCGACAAGATCCCCCTTGAGCGGCTGCAGGCGATCCCGCATGCCCGATACTGCATCGAGGAGCAGCGCGAAGCGGAACTGTAGCGCTGGGCTTCACGCCGACTGTGTCGAATTTTTTTGCTGATGAGAGAAGATCTTGTATGCCGAGAGCATCAGGACCACCGCCAGCAGGAGGACCAGCATGTCCCCGGGAACAACCCCGAGCAGAGCCGAACCGGCGGCGGCGCCGGCAATGGACCCGACGGCCAGGGCGATGAAGAGCCGCCGCTCTTCGCGCAAGACGATAAAGGCCTGGCTCTGGCTGTACCGTGCAAAACCGACGATCATCGTCGGCAGGCTGATCGCGAGTGAGAGGCTGCCGGCCAGTTTGATGTCGACGCCGTAAAGCAGGACGATCACGGGGATGAGCAGCTCGCCTCCCGCCACACCGAGCATTGATGCGACGACACCGATGCCGAATCCCGCCGCTACTCCCGCGATCATCTGTGCCAGCGGGGCATCAAAAAGCGCCCCGTTCTCTCCCTGGAGGAACCAGTGCTCTCCCATCAGGACGGTAGCGAGAAAGAGCAGGAGTGCGAGCACGATGCGGTCGAGCGTGCGCTCGCTGATCCTCATCGCAATGCCGGCAGCGATCCAGGCGCCCGCCAGGGAGCCTGCGAGAAGGTTGAGCATGATGCTTTTGTACTCCCACAGCTGATCAAAAGGGATTTCAGAAGCGCGGAAGAGCAGTGCGAAAAAGACGACGATGAGCGATGTCGCCTTGTTAAGGATAACGGCCTTGAGCGTGTCGAGCCGGAACAGCCCCTTGAGTACAGGCAGCCGGAATTCCGCGCCGCCCAGCCCGATCAGCCCCGCCAGTGTCGCGACAGCGCCCCCGGCGGCGAATCCCTGGAGGAGACGTTTCATACTGCGCTACATCTTTCGTACGGTTGGATTGACATCAATGCCCTTGGTATATTTGCGGGTATTGTAGCAGACGCTTATCAAAATACCCATTGAATTACACCTATTTAAACGCAAAAGATTTAATTGTCTGTGAAAAACTTGATGCCGCAATACGGGAGGAGGCTTTTATTCCAGCAGTCCCCACGCGATCGCCTGCTCCCGGTTTTCAAAAACCGCCATGGCCGTGCGCATGCGTCTGAAACCGAGCTTTTCGTAAAACGCCTCCTTCCCCGGATTGGCGTAGAGAATGATCTTTTTATGTCCGCGGGCGCGTTCGACGAGCGCGGAGACAATGCCTTTGCCAAGCCCCTGGCCCTGGTAGGCCGGCAGCACGGCGACATCGCAGATATAGGCGCAGTCAACGCCGTCGGCAAGTGCTCGTCCCGCGGCGACCATAGCAGGTCCGTCGAAGACGAAACAGACGAACATACTGTTGCCGAAGACCGTCCGAAGCGCCTCCGGAGGTTTGTCTCCCAGCGGGGCGGCCCTGTAGAGGTCGGAAAGCTGCTCCCAGTCAATGCCGTCGCAGGTATCGTGCCATGTAAGCTGCATAGTGTCTCCTAGTCCACAAAGGTGACGACGTCGTCGAATGCGCGGCGATGGCGATGCTCGGGACGGGAGGTGCCGTACCCCATCGGGAGCACCATCGAGACGCCAAAGGTCGCTGTATCGACCCGCAGCAGGGACATCACCGCTTCCGCGTCGAAGCCTCCGAGGGGACAGGAGTCGATGCCCAGCGCCGCCGCGGCGTTCATCAGGTTCATCGCCGCGAGATAGCACTGTTTGTCAGCATAATCGCCGAGCTGCCCGGGGCTCAGTGCGTCGGTATAGCCCGCATAAAAACCCTTGAGTACGTTTTCATAGAGGTCGTCCCCGTCGCGGCGTAGCAGGGGTTCGACATAACCGTCCTCGATGCGGAGCGTTTTTCTGGCGAGAATGACGATCACCGCCGAGGCCGTCCCCACCTGTTCCTGGCCGTAACAGCAGCTCTGAAGCTGCCGTTTCAGCGGATCGGAGGTGACGACCAGGAACTGCCACGGTTCGATGCCGAAGGAGGAGGGGCTGAGACGCCCGGCCTCGAGAATGTAGTCCAGCTCATCGGCGGCGATCGCTTTATGCTCGTGAAACCGTCGGGCGGCATGCCGGAATTGCAGAATGTCCAGGTAGTGTGCTTTCATATGCATAGATTATCCTTCATAGGTGATGAGTACGACGCCGGAGAGCATGATCGCGAGTCCGGCGAGCTTTTTGTACGTAATGGCCTCCATGGGCAGACCGAACCAGCCGAACGCGCCGGCGATCATGACGAAAACCATCTGGCCGCTCAAGCCGAAGGTGAACATCTTTGCGATGCCGATCTTCGGAATAATGTAGTAATACAGGGCGATGCCGATAACGCTGAAAAATCCCCCGGCAACCCAGAGGTAAAGGGGCACGCTGCCGCCTCCTTTCGGAAGCGACAGTTGCGCCGGATTACCCAAGAGGTAGAGCAGCGCAAAGAGCGTGCTGACCGTGTAGGCAATCAGCGTTGCGAGAAACGGGTTTTTCAGCATGACGCCCAGCTGCGCATTGAAACCGCCTTGCACTGCCAGGGCAATCCCGGCTGCGAATGCAGTGAGGTAGAGTGTCATCGCATACATCGGCGTACCGCGTCATGCGTGCGCGTCCATCTGCTGTGTACCGCGTTCATGATTTTCCTTCAGCGTTATTCTATGGAAACACGTTCCATATGCGGCAATGATAATAAAAAGCCCCCCTTCGTGTCATTTACATATGTTGATGTGCCGTCGATTAAGAAGCGTTTATTTGAGGTTTTTGCGTATGCGGCTCAGCTGGGTCGGCGTGATGCCGAGGTGCGCGGCGATATGGTGCTGGCTGACACGCTTTTCGATCCCGGGGTGCTTTTTGAGAAAGGCGAGATACCGTGAGCGCGCATCTTCGAGCACAAGGGCGATCTCGACGCGCTCTTTCTCGATGACCCACTTCTGTTCAAGGTAGGCGATGTAGAACGCTTTGACGTCGTCATACTTGTCGATGAGACGGCGGTAGTCTCGGTAGGCGATCTCGATGACGGAGGTCTCCTCCAACGTCTCGATACAGAACTCCGAAGGGGAGCCGAGCAGCATGGAGGCCTTTGAACCGGCAAAATCATGTTCCAAAAAGAGGTTTTTGTTGTACATATGTCCCTCTTCGTCCAGAAAATAGGTGCGCAGGAGCCCTTTGCAGATAAAGTAGAGTCTCGTCGCCGTATCGCCGAAATGCAGCAGGGTTTCTCCTTTTTGATAGGTCTGGAAGGTGATGTGCGTCTCGAACGCTTCCCATGAACGTTCGGAAATGGGAGCGTAGGCGTCCATGACGTGTTTTAAAGAGGCGAGGCATTCGTTTTCGATCATTTTCTTCTCTTCTGAAAAGCTACAGCGCTGTTTTGATGTGTTTGACTGATCATTCGGCGTCATTCCAATCGGCAAAGGAAGTTATTTGTCTTCGGTCGCCTTGAAATGCGTCAGCAGGTGCCTGGCATCGCAGAAAGGCTTGTTGTGTGATGCCCCGCAGCGGCAAAGCGTGACGCGGTTCCTGATCTCATAAGGGGTGCCGTCCGCCGAGATGACGGGGATGCCGCCGCGAACCCAAATGGGGCCGCTGCAGTGCTTTTGCGGGTCCTCGATAAGCACGATGGAGGGTTCAAACTTCGGTTCGATCGCCTCCCCGGTCTTTTTGTCCCAGGCCACGAGCCGTCCGGCCGGGCAGTCCCACACCTCCTGGAGGAGCACCGGGCGGATTTCAGGATCGTCCGAAAGTTTTACCATGTTCCATACCCCGCCGTGCGGGTCGCAGAAGCGGGCGAGGGCACAGTAGCATTTGGCATCGGTCAGGTAGATGTCGGGGCCGTCGTAGGTCTTTGAAAGTTCCACGATGGGGAGACGTTCAGCCGTTTCGGTGCCGTCAAAACCGCACTTCGCGTGACTGCCGTCGCAGAAAGGGTGCTTTTTGGACTGTCCGCAGCGGCAGAGGCTGTAAACGGCCTGGAGCGGATACTGCTTTCCCTCGATCCACTTGACCGCTTCGCCCTCATCGTTGACGCCAATGGTCTGTACGGAGAGGGGAATACTGCCCCTGACGATGAGGGGGCCGTTTTTGACGATGGTAATGCTTTGTGCTGTTTCAGTCATAGTGTGCCTTCTTTGGCTACTTTAGCATATTTTAGAACGTCACGGTACATATCGTGCAGAATCTAACAGCCGATTTCCCTGATGGCGATAAGGTTTCATTATAAAATTATGGGACCGATGTCGAATGCTCTATGATACAATCGTACTGCATAGATTCTTGTTATCAAGGAGAACAACGATATGGCGGCTGTCTCTGAAGAACTGTCGAATTTTATCCGGGAGGCCCTGCAGCAGGGGCTCGGGCGCCCGGAGATCGAAAAGGTCCTGCTCGAAGCCGGATGGATGAAGGAGGAGGTCGCGCACGGACTCGGGAAATTCGCCGACGTCGATTTTCCGATCCCGGTGCCGAAACCAAAACCCTATCTCTCGGCGATGGAAGCTTTTCTCTACCTGCTGCTTTTTGCCGCACTCTATATGAGCGCTTACAACCTGGGAAGCCTGCTCTTCAATATCATTGCCCTGGTGCTGCCCGATCCGGCACTGACGGGCAGGGGGGATATGGAAGCGTGGATAGAACGCGGTATCCGCTGGGACATCTCCATGCTGCTCATCGCCTTTCCGCTCTATCTCTATATGAGCTATCTGATCAGCCGCTCCTACCGGCGAGACCCGCTTGGGCGCGCGTCAAAGATACGCAAATGGCTGACCTACGTGACGCTGTTCATCGTTTCCGGGTTTATCGTCGGCGACCTGGCCGTTTTGATCTTCAACCTTCTAGGCGGGGAAATGACGCTGCGTTTCTTCCTGAAATTTCTGGTCGTCGGCATTATTGCCGGGACGATCTTCGGCTACTACCTGTGGGACCTCCGTAAAGAGGAGAAAGAGCAATGAGACGCGGCGAAGCGGCGGGGAGGCTCATCATACTTCTCGCGGTGAGCGCCGTTATTGCCGCCATCGTCGCGGGAATGATGCTGATCGACTCCCCCGCCAAAGAGCGGGCGAAGAAGCTTGATAAAAGGCGTGTCTCTGATCTGGCGGAGATTGCCCTGACGATCGACCGCTACTGGGAACGCTACCACAAACTCCCAGACGACATGAACGCCCTGCAAGAAGGGGTCGTGAGCGAGATAGAGATCGCAGACCCTAAGACCCTGAGGAGCTATGGTTATCGCATCACCGCTGCGTCTGCCTATGAACTGTGCGCCGAATTCGATACAAAACAGAGCAAAGAGAGCTGGATGTATCGGGCTGGAAGAGAGCGGGATTGGTCCCACAATGCGGGGGAGTACTGCTTCAGACTGACACCTTATGAAAAGTAGGGACGTGAATGCGTGAAGCGGCTTTAGGAACGGTCGTTTGGATATTTCGGGCGCTTTTGAGTGTACGGGGATATAGACGTTACAAAGCAAAAATGCGTCTGACGGGTGAGTGATACCGTGAGTGAATCATGTGCGGTGGCGAAGCTTCGGGGGTATCGGGTCTCCAATATAAGACGAGTCTAGTGTACTAACGGCAGGCGCGTCAGCTCTCCTCTTCTCCAACTTCTTCGGACTGTGTCGTCACCATCGCTCTCGTATGATCCCCGTAGACCGGTTTTTCGTTGCGGAGCAGATCGGTGACGATGGCAAAACTTTCTGCGTTGACAGCGCCTGTACGTTTGCGTTCTCCATCAAAATAGGTGAACCAGAAATATCCCGTGTTGGTACTTGAGTCCCACCAAGCCTGGTACTTATTGATCAGTTTGATTGCCATTTCTCTCTCCTTGCTACCGACTGTTCGTATCGCGATATCTCCGATGCCCCAAAACTTCCATGACTATTATAGCTTTGAAAACAAATATATAAAAACATTAAAAAGTATTTTATTGAATATATATGTTGGCGTAGTATCGGGTCGGGAGCGAAAGGATACATAGAAAGCAAAATGTGTATACATTACTATTTAATAATAAAAAATATATAATCGTAAATATTAAAATAAATTGGAGGGTGTAGAATGACGATCAAGCACGTAATTGGGGCTTTGTTGCTGGCTTTGGCTTTCAGCGGGTGTACCGCTGTTCAAAATCATGAAGTTGCAAAATTGGAAACGTTCTCCGATGTGTCACAGTATGAACACAAGCCTTCGGCTTATATCAATATTCATGGTTTTCATGGTGATCCGGAGAGCGGAAGTGCGTCCGAAATAACCCAGGCGACAGAAGAATTAAAGCCTGTCGTACAACGAATCATCGATGAGTCAAAGCTCTTTAGTTCCTATACCTTTGATGCATCCAAACAGCAAGATGTTGATTATACGATTACGCTTAATCTTTATAATCATGGCAACGAAATGTTGGCGATGTTGTCCGGTTTTATCACGGGGTTCAGCTTCTTTATTATTCCCGGAGGCGGTACAGATAACTATACGCTGCAGCTCAAAGCTGTTGCAACTGCCGATAACATTGAAACGACGGTTCAGAACAGAGACTCCGTCACGACATGGGTCGGGATCTGGTTTATCCCGATGATGGGCAATGGCATCCGTGAGGCGACAGATGAAACCTTGGAAAATCAGCTCCGGGATGCTTTGCAGAAGCTTTTCGAAAGCGGTGCGTTGGAATACTCACGGCTGGAAGGCTTTTGGCAGCCATCCCTTTATCAGGGGAATATAGAAAGTAATACGTATTTAGGAGGTTGAGCGGCGCGCTTTACAGCGCTTTGCTCATAATGCGGTTCATCCGGGCGATGAAACCGGCGGTGTCGTCGAGTTCGGCACCTTCGAAGAGTTTCGCCTGGTCCAGCAGGACGAACGCGGCGTCGTTGACGAGGTTGACGTCAGACGTACCGTTGAGTTTTTCGAGCAGCTCGTGTTTCGGGTTGATCTGGAGGATCGGTTTGATATCCGGGATCTCCATCCCCATGCCGCCGCCCATCTGTTTCATCATCTGGGCCATCTGGTAGTTCGGATCCTCTTTGTCGATCTTGAGGCAGACCGGCGAGTCCGTGAGGTCCGTGGTGACTTCGACCTTCGAGACCTTGTCGCCAAGGGCCTCCGTCATCGCACCGACGAGGCTCTCAAAGGCTTTTGCCGTCTCTTCATCCGCTTTTTTCTCCTCTTCACTCTCCTCGAACTGGGCATCGGAGACGTTGACAAACTTGTACTCTTTGTACTCCGTGACCATCGGGAAGACGATAGTGTCGATCTCGTCGTTGAGGATGAGAACGTCGATTCCTTTTGCCTTAAAGCGCTCGAGTTGCGGTGAGTTTTTGAGCATTTGGAGGCTCATTTTGCCGCTGATGTAGTAGATCTCCTTCTTCGTCTCATCGACTTTGGTGACGAAGGATTCGATGTCCGTCTGCTCGTTGGAGTTCAAGGTGTTGAACTTCAGCAGCTCGAGGATCTTTTCACGGTTGCCGAAGTCGCTGTAGAGCCCCTCTTTGATGACGTTGCCGAACTCACTGTAGAAGGCGTCGTATTTCTCGGCGTCTTTCTTCTTCAGTTTGGCAAGCTCGCTGAGCACCTTCTTGACGGAGGCGTTCTGGATCTTGTTCATGACCGGGTTGGACTGCAGGATCTCGCGGCTGACGTTGAGCGGCAGATCGGCACTGTCGATCACCCCGCGCAGGAAGCGCAGATAGGTCGGCATCAGCTCTTTGTCGTCGTCGGTGATGAAGACGCGGTTGATGTAGAGCTTCACGCCCGGCTGGTAGTCGACGCGGTAGAGGTCCATCGGCGCCTTGGACGGGATGTAGAAGAGGGTCGTGTACTCGATCGCACCTTCGGCCTTGTGGTGCAGCCAGGTGATAGGCTCGCCGGAGTCGTGCGACAGTGAACTGTAAAACTCTTTGTACTCGTCATCGCTGATGTCGGATTTGGAGAGCGTCCAGAGCGCAGAGGCCTTGTTGATCTGCTCGTTCTTGATCTCCGTGCTGGACGGTTTGGTTTCGTTGCCTTCGTCGTCGCGTTCGGCCGGAATGAAGTTCTCCTTGTCCATAAAGATTGGGAAAGGGATGTGGTTGGAGTACTTCTTGATGATGTTCTCGATACGGTACGTCTCGAGGAACTCCTCGTCTTCGTCCTTGAGGAAGAGGGTGATGCTGGTACCGTTACCCTCTTTTTCAGCCGGTTCGATATCGAACTCGCCGTCGCCCGCGGAGATCCATTTGTACGCCTGCTCCTCGCCCGCTTTCTTGGTGACGACTTCGATCTTGTCGGCGACCATGAAGGCGGCGTAAAAGCCTACACCGAACTGGCCGATAAGCTGGCTGTCTTTTTTCGCGTCGCCGGAGAGGTTTTCCAGGAAGGCTTTGGTACCGGATTTGGCGATGGTGCCGAGGTGGGCGACGAGGTCCTCGTCGTTCATCCCGATTCCGGTGTCGCTGACGGTCAGGGTCTTGGCCTCTTTATCTATCGCGATATCGACACGCGGCGTGAAGGCGATCCCTTTATAGGCATCGTCGGTCAGGTGCAGCATGTTGAGCTTGTCGAGGGCGTCGGAGGCGTTGGAGACGAGCTCGCGCAGAAAAATCTCTTTGTTGGAATAGAGCGAGTGGATCATCAGCTGAAGCAGCTGGTTGATTTCGGTCTGGAACTGATGTTTTGCCATCGTAAAAACTCCTCAATAGTTGGTCGAATTTTCAGATGTGATTTTAGCGAAAAAAGTTAATGGTCGCAAGTTATATCAATATAGTTTAGTGCAATTGGCTAAACAAAATGGTACGGTCACCCGGGAAAAAGAAGTTGGCGAAAAACGGGAGTGTCAGTAGATGATCTTCGAGAGGTAGAGTCCGGCGGCGGGGGCGAGGTCGGTGCTGTGGCGCGTTTTGACGTCGATCTGCTCCTGCAGCTGTGTGAGGCTCATTTCGCCGCTGTTGACCTTCAGGACGGCGTCGGCCATCATCCGGATCTGCGAGCGGAGGTAGCCGTTGGCCTCGAAGTAGAGGATGGTGTAGCCCCTGCGGCGGTAGGCGAAGGCTTTGTAGACGGTGCGAACATAGTGTTTCACGTCGGAACCGGTCTTTTTGAAATATTCGAAGTCGTGCTCGCCCTCGAAAAGGCGCATGGCGTTATTGATCCGTTCCAGCTCCAGGGGCGGAGTGAAGGTGACGAGCTCCGCTTCAAAGGGGTTGGAAGGAAGGTCGCTCATGATGTAGCGGTAGACGCGCCGGCGTGCGCTGAAACGGGCGTGGAAGTCTTCTTTGGCCGGTTCAAGCCGGCGGATGCCGATGGAGGCGGGAAGCTGGTGGGCGAGGGCGCGGCGGAGTTTGGCCAGATCGCTCCAGTGGCGCGGCAGGTCGAGATGCACGACCTGGCGGAAAGCGTGGACACCCGCGTCGGTACGGCCCGACGCGATCGGTTTGGCAGAGATGCCGAGGCGCGTGAGCGCCTGATGGAGCACCCCCATAACGGTGTTGCCCGTCTCCGTTTGGCTTTGGGAGCCGGAGAAGCGGCTGCCGTTATAGCTGAGAGTCAGTTTGATGCGCATGGGTTAGAATCGTGCCCGGATGCGTCTGCGGTAGATGATGTAGGTGACAAAGAGCCAGCTGAAGAAGACGGCCGGGATCGTGTAAAAGCCCAACGCTTTTTGCAGGCCCGTCGTTCCTGAATAGTAAAAGAGCATGGAGGCGAAGAGCCAGAGGTAGACGAACCCTTTTTGGTGCCGTACGTGGGCGATCCCGATGGAAAGGGCCGCGAAGAGGCCCGCGACGGGGAAGAGGGAGAGCAGGATATCGGTGATGAACATCCGGATCTTGTTCTTGCGCCGCTCGGGGTCGAGCCAGAAGTCGATGGGACTGTTGTAGGGGCGCAACTCCGTCTGCATGACGTTGTTGATCATCATCGCCTCAAACTGCATCTGGGTCAGCTTTTCGTCAGTATAGCTGTAGCCCTGGCCGTTGGTCAGCTTCAGGCGGAGAACGCCTTTGTTGTTGAGAACCTCGGCTTTCTCCGCCTGGATAAGGATCTCCTCTTTCTCCTCTTTGTGGAAGAGAACGACGTCGCCGTAGCTGCGGTCTTTGTGGGCCTTGCCGATGTAGAGCAGCCAGTCGCCGAAATTGTGCCCGAACTCGGAGGCCTGGAGGTTGAAGTTCGCTTCGCTCTGCTTGTAGCGGACGAAATTGGTCGAGAGGACCGTCGTATGGGGGAAGAGGACGAAAAAATCGAAGATCAGCAGCAGGCTCAGCAGCGCCGCCGGCTTCATAAGCGTATAGAGGATAAAGGTGGGTTTTATCCCCAGGGCGAAGACGACGACCATCTCATTGTCGGTCGAGAGGCGGAAGAGCGAGAGGGCCGCGGCGACAAAAAAGGTAATGGGCAGGGTGTAAAAGAGGATTTCGGGGAGGATGAAAAGGTAGAGTTTGAACATCTCCCAGAGGTTGAGCTGGATGACCGCGGTATAGCTGGCGAGCTTGATCAGGAAAATCACCGACGCGATGGAGAAGAGCGGCAGGAAGATCGAGAAAAAGAGCAGGCCGAAGGTGCTCAGGATGTAGCGGCGCAGTTTATGCATAGAAGGCTTCCATCCAGCGCGCGATCGGTGTATCGAAAATGTAGACGATCCAGGTTGCCATCGCCAGGAACGGGATGAACGGCAGCTGCTTGCTGGCGTCGGTCTCGTTGCGTGTCAGCAGCATCGCCGGCAGGGCAAGCAGGGCGGAGAGAAAGACGGCCGCCAGGCCGAGCTGCACTCCCAGCAGCGCCCCCATCGTTGCACCGATCATGATGTCGCCTTCGCCCATCGCCTCGACGACGGCCGGTATGGTGTTGTAGTTCCGGACCCAGGATGCCTTTTTCAGGTTGGGGCTCATGCGCTTGATCTTGATAAAGAGGTAGTAGGAGACGTAAAAGCGCAGCAGAGCGAATCCCCCGGCGAAAATGAGGGCGTTTTTCAGGTTCTCCGCCAGCATCTGCGGCGACCAGGTACTCACGACGGCCAGGGTCAGGGCCAGCAGGTTCAGGCTGTCGGGGACCATCTTGTAGTAAAAGTCGATGACCAGCAGGGCGAGCAGGGTCAGAAAAACCCCCGTAATCCCGATCATGGCAGCGGAGAGACCGAGCTTGAGGTAGAGCGCGGCGGCGATGGCGGCGCTGAGCAGCTCGATCAGCGGGTACTGGGCGCTGATGGGAACACCACAGAAGGCACAGCGGCCGCGCAGCATGAGCCAGGAGAGGACGGGAACGTTATGCCACGGCTTGAGGTTGGTCCCGCAGTGCGGGCAGTGCGATGCGGGAAAGACAACGCTCTCGCCCCGGGGGATGCGGTAGATGACAACGTTGAGAAAAGAGCCGAAGAGCGCTCCGAACAGGGCAACGAGTACGAGGGTGGTCCAAAACATCATAATCCTCCGAAACGGCGCTCGACCGATTTGAACTGGTCGATAATGCTTTGCAGCTCAACGGGCGTGAAATCGGGCCAGAGCGTGCGGGTAAAAAAGAGCTCCGCATAGGCCGCCTGCCACAGCAGAAAGTTGGAGAGGCGGTGGTCGCCCCCGGTGCGGATAAGCAGGTCGACGGGTTCGGGGGCGTCAAGCGCGCCGTTTAGTGTCTCTTCGGTGACTTCAATCCCATCGTCTTGCAGCGCTTTTACGCTTCTGACGATCTCATCCTTCGCACCGTAATTGAGTGCCATAAACTGTGTCAGTCCGGTACAGTGTGCCGTCTCCGTTTCCGTCGTACGGATCTGTGCCTGGAGGGAGGCTGAAAACCCCGAAAGGTCTCCGATCGCCTTGAAACGCACATCGTGTTCAAGGTAGACAGGCAACTCTTTTTTCAGGTACCGGGAGAGCAGCTTCATCAGGAAGCTCACTTCGGCTTTGGGGCGTTTCCAGTTTTCGGTGCTGAAGGCATAGAGCGTGAGCATTGCAATCTCTTCGTGGTGGGCGGCGAAGGTGATGATGTCGCGGATCGTTTCGACGCCGCGCTCATGCCCTTTGATGCGGGCCAGTTTCTGCTGTTGCGCCCAGCGGCCGTTGCCGTCCATAATGATCGCGACGTGGCGGGGCAGATTGCTCATAGCGCTTCCGCCTCGTCAAGCACTCTGAGGGAGATGGCGAGCTTGCTGCTGCGCGGCAGCACGGTTTCGCCCTTTTCGCTGATAAAGGTGATGGCGTTGTCGTCGCTGCCGAACCCCTGGGAAGTCGAGAGCACGTTGAGACAGACGGCGTCGACGTTCTTGGATGAGAGCGCTTTTTTGGCGTTCGCAAGCGCGCTGCTTTCGTCGAATTCCGCTTTGAAGGCGACGCTCTTGATCCCCTCTTTGTCGACGCTGCCGATCAGGTCTCGGTTCTGAACGAGTTCGGGGGACCAGGCCGTCCCGAGGGCCTCTTTTTTCAGTTTGCCCTGCTGGGGGTGGGCCGGGACGTAGTCGCTGACGGCGGCGGCCATGAAAAGGTAGGGGGTCTTCTGGATCAGGTGGATCGGTTCGTCGGTAATAAGCGAGGGTTTGCTCATCAGCCCCTTTTTGGCGACGCGGATGGAGTCGGTGAGGTATTCAGCCATCTCTTCGCTCCCTTCGACGTCGAGGGTGTGCATGCTCGAGGGGAGGCCGTCATCGAAACGGGTCGCGATCAGGTTGACGTCCGCACCGCGAAGGTAGAGCGCCGTGGCCAGGGCGGAGGCCATCTTCCCGCTGGAGAAGTTGGAGAGGTATCGGACGTCGTCGAGGCGCTCGACGGTACCGCCGCCGGTGACGATGACGCGGCGGTTGGTCCAGTAGTCGTTGCGCAGCAGCAGCCGCGCGCTCTGCCAAAAGAGCTCCAGCGGTTCGGCCATCGCCCCGTCCCCGGTTGTCTGGCAGGCAAGCTCCTTGGTCTGGGTTTTGACGATCTCGTAATTGGCGACGCCGAGCATCTTCAGGTTGGCCTGGGTGATGGGGTGCTTGATCATGTTGGTGTTGGCCGAAGGGGCCAGCAGCTTGACGCCCGGGAAGGCCAAGGCGCACTGCAGCAGGAGGTTGTCCGCGATGGCGTTGGCGAGCTTGGCGATGGTGTTGGCGCTGGCGGGGGCGATGACCATCAGGTCCGCATCCTCGGCACTCTGGATATGGTTGTGGCGGCTGGCCCACGATTCGTTTTCGCTGTGCAGCACCTCGTTGCGGCTGAGGGTTTCAAAGCTGAGCGGCGTCACGAACCGTTTCGCGGCATCGGTCATGACGACCTTGACCTCCGCGCCGGCTTTGACGTAGAGGCGCACGAGTTCGAGCGCTTTGTAGGCGGCGATGGAGCCGCTGACGCCGAGGAGGATCCGCTTGCCCGCGAGAAGGTCGGAGGGGATGATCATGATTCTGCCTTGCCGAAGAACTTGTGGTAGAAGTTTTTGACGATCTTCATCGGGGTACGGCTGACGACGAGGACGCCCGAGTCGATCTTCGTCCCTGTGACCGTCGTGCCCGCGGCGATCATGACGTCGTCTTCGATCTCGCACGGCGCCACGATCTGCGTGTCGGAACCGACGAAGACGTTCTTGCCGATTTTCGTTTTGTACTTCGATTTGCCGTCGTAGTTGCAGGTGATGGTGCCCGCGCCGATATTGGTGCCTTCGTCTATTTCCGCGTCGCCGAGGTAGCTCAGATGCCCTGCCTTGACGCCGCGCAGGGTCGCCTTTTTCGTTTCGACGAAGTTGCCGATATGCGTGCCGTAGAGCGCGCTGCCGGGTCGCAGGTGGGCCATCGGCCCGCAGTCGGAGTCGACCATGACCGAATCCTCGACAACGGAGTGCGCCTTGATAAGGGAGTTCTCGATGCTGCTCGTTCCCGTGATTCGGACGCCGTTTTCAACGATACACTCCCCTTTGAAAACGACGCTCTCTTCGATGTAGATCGTATCGGCGAGCTGCATCGTGACCCCGGCTTTCATCCATGCGCTCTTGATGCGGCGCTGCATGATGACGTCGGCGGCTTCGAGGTCGGCCCTGGAGTTGACCCCTTTGAAGTGCTCCTCGTCGATCAGCAGCGGCAGGACCTTACGGTGTTCGTCCCGGGCCATCTCGATGATATCGGTGAGGTAGTACTCCTCCTGGGCGTTATGGTTGTTCAGACGGGGGAGACACTCGGCCAGGACGTCACGCTTGAAGCAGTAAACCCCCGCGTTGACGTGGCTGATGGTGAGCTCCTCGGGGGTGGCGTCTTTCTCCTCGACGATCCGTTCGACCCCGGCGTCGGAGAGGACGACGCGGCCGTAACCGCTGGGGTCCTCCAGGTCGAAAATGGACATAATGATGTCGGCGTCGGCTTCAAGAAAGCCCTTCAGCGCCTCGGCCGTGACGAGGGGCATGTCGCCGTTGAGCACAAGCACCTTTTCGTTTTTCGGTTTGATCCCCATCAGGGCCCCGCCGGTACCGGGGAACTGCTCGATATCCTGGATGGCGAAGGTGATCTCATCAAACAGCGCGCCGATGGTCTCGATGACCTCCTCTTTCTGGTGGGCGACGACGATGGTGACGTCATCACTGATCGCCTTGGCGGCTTTGATGCTGTGGTAGAGCATCGGGCGGCCGCTGAAAGGGTGCAGAACTTTCGCGGTCTGCGACTTCATCCGGCTCCCTTTGCCGGCGGCGAGAATGATAACGGAAAGAGGGTGTGTGCGCATGAAAAATAACCTGATCAGTTTCGTTTGAATGTAATTTTATCGAAATTATAGAGCAGCAGGGTGCTAATCGTTCCGAGCATCGCCCCGGCGACGACGTCACTGGGGTAGTGGAAGAGCACGCCGATGCGCGAAAGCCCCACCATCAGGGCCCCGACAAAGAAGGCCGGGGCGAAACGCGGGACGATCAGCGCCAGGGCCGTCGCGACGGCAAAGGCCGTTGTCGTATGCCCGGAGGGGAAGCCGTGCAGCCCGTAGGCGTTGGGAGCAGCAAACCATTCGAATCCGTAGCGGTTTTCGTCATAGAGCATCCAGGGGCGCGCCTTGCCGAACAGCAGCTTCAGGGGGATGACGGCCAGGCCGCTGGCGGCGACGGCGGCGAAAAAGAAACGCACCCGGTCCGCCCAGTAGCGGTTGCCGGCCCTGTAGCGCAGGTAGAACCAGAGCAGCAGGGCGCCGACGAGCCACCAGGTGATGACGCCGAGTTCGCTGACAGCGACACAGAGCGGTTTGAGCCAGGTGTCGCGGCGATCGTAGGCCCACTGCGAAGCCGCAATGTCCAGCGGCCCGTACAAGAGGATGATCAGGGCGGTCCCGATACCTAAGAGGACGTAGATAAGCGTTTTGGGGTTCATTGGACTCCTTTGAAGTCGCGGCACCAGGTGAGCGTGACGGTGTTGACCTTGCGGCCGTTCAGATCGAGGTCGAAGGTCTCCGCCTGCTCGGTGGATGCGCACCGCATGGCGGGGGTGATCCCTTTTTTGAAATCATGGGTCGTGATGAAGAGCAGATCTTTGCCCTCGGGCGCTTCGGGCTGCCAGAGGTCGAACTGGTCATAGCGGTTGTCGACAAGGTAGGTGTCGATGCCGTAGGGACGGCCGTAGTAGAGCGCGCGCGATGCAAGCGACCAGTTGGTGACCGCCGCCGCCTGGCGTACGGGGTCCGTAATCTGCCCGGCAGCATGCCGCATAATGGTGTCCCATCCGTAAAGGTCGCGGTGCAGGGACTTGTAATCAGGCAGGGGGATAAAGGGCGAACGCAGCTCGGCGTAGAGTACCAATACGAGGAGGCCGGAGATTGTAACGGCACCTTTCGCATAACGCCGCCACCCTATACTCTGCTGCAGCAGCATGACGGTTCCGATGGGGACGAAGAGCATGTAAAAGAGCGCCGTCCAGTGGGGGAGTGCGCGGGCGAAGAAACTGTTGTAGGTGAAAAAAACCATCACAGTGAGCCCGACGATGCCCGAGAGGAAGAGCGGCGGCTTCTGGGGGCTTTTCAATGCCCGGTAGAGGCCGTAGAACGCTAGCGGGAAGAGCAGGGGGCTGTAGGCGCCGAACTGCGCCCCCAGCGACTGGGCAAAGGCGGTGAAACTGATCCCGCCCGAACCGGCGACATGCGCACTCTGGTAGGCGAAGCTGATCCAGCCGTTTTGCATATTCCACAGCACTACCGGGCTGACAACCGCCGCGGCAATCAGCACCGATGCAAGGAACTTCGGCGTCAGGAAAAGGTCCCAGCGGCGCCGGGCGGCAATGTAGAGGATCAGCGCGGGGGCGAAGAGGACGGCTGTGTACTTGGAGAGCCCCGAGAGCCCCAGCAATACTCCCAGCAACAGCCAGTCACCCGTACGGTTTTCCGTTTCGATCCGCATGACGGTGGCCATGATAGGGATCAGGAACAAAAAGAGCAGGGTGTCGGGCATCAGCATCATGAAAAGCGCATTGAAAAGGAACGATGCATTGAGGGCCGCGGCTCCCCACAGCGCGAGGCGCTCCGAGGCAAAGATGCGCAGGAGCCAGAAATAGACGAGCGCCGTCGCGGCAGCGCCGATCAGGACCGCCGGCACGCGCGCCGCGAACTCGTTGACGCCCATCAGCGCGGTAAAGAACCACTCCGTCCACCCCACCAGCGGCGGATGGTCGAAATAGCTCAGTGCCGGGTAGAGGCCGTAGAGGACGTAGTGCGCCTCATCGACGCCGAGGCCGAAACGGCCAATCACGGCAAGCCGCAACAGGGTGAGGAGGGCAATGAGGGCCCAGAGGGGCTTATGCGCGCGCAAAAGATTCACCAGGACCGTCCGGATCAGGCGAGGGCGTCCAGTTTCGGCTTGAGCGTTTCAAAGACCCATTCGGGGGTGATCACTTTGATGCACTGGTTATCCGTACAGGGGGTCTTGCGGTGGTTGGCGGCGCTGACACAGGGGCTGCAGGCCATGCCGGCAAAAATAGGGGTCGTCGGTCCGAGGGAGCCGTAGAGCGCCGGGGTCTCCGGGCCGAAGATGACAAAGGTGTGCATATCGGTAATGGAGGCGAAGTGGGCCGGGCCGGAGTCGTTGGTCAGCATGAAAGCGCAGACGCTGTAGAGGTGCGGCAGCTGCAGGAACTTGACGCCGCCGGCGAAATTGATACAGCGTGCGTCATCAACGCAATCCGCGAGGGCCTGCGCACCGTCATGTTCGGAAGGGGCGCCGGTCAGCAGGACGATCGCCTTGTCGTTGTAGGCGAGGACCTTCTTGATGACCTCGCAGTAGTTTTCCCGGTCCCAGCGGCGCTGGGGCAGCAGGTCCGAGGCGTTGGAGTTGACGAGAATGACGGGATTCACTTCCGGGTCGAAACCGGCATACTTCTCGGCAATGATCTCCAGGACTTCGCGCTTCTGCGTCTCCGTCACCTCCGTTTTCGCGATGGCGATCTCGCTGTCGTCGATGATGCGCTTGGTAAAGGGGAGCTGCTGCTCGCTGCTCATGAGCGCGTCGACGAGGGCGACGAAGTTCTTGGCGATGTGCTGGTGCGGGTTGTAGGCGACCTTGTGGGTCAGGAAGTCGCCGCGGTAGAGTCCCTCGTTGTGGAAGCTGTGGAAGCCGACGCGGTTCGTCGCCCCGGAAAAACCGGTCATCAGCGCGGTAAAGCGGGAGAAGAGCTCGAGGTCGATGACGGAGTCGATCTGCTTCTCGCGGCACCATTTGAAGAAGCGCAGCGTCGAGAGCGCCAGCGGGACCATGCCGCCTTCGTCGATGGTGAAGATGTTCTCCTCTTTGACGGTGTTCAGCAGCTGCAAGGAAACCTTGTTCTTGCTGAAGATGACGAAGTAGAGTTCGCCGTCGATCTGCGAGCGGAGTTTGCGCATCGCCGGGTCGACGAGGATGGCGCTGCCCATCTCCGAGAGTTCTACGAGCAGGACGTTCCGGGGTTTCTGGTAGGGGGCGGAGCGAAACAGCCCCGCCGTTTTCGTCAGCAGTGTTCCCAGAAAGGTGAGAGGGATGCCCGCATAGCGGTCGATGGCACGCATCGTATCGACATTCATGCATTTTCCTTTAGTGAAGTGGTGTGTTTGGCACGGTTCCAGAACCATGCCCCCGGCAGGGCCGTAAGAATGAGGAGGATCCCGTAGAGGATGGAGATGGCGAGGATCTTTGCCTTCGCGAGCCCCACGAGCATCAATATCCCGACCATGGCGCCTTCACGGACCCCCCAGCCCGCCAGGGAGATCGGCACGATAGTAAGGAGGAAGACCGGCGGCACGGCGACGAGGAAGATCCCCAGTCCCGTCCAGACGTCGACGCTGAGCGCCAGGAAATAGATCGCGATGACCGTAAAAAGGTGGACGACGACCGAGATGCCGATGTGCTTGAGCAGCAGCAACCTGGAGTGGTAGAGCCGCGCCATCCGCAGGCCCAGCCGGTGAAAGAGGTCAAGCCCCTTGAGGTTGGCAAGGAAGGTGAACTTATCGAGGTTGAGCATCAGCACGAAGCCCGCGATCCCGCCGAGGGTGATCAGGTTGATCAGGTTGAAGAGCCACTGCGGGAAGGTGCCGTAAAAGAGCAGGTTCGCACCAAGGTTTAGCACGAGCAGCCCGACAAGCCCGACGACCCGGTCGACGAAGATGCCGTAGAAGGCGTCCTTTTTCTCGTAGCCCTTCTGGACAAGGTCGATCATCCGGGTCGCGTCGCCGCCGATGCTGCCGGGCAGCACCTGGTTGAAGAAGGTGCCTTTGAAGTAGCTCTGTACATAAAAAGAGACCCTCTCTTTGAAGCCGAGCTCTTTCATGATGAGACGCCAGCGGTAGGCGGCGAGGAAGGTGCTTGCCATCTGGGCGGCGAAGGCGATCAGGATGTAGCCGCCGTGGGACTTGGCGAGGATCGCAATGAGCTGACCGACGTCGATAAAGGTGAGCAGAAAGTAGAAAATGGCGACGGTAACGACGAACTTGACGGCGGTTTTGAGGTGTTCCATCGACATCCTTTTCAAAAGTGCGGTAATTTTAACCAAAGATGCGTAAAGACCCGTTTAGCGGCTGCCCGAAACCCGGTAGAGATGGTAGGTCTTGGTACGTTTCAGGCCCCGCTGGACAGTGAGGGTATCGAGCAGCGTGACGTGCTCAAAGCGTTCCGCGAGGACCGCCGCTTTCTCCTCAGGGGCAAGGTAGAGACCCTCGCGGTAGGGGGCGCCGTCGTCCCACATGTCGTATTGGCTGTAGCGTGTCGGCGTCGGGATACGCACCGGGGCGTGGTCAGGCGTGTAGTAGGTGACAAGGGCCGCGATAGCCAGGTGGTTGGCGTAGAGGGCGTCATCCGCTTTTCGGTGGCGTTCGAGCATGGCAACGGCCTCTTTATTGCCGTACATCCTGTCCTGCACGACCGGCAGCCAGAAAAGCAGCCCCGCGCGGGCGACGAGGCTCAGCGTCAGGGCGACGGCGAGCCCGGTATAGAAGGTCCGCTTCATCCCGCGCACCGAGAGGATGTAGGCGGTCAGCACCGTCGCGCTGATATAGGCGGGGGCGGTATAGTTGAGTTCGATATGCGTGTGCAGCGATTTATAGAGGAAAAAGAGCAGGGGGGTGACGGTCATCAAGGCGAGAAAAAAGAGAACGTCGTTTTTGGCGAAGAGCTTCTCCTTTCCCAGGAAGTAAAAGAGCACGCCGGCAAAGACCGGGGTGAAAACGGCGAACTGCGATCCGATCAGTTCCGTCGCCCAGTTCCACATAATACGCTGCTTCTCCCCGCCGTGGTGCAGCTGGAAGAGGAGGCTGATCCAGTCATGGGCGTAGTTCCACCAGAGCATCGGCGCGACAACGAGGAGGGCGATGCCGACGGCCATCCAGGTCCGCCATGAGAGGAACAGGTCCCGGCGGCGCAGCAGCATGAAGAGCAGTAGTGCCATCAGGTAGAGGACCGACGTATATTTGCTCAGCATCATCGCCCCGATGAAGAGCCCCGTCAGTACAAAATCCAATGTCCGCCCTCGGGTAATGACACGGTAGGTCGACCAGAGCGCCAGGGACCAGAAAAGGATCAGCGGCGAATCGGTCGTCATGATCGTATAGCCCGCATGCACCAGGACGACGGAGGTGAAGATGAGGACCCCCCAGAGCCCCGTCCGGGCATCGCGCAGCTCCTCCAGCAGTCGGAAGACAACCCACCCGGCGACGCTCATCGCCAGGACGTTGCCCAGCCGTACGCCCCATTCAGCTTCGCTCACAAGGTCGGTGAGGGCGATGAGGAAGGCGATCATCGGGGGGTGGTCGTAGTAGCCTGATTGCAGGTGGTGGCTCCAGAGCCAGTAGTAGGCCTCGTCGCCGTGCAGGGGCACGAAGGCGTTGTACACTGTGGCGAAAAGGCCCGAGAAAAGCAGGATGAGCAGGGCGGTTTGGCGATAGGTTCGGATCATGGGCGGCTTTTTGGGTGCCATTATACTCTATGGGGGTGAAACGGCTATAATGCGGACTATGAATAAGAAGATACTCTGCATTCCGGCGGCCGCGTGGGGCGCGATGGCCGTCACCGCACTGCTCCTTTACTTTTTCCCGCAGATCGACATTGCCGTCAGCAGCCTGTTCTATACCCCCGGTGAGGGGTTCGTGCAGGGGGGCACCCTCTGGGAACGCTTCGTCTACCAGTCCGTGGGGGTAGTCCTCGCTATGGTCTATGTCGCGGCACTGCTGCTGTGGCTCTATAACCGCATCAGTGGGCGGGCGCTGCTGGCATTGAGCGGGAAGAAGCTTCTTTATATACTGCTGGTAGCGGCACTGGGAAGCGGCATCTTCGTCAACCTGGTGCTCAAGCAGAACTGGGGCCGTCCCCGTCCGGACCAGACGACGCTTTTCGGCAGCGACCGCCAGTTCACCCCGGCCTTCGTGATGAGCGATCAGCGGGGAAAATCCTTCAGCAGCGGACACACCTCCGGGGCATTCGCCCTGCTGGCGCTGATTTTCCTGGCGCGGCGGCACCGCAAAACGGTTGCGTTAGCGGTCATCGCCTACGGTACGCTGGTTTCGCTGGCGCGCATCGCTGCGGGCGGCCACTTTTTCAGCGACGTGCTCGTTTCTATTATGATCATGTACATCGTCTCCGGGGTGCTCTACGCGCGCTTCTTCGGATGCGATACTCTCTCCGCCGGACGGGAATAGGGCTTTTCCGGCGGCCTTCTGAGCACACTTCGGTTGCAGCTGGGTAACAGGCGTAGTTCCCTTCCGCCGTTATAATGCCGCCATGATCAAAGTGCTCGCAACTATCCCTCTGTGGGGATGGACGGCCATGGCCGTCCTCTCTTTGCTTTTTTTTCTTTTTCCTCAGATCGATCTTGCGGTCGCAGCGCTCTTTTATGCCGGGCCCGACGGCTTTCCTGCCGCGAAAACCCTCGCCGAACAGGTTATCTACTACTCCGTGCCCTACGGCCTGATGGCGCTCTACGTCGGCGCCGTGCTTCTTTGGCTCTTCAATACCGCATTTGGGCGCAGCGTCTGGCGTTTCACGGGCCGGAAACTGCTCTACGTACTGCTGGTGCTCGGCATCGGTTCCGGACTCATTGTTAACGCCCTTTTCAAGGAGCACTGGGGACGGGCCCGCCCGGCGGAAACGATGGAGTTCGGTGGCAAAAAGCAGTTCTCTCCCGCCTTCGTTCCTGTTGCCGGACAGGTGGGCAACTCCTTTAGCTGCGGGCACGCGTCGGGGGCCTTCGCCCTGCTGGCCTTCGCAAAACTCTCCCGGCGCCGCCGGCTCTGGAGCGCGATTGTCCTCGGCTACGGTCTCATCGTCGGTGCGGCCCGCATGGCGGCGGGCGGCCACTTCCTCAGCGACGTGGCGGTCTCGTTCTTCATTATGTACACGGCGACGGAGCTGCTCTACGCCGTACTGTTTCCCCCGAAGGAGTCCCCATGAAACGTCCGTTACTCTCTCTGTTTGTTCTATTTGTTGCCGCCGCCGGCGGGCTGTATACCTGGTACGTCTACGGACACTACCGTTTTGAGACGATCGACCCGGAGCGCGTCTACAAATCGGCGCTGATCGCCCCCGAACGGCTGGAAGACTTTCTGATCCCGCACCACATCAAAACCGTCGTCGACCTGCTTGATCCGGGCATACAGGATGCCCTCAACCCGGCGCAGCAGAAGGAGATCGACGCCGAGGCGGCCGCGATCGCGCGGATCAACGAGACCTACGGTACGCAGATACGCCATGTCAACATCCCCTCCCGGCAGGTGCCGACAAAGGAGACGCTGACGCAGTTTTTCAAAGTCCTCGACGATAACGCCTCCTACCCGGTACTGATTCACTGTTACCACGGCATGGGACGGGCGGTGATCTACAGCGCGCTCTACCGGATAGAGTACCTGAAGTGGCAGAATGAAAAGGCCCGAGAATGGACGCGTCCACTGCCGATTATGGTAGAATCCCGTCTTTATCACAGCAGCTTTGCCCGGGGACACTCCAAAGGAGATTTCCTGATCCATTATATGCCCAGACGCAAGGGGGAGGCAAGCACGCTGCATCACTTGGAGGGGTAGGCATGGAGTGTAGGCATTTCGGCCGTTGCGGCAGCTGCCGCTGGTATGAAGAGGGGTACGAGGGGCAGCTGACCAAGAAAGCAGAGGAGATCAAAGCTCTGTTCGCACCGCTTTATACGGGGGCATTCGATATCGCGCGTTCGGCGCCGGAAGGGTACCGTGCCCGTGCCGAGTTCAAGGTGTGGCACGTCGGTGACACCATGCACTTCGCCATGAACTCCATTGACCGTGAGGGCGTTGTGCTCCTTGAAGAGTGCCCGATGGTCACCGCACCCATCCAGGCCCTGATGTGGCCGCTGCTCGATGCGCTTAACGCCGCGCCCGGAATGGGGCGCAAACTCTTCGGGATGGATTTCCTGGCCGGCCGCGACGGCGACATCGCCGTCTCCATGCTCTACCATCGCAAACTCGACGATACGTGGAAGGCGCAGGCGGCGGAGCTTGCAACAAAGTTCGGCATCAGTATCATCGGGCGCAGCCGGAAGCAGAAAGAGGTGATCGGACGCGATCATGTCATCGAATCCGTCGACGTCGCTGAAAGGACCTACCGTTTCAAGCAGATCGAGAACAGCTTTACCCAGCCCAATCCGGGGGTCAATGCCCAGATGATCGGATGGGCCCTGCAGCAGTTCGAGGGGCTTGGCGGCGACCTGTTGGAACTCTACTGCGGGGCGGGGAATTTTACAATCCCGTTCGCGTCGCGCTTTGACCGTGTTCTGGCGACGGAGATCTCCAAGTCCTCCATCCACGCGGCGAAAACGAACATGGAGCTCAATGACGTGCACAACATCGATTTTGTGCGCATGAGCGCCGAGGAGTTCGTTCAGGCCCTCGACGGGGTGCGGGAATTCAACCGAATGAAGGGGATTGACCTGCCGAGCTACCGTCTCGATACGATCTTCGTCGACCCGCCGCGTGCAGGGATGGACGAGGCCTCCTGCGATTTCGCCGCCCGGCATGAGCATATTCTCTACATCTCCTGCAATCCCGAAACGCTCAAGCGCGACCTGGAGTACCTGACGCGCACCCACCGCATCGAGGCGATGGCGATGTTCGACCAGTTCCCCTACACACACCATATGGAAATGGGCGTCAAGTTGAAAAAAGCGGCACAATAGAGGAGAGGGCAGCGCCCCCTTCCGGATAAACCATACTATTTTGGTGTGGATACTTGACAATGGCCTCCCGCCGGGAGTAAACTGTGATACTTTTATGATGGAGCCGAAAAGGCCCCGACAAAGGTTTTGCTATGGCACAGGCTTGTCCCATTAACTTCACAGCGGCTGACAACACGGTCAGCCGGATCCTTTCGCTTTTGACGACGGGAATCGTTGCACTCTTTTTCCTGACGGGGGTGGCACCGCTGCTGTTCGCCCTCGGCGCGGACCTGCTGGTGCGCCTCCACGGCAACAAGCACTTCAGTCCGCTCTATCAGAGCGCTGTGCTTCTCAAGCGATTGATGCGCCTGCCGGAGCAGAAGGTCGACGGCGCGGCCAAGAGCGTGGCCGGCCATTTCGGGCTGCTGTTTATCCTGCTGCTGATCGTCGCGGCATCTCTGGGCCTGCAGCCGATGCTGGTGGCGGTCGCCTCTATCTACGTTCTTTGCCTGTTGATGGACGTCCTGTTCAATTTCTGCGTCGGCTGCAAAGTCTATTACCTCTATCGTCTGATCGGCGGGGCGGCGTAATGGCGGGGATCTCGTCAAAAGGGGTCTACGCCCTTGCCGCTATGCACGTGCTCTCCCATGCGCCGCAGCAGCGTCCGATGCAGATACGCGAGATCGCCGCGATGACATCGATCTCCCACGGCTACCTCGAGCAGATCCTCTCCGGGTTGCGGCGCGCCGGTCTCGTGACGAGCATCCGCGGCGCCGCCGGGGGGTACCAGCTCGCCGGCCGGGCGGCGGAGATCACGGTGCTGGAGATCCTGGAAGCCCTGGAAGGGCCGCTGTGCCAGACGGAGGGGAATGTCGGTTCAAGCGTCATCCTCGAGGCATTTTGGGGGAGCATGAATGAAAAAATACGGGCGATTTTCGACATGAAACTCTCCGATATCGACCAGCTTTACCAACCCTATCACTATGCCATTTGATCACAACAACTGCGCTAACGCCCATTAATGGTTTCCGTTTAAGCAGAGGACGACCCTGTTTATATTATGATAGTCTCATTGATTATTACCGCGCCTGTGTGGCCATCAAGGATGACCGATGCCGTACCTCTCCATCATAGTGACCCTTCTGGTTGTAATCGTCCTGGCTGTCGTGGTTTCGGTCGTTGTGACGCGTCTGCGCAACCGCCACCATTTGGAGAACATGCGCGAAGCGGTCGAGCAGTCCAAATACGCTGAAAAAAAGCCGTTGTCCAAACCCAAGGTAATGAAGGGTGCACAGCCGAATGTCGGCATCAAAGTGCTGCAAAGGGATGAAATCGCCGCAACCTCCGAAGCGGGCACACCTCCGGGCGCTGAAACCACGGCAGGGGAGCGCGGGGAGTTAGCGCCGCCCGAACAAGTCCCTGCCGAGGCGGCCGAACCCCTTTTTGTTCCTCGTCCCTATCCTCCTTTTAACAATGCCCGCGCCGTTGAGGAGTTCGGGCTTTCGCAGGAGGAGGCCAACAGCTTTATCGGCGAACTGGTCAGCCAGATCGAATCGGAACTTCCGGCGCTAGTGGCCGCTGTTACCGCGCTGGATATGGTCCGGGTCGAAGAGGCGATCCACAAGCTCAAAGGCTCGACGTCCAATCTCGGGGAAGGGGGGATGACCGACCTGCTGTCTGATTTTAACGACTACGTCAAAAAGGGGCGCGACCCCGATACCCTCGATGAGTACGTGGCGAACCTGAACTATTATCTTGCCGAACTCAAGAAGGTCGTCCCCTCTTAAAACCCTTCCAGGAGCGTCGCCCAGAGGAGATCGATCTCCTCGTCGCTCAGGAAGAGGGCGCTCTGATGTTTGAGCAGTTCGTCCGCGGCGTGCTTGTTGATCGGGGTACGGTGTGCACAATCGGTATGGGCGTACTGGAAAGCGCGGATCATGCAGACAGAGGCTTCGTCGATCGAGTTTTCGCAGAAAAAACAGTGCGTTCGATCCGGGCTGCGCCCCTCATAGTGCAGCAGGCGGGCATAGGCCTCGAGGGCGACGCGCTTGGGGTTCTGCGTGCCCCAGCGCTCCGCGGCGTCTTTGAGCAGGGTGAAATAGAAGCCCCCGGTCTCTTCGGATTCGCGCAGGTGGGGGTAGAAAAGCGAGACGAACGTGTGCCACAACCGTGTCCGCGCCGGATCGAGCAGCCAGGGGAAGCCGAGATGCACGACGTCGTAGAGCCGTCCGATGGAGGATTTGAGGGAGTGCTCGATCTCGAAATCGATCATATGCCCGAGGTTGATCGTCCCGTGGCGCGCCCCGTAGAAACGGTAAAGGGTCTCTAAGCGTTCCTGTGTCAAAATGGCTAAAATAAGATCTTCGTCTTTGACCCGTTGGAGTCGAATGATGAACCCTTGCACTCTGCGTTTCTTCCTGTATCATTTATCATCACTAGTGTATAAAAAATCGGCTTTCAAAATAGAGCTTTAAAGCGTTTTGTAGTACAATATTAGCAATCGGCACTTTTCTAAATACGGGAAATGTGCTTAATATATGCTTAAATAAAGGTGAACCGAGTGGAATATTCTGACCTGTTACGTTCTTTTAAAGACAACTGCGGTTTCGGCCTGATTGCCAATATCGACAACCGGGCGTCCCATGAGACGCTCGAACGTGCCATCACGGCACTTGAGCGGATGATGCACCGCGGTGCGATCGCCGCAGACGGAAAAACCGGGGACGGGAGCGGACTGCTGCTCTCCATGCCGACGGCGTTCATGCGCAAGATCGCGCAGGCCGAGGGTGTGGAGCTCCCGGAGATGTATGCGGTCGCGACCGTATTTACCCGCGTTAAAAAGCACCTCGAAGTGCTCAGCGACACCTGTACGCAAAACGACCTGAAAGTCATCCTCAAGCGTGAGGTCCCGGTCGACGACAACGCGCTCGGTCAGCAGGCGCTGGATACGAAGCCGTACATCTACCACGTCTTCATCGTACCCAACTCCATCATGGCGACACAGCGCTTCGATGCGCTGCTCTACCTGAGCCGCAAAGAGACGGAACACGCCCTGGAGCACGACGAGGATTTCTACATCCCCTCCATGTCGTCGCGGGTCATCTCTTTCAAGGGCCTGGTGATGCCGACGCACATCAAGGAGTTCTACAAGGATTTTCAAGATCCCGATTTCAAGATCTCCTTCTCCCTGTTCCACCAGCGTTTCTCCACCAATACGCTGCCCAAATGGCGCCTGGCCCAGCCCTTCCGCGCCGTCGCCCACAACGGCGAGATCAACTCCGTCGAGGCGAACCGTTTCAACGTCCGCGTCAAATCCGAGTCGATCAAGAGTGAGATCTTCACGAAAAAAGAGCTTGAGCGTCTACTGCCGATCCTGCAGCCGGGCGCATCCGACAGCGCGAGTGCGGACAACTTCTTCGAGTTCCTCATCGCCAACGGCATGGATTTCTTCAAAGCGGCCCGCGCCGTCATCCCGGCACCGTGGCAGAACGCGCCGCACATGGACCCGGACCTGCGCGCCTTCTACGAGTACCACTCCACCGTCTTCGAAGCGTGGGACGGTCCGGCGGCCTTCTCGCTGACCGACGGCCGCTACATCGGCTGTGTCCTCGACCGTAACGGTCTGCGCCCCTCCAAGTACATCATCACCCACGACGACACCCTCCTCATCACGAGCGAGTACGGGGTCATCGACCTGGATGAAGACAACATCAAAGAGCGCGGCCGCCTGCAGTCGGGCGAGATGATCGGTCTCGACCTTAAATTCGGCAAGGTCCTCAAAAACGGGGAGATCAACGACTACCTTAAGGCGTCACAGCCCTATATGAAGTGGCTCAACGAACATATGGTCTACCTCCAGGAGCACGTCGAAGAGCAGTACAGCGGGCACTGTATCCTTGACAAGGATGACCTCGTCCGCCGCCAGCGCTACTTCAACATCACCGAAGAGGTGATCGAGCAGGTCATCGAGCCGATGATCCGCGACGGCAAGGAAGCGGTCGGTTCCATGGGAGACGACACCCCGATGGCGGCGTTCAGTTCCAAACAGCGCCACTTCAGCGACTTCTTCAAGCAGAAGTTTGCCCAGGTCACGAACCCGCCGATCGACCCGATCCGCGAGAAGGTGGTTATGAGCCTCAACACCGGTTTCGGCGAGACACACAACATCCTCGACGAACTGCCGTCGCATGCGCACCGACTCAAGGCGATCTCGCCGATCGTCACCTACGAGAAACTCGAAGTCCTGAAGTCCTACGGCGACGAGAATTCGCCGCGGTTCCAGCCTTTTTACAAGAATGCCACCTTCTCTACGGCCTTCGAAGGCGAGTTGAAGCCGGCCCTCGATGCCCTGGTGAAAACCGTGACCAAAGCGGTCAAGAAAGACGGCGTACGGATCGTCGTCCTTGAAGACAGCGGGCTGGATGCCACCCACCGTACCATCCCGATGCTGATGGCGGTCGGACGCCTCAACAGCGCTCTGCTCGACGCCGGAGTGCGCCACCTGGTCTCCCTCGTCGCCGTCTCCTCCGAAGTGATCGACTCCCACGGTGCGGCGACACTGATCGCCTACGGAGCGAGCGCGGTCTTCCCGGAGCTGCTCTTCTCCACTGCCGTCAATATGGTCGAGACGAGCAAGCCGCTGGAGGATATCCCCTGCAGCGAAGCGCTTAAATCCGTTCACGGCGCCCTGAACGCCGGTCTGCTCAAGATCATGTCCAAAATGGGGATCTCCACGATCGCGTCGTACCGCAACTCGGGTCTCTTCGACGTCCTGGGGCTGAGCCGCGAGATCGTCGACGACTGTTTCGGCGATTCGCACTGCCACATCCCGGGACTGGGCTACGAGGATATCGACGCCCGCCTGCAAAAAGCGCATGAAGAGGCCTATGACAATCTCGGCTTCAACAGCATCTTCCCGCTCAAGATCGGGGGCTTTTACAAGTTCTACAACGGCCAGGAGTACCACGACTTCGGTCCGCAGGTCATCCACGCCATCCATGCGCTCAGCAAGTCGGGCGATCCGAAGGATTTCGAACGCCTCAAAGCGGTCGTCAATAACCGCGGACAGAAGTTCATCCGCGACTTCTTCGAACTCAAGTCCGATCGGGCGGCGATCGATATCAGCGAAGTTGAACCGGTCGAAGCGATCACGAAACGCTTCAGCTCCGCGGCGATGAGCCTCGGCTCCATCTCGCCCGAGGCGCACCAGTGCATCGCCGAGGCAATGAACACCATCGGCGGCCAGTCCAACTCCGGTGAGGGTGGGGAAGATGCCGCGCGCTTCAAAACCGTGCTTAACTCCAAGATCAAGCAGGTCGCTTCGGGCCGCTTCGGCGTCACTCCGGCCTACCTGCGTTCGGCCGAGGAGATCCAGATCAAAGTCGCCCAGGGCGCGAAACCGGGCGAGGGCGGCCAGCTGCCGGGCCACAAGGTCTCGGCACTCATCGCGCGCCTGCGCCACACCGTGCCGGGCGTTACCCTGATCTCGCCGCCGCCGCACCACGACATCTACTCCATCGAGGACCTGGCACAGCTCATCTACGACCTCAAGCAGGTCAACCCGGACGCGAAGATCTCCGTCAAGCTCGTCTCCACGGCGGGCGTCGGTACGATCGCCGCGGGGGTCGCGAAGGCCTATGCGGACAAGATCATCATCTCCGGCGGCGACGGCGGTACCGGTGCGGCACCGCTCACCTCCATCAAGTTTGCCGGTAACCCGTGGGAACTGGGACTCTCCGAGGCGCACAACGCGCTCAAAGCCAACGACCTGCGCAAGATGGTCCACGTCCAGACCGACGGCGGGCTCAAGACCGGGCTTGACGTTATCAAGGCGGCACTGCTCGGCGCGGAAAGCTACGCCTTCGGTACGGGTGTCCTCGCCATCGTCGGTTGTAAGATGCTGCGGATCTGCCACGTCAACAAATGTTCCGTCGGGATCGCAACGCAGAACGAAAAGCTGCGCAAAGAGTACTACAAAGGTACCGTGGCGCAGATCGTCAACTACTTCAAACTGCTCGCCGAGGATATCCGCGGCTACATGGCGCAGCTGGGTTACAAAACGCTTGACGAACTGATCGGCCGCAGCGACCTGCTCAAAGTCATCGACGACGAACTCGCGAAGAAGTTCGACTTCGGCAACGTCCTGCACCGCGAACCGGGCGTCGATACCTGCCAGGTGGAGTCCAACGAACCGTTTGACGACAACGCCTTTGAAAAAGAGGTCCTCGAAGAGGTCCGCAGCGCGATCAAGCACCCGGAGCACCCGGTCCGCATCACCCGCGACATCTGCAACCTCAACCGCAGCTTCGGTGCCCGCGTTTCCGGCGAAGTCGCCCGTTATTACGGCGATGCCGGACTCGCAGACGGTACGATCGACATCCGCCTCAAAGGGGTGGCGGGACAGGCCTTCGGTGCCTTCCTGATCAACGGGGTCAACCTGAGCCTCGAGGGCGTCGCGAACGACTACATCGGTAAAGGGATGCATGGCGGCAAGATCGTCATCAAGTCGGTGCATGAAGGCGGCAGTTTCAGCGGCGGGGGGAACACCTGTCTGTACGGTGCGACGGGCGGTAAGCTCTATGTCAACGCCGCCGTCGGCGAACGCTTCGCCGTTCGTAACTCCGGTGCGCTCGCCATCGTCGAAGGCACCGGCGACAGCCCGTGCGAATACATGACCGGCGGTATCGTCGTCATTCTCGGCAAGACCGGCGTCAACTTCGGTGCGGGGATGACGGGCGGGATCGCCTTCGTCTTCGACGAGGACCACAACTTCATCGAGAACGTTAACCGCGAACTGGTCGAAGCGGTCCGCATCGATACGGATGACGGCGACGAGGCGCGCCACTATCTGAAGCGCCTGCTTAAAGACTATATCAATGAAACGGGCAGCTCGAAGGGGCGCATGATCCTTGACAATTTCCGTACGGAGATCCGCAACTTCTGGCTTGTCCGTCCTAAAAACCTGACCAAACTTCCGCTCAACCAGGAAAAGGGAGACTAAGAATGAGAGAATTTTTAACGATTGGACGTATCGATCCCGCGAAACGCCTGGTGGTCGACCGCGTCAAAGACTTTAAAGAGATCTACGAAGTATTCAACAAGAACGAAGCCGGCGCGCAGAGCGACCGTTGTGTCCAGTGCGGCGATCCCTACTGTCTGAACAAGTGTCCGCTGCACAACTACATCCCGCAGTGGCTCAAAGCCGTCGCCGAAAGCGACCTGGAGTTCGCCTTCAAGCTCTCCAACGAGCCGTCGCCTTTCCCGGAGGTCATGGGGCGGGTCTGCCCGCAGGACCGTCTGTGCGAAGGGGACTGTACCCTCAATGACGGCCACGGCGCCATCACGATCGGTGCGGTCGAGGCGTTCATCAACGAGGAGGGGTTCAAAGCGGGCCTGAAACCGGAGTTCCCGGGGATCACGACGGACAAGAAGGTCGCGATCATCGGTTCCGGCCCGGCGGGCCTCTCCGCCGCCACCTACCTGCTGCGTTCGGGGATCGCCGTTACGATGTACGAGCGTGCCGACCGCGCCGGCGGGCTGATGACCTACGGCATCCCGAACTTCAAGCTCGACAAGAAGATCGTCGACCGCCGCGTCAAACTGCTCGAAGAGGCGGGGATGGAACTGGTCCTGGAGTGCGAAGTCGGCAAAGACATCACCTTCGAGGAGATCGTCAACGGTCACGACGCCATCTTTATCGGGATCGGTGCGACCAAGGGTAAGACGGCTCGCATCACCGGTGAAAAGGCGCCGAACGTCTACATGGCGATGGAGTACCTTACCGCGATCCAGAAGAAGAACTTCAAACGCGCCTACGACAAGCAGTTTGAGTTCAAAGACCTTGACGTTGTTGTCATCGGGGGCGGGGATACGGCGATGGACTGTGTCCGTACCGCCAAGCGCGAAGGCGCGCGCAGCGTCAAGTGTCTCTACCGCCGCGACGCCTACAATATGCCGGGCAGCCAGAAAGAGTACAAAAATGCGATGGAAGAGGGCGTGGATTTCCAATTCCAAGCCTCGCCGAAGCAGATCCTTCTGGACGAGAACGGCCGCGCCGTCGGCGTCGAGATGGTCAAAACCGTCCTGGGTGCCAAAGACGAGAGCGGACGCCAGCGGATGGAAGAGGTCAAAGGGAGCGACTTTACGGTCAATGCCGACGTCGTCATCCTCGCCCTCGGTTTCGATCCGTCCGTTCCCTCGTTCCTGGCGGAGAACGGCATCGAGACAAACGCCTGGGGCGGGATCGTCATCGACGATAACAACCAGACCTCCACGGCGGGCATCTATGCCGGCGGCGACTGCTACCGGGGTGCGGACCTCGTTGTCAACGCCGTCTACGACGGCCGCGAAGCGGCGCGCTCCATCGTCAGAAGCCTGCTGAAATAATGGCGCTTTTCAGCGCCGTTTCTATGCCGCTTCCCCTGAGCTTTTAGGGGAAGTCTGGGCACTTTTTCGCTACAATTCCCCCAATCAATCAAAACTATTTCCGAACCCCGAAGGATACGTGATGAACCTTTTCAACCTTTTCGGCGGCACGTCCCGACAGCAGCCTACCAAGAGCGAGGCGCCGGCACACTGGGTCAAATGTCCCTCATGCAACTCCCTGATGTACTACAAAGAGGTTGAAAACCAGAACTATGTCTGTCCCAAATGCGGCCACCATATGCGTATCAACGTTGACAAACGCATCGAACTGCTCGCGGACGAGGGGAGCTTCGTCGAGTTCGACGCAAACCTCGCGCCGGTCGATCCGCTGAAGTTCGTGGACAAGAAAAGCTACGTCAAACGCCTCGAAGAGGGGGAAAAGAAGACGGGACGCCGCTCCTCCGTCGTCAGCGGCGAGTGTACGATGAACGGCGTGAACGTGCAGCTCTGTGTCTTCGACTTCGCCTTTATGGGGGGCTCGCTGGGCTCCGTCGAAGGGGAGAAGATCACCCGCGCCATCCACCGCGCCATCGAGAAAAAACAGGGTGTCGTCATCATCAGTGCTTCGGGCGGGGCGCGGATGCAGGAGAGTACCTATTCCTTGATGCAGATGAGCAAGACCTCCGCCGCCCTGGCGCGTCTGGGTGAGCACCAGCTCCCCTTTATCTCCGTCCTGACCGACCCGACGATGGGCGGGGTCAGCGCCTCATTCGCGACCCTGGGCGACATCATCATCGCCGAGCCGGGGTCGCTTATCGGTTTCGCCGGCCAGCGCGTTATCAAGCAGACGATCGGTTCGGACCTCCCCGAAGGGTTCCAGCGTTCGGAGTTTCTGCTGGAGCACGGCTCCATCGATATGGTCGTCAACCGGAACGAACTCAAAGGGACCATTGCGGACCTGATCCGTATGATGCTGCCCGCTTCGGCCGACCATGACGCGCAGTGAGATAGACGCCTTCTTCACCTCCCTTCCATCCAACGCCCTCTACGCCCTCTGCGACCAGGCGTTGCTCGATTCCCATGCCCTTGAACTCGAACCCTATGTCGAAGCCTGCCGCAGGCTGGACGTCTCGCTGATCCAGTACCGCAACAAAGCTGCGGAGACCGATGCCGTCACAGCAGCACTGGAGCGCCTTCGGGGGCTGTGGGACGGGATGCTGATCATCAACGACCGCTGGCAGCTTCACGCGCTGTGCGACGGCGTGCACGTGGGCCAGGATGATCTGCTAGGATTCGGTGCAGATGCCGCCGCCGCGGCGCAATCCCTGCGAGGGGAAGTGGGCGGCGATTGCGTCATCGGCCTCTCCACCCATAATGCCACGGAGATCGCGACGGCCAACACGCTCGGGATCGATTACATCGGGCTGGGAGCCTTCCGGGCGACGGGGACCAAAACCGATGCGGCGGTCCTGGGCGAAGACCTGGACACCCTGGCGGCCGCTTCCGTCCACCCGGTGGCGGCCATCGGCGGAGTCGGGTTTGAGGACCGTTTCACTCATGCGCGGATGCGGGTGATGGGAAGCGCGATCATCGCGGAGGCGCAGCGATGGAAGTGACCCTTTACTCCATCGCGAAAAAGGAGCGGTCGATCTACGATCCGTTATACAAAGAACTTATAAAGATGAGTTCGCGCTTCGCCAAGGTCAATGACGTTGAAATTTTCGGCAAAAACGTCACCAAAGCACACACAATAGGCGAAGAGGCCGCAAAACAGGCCTATACGGAGAGTCTTGAGCCCTATTTGAACCGTGGATATTCGATTGCGTTGCATCCTGATGGAAAATTAATCGACAGTTTCGAATTCAGTAAGCTCCTTAGTGATAAAATGTCGGTGCAATTTTATATCGGAGGGGCGTTCGGATTCGAAGACGCGTTTCTTCGGCGCTGCGACAAGGTGATCAGCCTGTCGCCGCTGACGATGAGCCACAAGATCGCCAAGGCGGTCCTGCTGGAACAGATCTACCGCGGATTCACGATCCTGAACAACCACCCCTACCACAAATAAGGACACCCGTGCAAAACAGCGAACTGTCATATTTCGAGGAGATTCTGCGCGCTCGCAAAGCGCAGATCATGAAGAACATTTCCGGCGTCGAGGCGGAACTGGACGGTCTGAGCGACGTTGAAATGAACGATGAAGGCGATTACGCCGCCATCAGCAACGACAATATGGTTGATACCGCGATCGGGACACAGCAGGGGACCGAACTGCTCGAGATCGAACTGGCGCTGAGCAAGATCAGCGCGGGCACCTACGGCATCTGCGAGATGTGCGAGGAGCCGATCAGTTTTGCGCGTCTCAAAGTGAAACCGCATGCGCGTTTTTGCATTGACTGCAGGGAGATTGCCGAGAAGAACAGCGCCAAGTAAGGGGGACGCATGTATATCAAACGCTACAGTATCGCCGCACTACTGCTGATCTTTATGCTCGGATGGTTCGTCTACGGTTTCGTATCGAAAGAGAGCATCCACATCGACCTGCTGGGCATTATGCTCCCGTCACTGCCGGTCGCCGTGTGGGTCGCCCTGGCGATGCTGCTGCTCTATGCCGGGACCCTTGTCCATATGCTTTTCTACTCCGTCGTCGGCAGCGTACGCCTGCGCAAGTATGAAAAGGATTACGCCCACCTGCTCGACGCCGTCGCCGACGCCTTCTTGCAAAAAGAGGACCGACGGCACGCCTTTAAGACGGAGCGCTACGCACTGATGGGCGAGATCGCCGACCACTCACGGATGCTGCCGGAGGAGAACCTCGAAGGGGTCGAGCATCCCAAACTCGGGGCGATCATTCAGGCGATCCAGCTGATCGAGAAGGGCGAAAGCGCCGACCTCAAGCGGTTTAACCTGCCCAGCAACAACCCCCTGGTGCGCCAGAACCATATCAATCAGCTGAGCGAAGGCAAGCTCGATGCCGAAACGGTCCTTTCGAAACCGGAGCGGTTCGATTCGGAGATCCACGCACTGGCCTTCGAGCAGCTCAGTGTCTTCGCGCCGCTGCATATCCTGGAGAAGTACCGCCCCTATATGACCTTCAAGGCGGCCCTCTCCATCGTGAACCGCATCAACGCCGAGGAGAGCACCCTCTCCGTGCCGAATGCGACGGTGGTGGACTTTGTCACCCGCATCGAGGGACTCTCCTCGCTGGATTACCTCTACCTCGGCGTCGTGATGGGCGAGCATATGCTCCCGGAGCAGCGCATCGCCGTCTTCGAGATGCTCTCGGACAACGACGACAAGGCCTTGGATGGCTACCTCTTTACGCTCTTCGACCTCGAGATGGTCGACCGGGCCAAAGAGCTGCTGCACATCACGGCGGAGAACGAATACGTTCTGTTCAAAGCCTACGCCGATCTCAAGGCGTGCAACAAGCATTATGACGTCAAGCGTTTTGCGAACATGATGCTGCAGAACTATTCTCCGAAGGCCTGACAGGCCTTCGGAACTTGTACGGCAGCCGAGCAAAACAAGGGTACCGCTCGCGTAGCGATGTTTCCTTGAAAGCCCGGCTACCTACGTTAACACTGGGTTTGGCGTTGTCCTCACTACGTTGCGGAATTCCGCTACGCTACATCGGCAGCAGGCCCGCACCCCAAGGGCACTTCTTCCAGGGCGCACCCCAAGGGCACTTCTTCGCTTCGCTCAGGGCGCACACTTTCTCACCCCGTTTTTTGCTAAAATACGCGCATGATTCTAAAAGACATCCTTGATTTCTCCAAACCTTTATATGTCCTCGCACCCCTGGCGGGCTATACGGACCTGCCGTTTCGCAGCGTCGTGAAAAAGTTCGGTGCGGACCTCACCGTCAGCGAGATGCTCAGCTCCAACGCGTTGGCCTACGGCTCGCAGAAGACCCTCAAGATGCTCGAGCGCAGCCCCAACGAGGATCCCTATTCGGTCCAGATCGCCGGGGCCGACACGGAGATCGTCCGCCGTGCCGTCGAGATCCTGAACGAACAGGATGATATCGACATCATCGACCTTAACTGCGGCTGCCCCGTTCCCAAGGTCGTCAGCCACGGTTCGGGCAGCTCCCTGCTCAAGGACCTGCCGCAGATGGGCCGCATCATCGAGACGATCAAGCAGACGTCGAACAAACCGCTCACTTCCGTCAAAATCCGCCTGGGCTTTGCGGAGAAGAACCACCTCGAGATCGCAAAGATCGTCGAGGAGAGCGGGGCGGACTTCCTCGCCGTGCACGGCCGTACAAGGGCGGGCAAGTTCAAGGCCGAGGTCGACTACGATGCCATCGCCGAGATCAAGCAGGCGGTCTCCATCCCTGTTATCGCCAACGGCGACATCGACAGCTATGAGAAGGCGCAGTGGGTGCTGGAGCACACCAAGGCCGACGGCGTCATGATCGGCCGCGGCGCCGTCGGCGCGCCGTGGATCTTCCACCAGCTCAAAACGGGCAGCGCGACTATCGACCCGATGATCCGCTACGAGATCATCATGGAGCACTACGACCGCATGATCGAGTTTTACGGGGCGCGCGGGGTCCCGATGTTTCGAAAGCATATCCACACCTACTCCAAGGGGTACGCCGGCGCCTCCGCCCTGCGCAACGACGTCAACCGCATCGACGACGTGGCGACATTTAGGAGCCTTATCGACGGCTTTTTCAAAGAGAGCCGCTACGTCGGTGAGACGACGGAGGCGTCGTCGATCGCCTGCGCTTACGAATAGGCTGAGGGGCTTTTCCTAACACTCCCCTAACACTGGCGTGCTACACTCACTGCAAAGGGGAGGAGAAACGCATGCGAATCCTGATGCTGGAGGACGATACCGTCCTCGCCGAACTGGTCGGCGGCTACCTCTCCCGCCATTTCCGTGTCGATATCGTCTCCGAACTGGGCGATGCGCTGGCGTATATCGAGCGCTACCGCTACAGTGTCGTGCTGCTGGACCGCAATATCAACGGGGTCGACGTAGGCATGTCGCTGATCGAGAAGATCAAGCAGCGCAGCAGCGAAACGGGAGTGATTATTATCAGCGCCTACGATGCCATCGCGGAGAAGATCGCCGGGCTGAACCTCGGGGCGGACGACTACCTCGACAAACCCTTTGACAACGCGGAGCTGCTGGCGAGGGTCCATGCGCTGGCGCGCCGGAACCAGGGAACGCCCCATGTCGAGGTAGGCGGCCTGACCTGCGATATGCTGGGCCGCTCCATCCGCAGCGCGGAGGAGGAGATCGTGCTCAGCCGCAAGGAGAACGACCTCTTCTTCTACCTTCTTTCGAAACAGGGGCAGATCATCTCCAAAGACGAACTGCTTGACGCTCTCTATGTCAATCCGCAGAATATCGCCTCCAATACCATCGACGCAACGGTCAAGAACGTTCGCAAAAAACTGCCCAAAGGGATCATCAAGACCGTCAAGACGCGGGGGTACGTGATTGAAAGGGGGTAGAAGTCTTCAGCGGATGGTCATTTCGTACTTTCTGCTCAGCAGCGTCATCACCTTCGCACTGCTCGGGAGCTATGTCGTCTACCGCTATCACGCCGAGCTCAAACGCAACCTGCGGCAGTCGCTGATCGTCTTGTCCGAGGACGTGGTCCGCCATAAATTCTACCTGAACGATGTCCGGACGATCCGACAGAACTTCCATCTGCTCGAAGCCTACCACAGCGCGCCCTTTGTCGACCACTTTGACGATCTGACCTTCGCCATGACCAAGACTCCGCCGCCGGAAGCGGACGAGGTCGCCGTCATCTCCGTTCTGCCCGACGGCCGCTACCTGACGGTGCGTTCAAATACGCTGCGGATCGAACAGAAGAGTCGCGGGCTCGCCCTGCACCTGGCGGCCGTATTCGGGCTATTCCTGCTGCTGTTCGTCCTGCTTTTCTGGTTTTTTCTGGCGCGGCTGCTTCACCCGCTGCAGTGCCTGGTCCGTTACTGCCGCTCCGGAGCCGAGGCTGAAAAAGCGGTGCCGGCATGCAGCGGTTCGGCGGAAGTGAATGAACTGAAACATGCCATCATCGCCCTGCAGCAGGCAAACCGGTCGCTCTGCCGGGAGAAACAGAACATCTTCAAGGAGGCGGCGCACGAGATCAAGGCCCCCATTGCCGTACTCAAAGCGCGGCTGTCGCTCTTCGCGGAGGATGACGCCTTTGAAAAAACGCGTTTCGTCTCCGAGAGCGAAGCGGACATCGCGACGGTCAGCAGTAAGCTGCGGGAACTGATTTTCCTCAAAGAGATCGAGTGGGATATGCGCAAGGGGAGGGAAGAGGTGGCGATGCAGGAGCAGTGCCGTCTGATGCAGCAGGTCTTCCAGCCGATCCTGGAGAAAAAAGGGCTGACGATCGTCTCGAACTTCGAAGAGGACTTCACCCTCCGCATCCACAAGGCGGCGATACTGAAGGTGATGCAGGCCGTTTTCGAGAACATTTTCATGCATACGAAGAACGACACCGTCATCCGGACGATTGTCGATCCGGGGAAAAAGCGGCTGGAGATCGTCAACGAGATCGGCAGCAAAAGCGACGAGACCCTCTTTAGTTCCCGCATCGGCTCCCGGATGATCAACCGTCTCGCCGACAAACTGGGGTACCGTTACGAGACCCGGCAGCATGAGGGCCGCTTCAGCACGGTGATCACCTTCGATGCGGCCGTACCGGAGGGTGATCTGCACCTGAGCGTGCAGTAACGTCTCCTTACCGGCGGCATGCTGCCGTCGCTTCACCGCAGATTGACTCTGCGAACTCCTTTACAGACGTAACCCCCACTTTACCGTGCCTCCTGTATAATCGCGCGAATCAACACACGGGGCGGCAGATGGCAGAGATTATCGAACTGATCTTTTTGGGAATTGGCGTCGGTGCGCTTTCGGGCTTTTTCGGCATCGGCGGCGGGACGATCCTGGTCCCTGCGCTGCTCTTTATCGGTTTCGATATGAAGAGCGCCGTCGGTATCTCCGTCGTGCAGATGGTCTTCAGCTCCATCTACGGCAGCTACCTGAACCTGAAAAAGGGGACCCTCGATGTGCGGATGGTCCTGGCAATAGGTGTCGGGGGTGCCGTCGGGGCGCTGGGCAGCAGCTTCATCGTCAGCGCCCTTTCGGGGCGGACGCTCGAGTGGATCTTCATGGGCTTCGTCCTCTTTGCCCTGGGGCGGCTCTTTTTCAAGACCGTCGATCATGACCAGGAGGTCAAAAAAGTCCATCCGGCGCTGCTCTTCGTCATCGGCCTGCTGCTGGGGGCCTTCTCCATCTCCATCGGCGTCGGGGGCTCCATCCTGCTTGTGCCGATCCTGGCAGGCTTCTTGCACGTGCCGCTCAAGAACGCCATCTCCGCCGGCCTCTTCTTTGTCGTCTTCTCCTCCATCTCCGGGCTCGTGAGCCTCTCGGCGGGCGGCTACGTTGATTATTACCACGGCGTCATCATCGGGATCGCGTCGATGGCGGGGGTCTTCGGCGGGATCTGGCTCAAGCACGTGGTGCCGGTCAAGCAGCACAAACTCCTGATGATCGCCTTCTACCTGGTGGTCATCGGCTATTTCTTCTACAGATTGGTGGTAAAGCATGGATAAGATCACGATTACGGGCGCGCGGGAGCATAACCTCAAGGATATCTCCCTCGAGGTGCCCAAAAACAAGCTGGTCGTCTGTACGGGACTCTCCGGCTCGGGAAAATCGACCCTCGCTTTTGACACCCTCTATGCCGAGGGGCAGCGCCGTTATATCGAGAGCCTCTCCAGCTACGCCCGCCAGTTCCTCGACCGCATCGGCAAGCCCGACGTCGACAAGATCGACGGCCTCACCCCCGCCATCGCCATCGACCAGAAGACAACCTCCAAGAACCCCCGCTCGACCGTCGGGACCATCACCGAGATCTACGACTACCTCCGCCTGCTCTTCGCCCGTATCGGGGTGCAGCACTGCCACCTCTGCGGCAAGGAGATCTCGCAGATGTCCGCCGCGGATATCATCGACCAGGTTCAGAAACTCCCCGAAGGCTCCAAGGCCGTCATCCTCGCCCCGCTGATCCGCGAGAAGAAAGGGACCTTCGCCGACCTGATCGAGGGGCTGCGCCACAAAGGCTTCGTACGGGCGATGGTTGACGGCGTCATGGTGCGCCTGGACGAGGAGATCGAACTCTCCAAGACGAAGAAGCACACCATCAAGGTCGTCATCGACCGCGTCGTCATCAAAGAAGAGAACCGCGACCGCATCGCCCAGGACGTCGAAAAGGCCCTCAAGGAGAGCTACGGCGAGGTCGAGGTCGAGATCATGAACCATACCGAGATGGACCTGACCGCGAACATCATCCACTACAGCGAGCACAACGCCTGTTTCGACTGCAAGGTGAGCTTCGAACCCCTCGAGCCGCTCAGCTTCTCCTTCAACTCCCCCAAGGGCGCCTGCCCCGAGTGCGACGGGCTCGGCATTCGCTACGCCCTGGACCATGACAAGATCATCGACGGGGACCTTTCCATCGAGAAGGGGGCCGTCAAGATCGTCTACGGCTTCAACAAGGGGTACTACTTCACCTTCCTCAAAGGCTTCTGCGAGACCGAGGGGATCGATATCACCGTTCCGTTCCGCGAGCTGGAGGAACACCAGAAAAAGGCGATCTTGCACGGCAGCATCAACGAGGTGACCTTCAAGTGGAAGAACCACCCGGTGAAAAGGATTTGGCCGGGGATCATCCGCATCGCCTACGACATGTTCAAAGACGAGAAGGATATCCAGGACTACATGAGCGAGAAGGTGTGCAACGTCTGCGGCGGCCACCGTCTGCGCCGCGAGAGTCTCGCCGTCGACGTGGCGGGCCAGAAGATCAGCGGCGTCATCTCCCAGCCCATCGAGGATACCTACCGCTGGTTCACGGCAGAGGATACCTTCGCCTTCCTCGGCGAGCAGGACCGCATGGTCGCCGCGCCCATTCTCAACGAGATCCGCGAACGCCTCTTCTTCCTCTTCGACGTCGGCCTGGGCTACCTCACCCTCAGCCGCGACGCCCGGACCATCAGCGGGGGCGAGGCGCAGCGCATCCGCATCGCCAGCCAGATCGGCAGCGGCCTGACGGGCGTCATGTACGTTCTCGATGAACCCTCCATCGGCCTGCACGAGCGCGATACCCTCAAGCTCATCCGTACCCTGCGCTCTTTGCAGGAGAAGGGGAACACCGTCATCGTCGTCGAGCATGACAAAGAGACGATCGAACACGCCGACCACATCATCGACATCGGTCCCGGGGCGGGGCAGTTCGGCGGTGAGGTCGTCTTCTCGGGCTCCCTCAAGCAGCTGATGAAGGCGAAGACGGAGACGGCGGCCTATATGACGGGCAAAAAGAAGATCGAGTACTTCTACCGCCGCGAGCAGACGGAGTGGATCGAGATCAAGAACGTCACCATCAACAACATCGAGGACCTCTCCGCCCGCATCCCGCTGCAGAACCTCGTCTGTGTCACCGGGGTGAGCGGCAGCGGCAAGAGCTCGCTCATCCTGCAGACCCTGCTGCCGACGGCAAGGGAACTGCTTAACCGCGCGCGCAAGGTCCACACCGTCGCCGGCGTCGAGATTACGGGTCTGGAGCAGCTTGACAAGGTAATCTACCTCGACCAGAGTCCCATCGGCCGCACCCCGCGCTCGAACCCGGCGACCTATACGGGGCTGATGGACGAGATCCGCAACCTCTTTGCGAAAACGAAGCTCTCCCAGATCCGCGGCTACACGGCCAGCCGCTACAGCTTCAACGTCAAAGGAGGCCGCTGCGAGAAGTGCCAGGGGGAAGGGGAGCTCAAGATCGAGATGCACTTCCTCCCCGACATCATGGTCAAGTGCGACGCCTGCGGCGGCAGCCGCTACAACCCGCAGACCCTGGAAATAGAGTACAAGGGCAAGTCGATCGCCGACGTGCTTTCGATGAGCGTCGAGGAGGCACTGAAGTTCTTCGACGCCATCCCGAAGATCAAGGCGATCCTCAAGACACTGCACGACGTCGGCCTGGGCTACATCACCCTGGGGCAGAACGCCGTCACCCTCTCGGGCGGGGAGGCGCAGCGCATCAAGCTCTCCAAGGAGCTCAGCCGCAAAGATACGGGCAATACCCTCTATATCCTCGACGAGCCGACGACGGGACTCCACTTCGCTGACGTCGACCGCCTGACCCAGGTACTGCACCACCTCGTCGAACTGGGCAACTCCGTCCTCGTCATCGAGCACAACCTCGACATGGTCAAGAACGCCGACTACATTCTCGACATGGGCCCCGAGGGGGGCAGCAAAGGCGGCCGCATCATCGCCGTCGGCGACCCGGAAACGGTGGCAGCGCAGGCCGACGACACCGGCAGCTACACCGGCGAATACCTGAAGAAGGAACTCCCAGCGCAGTAAGCGCCAAGTTGTAAGTGTTTCCATGAAGATGGCATGATTGCCTTAACGCTACACAGCGAATGGAGGTGAGTAATGGCAACGGAGAAAGCGCCGAAAAAGATTTCACTTGCTTTATCGGGCGGCGGCGTACGCGCCGTAGCCCATTTGGGGGTCGTCGAGGTCCTGCAGCAGCAGGGCTACGATATTGCCGCCATCGCCGGCAGCAGCGGCGGGGCCCTGGCCGGGGTGCTGCTCTGCGACGGCTACACGCCCCGGGAGGTCCTGGAGATCTACCGTGAGCTCCGGCGCATCGACCTCGTGCGCCATTTCCGCCAGGGCGGGGTCTTCGCTCTCAAGGGGATCGAACGGCTGCTTTCCCACCACCTCACTGCCACTCATATCGAGGAGCTCCGGACCCCCTGTATTATCACCGCGACGGACCTGACGGCGGGGACGATCCGCTACTTTGACCGCGGCCCCATCGCCAAACTGGCCGCGGCCTCCTCGTCGCTCATTCCCTTCTTCGCCCCTGTATCTTACGAGGGGATGCGCCTGGGCGACGGCGGCTTTATGGACAATATGCCGGTGCGGGCCCTCAAAGCGCAGGGAGTCCCCATCCTCGGCATCAACGTCAACGCCATACTGCCGCAGGAACCGAAGAACGTTATGCAGACGACCTACCGCGCCCTCATATTGATGATGGCGGCCAACGTCGAGGCGTCGAAGCACTTTGCGGATGCCTATTTGGAGATTCAGGGGTGTGCGGAGATGAACATCTTCGACACCTCCAAATTGGACAGCGCCTTTGACGCGGGGCGGCGCGAAGCGGAGGCGGCGCTTAAAAAGGGGTTACTGGATCTTGCGTAGCAGGGCGTCGAGCCCCCGGGTGGGCAGCAGGCGTTTGAAAAGCGCGAGCAAGGTGGTCGCCCCGGTGATGTGGTAGCGCGGGGCCGGGCGCTCCGCCTCCAGGGCCCTGATAACTTTGTCTATCACGGCGTCCGCATCGCGGGTAAAGCGGTCCTTCTCCTCCTTGTTCGCTTTACGCTTGTAGACCTCTTCTTCGTACATGTCGGCAAAACGGCTTTTCTCAACTTCGACATTCTTTTCAAACATTTTGATGGCGTTGTCGCGGAACTTGGAGCGGATCGGGCCCGTGTTGAGGGTGATAACGTGGACCCCCGTGCCCTCGAGCTCCAGGCGCAGGGTGTCGCAGAGCCCTTCGATGGCGTACTTGCTGGCGTTGTAGGCGCCGCGGAAGCGCAGCGAGACGAGTCCCAGCACCGAGCTGTGCTGCAGGATGCGCCCGTAGCCCTGCGCGAGCATAAGGGGCAGGACGCGGCGGGTGAGCTCGTGCAGTCCAAGGACGTTCGTTTCGAACTGTTCGCGCAGGGCGAAGGTCGGGACGTCTTCGAGGGCACCGGGCTGGCCGTAGCCTGCGTTGTTAAAGAGGGCGTAGAGAGTGCCGCCCGTCTGCTCAAGCACCCACTGCAGGGCCGCATCGATACTGTCGGGGTCGGTGACGTCGAGCTGATGGGCATTAAGCCCCTCATTGATGAGCCTGAAGACATCTTCGGGGTCACGGGCCGTGGCAAAGACGTCGTAGCCCTGTCTGAAAAGGGCCAGGGCCGTCTCGTAGCCGATGCCGCTGGAACAGCCGGTAATAAGGATCGATTTTTTCATGGCGCCATTATAGCCTGCCTCCGTGAAAGGGGGCGAATGGCGCTCTGGGGGGAATGGTGGAGAATCAGCCGTGGTAGATGTGGTGGCAGTTATGGCACTTATATTTTCTTTTTCTGAACAGCAGATACTTTTCAACGAACGTACGCTTGAGCCGTAACGCCTGTCCCGCACCGCAGACGGGGCAAACCTTCTGTGTAAACGCTTTCATAATTTTGACCTCTAGAAAAATTCATTCTCTCTTTTTCGCTTCAAGACGGCAATTATATCAGACAAATCTATGATATTCTTATTATAAAATAACAAAAAGCTAAAGGCTTTCATGATTATCTGCCACTGTGATCTTCACTTCGAACTCCCCTACGCGCACTCGCTCAAGGGACGGCGCAGCATCGTGAACAGCATCAGGGAGCGGCTGAAAAGCTTCAACGTCTCCGTCATGGACATCAGCGGCGAATACCCAAAAGAGGCCGACATCGCCGTCGTCTTCCTCTCGCCGACTGCCCGGGCTGCGGCGCAGTACCGCGACGCCATCGAACAGATGCTGGAGCGCCACTTTCCCGAGCTGCAGTACACTATGGCGTATGAAGAGCTGTAGTCGCGCTATAATGGGAGGTAAAAGTTCACCAAAGGAAAAGACCATGGCAGACAAACCGCTCTCCGAACTCGACGAACGCGAACCGGAGCTGGATGAATCCAGCGACTATGAAAAACCGCTCTCTTCCAATAAACGCACCTGGATTCTCAGCGCCTTCGCTATTGCGATCATCGTCTACCTGCTCTACAACATCCTGATGTCTTCTTTTTAGGGAATCATGCTGACCATTTCCAACAACGTAAGCCTCAGCGAGGATGAGATCGAGATCGAGGCCATAAGGGCCCAGGGCTCCGGCGGGCAGAAGGTCAACAAGACCTCCGCGGCCATCCACCTGCGCTTTGACATCGCCGCCTCTTCACTGCCGCCTTTTTACAAAGAGCGCCTGCTCGCCCTCAAAGACAGCCGCATTACCAAAGAGGGGATCGTCGTCATCAAGTCCCAGCAGCACCGCAGCCGCGAACAGAACAAAGAAGAGGCGTTGGAGCGGCTCGTCGAGCTGATCAAAAGCGTCAACGTCTCCAAAAAGAAGCGCATTGCGACCAAACCGACGAAGGGTTCCGTCAAAAAAAGATTGCAGTCGAAAAAGAAACAGGGAGAGAAAAAAAAGCTGCGCGGCAAAGTCGCCGACTGAACTGCTGAAAGCGCGCCAATCGCATTCTAATAAAAGCGCGGGAACAGGGAGTCTTTTCATTTGAAGTGCCGCTCCCGTTTCACGCGGCAGCGGTGGGAGCCTCTGTGCTCCCATGGGCGGTATGTTTGGCCCAGGCGGTGCATACGGCGCACCCTTTAGTAAGATGCCGAACTCCCGAAGGGGCATATGACCTCTCTAAGTGTCGCGAGCCCGATTTAAGCGGCGCGACGTTTCCAATCTCTGGAACGAGGTTGCCCGGCATCTTGTCTGTGAAAGGCGAAGTGACCGCGGTCGCATCTGGTGGCGCTGCACTGTCATGCGCGCCGAGCTCTATTGGCTGCTTCGACCCGGCTTCACCTTGACTCAGAAAAGCATCTTACTTCGCTTACCCGATCCTTCGTCGCGTTTCAGCCCATACCCCAACTCTCTATTAGGGGCGGCATCCTCTTGCAACGAGGGACCCAAAACCGCCAATAAATTCGTTTGATTCATTGGCTTCCTTTGCGGTACCTTGTTAAAGATCTCTAGTACGTACTAAGCTCATGATAACTCCTAAAAAATAAAAGCAAAATAAAATGGAGAAGGTCGTTTCGGGAGGAGATAAAAAGGTGATACGGGGGAGGGTGCGGGCACAATGTGCCCGCGTAGGCGTTACTCGGCGAGCTTAGGAAGCTCGTTCGAGAGGATCTCCAGGTTTGGCAGCATGATGATCTCGATGCGGCGGTTGAGCGCGCGCCCCTCCGGCGTCTCGTTGGTCGCGCGGGGGTGGAACTCGCCGAAGCCGGCGGCGGAGACGTTGTCGGCGGAGACGCCCTCGTCGATCATGAGGTGCACGACGCTGAGTGCGCGCGCCGTGGAGAGCTCCCAGTTGCTCGGGAAGCGCGCGCTCTTGATGGGGACGTTGTCCGTGTGCCCCTCGACCTGGAAGCGGCGGTCGGGGAAGGCGGCGAGGGCCTTGGCGATCTGCGCAAGCGCCTCCTGGCCCGCTTTGTTCACCGTCGCGCTGCCGCTGGCAAAGAGGACTTCATCGGGGAGGTTGATAACGATGCGCCCCTTCTCGATGGAGACGGTCAGCTGCCCGCCGTCGATCATCTTCTGCAGCTCTTTGACGAACTGCGCGTAGATCTCGTTGCGTTTCTGCGTCTCGGCCTCAATCTGCTTCATGGTCTCAAGCTGCTCCTGGGAAGCCCCCAGCTCTTTGCGGGCCGCCTCGAGGTCCTGCTGGAGCTGCAGCTTGCGCATCTCCATCTCGCTCAGCTCGACGTTGTTGAACTCGATCTGCGACTTGCCCTTGGCGATCTCCTCGCGGTCCTTGGCGATCTGCGCCTGGTTGCGCTCAATCTCGTCGCGCTGCTCCTTGATGGTCTGCTGCGCGGAACCGAGCTGCGCGCGGGTCTGGTTCAGCTCCTGCAGCGTCGCCTCGTGCGTACTCTTCATAACACAGCCGGAACTGAGCAACATCACTGCCGCCATCGCGGCCACCGGAATCAGTTTCATAATGGGGACTCCTTTTGATTGGTCGAGGCATTATAACCGAAGAGGAGAAATAGCACCCGCACATGGAAACGTCCCCTTCCTACGCTGTTCTAGGGTGCGAAATGCTGTAAAAAAGGCGAAAAACAGTGCGCAAAAGCGACCTTTGATGAAGAGAATACGAATAATGCAGCGTCATGCGGCGGCTTTCAAAGAGCGCTCAGTGCCAATTTCCGATTTTATTGAATGCGCTTCGACGAGTCGAAGCTCTTTTTTTGACGCTAGCTTCGGTTTGCCGAAGCGCATTAATCAATAGGCTCAGTGTCGTTAAGCATGCCGTGAAAGTCGCCCTGAAGGCATAAAGCCGAGAAAGGGCGAGCGATTCGCGCAACGACGATTTTCTTTTGGTTCTTTTCTTATGAAAAAGAAAAGAATGAATAGAGTGTATTCCTTTGCCACTTTTTTAGAAAAAGTAGCGCAAAAAGCGGCCTTTCGCGAATCGCTCATCCCTCCCGGCTTTATGCCTCCGGGATGGCTTATAAGGAGCGTTCAAGGCCAATGCTTGATTTATTTGAACGCGCTTCGACGTGTCGAAGCTCAATATTTTTCAGTTAGCTTTGGTTCCCGAAGCGTATTTAAATCAATAGGCAGAAGGTCGGGATGTGTGCTTTATAAGCCGTTCCGGAGGCCATACGACGGGAGGAACGTGCGATTCACATCACGACGATTTTCTTTGGGTTCGTTTCTTTGTAAAAAGAAAGGAATGAAGGGAATATTTTCTTGCCACTTTTTTAGAAAAAGTAGCGCAAAAAGCGGCCTTTCGCAAATCGCTCATCCCTCCCGGCTTTGGGCCTCCGGGATGGCTTATAAGGAATGCTCAAGGCCAAGCCCCAATTGATTGGATGCGCTTCGGCGTGCCGAAGCTCTATATTTCCATTAGCTTCAGTCCCTGAAGCGCGTTAATCAATGGGCAGAAGCTCGGTTTGGTTTTTCTAAAACTTAATATAACATATATAGTTATATTACGATAGAATTATTGCATGAAAAAGCTCCAGGAACTCTACAAAGGCGACAAGCCCCGCGAAAAACTGCTGGCAAAAGGTCCCGCTACCCTTAAGGCGTATGAGCTGATGGCAGTGTTGCTCGGCAGCGGGGTTCCGGGCAAGGATGTGCTGCAGCTCTCCAAGGAGATCGTAGGGCTCTTTGATGCCTCTTTCGAATCCCTGACGCTCGATGACCTTACTTCCATCCATGGCATGGGCGAGGCAAAAGCCGCGCAGATCCTCGCCGCCGTCGAGCTCTCCCGGCGTTATCTCATCAAGCAGCATGTCAAAATTACCTCAGCTGCGGATGTCTACGAACTGCTACGCGAATACGGGGCCAAAAAGCAGGAGTATTTCATTGCCCTGGCTCTGGATGGAGCCTCGCACCTTATCGAGAAGCGCGTCGTCTCCATCGGGACCCTCAACCAGTCCCTCGTGCACCCCCGTGAAGTCTTTGCCGATGCCGTTGCGGACAGGGCGGCGGGGATCATCGTTGCCCACAACCACCCCGGCGGCCAGCTCGCCCCGAGCCGGGAGGACGCCGCGGTTACCCGGCGCCTCAGGGAGGCGGGGATATTGTTGGGGATAGAGCTGCTCGATCATGTTATTTTGACCAAAGAGGGGTTCTTGAGTCTGCGGGAAGAGGGGATGTTGTGATCAATCTAAATATATCTAATAAGATATTATTTATATCCTATGAGGCATAATCATGAAATGAGAAGTGGTGTTTTTTACAGATGAGAACGGCTCAAAACCGGTTTATGAGTGGATTCTCTCTCTGGAAGAAAAGACCAAGACAGTTGTATTGAGAAATTTGGATCTCTTGGAGCAGTTAGGTACAGGTATCCGAGAGCCATATGTAAAACACCTGGAAGAGAAACTGTACGAAGTCAGGGCGAAAGATCATAAAGGTATCTACCGGATTATCTATTTTGCACACACCGGTAGACGATTTGTCTTACTACATGGTTTTGTGAAAAAGACGCAGAAGACACCCAGAAAAGAGATTGATATTGCCAAACAGCGCATGAAGGAGATGAAAACATGAGTGAACTCCAGAGATTGATAAAAGAACAATTGAAAAATGAAGAGTTTAAACGCGAATGGGATCGTCTTGAACCCCGTTATCAAGTCATAACACAGCTGTTGAAACTCCGCATCAAGTATGACCTGACGCAGAAGCAGTTCGCGGAAAAGGTTGGAACGACACAGGCCGTCATTTCACGCATCGAAAATGGCAATGTTAACATCGGGATTGATTTTCTTGAACGTGTGGCCAAGGCGTTTGGGAAAAAAGTCGAAGTGAAGCTGATATGAGCACCATGCCGGATCCCAGACAAAGAAAGAACATACGCTTCGGATTGAGCGTTGCCATCGTGTTGAAACAGGACCAGGACACCGGCCGACTGACAGACGGCATCGTCCGCGACATTCTCACCAAAAGCGCCACGCATCCGCACGGTATCAAGGTGAGGCTGATGAGCGGCGAAGTAGGGCGGGTGAAGGAGATACACTAGCAGATTACTATTTTGGTGCTTTCTCCATATACTCTTCGCTTTCTTCCGCCGCCATCATGGCGTTGCCGGAAATAGCATTGGCATAATTCGAAGAATTAGCCGCTTTCTCCGTAGAAGAACCGAGACTCCCTCCGCCATCATAGAACTTCTCTATAAAGCCCATAATCTTATCGAGTACTCTCGGAACGATTTTTTTGCGTTCAAGCAGTTTCGGTTTGACGTTGAGCGTATTGGCGATGTCGTCTTTTAGCGGAGGCCTGCCGTCGTAGAGGTAGGTGTCGATAACCCTGTTGACTTCTGCTTTGTTGAGATCCTCTTCTTCGCAAAGTTCGTCAAAAGCTTTGACCTGCTCTTCGTCCCAGAATTTCTCGAACGCATCATCGATGAGATCGTCGTCTTCGATGTGCATCAGGTGGTCGTCGATGAACTTCTCGATCAGCTCGCGCTTGCTGCGGAGGCCGGGCTGAGCGTTGATGATGCTGACGATGGTGTCACGCTGCTTCTGCTGCTCTTCTGTTTTGGCCTTTCTATATTTGGCCAGGAGTTTGAGGATATAGGCAACATTGATCTCGTCCTTGTGGATGAGCTCCAGCTCAAAGTCGATCTCCTGCAGGACAGAGACCTTTTCCGTTTCATTGCGGCTTTTGGTCCGCTCGTAAAGGTCGAGGTATTTGGACTTGTAGTCTTCGAAGAGTTGCTCCGCCATGGAGAGGTTGTTCCAGTCGAAGTCGGCGAATCCCTCCAGAATATTCCTCACCCGCATCAGTTCCCGGAATGCCTTGATGAATTCCAGCTGTTTCTCTTCGTCGATGATAGCATCGACGCTGTTGATGCTCGGGGCGATAGCAATGAGCTTCGCGAAAGCCTCGTTGAACTTTTCGACATACTCTTCGTAAGGCCCCATGAGAATCTTGTCTTTTTTATCCAGATCAGAGAAGAGGGCAATGGCGTCGTCGGTCGCTGTTTTTAGGTTGCGGAAGCAGACAATATTCCCCTGCGATTTCGTCTCGCCCAGAATGCGGTTGGTGCGCGAGAAGGCCTGGATAAGGCCGTGGTACTTCAGGTTCTTGTCGACGTAGAGAGTGTTGAGGGACTTGGAGTCGAAGCCCGTCAGGAACATGTTGACGACGAGGAGGATGTCGACTTCACGCTGTTTCACCCGTTTGGAGATGTCGTTGTAGTAGTTGTAGAAGCTCTGGCTGTCTTTGGTGCTGAACTTCGTGCCGAACATAGCGTTGTAGTCGTTGATGTACTCGTCGAGCTTCTCGCGGCTGTGCTTGTTGATGTGCTCTTCGTCCACTTTCGTCTCGTCGAAGTCGATCAGCCCGTTGGCGTCTTTGTCCTCCTCATTGGCGGTGTAGGAGAAGATCGTAGCGATCTTGAGGTCGTGCTTTCTACTCTTAAAGGTCTCGTAGTACTTGGTGAGCATGTCCACGCTGCCGACGCACATCATCGCCGTGAACTCTTTGGAATGGGTTTTACGAGGATGGACAGAGAGGATGTAGTCGACGATCTTTTCGATTCTGTAGGGACTTTCCAGCACTTCCTGGGTGTTGATGGCCTCCACTTCGATATCGAGCTCGTTGGCGCTCTCTTTCTCCTTGTATCGCCCGACGTACTCCACGGAGAACTTCAGGACGTTGTCGTCGCTGATGGCATCGGTGATGACGTAGCGGTGCAGGCGGTCGCCGAATAGGTCGGCGGTCGTGCGTTTGCCCAGCTTGTTCCCGACGGCGTTCTCTTCGAAAATAGGCGTCCCCGTAAAGCCGATCATCTGCGCCTTTTCAAAGAAGCGGGTGATGTTGCGGTGGGTCTCACCGAACTGGCTGCGGTGGCACTCGTCGAAGATGAAGACGATGTGCTCATCGCGTAGCTGCTCCATCTCATTTAGGTAGCGCTTTTTGCTGATAGCGGTGTTGAGCTTTTGGATCGTCGTGATGATGAGGTCTGTCTGGACGCTTTGGCCTTTTTTGTCTTTGTAGCGACCTAGGAACTGGTCGACGAGGATCTTCGTATTGTCCGTACCGTCGACGCTTCCTTCGGCAAAGCTGTTGAACTCCTTGGTCGTCTGGAAGTCGAGGTCCTTGCGGTCGACGACGAAGACGACCTTGTGCACATGCGGGAGCTTGACGAGGATCTGCGAGGCCTTGAAGGAGGTGAGGGTCTTGCCCGAGCCAGTCGTGTGCCAGATGTAGCCGTTTTTATTCGTATTTTGCACCCGGTCGATGATTGATTCGACGGCATGGTACTGGTAGGGGCGCAGCACCATCAAAATCTTCGGCACCTCCGCCAGGACGATGTACTTGCAGATCATCTTGGAGATGTGGCAGCGCTCCAGGAAGACCGAGGTGAAAGCTTCGAGGTTGTGGATGTTTTTGTTTTCTTTGTCTGCCCAGAAGAAGGTTTGTTTGAAGGTTTGCTTTTTGTTGTTGGCGTAATACTTGGTGTTGACGCCGTTGGAGATGACGAAGAGCTGCACGTAGTTGAAGAGGGCGCTGTTGTAGCCGTAGGAGTGGCGCTGGTAGCGGTTGATCTGGTTGAAGGCCTCCTTGAGCTCCACACCCCGGCGTTTGAGCTCGATCTGCACGAGAGGCAGGCCGTTGATGAGCAGGGTGACATCGTAGCGGTTCTTATACTTACCTTCGATGGTTACCTGCTGGGTGACCTGGAAGAGGTTCTGGCACCAATGCTCCGAGTCCAGGAACTCGATGTAAGAAGTCGTGCCGTCGTCCTTGGGGAGGGCGAACTTGTCGCGGAGGATCTTCGCTTTTTCGAAGACGTTGCCCTTGTTAAGGTGATTAAGAATGCGGGCGAACTCGGTGTCGCTCAGCGTGGTCTTGTTGTGCTTTTCGAGCTGGTGTTTGAGGTTTGCTTTGAGGGCCGCTTCATCTGTGATGAGGACTTTTTCGTAGCCCAGTTCTTCGCTGAGCTGTTTGACCAGGTTGGCTTCGAGGACGGCTTCGGGTTGGGTGCTCATTTATCCTCTTTACTCTCAGTATAGGTCTTATATAAAAAGATTGCCATAGAACCTGCCATATTAACTGCTAACTCACCATGGCGCTCCAGAGGTTTTACTTTTGTCTTAGTGCTTCCATGGGCATCCCCTAGTTTATTTCTCAAAGTTCCTAGACCATTAATAATGCCGCTGGCTCCACCAAGAATTTGTTTGAAAATCGCTTCTTGATGTTGTTCTGGAGCAAGATTTAAATGTTTTTGCACCTTTTTATATAATTCAGATAGATCCATATTGACATCATACTCTATGTCTTGCTCATCTAGAATATGTTTTAAAACACTTTCGATGAGAGTCCTTGCCATGGTAATAGCACCCTCGGGGTCATTACCTTTGCGTTCTATTGCTTTGATCCAATATTCATGGATATGCTTTTCATCAAAAGTTATTGTTTCTTCTATTGGGGCAAGTGTTTGGAATTCTAATTTATCAAGTAGTGGTAAAAACTCATTTTTTATAAATATTCTTCTTTCTTCGTAAGTCGGAAATTTATTTTTAATAAAATCCCAAAACTGTCTTACATCTCTATTTTGTTTTAGCCAGATTGGTAAATGCTGTTCAAAGCTTTTGTTTTGTACAAGCCGGTTTCTGAGTATTGTGTATATTTCGTCATCACGATTAGCACCTGCAGCCATATCACTAAATTTATCATGTGCAAAACTAACAAGCTCATAGCCAGTGATTGTATTAACTTTGTGAAGTAATGCTTCCCTTTGTTTTTGAATTAGTTGTTGAGTACTTTCAAAAAATTTTAGAAGATTTTCCATGTTGCACCTCACACAAGCATCTGCTGGAGCAGTCTTTTTTTGGATTGATTGACGAGGCTGGCTTCGGGTTGAACACTCATGTTTTTCGAGCTCTAATCTTAATAGGTAATGATATCCAGCATTGCGGCCCGTACCTTCCAAACCTTTCGTTCTTCATCACTAGAAGGTTCCAAGCTTTTATACCAAGGAGTATCATGTATATTCACAATAACCTCGTCCCAATATCTTTCATAATCATGTTGTTTGAGCTCATCCATATTAAAATCTCTATAAACAGGATAGGTATTATTCTTTGTTACACAATAAAAAATGTCAGGTCTTTTCATCGCTAATAGTCTACTCAAGCTTTTTACCCCAAATCCGTAAGGCACGTTTGATTGGACAAAATTAACAAACTTCATGTACATTTCTTTAGAAACCTCGCCTTCTAAAGGAATCGCATCTAATGCTTTTGAAAATTCGTCAGCTGATTCTATGATTTGCTTTTTAAAATAGGGAGAGACCATGTGACCGAAATACATCCAATTAACGTCATGCTCTCCATAGTTAATGGTGCCGGCAATTTGTCTTACGATGTCATCTGGCATTTCACTCAAACTGCTATATTTTTTAAAATACTCTTGTACATGTTCTAGTAATTTCAAACGTTCTTCCAGTGAATCGTCTAAAGCATGTTTTGCTTTGTCAAAAAAATTTTTCCAACTTAATAAGTTAATTGGAGTTTCAGTCATTAATTGTTGAGCATTTTCATTGGACTTATCTACATTGTTTCTATTATTTTCTTGTGCATTATAGTCTTTCAAATATATTTGATATTTTTCGTGGGTCATCCGATAAGCAAGTGAAAAGTACTTGTTGATTTCATCTAAAATATTATCGATGAATGTCTTGGTGTCAGCATCTTGACTATTTAGATGAACCATCATCTCAATATTATTTGCAAGCCCTCCACGTGTGAAGTTTGCGCTGCCTATTAGACACTCCCAATCTGATTTAGAGTTCATAAACAAATAAATCTTAGGATGAAAAATAACACCTTTAGTACTAAACATATATTTGACGCTATTTACATTCAAGAAAGTTTCTATGAACTCAGGTGAAGTGTTGTAACCGGATACACCGACTATCATCATAGAGATTTTTTTTGAATAATTTAAAAGAGCTTGGGAAGAATCCGAACCTAAAGTAGCCCATGCGGTGGCGATATAAATCTCTTGATATTTTTTTATTAATGAGGTCATTTTTTTATCAATCTTCTTCGCATCACTGATAATATTCATGATCTTCCTTCTTTCTTATTGCTTTACACAAACATCTGCTGAAGCAGTCCTTTTCCGAATTGCTTGTTTTTATCAGTAAGTGTTGATGCTCGGTACTCATTCTTCATCTTTGGCAATGTATTGTTTCACAAATGCAAGTAGTGCCTTCGTGACTCTTTCTACTGCTTCACGTCTCTGTAATAACTTAGGCCTATGTTTCATAGTGTCTACTATCGCATCGGGTAGAGGAACACGATGATCAAATTGATATGTCTCAACAATTTTTAGAAGCTCGTTAATATAAAGATTTTCATCCTGACAAAGTGTCGTTATTGCTTCTTCACTACCTTCTAAGCTTAATAGGTCTTTGTATCGCTCTTCAATTGTGTCACTAATATCGCGTTCTTCTTTTATTGGTTCAGCATCTTCCTTTTTATAGACTTGCTCTGTCATTTCTTCTAGTGGCTCAATCTCTTCTTCTGAGACTATTTCTGGCTCAATCTTTTCTTGATCAAGGAGATAGTCTTGAAGTTGTTCTTCGTAGGATGTGTAGTCTTGTTCATATAGCGCTTTGCTGTATTTTACATAACCACCTAGTGGGAATGAATCATCTAAAGAGCCGTTAAAGTTAGGATTTTCTTCATAGGAAATTTGCTCGATTCTCGTTATTTCTAAAGCAAAAAAATGCTTAAGCATATAGACAATGACCACTCCAGTAAATTCTTCTATAAATTTTGCAAATCCTTTAGAGCTACACAAAACTTTAGGAACTGGCTTGCCATGCGCAATATCACCTCTATGCGTACGAATTTCACCTAGCAAATGAATGGGGTGTCTAAAGTGATAAATAAACTCTGCTTCAAATTCATCACTTAGTTCGCCAAGTTTGTTCACAGTAGTGCTAAACAGTTTTTGAAATGGCCATTCTCTCATATCTTTCTCAGTAAGAGAATTGTCTAGTCTCAATAAAATCGTTTTAGAGATACCTTCGATTAATGCTTTGCAAGCTTCAATAGCAATATCAGGATGTGGAGTAAGATTTGTTTCCACTTTTTCTATGAGAAGTTCGTAGTAGCTAAACTCTCCATATTTTTCTGAGTTTTCAGCGATAAGTGTTCTTACGGAATCCATTAGTGCTCTTTTATATAAACATCTGTTGTAGTAGTGCTTTTTTAAATTGCTTGGCGTTTTGCAGCTCTTTGGAAACGAGGTCTATCTTTGTGTCGATGGCGGAGAGAAAATCGGCTATCTTGGTTTGTTCTTCTTTTGAAGGAAGTAAAAACTTCACGTTTGACAAATTGTTTTTCGAGATTCCTAATACCGATATACCCGTTGCCGATTTCATAATCTGATTTCTAATATTGTTTGTCTGCATCAGATAGCTGGCAAACCCAAGTGCCATTACATCATTTTTGTCCCTGGCAATGTATGTATGCAAACCCGCTAAAAGCTTTTCATTCTGCAAATCTATCAACTCAATTGTTTTACCAATATCTTTGTAGTCTTCAGAGGCGTCCGCAATAACCAAATCTTTCACTTGACAATACTGTTCATCTTTTATCTTACTGATTTCTATATCGTCGTTGAGGAAGGGTACGTTTTCTTTGTTTATGTGGAAATTAGAACGATATTTTGTATGGATGTCCCCATAATGAATGTTTTTGACCCTTCCTTGTACATCATTCATCAGAGCTCTTGAAAAGCTGTTCGTGTTGATGAAAGAGTAAATCTCTCCAAATAGCTTCTCTTTCCATTCCGGAAACTCACTCTTGTCATCCGCTCTGAAGCGAATCTCCTGCGAGAAGATTTTTTGCATCCCCCCTTTTTTGTACTGCTCAAGCAGCTCCTGTTTTTTAGTGAGCTTTTCGATTTTGGTATCGACGGCGTTGAGGAAAGAGGCGATTTTTTGTTGTTCAGGTTTCGAAGGATAGTGTAAAACAAACTTTTCAACTATTGTATTATTGAAACTTTGTTGCTTCGTACCTTGTGCATACTTGTAATAAAGGGGTATGCCATATTTTAGATACCAATAAAACAAAAACTTAGTATGTATTTCGTCTGTTTCATAAAATGCCATACATGACTGATTTGTCGTAGCTGGAATATCATTGATTGCACATTTACCTCGTGTACCAGGAGCTTCTAATCCTGTAATCGCAATAAAAAATGTACCCACTGGGTAAAGGCGTAAATTTGTATCTTTGATTGCTTGATCAGAGATTTTTTCAATTGTGTCATTAATATGACCAAAATTTAATTCACCACTAGTTATCCAAAGATTGTTTCCTTGAAAATAGTCTTTAACAAGTCTGCTGGGAGTCGATCCAGTTTTCAGGTTTGTATATAACTCTCCAATGAAATTTTCATGCCATTCATCACTAAACTCAGGAAACCGTAACTTCGGAACTTTGCTTACCGCAGTCATGGTAACACTCAAAACGGCGTCGGGATGCCGAGTTCATTACAAAACTCGGCGATCTGAGCATCGTTGGTTTTTATATCAGCATCGAGGGCTATAAGCTCGCCGGTGACTGCATCCAGATCGACCGGCTCCTCCTCCTCGAAAGTATCGACGTAGCGGGGAATATTGAGGTTGTAGTCATTCTCCTTGATCTCCTCCAGCGTGGCGAGGTGGGAGTACTTCTCGATCGCCTCCCGGTTGCGGTAGGTGTTAATAATTTTCTCGACGTTAGCGTTAGTAAGGATATTCTGGTTTTTCGCCTTTTCGAACTCGTTAGAAGCGTCTATAAAGAGGACGTTGTCGCTGGCTTCGCGGCACTTCTTGAAGACCAGGATGCAGGTTGGAATAGAGGTCCCATAGAAAATATTGGCTGGCAGGCCGATGACGGCGTCAAGGTAGTTGCGGTCCTCGATGAGATAGCGGCGGATGTGCCCTTCTGCCGCGCCCCGGAAAAGCACGCCGTGGGGCAGGACGACCGCCATGATGCCATTGTCGTCGAGGTGCTAGATCATGTGCTGCACAAACGCGAAGTCCGCTTTGGAAGCGGGGGCGAGCTTGCCGTACTGGCTGAAACGGTCGTCGCTCATGTGCAGCGGGTTCGCCGACCAGTGGGCGGAGAAGGGGGGATTGGCCACGACTGCTTCAAAGCGCTTGTCCATATGTTGCGGATGTTCGAGGGTGTCTTCCTGTTTGATATCGAACTTGCGGTAGTGGACGTCGTGCATGATCATGTTCATGCGGGCGAGGTTGTAAGTAGTACGGTTGAGCTCCTGCCCGTAGAAGTTTGAGACGTCGTCGACCTCCTTGGCGACGCGCAGCAGCAGCGAACCGGAACCGCAGGTCGGGTCGTAAACCGATTTGAGCTTCGTCTTGCCCGTAGTGACGATCTTGGCGAGGATCTTGGAAACTTGCTGCGGGGTATAGAACTCCCCCGCCTTCTTACCCGCGCCTGCTGCGAATTGGCCGATGAGGTACTCATAGGCATCGCCCAGAACGTCCCGGTCGTGGTTTTTCAACTCAAAGTTAATGGCGTCGAGGTGGGAGAGCACCTTGGCAATTAGGGTGTTCTTTGCTGCCTCGGTCCGGCCCAGTTTAGTACTGGTGAGGTCGAGGTCTTCGAAGAGATGGACGAAATCATCCTCGCTCTCGTGCCCCATCGTCGTCTGCTCAATATTGCGAAGAATCTGAGTCAGGTCTTCCAGGATAAAGTTGTCTTCTTCACCGTTACCGCGTTTTGCAATCTGGCTAAAAAGCTCAGTGGGTTTGAGGAAATATCCCAGTTTCTCGATAGCCTCTTCCTGGATGGCCTCAAGGTACTCTTTACCGTCTTCGGTTTTTTCGTCAATATCGAGATACTTTATGCCATCTTCGGCAAGGATCTCATCGGCATAATCTTCCATCTTTTCGGAAAGGTATTTGTAGAAGATAAACCCGAGAATGTAGTCGCGGAACTCATCCGCATCCATCTTCCCGCGAAGTGTATTTGCAATGTTCCAAAGCTGCTGTTCTAAAATCTTTTTGTTCTCTTCACCCAATGGGAGTGTCCTTTAAATGCTTAAAATCTTGTCATCATATTATTGCAGTGTATGTTACTTTTAAGTGACTTAAATGATCAAAATCCATCCTTTACGTGAATGACAATATGCAACAAAAATCGCAAATAAAATATTTGGATATAAAATTTAGGAAAATAAAAAGGAGTGTTTATGAACGCGGAAGAAGAAAAAAAAGATAGTAAGCTGACACGTAAATGTTATATGCAAATGAAAAATGCCTATGAAAATAGTACTGTTTGGGCGCTAGCAAAAAAAGTACCGGGCCTAACAAAATGGACAGTGATTTACTTTATTAGTTTAATTGCCAGTGTAGCGTTCCCAATCATAAGTGCAGAATTCATTGATGAATCTTGGATTTATATCTTATCATTGATCATATTTACGATGTTGTTTCTTGCATGGATGATATGGATTATTTATGGAAAGTCGATAATGTTGTTAGAAAAATATTATCACAACTCAAAAAAAATAAAGAAATATAGAAAGTATTGGCTTGGGTCAAGATATGAATATTTTAGGGAAAGCTTGACCCCAAATGACAAATGTGACTTTGATGGGGTTCTAGCACTTCTTCAAGAAGAAAGAAAAAGAGTATATCCGTCTTTTTGGGATCATAAATTATTTGCAACAAACTTGGCCTTTTTAATGGTTGGGTGGAGTGCGATAGCAGGTATGTTGGCAAATGGTGATGTCATCTCAAAAGCATTATTGGTATATATCGTATTCGTATCTATCACAATTCTGCCATTAATTGGGATGCTAGTAATCACGCTACAAACTAAGGACAAAGAATTTGATGAACTTGAGAAGTTCATATTCTGGTATGAATGCGAAAAGGGATGAATTCCGTGGACTTCCATCAAACAGTTTGGCTGTACAGGTAGTCGTGATTAAGATGGGTCAGTGCGGCATCCCAAGCGTTGATGGCTTTTGGCGGGGCTTTGCGATCCAGAACCTGTTTCATGCCTTTGAGCAGCGCTTCGAAGATGAGCTCGAACTGCTCAGGCGTTGCGGTGGGATACATGGCTTTGAATTTTTCTGCATACGTTTTCATTTTTTCGGGGCGGTCGATAAAGCTGGTCAGTGCAATGACGGCAAAGCTGAATTGCTGGGGCATGTCGGCTTTGGCTCCCTGGAACAGTACCTTCAGTTCCGGGTGCTCCGTCAGCAGGATTTTAAACGTCTGCTCGGTAATGGCATTGATGTTCTCTGCCACCTTTGGGGCGCTTTTTTGCAGGTTGTCGTAATGCTCCTCCGGGATCATGACTCTCCTTTTTGCATCGGATAAGCAATTCTCATTCCAATGCCGTTTAAATGCATTTTCGGATTTATGGCATACTGCTAGACAAACGAACCCATAGGACCAACTATGCATTTCTCAAAACTTTTAATGACCTCTTCTTTGGCTGTGGTACTCACGACCCAGACCCTCAATGCCGGGCTGTTCGACTCCATCATGGAGACAGTGACAAAAACGACTTCTGGGGAGACGCAGACGAACGATGCCTCCGGGCTCTCGATCACGGATATCGACGGCGGTTTGCGCGAGGCGCTCAACAAGGGTGTCAAACAGGCCATTGAACAGTTGGGGCAGCAGGACGGTTTCCTCGGTAACAGCCTGGTGAAGATCCCGGTGCCCGACAAGCTGATGATGGTCGAGAAGGGGTTGCGCAAGGCGGGGATGGGCAAGTATGCCGATGACTTCGTCACGGCGATGAACCGGGCGGCGGAGAAGGCCGTGCCGGAGACGGCGAAGATCTTTGCCGACACCATCTCCGCCATGAGCATCGAGGATGCGAAGAAGATCCTGACGGGTCCGGACAACGCGGCGACGGAGTATTTCCGCGAACACTCCGGCCCGGCGCTGCAGGCGGCGATCTTGCCGATTGTCCAGCAGTACACCCAGGAGACAGAGGTAACGCAGTACTACAAGACAATGGTCGATACCTACGACAGTTACGGCGCGCCGGTGCTGGAGCAGACGGGAGTCACGAAGCTGCTTGGTTCCTTGTCGGGTGAATCGAACGCGACGCAGTACGACCCGCGCGACCTCGACGGCTACATCACGGCCAAGGGGGTCGACGGCCTCTTTACGGTCATTGCCGAAGAGGAGAAGCAGATCCGTACCGACCCTGCGGCGCGTACGACGGAGCTCCTGCAGAAGGTTTTCGGCAACTGAGGGTTGGGGTAGAACGGTTTTTGTAATAGGGGAGTCAAAAAAAGGTTCTCTACAGTGCAAAACAAAACGCGTCCAAAAGTCGTTCTTCTCAAAGGCAACGGCCCCATCATCATCAACAGCGAAATGATGGAGCTTATTACGATCACACTGTCCCACGGTCTCGTCGGCCTTCCGCTGGAGGAGCTGCGCGCCGAGAAGGTGATCATCGTCAAAGACCTCGATGCGTTCTGGGATATCCACAAGACCGTCAAAGAAAAACCGGCCTGTTTCGTCTACAGCTATGACGGACTGGAGGAAGAGGACCTCAAAAAGATCCACTCGGACGACATCAGCCACATTTAGGAGAATAAAGCATCAGTGACACCCCGGGTTGAGATTTTCCGCGGCAACGACCTTGCGCTTCCCGATGCGGAGGTCAACGTTGTCATCGATGTCGTGCGGGCTTTTACGGTGGCGCATTACGCTTTTTTGCGGGGCGCGGCGGAGATCCTCCTCGTCCCGGACGTCGCGGCGGCCTTCGCCGTGCGAGAGGAACGGCCGGAGGTGCTGCTGGCCGGCGAAGTAGGTGGACTGCCCATCGAAGGGTTCGACCTCGACAACTCGCCGGCGCGCTTCGCCCTTGCCGAACTGGAAGGGCTTACAATCGTGCAGAAGACGACGAATGGCGTCAAGGCGGCGCTGCACTCGCTGGGCGCGCCCGCGGTGCTGCTGACGGGCTTCTCCAATGCCGAGGCGACGGCGCACTACTTGCAGGCGCGTTACGGCGGCTCCGATGCGCGGATCAACCTCGTCGCCTCCCACCCGACCGGAGACGAGGATTTCGCCTGCGCGGAGTATATACGCTCGCTGCTGCTGGGCGAGGCGATGGATACCGATGAGGTCCGGCGGCGCATCTACGGCTGCGAGACGGTCGCGAAGTTCCTCGACCCCGCCCGTCCCGACTTCAATCCCGAAGACATCGACTACTGCGCAACCTCCCTGCCGCCGGCGTTTGTCATGGCTGTTCGTCAGGACGCGCGGTGGACCAGCGTGCGGAAAGTGACACTATGAACAGAGTCATTTCCGTGAACGCCTCGGCAGGGCCTTTGTATACCTCCCTTACGCTAAAATGAGGCAGGAGAAGACGCATGTTCAGTTTTGAAGAGATTTTTGACCTTGTCGATATCGGGATCACTGTCTATGAACCGTTGGAGGAGGGCAACGATTTCAAGGTCGTCTACATCAATGACAAAGCAAAGAAGTTTTGCCGTTTTGACGTGGGAGAGTCCGTCAGCGAAGCGTTGTCTACGCTCTATCCGGTCAATGAAACCCGTCCTCTGATTGAATTCTTCCGGGAGGTGTACCGTACGGGAGAGGCGCAGGAGATCGCCCTGGTCCCCTGTTTCGGTTTCACCAATCTCTGGCAGGAGGGCTACATCTACAAACTCTCCAGCGGCCACCTCGTTTCGCGCTGTCTAGGGGTGAAGGATGAACGCGCGCGGGAGATCCTGGCCCCGGATGAGCGTCTCACCTTTCGAACGATCCTCGATACGGCGCCCATCGGGATCTGGTCCCAGGACGTCTCCGGCAGACTCCGGTTCGTCAACAAGGCCTTCTGCGATGCCACCGGCATCAGCGAGGAGCGCTTCCTCTCCGTTCCCCATTACGAACCGCTCTACTCGCCGGAAGCCGCGAAGAGCTGCATGCGTTCGGATGCCGCGGCACTGCAGCAGAGCGAACCCCACCTCTCCTATGAGAAGATCCCCTTTACCGACGGCAAAGTGCATGAGGTCCTGATCGTCAAGACGCGGGTCGAAGACGAGTCGCACGGCGTCAGCGGCCTGGTCGGTCTCAGTCTCGATATCACCGAACAGCTCGAAGCGGAGCGGAAGCTCGAGGCGATCAACCGGAACCTCGAGGAGCGGATCAGGGAGGAGATCGAAGCGAGCCGCCGGAAGGACACGATGCTCTTTCAGCAGAACAAGTTCGCCGCGATGGGGGAGATGATCAGCAACATCGCGCACCAGTGGCGGCAGCCACTTAACACCCTGGGGCTGTTGATGACGGGGATGTCGGTCAAGATGATGATGGCACAGGACGACACGCGCGAGAGCGAATTCGAAGCGTTTCAAAGCCACTGCAGCGAGATTATCCAGTACCTCTCCGACACGATCGACGATTTCCGCCTCTACTACCAGGAGGACGGGGGGCACGACAGTTTCTGCATCAGCGATATGGACAAATCGCTGCATACCCTCGTGATCAGCTCCATTATGGGCAACCGGATCCGTTACGAGAACGATCTCGAAAACGTACGGATCAGCGGTCATCTGAACAACCTAAAACAGGCGCTGATCAACCTCTATTCGAACGCGGCCAATGCCATCAAGAGCAACGGGACCGAAGCGGGCTTTATCCAGTGCAGAGGGTTCGTCGAAGGATCGCAGTATGTCATCAAGGTCTGCGACAACGGCGGCGGCATCGACAAGGCGATCATCGACAAGATTTTCGACCCCTATTTTACGACCAAGCACAAAAGCCAGGGCACGGGGCTGGGGCTTTACATGACCCGGCAGATCATCGAACAGAAGTTCAGCGGCACGATCACCGTGAAAAATGAGAAGGCCGGCGCCTGCTTTACGATCCGCCTTCCCTTTCCCGGGGAGGCGTGCTGATCTTCCGCGCCGCCTTGGCGGTTTACATTCATTTACGCCGCAGCAACAATGGTTTGGGGAATATGGCGTATAATATTCCCAATTAACCGGGAGGGGAGATCATGAAAGATTACTCGTTACAACTGCGCGTCTGGCACTGGGCCAACGCCGTCGTCGTCCTCGGTCTGCTGGGGACGTTTTTCCTGCGCAAGACCTTTCTGAGCTGGCACACCAATTCGCAGATTCTGCTGGAGAAGCTCGCATCATTCGGCATTACCGTGACGACGGAGCAGGCGGCGGCCCTGGCCAAGGCGGTGAGGGCACCGATGTGGGAGTGGCACATCATCCTGGGCTACGTCTTCGCCGTGCTCGTTCTCTGGCGGCTGGTGATGATTTTTAAAGAGGGGTTCGGCTACGCGCCGGAGAACAGCCATATGGCGTGGGTCTACAGAGGCTACAAAGTCATCTACGCCGTGATGGCGTTTATGGCCATCAGCGGGCTGCTCATCCACTTCTACAAGGAGATCGGCCTTGCCAAAGACGTCGCGGGTTCGGTCAAGGAGCTGCACGAGATTGTCGCCTGGGCCATCGTCGCCTTTGTCGCGCTGCACATTGCCGGCGTTTTCGTCGCCGACAACCGCGACCAGAAGGGGATTACCTCCAAGATGATCTCGGGCTAGTCCCGGTGGCAGTGCCCGGAGAGAAAGGGGAGCAGGGCGGCATTGAACGCCTCGGGATTCTCGAGGTTGCTCAGGTGCCCCGCCCCTTCAATGATGACGAGCTCGGCGGCCGGGAGGGCGTTGTGCATGTAGACCGAAGCGTCCGGCGGCGCGATTTGGTCCGCCTCGCCGACGAGGATGAGCACCGGGAGGGTGAGCCGGGGGAGTAGGCTACAGGTCTCGTCGCGTTCGCGCATGGCGCGCAGGGAGTGCACGAGGGAGTGCGCGGGCGTCGAAACGATCATCTCCCTGACCGCGGCGACCGTTTCGGGGTGCTGTTCAAACGTCTGTTCCGCCAGCAGTTTGCCCAGCAGCCCCTCGGCAAAGGGTTCGACGCCGTCCGTTTCGATGGCACGGATGGCCTTGAGCCGCTTCTCGCGTCCCTCGGGCGTATCGGCGGCACACTGCGTATCGCAGAGAATGAGGGCGTTGAAGCGCTCAGGGTGTTCCTCCGCCGCCCGCAGGGCGATGTACCCGCCCATGGAGAGGGCGCACAGCGTCGCCGTTTTGACCCGCAGGGCGTCCATCAGCGAGAGCAGGTCCTGCACAAAGAGGGGAATGGAGAAGGGTTCCTCTCCCCCCTCCGTCTCCCCGTGTCCTCTTAGGTCGTAAGCGATGACCCGGCAGTGCTTCCTGCAGGCTTCCGCCTGGCGCTGCCACATTGTCCGGTTCAGGGGAAAGCCGTGCAGAAAGATCAGTGCCGGCATGTCGACCGATCCCAGGTCGTCATAGTGTATTTCAATACCGTTGACCGTCGTTGTCATGCTCGCTCCTTCTATAAGTATATTTAATCAATTTTAGCGAAAAAAACATACTGTATGCATAATGAAAATCTATACGAGTCTTGCGGCGCCCCTTCTGCGGTCGGCAGTGCTATAATGGGGAGAAAGAGCGCTTGCCAAAAAACGGGAGGGAGAGGAGCCGGGATGAAAACCCTATGCAAGATGAGACTGAATACGGATGAGAAGCCGGACAAGGCGCTGCGAAAGCTGCTCTCCTTCCCGAAATACTACTGCAGAAAATGCCTGCGCACCGCAGCGGAGAAGGGCGCGCTGTGCAAGCCGGAGAAGCTATGAACCGTAGACTTCCATCGGCATCCCGATGGCAATGGGGTTGTGGAGCATGACGCTGCGCTTCTCCTCTCCGTCGGCGACAAAGAGGTCATAGGGGACGTAGAGCAGGCGCGCGGAGATCTTTTTGTGCGCCTGCGCCCTCTCCTCGACATGGATGCGGATCCCCTGGGGCGAGGGGGCACTGTACTGCTCGGGGATGGTGACGCGGGCCACGAGGGCGATGGCGTCGACGTCTTCCATCTTCACTTCGCCCTTGAGGCGTTCGAGAAGGTGCTCGTAGCACTGTTTCTCTTCGGCGCATTCGCAGGCGAGATCGCGTACCGTACCGTTCTGCGCCAGCAGTTTGGCAAAGGGGAGGAGGGGCCGGTCGTTCTCCAGGGCGATAACGGCGTCGGCGACGCAGCGCTCCACCATCTCGAACAGTTTCTCTTCGTCGGTCATCGTTTTCCTTTTTGGTTTGTGTGCCCCTTGTACCATTTACAGCGCTTTTTCTGCTTGATGGTGTAGACGTTGTACTGAAACTTCTTGCCGCAGTCGGGGCAGGCGAAGATCGCACGGTTCTTTGCCTTCATATAGCGCACAAAGAGGAAGTTGCCGACCTGGTCGCCCTCGCGGTAGACGGTTTTGTCGTTGCGGGCGGCGAGCGCCTCGGCGTTTTGGGCATCTTCGCGCGCGCGGCGCTGCCAGAGCGGCTCTTCGTCCTCTTCGAACGTGCCGGTGTCGGCGGTGTAGCGTTCGGTCATCGGCAACGGGCCGTCTTGCGCAGCGGAAGTCGGCAGAGAGGTAAGTAGGCAGACATGGGTGAATTATATCCTATCCGCGCGGCGGGAAAAAACGCGATACTGTGTCGGAAACATGCCGTTCGGTTAGAGGGAATGTGCTATGATCTTCTTAGATAATAACGTTCACAAAAAGTGTTAACGATGGACTACGAACTCAATATTCGCGAAGTGATTTACGCCCTCACCGAAGCCCTCGACCTTGTCGGTATCGACGACACGCGCCACGGAAAACGGGTGGCATTCATCGCCGCCGAATGCGCGAGAGCCGCGGGGTTCGACGAGGCATTTATAGACGACATCATCGGTATCGGGATGCTCCACGACTGCGGCGTGTCTACGACGGACGTTCACCGCTCCCTGGTGACGCAGCTGGAGTGGAAGGATGAGCAGATCCACTGTGAACGCGGGGCGATCCTGCTGGGCAAGGTGGCACTCTTTCAGCGCTTCGCACTGCCGGTCTACTACCACTACACCCATTGGGAGCTTCTGGAGCATCTGCCCGTTGACCGGCGTGTCAAACAGCTGGCGAACCTTATCTATCTTAGCGACAGGGTCGATGCGCTCCGCTCGCAGATGGGTGGTACTGGCCTGGAGCGGAGCGCGGAGATCGAACGTATCATCGTCGAGCACAGCGGCACCTTTTTCGCGCCGGATTTCGTCGAGGCGTTCCGGACGGCTTCGGGCCGGAACTCCTTCTGGTTCTCCCTGGAGGACGAACCGCTGGAGGAGCAGCTGATGGAGTGGGTCGGCAGGGGAGAGAACAAACCCTTCTCCTTCTCGGCCGTGCGGGAGATGGCGCAGATGTTCGCCGACGTTGTCGATGCGAAGAGCCCCTTCACCTTTGAACACTCTTTCGGGGTCGCGGCGTTGGCAAATTTCCTGGCCCGGGGGTTCGGGCTGGACGAACAGCGGCGCGAGACGGTGGAGATCGCTGCACTCCTGCACGATCTCGGCAAACTGCGGGTTGAAGACGCCATTTTGAACAAGAACGGGCGGCTCGACACCGGGGAGAAAATACTGATGAACCGGCACGGGTTCGATTCGAACATGATCCTGCGGCGCATCCACGGCTTCCGGGAGATCGCCCGGATCGCCTCTTTGCACCATGAGATGCTCGACGGAAAGGGGTACCCCTATAGCCTGGGGGAAGAGGATATCCCCCTCGAAGCGCGGATCGTGACCGTTGCCGACATCTTCCAGGCCCTGGTGCAGACGCGTCCCTACCGTGCGGCGATGGAGCCGGACGCGGCCTTCGCCATTTTGCAGGATATGGCCGATGCCGGGAAGGTCGATACGGCGGTCGTGGCGATGATCGGCACGAACCTGCAGCAGGCCTACCGCCTGGCAAAGTACAAAGAGCGAGTTAAAGCGGCATAGGCTAGCCTCGGGAGGGCAGTCGCACTACTGTTGGCTGTCAATGGCGTTCTGCAGGGCCGTTTCCAGGAGAAGAATCATGTTGCGGTAGTGGTCGCCGTTCCAGTAGACGCGGCCGCATTCGGGGCACTGCCGGAAGGTGTCAAAGGTCTTGTAGACCTTTTCGGGTACGGCCTTTTGAATCGCGGCGGGGCAGACGCGCACGAGCGGGGCATTGCAGACAAGGCAGCGCCGGTGCGCATCCTCACCTATTTCCAACCCGAAATGCGCCGCCAGTTCGTGCAGCTGCTCGTGGAGTTCGACGGCGTCAAGCAGGTAGACCGGCACGTTTTTGCGCTGCGCAAGGGCGGCATCCCGGGTGAGAACGGTGCGTGTCTCATCCTTGGCTATCCGGAGCAGTTCCGTGTCCTGGATGGTCGGGAAGAAGAGGGTGTCGTACCCCATGAAGCGGAGGTACTTGGCAACACGGCCGAGATGGCAGTCCGCGATAAAACGGTGCTGCGCACTGCCCATCAGGCTTCGGGGGTCGTCTCGGTGACGCTGCTCCAGTCGTTTAGGCTGGCAGGGACGTTGCCATACTCGTTTTCCAACCGGTCCCACTCGGGATAGTCGGTATTGAAAGCGGCGACGTCCTCGGCCGCTTTTTCCGGGCTTTCATACTCCCCGAGCATCTCCTCATCGATCCAAAGCTGGTAGCGCTCGTGGCCGGCCTGTCGGATCTCGAAGGTCCCGATATCGGTGTTGAAAAGGTAGTTCCGCATCTGCTCCTCCTTGGGTGCCTATAAGGAAGATTATACCGTCATTACCGCCCAGGTGTCATCTTTGAGACACTCGGTGAGCATCTCGCCGGTGTGGGTGTTCTCTATGCCTTGGGCTGCAAGCGCCTCGGTGGCGTTGTAATCGTCGGTGCAGACGATGCAGGCGCTCATGGTGACGCCGCTCTCTTGCATCTGTTTCAGGCGCGCCTGTACCTCTTCATCCGCGGCGGCCAGTTTGATGGAGGGGCCCCAGATCATCAGGTGGGCCTCCTCCCAGTAACCCCGTTCCAAAATGACGGAGCCGTAGAGCAGCGGGAGCTTCATGGCAACCTCTTTGTCGCCGTTCGTCCAGACGATCAGGAGTTTTGTTTTCGACATTGTTTTTGCCTTTTTGGTAAAATTCTATCCTAATGATCCGAGAAAAAATCGCAACCGCCGCCTACCGCCTGAAACACAATCCCGCCCTGCGCCGCAGTCTCGCGCAGATGAAGCCGAAAAAAACGGTCTGGGGCTTTTTGGGCATCGTACTCTTCTTCTTTGTCCCAGAGATTATCGCGTTCGCCTGGGGCGCCGACATCACAGCCTACGCGCATGCGCAGATGCTCGACGTCCCCGCCGAACCGCTGGCCACTTGGTACGAGCTGCTGGTCATGCTCTTTGAAGAGGGCGGCAGCTGGCTGAATCTCGGCATCGGCTTCGCTTTTCTCCTCTGGCTTTTCCTGTAAAAAAACAGCTACCTACATTAGCTTCGGTTCCCGAAGCGCATACAATCAATAGGCGTAAGGTCGTTAAGCGTGCCATGAAAGCCGCTGCGGAGGCACAAAGCCGGGAGCAGCGAGCGATTCGCGCAACGACGATTTTCTTTTGGTTCTTTTCTTGGTAAAAAGAAAAGAATGAACAGCATATCTCTTTGCCACTTTTTTAGAAAAAGTAGCACAAAAAGCGGCCTTTCGCGAATCGCTCATCCCTCCCGGCTTTATGCCTCCGGGATGGCTTACAAAGAGCGCTCAAGGCCAATTTCTAATTTTATTGGATGCGCTTCGACGGGTCGAAGCTCTTTTGCTTTTGTTAGCTTCGGTTCCCGAAGCGCATAAAATCGATCGGCGACTTGTCGTTAAGCATGCCTTGAAAGCCGTTGCGGAGGCACAAAGCCGGGAGCAGTGTGCGATTTGCGCAACGACGATTTTCTTTGGTTTCGTTTCTTTGTAAAAAGAAAGGAAAAGGAAAAACCCTTTTCCACTTTTTAGGAGGAACAGGAGAGTTTGAGGTTCTTGTGTTCGTTCGGAGTCGCCTTGGCGTAGCGTTCGAACTGCGGCAGTTCGTCGAAGGGATTGCGGGCGATGGTCAGCAGATCCTCGACCCCGCTGTTGTCAAACTTCTCCGCCTTTTTAATCGCCTCTTGCAGCATGTAGTTTTTCAGCACGTATTTCGGGTTCGTTTGCAGCATGGCGGCGTGGCGCTCCTCCGCGCTGCGCTCTTCGTGCAGCAGCCGGGCGTCGTACTCGGCCAGCCATTCGCGGACAGGTTCGCGGTCGACACAGATATCGAGCAGCGGTTTGCCGTCGCCGTCGTAACGGCTGAGGGTGCGGAAAAAGAGGGTGTAGTCCGCCTGGCTATTTTGCAACGCGGTGAGCATCTTTTTGAGCAGGATGATGTCGTCCTCCTTCACCGTCGCCAGTCCCATTTTGGCGCACATGATCTCGACGTAGGTCTGGGTGTAGACGGAGCCGTAATCATCGAGCTTCTTCTCCATCCGCTCCTTTGAGACGATGGGGGAGAGGGCCTCGGCGAGCATCGAGAGGTTCCAGTAGGCGACATGGGGCTGTTGCCCGAAGCCGTAGCGGCCGTGGGTGTCCGTGTGGTTGCAGATAAAGGAGATGTCGTAGTCGTCGAGCATGGCGTAGGGGCCGTAGTCGATGGTGAGTCCGCCCATGGACATATTGTCCGTGTTCATAACCCCGTGGTTGAATCCGACGCTCTGCCACTGCGCCAGCAGACGGGCGGTGCGCTCGACGACCTCGGCAAACATCAGGAAGTAGGCATCCTCTTCGCCTTTCAGGTGCGGGTAGCTCTCGGCGATGACGTAGTCGGCGAGGGGTTCGAGTTTGTCGTGCTCCTCTTTATAGTAGAAGTACTCGAAGGTGCCGATACGGACCCAGGTCGGCGACATCCGCAGCACGACCGCCCCGCGCTCGAGGCGCTCGCGTACGACCTTCGTTTCCGAGCCGATCAGCGCAAGCGCGCGGGTCGTCGGGATGCCGAGGTGGTGCATCGCCTCGCTCATCAGGTACTCGCGCACGGAGGAGCGCAGGACGGCCCGCCCGTCGCCCATGCGCGAATAGAGGGTCTCGCCGCTCCCTTTGAGCTGCAGGTTCCACGTGCCGCTCTTGCCGAGGTTGATGGCCCGTCCGTCGCCAAGGCGCGGGACGAACATCCCGAACTGGTGCCCGGCATAGCACATGGCAAAGGGTTTGGCGCCTTCTGGGGTGAAGGTGCCGTTGAGCAGCCCGACGAGTCTGTCGTCCGTGCCGGCGTCCGAAGAGAGGCCGATCAGTTCGGCGGCGTCGGGGTTGAAACTGATAAGGTAGGGGTTTTTCAGCGGCGTCGGATCGGTCGGATCGTAAAAGAGCGGATCGAGGTCGAGATAGGGGGTGTCGAGTGTGAGTGCATCCAAAGTCATGCCGACTTTGTACATTTACTGTTCTAAAAGCGCAAGGACGCGCGGCGATGCGTGCTCGCCGCCTGGTTTCACCCCTCCGTCTTGACAAGGTAGGGGTTGTCGTCGATATGCCGGCGGCGAAGGTTGACGGCGCTCTCAAGCGTCTGCTCCTTTACCTCGCGCCACGCTTCGATTCCCGCAGGCACACGGATGGCTTCGCTCTCAAGGTCGTCCCATTCGATGTAGCCCGTGTTGAATGTCGCGACGTCATCGGCAGCTTCGGCAGCCGTGGCGTACTCGCCGAGTTTCTCGTTTTCCAGCCAGAGTTCGTACATCCGGTGGTGGCGGCCGTTCGTAATCTCGAACGTGCCCAGGTCGGTATTGAAAATATAGCTGTGCATCCTCTCTCCTCTTGATGAATGCATCAGCCCTTGCGTTTCGCTTTCTTTTCGACACGCTCTTTGACTTTGTAGTCTTTGATGTGCTTCTTGACCTCCTGCTTGAGCTCTTTCTTCAGTATGTTCTTGAGCTCTTTTTTGACGTATTTGCTGACTTTTTTCTTGTCGATCATCGCATCTCCTTTGCAACGGTATGGTTACATCATAAAACAGGAAGGCTTAAATGTCAACGTTGCGGCAGCCGGTTTGTCGTGCTGTCGGAAGAGGGCGGGCGATGGGATCGTGCGTAGGCCGCTTACGCGGCGGGGCTGCCTTCGCGCACCGTTCGGCGGGAGAGGCAGGTCGGGTAGGAGCGCGCTTCGGCGATGGAGGAGGCTTCGGTCTCGATCAGCTGCTCCGGTGGGACGGCCGGCACGTCGAAGGTGCGGGTCCCCTGCACGGCAGCGTCGGCGTAGCCGAGGTTCACAAGGCGTTCGACGATGGCGTCGGTCATGCTCAGCACCGAGGAGGCTTTGACGACTTCGCAGCGGGCGTAGCGCTCCCCCACGAAGGAGACGTCGGCCGCGCGCAGGGTCGGGTCGTCGCCGGGGATCTGCTGGGCGCCGAAGAGGGGCTTGGAGGCAACCTCGGCGTCGATGAAGGCGGGGATATAGCGCGCCATATGCTCGATGGCACGGCGGCTGCGGCGTTCGACGCAGGACCACTCCCACTCCCGGTCGATCATCTCGATAAAGCGTTCGTCGAGATTGGGCTGGGCGCTGGCGGGGGTGCTGCCGACCAGCCCTTCATCGAAGAGGGTGATGTCGTTGGTCATGCCGTGCAGCTGCACGAAACCGCAGGGGTAGGGGGTGAACTGCGCCATCCCGTTGGGGGTGCCGCGCTCGCCGTGGAAGATCACCTCCGGCCAGACGGCGCTCTCCTGCCATTTGGTGACGTAGGCGGCCTTGAACTCGACCATCCGCTCGCGTTGGAACCCGAGCATGTCGTCGATCTCCCCGGTGCGGAAGCCCGCGGCGTTGATCAGGTAGTCGAAGCGCTGCTGCGTCGTATGTTCTCCGTCGGTCGCGGTGACAGTGAAACCGTTACCGTCATCACTCCGGGTCGCGGCGGTGACCGCCGTGCCGAGCTGCAGGTCGCAGCCGTCGAGTTTTTGGAGCGAGAGAGCAGCGCCCGCGCCGAGTCGGAAGAGGTTCAGGCCGTACTCCTGGACCATGATGAGCGGAAATTTGACGGTGGAGAGGTCGACCTCGCGGGCGACGGGGATCATCCACTCGTCGGGGGTCTGCGGCATCGCGACCGGTTCGCGTTCGCGGAGCGCTTCGACGCTTTCGCGGTCGTAGAGGCGGAAGTAGGTTTCCGGGTCGCCCAAAACCTGGTTGCGTTCGTCCTCAGCGATAAAGCGCTGGTATTCGCGGCGCAGCATCTCCAGCCGGGGGTAGAGGTCTCCGGGTTCGCCCGTGTCGGTCAGGGGAACGGCGATGACTGTCGGTCGGAAATCGACGGCGTAGGGGTAAAAACGCAGCAGGTCGATGGACTGGCGCAGCAGGGTAACGCACTGTTCGTCGGAGATCTCGCGGTAGAGGTTCCCGCCGGCATGCAGGTGGCAAAACGGGGGACCGGAGACGAGGCTCTCGCCCTTTTCGAAGAGGGTGACCCGCATTCCGATGCGGCTCAGGTAGAGCGCCGCCGTCGCTCCCGCGACCCCGCCGCCGACAATGGCGATGTTAGCCGACACCATGGGAGACTCCGAAGGGGACAGCGACCTCGGCGAAGGTGTCGCAGACAAGATTGGGGGTATACGAGGCGATCGCCTCCCCGTAGTTGTAGCCGTAGCCGAGGCCGATGGCATCCATCCCGGCGGCTTTGGCCGCGAGAATATCGTTTTTGGAGTCGCCGACCATGACGCAGCGTTCCTTGTCGACGCCAAGGGTTTCGCAGACGTGCAGCAAAGGCCGGGGGTCCGGTTTCCGTTGGGGCAGCGAATCGCCGCCGAGGGTATATTCGAACAGTTCAGACATCCCCAGGCTGTGCAAGATGGGTTCTATAAAGGCGTAGGGCTTGTTGGTCACGATGGCCAGGCGGTAGCCCTCTTGGTGGAGTTGTTGCAGGACTTCGGGGACCTGCGGATAGGGACGCGTCAGCACGGCGAGGTTGCCGGCATAGAACTCCAAAAAGATCGCGAGGGCGCGGTCGACCGTTTCGGCGGCGTCCTCCGTGTCGCTGCTCGCGCGCAGGGCCCGCTCGACAAGGGTGCGCGCGCCGTTACCGACCCAGCCGCGGACCGTCGTCTCTTCGAAGGGGGGACGCCCGAGCTGTTCAAGCATATGGTTGACCGCCAGCGCCAGATCGGGGGCGCTGTCGATGAGGGTACCGTCAAAGTCGAATAAAATCAGCTCTTTATGCTTGAACACCAGTCAGTTCCTTATGTAAATTTTTCGTCGGGATTATAGCGCAGCCCGATTAATCCCGTTTTCGTTAAAATGGCTTCCGTTTTTATCTAAGTGCAACTTTAAGACCAAAAGAGACCTGTTATGCCCAAAACCATTACCGTCATCGATACCTTCGGTTTCTTCTTCCGCAGTTTTTACGCCCTGCCGCCGCTCACGAACAAAGAGGGTTTCCCGACCGGACTGCTCACCGGGTTCATCAACTTCATTGACCGTCTTCACCAGGACCACGCCAGCGACTACATCGTCTTCGCCCTCGATGCCAAGGGGCCGACCTTCAGGAACGAGATCGACCCCGAGTACAAGGCGCACCGCCCGCCGCCGCCCGACGAGCTCAAGGCGCAGCTGCCCATCGCCATCGAGTGGATCGAAAAGATGGGGTTCAAGACCCTGATGCAGAGCGGCTTCGAGGCCGATGACATGATCGCTTCCATTACGAAAAAGGCGGTCGAGGCGGGGATGGTCGTGCGGATCGTCTCCCACGACAAGGACCTTTACCAGCTCATTGACGACGACAAGGTCGTGCTCGTCGACGCCATCAAGCGCAAGGACGTCAACGAGACGGAGTGCCTGGAGAAATACGGCATCCGCCCCGAACAGTTCACCGACTACCAGGCGCTGCTCGGCGACAGCGCGGATAACGTGCCGGGGGTCAAGGGGATCGGAAAGGTGACGGCGCAGAAGCTGCTCAACGCGTATGAGACCCTCGATAACGTCTACGCAAACATCGACGAAGTGAAGCCGGCCGGGGTACAGAAGAAGCTGCGCGAAGGGGAGGAGAACGCCTGGATGTCGCGGAAACTCGTTACCCTGCGCGACGACCTTTTCGAGACGGTGGCGTGGGACGAGTACGATATGGATGATCGCAACCCCTTCTTGCCGATCGTGCCGGAGCTGATACGCTATGAAATGAACGGAATCATCCGCAAGCTCAAGGCGAAGAAGCTCATCAGTGAGGAGGAGATCAGTCAGGAGAACGCCGTGCAGGAAGCGGAGTGCCCGCTGCCTGCGAACGCCGGTTTCACCGCGAAACTGATCACCGACGAATCGGAGCTCGCCGCGCTCACCGGCGCAATTACCCCGGAGACCCTTGTCGCTTTCGATACGGAGACGACGGGGCTGGATTACCTGGAAGACACGATGGTCGGGTTCAGCTTCTGTCTGAGCGCAGAGGAGGCCTACTACGTCCCCGTCGCGCACAGTTACCTCGGCGTTCCGGAGCAGGTCGGTAAAGCAGCCGCCTCGGCGGCGCTGCGGCAGATCTTTACCGGGCGGGTCGTCGGGCATAACCTCAAATTCGACCTCCACTTCGTCAACCACTATATGGAAGGGTTCGAACCCTCTCTCTATGCCGACACAATGATCATGGCATGGCTCGCCGCGCCCGAGAGCGCGCTCTCCCTTGACAAACTCGCGCTGCTGCACCTGAATCACACGATGATCAGCTTCAAGGAGACGGTCAAGAAGGGGGAAGACTTCTCCGGCGTCGATCTGGCCGATGCCTGCGGCTACGCCGCCGAGGATGCCTGGGCGACATGGAGGCTCTATGAGAAACTGACGGCGCTGCTTGGCCTGCAGGGCGAGCATCTTCTCGAAGAGGCCGCGGCAGTCGAGTTTCCCTTCTCGCTGACGCTCGGCGCGATGGAAGAAGCGGGCATCCGGGTCGATACGAAGGTGCTTGCGGTCTTCCTGGAGGAGGCGAAGGAGCGTTTGGCGGCGCTGACGCAAAACATCTATGAGCTCACCGGCAGTGAATTCAACATCAACTCCACGAAGCAGCTAGGGGAGGTGCTCTTCGAGAAGCTGGAGCTGCCCGTGGTCAAGAAGACGAAGACGGGCTATTCGACGGACGAGAAGGTTCTGAACGCTCTGATGGAAGAGCACCCGGTGATCGAAAAGCTGCTTGAATACCGTGAACTGCACAAGCTCGTCTCTACCTACCTCGACCCGCTCTTGCAGCTGGGGCAGCAGCGTCCCGACGGTCGCATCCACACCTCCTACGTGCAGACGGGGACGGCGACGGGGCGGCTCAGTTCGAAAAACCCGAACCTGCAGAACATCCCGACCCGCACCCCGTTGGGGGCGCGTATCCGCGAGGCCTTCGTGGCCGGTAAGGGCAAAAAGCTTATCGGCATCGACTATTCGCAGATCGAACTGCGGCTGCTGGCGCACTTCAGCGATGACCCGACCCTCGTCGACGCCTTCAAGCATGACAAAGATATCCACCTGAGCACCGCGATCGCGCTCTTTGGCGAGGAGGAGGCCCCGAAGAAGCGCAGCATCGCCAAAACCGTCAACTTCGGCCTGCTTTACGGCATGGGGCAGAAGAAGCTCTCCGATACCCTGGGCATTACGACGAAGGAGGCGCGCGAGATCATCACCCGCTACTTCGAGACCTTCCCGACGGTCAAATCCTACTTCGCCTCCATCGTCGAGCGCTCCAAAGAGCAGGGGTACGTCGAGACCCTGCTGGGGCGCCGCCGCTATTTCGACTATGACAAGGCGACGCCGATGCTCAAAGCCGCGTACGAGCGCGAATCGGTCAACACCGTCTTCCAGGGCAGCGCGGCCGACCTGATCAAAATGGCGATGAATCGCATCGATGATGTGATAAAAAAAGAACGCCTCCCTGCTACCATGCTGCTGCAGATTCACGACGAACTGATCTTCGAGGCGGATGCGGCCCAGGCCGATGCGCTGGGGCAGCGTTTCCAATCTATTATGGAAGAGATCCATCCCCTGCATATCCCGCTGCGGGCGTCGCTGAACATCGGGGCGCACTGGGGCGAACTGAAATAGGCTCTGAATAAGCAACGCTTATTCAGCCTCTCCCGCCGATTGAAAGACTCCGTTAACCGAAAATGACTACAATTACGCACTTTGGGGGCCGCACAGCCCTCTGACTGCATGAAAAGGAATGAGATGAAGTACCTCCTCTCTGTGATCAGCTCCATGAAAACCATGGCCACGTTAATGCTGGTGTTTGCCGTCTCCGTCGGATACGCGACTTTTGTCGAAAACGATTTCGGCACGCCGACGGCCAAGGCCATGATCTACAACGCCCGATGGTTCGAGGTGCTGCTGGGTATTCTGGCGTTCAACCTCGTACTCAATATCGTACGATTCAAGATGTGGAAGAAGGGGAAGGGGCTTGTCTTCCTCTTTCACTTCGCTTTCCTCGTCATCCTGTTCGGCGCGGCGGTGACCCGCTATGTCGGTTATGAAGGGATGATGCACATCCGCGAAGGGCAGACGGAGGACAAGATCACCAGCTCCACGAGCTACCTCAAAATCGTCTATGACGACAACGGCAAGGTCGGCGAGTACAAGCAGAGTCTCTATCTTTCCAAGCTCGGCGGCAACGACGTCGACACGACCTTCGATGTCGCCGGCAAAACGGTCAGCGTCAAACTGCTTGAATACATCCCCGATGCCGTCTACAGCGTTGTGGAAGCCGCGGACGGCAAGCCGATTGTCAACATGATGATCACCGGCGGCGGCGCCCCCGACCAGATGCAGCTCTCGCAGGGCGAACAGTATGAAAACGAGAAACTCATTATCGACTTCGACTCCGGCAAGCCGGTGCACGACGGCAAACCGGTCGTCCGCCTGTTTATGGAAGGCGACAGCCTGAAGATGGCCAACGGTTTCCCGATGACCTACCTCAAGATGGATGACCAGAGCAGCGGCGCCGTTGCACCTTCCCTGGAGAATAACGCGTCGACACGGACGCTCTATACAACGGAGAACGGCGCGAACTTCGTCATCCGCAGCTTCTTCGCCAAGGGGAAAAAGACGGTTGTCTCCCAGGAAACGAAAAAGAAGGGGCCGATGATGCGCAGTGCCTCGCAGGACGCAATGCGCCTGCAGTTCAGCGACGGCAGCGAGACCCAGGAGGTCGTCGTCATGGGCACCTCCGGCAAAGTCGGCGTGCCGGAACCGGTGACGCTCTCGGGCATCCCGATGTCGGTCAGCTACGGCGCCGATCTCATCCGCCTGCCGTTCGCCCTGAAGCTGACGGATTTCGAGCTCGACCGCTACCCGGGATCACAGTCACCGATGTCCTATGCGAGCGACGTCGTCCTGATAGACAAGGAACAGAACATCGAAATGCCTTACCGTATCTTTATGAACCACGTTCTTGACCACCGTAACTACCGTTTCTTCCAGTCCTCCTACGACCGTGACGAGAAGGGGACGGTCCTCTCCGTCAACCACGACCCGGGGACCCTGCCGACCTACATCGGCTACCTGCTGCTGGCCATCGGGATGTTCGGTTCACTCTTCGTCAAGGGCGGACGCTTCCGCCAGCTGGGCAAGATCGCCAAGCGTGCGGCCGAAGAGAAAGAGAAACTGGCCGCAGGGCTTATTGCAGCACTGTTGCTGACGTTCGCGCCGCAAAGCGCCAAAGCCGATACGAATCCGATGATCAAGGAGATCACCTCCTTTGACCGGACCCACGCCGATATGTTCGGAGAGCTGATCGTCCAGGACAGCAACGGCCGTATGAAACCGGTCGATACCCTCAGCACGGAGATCCTGCACAAGATCAACCGCGGCGATACTATCCTCGGTCTCAATGCAAATCAGATCCTGCTCTCGATGATGCTGATGCCCGAAGCGTGGCGCGACATCAAGATGATCAGTTCGGACAAGCTGGTCAACAAGGAGCTGGGATTCGACGCCGGTGAGAAAACCCTCGCCTTCAACCAGTTCTTTGAATACCCCGATGAGATGGCCGGCTACAAACTTAACAAGTATGTCGAAGAGGCGATCCGCAAGGCGCCGGGCAAACGTGACAAGTTCGACAAAGCCGTCATCAAAGTAGACGAACGCGTCAACGTCGCCTACATGGTCTACACGGGTGCGCTGCTGCGCCTCTGGCCGGATGCGGGGGATGCGAACCACAAATGGGTGGCGACGATTGAGGCGATCAACGGCTTTACCCCACAGGAGAGCATGCTCGTACGCTACCTCGCCGCCCAGTACTTCTCCTCCATCGACGACGCGGTTAAGAGCGGCGACTGGAGCAAGGCGGATGCCGCGCTGGAGCAGATCGCCGAGCATCAGAAAAAGGCGGGATCTACCGTCTATCCCGACGAGAACAAGGTGAAACTGGAGATCTGGTACAACCACGCCAACATCTTCGAGCGCCTCTGGCCGCTCTATTTCCTCGTCGGTTTCGTCCTGCTGGTCTTCGCCTTCGCGCACATCATCAACCCGCGCGTCAAGCTGGGGCTCTTCGCCAAGGGAGCCTACGGTCTGCTCGTGCTCTTCTTCATCGCCCACACGGTCGGCCTGGCGATCCGCTGGTACATCTCCGGCCACGCCCCGTGGTCGAACGGGTACGAGTCGATGATCTATATCGGCTGGGCGTCTGTGCTGGCGGGCTTCATCTTCTCGAAGAATTCGCCGATTACCCTTGCGGCCACCTCCATCCTTGCCGGGCTGATCCTCTTTGTCGCCCACCTCAACTGGATGGACCCGCAGGTGACGAACCTCGTGCCGGTCCTGCAGTCGTACTGGCTCAGTATCCACGTCTCTATGATCACCGGCAGCTACGGCTTCCTGGGACTGGGGGCGCTGCTGGGTTTCATTACGCTGATCCTGTTCATGTTCAATTCGGGCAAGCGTGCGCACAGCATCTCGCTCTCCATCAAGGAGCTCAACGCCATTAACGAAATGAGCCTGATGGTCGGGCTGGCGACGCTGACGGTGGGGAACTTCCTCGGCGGGGTCTGGGCCAACGAGAGCTGGGGCCGCTACTGGGGCTGGGACCCGAAAGAGACCTGGGCACTGGTGACGATCCTCGTCTATGCCGTCGTCATCCACCTGCGTTTTATCAAGAAGATCTATACGCCGTACCTCTTCAGCGTCATCTCCCTGCTCGCCTTTACGTCGGTGCTGATGACCTACTTCGGCGTCAACTACTACTTGGCGGGGATGCACTCCTACGCCAAGGGCGATCCGGTACCGATCCCGGATTTCGTCCCGGTCACCTACGCGATCGTCTTCGCGGTCATCGCGCTGGCTTCGCGCCACCGCAAACTCGCACCGCTGTGCAAGGAGTAGGGGCTCCTTTCTAACCCCCGATAACCTGTACCCTTACACTTCCGGTGCCCCTCGGCACCGTCACGCTTCCCACCTGTTTTTCTCTAATTTACAGCTCCCCAATACCCATTGAAATGGTCGGAATTATTTAATTTCAACCCACAGTTATTTTATGGGATAAAATAATTTGGATATAATTTTTTCTGAATCAAAATGAGAGGAGAGAGGTATGGTAAAAATCGTCCTGATGGCACTGATCGCATTCGGTGTCCAGCTGCATGCGGCGGATCAAAAATTCAACCTGAAGTTCAATATGCTGAAGCTCAATGCGGAGATGGGTTCGGCCCGGGAGTCTATGATCCGGAACGACAGGGCGGAAGCGCTGAAAGTGTTCAAGCGTCTCAAAACGGAGGTGCATGATCTCCTGAGCAACAAGGAGAAGATCGAATCCATGCTCCCCTCGGAGAAGAAGCAGAAATCGAGCATTGCCCTCGAGTCGGCAAAGCTGATCGCGGAGAACATCGAGCTGATCGAAGACGCTTACGGAGAGAACACGCGGGACCTGACGCCGCGCAAGCGGCAGATCAAAGCTCAAAGAGCCTATACCTCCATCGAACTGGCCTGTTTCCACTGCCACAACCTGGTGCGCGACGAACTGTAAACATTTTCGATGACGACACGCCCGCCCGGGCGTGTCAGGGTGCCGCGGTCGGGATGACCTCCCACGCCTCCACATCCCCCGCAATCGCTTTAAAGAGCGGATGCGTTTCAATCTCCTGTAACGATTCTAGTACTTTGTAACGGTCCGGGGCCCGGTGTTTCAGTTTGCCCAGCAGATGGGTGAATTCGTATGAGAGCTGACCCGTATGGACAGGCATCAGGGCGCATGCTCCGTGCATCACAATTTTTTCCCTGTTGAACCTATAGCCTCTCCTGTCCGCCTCGTCCGCCACGAAACCGAGATAGCAGCCAATGGCAGTCGCAGGCGCTTCACACTGTTGGAAACGGAGCAGCTGAGGGTGGTGCTTATACCCCTTCGTTCTGTCGAGCAACACGTTCTGTGCCAGCAGTGCCTCGCGCCACAGGGCGACCAACCCTTTGGCGTCCAGGTATTTCGGGTGGATGGACCAGAGTCGCATCGGAGTCTCCTCCTTTTGCCCACATTGTGAGCGGTGTAGCATATCCCACTATACTACAGCTTTGCCAAGAGCGCCGTCACGCCTTCACCAGGTCGATGACCCGTTTAAGCGCGTCGCCTTTTGAAAGCGTCAGCCGGATAACGCTCTTCGTACGGCCTTCGAGGGAGTGGGGGACGTGTGCATCGAAACAGACCATCTCTCCGCATTCAAGGTCGGCCGCATCACCATTGGAGGTGAGTGTAACACAGCCTTCGAGAACCATGATGGTAATCGGTCCGGGCGCGGTGTGCTCGCGCATGATGCTGCCTTTGGTCATACAGATGCGGATCTCCTTGGAAAAAGGGGTCTCCAGCATCTTTTCGACGACGACCCGTTCTCCGAAACGCGGCGCTTCCAGAAACGTGTACGTTTTCATTTCAACTCCCCTTCACCATCGCGATGAAGTTTGCCGTGACGGTGTCCATGGTCGCGATGTGCTGTTGCAGCCACTGTGGCGTATCGGTGCAGATGTAGTCGCGGATGATCTCATCGTCGTTGCGGTTGCGCCACTCCATCATCACCAGCTGGAATGCATTGAGGGCGCGGTCATGCTCGGCTTTGTGCATCTCGAACGCGGGAAAGCCGACCTCTCGCATGAGGTGCTCCTCGTTCGCGAAGTGCTCGCGGGTATGGAAAAAAAGTGCCTCGAGTGCCTGAGAGAGGGCCGTTTCGGGCGCACCGGTGTCGAGGAGCGTCTCAATATGGTTGAGCTGTTCCACCTCTTCGGCATGAACGGTGTTCATCTCGTTAAAAGCGACTTTGGGGAGTTCGGCGAAAGCGATCATCTGATGATTCCTTTTTTGCGCCAGTATAGGTTATGATAGGGGGGTGTGACATTGATATAGATCAAGTTGGAGGGGGCATGGGACTGGAACACTGCTATCTGTTTAACCGGCTGGAAGGGGATGACCTGGCACAGTTGCGGGAGATCACCCGGGTGAAATCGTACAGCGCGGGGAGCACGCTTTTTTATGCCGGGGAACACCCGGGAAAACTCCGCCTCATCGTATCGGGAGTCGTCAAGGTCGTCAAGCACGACACGGCAGGCAACGAGATCGTCCTGGCCCATTTCCGTGCCGACGACCTGGTCGCCGAGGCGGCACATTTCGAAAACATCCCCTATCCGGCGACGGCGCGCTGCGAAACAGACGTGACGCTCTACGAGATCGATTTCGGGGCTTTCAAAAGCCGTTTTCTGAACCGACCGGATGTGGCGCTGGGCATCATCCGGTCGCTGACGCGCAAGATCAAGCAGCTCGAAGCGGTGATCCGGCGTACCACGGTCGACGATGCGCAGACCCGCCTGGCACGCTACCTGCTGGAACATGCCGACGTGCTCGCCGCGACGACCCAGAAGCAGATCGCGTCACAGATCGGCCTGACGCCTGAAACGGTTTCGCGCATCGTGCGGCGTTTCAAAGCACGGGGATGGGTCGAGGTGCGCGCGCGGAAGATCGTTATCGTCGATGCAGAGGGCCTGAGAAGCCTGTTGGATGAGTCGGTTTAGCGTTTAAACAAGTCATCAAAAGCCCGGGGAGGCTTATAGATTGGCTCCCTTTGATTTGTGAGGCATATACTTTGTCTTCTTCTTTATCAGCAGTGGATGTAGGATACCTACGAGCTTCGCAACCGGGCGTTGCTTGCATAGTCCGTGAGTGTCGTTTAGCTTGAAACATTGGCTGCTGCGGGGATTTGGTAGCTTGCCAGTAGGATGTTTTCGACCATGGTTTTGAAAATGTATTTATGTATAAAGTAGAGGCTGTACCAGTAAAGGTATCCTCCGATGCCGTTGGGCTCGAAATAGGCGGTCAGCGTTAATCGGGCTTTTCCCTCCTCTTCCTGGACCGGCTGCAGGATGAACTGCAGCCAGGCATTGCCTGGGGTGAGCATCTCCGCTTTGAGCCTCAGCACTTTGTTGCCGGGCTTGTTCTTATAAAACGTGACGACCCAAAAGTCGATCCGGTCACCGACCCTGATGAACTTTGGTGCCCTTTTGGTATCGCGGAGGCCTCTGCCGCCGAGCAGAACATCGATAAACCCGCGGACCTGCCAGAGCCATCTCGGCGAGTAATAGCCCGTTGTTCCCCCGATGTCCTTAACCCGGTAGAAGACATCCTCTATCTTTTCTGCGGGGAAAGTCGCGCTGTATGCTTCAAAAAGCATCCCCTCTTTGAGTTCCGACGTAAAGCGCAAAAACTGCTTTTTCTTTTCGGGATTGAGTACGGACTCTTCATATGGCGTGGACCAGACGCTCAGGTAGGTCAGCTCTTCGCATCTTTGGCCGGCGATTCTCAGTGCCTCCGTAAAAGGTTTCGGTTTAACGGGACAGTGCGGATCGACTTTGGAGACGGGGTGATTGCCGATAATCGCGGCCGAATTCATGCCCTCCAAAAGCCGTTCAACTAGAATGGCGCGCATCCCGGACATCCGCGAGATGATTTTGCTTAACACATAGGGGGTGAAGATCTTGTTAAACAGCGGCAGGGGGGCCACATGCAGTTTTTTATCGACGACGATATCTGCGTAGGTCTGCACGATAGCGGAGTAGGTGAGGACTTCATTCGAACCGATCTCGACGATTTGGTCATAATATTTCTCGTTCAAAAGTGCGTGGGTGAGGTAGGCAACGAGGTCTTCGACGGCAATCGTCTGGCACAACCCCTCTTTGCCTAAAGCTTTGGGTACTAAAGGGAGTTTGGTCGCCAGGCTGCGGATGATTTCGAAACTTGAATTTCCCGCGCCGATGATAACGCCGGCGCGGAATTCGGTCACACCGTCATGCTCTTTGCACAAAAATTCTGCCGTTTGCTGCCTGCTTCTGAGGTGCATTGAAAGCGGATAGCCCTCCGTCTCGACCCCAAGCCCACCCAGATAGATGATCTGTTTGACTCCGGCTTTGGTACAGGCCTTGCCCACGAGCCCTGCCAGCCGGTTGTCCTTGAGCGAAAAATCATAGTCCCCTTTGACATAAAGCGAGTGGACGAGGTAATAGACGGCATCCACTCCTTGAAGTGTCGTGACGATATCGTCAAAGCCGCGCACTTCAAGACGCTGTTCCGCTATGCAGATGTCTGGGCTGGTCCGTTCAAGAAAGTAGCACTCGTCGTTTAAAAACTCAAACTTGCGCGTGGTCCGTGTAAAGAGGGTGATTTTGTAACCGGCGTTGTAGAGCTTGGCAATGAGGTGCGTTCCGATGTAACTGGTCGATCCGAAAATAGCGATATGGTGATTCGTACTGTTTTGCATCCCGGTATCATATGAAAATTAGGCAAATAGTGTTAGGAATAGATTTTTTGTGATGATCTAAACTAGTTGTAAGCTGCCCGTCCTCCCGGAACACCATGCGGAGCAATGGACGTAACGCTTCCTGCTTCCTAATCCGATTAACCTGTAAAGAAACGTCTTTTTCATCCGCGGCTTTTTTACGTGCAACGTTTAGTTTGATAATGGGATGATGGCTATTCAAAGACTCTCAGCGTAATCTGTCAAAAATGCGGGATATTGTCATGTTCAGCTTCTATGGTGTCAGCGGAACCGTTATAATTCCAACCATGTTACCCGAACTTCCCATCCAAGCCGTCCTGCCCGAAATAGGGCAGGCGCTTTCCGGCAATCATCAGCTTATTCTGCAGGCCCCTCCGGGTGCGGGGAAAACGACCGTCGTCCCGCTGGAACTGCTTAAAGCGGCCTGGCTGGAAGGCAAAAAGATCGTCATGCTCGAGCCGCGGCGGCTCGCGGCGCGTAATGCGGCGCTGCGGATGGCGGAGCTGCTGGGCGAAGCGGTCGGACAGCGGGTGGGGTACCGCATCCGGCAGGAGACGAAGGTCTCGGCAGCCACGCGGATAGAGGTCGTCACCGAAGGGATCCTGACGCGGATGCTGCAGCGCGACCCGTCACTGGAGGAGGTGGGGGTGCTCCTCTTCGACGAATTCCATGAGCGCTCCATCCATGCCGACCTGGGATTGTCGCTCGCGCTGCAGTCGCAGTCCCTGCTGCGCGATGACCTGAAGCTCGTGGTGATGTCGGCGACGCTGAACGCCGAAGCGCTGAAAGGTGTATTGCCCGACGCCGCCGTCGTGACCAGTGAAGGACGCTGCTATCCCGTAGCGTACCGTTACCTCGATATCCGCCGCAAACCGCCCGAGGCGAAGAGCATAGCATCACTGATCGCGGAAACGATCCTAAGCGCATTGACAGAGGAGCAGGGCAGTATGCTCGTCTTTCTGCCCGGCGTCAAAGAGATCAACGCCGTCGAGCGTGCGCTGCAGGGGAGTACGTCGAGCGACATCGTTATCGCGCCCCTGTACGGCGATCTCTCCAAAGCGGCGCAGCAGCACGCCATCGCCCCCGCTGCTGAGGGCAAACGCAAGATCGTCCTGGCGACGAACATCGCCGAAACCTCGCTGACGATCGACGGTGTTCGGATCGTCGTCGACAGCGGGCTGGAACGTTTCGTGGAGTACGACGCCGCCTCTGGGATGAACCGGATGCGAACCCGCATGATCACGCAGGACTCCGCCGTGCAGCGTGCCGGGCGTGCCGGACGGACGCAAGAAGGGGTCTGCTACCGCCTTTGGCATGAAAACAAGCCGCTGGTACCGCATGCACGGCCCGAAATACTGCAGTCAGACCTGGCACCTCTGATGCTGGAACTCGCCAACTGGGGGGCCGGCGTCGATGAACTGACCTGGGTCGATAGGCCGCCCGTGCATGCGGTGGAAGAGGCCTCTATGATATTAATATCACTTAATATGGTAGATGTTTCCGGCCGCATAACGCCGCACGGCGAAGCGGCGCTGGCGCTTGGGCTGCATCCGCGCCTGGCCCATATGCTGCTGCGGGCCAAGGCGGAGGGGCTCGGGTACGAAGCGGTACTGCTGGCGACGCTGCTGCAGGAGCGGACGGGCTTCAGCGGGACGGATCTTGCCGAAGGCGTGAGGTGGCTGGACCGTGCGCTGCAGACGGGCGAGAGCGGCCACCTGCTGCGCCATGCCGTCAACCTTCTCAAAAAGCGTACGGGCTGCGAGCGGGGCAGCAGGGTGCAAACCGGTGCGGCCGGGGTGCTTGCGGCACTGGCGTATCCCGACCGCATCGCCAAGCGTCGCATGAGAGGGTCGGAGCGCTTTTTGCTGGCCAACGGCAAAGGGGCGGTGCTCGGCGATGCGACTATGTTCCTGCACGACGACTACCTAGCCGTCGCCGAAGCGGGCGGACAGGGGGAGACGCTGCGCATCTTCCACGCCGCCGCTTTATCGCAGTCTGAACTGGAAGCGTGGTTCGGCGATGCCATTGTGACGGAGGAGCAAGTCGCGTGGAACGACGATTCGGGTCGCGTCGAAGCACTTCGGCTTCTGCGCCTCGGTGCCTTGACACTGGAGCAGTCGCGCATCGAGAACCCTTCGCCGGCACTGGTCGCGAAGGGTGTGCTGGAAGGCATACGGCGAAGCGGACTTTCCGTCTTGCCGTGGGAGAAGAAGAGCCTGTCGCTCCGCGAGCGGGTCAATTTCGTCAACCGGCATCTGCCGGGAACCTTCGAATTGATGGATGACGACACTCTGCCGAAGACGCTGGAACACTGGTTGCTGCCCTACCTGGACGGGGTCCGCGACCTCAAGGGGTTGCAGAAGCTCGATATGCATTCGATCCTCTCCGCGCTGCTGGGCTGGGACGCATTGCAGAAGCTGGATGCGCTGGCACCGGAGACGGTGACGGTACCCAGCGGTTCAACCATCCGTATCGACTACGCAGACCCTGAGCAGCCCGTGCTCGCCGTGCGACTGCAGGAGGTCTTCGGCTGGGAGCGCACGCCGGCGGTGCTGGCAGGGAAAATGCCGCTGATGCTCCACCTGCTCAGCCCCGCCCAGCGTCCGGTACAGGTGACAAAGGATCTGGCGTCGTTCTGGCGGGAGGGGTATGCCGAGGTACGCAAGGAGCTGCGGGGCCGGTACAAGAAACACTACTGGCCCGAAGACCCCTACGAGGCGGTCGCGACTGCTAAGACAAAGAAGGGGATGGCGCGGGGATGACGTGAGCGTATTTGTGTTAGCATAGCAGCATAAAATAATAAATAGGAATAGTTGATGTTGACACTGCTTGCCATCCTGATCATCTTTTTCCTCATCCTTGATCTCTACAAGAAGAACAGAGAGCTGCGCGAACGCCTGGATGCCCTGGGGGATGAGGAGCAGTCCGCGAAGCGCGAGAAACGGGAGCGACCGCGCTCCCCGCTGGAAGAGGTGAAGAAAACGCTGGTCCCTCCTGCCATGAAAACGGTGGTACCACCGGAACAGAATGCCAAAACGGTCACCCGGCCGGAAGCGGCGCAACGCCCGGTTCGGAAGACGCCGGAAGCGGCAGGCCCGGATACCGTTCGGACCGGGGCTGCGGAACCGTCGCCGCTTGCCCAGATGATTAACCGCTTCCTCACCGGCGGCAATATGCTGGTGAAGGTCGGCGGCATCATCTTTTTCCTGGGGCTTGTTTTCCTTGTCAAGTACGCTGCCGAGCACAACATGATCAGTATCGAAATGCGTCTGATCGGCATTGCGCTCGGTGCGCTGGGCATGACCGCTTTGGGGTGGCGGCTGCGGGAGCGGGAAGGGTATTACGGACTGGTCCTGCAGGCGCTGGGGGTCGCTTCGTTCTATCTTGTCGTCTACGCTTCGGCGAAAATGTACGGCCTGTTGACGATGCCGCAGGCCTTTGTCATTATGCTGATCGTTGTCATCTGCGGCTCGCTGCTGGCCGTGGCCCAAGATGCCGTTATCCTGGCGCTCTTTTCGATCACCGGCGGTTTCCTGGTCCCGATCCTGACCTCCGACGGCAGCGGTTCGCACATTGTGCTGTTCAGCTACTACGCCATGCTCAACATCGGGGTCCTGCTCATCGCATGGTACCGTTCCTGGCGGGTGCTCAACATTGCCGGTTTCTTTTTTACCTTTGTTATCGCCACCGCCTGGGGCGTACTGCGGTATGACCCGGCGCTCTTCATATCGACCGAACCGTTTTTGATCTTCTTCTTCCTGCTCTACCTAGGCGTGAGCATCCTGTTTACGTCGAAGCAGCCTTTTGAGGTATGCGCCTTTATCGATTCCACGCTGGTCTTCGGGCTGCCGCTCGTCGCCTTTTCCCTGCAGGCCTCCATGGTCAAGCAGTACGAGTACGGTGTGTTTTACAGCGCAATGGTTGTGGGAAGTCTCTACCTCACGCTTTTCCGGCTGCTGTCGCCACGGGTGAAGATGCAGATGCTGGCGGAGGCGTTCCGCGCGATCGCCGTTGTCTTCTATACGGTGGCAATCCCCTATGCGCTTGACGATCGGATGACCGGTGCACTATGGGCACTTGAAGGGGCGGCGGTGATCTGGATCTCCCTGAAGTATCGCAAACATTACGGGGTGATTTTCGGGATGGTGCTGGAGCTGGCGTCGAATGTGCTCTACCTGCTCTCCACCGTAGGCCTTTCGGCCGAATTCGCTTTTGCCAACGGGATCTTTGCCGGCTATGCCGTCGTGGTGACGGCGGCCCTCTTTACGGCCTACCGGCTCCGGGCACACCCCGGCGGCGAGCCAGGGACCCTCACGCAGGCATTCTCCATGATCTTCCTGGGGACGGGGCTGCTCATGTGGCTGCTTGCCGGTTTTCTGGAAGCCGGCCGCAGCAGCTTTGAAACGGGGAATGTGCTGCTGATCTACGCGGCATTGAGCGCCGTACTGTTTGCCGCCGCCGCCATTCGTTTCGCCTGGGCGGAACTGGGCGGGGTGTCGCAGTACTACCTGCCGTTGGGCATCGTCATCTTTGCGACGCTGCTGCAACACTTTATCGCGGCACACCCCTTCGCCGGGATCGGGAGCATCGCCATCGTTCTTTTCTTTACCGTGCATTACGGTCTGCTCTGGCGTTTCGGCTCGGACTGGAAACTGGGTGCACTTTTGCACGTTGCAGGGATGGTCCTTTTGGTGCTTATCCTGTCACGGGAGCTTCAGTATGCCGTGGAAACATGGACGGGGATCACCGTGCTCGGTCACGGGGCATTCGGCGTGATGCCGATCCTGACACTGCTGCTTCTGGTGCAGTCTGATCGCTACTATCCCTCTCTCATCCGGGAGTACCTCACCGTCTACCGCCTGGCGGGTGGGATCGCGCTGAGCACCATTGTCGGCATCTGGGAACTGAAAATCAGCGCCCTGGACGGGGCGGTGCCGTTTATGCCCTACATTCCGCTGTTAAGCCCGCTCGATCTCCTCCAGGCGGCAGGGCTGGCCGTATTTGTATACTGGCTTTATCGTGTGGAGCGTATCACGGCCGCGGCCGACCGGTTCGCGTTCAAAGCGGCCGGTATTGCGGCGTTTCTCTTCGCGACGTTGCTCCTGGGTCGTGCGGTCCATTTTTACGGGGATGTCGGGTATACGACCTATGCCCTGGCGGCGAGCCTGCTGTTTCAGGCGTCGCTCTCGATCCTGTGGAGCTGTATGGGTATCGCCGCCATGCTTGTCGGCAAGGTGCGGGGCGAGCGTACGGTATGGCTGGCGGGGGCAGGGGTCCTTGGGGTGGTGGTACTGAAGCTCTTTCTGGTCGATCTCGCGGGGAGCGGAACGGTCGAGCGGATCGTCTCTTTCATCTCCGTCGGCGTCCTGCTGCTGCTGGTGGGGTATTTTGCGCCGATTCCGCCGTCTAAAGACGGCGCAGCGGAACAGACAGGGGCGTGACTACTCCCGGAGCAGGTCGTAAAAGGGCGGGATCTCCGGTGTGAAGAGGGTGTCGTCGAGGTTACGGTTGATCTTCTGTTTTGAGAAGCGGATCTGGACGCTATTCTCGAAAGGGTCGTTGTAGGAGATCGCCAACGGGATGTCGTCGCGGATCTTGATGGTGAACTGCTGGGACTTGTGGGTCGCCAGGTAGGTTTCGTCGTCGAGTTTTACAGCGTTGGCGAGGATCTTGAAAAGGTCGATCTCATCGCGGAAGGTCTTGACGATGGCCTGTTCGAGTTCCGGTTCGATGATGGTGACTTTGTGGCCGATGACGAAGACGCTCTTCTCGACGGGCTTGAAGTAGTGCCAGTGGGCCTTGTCCGGGCGCGTCGCATCGACATGCCCCTCGTAGGTAATGGTCTTGTTCGTATCGTCAACGATCTGCTGGGTAAAATCCGCGCTGAAAGAGCGGATGGAGTCGGTAAACCCGAAGAGGGCGCTAAAAGCGGCGAGCAGCAGAAAAATTGTTTTCATTTGAAACCTTTTTTGCGCAATTGTAACCAAAAATGGTGACCGGACACCCCTTTACGAAACCTTTATAGAAACGATACCTTCGCTTAGTTATAATCAGCGCAAAAAAAGGGGCACTGCCGGTGCCCGGAACTAGGGAAAAGATGCTGCAGACGATGATGGGCAAGGTGTTCGGCACCAAGAACGACCGGGAGCTGAAACACTACAAACGGGCACTCAAAAAGATCAATGCGCTCGAAGCGACGTACGAAGCGATGGACGATGCGGCACTGCAGGCCGCTTTCGAAGAACTGAAAACGGCCGTGCGCGCCGAAGAGAAGAGCCTCGAAGAGGTCCTTCCCGACTCCTTTGCCATCACGCGCGAAGCGGCCAAACGTACCCTGGGAATGCGTCACTTCGACGTCCAGATCATCGGCGGTATGGTCCTGCACGAGGGACGCATCGCCGAGATGAAGACGGGGGAAGGTAAAACCCTCGTGGCCTCGCTTCCGGTCGCGCTCAACGCGATGACGGGCAAAGGCGTCCATGTTGTCACCGTCAATGACTACCTCGCGCAGCGCGACGCCACGGAGCTCACGCCGCTGTACGGCTTCCTGGGCTATGAGGTCGGCACGGTCCTCGAAGGGGAGTACGACCCGCAGGCCAAGCGCACGCAGTACGCCGCCGATATCACCTACGGTACGAACAACGAGTTCGGATTCGACTACCTGCGCGACAACATGAGTTTCTCCCGCGACCAGATGGTGCAGCGCGGACACCACTTCGTCATCGTCGACGAAGTAGACTCCATCCTCATCGACGAGGCGCGGACCCCGCTGATCATCTCCGGCCCGACCAACCGTACCCTCGACAACTACGTCCGCGCCGACGAGATCGCCAAGCAGCTGACGAAAGAGACCCACTTTACCGTTGACGAAAAAGACCGCCTCGTCCTCATCACCGAAGAGGGGATCGCCAAGGCTGAGGAGCTTTTCGGCGTCGACAACCTTTACAGCCTGGAGAACTCCGCCCTGTCTCACCACCTCGACCAGGCGCTCAAGGCCAACTACATTTTCGAGATCGACGTCGATTATGTCGTCAAGGACGGCGAAGTCGTCATCGTCGACGAATTTACGGGCCGCCTTTCCGAGGGGCGCCGCTACTCCGAGGGGCTGCACCAGGCCCTTGAGGCCAAAGAGCGTGTGCAGATCAAGGAGGAGTCGCAGACCCTCGCGGACATCACCTTCCAGAACTACTTCCGCATGTATGACAAGCTGGCGGGGATGACCGGTACGGCGCAGACGGAGGCGACGGAGTTCGCCCAGATCTACCGTCTTGACGTCGTTTCCATCCCGACAAACGTCCCGGTCGTCCGCGAAGACCTCAACGACCTGATCTATAAGACCGAACTCGAGAAGTTCCAGGCATCCATCGAGAAGATCAAGGAGCTCAACGCCAAAGGGCAGCCGGTCCTCGTGGGTACGGCCTCCATCGAGAAGTCCGAAGTGCTGCATGAGCTGCTGAAGCGCGAGAAGATCGCCCATACCGTTCTCAATGCGAAGAAGCACGCCCAGGAGGGTGAGATCATCAAGAGCGCCGGCGAAAAAGGCGCGGTCACGATCGCGACGAACATGGCCGGGCGCGGGGTCGACATCAAGGTCAGCGACGAGATCAAGGCGATGGGCGGCCTCTACATCATCGGGACCGAGCGCCACGAGAACCGCCGTATCGACAACCAGCTGCGCGGCCGTTCCGGCCGCCAGGGCGACCCGGGGGTCAGCCAGTTTTACCTGAGCCTCGAGGACAACCTGCTGCGCATTTTCGGCTCGGACAAGATCAAAACGATCATGGAGCGCCTCGGCGTCGAGGACGGCGAGTACATCGAGTCGAAAATGGTCACCCGCGCCGTCGAGAAGGCGCAGAAGAAGGTCGAGAACCTCCACTTCGAAGGGCGGAAGCAGATCGTCGAGTACGATGACGTCGCCAACGAACAGCGCAAGATCGTCTACCGTTTCCGCAACCAGCTGCTCGACCCGGAATTCGACATCGCCGTGAAGGTCAACGAGATCCGCGAAGCGTACGTGGCGCGCGCACTGACGGAGTGCGAGATCTATGAAGGCGGGGGCCGTGAGGAGTTCGACCTCGAAAAGCTCGCAAAACTGCTGCAAGAAGAGGTCCATTTCATTGTGGAGGCTGCCGACTTCGAGGGGCTCGATTATGAAGAGCTCGCCGGGAAGCTCATCGCCGACGTCAAAGATGAGTATGACACGAAGATGGCCGTCGTGGACGAGCCGGTCCGCCGCGACATCGAGCGCGAGATCTATCTCAAGACCCTCGATACGGCGTGGCGGGAGCACCTCTACCGCATGGATACGATGAAGACGGGTATCCGTCTGCGTGCGTACAACCAGAAAGATCCGCTTGTCGAGTATAAAAAAGAGAGTTTCAACCTCTTTACGGAGCTGATCGAGACGATTAAGTACGACACGATCAAAACCCTGCAGATCATCCGCTTCCAGCTCCGTTCGCCGGAAGAGGAGGCCGAAGCCTTCGCCCGTGCGCAGGAGATCGAACGCAAGCAAAAAGAGATGCAGATGCAGCTCAACCGCGAAAGCGACGAAGCGGCAGACGCGCCTTCCGCGAAAAAACCGGCCCGCAACGACCCTTGTCCCTGCGGCAGCGGTAAGAAATACAAAAACTGCTGCGGACAGAGCGGACCGAAGAAGGGGGCGTTTGCCTCTTGAAAAAGCAGCGCGGCTTGACGAACTACCTGTTGCGCCGCTTTCTGCGGTTTGACCGGGAGCAGCCCTTCATCTTCCTCTCCGCGATGCTCGCTTTCCTGGGCATCATGCTCGGCGTCATGGTCCTTATCATCGCCATGGCGCTGATGAACGGTTTCGACAACGAGTTCAAGAAAAAACTCACGATCATGAACTACCCCCTGACCATCGTGCCGCGCTTTTACGGCAGCGTGAACAGCGAGCTGCTGATGCGGCTCGAGCAGGAGTTCCCGCAGCTCAAGTTCAGCCCCTACGTCGCGGCTTCCGTTATCGCCCGCAGCGGCTCGCAGCTGGAGGGAGGCTACCTCTTCGGCGTGGACTTCAAAGCGGAACGAGAGGTCAACCCGGTCGTCGCGAAGGGACTCGAGACGTTGCCGGAAGGGAACTTCAAGGTCCTCGTCGGCGAAGCGCTGCTCGAAGCGTTCGCCCTCGGCGAGGGGGATCGTCTGATGTACATCTTCACCCAGATCGAACCGGGCGGGCTGGCGGTGACGCCGAAGCTCAAGCGTTTCGTCATTGCTGGGAGTTTCGATTCGGGCCTGAGCGCCTATGACAAGGCCTACAGCTACACCGACCTGCACTCGCTGCAGACGATCATGCACCTGCCCGATAACGTCTATGACGGCATTCACATTATGACCGATGACCCCCAGAAGGTGATAGAAGAGGTCCGTTCGGTCCTGCCCGAAGGCGTGCGCATCAAGGGGTGGTGGGAAGACAACGTTAACTTTTTTGCGGCGCTGGAGCTGGAAAAACGTTCGCTCTTTATCGTGCTGATGCTTATCATCCTGATCGCGGCCGTCAACATTATCTCGTCGCTGCTGATGACGGTGATGAACCGCCGCAGCGAGATCGCGCTGCTGATCTCGCTGGGGGCCTCCCCGGCACAGATCAAGAAGCTCTTTTTGAAACTGGGCGTCGTCATCGGCATCGGGGGGATCGCCACCGGGGCCATTCTCGGGCTTTCGGGCGTATGGGTACTGCAGACCTTCGACATCATCACGCTGCCCAAACACGTCTACCCGACGGCCCGCCTGGCGCTGGACCTCTCCTGGCAGGATTTCGTCTCCATCCTCGGCGGGGCCTTTGCCATCGTCGTCCTCTCTTCGTGGTACCCGGCGAAGAAAGCCAGTGAGGTCGACGTCCTCACCGTGCTGCGCAACGAATAGGGTTGCGCCCCGGCACCTCTTTCTCCCTTTCATCCCTCCAAACCAAGACAAAATTGTTACACAGATAATAATATTATCGATAATCACTATCAAATTAAAGCTTCTTTGAAGAATATCTTTTGCATACTATCAAAACGATTATGATTATCAATAATGGAGTCAAGATGAAAATACGAACGTTTACGGGACTTGGAATCCTGCTGGTGCTGCTCGGCGGCTGTAACGAATCGAACGAGAGCGGTCTCGATCCGCAGAAGGTGGCATTAGGCGAGGCGTTTTTTAATGATACGAACCTCTCAAACACGGGGAATCAGGCCTGCGCCTCCTGCCATGACGCGGGACGCGCCTTCAGCGAACCGCGCACGGTAACGGCCCAGAACGATTTCGGGGCCGTCTCCATCGGCGATGATAACCTTTCGATCGGCGACCGCAACGCGCCGACGGCGATGTACGCGGCGTTTTTCCCGGCGTTTCATTTCGATGACGAGGCGGGCGAGGGCGAAGGGAGCGGCGGCCTTTGGCTGGGAGGCCAGTTCCATGACGGCCGTGCCGCAGACCTCAAAGCACAGGCGAAGGGGCCGTTTTTGAACCCCGTCGAGATGCAGATGCCCGATTTTAACAGTGTCGTGGCACGGGTGAAGGCGAACCCATCTTATGTTTCGGAGTTGACGGCTCTTTACGGCGACAGCGTCTTCGACGATGATGCCGCGGCCTACGACGCGATAGGCGATGCGATCGCCACTTTTGAGAAGAGCGACGTCTTCGCGCCGTTTGATTCGAAATACGACCGCTGGCTCAAAGGCGAAGCGGAGCTGACGGCGCTGGAACGCCAAGGGCTGGAGATGTTTGTACGCGCAGACAAAGGCAATTGCGCCGCCTGCCACCCCAACGTCGGGACCGGCGGCGCGCCGGCGCTCTTTACCGATGCGACCTTCGACAACCTGGGGGTTCCCGTCAATGAAGCGGTCCGCAGCAACCCAAACAATCCGCTCAGCGCCGTGGCGGATTACCGCGACCTGGGCCTGGGGGAGACGACGGGCGACCCCTCCCTCGATGGTGCGTTCAAAGTGGCGACGCTGCGCAACATCGCGGTGACGGGACCCTACATGCATAACGGCGTCTTCAAAACCCTCAAAGCGGTGGTGCACTTCTACAATACCCGTGACGTGACCGGTGCGCTCAACCCGGAGACGGGCCTGCCGTGGCGCACGCCGGAGGTGCCCGAAACGATCAATGTCGACGAGCTCGGCAACCTTGGGCTGAGCGACGAGGAGGAGGATGCCATCGTCGCCTTCCTCAAAACCCTGACAGACGCCCGTTACGAATCGCTGCCGTAGCGATTGATTCGGTCCCGCCATTGCGCTATACTATCCAGAAAACAATGGAGGGGCCATGTCCGTAGAGGGGCTGATGCTGAGTGCCGCCGCGCTGTTGCTGATCGTGACGGCGGGGCTTTTTTACCTTATTGTACGGCGGATCGGGCGTGCCCAGCGCGATGACAACGCCCGGATGGACAAACTCAGCGAATCGCTGATGGAGAAACTCGAATCCCAGTCACTTTCCGAAGAGCAGAAGGCGAAGATCGCCGAAGCGCTCAAAGAGATAAGAGAGCGTTGACCTTTTAAAGGATCGCCCACAGCACCAGCGGCGGGTAGACGGCGTAGCCTGCGTAGGGCATCCACCTTCCCAGCGGCATAATAAGCATCTCCTGCAGCGGTGCGGAGACCTCTCTTTTTTCAAACACCTGTTGCATCAGGACGATCTTTGTCGCGATATCGACCGTTTTGATAAAGAGGAGCATGACGGCGGGCAGCGCCATCCGCGTCTCCAGGATCAGCCAGATGGCAAAGTAGTAGGTGGGGTGCAGCAGGAAGAAGTAGAAAATGCTTCTGTCATAGCGGCGCCGGATGCGTATAAGCATCTCCAGCATCGTCGGCGCCTTCTGCCAGGCGATCTCGAACCCTTCGAGGAGAAGATAAAAAACCGTTACCGCGACAATGCTCTCCATCTATTCCTTCCCCAATCTTTGTTAAAATAGCGCCATTATACCAAGGGCAGTGCATGAACGTTACCTACACGACGACGAATGAAGAAAATATCCCGGTCACGATCGAGGCGAACCTCGATTTTGAGCCCCAAAGCGACGATACGGTCTGGATGCTCTGGAGCTTCGCTCCGCTCAAATCGCCGAACGCGGCGGGCGGGTGCGACGCAGAGGAACGCCGTGTCCTCGATGCGATCAAGACGGAGCTGAACGATCGGCTCGAACTGCGCAACGGCGCCCTGTATGCCGGCATGCGCCTGCAGGAGGGGTGGGCGGAGCTTTATTACTATGCCGCCTGGAGCAAGGGGGCGGAGCAGCAGTTCCGGGATCTTTTCAAGCAGCATGGCTACGGCCGGATCGAGTACGGGGCGACCCGCGACACCCATCACGCCTTTTACCACGATGTCCTCGTACCCGACCCCTTTGAGCTTCAGCAGGCCAAAAGCACCGAGATCATTGCGGAACTGGTAGCGGCCGGCGATGACCTCTCCTGTGAACGCCCGGTGGAGCATTACCTCTTTTTCCAGACGCGAACAGCGATGCAGCGCGCGGCGGTGGCCCTGGCCGAAGAGGGTGTGCGTATTGAAACGGACCTGGAAGAGGAGGGGCTCTATCCCCACGGACTACTGTACGAACGCACACACGCCTGTACCCCCGAAGTGCTTGAGGAGGTTACCCGGCCGCTGATCGAAACCGCACTCGAGGCTCACGGGCTCTACCTGGGGTGGAGCACCTCGCTTTCGGGAAGCGAGGGGTGAGGATGCGCAAAGGCGTGCTGCTGCTGCTCTGGACGGTGGCCGCGCTGCTGGTGTCGCTGCGTTACCGCGTCCGGGCCGAGGGGCGGGAGCACGTTCCGCGCTCCGGGCCGGTACTGCTGCTGGGCAACCATGTCAGCTGGCTGGACTGGCTGCTGGTGCAGATCGCGCTGCGCCGCCGTCTGCTGCGCTACATGATGGAACGTGCCATCTACGAATGGAAAGCGCTGGGGTGGATGTTCCGGCTGGGGCGGACGATCCCCGTCTCGCCCAAGGCGTCGAAGCAGGCGTTCAAAGAGGCGATATCATCGTTAAACGCGGGAGAAGCCGTGGCCATTTTTCCCGAAGGCGGCATCAGCCGGCGCTGCGAGATAGAAAAGTTTTATAGGGGTTTTGAGATAATAGCGTCTCAGAGTCACGGGGGGGAGATCGTGCCGTTTTACATCGATGGGATGTGCGGCAGCCGATGGTCCTATACCCGAAAGAGCCATCCCGGCCCGCGGCGTTCGCTGCGGCGCACGGTGACGGTCGTCTTCGGTGCCCCGATGCCCCTTGCCAGCAGCGCGGATTCGGTCCGCGACGCGGTCATGCAGTTAAAGGATTCGATTGCTCAATAAACCGGAATACACCCTCTTCAAAAATACGCGCTATGCCCTGAGCGGCCTCATCGAGGTTATCCGCAATGAGAGCTCTTTCAAACTGCAGCTGCTGCTCTTTTTCGGCATGGGCACCTTTGCCTGGCTGTTGCCGATCAGCCCGCTTTACAGCGCTATTTTGAGCATTTCCCTCTTTATCCCGCTCCTGGCGGAACTGGCCAACAGCGCGGTGGAGCGTGTCGTGGACCTGGTCACGCTCGAATACCATGAACTGGCCAAACGTGCCAAGGATGCGGGTGCGGCGCTGGTGTTCGTTTCGCTCGTGATGACCGGCGCCATCTGGATCAGCACCCTGCTGATCGCTTTTTACTTCTGAGCCTTTTTCGCACTCGCATTGGCATCCGCCGCATACGTGCTGGGGAGTTCCGGGGTGTATCCGTTGGCGATGTCGAGGCAGCGCCGGTAGGCGGTATCGCAGGCGTCGTAACACGACGAGGAGGCGTTTTCCATTCCGTCACACTTTGCGACGCAGGCGTCGTTCCTTTCGTCGCATACCTCCATCGGGTCTCTCTCCTCAGCTTGCGCTGAAAGTGCCGCAAACAGGAGGCACGCTCCCCAAACTATCTGTTTCATCATGCGCTTTCTCCTCCCGGCAGTACGGCTCTCTATTTGGCATAGGGCAATGCAATGAGTGTCTAAATTATAGCGCTGTTTTCGCAAAAAAAGGAGTATAATTTCTGGTTTGCACTTATTTTTGTTTTGGCCGCTGCACGCGGTCATGGTCGGGTAGTAGCCCGTGTTCAGCGCCTGTCGGCGCTTTACTATTTGAGGTCGAAATGACGATTTCTGATATCGAAATGGAAATGAAGTTGAACGGTGTGGAGGAAGCGGATGCCGCTTCGATCCTTGCGGTTTGTAAAACGAAAGGGTACGCCCCCGAAACCCTTGACGAAGAGCTGGAAAAACGGGGATACGAACGTATCTTTACGTATGATTTTGAGAACGATGAAACCTGGGAGGACGACGACGAGGACGATTTTGCGCCGGTTGAACGTTTCCCCCATAAACACCGTTTCGATGATGAGTGAGTGCATGATGGAACCGCGGCAGTTGCTCGAACGCTATTATGCGATGTGGAATGATAAGGATTTCTCCCAGGCTGACGTGCTGCTCGATCCCGATGTCCGTTTCAGGGGATCGCTGGGAATCGAAGCGAACGGCCTGGCGGGCTTCAAAGACTACGCCGAGCTGGTGACACGGGCATTTCCGGCCCTTTACCACGCCGTTGAGATTACCGTTGTCGAGAACGAGAGGGCCGCCGCGTACGTCTCCTATACGGGCAAGCATGAAGGCGAGCTTTTCGGGCATCCGGCTTCGGGCAACAGGGTGAGCTTCTCCGGCGCCTCTTTTTTCCATTTCCGTAACGGCAAGATCGCATCGATCAACGTGCTCGGCGACCTCAATACGCTGCTGTCACAGTTGTCATAGTCACCTTTCTCTGTTACAATCTAAACCAAAAATGCCTTTTTGGCTACGAAAGTGAGCGGCGTATTTTGAAGAAACGGACCTTCCTGGCGATCTTATGTTTAGTGGCGTTCAGTGCGCTGGCGGCTGCGGAGACGGCCGCGCAGCAGCCCCCTGTCGTCGAACCGGCCGAAGTGAGCTGGAGCGATGAAGAGGCGGACGCGGGCGAGATCGGCACGAAACAGGTGATCGGGAAGGTGGAGAAGGTGTTTGTCGAACCGGGGGGCTTTGTCCTCGACGGCAGGATTGACACCGGTGCCAATACGACTTCCATCGGCGCGGAGGACCTCCAGGTCATCAATGAAGACGGCCAGGACTGGGCCCTGTTCAACGTCAACGGAAAACCGATCCGTGCCAAGGTCGTGCGTTTCGTGCGGATCAAACAGCACGGCGCCCCGTCGCAGCGCCGGGCGGTCGTGATGCTTAAACTCACCCTCAGCGATGTGACCCAGGCGGTCGAGGTGACCCTGACCGACCGGAGCAACTTCAAATACAAGATCCTTATCGGCGTCAATTTCCTGCATGATCACTTCATTGTCGATGTCAGCCGAAAATATATCAAAGAGCTGGTGGAAACCCCGTGATATCGTCACGTTTTCAGGTACTGATGATCGTCATGCTGCTGGCGATGGCGGGGCTCTTCGTCTCCTGGTACAAGGTGGTGTACCTGGGTGTTCCTGTCACGCCCCATGACAAGCGTTCCGTCTTTACGGTCACGGCGGAAGTGGACCTGGAAGGTACCGGCAGTGCTGCGTCGGTCTCGCTGCGTCTCCCGTCGCAGCAGCCGGGTATGAAGATCCTCGAGCGGGAGGGGGAAGCCGGCGAGTTCGGCATGACGACTGCCTCCATGCAGGACGGGGAACTGCTGCACTGGACGAAACGGCAGTTTGACGACAAGAGCAAGCTCTTTTATAAAGTTAGGGTTACGCCCGAACCGCTCTACGAGCCTCAGGAACGCAAGGATATGTGGGATACGTCCCCCGCATATGACGACACACAGTTCTGGGATGCATCGGAACAGGCCGCGGCGGCGGGGATCCTCAACTTCGCGCGGGAGCATTCGGCCGATGGGATCTCCCTGGCGGCACAGCTGATCGATATGTTCAACACCGAAATGCCGACCGATGCGGTCAAAGAGCTCCTGGCGAAGAAGAACGAGACGACATCCTCCCTGGTCATGGCACTGCTGGCACGGGAAAAGGTTCCCTTCCGCAAGGTGCGCGGTATTATGCTCGAGGATGGGCAGAAAAAACGGCGGGCCGTGACCCTGCTGGAGGTCAAAGGGACGGACGAGACGGGCTATTTCAGCTTCAAGTCGGGGCAGATCACGCTGCCGGAGAACTTCTTTGTCTGGTCACTCGGCAACCGGGCAATGATGACGACAAAGGGGATTGCCAAAGCGCGGCTGCGCTTCTCGGTCAGCGAGGCGAAAGTCGCGGCCTCGATGCTCAGCAAGCGTGAAATGCTGCGTCAGGGTAACGATTTCCTGAACTTCTCGCTCTACACCCTGCCGAGCTCCCAGCAAAACGCTTTCAAGCAGCTATTGCTGATCCCGATCGGCGCACTGGTGGTCGTCATCTTCCGTATCCTGATCGGGATCCGCACCATGGGGACCTTCATGCCCGTCCTGTTTGCCCTCGCCTTTATTCAGACGACGCTGATCAGCGGTCTGGCGATGTTCTTCGTCATTGTCGCGAGCGGCCTGATCGTACGCAGCTACCTCTCCAGGCTCCAGCTGCTGCTGGTGGCGAGGATATCCGCCGTTATCATCGTCGTGATCAGCATTATGTCGATCATGAGCATCATCAGTTTCAAACTCGGGATCGACGAAGTGCTCAAGATCACCTTCTTCCCGATGATCATCCTCTCCTGGACGATCGAGCGGATGTCGATCCTCTGGGAGGAGAGCGGGGCGCGGGAGGCGTTGACCCAGGTCGGCGGTTCACTGATCGTAGCGATCGCCGCCTCTTTTGCGATGGATAACGACTTTGTACGCCACCTGACCTTTACCTTCCCCGAACTGCAGCTGCTTGTCCTGGCCATGGTCATCCTGATCGGCCGCTACACCGGCTACCGGCTCTCCGAACTGGTGCGTTTCGCACCGATGGCCGGGCGATGAAACTGGTGACCTTCGGCGCGCTGCGGCGCAAAGGCATCATCGGGATGAATTACCGCAATATCGAACTGATCGGCCGCTACAATCCCCGCAAACTCTACCCGATGGTCGATAACAAGCTGATGACCAAAGAGCTGGCCACCGCTTCGGGGGTACCGGTGACGGAACTTTATGCGACCATTGAACGCCAGTCCCAGCTGCGCGACCTGCACACCATCCTCGCCACCTACGACAGTTTTGTCGTCAAACCCGATTACGGCAGCGGCGGGAAGGGGATCGTCGTCATCACCCACCGCGAAGGCGATACCTTTATCAAAGCCAGCGGCGATGCGCTCTCCCTGTCGGACCTGCGCAAACACTTCTCCAATGTCCTCAGCGGCCTCTACTCGCTGGGCGGCCGGTACGATACGGCGATCATCGAAAAGGTCGTCGCCTTCGACCCGATGTTCGCCAATTACAGTTTCGAAGGGGTGCCGGACATCCGCATCATCGTCTACCGGGGCTACCCGGTGATGGCGATGATGCGCTGTCCGACCAAGGAGAGCGACGGGAAAGCGAACCTGCACCAGGGGGCCGTCGGCGTCGGATTGAACCTGAAAGACGGTTCGGCGCTTTCGGCGGTTATCCACGACCGTCCCGTCACGCACCATCCCGATACCCATCACGATTTCGCCCACCTTCGGGTCCCCCAGTGGGAGGCGGTGCTGTCGATGGCGTCATCGTGTTATGAGATGACGGGCCTGGGCTACCTGGGGGCCGACATCGTTTTTGACAAGAACGACGGTGCGCTGCTGCTGGAGCTCAATGCCCGGCCGGGACTGGCGATCCAGATCGCCAACGGCATGGGGCTTCGGGGCCGACTGGAGACGGTGGACCGCCAAAAACAGACGCGGGATGCCCATGAGCGCGTGCTTTACAGTATGAACTATCTCGAATAACGTCAGGGGGAGACAATGCAAACGTATGGCCTGACACCGGAGCAGCAGGATGAAGCGCTTCGTATCCACGCGGAGAACCTTGCGCTCGCGCCTTACCAGGCGGAACTGATCAAGCTTCAGCAGCATATTGAACGCAACCGGTTGAAGATGATGGTGCTCTTCGAAGGGCGTGACGCCGCGGGCAAAGGAACGACGATCGGCAGCGTCAGCCGTTTCATGAACCCGAAACACTACCGCATCGTCGCCCTGGGCAAACCGACGGAGGAGGAGCGCTCCCAGTGGTATTTCCAGCGCTACATCAAACACTTCCCCCATTTCGGCGAACTGGTGCTTTTCGACCGCAGCTGGTACAACCGGGCGATGGTCGAGCCGGTCTTCGGGTTCTGCACCCCGCGCGAACATGCGCTTTTCCTCAAGCACGTCGTGCCGTTCGAGCAGGCGCTGACCGAGGAGGGGACGCTCCTCGTCAAACTCTATTTCAGCGTCAGCAAGCAGAAGCAGGCCCTGCGTTTCGAACAGCGCCGGAGTGATCCGCTGCGCCGCTGGAAACTCAGCGAGATCGACATGCAGGCGCAGAGCATGTGGGAGCAGTTTACGCAGATGAAGTACCAGATGCTGACCGTGACCGATCACGCGGCGGCCCCCTGGCACGTTATCCGCTCCAGCGACAAGCACAGGGCGCGGCTTGAGACGATGAAGCTACTGCTGCGGCAGGTCGATTACGAAGGGCGTGACGACAGCCTCATGCTCACACCGGACCCGAAAGTCTGTTTCTCCGGGCGGCAGGAGTTGAACCTGATGGACCAGCACGGCAAAGGATATACATCATGAGCGGCACGGCGTTCAGCGAATTCCTCGATACTCTGAAGTACCTTGTCCGCCGCCCCTCCGTCGTGGGGGCGGAACACCCCTTCTTCCTGACGCTCAAGCGCGAACTCGACGAGCTCGGGATCGAAACGACCCTCTATGAGGGGGTGCTTTTCGCGCAGGGCAAGCAGCCCGAAACGGGGGCCTTGTCGGCGCATATCGACCGCCACGGCCTGATCTGTACGGGGCCGAACGAGTTCCAGTACGCGGCGTTCCTGACCCAGAACCGCGCAGACCTGATCGGCAACTCGGTGGCGGAACAGACGATGAATACGATTTCGGAACGTTTCGCGGGGCAGGCGGTCCAGGCCTATCAGCCCTGGTCAGGTACATACATCGGGCTGGGCAATATCGAGAAGGCCTACATCTGCCCGCGGCGCAACAACCTGATCTTCGAGGTGAAAGGGCTGGAGTACCTGCTGCCGGGAACACCGGTCGCCTATGTCGATTCGCTTCGGATCAATGGGGGGATGCTCTCGGCCCAGCTTGACAACGTCATCAGCGCGGCGCTGATCCTGCATCTTTACCGCTGCGGATACGAGGGGACGGCTTTTTTCACCGCACAAGAGGAGGCAGGCAAAAGCTGGCGTTTCGTGCTGGAGTGGTACCGCCGCTTCGACGGGAAGACCGACCGGCTCCTGGTGCTCGACACCAGTCCTTTCCCCGACCGAGAAACGGCCGATGCGCAGGACCTGGTGCTGCGCTACCGGGATGCGAACGCTTCTTTCAACGAGGCATTTACGGAGGAGATCGCCGCGCGCTGTGAAACTCTCGGCATCCGCTACAGTTTCAAAGACCGCTATATCGAGACGCAAAACGCCAAGCTGATGGCCTCCGGAGGAACGGCGGCATCACTGGGGAGTACGGAGATGGGGCGGCTGGCCGCGGAGGGGACGCTCCAGGGGACGACGCTGCAACTGCCGACGACCGGGTATCATACCGTCTCGGAGACGGTCCGGACGGAATCCGTCAAGAAGATGCTGCAGCTGCTCACTGATCTCTACCTTTAGGCGGCGATCAGATCAGAGGCGGGTCCTGAAGCAGAGAGGGCATCGCTTCGCCGACGGCACTTTCGTCCAGGGCCTCCAGGGCCTCCAAGTGGGAGATGGTATGGGCCTTTTCCTTGGTGGCGATATGAAAGATCGCATCCCCTTCGTAGACCAGGGGGGTTTCCAGGCGTCCGATGATGACCCCGTCGAATTCGGCATAGACCTCGATCACCTCCTGCTGCAGCGGCACGTCGATCTGCGCCAGCAGTTCACCCTCTTTGACGAAACTTCCCGGAGCTTTGAAACTGCGCATCAGCCCGCTTTGGGGCGATCGAAGCCATTTGCTGCTGCTGACGGTGACGGTCGGCAGCTTTTTGGGGGTATAGGTGGTTTTCGGCAGCATTCCCAGATGGCGCATGACGTGGACGATCCCCTTCAGCCCGGTGCGGATGGAGAGCTCGTCGTAGCGCAGCGCTTCTCCCCCTTCGTAGAGCAGTATGGGCACCCCTTTTTCTACGGCCGCTTCGCGCAGCGAACCATCGCGAAGCGCGGAGTGCATCAGCACAGGCGCACGGAATGCCTCGGCCATTGCCAGGGTCCTTTCGTCGTCGAGGTTGGCCCGTACCTGCGGGAAGTTCGAGCGGTGGACGGCGCCGGTATGCAGGTCGATTCCCGCGTCGGCTTTGTCGACGATCTCGTCCATGAAGATCTTGGCGACCCTGGAGGCGAGGCTTCCTTTCTGCATGCCGGGGAAGGATCGGTTGAGATCGCGGCGGTCGGGGAGGTAGCGCGAATGCTGGATCAGGCCGTAGGGGTTGACGACGGGAACGGCCACGATGGTGCCGCGGAGTTTGGCGAGCTGGGGGAGCTGCAGCAGACGGCGGATGATCTCGATACCGTTGAGTTCATCCCCATGGACGGTTGCACTGACAAACAGGGTCGGACCTTTGCGCTTTCCCCGAACGACCTCGACCGGCATATCGATCCGTTTTTCGGAGTAGAGGGCGGGCAGAGGGATGGGAATGACTTTGCGCTCCCCCCTGGCGACGGAAATTCCTGCTATCTCGAACATGGCGTCATCCCCTTTACATTGGTGAAAGTCTCGGCTTTTTGGCGCGGGGCTTGCTGCTGGCCTTTTCAAGGTGCTGGATAATGAGACCGGCGATGTCTTTGCCGGAGGCGCTTTCGATCCCCTTGAGCCCGGGGGAGGAGTTGACCTCCATAATCAGCGGGCCGCGTTTGGAACGGAGCATATCGACGCCGCAAACCTGCAGCCCCATTGCTTTGGCCGCGGCAACGGCGGCCGCGCGTTCGTCGGGAGTGATCTTGATCACTTTGGCGCTGCCGCCGCGGTGCAGGTTGGAGCGGAACTCCCCCTCAGGCCCCTGGCGCTTCATCGCGGCGACGACCCTGTCGCCGATGACAAGGCAGCGGATATCCGCACCGCCCGCCTCCTTGATGAACTCCTGGACCATGATGTTGGCATTGAGCCCCATGAACGCCTGGATAACGCTCTCGGCGGCCTTTTTCGTCTCGGCGAGGACCACGCCGATCCCCTGGGTCCCTTCGAGGAGTTTGATAACGACCGGGGCGCCCCCGACCATGTCGAGTACGTCATCGATATCGTCGGGATTGCGGGCGAAGCCGGTTGCCGGCATCCCGACCCCTTTGCGCGCCAGCAGCTGCAGGGAGCGCAGTTTGTCACGGGCACGCTTGATGGCGATGGAGTCGTTCAACGGGTGCAGTCCCATCACCTCGAACTGCCGCAGTACCGCCGTCCCGTAAAAGGTGATCGACGCCCCGATGCGGGGAATAACGGCATCGAACCCGACGAGGTCTTCGCCCTTGTAGTGCATCGACGGCCGCTCGGAGGTGATGTTCATGTAACAGCGCAGGGTGTCGATGACCTCGACCTCGTGTCCGCGTGCCTGGGCCGCTTCGACGAGGCGGCGGGTTGAATAGAGATTCTTGTTGCGTGAAAGGATGGCAATTTTCATTCGGCGGGCTCCCCGGTAAGATAAGAGGCATCGGGATCGACAATGAAACGTTTTTCCATGGCACGGCGGCCAAGCAGCATCCGGAACACCATCGTGTCGCGGTTGGTGAGGGTGACTTCGGCGTCAAAGGTTACATTTCCGATGCAGATCGGCGTCAGGATGACGTAGCGCTCTTCCCGGTGACCGCCGGAATCGCTGACGGTGCGTACATCAAAGAGTTCGGCAACGCATTCGACGACCGTCTCCGTATCATTTTGATTCGGGTGCAGTCCGAACCGCACCATCCGTTTGCCGTCCGTCTCAAACGCCTCAACGTAAAAGGCATGGAGGGCAGACGTTTTGGCCCCGGTGTCGATTTTACAGTTGACGGCGTCGACGCCCAGTGCCGGGAGTCCAACCTGTTCACGCCAGCCGATAACCTGTTTATCCTGCTTCATGTGGTTTACTCTTGTATCAAAGTTTAATTCTACCATTATAGGTCATGATTGATTAAGAAGAGGCCCCTTGGGCAGGGCGTTTCTCAGGGACTTGGTAAAGCTCTTGACCAGGTGCAGGGCATTGACGGTGATTGTCGTCATCTCCGAAGGGATGGCAGGGTTTTTGGCAATGGCTTCGATGACCTCCATGCTGTTTTTGTAGGAGTTGGCCACCCGCCTGTAGGTCTCCTCCAGTACTTCGCGTTCCGCTTCGGCACCCTGGGCGACGGCATGATAGGCCAGGACGCTTTTGAGGATCTGGTAACGGAGGTCTTTGTAAAAGGACTGCTCCTCGGGCGACGCGGCATCGTAGAGACGTTCGATGTCGTAAAGCATATCTTTGATCGCCTTGGCCGCGGTGGCCAGGTAGGCGATGGTACGCTGCAGTGCCAGGAGCTGCACCTGCTGCTCCTGCTGGGGGCAGTTCGGGGCGAGCAGGATGATGTAGCGGTAGATCTCCCCCTCATGCCGGCGGATATTCGAGTAGAGCCGGTCAAAAGCGATGTCGAAGTGCTTGGGCGGGGCTTCGAGGAGCTTGTCGACGGAGAGCCCCGCCTCAAACGCTTTCGGCGGCGGGATGTCGATGGCGAGCAGGGCGAACTCCTCGACCCGCTGTGACAGGGTCGTCACTTCGTTTTTCAGGGCGTCTATCGCCATGTCCGGGACCGTGACCGCCACTTTGTGGATCCACTTGGTTACCTGCAGCGGTTCTTTTTTGAAGGTACGTTTCAAGAGCCGTTCAAGCAACCGGATGAAGGGGAACCACAAAACGACGCCCAGCACATTGAAGACCGTATGGAACACGGCGATCCTGACGACGTCATTCAGCGGTGCTGCGGCGCTCTCCACCAGCCAGATCAGCGGATGGAGAAGCGCCAGGGCAAGGGCACCGGTCGAGATATTGAACACAAAGTGGGCGAGCGCGACACGTTTTTTGTCCGGTGTCCCGCCGATGGCGCCGAGCATCGCCGTGACCGTCGTACCCGCGTTGGCGCCGATGACAAAGGCGGCGGCCGCATCAAAGCTGATTATATGGGCGAAAATGGCGCTTTGCGCGATGGCAATAGACGCGGCACTGGCCTGGATCACCGCGGTCAGCACCAGGCCCATCACGGCGAACCAGTAGGGGCTGAGGGAGGCGAAGTGGGTGAGATCGAAGACGTCGGCGAAACCGCCGAAACTCCGTTTCATCCCCTCGAGACCGAGAAACAGAAGACCGAACCCGACCATGACGCCGAAGTGGTTTTTCCAGCGCCCCTCGGAACTCACCAGCACACCGCCGATCCCCCCGATGCCGATCATCAGGTAGGCGACAAGGTTAATGTCGACCTTGAAGCCGACAAGCGCGACGATCCAGACGGTAATGGTGGTCCCGATATTGGCGCCGAAGATGACGGCGATCGCGCTGCCGAGCGTCAGGAGCTGTGCCCCGACGAGCGACAGCGCCATCAGGGTGACGACGGAAGAGCTTTGAAAGACGGCCGTCGCGCCCAGCCCCGTCATCAGGCTGCGCAGAGGCGTACCGGTCGCACGCTGGACGATGCTTCTGAAGGCATGGCCGGCGGACTGGCGGATCTCGCTCTCCAGGAAGAGCATCCCGAAGAGGAAAAGACCGAGCCCGGAGAACGCCTCCACCCAGAGGATGAATGACGGCATACCGCTCCTTTTTCCACGATTTAAGACAGTATAGCAAGATTACGCTCCGGCGACAATCGTCCTGTTTTCGGGGGCTGCTTAAACGGAAATAGGTTACTATTTTAGGTGAATTTATTGACGAGGTAGAAGAATGGCTACTGTATTGATTATCGGTGCGGGCGGCGTGGGCCGCGTGGTGACGCACAAGTGCGTTATGAACAGCGAAACGTTTACAAAGATTGTCCTGGCGAGCCGCAGACTCGAGAGCTGCAAGGCGATTGCGGACGAACTCCCGGTCGGTGCCGTCGCGATTGAACAGGTCAATGCGGACAGCGTCGAAGAGACCGCTGCCCTCATCAAAAAGGTCAAGGCCGACATCGTTATCAACGTGGCGCTTCCCTATCAGGACCTCTCTATTATGGATGCCTGTACCCTGACGGGCGTCGACTACCTGGATACGGCGAACTACGAGCATCCGGACGAAGCGAAGTTCGAGTACAAGGAGCAGTGGGGCCGCGACGCGGCATTCAAACAGGCGGGGATCATGGGGCTGCTGGGCAGCGGCTTCGACCCTGGCGCGACCAACGTCTTCTGCGCCTATGCCCAGAAGCACTATTTCGACGAGATCCATACCATCGACATCCTTGACTGCAACGCCGGCGACCACGGCTATCCGTTTGCGACGAACTTCAACCCGGAGATCAACCTCCGCGAGGTGAGCGCGAAGGGACGCTACTGGGAAGAAGGCGAGTGGATCGAGACGGACCCGATGCAGATCCATATGAGCTGGGACTACCCCGAAATCGGGCCCAAAGAGAGCTATCTGCTCTATCATGAAGAGATGGAGTCGCTGGTGAAGCACATCAAGGGGCTTAAGCGTATCCGCTTCTTCATGACCTTCGGCGAGAGCTACCTGACCCACATGAAGTGTCTGGAGAACGTCGGGATGCTGGGCATAGAACCGGTGGAGCACCAGGGGCAGAAGATCGTCCCGATCGAGTTCCTCCGTACCCTGCTGCCCGATCCGGCGAGCCTGGGGCCGCGTACCAAGGGCAAGACGAACATCGGCATCGTCGCCGAAGGGCTCAAAGACGGCAAAAAACGCAAGGTCTACATCTACCAGGTGAAAGACCATGAGGCGTGCTACGCCGAGGTTAAATCACAGGGCGTCTCCTACACGACGGGTGTCCCGGCGATGATCGGCGCGAAACTGATGCTGGAGAAAAAGTGGTATGAGAAGGGGGTCTGGAATATGGAGCAGTTCGACCCGGACCCGTTTATGGACGAAATGAACGCGCAGGGCTTACCGTGGAAAGTCCAGGAGCTGGACGCGTAAGGTTTGTCTCCGGCTCCTCCTCGCAGGGGACCGGTTCTTTCTCTTCCCCCTCCACTTTGACTTCGTTGAGTGCGCACATCTGCTGTTCAGACGCTTTTTTCTTCGCGGCTTCCTCCATCTTCTGCGCGACATACTCCGGAACGATATCGACCAGCGCGATCGGCGCGTAGGAGGGCGTATCGTAGGTGTAGAGCTTGTTGGCCTTCATGACGTAGTAGAGGCGGGCGACATATTCGTCGCGCAGCTCCGAGTAGCGGCGCAGGTGGCGCAGCAGCTCGAAGGGGTTGTCGGTCTGGTAGCGTGCGCGCCGGAAGCCGCTGTAGGCGTATCCCTTGGCGATCATCCTGAAATAGCCGCGGATCGCGTCGTTGAGGGTGGCGAACTTCTTCACATAGATCGTCTTGGTGCCGCGCTGCTCCGAGGCGGCGATCCTTGGCTCATGCTTGTTATACGACCAGATCCCGAAAACGTTATTGGCCACCTTGAAGAAACGCGAGCTTCCCCACCCGGTCTCCAGTGCCGCCTGGGCGATAACGAGGCTGATCGGGTGCGTGTGCATACTGCGCAGCAGACAGGGGTACCCGGCAACGTTGTAGCGCTGCATCTGCTCCTGGAGCCACGCCTCTTCAGCGGTCGTGCGCCCGGGTTTGTTTATCAGCATTTTTGCCCGGGCGTATTCGGCATCGAGTTCGGCTTTGACCGCCTGCACCGCGGGGAGGATCTGGCGGATGAAACGGGCTTTTTTCTCGCGGGCACTCAGCCTCTGCTCCGGGTGCAGTTCGGGGTTGGCCGTGACCGCTTCGGTCCCGTTCGGGGCCTTGACAGGTTCATTTTCGGCGGGGGAAGAGGTTATAATATCGTAGAGTGAATAGAGGGTGAAGGCAAGCGCGATGGCCGCGACACCCAGTATGAATTTTTGCATGGACGGGATTATATCGAAAAGTAACACGATGAAAAAGTATTATGACGTTGAAACACCGGTTTATATTTGTGAAGAGGCGCGTCTGGCATCGAACCTCGCGCTGCTCGATCGCGTCCAGCGCGAGAGCGGCGCGAAGATCATCCTGGCGCTCAAAGGCTTTGCGATGTGGTCGACGTTCGACCTCGTCGGACGTTATTTGCAGGGGTGCACCGCCAGCGGCCTGCATGAGGCGAAGCTGGCGCGGGAGAAGATGAATAAAGAGGTGCATACCTACTCCCCCGCCTATAAAGAGCGGGATATCGATGAGATCGCAGCGATCTCCGACCATATCGTCTTCAACTCCCCGGACCAGCTGGCGCGTTTTTATGATCGTGTCAAAAGCGTCAATCCGGGCCTCTCCGTCTCCCTGCGCGTCAACCCGGAGTACTCCTCGTCGCCGGTCGACCTCTACAACCCCTGCGGGCTTTACAGCCGTCTGGGAACGACGGCGGCCAATTTTGACGCGGCCCAGCTTCCAAAACTCGACGGGCTGAATTTTCATGCGCTTTGCGAACAGAACGTCGATGCCCTTGAAGGGGTCCTCGAAGCCTTCGAAGCGAAGTTTGGTGCCTACATCGACGGGCTCGAGTACATCAATTTCGGCGGGGGGCACCACATTACCCGCGCCGATTACGACGTCGAGCGCCTGATCGAGGTGATACGCGCTTTCCGCGAGCGCCATAAGGGGATCACCGTCTACCTGGAACCGGGTGAAGCGGTCGGCTGGCAGACCGGTCCGCTGGTCGCGACGGTGCTCGACATCGTGCATAACGGGATGGACATCGCCATCCTCGACATCTCCGCCGAGGCGCATATGCCTGACACACTGGCCATGCCGTACCGCGCCGAGGTGCGCGATGCTGCCGAGACCGGGGAAAAACCTCATACCTACCGTCTCGGTGGCAATACCTGTCTGGCGGGCGATATCATGGGAGACTACGCCTTCGATGCGCCGCTGCAAGTAGGGGACCAGATCGTCTTCGAAGACCAGATCCACTACACCTTCGTCAAAAACACGGCCTTCAACGGTGTGCAGCTTCCTTCACTGGCCATACTGCGGCAAAACGGACAGATGGAGATCATCAAGCGGTTCGGCTACGAAACCTACCGCGATCGTCTCTCCTGACCGATTTCTTACCCTGAAGGGCATCATAGCCTGTTGATGTAGGGTTCGACCTCTTTTTGCAGCATCGCTTCGAGCTCCTTTTCGCTCCGCTGCAGCGTCTCGCGGTAGATCCCGGGCACGATGCGAATGAACACTGCGACGATGGCGGGATCGAAGTGGGTACCGGAATGGCTTTTGATGTAGTCGAGGGAGGCCTCGAGCGTCATGGGCGCTTTATAGGGGCGGCGTGAGCTCAGGGCGTCAAAGACGTCGGCGACGCTGAAGATGCGCGCTTCCAGGGGGATCGCCTCTCCGCGCAGGCCGTGGGGATAACCGCTGCCGTCATACTTCTCATGGTGGCCGGCGATCACGCTCCCGGCGTTGGAAAGCCAGGTGACATGGCTGACGATTTCCAGCCCTTTCTCGACATGGCTTTTCATTAGCTCGAACTCATCGGCGGTCAATTTGCCCGCTTTTAACAAAATTGCGTCCGGAATGCCGATTTTGCCGATATCGTGGAGATAGGCGCCGAGGATGATATTGGCAATGTGCTTTTGACCGCAGCACTGCAGCGCCTCGGCAAGTCTCAGCGTATAGAGTGTGACACGGTAACTGTGGCTCGACGTGCCGCTGTCACGCTGGGCGACGGCGCTGCCGAGGGCGGAAACGGTCCCGAAATAGCTGCGGATCAGCTCACTGTTTTTGAGGCGAAGCTGCCGATAATAGAAGAGGATCATCGGAAAAAGGGCGAGGGCAAATACCGCGCCGGTCGCGAGCACAAGCCAGAGCGCGTTGGCATAATGCTCACGCATGCGCCGGATGATGCCCTCGTCGACGGGCAGCACGCCGCGGAAGGCTCTGACGACATGCCGCCCGAACGGGTTCTTGATTTCGGTAGGTCCGGTTGCAAAAACAAGATAGGGGGAGTGGGCATGTTCGATCAACGTAAAATGTTCTTCGCCGCTGACCGGCAGTTCAGGCAGGGGAGTACCCTGCCGAATCGACGGCCATTCTCCAGAGGCGAAAGTGTGCAGCAGGCGCCCTTTCCCGTCATAGGCCTCGAGATAGGGGATCTGCATGCTGTGCAGCACTTCACGCATCTCTTCACTGACCGTTTCGGCTTCATCCATCGTCAGGTGTGCACGTACCTGCGTCATGACGTCCGCGAAGAGCTGACTGACATAATCTTCCATCCGTGAATGGTGCTGTTGGTACACCGTGGCAAACATGATGCCGATGACAATGAGATAAGCGGTAATCATGCGTAACGTGAACGAGAGGAGCATAGTGGCATCTCCGGTACAGTGTGTCAACCTCTATTGTAACGCATCAGGGTACCGGATCCCAATGCCCGGGATCACCGGGGCAGCGCTTAGGGAAGGGCGACGACGTAGACTTGCCCTTTGCGGTAGACGTAGACACGCTTGATTTTCCCTTTGGCGTTTTTGTGCGCTTTGACCAGGGAGGCGATGTCGGTGACGGGGGTGTTTTCCAGCTGGACAATGATGTCTCCGGGCCGGATACCCTGCATCGCCGCATCGCTCTCGGCGTCGACTTCGGTGACAAGGACCCCCTCGACGTCATCGGGTATCCGCAGGCGGTAACGCTGCTGCGCGTCGATGTTCTGCAGGCTCACCCCTTCAAAGACGGCGTCGGCGTCGTTCGTGTCGTGTTCGCCCAGGTCGGTCAGATTGACATAGACGCTGTCGGTGTCGCCGTCGCGTTCATAGGTGATTTTGACACGGCTTCCGGGACGGTACATCCCGACCCTGTTCTTCAGGTCGGCGGCGTTGCGGATCGGGTCGCCGTCGACGGCGATTATGAGGTCGCCCCGTTTCAGTCCCGCCTTTGCCGCCGGCGAATCGACAACGATATCGTTGAGCAGGGCACCCTGCTCATGCTTGTACAGCGACTGCAGCTCTTTGGTCATATTGCCGATGCTGACGCCGAGGTAGCCCCGCGTGACGCTGCCGTCCTCGATCAGTTTCTTGGCAATGCTTTTGACCATATCGACCTCGATGGCAAAGCCGATCCCGTTGTTGCCGCCGCTGCGGGTGATAATGGCGGAGTTGATGCCGATCAGCGCCCCGCGGCTGTCGACCAGGGCCCCGCCGGAGTTCCCGGGATTGATGGAGGCATCGGTCTGGATGAAGTTCTCGTACTCATTGATCCCGATGCCGCTTTTATGCTGGGCCGAAACGATGCCCTGCGAGACGCTGAGGCCGACACCGAAGGGGTTGCCGATCGCAAAGACGATATCCCCGATCTGGAGCTCGGCGGAGCTGCCCATCCGGATCGGCGTCAGCCCCTCCGCGTCGATTCGGATAACGGCGATATCCGATTTGGGGTCACTACCGACAAGCTTGGCGCGGTACTCCTTTTGGGAATCCGGCAGTTTGACCATGATGGTGTCGGCATCTTCGACGACATGATTATTGGTGACGATGTAGCCGTCCTTGGTAACGATGACACCGGAACCGAGGCTCTGGCGGTGGGGATTGGGATTGTAGCGCCGTCCGAAGAACTGTTCAAAGAACGGGTGCATCTGTTCCATGTACTTCTGGGAGCGCGTCTGTTTCGATGAGATGTAGACGATGGATGCCTTCGCCCGCTCGACGGCAGGACTGAATGAGAGCACCTCGTTGGGACCGTTGGGCATCACCCTCTTGGTCACCGGAGGCATTTCGTCAAAGGTGACGGCCGCGGCCTGGAGGGTCAACACGGCGGAAAGAATGGAACTGAGTAGTAGGTATCTTCTGGGCATCGATCATCCTTTGAAAAGTGGAATAACCCAGTATAGAACGCGCTATTTAATCGTGTGTAAACAGTGTGCTACTCGTAGCGGAACAGGTCGGAGTCGCTGTAGGTGGAGTCTTCCGAGATATAGGCGTCGGGATGGGCGTCAAGAATTTTTTTCGCCTCTTCCGTGCTGGTGCATTTTCCCAGAAGCTCCTCGTACTCGAAGGGGCCGCTGGCCAGATTGATCCGCTTGCGCTGCTTGATAATGTAGATATGCTGTTTGACTTTTTCCGTTCCCATCAGTCAACCCTAAAATAGTTTGGTATAGATAGATTCTAGTGTGAAAATGTCAATTTAATATCACAAATAATTATAAAATAAATGAAAGTTTTCTAGAGGAGTCTCAGTGCGGTATCCACGGCATTGCGGTAACTGTTGAGGCGTGCTTTGCCGCGGTAGGCGATGTCGAACGCGGTGCCGTGGTCGACGGAAGTACGGATAATGGGAAGGTTCAGCGAGATGTTGACACTTTCGTCGAAATAGAGGGCCTTGAGGGGCGCGAGCCCCTGGTCGTGATACATGGCCACAATGTGACGGTGCACGGAACGGAAGGTCGGCGTAAAGGCGGCATCGGGAACGACCGGCCCGAAAAAGGGGCGTCCGTCGCACTTGAACCCTTTTGAGGCGATCGTGTCGTTGGCCAGGTCAATGGCCGCTTCGATCTCCCGCTCTTCATCACCGAGTACGCCGTTGTCCCCGGCATGGGGATTGAGCCCAAGCACGGCCATGTCATCGAAGCCGGTGGCCCGGTAGAGGTCGACGAGAAAACGGGCGAGGGCGTTGCGTTCGATCTTCGCCGGTACCTCTTTGAGCGGAACGTGTTCGGTAAAGAGCGCGACATAAAGCTGGCTGCACCCCAGCATCATGATCGCTTCCTGCTCGAAATGATCACGCAGCAGGTCGGTGTGACCTTTGTAGGTGATGCCCGCCTGCATCCACGCCTCTTTGTGGATCGGGAGAGTGACGATGGCATCCGTTTCGCCCGCTTCGGTCAGCGCGATCGCCTTGACAAAGGAGGCGTGGCTGTAGCGCCCGGCATCGGCGGTGACGCATCCGGGCTTGATGGCGACGGGGAGCCCCAGAGGGACCATGGTGAAATCGTCGGGCAGCTGCATGCCCAGCAGGGATGCCGCCTCGGCCATGACCTCGGGGTCGACGCAGTAATAGGGGCGGCAGACGTCGGCAATCTGAGGATGGGTCCGCAGGGCGATCTCCGGGCCGACCCCGTTCGGATCACCGATGCTGACGGCGAGGCGCGGCAGGCTCATCGGACGAGCAGCGCTTTCATATCGCGCACTGCAGCGGCAAGCCCGGAGAAGACGGAGCGTGCGACAATGCTCTGGCCGATATTGAGCTCCGTGATCTCTGCAATGGCCCTGATGGCCTGTACGTTGTGGTAGTTGAGTCCGTGGCCCGCGGCGATTTCGAGGCCGATGGAATGGGCGTGTTCCGCGCTCTGGCGCAGGGCGTCGACGGCGGCTTCGAGGCGGCGCTGCAGGTCGTCGCGCGGCAGTTCGAGGTCGGGGATGCTGTGGCGGGTATAGGGGAGGGCGGAGTGAAGCATCGCATAGATATTGGCGTAGGTTCCCGTGTGGAGTTCCACCATTTCCGCTTCCAGGGCTTTGGACTGTTCCATAATGTGCGCGGAGGGATCGACGAAGAGCGATACGGGGATCCCGGCATCGTGAAGCTGGTCGATCGCATCGGAGACGGCGGTGCTTTGGCCGATGACGTCAAGCCCGCCTTCGGTGGTCACCTCTTCGCGGTTTTCCGGCACAAGCGTGGCGCGGTGGGGACGGAGTTCGCAGACGATGTCGATGATCGACTGGTTGATGGAGCACTCCAGGTTGACCGGCAGCGGCGAGGAGGCGATGATCTTCTGGGCGTCCTCGTCGTGAATGTGGCGGCGGTCTTCGCGGAGGTGGATGGTGATCTGGTCCGCGCCGTTCTGCGCACAGAGGGCGAGGGCCATCAGCGGGTCGGGATCATTGATGCGGCGCGCTTCGCGCAGTACGGCGATATGGTCGATATTGACGCCGAGCTGGATGGGACGGTGATCCTGGGGCATGCAACTCCTTCTCTGCTCTCTCAATGGTCATGAAATTATACCCATATTAACAGATAAAATCGGTAAAAAGGATTTGGCCGTTTTCGCGCATTGAACACGAAAGTTGTGACTGTTTTTAATGGTGATTATTTTTTAACCACCAAACTTCTTCACCTGTTTGATAAAAATGTTATACTGACACCCAGAAAGCATGTCACGAGGTTGTTTAACCTCACCACTGTCTACAATAGGCGGCTAGGGTTCCGGCGGGTTACCGTGTCTGGTCCGAGAGCCGTCGACCTCTTGAGTAGGGGTTACACGGAGGGATAAAAGCCCGGGAGGTTACAACCTCTTGGCGTGTTTATTCCATTACCTACTCAGGAGATTTACATGAAATCTATTTTCAAATCTACCTCAAAACTCTTAGTTGCCGCTACGCTGGTCATGGGCCTTGGTGCCTCTTCGCTGATGGCGGAAGTCAAAGATAAGTTTCAGGTCTCCTGGACGATCTATGTCGGATGGATGCCCTGGGATTACGCCCAGCAAAAAGGGATCATCGACAAGTGGGCCAAAAAATACGGCATCGAGATCGAGATGGTCCAGGTCAACGACTACATCGAATCAATCAACCAATATACTGCAGGAAAATTTGACGGCTGTCTCATGACGAACATGGACGCCCTCACTATTCCGGCTGCCGGCGGCGTTGACTCTACGGCGGTCATCATGGGTGACTACTCCAACGGGAACGACGGTATCCTCCTCAAAAACAAGAAAAAACTTTCCGACATCAAAGGCCAGACGGTCAACCTCGTCGAACTCTCTGTCTCACACTACCTGCTGGCGCGTGCGCTTGAAACGGTTGGCCTGAGCGAGAAAGACGTCAAGGTCCTCAACACATCCGACGCCGACATGGTCGCGGCATGGGGGACGAAAGACGTTACGGCGATGACGACATGGAATCCGCAGCTCAGCGAGATCATGGCCAACAATAAAGATGCGAACCTTGTCTTCGACTCCAGCAAGACGCCGGGCGAGATCATCGATATGCTCGTCATCAACACTGAAACGCTCAAAGACAACCCGAAACTGGCCAAGGCACTGACCGGTGCATGGTTTGAAACGATGGCACTGATGAAAAAGGGCGACGAAGCGGCCCTGACTTTTATGGCGCAGGCTTCCGGTACGGACCTCGCGGGGTACAAGAGCCAGCTTGACTCCACGATGATGTTCTACGAGCCCGCTGACCTGCTGACGTTCACAACCAGCGACGCCATTCCGGCGACGATGAAAAAAGTCAGCGAATTCTCCTTTGATCACGGCATCCTCGGTGAAGGTGCTCCTGACGCCGAGTTCATCGGTATGGCGTTCCCGGGCGGTAAAACGTTCGGTGATCCGAAAAACATCAAGCTTCGCTTCGACGACACCTACGTCAAAATGGCAGCCGAAGGGAAACTGTAAGGTCCTCTCATGAAACGTTTAATGAACCTCAGACCGTCGAAGCCGTCCCTCTTTTTCCTGGGGCTGCTGCCGTTTGTGCTGATCGTGCTCCTCTACCTGGGAGCGTCGGAAGTCCGTCTGGCGGAAAATCCGAACGACAAACTGCTGCCCTCCATGAGCAGCTTTGCCGAAGCCATCGACCGTATGGCGTTTGAACCGAGCAAGCGTACCGGCGAATACCTCTTCGCCCGGGATACGGTTGCCTCACTCGAGCGTCTCGGCCTCGGCGTGCTCATCAGTGCGGTGCTTGCGCTGCTGATGGGGATCCCGCTGGGGTTCATTCCCTTCGTTCGTGCGGGCCTTTCGCCCTTCGTCGCGGCCTTTTCCATGGTGCCGCCAATGGCTATTTTGCCCATCTTATTCATTATCTTCGGTATGGGTGAGCTGGCTAAAGTAGCACTGATCGTCATCGGGGTGACCCCGCTGATCGTCCGCGACCTGCAGCAGCGGGTCATGGAGATTCCTGCGGAGCAGCTGATCAAGGCACAGACCCTGGGCGGATCGTCCTGGACGATCGTCCTGCGCGTCGTGCTGCCGCAGATCTTTCCGCGCCTGCTTGATGCGGTGCGCCTCACCATGGGGACGGCGTGGATCTTCCTGATCTCCGCCGAAGCGATTTCGGCCACCGAAGGGCTGGGGTACCGGATCTTCCTGGTACGCCGCTATCTGTCGATGGATGTGATCCTGCCGTATGTCGCCTGGATCACCTTCCTCGCCTTTTTGTTTGATTATCTGCTCAAGCGATTCACTTACAAGGTGTTCCCGTGGTATGACGCAGGAAAGGAGCAGTCATGAGCCTCGTCACCGTCAAAAACCTCTGGAAAGAGTACGGCGACAACGTCGTGCTGGAAAACCTGAACCTGAACATCGAAGCGGGGGAATTCTGTACGCTCGTCGGACCGTCGGGCTGCGGGAAAACGACCTTTCTGAAGATGCTGCTGGGGCAGGAGAACCCGACCCGCGGCACCTTTTTGCTTGATGGGAAGCCTTTCCCGGAAGAGCCGGGTGTCGACCGCGGGATCGTCTTCCAGCGTTACTCGGTCTTTTCGCACCTGAGCGTGCTGAAAAACGTCATGCTCGGGATCGAGTTTGACCAGTCGCCGCTGATGGGGCGCCTTTTCGGCCAGGCCCGCAAGGCGGCGGAAGCCGAAGCGATGGCTATGCTTGAAGCCGTCGGCCTGGGCGACGCGGCGCACAAGTACCCCAGCGAGCTCTCCGGGGGGATGCAGCAGCGTCTCTCCATCGCGCAGTCTCTGGTGAAAAAGCCGAAGATCCTGCTGCTGGACGAACCCTTCGGAGCCCTCGACCCGGGGATCCGCGCCGACATGCACGCGCTGATCCTCGACCTGTGGGAGAAGAACAACCTCACCGTCGTTATGGTGACCCATGACCTCCACGAGGGATTCTACCTGGGAACGCGGCTGCTGGTCTTCGACAAGGTTCGTCACGATCCGCATGCACCCAACGCCTACGGGGCGCGCATCACCTACGACATCCCCGTCGGGGATACGCGCGAATCCGTACTCGAAGAGATCGATAAAACCATCAAGGTTTGATCCAATCCCGGAAGAGCAGATCTTCCAGTGCCGCAGGACGACTTGCGGCATCATGACGCGCGGGACGGCCCGAAAACTTTGAAGGAGAAACAGTGATTACTGAACACAAAAACCTGAAACCAGAATCCATCATCCTCGACGAGGTGCTCCCGGGCGGTGCACGCTGGTCGAAGATCATCAAGCGCGGCGACAAGATCCGCATCACGACCAAGGACGGGCTGGGCACCCTCAGCGCGATGTTCTACAACGCCGACAACACCTCGGAGCGTTTCAACTCTGCCGACACGGTCAAACTTCAGCATAATGCCTACTTCTGCAAAGGGCGGGTTTTCTATTCCGAGCAGGGCCGCGTTCTGCTTTCCATTACGGAAGATACGACCGAGGGGCTTTTTGATGCCATCGGCGGGATCAGCAACCCGCGCCTTGTCGCGAAAAACTTCGGCGAAGGCGATTTCGAACATATCCGCAACCGCTACTACAAAAGCGACCGGGAGAACTTCCTCGTCGAACTCGGCAAATACGGCATGGGAAAACGCGACATGCTTCAGGCGGTCAACTTCTTCAGACGTGTCGACGTCAAAGAGGGCAACAAGCTGGCGCTTTCGGAAAAGCGGCCGCAGCCGGAGAGCTACATCGAACTGCGTGCGGAGATGAACGTCCTGCTGGTACTCTCCAACACGCCGCATGTCATGGAAACGGGAACGTACAACCCGAGCGACGTCCAGCTGACGCTGTTCAAAGCGGCCCCGGTCACCGAAGATGATTACTGCATGAACTTCAGTATCCAGTCCCAACGTGCGTTCAAGAACAACGCACGCTACTTTGCCTGAGGAGCGCGTGATGAAAAGAGATATCGAAACAGCCGTATACAACCACAAACTGCCGGCCGGCGTGCCATGGAGCTACGTCGTGAAAAAAGGCCAGACGCTGCGTATCGTCGACCTTGAAGGGTGCCAGGCCGTCGACACGCTTTTTTACAATGCCAATGATCATGAAGAGCGCTACTCGGCCAACGATACGATCCGCGAGCAGGGAAGCATCTTCGTCACGACGGGCACCCAGCTGATCTCCACCGACGACAATGTCATGATGACGATCACCGACGATACCTGCGGCAATCACGATACCCTAGGTGGGCACTGCTCTGCGGAGAGCAACACCGTACGTTACGGCCACGATACGAAGTACATGCACAGCTGCCGTGACAACTACCTTTTCGAGATCGGTGAACGGGAAATGGATCCGCGGGACCTCACGAACAACATCAACTTCTTCATGAACGTGCCGATCGAGGAGAACGGTTTCCTGATCATCGTCGACGGTATCTCCAAGCCGGGCGACTATGTCGACATGAAAGCCGAGATGGACACACTGGTGCTGATCTCGAACTGTCCGCAGCTCAACAACCCGTGCAACGCGTTCAACCCGTCGCCGATTCAGCTGGTCATCTGGGACGACTGAGACGATGAAAAAGGCGACACGGCTTCTGCGCTTCGAAGATGCATGGCTGCCGAACCTGGCGGCATGGACCTATATGCTGAGTGCCTACGTGGGCGGATTTGCCGCCATCCTGGCCGATTCCTTGTGGCTGAACGCGGCAGGGGTACTCCTGCTGGCGCACGGTATGGTCATCGCCGCCTATTTCATTCACGAGTGTGCCCACGATTCGCTCTTCAGGCTGCCGATCAACAACCACCGCTTCGGAGAGGCACTGCTCTGGATCTGCGGCGCGTCGTACAGTGATTACGAGGCGATACGTCTGAAGCATGTCCGCCACCACTTGGATCGTGCCGACGTCGTTTCGTTCGATTTCCGTACCCGCCTGCTGCACTATCCGAAACTGCTCAAGACGATCCAGGTACTGGAGTGGTTCTACATCCCGGCCCTTGAGATCATGATGCACGCCCTGGTCGTGGTTCTGCCGTTTGTCAAAGAGAGCCGCCGCTATCTGCGCCGCCGCGTCGTTACGGTACTGCTGCTGCGTATCGCTTTCTTTGGCGCACTGGCCTCGATTTCGCTGAAGGTGCTGCTGCTTTACCCGCTGGCGTACATGATTTTCCTGACGGTCATGCGTTTCATGGACGTGCACCAGCACACCTATGATGTGCATGAAACATTGGACTTTTCGCGCGAAGCGCAAGTAAAACAGTATGACCGCGCCTTCGAATCGCGCAACACCTATTCGAACCTGATCTCAGAGAAATACCCGTGGCTGAACCTGCTGGTCCTCAATTTCGCGTACCACAACGTTCACCACGACCAGCAGATCCAGCCGTGGTACCGGCTGCCGGGGCTGCATGCCAAGCTCTACGGCGAGGACAGGACGCAGGTGCTGATGTTCTCTGACCTGGCGCGCAGCTACCACCGCTACCGTGTCGCGCGGGTCCTCAACGGGGACCCGGCCGACCTTGACGTCAAGCACGATGCAGGCCGCACCTTTATCGGGGTGGACGGCGTCTCGTTCCTGACGGCGCACTGAAGGAGTCCAACATGACACAGGTAAAGAAGTTCTGGCCCATCCTGACGGGAACCCACCGTTACGAGAAGACGCTCTCAACCCGCAACCACGGGGCGGGAGTGATCATCGACGCCCCGATCCTGGCTTACCTGATCGAGACGTCCAACGGCCGTATCCTTTACGATGTGGGATGCGACTACACGAAGATCGCCGACCCGGTTCTGCGCAAGCAGTTCTACGAGCACGAGGGCTTTCCCTTCGGCCCGCCGCAGATGACCGAGGAACAGCGTCTGCCCAACCGTCTGGCGGAGCTGGGGCTGCAGAAGGAAGACATCGACGTCGTCTTCTGCGGGCATCTGCATTTCGACCACGCCGGCGGGGTCTGCGAATTCTGCGGTGCGGAAGTGCACGTGCATGAAAAAGAGCTCGAGGCGGCGCGGGAGCCGGCGGACGAAGCCTACTTCAAAGAGGACTTCGACTGTCCGGTGAACTGGCGCGTTTACACGGGTGAATACGACCTCGTCCCCGGCGTCCGCGCCATCGAGACGCCGGGCCATACGGCCGGCCACATGTCAATGATGATCGAGCTGCCCAAGGGCTCCCCGATCCTCCTTGCCGGCGACGCGGCGGACCTGCGGGAGAACCTGGAGCGGGAGATCGCGCCGGGGCTCTGCTACCGCGACGACGAAACGCAGGCGCTGGAGAGCATCCGCAAGCTCAAACGGCTCGCCCTTGAAACGGGCGCGGATCTGTGGCCCAACCACGACATGGCCTTTTTCGAGAGCAAGAACCGCTTTCCGAAATTTTTCGAATAACGCCGGGAAGAGCGTTTCTTCCAGTGCCTCGGGACGGCCTGCGGCATTCAGACGACCGGGACGGCCCGAAAAGTACTATTTTTAAGGACCTGAAAATGTTTAGCAAAGTTTTGATCGCCAACCGCGGAGAGATCGCCTGCCGCGTCATCCGTACGCTCAAGAAGATGGGCATAGGCTCCGTCGCCGTCTATACCGGCGCTGATACCGACTCCCTGCATGTCAGCCTCGCTGACGAAGCCTACTATATCGGCCACGGTGTGGCTTCCGAAAGCTATCTCGATGCGGCAAAGATCCTTGACATTGCAAAACAGAGCGGTGCCGAAGCGGTGCACCCGGGCTACGGCTTCCTGAGCGAAAACGCGGCGTTTGCCAGCGCCTGCGAGGCGGCCGGGATCGCCTTTATCGGTCCGCGTACGGAGCATATGGAGAAGTTCGGCCTCAAGCACACGGCCCGTGCCCTGGCCGAGGCGAACAACGTCCCCCTCCTGCCGGGCTCCTCGCTGCTGGCCGACCTGGACGAAGCGAAAAGTGAAGCGGTGCGCATCGGCTACCCGGTCATGCTTAAAAGTACCGCCGGCGGCGGTGGGATCGGTATGCAGCTCTGTTTTGACGAAGCGCAGCTGCTGAGTGCCTATGACTCCGTCAAGCGCCTCAGCGAAAACAACTTCTCCGACGGCGGGATGTTCCTGGAAAAATACGTCGCACATGCTCGCCACATCGAAGTGCAGGTCTTCGGGGACGGTGAGGGCTTCGTGGCGACCCTGGGCGACCGCGACTGTTCCGTCCAGCGCCGCAACCAGAAGGTGATCGAGGAGACTCCGGCCCCTTTGATCTCGGATGAGACGCGCGAAGCGCTCTACACGGCCGCCAGAGACCTGACGGCTTCCGTCGCCTACCGCTCCGCCGGGACGGTCGAGTTCGTCTACGACACTGACAGCGGCGCGTTCTATTTCCTTGAGGTCAATACCCGCCTGCAGGTCGAGCACGGCATTACCGAAGAGGTGACAGGTGTCGACCTCGTCGAATGGATGATCCGCACGGCCGCCGGCGAGAACCCGGCGCTTTACAACTACGTCCACGCCCCGCAGGGCCACGCCATCCAGGTGCGTGTCTACGCCGAAGACCCGATGAAAAACTTCCAGCCCAGCTCAGGGGTCCTGACGAACGTCGCCTTCGCCGATGGGATCCGCTGCGACACCTTCATTGAAACGGGCCTCGAGGTTTCATCCTTCTACGACCCGATGATCGCCAAGCTCATCGTCAAGGGCAGCGACCGCAGCGACGCGCTTGCCAAGATCGGCAGCGCCATCGCACAGACCCGCATCGACGGCATCGAGACGAACCTCCGCTACCTCGGGGCCATCGTCGCCTCCGATGTTTTCGAACAGGGCAAACAGACGACGAAGTACCTTGACGGCTTCAGCTTTACGCCAAACAGTATCGACGTGCTGCGCCCGGGAACACAGACGACGATCCAGGACTACCCGGGCCGCAGCGGCTACTGGGACATCGGCGTTCCGCCGTCAGGTCCTTTCGACGGCTTCAGCTTCCGCTATGCCAACCGCCTCGTGGGTAACAGCGAAGCGGCGGCGGGCCTCGAGATTGCCATCGCCGGGCCGACGCTGCGCTTCAATACCGACAGCGTCGTCGCGCTCTGCGGCGCGCAGATTGACGCCTCTATAGACAACGAGCCGGTGGGCATGAACGAAGCGCTTGCGGTCAAGGCCGGCAGCGTGCTTAAACTGAAAAAGATCCATAACGAGGGGTTTAGAACCTACCTCGCCGTCCGCGGCGGATTCGATGTCCCCGAGTACCTCGGCAGCCGCTCGACCTTTACACTGGGTCAGTTCGGCGGCCATGCAGGGCGCACCCTTGTTCCCGGCGACGTCCTGCACATCGACACGATGACGGAGAACGACGCCGCAACCGTACCGGCTACGCCGCGCCACGGATATGAGAACCGCTGGGAGATCGGCGTGCTTTACGGACCGCACGGCGCCCCGGATTTCTTCACCGACGAGGACATCGAGACCTTCTTCAAGACGGAGTGGGAGATCCACTACAACTCCAACCGCACCGGCGTACGCCTGATCGGCCCCAAACCGCAGTGGGCGCGTACGGACGGCGGCGAAGCGGGGCTGCATCCCTCCAACATCCATGATAACGCCTACGCGATCGGCGCCGTGGACTTTACCGGCGACATGCCGGTCATCCTCGGCCCCGACGGTCCGAGCCTCGGCGGTTTCGTCTGCCCGGTCACCATCGTCAGTGCCGAGCTGTGGAAGATGGGCCAGCTTCGCGCGGGGGACAAAGTGAAATTCGTCCCGGTGGAGCATGATACGGCGATGGAGATGCTCAAAGCGCAGGAGGAGGCGATCGCTACGCTCTGCACCTATGACGAGCGTCCTTTCCTCGACCCCAAACCGATCGGTTCGCCGATCCTTTTCGCCGATGAAGCGAAGGGAGACCTTCCAGCGATGGTTATCCGCCAGTCCGGTGACGCGAACCTCCTCGTCGAGTACGGCGAGATGCAGCTTGACATCGAACTGCGCTTCCGCGCCCACGTGCTGATGGAGGCGATGAAAGAAGAGTCCTTCGAGGGCGTCACGGACATCACCCCGGGTATCCGCTCGCTGCAGGTGCATTTCGACCCGAAAGCCTGCGACCGCGCGGCGCTGATCGAGCGCCTGAAAGAGATCGAGCTGACCCTGCCGTCCATCGACGACATCGAGGTACCGGCCCGCGTCGTACACCTGCCACTCTCCTGGGACGACGAGTCGACCCGCGTCGCCATCGACAAGTATATGAAAACGGTCCGTCCCGATGCACCGTGGTGTCCTTCGAACATCGAGTTCATCCGTCGCATTAACGGTCTGGACTCCATCGACGAGGTCAAGAAGATCGTCTTCGGTGCCAACTACCTCGTCATGGGGCTGGGGGACGTCTACCTCGGTGCGCCGGTTGCGACACCGCTCGACCCGCGCCACCGCCTGGTCACGACCAAATACAACCCGGCGCGGACCTGGACCCCGGAAAACGCCGTCGGCATCGGCGGGGCCTATATGTGTGTCTACGGCATGGAAGGTCCCGGCGGCTACCAGTTCGTCGGTAGGACGGTGCAGATGTGGAACCGCCACCGTCAGACGGCGGATTTTAAAGAGGGCAAGCCGTGGCTGCTGCGCTTCTTCGACCAGATCAAGTTCTACGAGGTCAGCGCCGAGGAGCTGCACAAGATGCGCGAGGATTTCCCCCGCGGCCGCATGAAGCTCGAAGTCGAAGAGACGACTTTCAGCCTCAAAGCGTACAAGGATTTCCTGAGCGAGAACGAGGCGAGTATCAAAGCCTTCAAAACGACGCAGCAGAACGCCTTTGACGAAGAGCGCGCCATGTGGGAACGCACGGGCTTGGCGAACTTCACCAGCGAGAGCGGCGAAGTGAAAGCGGAGACGATGGAGGTGATCGCGCTTGGCGAACACGACGAAGCGGTCGAATCCCCGGTACAGGGAAGCCTCTGGAAGGTGATGGCGAAACTCGGCGACACGGTCGAAGAGGGCGAAGTACTGGCCATCGCCGAATCGATGAAGATGGAAGTCGACATTGAAGCCCCCGAAGCGGGCAAGATCGTCAAGGTGCTCTGCCACGAGGGCGAGAGCGTGCACGCGGGCAAGATGCTCTTCGTCATCGAACCGCAGGAGTAGGATGGATCATGGAACTGCAGCGTTATAAAACCATGTGGGGCTTTACGGGGGATTTCGAAACCGCCTGTGCCGAAGCCCTTGCGGCGGGGTTCGATGGGATCGAAGGGCCGGCACCCGAATCCTCCTCCCAGCGTGCCTACTGGAAAGCGTGTCTTGAAAAGTACGGCCTGCACTATATCGCCGAGGCGGTAACCGGGGGCGATTACGTCCCGCGTCGTGATCTCGGTGTCGAGGGGCACCTGGATGACCTCAACGCGATTCTCGCGCGGAGTGCGGAACTCTCCCCGCGCTTTGTGACCTGCATCGGCGGGCTGGACGCCTGGAGTGAGGCGGAGAGCCTGCGCTTTTTCAAAGAGGGGATGAAACTGGCGGAGCGCTACGGCCTGCAGATCAGTTTTGAGACCCACCGCAGCCGCAGCCTCTTCAACCCTTGGGTGACGCGCCGGATCGTTGAAGCGTTGCCGGCGATCTCCCTGACGGCCGATATCAGCCACTGGTGCGTCGTCTGCGAACGGCAGATGGACAGCGAACGCGAGACCATCGAGGCGATCGCGCCGAACGTGAAACATATCCATGCCCGCGTCGGTTACGACCAGGGGCCGCAGGTCCCGCACCCGGCGGCACCGGAGTATGCCTATGCCCTGGAGGCGCACCAGGCGGCCTGGGAACGTTTCTGGGAAGCGCAGTACCACCGCGGCTTCGCGATATCGACGATGACGCCGGAGTTCGGCCCCGACGGCTATCTGCATACGCTCCCCTTCACCCAGGCCCCGGTGGCCGATCTGTGGGAACTCAACCAGTGGATGGGCGACACGGAACGGCTCCATTTTCAGCGCCATATGGCAAAGGCGGCGGCATGAGATCGCACCTGCCTGTCGTCGTGCTGCTCGGCGCGTCGGTCCTTTGGGGGCTTACCTGGCTGCCGCTCAAACAGATCAATAGCATGGGCATAGACGGCATCGCACTGACGATGGGGGCCTACGGCATCCTTGCCCTCCTGCTGACGCCGGTGCTCATGGCGCAATTTTCGCAGTGGCGCGAACATAAGCGGGCGATGGGAATGATCCTGCTTTTCGGCGGGGGTGCGAACCTTGCGTTTACCTATGCCCTGATCAACGGCGAGGTGATCCGCGTCATGGTGCTCTTCTACCTGCTGCCCGTCTGGGGCGTGCTCGGCGGGAAGTTCTTCCTGCGTGAAGGCGTCGATCTCTGGCGCTGGCTCGGTGCCGCCCTGGCGGTCACGGGTGCCTTTGTCATTCTCGGCGGTTTCGACGCCCTCAGCGGTGCCCCGTCATGGATCGACCTGATCGCGCTGCTTTCGGGCTTGCTCTTCGCGATGAACAACCTGGTTTTCCGCGCGGCGGCAGCGGTCCCGGTCGCATCGAAGATCACGGTGATGTTCTACGGCTGCCTGATCCTGGCCGGTGCACTGCTCGGACTGGGCGTGGAACAGCTCCCCTATGACGCAGCTCCCGAAGCGTGGTTTGCCCTCGCGGCTTACGCGTTGCTGTGGCTGCTGCTGGCCAACATCGGTTCCCAGTGGGGCGTGACGCATATGGAAGCGGGGCGCTCCTCCATCATCATTATCATGGAGCTGATCACCGCCGTTATCTCCGCGACGCTGATCGCGGGAGAGCGCATGGACGCCATGGAGATGATCGGCGGCGTGCTGATCCTCGCGGCGGCGCTGATCGAGGCGCTGCGTACCAAAGAGGACGATCTCCCCGAGACGACGATATAAAAAGGAATAGATTATGACGATTTCACAACTTTTGAACGACTATAAAAACGGGACAACAACACCGCGCGACGTCATGGCGAATATCCGTGCGCAGATCGCGGAACATGCGGAAAACCCTATTTTCATCCACGCGCTGAGCGAAGCGGAACTTGAACCGTACCTGCAGCGTCTCGAAGGGGTAAGCCCCGATGCCCTGCCGCTCTACGGCATCCCTTTTGCGATCAAGGACAATATCGACCTCGCCGGTATCCCGACGACGGCCGCCTGTCCGGCATTCAGCTACATTCCGGAAGCCTCCGCTTTCGTCGTCGCGCAGCTGATCGAAGCGGGGGCGATTCCCGTCGGCAAGACGAACCTCGACCAGTTCGCGACGGGGCTTGTCGGGACGCGTTCACCCTATGGCGCCTGCCGCAACAGCATCGACCCCGCCTACATCTCCGGCGGTTCCAGTTCGGGGAGCGCCATCAGCGTCGCCCTGGAGATGGCGGCCTTCTCTCTGGGGACGGATACGGCGGGATCGGGACGCGTTCCGGCGGCCTTTAACAACCTTGTGGGCGTCAAGCCCTCCAAGGGGGTATTAAGCACCTCCGGTGTCGTGCCGGCGTGCCGCAGCCTCGACTGCGTCTCCATCTTTGCCCTCAACACCGAGGACGCCAAAGCGGTCTTTGACATCGCATGCGCTTTTGACGCCGCGGACCCCTACAGCCGCAAGATGCCGAAGACAGGAGGTACAGCGGAAAAAACGATGCGCTTTGCCGTACCGCTGCCGTCGCAGCTGAAGTTCTTCGGGGACAGCGAGGCGGAGGCGCTCTTCAACGCGGCGGTAGCCCGCTTCGAATCCATGGGGTATACGGCGGTCGAAACGGATTTCTCACCGATGCTCGACGCGGCGAACCTGCTCTATTCGGGTCCCTGGGTCGCCGAACGCTATATCGCGACGAAACAGATTATGGACGAAACGCCCGAGCAGGTATTGGACGTCACCCGTTCGATCATCGAACAGGGACGTGACAAGAGTGCAGAGGCGTATTTCAATGCCGAATACCGTCTCAAAGCCTACAAGCGCCACTCCGAACAGATGCTCGAGGGGACGGATTTCGCCCTGACTCCGACGACGGGGACCATTTACACCATCGAGGCGGTCAACGCCGACCCGGTGCAGCTGAACACGAACCTCGGCTACTACACCAATTTTATGAACCTGCTTGACTTCGCCGCCTACGCGGTACCGGCCGGCTTCCGCCCCAACGGGCTCCCCTTCGGCGTCACGCTCTTCGGCGACGCCTTTGAAGACCGCCGTCTGATGGACGTCGGCGAAGCTTTTGTTGCGGAGGCACCCCGTGGCTAAGACGATCGAGATCGCCGTCTGCGGCGCGCACATGCGTGGTCTGCCGCTCAACCACCAGTTGACGGAGCTGGACGCAACCTTTGTGACGGCGACAAGCACGGTAAAAGGGTACCGCCTCTTTGATGTGCCGGAGAAAGTGCCGCCGCGGCCGGGGATGGTCCGCGACAGTGAGGCACAGAGCAGCGTCACCCTTGAAGTGTGGTCGATGCCGCTGGAGCATTTCGGCGCGTTTATGGTCCAGATCGCTTCGCCGCTCTGTATCGGCACCGTGCAGCTCGAAGACGGCAGCGACGTATACGGCTTCTTGTGCGAGGCCGATGCGCTCAAAGGTGCCGAAGAGATCACTGCCTTCGGCGGCTGGCGGGAGTACCTCGCTTCAACGCCGCGCTGACGCTTCTTTTCAGCAGAAGACAAAACCAACTTTTTGGAGGTGGAAAAAATGAGATGAATAGAATTTGTCCTATGCATGATTAAAAAATAAACAATATAGCGGTTTAAAAATGTTAGACCGTTGGTAAAGTACTAAAGACATAAAGCAAGTCTATCTACCGATAAGGAAACATAATGAAAATGACAAAAATGAGTTTGATGGCGGCACTGCTCCTGGGAAGCAGCGCTTTTGCATTTGAAAATACAGAAGTCGGCGGTGATGCCCGTTTCTTCTACTCTACATTTGACGGTCACGGTGCCGACCTTTTCGGCAAAGCGAGCAGCACGGCCGATTTCGGTGCACGCCTGAGCATTACAACGGATATCGATGAGATCCTCTCTGCCGGCGTAACAGGTTACGCTGTCAGTACGCTTGGCCTTGACAAAGAGATTGCCAATAACGTATGGTCCGGTGCGCATCTTGATACTGCGACAGGTGACTTCTATACGACGACCGGTTGGATCGGCGAAGCGTGGCTCTCTGCAAAACTGGGTAACACCGTTGTCAAAGGCGGTCGTATGGAACTCGACACGCCGCTGCTCTTTACGGAAACGTGGGGCATTACAGCAAACAACTTTGAAGCGGCGACGGTTACCAATACGGATATCCCGGATACGACGCTTGTCGGTGCATGGGTTGCAACCGGAAACGGCTACTCCCAGTTCCTGCTGACAGACACGAAGGGTAACTTCTCCACTATCGGCGACCAGGGTGCGATCGCCGTCGGTGCCATCAACAACTCTTTTGAACCGCTGACGGCGCAGGCGTGGTACTATGAGCTGCCTGATACGGCGACGGCCTACTGGCTCGAAGCAGACCTCTCCATGGCAGGTGTTGTCGCAGGTCTCCAGTACGCGGACATGAACCCGAACGAGCTCATCTCTGCAGCGGACGACTCCACGGCGTTTGCGGCAAAACTGGGTTACGAAGGGATTGAGAACCTCGGTATCTACGCTTCCTACTCCACAACGGATAAAGACGGTGACATGTACATCGGTAATATCGCAACCACACCGGGCGAAGGCTGGGGTATGCAGTCCAAGCTCTACACGGAAGCATGGTGGAACTTCGGTTATGTCGGCCTGCCGGGTACGGATGCCTACAACGTCACGGCGACATACAGCATTCCTGAAATGGCTGATCTCGGACTCTTCTACACCAACATCGACACAGATGGTGGCTTTGGTCCGGCTTATTTCAAAAACACGGTGAGCGAAGTAACCTTTACGGCTGCCAAATCATTCGGCAAGCTTGATGCGCTGTTCGCATACATCTATGCGGATGACGACGCCATTAACAACGGCGACGCTTACAACACGCTGCAGCTCTACCTCGTCTACAACTTCTAATTGAAGCCGTAGATGCGCGCCGACGCGCGACACACTACTTTTGCCCGGGAGCCTTCATTCTCCTCTTCCGGGCGCCTTCTCCTATCCCTTTTTCAAGACCACAGAAACATCGCCGAAGAGACGCCGAGTATCTCCGCCTCGAAAACGCTGTCGCAGGCTCGTCCCGTCGCGCCGTAACAGACATGCAGCGGCAGGAGATGTTCCGCCCTGGGGTGGCAGTATCTGGCGTAGGGGGCATGCTCCCAGTTGATCAGCCGTTCGCTGCGTTCGCTCTCGATCAGCGCTTTGTCCGAACAGGTCTTGATGAGCCAGCGCTTGAAGGCGTCGTTCTTATCCGTACGTTCCCGGGAGGGTGTAAAGAAGGCGTTCATATTGTGAAAAGAGAAGCCCGAGCCGATCACGAGGATGTTGTCGTGCGAGAGCGATGCCAGCGCCTCGCCCATGTGCAGATGCGCGGCCGGCTCCAGGCCCTTGACGAGCGAGAGCTGTATGCAGGGAATGTCCGCATCGGGATACATGATCTTGAGGGGGACGAACAGCCCGTGGTCGAAGCCGCGATCGTCGTCCAGGATCGATTCGATCCCGTGCTGTTGGAGGCTCCAGTGCAGCTCATCCGCCAGGGCCGGCGCACCGGGAGCGGGGTAGGTGATGTCGTAGGCTTCGTCGGGGAATCCGTAGTAGTCGTAGATGAGCTCCGGTGTGCTGCCATGGGTGATCGTCGGGGTGATTGTTTCCCAATGGGCGCTGACGACAATGATGGCCGAGGGTTTTGCGATCATCGCAGCGATCCGCTTCAGGGTGATTACCATCTCGTCGTGACCCCTGTCTCCCAGCAGCGGCATCGGCCCACCGCCGTGGGAGAGGTAGAGGACACGCATATGCTTGGAGTCATTTAGGGCCATTGTGCGCTCCTTTTTATCCCGCTTGGTGATGCAGTTGGTGATTTCATTATAACGCGGAGGAAGGCGCGACAGTTTAATCGGGCGGACTAGCGCGGAGCGTTCAGTCGCCGTTTAACAGCTCAGGCGCATAATGAAGTATTATTGTGCAAAAAGGAGAACGACGCATACACCGTATCGGCATGCGCGGCAGAAACAGGCAGCCGCAAGGAGGCCGCATGAAACGCATTGTGAACCAGTTCCGGCAGCACCGGCATGCGATCGAAATGTTTTTGCGCAACAGGGTAGAGGATGACCGTTTCAATTTTGAGGACGAAGCCGGAATACGCACTGCCTTCAGCCATCTGCCTTTTTTGCAGATGATCTATCTGATCGGACCCGACCTCAAACAGACGAGCCCGAACTACTACCGGCGGGGCAGGGATGTGACGCGCGTCGGCACGGATAAAAGCCACTACTTTGCCAATATCAATTTGGAGAACTTCAGTACCTACATGACCAGCCCCTATATTCACCACATCACCGGTGATTCCAGCGTGACGCTCGTGACAGCGGACGGGGAGGGGGGCTTCGTCGTTTTCGACTTCAACCTGCTCAAACTGCTCGAGGCGCTGCGCCTGATCGAACACAACTCCCGCTTTGAGCGTTTCAAACTGATCGTCTATGCCCTGGGCGGATCCACCCTGGTCGCTGTCTCGCTTTTCCTGATCCTCTACGGTGCGTATACGTTCGCCTATGTCTTCTTCCATACCGCCGACGCCATGCTGCACGAGGTTTTCAAAGCGATCATCGCCATTACCCTGGGGATGGCCATTTTCGACCTGGCCAAAACGATTCTTGAGAACGAGGTGATGTATAAAAACGCCGGTCGGCAGCGGGAAGGACAGTATGCGCTGCTGGGCAAGTTCCTCGTCTCCATCATCATCGCCCTCTCCATCGAGTCGCTGATGGTCGTCTTCAAGATTACGCTGGGAGACTATACGGGGATGGGGTACGGTTTTCTGCTGCTGTTGGGCGTGACGCTGATGATCGTCGGGCTCGGGTGGTTTGACTACCTGACGACGCGCAGAGTATTGGATGAGGATAAGTAGAAACTTACCCCTCGCGTTTGCGGTAGAACTCGGCTTTGAAATCGCTCCAACGCCCTTCGAGGATCGCTTCGCGCGCCTGGCGCATCAGATTCAGGTAGTAGTGCAGGTTGTGGATGGAGGCGAGGCGGAAGTAGGTGAGCTCCTTCGCGCGGTAGAGATGGTTAAGATAGGCGCGGCTGTAGCGGCGGCAGGTGTAGCAGTCGCACGCGTCGTCGACGGGCGCTTCGTCGTATTTGTACCGGGCAGCCTTGATGTTGATCTTGCCGAAGCTGGTAAAGAGCGTCGCGTTGCGGGCGTTGCGCGTCGGCATGACGCAGTCGAACATGTCGACGCCGCGGTCGATGTTCTCGATCAGGTCCTCGGGCGTCCCGACGCCCATCAGGTAACGGGGCTTGTCCGTGGGCATGTACTGGAGAGTATGCGCGACGGTGTCGTACATGTCCGCGTTGCTCTCGCCGACGGAGAGGCCGCCGATGGCGAAGCCGTCATAGTCGAGGGCGCAGAGTTCCGTCGCGGATTTGGCGCGGAACTCCTTGTCGATGCCGCCCTGGATGATGGCGAAGATGTTCTGGTTGACGCCGATACCCTCTTGCTGTTTTCGGCGGTGGTAGTCGATGGACTGCTTCGCCCACTGGGTCGTGCGGTCGATGGAGAGGGCGATGCGTTCGCGGGTGGCGGGCAGGGCGACGAGGTCGTCCAGGATCATCATGATGTCGCTGCCGAGGTTGTATTGGATGTCGAGTACCTTCTCGGGGGTAAAGTAGTGCTTGGAGCCGTCGATGTGGCTGCGGAACTCGATGCCGTTCGCGTCGGCCTTTGAGATGTCGCTGAGGCTGAAGGCCTGGAAACCGCCGCTGTCGGTGAGGAAGCTGTTGGGGTAGGTCGTGAATTTATGCAGACCGCCGAGTTTCGCGACGCTGTCGTCGCCCGGGCGCAGGTACATGTGATAGGTATTGGCGAGGATGATCTTGGCGCCTAAAAGTTCGGCCATATCCTGCATGTCAAGGGATTTGACGCTGCCGACGGTTCCCACGGGCATGAAGACCGGGGTCTGGATGGTGGAGTGGGCCGTCTCAATGGTGGCGGCCCGGGCGTTTCCGCTGGTCGCTTCGAGGGTAAATGTCATGGGCTTCTCTATGGCAATGTAAGTGCGGAATTGTAACGCAAACCCCCTAAACACGCAGTTATGCTACAATGTCTCCCGATAATAGACAGGCCGTGCCACGCTCATCCCGGCACCGGGCCTCCACTGCAGACGAAAGAAGGTATTCGCACCGCTACGGGCCCCTGTGCCCGTGTCGCGACATTGGACCATGAAAAAAATTCTCATCATCACGGATTGCACGATCGGCGAGCATCTCGTCGAGCGTGCCATCGAAGCCTATTCCAAAGACAATCTTTACTACGTCATCCAGATGAAGGAGCGCAGTTACGAGAATGCCGGTCCGGACCGCTTCAAATTCTTTACCTTCGACCCGACGAGCCGTTACAAGCTCAGCAACGTATTGAAGATGGAGTTCGTGCAGATCATGCTGGTGATGAGCAGCCGCGCGGACGCCGTGAATACCCTTGAGAACATCCGGGCCGACAAGCCCTCCGTCCGCGTCATCATGCTGGACCAGTGGGACCTCAAAATCGACGACCCGAACACGCTCACCATCGACGTCAACGACCAGCTCTCCGCCCGCCTCATCGATTATCTCCCCAACGTCCCCGTGATCGCCCAGAACGTCGGGCTCGGCGAAGGGGAGGTGATGGAGGTGCTGGTCCCATTCGGCAGCGCCTATGTCTACCGCCATGTCGGTGCCATCGAGCAGTCGCAGTGGCGCATTGCCGGCATCTACCGCGACCAGCGGCTGATCCTGCCGACCGAACGGACCCTGATACACCCCAACGACCTGCTGCTCCTTGTCGGCGAACCGGACGTACTGATCTCCATCTACCGATCTTTCAAGCGGGAACTGGGGCACTTTCCCGCCCCCTACGGCAGCTCAATTTACCTCTTTTTCGACATGGATGTGGACCGCGCGGAGGATATCGTCCCGATGCTGCGCAAAACCCTTTACGTGCAGGAGCGCCTCCGCCGCAAGCTCTACATCCGTGTCACCAACCCCGGCGACCTGGACGTGCTGCGCGAAATCAAGGCTATGCGCTCTTCGGATGTCGAGGTGATGATCGACTATGACCGCCGGGGCGAGGTCTACCTGCTCAGTAATGACAAACGCCATGTCCATGCGGGCTTCATTATCGTTTCACGGAAGCTTTTCGGGATCGACGCCGTGCGCAAAGTGCTCTACGATCTCAAGGTCCCGGTGCTGAAAATGGCCTCAGGACAGATGCACAACGTCAAACGCGCGGTCATGCTGCTCTCCGAGTCCGAGGATGTCGAGAAGATCACCACCACGATGTTCGATATGGCGTCGCAGATGGAGTGGATGATCGAGCTGCTGGAGTACCAGCAGGACGACAACAGCTTCAAAGAGCAGGTGGAGCAGTACTACCAGAACCTCTCCGCGATCTTCTCACAGTCCGTCTCCATCCGCAAAAGTACGGACAACCCACTGCGCATGCTCAAAAAAGAGGAGCGATTCGTGCAGTGCATCCCCTTTTCCGAGACGGTCATGCAGCGGCCGGTACTCACCCTTTTCTCGACAGATCTGCAGGGACTCTCCTTCCACCTGGACCATTTTCACCAGCTTTTCATCCCGGTCCTCTAGGAAGCGCACTGTCTCAAGATGGCTATAAGTCCCATTTAAGTATTATAAGTCACTAATTTTTTTTCGGATAGAGAATGACCGTAGACATCGATCTCAAAAAGACTGTTGACACCTCGTACAAGATCTATATTGACGCGCTCCCGGCGCTGACCTTTGACAAGAAAGTTGCCGTCGTAACGAACCCGACGGTTTCCGGGCTGCACCTGGACTACCTGCTCGAGCGCCTTGAGGCACCGGCGGTGGAAGTGATTACCCTTCCTGATGGCGAGCAGTACAAGAACTGGGAAAGCATTGAGACGGTACTCGGTGCGCTTTTCGAGGCGCGTTTCAACCGCAGTTCGCTCCTTATTGCCTTCGGCGGCGGTGTGATCGGCGACATGACGGGGTTTGCCGCGAGCATCTTCCAGCGGGGGATCGACTTTATCCAGATCCCGACGACGCTGCTCTCGCAGGTCGATGCCAGTGTCGGCGGCAAGACCGGGATCAACAACCGCTACGGCAAGAACCTCGTCGGGGCCTTCCACCAACCCATCGCCGTCTATGCCGACCCCCACTTCCTTGCAACCCTTCCGCCGCGCGAATTCGCCGCGGGGGTCGCGGAGATCGTCAAGATGGCCGTCACTTTCGATGCCGATTTCTTCGCATGGCTCGAGACGGCGGACCTCTCAAAACCAGAACAGCTTGCCGAAGCGGTGGCGCGTTCGGTCAAAACGAAGGCAGCCGTGGTCGCCCAGGACGAGAAGGAGCGTGGGCTGCGCGCGGCGCTGAACTACGGGCACACCTTCGGCCACGTCATCGAGAACGAGACGAACTACACGACCTATCTGCACGGCGAGACGGTCGCCATCGGGATGGTCATGGCCAACCGCCTGGCCGTTGCGCTGGGGCTGATGGAGGCGACGGAAGCGGAGCGGGTCGAGCAACTGCTGCAGCGCTACGGCCTGCCGGTCCGCTACGCCATCGCCGACGTCGATGCCTTCTACGAGGCCTTCTTCCTTGACAAAAAGAGCGGCGACAACTCGATCACCTTCATTCTGCCGCAGCATCTCGGCGGTGTCGAGATGCGCAGTGACATTCCCCGCGAGGCGGTGATGGACATCCTGCGCACTTTCACGGAGGCTGCACAATGATCGGACGTCTCGCCGAAAGCCTGCTCTGTTCGGCAGTACTGCTCTTTACCGGACCGCTGGCCGTTTCAGCCATGGGCGCCGAAACGCCTGCAAAGGCGGCGATCACATTACAAAAGCCGCTCTCCTGGAGCAGTGTCGTCGACACCTATGCGCACCGCCATATCCTCCAGGAGCGTCTGGCACAGGTCGATGTGGCGCTGCAGAACGCCAAAGCGGCGGGCAAAGCCGAAACGGTCCGCCGTCTGGAGCGTGACCGTCAGCGGCTGGACGCGGAGCTGGGACGGATCGACACCGCTGCCGTAGCCGCCGTCGAGTATTATGTCCACCCTATGGGCGAAGAGCTTTCCATCCGCACCGAAATGTACCGCGGTTACGAATCGAAGGCTGCCGAACTCGAACCGCTGAAGAGCGAGCTGCAGCAGAAGCAGCAGAGCCTCAACCAACTGCTGGGGACGGCACGGGACTCCGCCGAGGTGCAGCAGTCGCTCAAGGCGACGACCTTCGCCTTGGAAACGATCAGCCGGATCCAGCAGCGGATCGTCCACCTTTCCGACGCGCGGCTGACCCGGGTCAACGAGCTGCGTAAGCAGGAAGACGATCTTAAAGACGAACTGGACAAAAGCAATATCTGGCAGAAGAGCTATACGGCCTACCTGACCTACCTGGACGTTAAAAAGGACCTCGCGGCGCTGCAGGAGCAGATCGATGCCATCGACCGCTCCGACGACTCTGAAGCCCGTATGGAGCAGCGCGACGCCCTGCTGGCGAAGCAGAAGATCATGAGCGACCAGCTCTCCTTGCTGCAGTCGCACTCCGCTTCTCCCTTCGCGGACCTGCTCAAACCCGAGGAGATCGACGCGGCGCCGGAGATCAGCAACCCCATCGACATTTTCGCCGGGGTCTCCTACAACAAGAAGGTGCGCGAACAGCTCAGCGAGTATATCAAGCGCGGGGACGAGCTGAAACGTTACCTGCGGCTGCTGCTGGACGAACGTCAGCTTCTCTCCAGCCTCTCCGACGTCGACAGCGAGGAAGCGTACGCCAAGAAGATCGCCGGACTCGACTCCATGACGGACAAGTACCAGACGGCCTATACGACGCTGCAGGATACGGCGGACGTCTATGCCAAGCGGGTCGAGGAGATCGAACTCAAGAACAACAAGGCGATCGAGGAGCAGCTCTTCAAACTGGCCAATATCGGCGGTATCATCCTGTTCCTGCTCATCATCTTCTTCATCATGAAGCAGATCGCGAAGCGCTATATCAGCGACAACGAACGTTTCTATATGGCGAACAAAGTCATCACCTTCGCCAACGTCTCATTGATTCTGCTGGTCCTGCTCTTCAACTACATCGAGAACGTCAGCTACGTCGTCACTGTCCTCGGGTTTGCCTCCGCCGGTATCGCCATTGCGATGAAGGACTGGTTTATGAGCATGCTCGGCTGGCTCGTCATCGTCTTCGGCGGCTCCATCCACGTCGGTGATAGGGTCCGCGTCGACAAGGACGGCAAGCAGTACGTCGGGGACGTCCTGGACATCTCGCTGCTGCGGATCACCATTCTCGAAGATATCACGCTGACGACCTATATGCACAACCGCCGGGCGGGACGGGTCATCTTCATCCCGAACAACTACATCTTCACGGAGATGATCGCCAACTATACCCACGTCTCCCTCAAAACGGTGTGGGACGGCATCGACATCACGATCACCTTCGATTCAAACCACAAAAAGGCGCAGCTCATCGCCAAGGAGATCACGCGCAAGTTCGCCAAGGGGTATACGGACATCACCCGTAACCAGCTCAACAAGCTGCGCAGCCGCTACAACCTGAAAAACACGAACGTCGAACCGCGCATCTACTCTTTTGCCGAGGAGAACGGGGTGCGTATCAGCGCCTGGTACCTCACCAATGCCTACGCGACCCTGACGCTGCGCAGCACGATCTCCATGGAGATCCTCGACGCCTACGGGAAGGAAGACGACATTACCATCGCCTACCCGACCCAGCGTCTGCGTCTGCAGAACGAGCCGCTGCCGCAGCCGCGATCCCTGCCCGAGGAGGGCGAACCTGTATGAAGCCCAAAGTCTACTTCAAGACCTTCGGATGCCGCACCAACGTCTTCGACACGCAGGTGATGATGGGGCGGTTGCAGGATTTTGAAGTCACCGAGGACGAATCGGCCGCGGACATCGTCGTCGTCAACTCCTGTACCGTCACCAACGGGGCCGATACGGGGGTCAGAGGTTACATCAACGCCCAGGAGCGCGCGGGCCGGACCGTCATGCTGACGGGCTGCGGGGCGCACACCAAGGGCGAAACCCTCTTCGACGCCGGAAAGGTCCAGGGGGTTTTCGGACAGTCGGAAAAGGCGAAGATCAACGAACTGCTGCAGCGCAAGACCCGTTTTTACGAACTGGGAGACCTGGAGTTCATCGACGACAACGTCGTCGAGCAGTTCGTCGGTAAAAGCCGCGCCTTCATCAAGATTCAGGAGGGGTGCAGCTTCCGCTGCAGCTACTGCATCATCCCCTTTGTGCGAGGGGATGCGCGCAGCGTCGACGAGCAGGTGATCCTGGAGCAGGTGAGCCGCCTGGCCGCCAACGGTTTCGGGGAGTTCATCCTCACCGGGACCAACATCGGCAGCTACGGGCAGGGTGAGAACCGCTCCATCGCCACGCTGCTGCGGAAGATGAGCCTGATCCGCGGTGTGCGCCGCATCCGCCTGGGTTCTTTGGAACCGGTGCAGATCACCGACGCTTTCAAGGAGATTCTGGACGAGCCGTGGCTGGAGCGCCACCTTCACATCGCTCTGCAGCACACCTCCAAGGAGATGCTCAAACTGATGAACCGCCGCAACAAGTTCGACGAGGACCTGAAGCTCTTTTCCGAGCTGGCCGCGAAGGGCTTCGCGCTGGGCACGGATTTCATCGTCGGGCACCCCGGCGAGACGGAGGCGCGCTGGGAAGAGGCGTGGGGACATCTGCAGCAGCTGCCGCTGACGCACGTACACGCCTTTACCTACTCCAAGCGCGACGGCACGCCCTCGGCGACGATGAAACCCGAGATCAGCGGGGCCGTCGCCAAGGAGCGGCTGTCGCAGCTGACGGCCCTGGTGGATGCGAACAACCTTGCGTTCCGCCGCGAACACTGCACGGACCTGGACGTGCTCGTCGAGTCCGTGACAGACGACGGGCGCTACCAGGGGTATGACCAGTACTACAACAAGATCCTTATCGACAGCGAGGCAGACCTGGAAGGCAACTGGATCCGGATCGAATCCGCCACCGCAGCAGAGGAGTACAACCATGCAGTCGTCTGACAAAGCCAAGTGGATCATCGCCGCCTCGGCGGTCCTGCTCATCGCATTGACGCTCTTCGCCTTTCTGCGCGACAGCACCAAGCCGATCAGCCGCGATCAGCTCAATACGCTCATTGCCGGGGGAGAACTGAAACAGGTCGTCGAACGGGAGAGCTCCTACCTGCTGAGCAGCAGCGAAGGGCGATTCAGCATCGTCAAATCCCAGGTCCCCTCTGGTACCTTCGACGCCTATGTCGTCAAAACGGAGGAGGGCGGGGCCATCGTCATCGCCATTTTGACCCTGATCATTCTCCTGGGAGCGGCGTCACTGCTGCTGCGCTACTGGATGAAGCACCGCCGCTTCCCGGGCGCACCGGTCAAATCCGCCCAGGGGGCGGGTGCGCCGGAACAGACCTACCACGTTCAGCCGGTTGTCTCCGACGTCACCTTCAGCGATATCGGCGGCATCAGCGACGTCAAGGAAGAGCTCGAGGAGATTATCGATTTTCTCAAGAACCCCCAGCGCTACCGTCACTTCGGTGCGCGCCTGCCCAAGGGCGTCTTGCTGGTCGGCCCTCCGGGCGTCGGCAAGACGATGATCGCCAAGGCGGTCGCCGCCGAGGCGAACGCGCCCTTTTATTACCAGAGCGCTTCCTCCTTTGTCCACATCTACGTCGGGATGGGGGCCAAGCGCGTCAGCGAGCTCTTCCGCGCCGCGGCGTCCAACGCCCCGGCCATTATCTTTATCGACGAGATCGACGCCGTCGGCAAGGTGCGCGACGGGGGCAGCAACGAGGAGCGCGAAGCGACCCTGAACCAGCTGCTCACCGAGATGGACGGCTTTACAGATTCCAGTGGCATTATCGTTATCGCTGCGACGAATAAGATCGAAGTGCTCGACCCGGCCCTGCTGCGCGCGGGCCGCTTCGACCGCCGCATTTTCGTCGATCTTCCGACGCCGCATGAGCGCGAGGCGATCATCGCGAAGTACCTGGAGAAGATCCCCCACAGCGTGGACGCGAAAGCGATCGCGGAGATCACCGTCGGCTTCAACGGTGCGGCGCTGGCCGCGCTGGTGAACGAAGCGGCGCTGCACTCCCTGCGCAACCGCCAGATCCATGTCCGTATGGAGGACGTTTTGGCCGTCAAGGACAAGGTCGCCTACGGCAAGAAGCGGCTTCCGATCCTCAACGAGGAGCAGAAAGAGTGCCGGGCGACCTACCTCGCGGGCAAAGCCGTCGCCGCTACCTGGTTCGACCTGGCCTTTGAAAAGGTGATGCTGGGTTCGGAAAGCATCCGTCCGGCCCTCTCCGACCCGCTGATGCGTCACGAGATTGAATCGCACATCCGCATGCTGCTTGCCGGCAAGGTAATGTGCGATATCCGCTACCGCGAACATGCCTCCAGTGCCAAAGAGGATATCGATGCCGCACTGACCCTTGCCAAAGCGATGCTCTTCGAGTACGGCATGGGTGATTCACTGCTGCCATCGCAGGAGGCGCTGCCGCAATTGCTCGAGCGCATCGAGCAGGAGACCCGCACTCTGCTCGAGGGCAAAACGGCCCTGGTTGACGGGATCGTCGATGTGCTGCTTGAGCGCGAAAGCATCTCCAAAGAGGAGATCAAAGCCCGGATCGATGCGGTTTTATAGCGGTTTCTGCCTGAGGGACGAATCGACCTTCTTCGCGCCGTGGCTGAAGCAGAACGACTTTACGGTCGCAGGGTTTAGCTACGGGGCCATTAAAGCGCTCTATGACGTCCTGCAGAGCGAGAGGCGCATCGATACGCTGCAGCTCTTCTCGCCCGCTTATTTCTGCAACAAGCCCGACAGTTTCAAACGGCTGCAGATGAAGGGGTACAAACGCGATAGCGCGGCGTACCGGGCGCATTTTATCGAGAGTTGTTTCGCGCCTTATCCCGCCCGCGACGTCAGCGTCTATGACGAGGGGGAGGAGGCGCTCGAGGATCTGCTGGGATACCCATGGCCCGAAAAGCCGCTGCGGGAGCTGAACGAACGCGGGGTGCACATCGAGGTCTACCTCGGCGGGAAGGACGCCGTCATCGACGCAGATGCGGCCCGGGCGTTCTTCAAACCCTACGCGACTCTATACTATTTTAAAGACGCAAACCACTTTTTGCAAGGAGCATAATATGAGCAATATCAAAATCGGTGTCATCACCGCCTCCGACCGCGCCAGTGCGGGTATCTACGAAGACATTTCCGGCATGGCGATCCAGGAGACGATGACGGCGTACCTCACGAGCAGTTTCGAGATCGAGTACCGCTGTATCCCCGACGAGCAGGAGACCATCGAAGCGACAATGAAGGAGCTCTGCGACGAAGCCGGCTGCTGCCTCGTCGTCACGACGGGCGGTACGGGCCCCGCGCCCCGCGACGTCACCCCGGAAGCGACGGAGAACGTCTGCGAAAAGATGATGCCGGGCTTCGGCGAGCTGATGCGCCAGGTAAGCCTGCAGTACGTCCCGACGGCGATCCTGTCGCGCCAGACGGCCGGCATCCGCGGCCAGTCGCTCATCATCAACCTCCCGGGCAAACCGAAGTCCATCCGCGAGTGCCTCGACGCCGTCTTCCCGGCCGTGCCGTACTGCATCGATCTGATCGGCGGCCCTTACCTCGTCACCGATGAGAGCGTCATCAAAGCCTTCCGTCCGAAGGCGAAATAGCGTCAGCTCTCCCTGAATCTTGTAGGACTGTCCAACTTTGCGCCGGGGCTCTCAGGCCTTAGCGGCCACTGCTTTTGAACAGGTTGATGTAGCCGTTGACACCATGGCAGACGGCGTCCGTTCTGACTTCCTCTCTCTTATCATTTCTGATAAGGCCGCCGATCGCTTTCTCGGGTTCTTTCAAAAAATAGGTATTCTCTTCAGAATAGGTGTTTTGGATCAGCCATCGCATCATGCCCAGCATATGCGCTTTGTACCTCTCGCAACCGCCCCAGTTCTCCCGCCTGCATGACAGATACACTTCCGAGGTGACTTCGTTGATCCATCCGTTCCCGCTTGTATTTTGACCGGTACCGACCCTGCCGTAATTCTGCATATCGTTCGGATCGTTTTTCTGCCGCGTAAAAATCGCATCTAGACACTTCAACAATGTCTTTTTATAGACGTCGTTTTTGCTGATTTTATAAAAATCAAGAAGACTCATCACCGCCCAGCTTGTCGGAACCGCGTCTGTTGGCGTGCGGTAGTCGTCCGTCAAAAAATAGGAATCTTTCGCTGCTCTTTCCCGAAAATTGTCCGCCAGTATGGCAGCGGCATCGTAGTAGCGTTGATCCGACGTCACCGCATACATTCTCGAAAAGGCGGAGAGCACTTCGCCCGTATAAAGATTGGAGTATCTTTTGTCAAAAACCGGTCGGCCCGATTCGATTTTAACCTGATTGATGACGGTGCCGTCTGGGTTCCGCATGGTAAGCAGCCAGTCGGCGGCCGATACGACGGCATCCAAATAGCGTTTCTCTTTTGTCCGTTTATAGAGATCCAACAGGGTGAAGATGGTTTTCGAAGCCGTTCCGACGACGAACCTGTCATCCTTTTTGCCGCTGTCGAGGGAAAGGGAGTAATGAAATGCCCCCTTGTTGCTTCCTTTTTGAATCTGCATGGACAAGATAAATTCGGCGATCAGGGGGGTGACTGCGGCGATGCGTTCATCCTTTTCCAAATCGTTGAGTTTTAACAGACTGTAGAGGCTGGATGAGGAGTAGGTGGTGATGACGCGTCTGTCGTAAGCGGCATCGTCGGCGGTATAGAGTTTGTGAAGTCCATGGGTCTCTTTGTCCATAGCGCGCAGAAGGTACGCTTTCGCCTCCATGATCTTGGTATAGATCAGATCGCTGTCCAGATGTCGAATGACCACGACGTCGCCGATCAGCTCTTTTGCTTCACTCTTGTACTCAATCAGCGCGTGGGCCGGAGCGTCAGGGCGGGCAAAGGAGATCATCAACCTTGACGCTGCGAAATCCTTTGCACCCGGATGGGTATGGCCGGGGCCAGCAAGAAGGTCTTGGACCGCATGCTCAATCGCCTGGCGCAGCGTATGCGCTTGCCCCGTGCCTTCGCCGACGATCTCTCCATGCAAATAGGGCGTGACAGATACGGTCCAGTCACCATAAACGGCTAACACCTTGTGATCAGGAGCAGGGGCACCTGAAAAATGTGTCTGCGCAACGGCGCGTGCATACGTCAACACCTCATTTCTGGTACTCTGATCGGCAATGGACTCTGCATTGCTGAAACCGATGGTTGATGCGAACCCTGTGGTGACGAACCAAAGAACGAGAATGAAGTGACGGTACAGTTTTTTCATTTTTTCTTTAACGGACTGCCATCATTCTACACGATAGCAGATTGCGGGGTTGGATTACAGGTATAGTACACCATTGGCTCTTCTATTTTCCCCGTTTGAGTGTTCCGGGGACCATTAGTGGCAAATGGTAGATGACTTGTGTGATCTGATATTGTGATCATAATAAAATATACAAATTTTCTGGAATTGCCTCGTGTCTGACGAGAGTGTTATCAAAGCTTTCCTCCCGAAGTCCGAATAAGTCGTTAGCACTTGGACAGCGGCGTCTCCAGTGTCAGATCGACGCAGAGCCGGCGCGGTTTCTGTAAAAGCAGGAAGTAGAAGATGTAGCCGAAAAAGCCGACATAGTAGAGTGTTCCGATCATCATCAGGAAGATACCGATATTGAAATGCTTTTTTTCGGCGACTAACGTGTCTTCCCTCTTTTTGGTGATGGTGTAGCCGTTCTCGTAGAACATCGCGTCGATGCGCTCCATCTTCTGCGTGTCATCCAGCTCGGAACCTTGCAATTGAACAATGTAGTCGTTAAAGAGTGCAATGCCCTGTGCAATATTTTTCCTGTCCCAGAAGTAGATAATGAGTCCAATGGGAAGAAAGAAAAGCAACATGCTGGGAGCTTTGATGAAATTTGTTATGCATAGTACCTAATCACTACCGTAACCAGCATACCTAAAAGGAACGATGAGAAGGTTATGACAAGCCTGAAACCTACTATCGGTGTAAAAAGGTTTTCCGGTTTGAGCATATGTGAAATTGCGGCATCGACTTTCCCAACCAGATAACCAGATGCGAACAGTGCAATGACTGATGCGTACTCCGCAAATTCGGCTTTTTGTCCTGCGCTATAAGGGGTGAGAAAAATCCCGACCACCCAGCCAATCGCACCGCCGAGAATAACAAGTCCAAGATTGATGGCCACGTCTGATGGTTCTTTCTTGACCCTCGTAGACAACCATGCTAAGAGAGCATATACGGACAAGATAACAATACCGCTTATTGCCAATTTGACGTTCATATAGTTCCTTTTGTATAACGTTTAAAATGAGTAATCAAGAATCTGTTTGCGTGTTTTTGATAATCTCCACGCCATTGTCAGTTTTCATGCACTATCAATTGATCAAGAAAGTCAATCATTTCATTCTGAAAAACTTCAATGACATATTCGCTGTTTCGATGTGACAACAACACATATGTGTCATTGTCTTGTGGATTTTTTATCATCCATGATCTGTCTTTGTCAATCACAGTATTTGTAAAACCCAATTTGGAATATTGTGACTTTAGCTTCTCTTTTAAGTCTTCAAATGTGACGTCACCTTTATCGTGAATAACGATCTTGTGATTTTTATCATTGCTTATGACTGTAGTTTCTCGTATTTCTACTTCCTCTTCTTTATTGTCTGGTTCCAAATATTCAAGATGCTCTTCGATTATTATTTTATAGGTCGCTGACAGTGCGCTGACCGTGATGACGGCGATGACAATGTTTAAAACGGAGAACAAAAAGAAGAGTTCGTAGTGAATGATGGAAGAAATCAGTTTAATAGCCAAACCATACACGAAACCAAATACGAACGAAAACAATAGGGGAAAAAGAACGACTGAAACAAAGACAAAAAGTTTGTACTGTTTTGTGAAGGTCCATGCATCTGAAAAGGTCATTGCCTTGTCTACCGAGATTGACGGAAACACTAGTGAAACACGGGATACGATGATGGATAAGACTACACCAATAATCGCAATACTTAGGATAAAGCCTATGCTGTCAAACGAAGCACTTAACGATAAAACTGAAAACGCGACAAACATCATTAGCAGGCCCAGGAGAAAGCCATTGAACATAAATGACCATTCTCTTTTTGTGAATTTGTACAATCCCCATTTGGGAATACTGTCCTCCCCTAAAATAAGGATCCTGTGAGTCGAGATGGCCACCATGATATAGATAATCCAGTTGGCCAAAGCAGTGATAAACAATAGAAGTCCATTATCTATATCCGCATTACCTTTCACATAAACTATATTATTCAGATTAACATAGTCGATGATGATCATGAAGACCAAATAGATTGTAAGCGCGTTAATGAGAGCCATATGCTTTTCAAAAACAGAAGAGAGGGCCATATTTAGCATTCTTTTATACATTTATACTCCGTATTCAATTTTCTTTATTATCTCGTGATTCATCGATTTATCATCTAACGTTTAAACTCACCAATATGAACTCCCAGTGCGGAGCTCATATTGGTGTGCAGAGATTTGTTAGCTGCTCCAAGGCAGCACCACTATGACTAAAAATAATATAGGTATTGTAAAAAATACAGTCAAAGCAAGTGTTGTGAACCGTTTATAGTTCAGCTTCAGTTCTTTGACAACTGGGTCAGACAGATCATCATCGGAGTTGACAAAAGACAGAGTACGAAGGCTGTTGTATCCACCTGAGCCAAAGCCTGAAACATGTGTGATGTGTTCCCATGTTTGGTGATGATTTTCTTCAAGATAGTTTCTTAGTCTATATTCTTCTATTATGTTTAGAACCATAATAGCAATCCATGTTGGAATCATGTAGCAGTTGAATAACGTGAAAGCAAAATCCGTTTCAGTAAGGTGAGGCAAAGAAAAACGAAGGATAAATAGGCAAGCGATAAGCGTAAACCAGATTTTCCAATATAGCTTGATCTGGGATTTTGGAATAGTGTTACTTGTCATCACTTCCTCTTCAGTTAACTATTAATTAGATTACATTTGAGTGTACTATAGAACTTTTTTGGTTAGAAAATCCTGCAAAAATAATAACAATATGAAATATTTTAAATCTTTCGATGTGCTGTAGAATAAAAATGTATACATGATTATTATCGATATCCGGGGATGGATTAACATGTTGTGGGTCTATTAGCAGTTTTCGATGTTAATCATACATTGGAGTGGAATGGCTCTTCTTTATGACGAAGATTTGCTGGCTTACAGTTTCTTTTCCCAAAACTGCGCGCTTCCCGCTTTGGGGTCAAGCTCGTAGGCGGCGAAGCCGAATTTCCTGTAGGCACCCTGGGCGACTGCGTTATTGCCAAGCACTTCCAGGGTAATTTTGCAGCAGCCTTTTTCAGCGGCGATCTCTTCGACTTTTTCCAGCAGTTTCTGGCTGATGCCCAGCCCTCTGTATTTGGGAAGGACGGTGATGTCGTGGATGTTGACGAGGGGTTTGCAGGCGAAGGTGGAAAACCCCTCGAAACAGTTGGCCACTCCCGCCGGCTCTCCGTCGGCGTAGGCGATGACGGAGAAGGCGTAGGGGCGTGTTGAAAGCTCTGAGACCAGGTTGTGTTTTACCACTTCATCCAGAGGCTTTCCGCCGCCCATAGGGTCACGCGCATAGGCGTCGAGCATCATGGGGATCTCTGCTTTGTGCTTTTCACTGGAATAATCTGCTTTGACGACTTGAATGTTCATATTTTGCCTTGTGATCGGAGTAATGGATGTTAAATTATGTGCACGCGAATATGTTATGCATATTTTAGTGCAACGAAAGTAAAAAGGAAACTAATGACCTGCAAACTCCACGAGGTAATCGATTTTGTCCGTCAGTACCACCTGCTCGACGACCTGAGCGATGAAGATATCGAAGGCTACTTCCACACCTTTCACCACGCCTGCAAATGGGATAAAGAGATCCACTCCCACGACATCGACTGCGACGAGATCGGGATTATCGTCGACAAGACGAAAGAGGTGCTTGACGAAGCTTACGAGCACGAATATACCCTGCCGCAGATCTTTGAGGTCGCCAAGGCGTTCTGCGGCGTTTTCGAAGCGGCAAAGGCCCCTAAAGCGCCTGTGCCGTTTGTCATTGTCCTGCTGACCAGACTCTAAGCTGCACTTTCATACGAAACAGGCCCCCTTTCGGGGGCTGCTCCACAAAATTATTTAGCGAAATATATAACCGGTGTGAAGCACTACAGCGCGAGGCGGATGCCGACGGGGCAGTGGTCGGAGCCTTCGATGTCCTGGAGGATGAAGGCGTCTTCAAGTACCTCGGTCAGGTCGTCGGAGATGAAGAAATAGTCGATCCGCCACCCCACGTTCTTCGTGCGGGCGCTGAAACGGTAGGACCACCAGCTGTACTCCTCCTCAATGTCGCCGTGCACGTAACGGAAAGTGTCGATGTAACCGTGTTCGACGAGCTTATCGATCCACGCGCGCTCTTCGGGCAGAAAGCCGGAGGTCTTGGCATTGGACTTGGGGTTTTTCAGGTCGATCTCGCGGTGTGCCGTGTTAACGTCCCCGCAGATGACGATGCTTTTTCCTTCGTCGCGCAGCGCGTCGCAGTAGGTGAGGAACTTCTCGTAAAAGGCCATCTTGTACGCGAGGCGCTCATCGTCCTTCTGGCCGTTGGGGAAGTAGACGTTAAAGAGGGTGAAATCGTCGTAGTCATGCTGGATGATGCGCCCTTCGTGCTCGCTGTCGATGTCGAGGCAGAACTCGGAGGAGTCGGGAACGAGGTGTGAGAAGGTTGCCGTACCGGAGTAGCCTTTTCGCTCGCCGCTATTGATGGTCAGCGTCGCGTAGTTGGTATCGAAGAGGTCGTCGGGGAACTGGGACGCTGTGGCTTTGATCTCCTGGAGACAGAGAATATCCGGACGGCGTTCATCGACCCATTTGAGTGCCTGCTTGTTGGCGACGGCGCGGATACCGTTGACGTTCCATGAAAGTATTTCGATTGTATCGGACATTGAATGTACCTTGTGAGAGCAGGGGAGAGGCGCAGGCAGCGCCCCGTGTAGTCGTTAGACGAAGTTGACCTTGGAGACGTGGTGCTTGAGACCGAGTTCGGCCGGCGTGCAGCCCAGGGCCAGGCCGACCATCTGCTGCATGTGTAGGACCGGCATCTTGACGTCGCGGCCGACGGCGTGGCCGGCGTGCTCGTACTGGGTGTCGAGTTTCAGGTGGCACAGCGGGCAGGGTGTGACCATCCAGTCCGCGTTGGCATCCATGGCACCCATCAGGGCTTTACCGGTGAGCAGGGCAGCCGTTTTCGGCGCCTGGAGCTCCGCGTGGAATCCGCAGCACTTGTTCTTCTCTTCGTAGTCGACGTTGACGCCGCCCAGGGTGACAATGAGGTCATCCAGAGAGTTCGGGTTGTACGGGTTCTCCGCTTTGCCGTGCGTTTCGTTCTGCAGCTCGGAAGGGCGGATGTTGTGACAGCCGTAGAAGGGAGCGATATTGAACTGAGAGAGCGGCGTGACAACCTTCTCTTTGAGCGTCTCGAGACCGAAGTCGTCGATGATCGCGTAGAGGAAGTGGGTGATCTCGGAGGTACCTTTGTACTCCAGGCCGACTTCGGCGAGCTTCTCGTTGACGCGGGCTTTGAGCTCCGGGTCGTTGTCGAGGCGGTGCTTCGTCATCGCCGTGTTGAGCTGGCAGGTATTACAGATGGTGACCATCGTCATCCCACGGGATTCCGCGTAGCAGATGTTGCGCGCGTTGAGGACAAGCGACAGGAAATCGTCATAGTCCTGCAGGTGGGACGCGCCGCAGCAGGTCGCTTCGGAAAGCTCAACGAGTTCGATACCGAGCTTTTCGGCGACGGCGTACGTCGACATCAACTGCTCCGGCGTACTCTCCTTGGCGGTACATCCTGTAAAAAGGGCGTATGTGAGTTTCTTTTCCATGACTTATCCTTAGAATTTGACCGTTGACGACGATTTGATCAGGGCCTTGACCTCGTCGAGTTTGTCCGATTTCGGCATGTTCCACGGCATGACGACTTTGCCGACCTTGAACATCTTGAATCCGACCTTGCCGTGTTTCATCAGCATCGGGACCGTACCCTCGGAGTAGCGGACGAGTTCCGCTTCATCCAGCAGACCGTGCTTCTTGATGGAGTGTGCGAAGCCGACGGCGTGGCGCGTCGCGACGTTGTTGATGGCAACGCCGTTCTCGAAGACCTGGTTATGCAGCTTCGTGATCTTTTCGATCGGGTTGACCTCTTTGGGACAGACCTCCTGGCACTCGAAACATTTGACACAGTCCCAGACACCCTGGTCCGGCGCATTGACGATGTCAAGACGATCGAGGGTCGCTTTGTCGCGCACGTCGGCGTTAAAGCGGTAGGCGGCGGCAAACGCGGCAGGCCCGATGTAGGATTCGTTGTTCTCAAGCGACGGACAGGAGTAGTGGCACAGACCGCACTGGATACAGTAGTCGGCCTCGAGCAACTGCGCTTCCTCTTTCGGTGTGACGAGGTTTTCGCTCTCCGGGTGTTCGTCGATCTCGTCGATGAGATAGGGTTTGACCTGCTCGTGCTTCTTCCAGAAGTCCTCTTTGTCGATGATCATGTCCTTGACCGCGCGCTTGATGCTGAGCGGCTCGAGGGTCAGCTCGGTGCCGAAGAGCTCGATCAGGTCGTTCATGCGCTCTTTACAGGCCAGGACGCCTTTGCCGTTGACTTTGATGGCACAGGCGCCGCAGATCCCGTGGCGGCAGCTGCGGCGGTAGCTGAAGCTACCGTCGACGTCCCACTTGATGCGGTTGAGGATATCGAGGACGACCTCTTCGGAGGTGACCTCCATCTCGATCGTCTTGTAGTGGGGAAGGTAGTCCGTTTCGGCGTTGAAGCGGAACACGTTGAATGTAATGGTTTGTGTTGTAATAGTCGTCATCATCTTCCCCTTAGTATGTACGCTCTTGCGGTTCGAATTTGCCCGGTGTGACCGCCATGTAGTCGAGGCTGATCTCACCGTTTGCATCCATGTACGCCATAGTGTGCTTCATGAAGGCTTCGTCGTCGCGTGTCGTGAAGTCCTCGCGGTAGTGCGCGCCGCGGCTCTCTTTGCGCGCCAGGGCGCTTTCAACGATGAAGAGGGCATAGTCAAGCATGTGGCCCAGTTCGATCGCTTCTTGGAGGTCCGTGTTGAAGATCTTGGACTTGTCGTCGATACGGATGTTTTCGAAGCGCTTGCGCAGTGCTTTGACGATCTCGACCTGCTTGGAGAGGGTCTCCTCGGTACGGAAGACGCCGGCATTGTCGGTCATGCTCTGCTGCAGTTCGTTACGCAGGCCCGGTACCGTCTCTTTGCCGTTATTGGTGAGGATACGCTCCATCTCTGTGATCATCGTGTCGGCATCGGACTGTTCCGCCTCGCGGAGGTAGAGCGTCTCGATGTCATTGACCATGCTCTGACCGACGTGGCGGCCGAAGAGCAGGGCTTCGAGGACGGAGTTGGCACCGAGGCGGTTCGCACCGTGGACGCTGACGCAGGCACATTCACCCGCCGCGTAGAAGCCTTCGACGAGTTCGTCGTTGTTCTTGCGGACGTGTCCGTCGATATCGACCGGGATACCGCCCATGGAGTAGTGCGCCGTCGCGGAGATAAGAATGGGCTCTTTGATCATGTCGAGGCCGAGGAAGGTGATAGCCAGGTCGCGCAGCTCGGGCAGGCGCTCCATGATCTTCTCTTTGCCCAGGTGGGTCAGGTCGATGTAGACGGCGTCTTTGCGCGGTCCGACCCCGCGCCCTTCACGGATCTCGTTGATGATGGCGCGGGCGACGACGTCGCGGGAAGCCAGTTCAAGCTTGTTCGGCGCGTAGCGCTCCATGAAGCGCTCGCCTTCGGAGTTGAGCAGTTTTCCGCCTTCGCCGCGGGCCGCCTCGGAGATGAGGATACCGCTGCCCGAAAGGCCTGACGGGTGGAACTGGACGAATTCCATGTCCTCCAGCGGGAGGCCGTGGCGCGCAACGATGGAGAGGCCGTCACCGGTATTGGCGTGGGCGTTGGAGCTGATCTTGAACGCGCGGGCGTAACCGCCGGTGGCGAACATAACGGCCTTGGCGTTGAAGATCGCCTTTTCCTGGTTACGAATATTGAAGGCGACGACACCGCTGACCTTGCCGTCTTCGTAAATAATGTCGGCGGCGTACCACTCGTCGATGAAGTCGACGCCGACGCGCAGCGCCTGCTCGTAGATCGTCTGAAGCAGGGTCAGACCCGTACGGTCTTTCGCGAAACAGGCGCGCGGGGAGGACTGGCCTCCGAAGGGGCGCTGGGCGATCTTACCGTCGTCGGTACGGCTGAAGGCCGCTCCCATGCGCTCTGCCCAGCGGATCGTTTCCGGGGCTTTCTGACACATCAGCTCAACCGCGTCCTGGTCGGCGAGGTAGTCCGCACCCTTGACGGTGTCGAATTCGTGCAGCTCGATGCTGTCGACATCGCTGAGCGCAGCGTTGATACCGCCCTGCGCCGCACCGGAGTGCGAACGCAGCGGGTGGAGTTTGGTAATGACGGCGACGTTCTTGCCGGCTTGTTTCAGCTCTCTGGCAGCCGCAGAACCTGCCAGACCGGAACCGACGATTACCGCATCATAAGTATAAATAGGAATACTCATAACCTTCCTTCGTAAACGTAAATATGCGTCAGATTATAGCGATTGAAAGGGTAGGTTTCGGTTAAACGGTTCTGGCTGGAGAGCGGAAGGGAAAGGTGTTACAAAATGAACCAGAAAGGCCCACAAATGGGGCCTTTGGAGGGAAAATCTATAACATTTTCGTATTGTTATTCGTATCGGAAACGCAGTTACCGCCCTTCTCCTGAGCCATTCTCAGGCGCTCTTTGGCGTTTTTGACGGCATCGTCGAGGGTCTGGGAGGCGGTTTTTGAGGCAAAGCCGCCGCTGAGCGTGATGGGGAAGGAGTCGTGTGGCATTTTGAAACGGTTCTCTTCGATCATCTGTCTGATATGGTTACACTCTTCCAGCGCTTTATGTTTGTCGCTGCGCAGCAGTACGGCAATGAACTGGCCGCCGTGGATGCGTCCGATCTGGTCATTTTGCATTTTGTGCAGTTTCATGATGGAGGTGATCTTGATCAAAATCGGGTCGATGACGCTCTGCGGGAAATGGTTGACAAGCTTGGAATAGTTGTCGATCTCGAAGATGCAGACGAAGGCGTGCATATCCTTGGAGGCTTTCGGCCGGCGGTCAAAGCCGATTTTCACCCCTTCGTAGTTGGGGAGCTGCGTCACCTCATCCTTCTTGCCGTTGGCGGAAGCTGCGTCACCGCTCTCCTGGCGTATTTTCAAAGCGATGGTGTTGATCTCGGTCGTTTTGAACTTGACCGAGGCGCGGGTGGCTCCCTCCTGGGGATGAAGCGCATAAATGTCACCCAGAATCGTTTTAGAGGCGTTGCGGGCAGCGGTCATGACGACGAAGCCCCAAAGCAGGACCAGGATCAGCATCGCGCCTACGAGCAGGCTGTACTGGTAGAGGGTGTTGTTCTGCAGCTTGGTCAGCGGGTAGAAGAGCGTGGTATAGTTTTCGACGGCTCTGAGCATGTCGTCGCGTCTGGAAGGGGAATCGACGCTGGCGTTGAAATAGGCCGAGGCCGATGCGTTCAGGACTCTGTCACGTTCGCGGAGCAGGTTGGTGTATTTGCTGCGGGTTTTCGCCTCTCTGAAGATAAGGCTGTTGGCGATCTCGTAGACGTTCTCGCTGTCGAGGGCGTCGATCAGGATCGGCAGGCGGCTGAGGACGCCGCTGGCGCGGATACGGTCGAGGGCGGGGTCCGCACGGTCCATCTTTGCGAGGGAGTGGACGAGCCTCTCCTGCTCAGCCATATTGTCGATCCGCTTGTAGGTAGCATAGGAACTGGCGAGGAGCAATCCGCTCAGAAGGGTGAACAGTATGAGCAGCGTTGCGTTGAACTGCACCGAACTTAGGAGCTTCTTGATCGACGTTTTCATTGATGTCCTGTATGTGGTTTTTTACTAATTTTAATTGGTGTTTTATTAAGTGACACTTATGACACTCCCTGCGTAAAGGCGCCGCAAGCGAGAGTGGAGTAAAATTCTCCTCTTATTATGGATCTGGAAAAACGTTTTATCGCTTCCGTCTCCGCTGCGTCAAAGCAGATCGGGGATGACGGGGCCGTGATCGGTTCTACTGTCTATTCGAACGATGCATTCATCGAGGGGACGCATTTCAAACGCGCATGGATGACGCCGCGCCAGATCGCCTACAAGGCATTCGCGGTCAACATCTCGGATGCCGTGGCGATGAATGCAGTGCCGCGTTACGCACTGCTTGCAATCGGTATTCCATCCTCGTTCACTGCGGGCGAGGCAGATGCCCTGGCGGCGGGATTCGTCGAGGCCTCGGCGGCCTTCGGATGCGAACTCATCGGCGGGGATACCGTCAAAAGCGAGCGGCTCATCATTTCGCTGACCATCGTCTCGGAAACGCGGCGTCCGCTGCGACGCAGCGGGATTAAGAGGGGCGATCTGCTGGCCTTCACGGGCAGCGTCGGCAAAGCAAAGCGGGAGCTGCAGTATCTGCTGGCGGGCCGCAGGGCGCACGCGCAGTCGCACTATGTGCGGCCGCGGCTGCGCCGGGAGTTCATCGCCGATGCCGCGCCATATCTACGGGCGGGGATGGACATCTCGGACGGGATCTACACCGACCTGCAGCGCCTGGCCGACCTCAACCGGACAGGCTTCTCCTTTTTCCGCCCCCTCGGCAAATCGGCGGGGTGCAGCGGGGAGGAGTACGAGATGCTCGTCGCTTTCCCGCCGCGGATGCGAAAGCGCGTCGAGTATCTGGCGCGCAAACACCGAACGCCATTGACCGTTTTCGCCCGGGCCGCACGGACCCGCTACAAAAACCCGTGCAAATCACACCACTTTTAAAGAGTACCATGGACCGTTTCTACTACCTGCAGCATGCACCGATCCCCTTCGTTTTCAAACAGAGCGTACGCGACTTTGTCGTCAACGAAATTCCGCTTTACCCTTTTACGGGCAACGGCGAACACCTCATCTTGCATGTGCGCAAAAAGAACCTCTCCACCTGGGACCTCATCTCCCTGCTGGCGAAGTACCTCGGCATCAAAGGCAAGGAGATCGGGTATGCCGGTCTCAAAGACAAGAACGCGATGACGACGCAGTACATCTCGCTGCCGAAGAAGTTTGAGAAGAAACTGGAGGGGTTCAGCCACGAGAACGTGAAGATTCTCGAGAAGACCTACCACAAGAACAAGATCCACATGGGACACCTCAAGGGGAACCGCTTTTTTATTCGTCTCAAGAAGGTGACGCCGACGGCGGCCAAGAAGATCGACGAGGCGCTGAAACAGATAGCCGCCTACGGCATGCCGAACTTTTTCGGCTATCAGCGGTTCGGCATCGGCGGGGAGAACTGGAAGAAGGGTGAGGCCCTGCTGCGCGGGAAGATCAAGGAGCGCAACGTCAAGCTGAAACGGCTTTATATTAATGCATATCAAAGCCACCTCTTCAACCTCTGGCTGAGCCGCCGCATCGAGGTGAGCACGCTGATCGGCAACTTTGATGCCAAAGAGATATCGCCGCTGCTCAACATCCCCGAAGATCAGCTGCAAAAGCTGGCGCAGCAGCCGCACCCCTACAAGCTCATCGAGGGGGACGTCATGATGCACTACCCGCACGGCCGCCCTTTCGAATTCGACGGTGACGCGGAGGATATCGAACGCTTCAACGAGCGCGACATTGTTCCGACGGGCCTGCTGGTCGGCAAACGGGCCAAACGCTCCACGGGGCTCTCCCGGGACTTCGAAAAGGCGTATGACGCCGTCCACGAGATCGACGGTCAGCGCCGCTATGCCTGGGTTTTTCCCGAAGAGGTTGAGGGCAAATACCGTGAGGAGGAAGCCTGGTACGAACTGCACTTTACGCTCCCCAAAGGCTCCTACGCGACCGTACTGATCGAAGAGATCGCCAAACGCAAAATTGACAACGACGAGGAAGCATGACACGCCATATCACCAACACCATTTCGCAGCAGTTCGGACGGTTCGCGTCCAAAGAGTTTCCCCGCTGGTTCCAAAAAATCGTCAACCAGGGGTACGTCAGCATCATGGGACTGGACATGAGCGAGTTCTACGCACCCTCCACCTATCGTTCCCTCAACGCGCTCTTCACCCGCACTCTCAAGGCCTCGCGCCATTTCTCTAATGACGCAGACGACCTTATCTCACCGTGCGACAGCCTGATCACCGAATGCGGGGACCTCGATGCGACGCGGGCGCTGCAGATCAAGGGGATGTCCTACTGCGTCCGGGAGCTGCTAGGGAGCGAGATCGACGATGCGAACAAGGACCGCATCGAGCACGGACAGTTCATGAACTTCTACCTCTCGCCCCGCGACTACCACCGCTATCACGTGCCGACGAATATGAAGGTGCTTAAGGCGGTGCATATCCCCGGCAAGCTCTACCCTGTCAATATGCCTTCGCTCAACAAGCGTGCCGACCTCTTTATCGAAAACGAGCGGGTCGTCCTGGAGTGCGAGAACCAGCAGGGGCGGCTCTTTTACCTTGTCCTTGTGGGTGCGCTCAACGTCGGGAAGATGCAGGTCAGTTTCGAGCCGCGCATCCAGACGAATGCGGACGCCCAGCAGCCGACCGCGTACGCCTTTGATGATCTCTATCTGAAAAAAGGGGACGATTTCGGCTGCTTCGAGATGGGATCGACCATTGTCATGATCACCGAAAAAGCGGGGATGGCGTTAAGCGTGGAAGCTGGCCGGAAGGTCCGCTTCGGCGATACGATTGCGAAACTCTCCTAAAACGGCTGCCGGCGCTTCAGTTTAACGTGATGAGCGGTGATTCCGTTGAGAACTCGAACCCCTTCTCCATAAAGAGGCGGACACAGGCTTCGACCGCCTCGGGGTCGAAGGCGCTTCCCTTACCCTCCTGAATTTCCCGCATCGCCGTCTCAATACCCCGTGCCGAACGGTAAGGCCGGTGAGACGAGATGGCGTCGACCGTATCAGCGATGGCGATGATCTTCGCTTCAAGCAAGATGGCATCGCCTTTCAGCCCCTGGGGATAGCCGCTGCCGTCAAGACGCTCGTGATGCTGCAAAATGATCTGCGCGATCGGCCAGGGGAAGTTGACGTCTTTGACGATGTCGTATCCGGCTTCCGGGTGGGTCTGGATCAACTGGTACTCGATATTGCTCAGTCTGCCGGGTTTCGAGAGGATCTCTGCGGGGATATGGATCTTGCCGAGATCGTGTATGATTCCGGCGAAACCGATTCCGCGGATCCGCTCATCATCCAGCCCCATCTCCCGGGCGATCGCCGTGGCAAGCTCGGCGACGCGATTTTGATGCCCGGCGGTGTATGGGTCGCGTGATTCGACCGTCGCGGCGATGGCCTGGATGGATTGCTCCAGACTTTCGCGCAGCAGGGCTTCGTGGCGGTCATGCGCCGCACGCGTGCGCAGATTGAGGATCCCGTAGGCGAGGTCTCCGGCAAGCTCTTCGAGCAGAGAGACTTCATCATTGTCAAAGGGCTCCGAAAGGGTTGAATAGATGCTCAGAGACCCGAATACCCTGCCGTCGTCAAAAAGGGGAAGGGCAATATTTGAAACGTAGCCTTGCATGGCGGCAGCTTGTTTCCATTCGGGATAGCAGTCGCTGCTCCCGATGTCCCGACAGATATTCGTCTTCCTCTCCCGGACCGCCGTGCCGGCCGGGAAACGCCCCCGATCCGTCGCGTCACAACGCTGATCTTCAATCCAGTACTCCTGTTTTTTGTAGCCGGCCCAGGCGACGGGATTTAGCCGTTTGTAGGGACCGTTTTCAACATAATGGACAACGGCTAGGCTGTAGCCGCCGTATTCGACGATCACACTTGTGGCATCGCGAAGAAGCATTTTTTCATCCGTCGCACGTACCAGAGCAAGATTGCCCTCTGATAGCGTTCGAAGGGCACGGTTGGCTCTGTTCAGTGCGGCTTCGGACGCCTTTGCTTCACTGATGTCGCGTACGATGGCAAGGAAATAGGGTTTATCGACTTTCGTGATCGAAATACTGACCTCTACGGGAAAAGTCGAACCGTCTCTCCGGCGGTTGATGCTTTCAAAACGCATATTGTCGTCTTGATCTATACCTGCTATGATGCTTTTGGTCCGTTCCGGGGTGATGTTGGGGTCGATGTCAAGTACGGACTTCTTCATCAATGTCTCGCGGCTGTAGCCGAGTTGGCGGCAAGCCGTTTCATTAATATCCAGAAAGCGCATTGTTTCCGGGTCGACGATGTGAACGGCATCCATCGATTTGTCAAAAAGAGAGTGGAAAAGTTCAAGCTGTTCCAGGAGTTTCCGCTGCTCTGTAATATCCATACCGATCGAAAGAAGCCCCTCCGTATTACCATGGGCGTCCTGGAGTCTTTTGTCGTACCATTCGATCTGGCGGGCTTCCCCTTCCCGTGTCATAATGGCATTGCTGTAACCGTTTGTTGGCAGATCAGACAGCGCATGCTGAAAAAGGTTTTCGGCATGTTCCCGGTCTGTTTCCGGTATGAAGAGTTCGAACCACGACCGGTCCTTCACCTCATCGAATGCATAGCCTGACAGCGTTTCCATATATCGGTTGAAACGGGTAATCCGCCCTTTCAAGTCGCGTACCAATATGATCGCCGGCGCGGTTTCGACAAGATCGCGATTGAAATCCCGTTCGCGGAGGATCTGCCGCTCAACATTTTTACGTTTGGTGATGTCGATGCCGATGCCGATAATGGCATCGCCGCCGGGCAATACGACTTGCTTGGTTGTCAGGGCATAGTGGCGGATGCCGTTTTTTGTCAGCAGGCGGGCTTCGGATGTGCTGTTACCGTCCGCGAGGGTTTCGGAGAGACGGTGCTTTACCTGCTCTTTGTCCCCGTAATGAACAAATTGCAGTGCACTGGAATGCCGCAGTTGTTCGGGCGCTATACCCATCAGCTGTTCTACCCGTTTATTCCACTGAATAAGACGCCCCTGCTTGTCGATCAGGAAAAAGATGTCGGGAATACTCTCGATCAGCTTTTCGGAGAAGCGCTTTTCTTGGCGGAGCATATGCTCTGCATGTTTTTGATCCGTTATGTTCTCAAGAATATGAATAGAATAGAGGTAGGTTCCGGCCTCACTGTTCACGACGTAGGAACGGGACCGGAACAGGGTGCTTCCGACCCGGACCTCATCTTCTGCCGAATCGGTATGTGCATCCTCTTTTGCTCGTCTGCAATGAGGCAACGGGCCGTCGTTTATCGGGAAAACGTCATAGTAGAATTGACCGATAATTTGCGGGTAGGAGAGACCGGCATAGTGTTGATAGGCTTTATTACAGCGTATGATGCGAAAGTCTTTGTCGTGGAGAAAGATGGGATCCTGGATGACATCGAGTGCTGTAATCCATTCGCTAAGGGCACGCTCAATTTGCTCTGCAGGCGGGTATTCCATTTATCTCCTTCCACATACCATATACGCATATGTATTCTTAAATGTGCGAAACAGTTTTCATCCATTATACTTCATTGGCAATTTAAAATGAAATAGTGGTGATGAGAAGTTGATGTCATTGAGGCTGCGGGGTGACTGATGCTATGATAGATTTGGGTCGACCGTCGTGATGATCACGATAAAACGGCGAAATGTCGGCGGTTCCGAAAGTGCGGTTGTCCCCGCCCGGGGAAATTAGAAGCGGTAGCGCATACCGGCGTAGAACGCCCGGGGAGGGGCGACCCTGACCGTGGCGTCTTCCGCCATCGTCGCCAATGCGGATGAATTGATGTTGACGAACTGGTAGTATTTTCTATCCAGCAGGTTGTCGAATCGTGCGAACATTTCAAAAGCGTCGCTGAAGCGGTATTCGCCGATCAGGTTAACGACCTCGTATCCGCTCAGTTTGTGCGCATTGACCTCATCCGCAAAATAACTGCTTTTTGCCAGCAGCTCCGTGATAAGTGTCGCTTTGGAGTTCGGCTGGTAATAGAGCGTCAGTTTGACGGTGTGTTTGGGCGTTCTCGGCACCTGGTTGCCGGAGAGGTCTATGCGTTCGAAGTCGCCCGTGAGCGGCCCTCTGCCGTCGGGGTCCGCGGTGACCTGCTGGGAGAGCCAGTAGCGTGTAAAGACCGCGTCGAGGTAGGTATAGGCCAGGTCAAACGCGACCGTTTTGCTCCGGTCACTCTGCACGGAGAGCTCGAAGCCCCTGCTGCGCATATCCCCGACGTTGTCGTAGTTGCTTTCGTTCTCATCGTCGGAGGTGATATAGCTCCCGGCGATTCTTCCGATGTAATCTTTCCGGTCGAGTTGGTAGACCGATGCGTTATAGGTGAGTCCGGCATACCGGCCGCGCAGGCCGATCTCATAGTTGTAGGATGTCTCTATACCGATCTTCGAGGGAATATCCACAGCCGGATTCTCCCGCAGGGTCGCCTGGTTGTTGCTCATCTGGCGTACCGTCGGGGTCCTGAAACCGGTGGAAACACTGGCGTAAAGCGCATTGTTTTTGGAAAGAGCGTAGTTGAAACCGGCCCGGTAGGAGACGACGTCATAGGAGGGTTTGACGTTGTTGGCGCTCTCTTGATGGTCGATGTACCGCTGCTGGATGTTGTCGTAGCGGATATTGAAAGTGGTTGTCAGGTCCTTGACCACTTCGAGTTTCATCTCGCCGTACAGCGCGTTGATATCCTCCTCTGTCGCGTAATCGGACTGGAGGCTGCCGTCGGCCGCGAGGTATGCCCGTTCATCGGTGGTGTTTCTTTGGAGGTCGAATCCGGTCATGAGACCCAGGATGTCAAAGGCCGTGCGGTATTCGCCTTTGGCGCCGTTCTGGTTCCAGATTTCATTCTTGTCCGTTTTCGTCCGTGCCGTTTTATAGGTCTTGTCATCGATGTAGGTATGGACATTGAGCATCAGGTTCGAATCTTCACCGAAGGAGTTGGAGTAGGTGACGAACCCTTTGGTCAGGTCGGTCTTGTAGTAGCCGCTGTACGAATACTCGTTTTCGCTCCGGGGGTCGGTTTTCGCCGCGAGGGTCCCGTGGACGCTGTTGCCGTCACCCGTTTCGCGTTTGGTATAGTCAAGCCCCAGCGTTATGTCGCTGGTGTCATTGAGGTAATAGGAGTATTTCCCGTTGATCGATTTAACCGAGACGTAGGATTCATCCCAGTAGCCGTCACTGCCCCTGTAGCTTCCCTGCAGCTGGAGCGCGGAGTTTTCGAAGCTCTGATTGGTCGTTGCCATCAGGCGTTTCGAGTTGAAGCTTCCGGCTTCCGCTTCGGCTTTCGACGAAGAGACGGCTTTAGCTTTCTTGGTCGTGATGATGACCGCGCCGGCGAGGGCGTCGTTGCCGTAGAGGTAAGACGCGCCCCCCTTGATGACTTTGATCGATTCGATATTGTCCAGGTCGATGTTGATCTTGCCCGAGGTCTCCTGGACCGGGACGCCGTCGATGACGATGGCGACGCCGGGCTGTTCGCCCATGTACATCTGGTTCTCGATTCCCCGGATATGGACTTTGACGCTGTCGGTGCCGACGTTGGAGAGGGTGACACCCGGTACGCTGTTCAGGATGTCCGTAATGGTGTGCGGGTTGATCTTTTCAACCTCTTCGCCCGTAATGGTCATGGTGTTTGAAACGCCCGTTTTTGAATCGACGCCGTCGTCGATCGTCGTAGACTCGACGGTCACGGCACCGATTGCGATGCTCTCGTCAGCATGGATTGCGGCGCTGTTTCCGAGCAGGAAACAAAGCAGTGCCGTATGTTTTGCCAGATGGTTTATATTCATAGCTCTCTTTCTGTTCATTGTGTTAATGCGGATTGTTGCAACAGAGTGTTAATTAAATATTAAATTAAATATATTTATTAAATATATATGATAAGAATGTGTAGAAACGACCGCTATGCCCTGCGTCACGAGGGGACGCGCTGCTTATGGACATAGCTGTACATGACGGGCAGGTAGAAGAGGTTCAAGACGGTGCCCCACGCCAGACCGAATCCCAGCGAGACCGCGAGAGGCTGGAAGGTGGCGGCCTGGCCCGAGGCGAAGAAGATCAGGGAGGAGAGCCCCACGAGAGTCGTCAGCGACGTCAGGATGATCGGCCTGAAGCGCCTGCCGGCCAGGAGGTGGATCTCGTCGGCGCTGCCGGCATGCCGGAGCGTGGACATCATGATGATGCCGTCATTGACGATAACGCCGGCGAGGCCGAGCGCGCCGATCAGCGAGGGCATGGAGAGGTTCAGCCCCATGAGGGCGTGCCCCATCAAGACCCCCAGGAGGGAAAAGGGGATGACGGAGACAACGATCAGCGTCTCGCGGATCGAATTAAAGAGGTAAAGGATGGCGATAAAAATCAGGATGACCGACAGGACCGTCGCCAGCACGAGATCGGTCTCCAGGGCTTTCTTCTGTTCCGCTTCGCCTTTGAATTTCAAACGGACCCCCTCCGCCTTGAGCCTGCTGAGGGTCGGTTTGAGCTTCTGAAGCGCTTCGGAGGCGGTGATGATTTTCGAGTCGACATTGGCAAAGACGAAAAAGGTGGTCTCACCGTCATCCTTGACAAGCCGCTCCAGTGCGGTGATCACCTCGAAATCGCAGACATCCCGGAGGCGGACGATCTGTCCGTTCTTCAGCGGCACGCCGAGGGATTCGAAAAACGCAAAATCGTCCTGGTAGGCGGAGCGGACCTTGATATCGAGCAGGCTCTGACCGTCGAAGATCACGCCGATGCGTTTGGAGAGATAGAGGTCCGAGACAAAATTGCCCAGATAGGCATCGGTGATGCCGAGCTGTTCGCCGTAGGCGTTGACCTTGATCTTGATCTCGTCGATCCCCCGTTTGATGTTGTCGCCGGCATACTTGATGCCATCGATTGCGCCGAGCTCTGTTTCAAGCATTTTGACCGCCCGGATCGCCTGCTGGTAATCGTCGCTCATCAGCCCGATACGGATATCCGCTTTGGCGTAGCCCATCCCCTTTTCGACGACCATCAGCTCTTCGAGTCCGTAATGCTCCTTGTAGCCCTGGGATACGAGCCATGCCCGCAGATCCCTCGAGATGGCTTTGGAGGAGCGTTCGCGCACGCTGTCGCGCCGGCTGTCGTAGAAACTGAGGTAGGGGGTAATGTAGCTGTCCATAAAGTTGTCGGGTTTTTTCTTCTGCAGTTCGACGCCGATGTACCCGACGGAGGGGAACATCTCGGTGTCTCCCGTGGCGCTGCGCCGGTATCCTGCCGTCGACGTGACATTTTCGACGCCGAAACGGCCGCGCTCCTTGAGAAGGTCCTTCTCGATGGCCTGTACGATGGCGAGGGACTCCTCGAGGGTCGTCGTCGGGGCCGCTTTGAAGGTGATGTTCAGGGCGGTGGCGTCGAAGGGCTGGAACATCTGGAATTTTGCGTGTTTGAAACCGCTGTAGATCAGCAGCGGGATGATGATGACAAAGAGCAGCAAAAAGGTTTTCTGATACCGCATCAGCAGCCGGAGGGCTGCCGAATAGCGTCGGTTGACTCCCTCCCAGGAGAGGGTGCGCGAGGCGGGGCTGAGCAGGTGCACCGCATGGATCGGCAGGAAGATGAACGACTCGAGCAGAGACGCGATGACCAGAGCGCTGAAGGCGATGGGGATCATCTGCACGATCTCGCCGAGCCGGCCGCTGATCATCAGCAGCGGGATAAAGGAGAAGAGTGTGGTGGCCGAGGCGATGGTGACGGGCTTGGCCATCTCCCGCGTCCCGAGGAAGGCCGCCTTTGCCGGTGCGTACCCTTTTTCGATGTACTGCTGGATGTTCTCGCTGACGACGATGGCGTCGTCGACGATGATACCGATGGCGATGATGACCCCGATCAGGGAATTGATATTGATGCTGTACCCGGTGAAGTAGAAATAGATGCTCCCCAGCACAAAGGAGGTCGGGATGCCCAGCGCGATGATGAAGGCCATGCGCGCATTGATCAGGGCAAAGGTCATCAGGGTGATGAGGATGATCCCGAAGAGGATATTTGAGATGACGATATTGAGGCGCTCCTGGATGATCGTCGTCTGGTCCTGCCTGACATCGTAATCGACGCCGTCGACCTTCATGCTCTCGAGGAGTTTATAGATCTGTTCCCCAATGGCGATGGCATCTCCTTTCGGGTTCTGCGAAAGCGAAAGGGTAATGGCGGTTTTGCCGTTCATGCTCGCCAGCGTCGAAGCGTCTTCGTAGCGTTTAGTGACCGTGGCGATGTCCCTGAGCGCGATCTGGCGGTCGCCGATATTGAGCACGGTCTGTTCAAATGCGTCCACGAACTTCTTCTGGTTTCCGACGGAGAGGAAATACTGGGCCTTGGCGTCGTCGATCTTGCCGAGGGGGTAGATATAGGAGAGTTCCGAGATGGTTTTGAGCACTTCCGTATGTGACAGTCCGTAGGCGTCGATGCGCCGCTCGTCAAGCATGATCTCGTAGAAAAGGTCGGAATCGCCGAAGATCGTGACGTCCGAAACGCCGGGAATCGCCATCAGCCGGGATTTCAGCTTCTGTGCGAGTTCCCTGAGCCTGTCCAGGCCGACCCGGTCCGAACGCACCGATACCTGCATCAACCCCCGCGCATGGGCCACGTTCCTGACCGCAGGCTCGTCCATATCGGAGGGGAGTGTCGGCACGACCAGGGCGATGGCGTCGCGGATCGATTCGGCCATCTCCGCTTTGTCGGCTCCTTTATCGAGCTCGAGGCGTACGGAGAAGCTGCCCGGGGAGATGACCGAGGTGACGCTCTCGACGCCGACCAGGTTTTTGGTCTCCTCTTCGAGCGGCGTCACGACCATGCGGTTGAGGACATCGACGGAGGCGCCGCCGTAGCTGCCGCGGATCGTCATGGTATCGGGTTCGATCTCGGGGGAGATCTCCTTGGGGATCATTGTATAGGTATAGATCCCGGCGGCGAAAAGAAGGAAAAAGAGCGTGTAGTTGATTTTATAGTTTTCAATAAAAAAATTCAGCAGTTTGTCAAACAGGGTGTTCTCACTCTCTGGGAGGGGCGTCTGCTCCGGGGCGGTTAACTTGCTTTTGTTCACGCTATGCCTATTTCTGCCTGCCGGCCGGGCAGGCGTATTTTATTTGGTGCCGTTTTGCCACGGCGCGGCAGGGTCTACAGCCTGCCTGCAGGGTGTTCTGCGGCAGGTCCGGCCGTCACACGCATTGCCTGCGGTGCGTTTTTAGAAAACTTTTCCGTGGGGACGCTGTGGTTGTGGTGCCCGCGCTGCGCACGGCCGTAGGTGTCGAGGATGTAGCCTCGGTAGAGGTTGACGGCGACAAAAAAGATGATCAGCGATGCCGCAAACGGGAAGGCCAGGATTTTGGCGCGCTTTTTCGCCTCGATCAGACCGAAGCGTTTGTAGAGGATAACGAGTGCCCAGGCCACCCCGACGTACCGCAGGTAGGAGAAGAGGTGCACCCATGCATCCTTTCGGCTTGCCGGCGAGGTGAAGTCGCTCTGCACGCCGAAGCCGTAGGCGAACCCGTCGACGATCTTTTCCATCCCGCTGACAAAGAACATCTCTAGCGTATGCGAAAGCGACCCGAAGATGAACAGCGGCGCGAAGGCATACCCGAGGGTGTAGAAAACGGTGGTGTACTCTTTTTGAAGGATTTTGGACGCGACGAACATCCCCGCCGTGGCCGCAACAACCGAGAAGAGCACGGCGTATAAAAAGGCAAACAGTCCGACAGTATCCATACCGCCCAGGCCGGCGATCCCCTGAAGCGCCGCCGCCGTTTTCGCCCAGATGAATTCGTCGGCGATCGCGCTGCGTCCCATGCCGTGGTGGAACGCCATGGTGATGGGGATGGCCGCGACGATCAGGATGTAGGCCCAGACTTCCGCTTTTTCGATCTTGAAGTGCGAAAAGAGCGAAAACGAGGGCTTGGTCAGGCGGAAGCTGACCGCTTCGCAGGCGTCCGAGCAGTCCATGCAGAGCGTACAGTCTCCCATCGAGTTCTTTTTGTCAAAGTTGAAGGGACTCAGGCCATGTGTACATGCTTTGGCACAGTCAAAGGTTTTGCACTCGCTGCAGGCGCTCTGGTAGGTTCCTAGCCACGTGAAGGAGAGCTTCTCGTAGGCCCGAGTCAGGGTGCCGATGGGGCAGATGTATTTGCAGTAGCTCATCTCTTTATAGACGAGATAGAAGACAAAAGAGAGCAGGGTCATGACAGTGAAGAGCACGGCCGAACCGAAAGGGGTATGGTACACGGAGGGGAAGCTGTAGTAAACACCCCACCAGCCGACCATGAGCAGCGTCACGCCGATGAAACGGTTTTCAAGCCATTTGGGCATACGCTTGTTCAGGCCGAATTTCGTGAGATAGTGTCCCAGGAATCCGTGGGGACAGATCCCGCAGAAGATGCGCCCGAAGGTCGGCAGCGACACGACAATGAAGAGTGACCAGAAAATCCCCCAGAAGAGTGCCGGCGTATAGAGGTTCTCTTTCCCAGGTACGGCGAAGCCCAGGGCGATCGCGTAAAAGAAGAGGGCCGTCACGGCCAGCCGTAACAGAAAAAGAAAGCGTTGGTTCTTGAAGAGGTATCCCAGCAGCGGCATGCCGTAGAGGTCGTTTCGGTCGCGTTTGATATGATCTACCATTGAATTCCTGCGTTGATGACAAACATCATATAATTAAATTATTTTTAAGTTAAGGATGTAATTTTAATAGCTTAGTGTTAAGGGAGTGTTAAAGGGAGGGGATATCCCGCGCAAAACGGGCCTGTTCCGGGGGAACCGGGCAGAGAGGGAATGCCCTCTTTTATACGTTGAAACGGAAGTGCATGACATCGCCGTCCTGGACGATGTACTCCTTGCCTTCCAGGCGCATTTTGCCGGCCTCTTTGGCACCGGCCTCGCCGTTGCAGGCGACGAAGTCCTCGTAGCCGATCACCTCGGCGCGGATGAACCCCTTTTCGAAGTCGTTGTGGATGACGGCGGCGGCCTTGGGCGCCGTCGTGTTCTTGCGGATCGTCCAGGCGCGGACTTCCTTGACACCGGCCGTGAAGTAGCTCATCAGGCCCAGCTTGTCGAAGCCTTTGCGGATGATCTGTTCAAGGCCAGACTCCTCGACGCCGAGGTCGCGCAGGAATTCGTCGCGTTCGTCGTCTTCGAGGCCGACCAGCTCTTCCTCGATCTTCGCGCAGAGCTTGATGACTTCGCAGTTCTGCTCCTCGGCATGGGCCGCGAGACGCTGAACATACTCGTTGTCTTCAAGCAGGCCGTCTTCATCCGTGTTGGCACCGTACATAATCTCCTTGGCCGTCAGCAGGCGCAGGTCCTTGTTGAGTTCGGCGAAACGGTCGTCGTCGATTTCGGGGAAGCTGCGGGCAAGGTTGCCCTGGTCGAGGTGGTCGAGCAGGGTCTGGGCGAAGTCGACCATCGCCTGCGCCTTCTTGTCCGCCTTGGCCTGTTTCTTGAGACGTTCGATACGGTTCTGCAGCATTTCGACGTCGGCGAGGATCAGTTCGGTCTCGATGATCTCGACGTCGCGGAGCGGGTCGATGCTTCCTTCGGTATGGACGACGTTCTCGTCGGCGAAACAGCGCACGATCTGCAGGATCACTTCCGTTTCGCGGATATTGGCGAGGAATTTATTTCCCAGACCCTCACCCTTGCTGGCACCCTTGACGAGGCCGGCGATGTCGACGAAGTCGAGGGTGGAGTGCTGGATGCGCTCGGGGTTGACGATCTTGGCCAGGGCGTCCAGGCGCGGATCCGGGACGGGGACGACCGCCTTGTTCGGTTCGATGGTACAGAAGGGGTAGTTGGCCGCTTCCGCGTTCTGCGCCTTGGTCAGCGCGTTAAAAGTAGTTGATTTTCCGACGTTCGGCAGCCCGACGAGTCCGATGGCTAATCCCATAGTGGTTTCCTGTCTGTAGTAATAAGTCCGACATTGTACTCTCTCGGGGGTTAGGGATGGGTTAGGGGAAGAGCGAAGCTTCCATGACAGCCCTAGGAAAAGCGGATGCCGCGAAGCAGTTTAAAAAGTTCGAACCAGGCGACACTGGCGATACCGGCAACGACGGCCAGCAGAAGGCCTGCGATGTCTGCTTCCCCGAATCGGAAGAGTTGGCGAAGCTGCGGCTCGAAGAGCGCGAGTGCCAAAAAGAGAAGAGCGCCACCGGTAATCCACCAAACGGCGCGGTTCGGGATATGCAGGGATGCGAAGAGCGTACGCTTCCAGGATCGGTTGGCAAAAATAAGCGTGATGTTTGCTATGACCAGCGCCGTGAAGGCCAGTGCCCTTGCATCCTCTGCCGTGGCGCCGCGGGACAGGACTATACCGTAGAGGGCAATTGCCCAGATGAGCACACCGGTGCCTTGTAGCAGGCTTAGCCCTAGGTTCCACACGCCGAAAAGCGGCTCGTCCAGAGGACGTGGAGGGCGTAGCATGGCATCGGTCTCTTCCCGTTCCGCTTCGAAGACGACGGAGCAGGCCGGATCGATGATAAACTGTAAAAAAGCGATATGGACCGGGAAAAAGATCAGGGGCCATCCGAAAAAGACGGGCAGCAGTGCCATGCCGGCGATCGGAACATGAATGGCAAGAATATAGGCCATCGCCTTGCGAAGATTGTCGTAGATACGCCGGCCCAGCCGGATGGCCTCGACAATGGAGGTGAAATCGTCGTCAAGCAGCACTAGCGAAGCGGCTTCGCGCGCGACATCCGTCCCACGTCCGCCCATCGCGATACCGATATGGGATGCCTTGAGTGCCGGGGCGTCGTTGACACCGTCACCGGTCATTGCCACGACTTCACCGTCAGCTTTGAGGGCATTGACGATTTTGAGTTTGTGTTCGGGCACGACACGTGCAAAGATATTGATCGTTCTTATGCGCGCGGCCAGTTCCGCTTCATCGCAGCCGTCGATTTCACTTCCCGTCATCAGCGTATCGGCTCTCAGCCCTGCCTCCCGGGCGATGGTATGTGCAGTGCCGGGATAGTCCCCGGTCATCATGACGACACGTATCCCTGCGGCATGACACCGGGCAATAGCAGAAGGCACGGCGGGGCGTAACGGGTCGGCAAGGGCGATCAGGCCGAGCAGACGAAAGGCGAAGTCGTGCTGGATGCTCGGCCACTCTTTGCCGGAGTAGCGGGCGTCCGCGACACCGAGCACCCTCAGGCCTTGCGATGAAAGCGCTTCGACCTGCTGCGCAAGTTGCGCTGACGATGCAGCATCGAGATGACAAAGGTCCGCGATCGATTCGGGCGCACCTTTCGAGGCGACGACGTACTCGTCACCGTGGGTGGAGCGCCAGACATGGGAGATGGCATGCATTTCGGCCGAAAGGGGATACTCGTAGACCAGTTCCCAGTCGTCGTGCAGGTGCTCTGTACCGGAGAGATAGCGTTGCGCGAGGGCGTGCATCGCCTTTTCCATCGGATCGAAGGGGTCGGCTTCGCTGGCAAGGATCCCGAATTCGAGCAGTTCGTGAAAAGTCTCGGGCAACGGAGCCGTGTCTGTTACGTCGGGGACGCGGAAGAGCGCTTCGCCGGTGACAATCGTATGGACGTTCATGCTGTTTTGCGTCAGCGTACCGGTTTTGTCGACGCACAGAACCGTTGCCGAACCGAGGGTTTCGATCGCCGGAACGCGGCGGGTCAGCACGCGGCGCCGGGAAATACGCCAGGCCCCGAGTGCGAGGAAGACGGTGAGGACGACGGGGAACTCTTCGGGGAGCGTTGCCATGGCGAGGGTAATCCCCGCGAGCAGGCCGTCGAGCCAGTCGCCGCGCGTCAAGCCGTAGACGACGATGAGCAGGGCGCACAGTAGCAGACCGAGAGCGGCGAGCAGACGCACCATCTTTCCTGTCTGAAGCTGCAGCGGGGTTTTCTCGGTCTCGATGCCCTGCAGGGACTTTCCGATGGTGCCAATGGTGCTTTTTGGACCGGTAGCGTTGACCTCCGCAATGGCCGTTCCCTGTACAACAAGGGTGCCGGAGTAGACATAGGGCTGATCCTCGCCCCCGGGTTGAAGGCGTAGATCCCCGTCCAACCAATGACGCTTTCCGACAGGGACCGATTCGCCGGTCAATAGGGATTCGTCGACCTGAAGGTTCCGCTGTGCCAGGATGACGGCATCAGCGGGGACACGGTCTCCCTCAACCAGAACAAGCATATCGCCCCGCACCACTTCGCGTCCGGGGATACGCTGCTGCCCGCCGCCGCGTACAACGAGAGCGCGGGGACTCGTCATATCCCGCAGGGCTTCCAGGACGCGCTCTGTGCGATGTTCCTGATAAACGGTTGACCCTATGACAACGATGACGAAACTGAGGAGAATGGAAGCCTCGGCGTTGTCCCCCAGGAGGAAATAGATCGCTGCTGCAGCCAGTAGCAGAATAAACATGGGCTCGGTCATAACGTCGCGTACGATCACGGTCAATGTGCGCCGTCGCGCGCCCGGTATTTCGTTATACCCATCAATGCGCAGCCGTGCCGCCGCCTCGGTGTCGGTCAGCCCCTCAACGTCATGCCAATCAGGTCTGTCGGGTTTGAGCATCTCTTTCTCCAGTGTCAAGTAATTGTACAGTGATCGTTATCGAAGATGCAAACATACTCATTCTGCTACATCGCGGGAAATGAAGCGGAGCAGGTGTTATAGGGCCTTGGAAAAAGATATGGAAGTGTTGTATGGTGATTAAATATTTAAAATTAATTATTTTGTAACGAAATGACGTTAGACTACTGTCGGCTTTGAATCGAAGTCAATTCCATCGAAAGTAGACCCATGGAGCGCCACTGGATCATTTCAATTGCACTATTCGCAATCGTCGCGGGCATGACGGCTGTTTTTTATGAAGCTAACGCGTTCACTTCAATCGCGCTGTCAGCGTCGGAACAGCCGGAAATGGTTGTAGACGCCGGCACTGCAGAGGAAACCCTAGAGACCTCTACGGGCATCCGTGAGTTCCTCACCTCAAACCTCATGGAGCTCTGGAGTGTGGTCAGAAGTGATGGAATACTCTCGACAGCGGCAAGTGCGGCGGGGATTATGCTGGGATTGCTGCTGCTGTTTATGAATGGTTCCTGACAAACGAACCTGTTTGCCGGGAAGGTGAGGGAAGCGCCTACTTTTCTGCTAGCGTGCGCAGGAGGGCGACGGTCGTGCGAACACCGGCACCGGTTCCGCCGTGGGGGTTGACGCCCCAGCCGGATTCCGTGTAGGCCGGACCGGCAATGTCGAAGTGCATCCACTTCTCTTTCATCCCGTCGGTAATGAAGTGGTCAAGGAACATCGCCGCCGTAATAGCGCCGCCGTAGGGGATGTTGCTGATGTTGCTAACATCGGCGATTTCGCTTTTGAGGGCTTTTTTCAGATGCGGGTTGAAAGGCAGCGCGCCGACGAGTTCCCCCGCGCGCTCCGCCGCACCGTAGATGGTGTGTTTGAGGGCGCTGCTGTGGCCCATGATGCCCGTCGTATAGGGACCGAGTGCGACGACGCAGGCGCCGGTCAGCGTCGCATAGTCGAAGAGGTAGTCCGCTTCGACATTGTCCTGGGCGTAGGAGAGGACGTCGGCAAGGACCAACCGTCCCTCGGCATCGGTATTGCGTACCTCGATCGTCTTGCCGTTGCGGGCGAAGAGGACGTCATCGGGCTTGTAGGCGTTGCCGCCGATCATGTTCTCCACCGCCCCGACAAAGCCGTGGACAGCGACGGGCAGCTTCAGCTCGCTGACGGCTTTCATGATCCCAAGCACCGCACAGGCGCCGGCCTTGTCCATTTTCATCGTGACCATGGACGTAGAGGGTTTGAGGCTCAGTCCGCCGCTGTCGTAGGTGAGCCCTTTGCCGACGAGCGAGACGGTCGCCACAGGGTTTTCCGGAACATAGGAGAGATGGATCATGCGGGGTTTGTGTGCCGAGGCGCGGGCGACCATCAGCATCGCCTGCATCTTCTCCTCTTCCAGCGCGTGCTCGTCGAAGATCTCGCAGCCCAGGTCGTTGGCGTCAGCGAGATCCTGGGCAATGATGGCCAGGTCGGCGGGGACCATGTCGTCAGGGGTCGTATTGACGAGGTCGCGGGCGAAGTTCGTGGCTGTCGCAAGGATAACGGCGCCGTCGACGGCGGTTTTCAGAGCATCGGTATCGAGTGCACTGCCGTCGTAATTCGCACCGGCAACGTAAAAGGTTTTGAGCTTGGAGGGTTTGGCGTCGGATTTGTAGCGCGTGTATTTGTAGCTTCCAAGTATGATGCCCTCGACAAGGGCGGCGGCGTTTTCAAGGCCGTACTGCGCGATTTTGGCGCTCTCATAGGCAAACCCGCTGAGGCTTTTGGCGGTGGCGGCCATTGCGTCCCGGATGGCGTCGGGTTCAAAGGCGGTGACGGCGGCGACGTATTCGGCGCCTTCGTGCAGCATGCAGCTCTGCCCCTCTTTGGCTTCGAATCCGGCCTGTTCGAGGACGGATTTTTTCGGGTGTGAGGCCAGCGTCTCCGGCGTCAGAAGGGTGACGGTCAGGGCCGCGTCGATGGACTCAACAGGTTGCGTTTCGAGCTTGACGAGCATGTTGTTTCTCCAGCATTTGATTTTCGATTCGTTTGAACAGGGTCGTGATGCCGTACAGCGCGGCACCGGCGAGCGGTAGGGCAAAATACCAGTGGGTTTTTCCCCACTCGAGCACCTGCAAGATCTGTTCCCCCAGCAGGTAGGCGGGGATAATCGTGATCGCCGCCCAGACCCAGGCGCTGAGCAGGTTGATGAGGGCGAATTTTTTCGAGGAGTATTTTGTGATCCCGATGCTCATCGGGATGACAGTGCGCAGTCCGTAGAGGTAGCGCTGCACGAAGATAAGGGGCCAGCCGTACTTTTTAAGCAGCAGGTGGGCAATGGCGAACTTGCGGCGCTGCGCATGGAATTTCCGTTGGATGAAGCCTTTGTTGAAACGGCCGATGTAGAAGTAAATCTGATCGCCGGCAAAACCGCCGAGCCCGGCGACGAAGATGGCGATGGGCACGTTCATATGTCCCGTTGTAGCCATGATGCCGGCCATCAGCAGTCCCATCTCCCCCTCCAGGATACTCCAGACGAAAAGGATGATGTAACCGTACTCCTGCAGCAGTTCCAGTAAATAAGCTTCCACGCGCGCTCCTTAGTCGAAGTGTAGCATGTCTTTGGCCTGGATCATATCTTTGTCCCCGCGGCCGGAGAGGTTGACGATGACCAGTTTACCTGCGATGTCGGGCATCTTTTTCAGGTAGGCGACGGCGTGGGAGCTCTCGAAGGCTGGGATAATCCCCTCTTTGCGGCTGAGCCAGACGAAGGCTTCCAGAGCTTCATCGTCGGTGATGGTATCGTAGGCCACCGTCCCGTTCTCCTTATGGAAAGCGTGTTCCGGCCCGATCCCGGGATAGTCCAGACCGGCGGAGATGGAGTGCGCTTCGAGGATCTGGCCATCATCATCCTGGAGCAGGTAGCTCATCTGGCCGTGCAGGACCCCGGGGCGTCCTTTAAGCAGGGAGGCGCCGTGTTTGTCCGTTTCGGTTCCGAGACCTCCCGCCTCGATGCCGACGCACTGTACCTCCTTGTCTTCGAGGAAGTGCTGGAACATGCCGATGGCGTTGGAGCCGCCGCCGATGCAGGCGACAACCGTGTCGGGGAGGCGTCCCTCTTTTTCCAAAATCTGCGCGCGGGCTTCCCAGCCGATGATCGCCTGGAAGTCACGGACCATCATCGGGTAGGGGTGGGGTCCTGCGACGGTGCCGATGATGTAGAAGGTGTCTCGGGCATGGGTGACCCAGTGGCGGATGGCGTCGTTCATGGCGTCTTTGAGGGTACGCGAGCCGCTCTCGACGGCATGCACCTTAGCCCCCAGCAGTTTCATGCGGAAGACGTTGAGCTCCTGGCGGGCGACATCCTTTGCCCCCATAAAGATTTCGCACTCGAGCCCCAGCAGGGCGGCGATCGTTGCGGTGGCGACGCCATGCTGCCCCGCGCCGGTCTCCGCGATAACCTTCTGTTTGCCGAGTTTCTTGGCCAGCAGCCCCTGGGCAATGACGTTGTTGACCTTATGCGCACCGGTGTGGTTCAGGTCCTCGCGCTTGATGTAGACCTTCGCGCCGAGCTCTTCGGAGACATTTGCCGCGTAATAGAGCGGGGAAGGGCGGCCGACATAGTCTTTGAGGTAGCCGTCCACCTCGCTCCAGAAGGTTTCGTCGAAACGGTTCTGTTCATACGCTTTTTCAAGCTCCAGCAGGGCCGGCATCAGGGTTTCGGGAACATAGCGGCCGCCGAAGATGCCAAAATGGCCGTTGGTATCGGGATCGAACGTGGAGGGTTCGGGGATGTACATCAATCCACTCCTATAACGGTATAAACGGGGGTGAGTTCGGTCAGGCTGTCGATGCCCGGCAGGAACTCAAGCCCGAGGATAAAACAGGCTTCGACGCAGTGCGCGCCGACTTTTTCAATCAGGGAGGCTGCGGCCTTCGCCGTTCCGCCCGTGGCGATCAGGTCGTCGATGAGGAGCACCTTGGCACCTTTGTCCGAGCCGAAAGCGTCCATATGCACTTCGACCTCGTCAAAACCGTATTCAAGGGAGTACTTCTCCGACACGGTCGTGGAGGGGAGTTTCCCTTTCTTGCGAATGGGGACGAAACCGACACCCAGCATCTGCGCCAGGGCCGCGCCGAAAATAAAGCCGCGCGCGTCGATCCCCGCGACAAAATCAAGGTTATAAGATTCGTAACGCGTCTTGAGATGCGTCATCAGCGTGCTGAACGCCTCGGCGTTGTTCAGCAGCGTCGTGATGTCTTTAAAGATGATGCCCGGCTTGGGGAAGTCGGGAATATCGCGGATCGCACTTTCAAGCAGGGCTTTTTGATCGACGGTCAGGGACATGGGCGGCCTTACAGTGTGGCCGAGCAGCCGCCGACGGCTTCGATCTTTGCAACGCGATCGGCGTGGCGGCCGCCCTCGAAGGCAGCCGTGACCCAGGCGTCGATGATGGATTCCGCGACCCCGCGGCCCACGACACGCTCGCCGAAGCAGAGGACATTGGCATCGTTGTGCGCGCGGGCCATGGTCGCCGTGTAGGCGTCGTGGCAGAGGGCGGCACGGATACCGGAGAATCGGTTGGCGGCCATGCTCATCCCCAGACCCGAACCGCAGATCAGGATACCGTCGGCATCCTCCTCGTCGGTGAGCACGGCGTTACAGACTTTGACGGCAAAGTCGGGGTAGTCGACGCGGTCTTTGCTGTGGGGGCCGAGATCGACGACCTCATGGCCTTTGGCTTTCAGCAGTTCAACGGTGTAGTCTTTCAGGTCGAGTCCGGCGTGGTCGGTGGCAATGTAGAATTTCATGGAGTACTCCTTCGGTTTTAAGATAATAGCAGATGCAGCACGTACTGGACGGGCATGAAAAGTACATACTCTCTCAGCGGCGTGATCAAGATGATGATGACGATGAACATGCCGTAGGGTTCCAGGCGCTGGAACCACATGGCAATGTTGTTCAGGCCGTACTTCAGCGAGAGGAACATCAAAAAATGCGCCCCGTCGAACTGAGGGATCGGCAGCAGATTAAAGACGGCGAGCAGCACGTTGATGAAGACCAGCTGCATGACGACAAGGTAGAGGAAAATATAGCCCAGCCCGTCGCTCTGAAGCGGCTGGTGTATTCCCGTCAGCACGACGGCGAAGAGGGAAGCGAGGGCAAAGTTGTAGGCGATGCCGGCAAGGCTGACCTGCATGGCGGCACTGTAGCCGCCGTTGGCAATGACGGTGCGCATGTTGACCGGGACCGGCTTGGCCCAGCCGAAGAGGAAACCGCCGCCCATGCCGAGCAGCATGGGGATGAAATACATCATCAGTGGCACAAGGATTGTCCCGACAGGGTCGATGTGGATCAGAGGGTTGATCGAGAGGCGCCCGGCGTGTTTCGCCGTCGTGTCGCCGTAGCGGTAGGCGACCCAGCCGTGCATGATCTCGTGGCCGATGATGGCAATGGCCAGCGCGATGACGGATGAAGCGATTTTCAGCAGATCAATAGAGTCCACGGTCTTGGCCCTCTTCGCGCTGGCGTTCGGCTACCGCGCGCTCCAGGTAGGGGGACTGTTCGAGGTCCTCGGGAGTTTTGAACATGCGGTCCCAGCGGATCTCGTAGTTGTCGTCCATGCTGAAGTAGATGAACCAGGGTGTGCCCTCGACGAGGCCGTAGGGTACGGCGCCCCAGAAGCGGCTGTCGTTGGAGTGATCGCGGTTATCGCCCATCATGAAGTAGCGCCCTTCGGGGACCTGGACCGGTCCGAAATTGAAGATGGGCTGCGGATAGCGGCCGTCATCAATAATGGAGGGATCGTGGTGGATGCCAGGGTGATCCTTCATATAGGGGTTCTTGACCCAGAGACGGCCGTCGAACTCCTTGAGTTCGTGGGTGAAGGTGTAGTGCTGGCGAATATACTCGTCCCCTTCGACCGGGTGGAGGTAGAGATCCTTGTTGAAGACGAAGAGCTCGTCCCCCGGGGTCGCGATGCAGCGTTTGACGTAGTGCAGGGTCGTGTTGTTGGGGTAGCGGAAGATCACGATGTCGCCGCGCTGAGGGGTGTCGCCGTCGACGATATGCCCGTCGGTGCCCGGAATAAGCGGGATCTCCAGAAACGGGATGTGCGGGGTAGAGATGCCGTAGGCGAACTTTTTGGCGAAGAGGTGGTCGCCGATAAGCAGGGAGTCTTTCATGGAACCGCTTGGGATGCGAAAAGCCTGGGCGACGAAAAAGATGACGAAGAGAACGATGATGACCGTTCCCGTCCAGCTGTTGGAGAAGCGGTAGGCCGCTTTGGCGGCGTGTTTGACCTTCGTCTTCATTGGCGCTCTTGTGCGTGCATCTCGGCCGCTTTAAGAGTGTTTTTCAGCAGCATGGCGATGGTCATCGGGCCGACGCCGCCGGGCACAGGCGTGATGTAGGAGCATTTGGGCGCGACGTTCTCGTAATCGACGTCACCGACGAGGCGGCCGTCCGGCGCGCGGTTGATACCGATGTCGATAACGATAGCCCCCTCTTTGACCATGTCCTCCTTGATCAGGTTGATGACCCCGGCCCCGACCAGGACGATGTCGGCGTTCTGGGTGTGGGCTTTGAGGTCTTTGGTGTGGATATGGGTGATGGTAACGGTCGCGTTGGCATTGAGCAGCAGGGCCGCCATCGGTTTGCCGACGATGTTGGAGGCACCGACGACGACGGCGTCTTTGCCCGTGAGATCGATCTCGTACTCGGCGAAGAGCTCCATGACGCCCAGCGGGGTACAGGGGACGAAACCGTCCAGTCCCGTCATCAGGCGGCCGGCATTATAGGGGTGGAAGCCGTCGACGTCCTTGTGCGGGGCGACGAGTTCGAGCAGGCGGGTCGTGTCGATATGCGGCGGAAGCGGCAGCTGTACAAGAATGCCGTCGATGTTGGGGTTGCCGTTCATCATTTCGATGGTCTGTTCGATCGCCTCCTGGGAGATCGTTTCAGGCATCTCGTGGGTGACGGAGTAGAAACCGGCGCGGTCGCAGGCCTTCTTTTTCATGCCGACGTAGGCATGGGAAGCGGGGTCGTTCCCGACGAGGATGACGGCGAGGCCCGGGACGCGACCGGTCCGTTCCTTGAGTTCGGAGGCCGCGGTGGCGACACCTTCTTCAATCTTCTTGGAAAGCGCTTTTCCGTCGAGTATCTGCATTTCAACTGACCTAATAATTTTTTTGATAATATACCCCTACTTCAATAAAAAGGTGCTTTTAATGGCCCGTTGGCTCCTGTTTTTGGCGACCTTGCTTGCGGCGGAGGAGTCCTTCATCACCCCGCAGGAATACGCCGCGCAGCTCTATCACAATCCAAGGGGGATCGGCTGCAATCTCTGCCACGGCGAACACGGCGAGGGGAAGGTGATCGCCCATTATACCGACAAGGGCGTTCGCAAATCGTTTACCGCTCCGGCGATCAATGTTATCGGCTTCGAGGATTTCGACCGGGCCCTCAACGGCCGCGTCAAAGGGATGCCGCGCTACTTCCTGACCGAGGAGGAGCGCCGTACCCTCTACCGTTACCTGCACCCAAAGGATGCCAATGTTCCAAACTGACCTTCCCGAATTGGAGCGGGCCGCGGAGACCCTCGACACCGGTGCGCTTGACGCGCTGCTCTCACCGCGCCGCCGCACCCTGAACGGCTCTGCCGCGTTTCACGCGCCGCTGATGCTCTCCGCCCACCGCGTCAAGCATCTCTCGAAGATTCCGCGGCTGTCCGCCGACGCGGTGATGTTCAACCTCGAAGACGGGGTGTCGGCTGAACAGAAGCCGGTGGCGCTGCGTCTGTGCGCCCTCGCGCTTTCGCGCCTGCCGCAAAGCAGCAAGAAACTGATCGTCCGGGTTAACCCCCTTGACGAGGGCGGGGTGGAGGAGATCGCATTTCTCGCCCCCTATATGCCCGACGCCATCCGCGTCCCGAAGGTCCGCACGGCGGAGGAGGTGGAGCGGATCATTTCACTGGTACCCGCACCGATCGAAGTCCACCTTTCCATTGAGACGAAAGAGGCGTGGCTCGCCCTCGCTTCACTGCGGACCGATTCGCGGGTGTGCACCTTCTACCTCGGGATCCTCGACCTCTTCGCCGACCTGGGGCTCGACCAGGCGCTGATCGCTCCGGAGAACCCGACCCTGCGTTACCTGCTGTCGCACTTTTTCGTCACCTGTCGCGCTCTCGGCGTCAAACCCGTCTCCTTCGTCTACCAGGATTACCGTAACGTGGCTGGCTTTGCCGCCTGGCTCGCGCTGGAAAGCGAGATGGGGTTCGACGCCAAGGGGTGCATTGCGCCGAAACAGGCCGAGCAGGTGATGGCGGCCTTCGGCCGGGACGAGGCGGCACTGTCGCGGGCGCGGGAGATCGTTGCACTCTTTGAGGCCGAACGCGCGAAAGGGGTGACGGGCTTCACGCACGAGGTGTACGGTTTCGTCGACGAGCCGATCTACAAGGGGGCGCTCGCCCTGCTGAAGGGTACGGAGTGACGCAGCTGCGCGCGGCGCTCGCGTCGACGAACGGGCTCATCCTCGCCGGGATCGTTCTGGGAGCGCTTTTTGGCGCGTTCTTCCCCGAACTGGCCCTGGCGCAGCGGATCATCGGACAGATGTTCGTCGCCCTGCTGAAAATGCTCGTCGTCCCGCTGGTCTTTGCCAGCATCTTTGTCGCCATCGCCGGGCTGGGGACGCTGCACCATCTCAAAAATATGGGCCTGCGCACGATCGGGCTCTACCTGCTCACGACGGCGCTGTCAGTCCTGCTGGCGATCGTCGTCATGAACGTTCTCGGCATCGGCGAAGCGGTCTCCGCCGAAGGGATCGCGTTCGCGCAGGCGCACGAGATCAAACCCTTCTCATTCGAAGCGATGCTGCTCGGCTTCATTCCGACAAACGTTTTCGCCTCCCTGACGAACGGGGCGATGATGCAGGTGATCGTCTTCTCCATCCTCTTCGCGATCGCCAGTCTCTACCTCAGCGACCACCACCAAGGATTGATGCTCGACTTCTTTACCGGCGTCAACAACGCCATGCTCAAGATGGCCGAATGGGTTATCAAACTGACGCCCCTGGGCGTCTTCAGCCTGATCGCCTATGTCGTTGCCGACGAGGGGGTCGACGTTATTCTCGGGCTCTGGAAATATATGCTCGTCGTCATCGGAGTGATTCTGCTGCACGGGCTGGTGACGTTGCCGTCGCTTGTCGCTTTCTTCGCACGGGTCAACCCCTACCATTATATGGGGCAGGTCAAGGAAGCGATTCTGCTCGCATTTTCCACCGCCTCCAGCGCGGCGACACTGCCGGTCTCCATCGAGGTGAGCGAGCATAAAGGCGGGGTGCGTCGGGAGAGCGCAGGGTTCGTGCTGCCGCTGGGGGCGACGGTCTCCATGGACGGGACGGCGGCCTACCTGGTCGTGGCGGTGCTTTACATCGCGACCCTCGCTGGAGTGGAGCTCTCTTTCGGCGACCAGGTACTGCTGGGGGTCACCGTCGTGGCGCTCTCCGTCGGCGTCGCGGCGCTGCCAAGCGCCTCGCTGGTGATGATGGTCGTCATCCTGAACCAGATCGGTCTGCCGGCGGACTATATCGGCCTAATCGTTGCCGTCGACCGTGTCCTCGACATGTTCCGGACCTCCCTCAACGTCACTTCGGATCTGATGGTCACGAAGATCGTCGACGTCACGACGCGCAAAGAGGCGCTTGGGGAAGCGGCCCAGGAGCGCAGCGCTTAATAGCCGCGCAGGTAGTAGCCGAATTTGTAGCGCACCAGGGTCTTCTGCTCCGGGCGGGGATACTTCCAGTAGACTGACTCTATCGTCTCTTTGGTTACCTCGTCAAGGAGGAAGAAGCCGCTGTTGCGCACGGTGCGGAAATCGGTCATCCGCCCGTCGGGGTGGAGATAGAACTCGACGATGTTGTAGTCGTTGACGCGCATGTTGTTGGGGATCATCGTGCTGCCGGTGGCGTTGAGCTGGGTCTGGGTGAGGCGTCGCATGATCTCCTGGTTGTCAAGCAGGTATTTCTGTTCCCCTTCGCTCAGTTTCCCGAACGCATCGCCGTAGGCCTCGCGGATATCATCGGGGATACGGCTTTCGCGCCGCGCGGTCGCTGATTTGGCGGCAGCTTTCTGTTCGACGTTCTTCTGTTTCTGCGACAGTTTGGCAAAGAGGTTTTTATGTTCCGTCGGCACCGCGGTGGCATTGGCCTCGGCCGTTTTCGGCTCGGGTGTTTTCATAAAAGGGATATAGGGCTTTTCAGGCGGCACGGGTTCCGTTTTGGCGACCCGCTTCTGCGGCTCGGCGATCTTTGTGGGCGTCGGGATCTTCTGCTGCGGTTTGACCGGTGTCGGCTGCGTGACGGGCAGCTGCTGCTGCGGCTGCGGGAGCGGTTGGGCCTTGGGAAGTTTTTCGAGCTGCTTGCCTTTGGGCATCGGGGGGATTTTCTCCGCCGGCGGGCGCTTGTTCGGGAGCGCGGCGTTTGCTTTGGCTTTCGGGCGCTCCTTGAGCGAGACCTTGATGCGGTGCTCCTGGACCTTTGGCTCGACCGGCTCGGTAACGAAAAGAAAGCCCAGGAGCAGTAAAAGCACCAGGATGAGCAGATGGAAGAGTACGGCAATAATGAGGGCGGCGGTACTTCGGCTCATCGGGTCGGTGTTTCCTTCCAGCCGCGCTGCGCTCTGTCGGCCTTGTTGTAAAGTGGGGGAATTATAACCCATTTGCTATAATGGCGGGAAAATTCAGGGGCTTTTGCGCGTCAGCGCCGCGTACGCGCCCCTTTTACGGACGGTCAATGAACATTACATCCTCGATTCAGGCATTTGAAGAAGCTCAGACATTGATTCCCGGCGGTGTGGATTCGCCGGTACGCGCCTTTAAAAGCGTCGGCGGGACCCCGCTTTTTATAGAAAAAGGCGAGGGGGCGCACCTCTACGACATCGACGGTAACGCCTATGTCGACTATGTACAGAGCTGGGGGCCGCTGATCTTCGGCCACCGCGACGAGGCGATCGAAAGCGCGGTCTGCGACGCGGTCCGGCATGGGCTCAGTTTCGGGGCGCCGACGCTTTCCGAGAGCGAACTGGCCAAAGAGGTCATCGGGATCTTCGAGAGCATCGATAAAGTCCGTTTCGTCTCCAGCGGGACCGAGGCGGTCATGAGCGCCATCCGTCTGGCGCGGGGCTTTACGGGCAAAGACGATATTGTCAAGTTCGAGGGGTGCTACCACGGTCACAGCGACGCGCTTCTGGTGCAGGCCGGTTCGGGCCTCGCGACCTTCGGCAACCCGAGCTCCCCGGGCGTTCCCGTTGACTTTACCAAGCATACCCTCCTGGCCAAGTACAACGACATCGAGAGTGTGCGCAAATGTTTCGAGGATTCGGACAACATCGCCTGTATCATCATCGAACCGATCGCCGGCAACATGGGGCTCGTTCCTGCGGACAAAGAGTTCCTGGCGGAACTGCGCCTGCTCTGCGACGCCCACGGCGCGCTGCTGATCTTCGACGAGGTGATGAGCGGTTTCCGCGCGACCCTGCACGGTGCGGAGTCCATCACGGGGACGACGCCGGATATGGTGACCCTGGGCAAGGTCATCGGCGGCGGGATGCCGGTCGGTGCCTTCGGCGGCAAGGCGGAGATCATGGCGAAGCTCTCCCCGGAAGGGCCTGTTTACCAGGCGGGGACGCTCAGCGGGAACCCGGTCGCGATGGCGGCGGGGATCACCGCCGTGCGCAAACTCCGCAGCAACGCCAAGCTCTACAGCGTGCTCGAAGCGCGTGCCAAACGTCTTATGGAAGGGTTCGCGGAGGCGGCGGCCAAGCACGGTATCGCACTGAAGACGGATGTGCGCGGTTCGATGTTCGGCTTCTTCTTCAACGACAAGCCGGTGAAGAACTTTGACGATGCGGCGGCGTCGGACCTGGAACGCTTCGCTGCTTTCCACGCCGGTATGCTGTCACGCGGCTTCTATTTTGCCTGTTCGCAGTTCGAGACGGGCTTTATCTGTACGCAGATCACCGACGAAATGATCGAGGCGACGATCAGCGCGGCGGACGAAGTGATGGGGACACTCTGATGGCGGACAAGCACCTGACGGGCCTGACCCCGGAGAACGGAGAACCCGAAGAGCGCAAGCCGCGCCTCAAGCCGATTGTCGAGGGGGCGGAAACGCTCTCGCTCGGTATTTCGATGGTCGTGGCCGTGCTGATCGGGGTGGCGCTCGGCATCGGTCTCAAAAAGCTGACGGGTATCACCTGGCTGCTCTGGGTCGGTGTCGTTATCGGGATCGCCGCGGCCTTCCTGAACGTCTTCAAGGCCTACTCGAAACAGTACAAAGAGTTCGAAGAGCTCTCCAAAAACCCGCGCTACAACCCCAAAACCCTTGAAGGTGACGACGACGATGACGATGACGACGCTGCGAAGCACTATTAGTCCCTTTCTCGCTGTCCACATCCTTCTGTACGGTTTGCTCGCCGTCTCCAAGGCGGCCTTTCTCAATGCCCAGATTGCCTTCGTCTCCGCGTTTTTGATCCTGCTGGGGTCGCTTTACAGTTACCGTAAACTCGTGCAGCGCAATCTGGAAAACGAAACGGCGATCCACCAGGAGGACCTGGTCGAGAAGATCGACGACCCTTATGACCTTTACAGCGAGAGCGAAGAGGAGGTTGAAGAGGAGAAGCCACTCAAGGATGTCATTAAGGAGGAGAAGGCGCGCCTGAAGGCGAACAAGGCGACCGTACGCAACGTCTCCAAATCGACGCCGGCGCTGCTCTCCGTCTACCGCCTGGTGCCCTACGGCATCCTGGTGCTGGGATTTATCGCGCTCAAGAACAACAACATGCTTTCACTCTGGTATTTTCTGCCGGGTCTGGCTGCGGGAATCGTGGCGGGATTTCTGAGCGGAAAGGCGCTTTTCGCCTCCCGCTGATTCACCCTTTACTGGTTGATGATGGGGATGTTGACCGTTACGGCCTTCTTGCCGACCTCGCAGAAGAGGTGGTTCTTCTTGCACATCTGCTCAATCGCCGACTTATAGACTTCGTCGAAAACGTTCCCGCTCACCTTGAGGGAGAAGAAGGTGTACTTCTTCTCCTCGTAGAGGATGTACTCTCCGATTCGGAAGGCGAGCTTCGTCGTGATCGTTTCGCTGCCGCCGAAGGATTCGTACATCTTGTTGAGCAGGCGGATGAACTGGTCGGTGTTGAGCCGCGTCTCGGGCATCGTCGGGTCCAGGTCCTTCTGGAAGGCGGATTTGCTGCCGATGGAGTTCGTCGCGATACAGAGGTCGATGAGGGAGTAGATGTTGACCAGCTCGCCTTCGATCTCCGGGCGGGAGAACTGGAAAGAGGGGGTCTGGAAAAAGCGGATCCCGATCTCCTCCTCGTTGACGTAGCCGACCATGATGCCGAAGATCTTGAAGCGGCCGTATTCCAGCTCCATAAAGGTCGTTTTAAACCCGAAAGAGGGGCTGGCGTAGGTCGTGGCAAGTTCAAAAAGCGTCAGACGGTCGACGGCACCGAGCAGGTACTGTCCTTCCGCGTTGACGGAGAGGACCTTGCCCCCGGCGCTGAAGAGAATATAGGGGTTGAAATCGTATTCGATCCACTGCTGTTCGAAGGTCATTATTCCTCGATATAGTTCTTGAGTTTGCGGCCGACTTTAGGGTGCTTGAGCTTTTTGATCGCGCTGCTTTCGATCTGGCGGACGCGTTCGCGGGTGACGTTGAGCTCTTTACCGATCTCCTCGAGGGTGCGGTCGCTTTCGTCGTCCATGATCCCGAAACGCATCTTGATAACGGCTTTTTCGCGCTCGTTGAGTTGCTCGAGCACACCTTCGATCTGGACCTTGAGGTCATCTTTGAGGATCGCGTCGGAAGGCGAGAGCGAGGTGCGGTCTTCGATGAAGTCGCCGAAACGGCCGTCCTCTTCGCTGCCGATCGGTGCCTCGAGGGAGATCGGCTCTTTGGTGATCTTGATGACGTTCTTGACCTTCTCGACGGAGAGGCCGACCTCTTCGGCGATCGTCTCGACATCCGGCTCTTTCCCGTTTTCCTGCAGGTATTTGCGCATGATCTTGTTGATACGGTTGATCGTCTCGATCATGTGGATCGGGATACGGATCGTACGCGCCTGGTCTGCGATGGCGCGGCTGATCGCCTGCCGGATCCACCAGGTGGCGTAGGTGGAGAACTTGTACCCCTTCTGGTATTCGAACTTGTCGACCGCTTTCATCAGGCCGATGTTCCCCTCCTGGATCAGGTCGAGGAAGGGGAGTCCACGGTTCGTGTAGCGCTTGGCGATGGAGACGACGAGGCGGAGGTTCGATTTCGCCATCCGTGTCTTGGCCGTCTCGGAGATCGCCTTACCGCGCTTGATCTGCTCGAGGATGTCCGAGAGCTTTTCCGGTTCCATATTGAAGCCGCCCTTGGAGGCCTCTTTGGTCTGGATCAGCTTCTTGATCTCCATATAGGTGCCGACCATGGTCGCTTCGGGGACCCGCGCCGCGATATCCTCTTTGGAGAGCTCGGTAATGTTGTCGAGGATCTCTCTGTGGTTCTTGCGGAGCAGATCGTTGAAGAGCGGAAGCTTGTACTCGAGACGCTTGAGCTCTTTTTCAAACCCTTCGTCGCTCTTGAGGGAGGTCTCCATCGATTTGACGAGCTCGTTGATCAGCTTGGAAGTCGGTCCGAGGTCAAGCAGCTTCTCTTTGAGAATCTTCTTTTTGAAGCTTGCCGTCAGGAAGAAGTGGACGATCTCTTCATTCATGTCGCCGTTCTCGACCCCTTCAGGCAGTTTTTCGGAGGCTTTCTGCCACTCTTTTTTCGCCTTTTCGAGGGCCTTGAAGCTGCTAACGACGAGATCGACGCGCTTTTTATCTTTCGCGCTGACTTTCTTTTCGCCGGCCTCATCGTCATCGCTGTCATTGTCGTCGTCGCCGTCGTCTTTTTCGTCTTCAAAGCTTTTGAAGAGCTCTTTGACACGGCGTTCGCGATTGATGAGCGGCTCTTTATAGTCAAGGATGAAGTCGATCAGGTAGGGGACGGAACAGATCGCGTCGATGATGATGCTCTCACCGAATTCGATCTTCTTCGAGATCTCGATCTCCTCCTCTTTGGTCAGGAGCGGGATCTGTCCCATTTCGCGCAGGTACATCCGTACCGGGGAGTCGGAGCGGGACCACTCCATCAGCTCGTGCTGCTTGAGGATGTCGAAATCCTCGCCGCTGGCGTTTTCGATCAGTTTGCGCTGGGCATCGCGCCGCGCTTCGGCTTCCTGCTCGTTCATGAGCTTGGCGTGCTCCGAAGCGGTGTAGAGGCAGCGTTTGTTCTTTTCGGCAAGTTTCAGGACGCTTTTTGCCTGGGCGGATGTCGGGTTCTTCTCAAAAAGCTCCGCGATTGTTTCGTAGGTGATACAATTCTCGGATTGGTGTTCGACAAAAAGGGTTTCAAGGGCTTTATTGAGTTCTTTTGCGGTCATCGGGTGAAAAGCTCCTGGAATTAGTAGTATTGGGGCGTATCGGCTTATCCCCTCCATCGGGGTGGGCCAGGCCTCGTGGGTTTTTTGAGTTAAGTGGGGATTATACTTTATGATGGCTTAGTCTTTGCTTTCCTTCATGGGGACGGAAAGAAATAAAGAATATATATTATTTAATATATCCCTTCATTCAACCCCCTTTGAGGGATTTTGGATATAATCGCACCAAAAAACTGCAGGATCTTCTATGAGCACACTCGAAGGAAAAGTCTGGCGGTTCGGTCAGGATGTCGATACGGACCTGATCATCGCCGCACGCTATCTTAATACTTCCGATCCCAAGGAACTCGCGAAGCATGTAATGGAGGACGCCGATCCAGATTTCGTTTCGAAAATGGCACCGGGCGACATCATCGTCGCCGGCAACAACTTCGGCTGCGGCTCGTCACGCGAACATGCCCCGATTGCCCTGAAAGCCGCCGGGATCGCCGCAGTGATTGCCCCGACATTTGCCCGCATCTTCTACCGCAACGCCTTTAATATGGGACTGCCGATCTTCGAACTCGAAGAGAGCGCCGAGATTGCCGAAGGCGATATCGTCTCCGTCGACATGGATAAAGGGACGGTCACAGATAAGACGACCGGCAAGAGCTATGCCTTTACGCCGATCCCGCCGTTTATGCAGGAGCTGCTCTCTGCCGGTGGCCTGATGAACTATGCCGAAGAAGAGATCAAAGCAGGAGGAAAAGCATGAAAACCTATAACATTGCCCTGATCAAAGGGGACGGGATCGGTCCCGAGATCATCGACGAAGCGGTCAAGGTGCTCGATGCCGTTGCCGCCCGGTTCGATTTCTCCATGCGTTATGAAGAGGTCCTGATGGGCGGAAGCGCCTACGACGTGACCGGCGATCCGCTGCCCCAGGAGACGATCAATGTCTCCTTGAATGCCGACGCGGTCCTTTTCGGCGCCATCGGCGGTGAAAAGTGGGACAACCTGCCGCGCGAAAAGCGCCCGGAGAGCGGCCTGCTGCGTTTCCGCAAAGAGCTCGGCGTTTTCGCCAACCTGCGCCCGGCCGTCGTCTACGACGAACTGGTCAACGCCAGCTCCCTCAAGCCCGAAGTCGTCAAAGGCGTCGACCTGATGGTCGTGCGTGAACTGATCGGCGGTATCTATTTCGGCGAACCCAAAGGTTGGGAAGGGGACAAGGCCTACAACACGATGGTCTATACGAAGCCGGAGGTTGTGCGCATCGCCCACACGGCGTTCAAGATTGCGATGGAACGCGGCAAAAAGGTCTGCTCCGTCGACAAGGCGAACGTCCTCGACGTCTCCCAGATGTGGCGCGAGACCGTCGAAGAGGTCGCCAAAGAGTACCCGGAAGTCTCCCTGTCGCACATGTACGTCGATAATGCCGCGATGCAGCTGATCCGCGACCCGAAACAATTCGACGTCATCCTGACGGGGAACATTTTCGGCGACATCCTCAGCGACGAGGCGAGCATGCTCTCGGGCTCTATCGGGCTGCTCCCCTCCGCCTCTGTCGGCGCGAAGATCGGCGTCTATGAGCCGATCCACGGTTCGGCACCGGACATCGCGGGGCAGGGGATCGCCAACCCGATCGCGACGATCGCCAGCGCGTCGATGATGCTCCGATTCGCCCTGGGCGAAAACGAGGCGGCGGACCGTATCGACGCGGCTATCAAGCATGCCCTCAAAGACGGCTACCGTACGCGCGACCTCGCCAACTACGATGCCAAAGAGCTCTGCTCCACCAGTGAAATGGGTGACATCATCGCCAACTACGCGGCCAAAGAATGAAAGAGTACCGGGTACTGATCGATTGTCGTGACGAAAAAGGGCTCGTCTATAAAGTTTCGAGCATCTTTTTCAAGTACGACCTGAACATCCTCTCCAACAGCGAGTTTGTCGACAGCGAAACGAACCTCTTCTTTATGCGCAGCGTCGTCAGCGGTTTCATCGACGGCAACGACCTGGAGAAGGAGCTGCGCGCCGTGCTGCCGGAAAAGGCGAACCTGCGTATCGTTTCCCCGGAGAAGAAGAACATTGTTTTGATGGTCACAAAGGAGTCCCACGCCCTGGGGGACCTGCTGATCCGCTACGAGGCCGGCGAACTCGACGCCAATATCCTCGGGGTCGTTTCCAACTACGATCTGCTCGAACCGCTGATCGAAAAATTTGGCATCCCTTTCTATACGGTGTCGCACGAGGGGCTCAGCCGTGACGATCACGAACAGAAGGTGCTCGAGTGCCTGGCCGCTTTCGGCGAGATCGACTATATCGTCCTGGCGAAGTACATGCGTATCCTCACGCCGAACTTCGTCGAGGTCTACGCCAACAAGATCCTTAACATCCACCACTCTTTCCTGCCGGCGTTTATCGGGGCGAACCCCTACAAACAGGCGTATGAGCGCGGGGTGAAGATCATCGGGGCGACGGCGCACTTCGTCAACAACGACCTCGACGAAGGGCCGATCATCTCCCAGGACGTCAAGCATGTCGACCATGCCCACAACTGGCAGGAGATGCAGCGTCTCGGACGCGATATCGAGAAGATCGTCCTTTCCCGGGCCGTACGCCTGGCCCTCGAGGACCGTATCTTCGTCTACGGGAACCGGACCGTTATTTTTTAACTAAACGCCAAATGAACAAAGTCCATTTGTCTACGCTGCCGCTAAGGCTACTTCGGCAGTAGGCCCACGCGCTTTGCGCTTTTAAAGGCACTCATGTTTAACATCGTTCTTGTCCATCCGCAGATCCCCAACAACACCGGCGCCATCGGGCGCCTCTGCGTCAACACGGGTGCCACGCTGCACCTGATCGAGCCGCTGGGATTCGATATCAGCGAAAAGGCGGTCCGGCGGGCGGGGCTGGATTACTGGCACAAGATCGACCTGCATGTCTGGGAGAGCCTGGAGGCGTTTACCGCAGCGCACCCCGATGCCGCGCGGTACCACCTGGCGACGACCAAGACGGAGCAGCCCTATTTCGAGCATACCTTCCGGGAAGGGGACTACCTCTTTTTCGGCAGCGAGACCGCCGGGATCCCCGCCGAGCTTCTCAACGCGCATCCGGAAGCCTGCATGACAATCCCCATGACGCGGGAGGGGCGCAGCCTCAACCTGGCGATCAGCTGTGGGATTATCCTCTATAAGGCGATTGAACAGAACTTTGAGACCTATAAGGAGATGATGTGAACGGGGTAATCGATACGATCATGCTGATCCTCTTTGTGCTTTTCATGTTTATGATTTTCGGCGGTTACCATCGCCAGAAATTCGAAGAGCGCGAAAAAGAGGAAAAACGCAAAGAGGCGGAGGAAGAATCCGCGTCATCCGATACAAAGGCCTAGGCTCAGAGCAGCCTGTCGGCCAATCTTTCCAGAGAGTGTTCAAACTTCTCAAACCATGATTCCGCTTTTCTGATCATCTGTGCCATGGGAGCTCCCTTTGTCATTCGATTTGACCTATTGTAGGACTGCATGACATCTTTCTTTTCAAATATTGCAATTTGACATATAATTTTGCTACGATCTTACATCGCTATACCATTATGCTATACAAAACAACGCGTAAAAGAAGGAGCTGAAGATGAAAGAGTTTGCCGACATCGTCGAGGAGATCAAAGATATCGTTTCCGGCGAGCTTCCTGGGAAAAAAGTGTTCGACAAGGATGTCGCCTCCCTGCTCGGGATCTCGCAAATGAACTTTGCCACCCTGAAAAAACGCAACAAGATCCCCTATGAGGAGCTGCTGAACTTCTGCGCCAAACGCTCCATCGCGATCAACTGGCTGCTCTTCGGCCAGTCGCCCGAAAGCCTGATCGAACCGACCAACAAGTTCTATATGGTCCGCTATTTCAGCGAGATCAGCGCCTCGGCCGGCGGCGGGGCGGACGTGTTCGACGAGGGCTCCGAACCGATGATGCTGAGCGGGAATTTCGTGCAGACCCTCGGCGGGGAGCAGGAGCTTCGCTTCATCGAGGCGATCAATGTCAGCGGGGATTCGATGGAACCGACCTTCAGCTACGGCGACATCATCTTTGTCAACCGCAGCAAAAAGGATATCGGCCGGGGCGGGATTTTTACCATCAATACCGAAGGCGGCCTTTTCATCAAACGCCTCCACAAGCGAATAGATGGTAAAATCGACATTATTTCTGACAATAAAGAGTACCCCGTCCAGACCGCCGCTCCCGATGCCATCGAGATCATCGGACGCGTTGTCGGGCGGTTCGGTCAGGTCGATTAACCGTCCCAGGGGCGGGAACCGGAGAGAAGATGTTTTCCCACCCACGCCCTTTGACCGCCCTGGCGGCAGCCCTCCTGGCCCTGTCGCTGGGCGGCTGTACCCCCAAAATGCTCCGGGACACGGCGGCCGAAACGCCGCTTCCCCCTCTCGCCGGCGTCGAGGACCTTCAGCGTTTCCCCCAGACGATCGATCCCTACCTTATCCGGCTGCAGGAGCGCAACGCAACGCTGCCGGTACAACAAGGGTACGAAAGCACCTATTACAAGGTGTGGGACGACGCGTATACGCCCGAAGCGCTCGAAGAGGTCAAGTGGCCCTTTGATGTCTACCGTCCCGAAAACGCCTACGGACAGAACCTCCAGCCCCTCTCGCAGGCATGGTTCTATGCGATGCTGCGCGAAGCGAACTGGCAGGCGTACGGCAGCACTGCCGGCCGTGCCGTGGCGCTGCGCCGCCTGGATCTGCGCAACTTCCCGACGGAGAAGCCCCTGTTTCGCGACCCCTCGGTGGCCGGGGAGGGGTTCCCCTTTGATTACCTGCAGAACAGTACCGTTTTCGCTGGCGAACCGCTCTATATTTCGCACTACTCCCGAAGCGGGGCATGGGCCTACGTCATGACCTCCTACGCGACGGGCTGGGTCCCCGTCGACCGCATTGCCCCCGTCGGCAGAGCGGAGCGGGAGGTCCTGCGGGCACAGCCTCTGCTGGGGCTGCTCGAAGACCGCATGCCGATCCACTCCCTGCGGGGACGCTATATGTTCGAAGGGTATGTGGGCATGGTCCTGCCGCTGCAGCAAAAAAGCGCGGCGCAGTGGCGCGTCGACCCGGCGGGCCACGCCGGGACCGCAGAGATCCGGCGGGAAGCAGCGGCGCCGCTCCCGCTCACCTTCACCCGCGAAAACATGCGCCGGGTCATTGCGCCGATGATGCAGACAAAATACGGCTGGGGCGGGCTGTACGGCGAGCGGGACTGCTCCTCGACGCTGCGGGACATCTTCGCCCCCTTCGGCCTCTGGTTGCCGCGAAACTCCTACAAGCAGTCCAGGCTCGGGAAGGTTATCTCGTTCGAAGGCCTTGACGACGCCGCGAAACTCGCCAAGATCGCTGCGGAGGGGAGACCCTTCGAGACGCTGCTCTACCTCAAAGGGCACATCCTGCTCTACCTGGGCGTCTACGACGGCGAGCCTGCGGTCCTTCACACGGTCTGGGGCGTCAAAACCGTTGACGACGAGGGGAACTTCGGCCGCCACATTATCGGCAAGACCGTCATCTCATCCCTGCGCCTGGGTCACGAACTGGAAGGGTACAGCGACGAATACTCTCTGCTGCATAAAGTGGAAAGTATGAATTTCGTTTTTGAAGAGGAAGAGGAGTAGGTACCGCGGAAGCGGTACCTAGTGAAGGTCGGCGTTGAGCTTGACCTCGCGGCGGGAGCGCAGGGCGATCATCTCGCCGGTAAAGGAGTCCTGGCGGTAGTGGATGCCGTTGAGACCGGCAAGCTCTTTCCCTTTGAACCAGTCGCCTTCGAGCTCGACGCCCGGATTGGCGGCTTTGATCTTCTCGAGCTCTTCGTATTCGATAAGGAACTTCGTCCCTTCGAGGATCGCGATACCCGCATCGATGATACAGGCGTCTCCCAGCGGGATGCCGCAGACGGAGTTGGCGCCGAGGAGGCAGTTCTTGCCGATGGAAATCGGGTTGCCGTCGGTGCCGCTGAGGACACCGAGGATGGAAGCGCCGCCGCCCACATCGGAACCGTCGCCGACGACCGCGGAGCTGGAGATGCGCCCCTCGACCATGCTCACGCCCGTCGTACCGGCATTGAAGTTGATGTAGCTTGCCCCCGGCATAACGGTCGTACCGGCATGCAGCTGGGCACCGAAGCGGACTTTGGACGTTTCAAGGATACGGGTATTGTCCGCCGGGATGATGTGCTGCAGGAAGCGCGGGAATTTGTCGACGAAGTCGATGTGCGGGTACTGGCCGGAGAACTTGAGCTCGATCTCGTTTTCGCGGAGCCAGTCGAGTTCGATCGGCTGGCCGTCGCTCCAGGCGACGTTCGGCAGGGCGCCGAACGCGCCGTTCAGGTTGATGCTGCGCAGGGCAACCTTGCCCAGGGACATCGCGTAGAGCTTCAGGTAGGTTGCCTCGACGCTCTGGCACGGCGCATCATTGAAAATGAAGACAACGCGGAACTCGCCGTCGCGCATGCCGCTCTCTTTGATCTGGTTGTACAGCGCAGAGATCACCTGGATGTTCTTGTGGGCATCGCCGTAGGCCTCGTCCGCATAAGGCGTGAAGGCGTTGAGACAGCTCTCGAGGAAAGGCAGGGTGACGTTGCAGATCGCTTCGTCGCCGCTGATATCCACCGGGCAGCCGCTCTCTTTGAGCGCCTCCATGAAGATCGCCGCGCTGCCGAAGTTCTCGTCCCAGTTGACGACCGGGTAGGTCGCCTGCAGGATCTTGTCGGTGTTCAGTTGTCCGAAATCGACCCGGCAGATACCGAAGGCGACCGGTGCCTTGTACCCTTCGCCGTTTTGAATGTCAGCCACTTTGGCCTTGAATGCGTCTGCAGTTTCAATCATTTCCATTCACTCTATCCTTGAATTTTTTCGGAATTCTAACACAGACCAGCTCTGATAACCCTGCATCTGACTTGGCAGCGGGATTTTCTAAGGCGCGTATTAAGGCGCTTCATTGATGCAAAACCGAAGCTGTCGGTTAGAAGTTGCGGTGTTATACTTTCGCAAAGGATTGAAGCAATGAGCAACTGGTCGACGTTACTGCAGTCGGATGACTATCTCGGTGTCAAGAAGAGCCTCAAAGAGGGCGCCGACGTCAATGAAAAAAGCGAGCACGGGGAGTCGGTGATCGCCCAGGCGCTGCGCCTGCGCTGCAGCGATGAGCTGCTGGAACTACTGGTCGGGGCGGGCGCGGACCTCTTTGATGCCGATGATGAGGGTGTGAGCGTTTTTGATGTCGCGATCACCTATAACAACCCGGCAATGGTGCGCAAGATCATCGCTGAAGGGGTCGACGTCAACGAGACCCGCCGGGCCAGCGGCTTTACCCCGCTGATGGCCGCCGTCTGCTATAACCGCAAAGAGATCGTCGAGCTTCTCATGGCGAACGGAGCGGATACCGCCATAACGGACAAGCTGGGGCTGACCGGCGCCGATTACGCCCGCAAAACCCATCGCAAACAGATGCTCGGCCTGTTGGGGGAAGAGGGGGCAGAGTGATGGAACAGATCAAAACCGTCTTTCTTCTCTCCTCGCTGGCGGTGCTGTTCGTGATGCTCGGCGGCTATTTCGGCGGCATGAACGGGGCGCTGATCGGCCTGCTGCTTGCCGGCGGGATGAATTTCTACGCCTATTTTTATTCGGACAAGATGCTGCTGCGGCACTACCACGCCGAACCGGTCACGCCGGAGCAGAACCCTCGCCTCTACCGCATCATCAGCTCCCTCGCGCACAAGGCGGACCTTCCGGTCCCGGCGATGTATATCATCCGCGAGCAGACCCCGAATGCCTTTGCCACGGGGCGCGATCCGGCACACGCCGCCGTCGCGATTACCGAGGGATTGCTGCAGATGCTTGACGATGAGGAGGTCGAAGCCGTTATGGCCCATGAGCTCTCCCACGTCAAACACCGGGATATGCTCATTGCCACGGTGGCCGCCTCCATTGCCGGTGCCATTGCGATGATCGCCAATATGATGCAGTTCGGGGCGATGTTCGGCAACAACCGCGGGCGCAACCCCATCGTCATGATCGCATTGGCGCTACTGCTGCCCCTGGCGGCCAGCGTCATCCAGATGACCATAAGCCGCTCCCGGGAGTTTATGGCCGATGCCGGCTCCGCGCGGATCACGGGGCACCCCGAGTGGCTGCAGCGGGCCTTGCGCAAACTGGAGACCTACAACACCCGCGGCAGCGTACAGGGCGCGACCCCGGAGAACGCCCACCTCTTTATCGTCTCACCCTTCGGCGGCAAACGGCTCTCTTTCGGGGAGCTATTCCGCACCCACCCGACGACGGAGCAGCGCATCGCCCGCCTTGAACTCCTCAAAACGGGGAACAGTCCGAAACCTTTCGAGCGCCACTACCGCTAAAAAAGCTTCTCCTGCCGCTCGTTCTCGAGGGGCTTGCGTTTTTCCTTGCTCAACCACTCTTCTAGCAGGTGCTCGACGACTTTGCTCAGGCTCATCTTATAGCGCTGCCGCGCGTATTTCATGCTTTCGTTCCAGACCTCTTTGTCGACGATGAGCGAGCGGGTTATCTCATTTTTCGGCTTCATGATATCATCCAATATTAATTATATACAAAATTATATAGTAATTTTTAGGATGCGTCAAATAGGGGATGACGGTTAAAGCCTTTTTAAAAAAGGGGAGAATAGAATGGTTGCCAAGGAGTGTCTATGAACCTGTCCAACGTTATCTCCGGCTTCTTCATTATCCTCGCACTGACGACGAACTTCGGTTTCTTTTACGGTGATCCGACGGTCATTGACGAGCACAGCCGGTATGAGCTTTTCGCGGCGATTATCTTCAACCTGATCGCGACCGTCTACAAACTGGGGGACAAGACGCAGATCGGCGCCGTATTGCTGGCGACGAGCCTGGTGGCCGATATCCAGCTCATCAGCTCCGCGTCGGTCTGGGCCTTCGGCGAATACGTCGTCGGCATGAACACGGAGGTGGTCGTCGCGATCATCTCGCTCTCGGGCGGGGCCATGATCGCCAATATCGTTTCCGTCATCCTCTTCACAGCGGAAACCATCAAATCGAAGCGCTGAGGCCGTGGACAATACCGCGCTTTTCCTGATCATCCGGCGCCTGCGGGTGCCGATGTTCGTGCTGATCACGACCTTTGGCATCTCCATCCTGGGCATGGTGCTTATCCCCGGCGTGGACGAGCAGGGACGGCCCTACCATCTGACTTTCTTTGACGCCTTCTATTTTGTCACCTATACCGCGTCGACGATCGGTTTCGGGGAGACGCCCTACAGCTTTACCTACCCGCAGCGTCTCTGGGTCTCTTTTTCCATCTACCTCTCCGTCATCGGGTGGTTCTACGCCATCGGCGCCATCGTTGCCCTGATGCAGGACAAGGTGCTCGCATCCCAGATCGACCTCTCGAAGTTCAAAGGCAAAATCCACGGCATCCGCGAACCTTTCATCATCTTCGTCGGCTACAACCTCCTGGCCAAAAGCATTATCCGCAAACTGAGCGACGAAGGGATCCAGTCCGTCGTTATCGAGAACGACGCGATGCGCATCGACGAAATGGTCCTGGCGAACTACACGCTGGAGATCCCGGCGCTGCACGGCGACATCAACGACCCGGACGTGCTACGCATGGCCGGTGTCAACAAGCCCCTGTGCCAGGCGGTTGTCTCCCTCTCCAGCGACGATGCGATGAACCTGCATACGGCCATGGCGGCCAAACTGCTCAATCCCCACGTGAAGGTGATCGTCGAGGCGACCTACGAGGAGTATGCGGAGAACCTCAATACCATCGGGATCGAGATCGTCGAAAACCCTTTCAAAATCGTGGCCAAGCGGCTGTACATGGGGCTGCGCGCCCCCTCGCTGCTGATGCTGGAGCAGTGGATCTACGGCGAACCGCTGCAGCTGCACCCCCGTGACATGATCCCCACCGAGGGCAAATACATTGTCTGCGGCTACGGCCGGATGGGCAAGGCGCTGCGCATCGCGCTCAAGCGTGCCGGCATCGAGTACGTCTTTATCGAAACGAACCCAAAAAAGGTGCGCCAGATGCGCAAGGACGATGTCCACATCATGGTGGGGGAGGGGCAGGACAAAAAACTCCTGCTCGATGCCGGGGTCAAAGAGGCCTCCTGCATCATCGCCGGCATGAACGACGACTTTATCAACCTGAGCATCGTGATGGCGGCGAAGAAACTGAACCCCAACATCTTTACGGTTGCCCGTCAGAACAACATCCACGACGACAGCGTCTTCAAAGCCGCAGACATCGACCGGGTGACGATCGTCAAGAACCTGCTGATCAATCAGACCTATATCGCCATCGCGCGGCCGCTCAGCGAACGGTTCCTGCAGCTGATCAAGAACAAGGGGGCGGAGTGGGGCGACGGCCTCATCATCACCCTCAAACAGATCATCGGCGACAATCCCGACAAGCTGGAGACCGTCGTCGACGAAGAGCATGCATACGCGCTCTGCCGCCACCTGGAAAAAGGGGAAACGGCGGAGCTGGAGATCCTGCTCCGCAGCCGTAAAGATCACCGCTACTGCAACCGCGCCGTTGCGCTCTACCTGCGGCGCGGCGATGAGGATTTTCTGCTTCCGGACCCGGGGATGCCACTTCAAATCGGCGACCAGCTGCTGTTTGCCGGGGACAGGGAGTCATTCGAGGATATCGCCTACAGCATGGAGAATCTCTATGAGCTGCAGTATGTTCTCGAGGGTAAAAGCTGTGCCACCTCCGTCAGCTGCCGCCTGCATACGGGACGCTGATCAGACGATATCGATCACGCTGATCTCACTGGGGGCGAGCACCCGCAGCGGGGGTCCCCAGTAGCCCGTGCCCCGGCTGACATAGATCTGTTTGTCCGCATCGACGCGGTAGCGCCCCGCGAGGTAGGGCTGGTCGATCATCACCAGCAGGCCGAAGGGGAAAATCTGCCCGCCGTGGGTGTGGCCGCTAAGCATCAGGTCGTACGCCTTGTGCTGCATGACCCGCGTACTTTTGGGCTGATGGGAGAGGACGATCGTTTTCAAGGCGGGGTCACACTCCGCAAAAGCGGCTTCGACGTCGTAGGGCATTACCCCCATCCGTTTGGAGATCAGGTCGTTGACGCCGACGAGGTTGAACCGCTCGGCGATCTTCACGCTCTCATTGTCAAGCACGGTAATACCCAGTGCATCGCGCAGGTGCGCCACAATGGCCTCCACGCCGTGGAAATATTCGTGATTCCCGGTAATGAAGAAGGTCCCGAAGCGGGACTGCAGCGCTTTGAGGGGTTCGAGTTCCGCGGCAACGTGTTCGATCTTCCTGTCGACAAGGTCGCCGGTGATGACGACCATGTCGGGGCGCAGTGCATTGGTGCGCGTCACGCACGATTCAACGAACTCCCTGCGGATGTCCAGGCCGATGTGCATATCGCTGAGTTGGACGATACGGAAGGGCTCCGCATCCGTTTCGCCCAGTGCGATCTGTTCAAAACGGAGCATCGGGCGGCGCAGACCGCCGATCAGCCCATCAAGAAGGTAACTGACGGCGGCGATGATCATCGTGAGATCAAAGCCGATCTTGATGAAGCGGCGGCGTTCGGGCTGAAAAGGGATGCGCTCCGCGGCCGTATGCATCAGGTCATAGACGAGGGCGACGAAGAAGAGGATGAAGGTAACGCCGACGCTGCTGCTGAGCAGGTAATAGAGCAGCGGCGAATCGGGCAGGAGGTGGGTCAGGGTCTGAAAAACGAAAAAGACCTCGACGATGAAGAGGAAAAGCGCGGCGGCCCTCCACGCCCCGGGCGTTCCGAAGTGAAGTCGTCGCAAGAAACGGCGGTAGGCGTAGAGGTTCAGCGCGCCCATGACGGCGGTGAACACGAAGCCGAAAAGCAAAAAGCGTATCATGTGATCTGGAAGGCGATCTCTGCGTCGTGCAGAAAGTCGGTAAAGAGCGCGAACGCATCGTCAACGTCGGGGGTTTCGCTGCCGGCGACGGAGATCTCGACACGGGCGACACCGTCTCGTAGCATCGGAAGCGAAGAGAACTCGATCGCCTCCGGCACCTTTTTCATGACGTCGATCAGCGTGTTTTCGCTTGTCTCGGCGATCAATGTTCGGCGATGGAGGTGTTTGGGCTGGGAGAAGTGTCCTTTGATGGCGGCTTCGATCATAGGGTGTGCCATCTCCGGGAAGCCCGGTACGAAAAAGTAGCGGTTCTCCAGGGCAAAACCGGACATATTGTTGACGGGGTTTTTGAGCAGGGTGACGCCGACGGGCAGGTCCGCCATACGGATGCGGTGGGGACGGGCCTCGTCGCCGAAACGCTCGATAATGTCCTGCTCGAACTGGAAGTGGCGCCGCAGCGGCTTATCGGTAAAGACCTTCGCCGCGATGGGACGGGTCAGGTCGTCGGGGGTCGAACCGATCCCGCCGAAACTAAACAGTACGGCATCCGGATCGGCGAGGACCATGCGATAGGTGGCTTCGATCAGGGAAGCGTCGTCTTTGATGACCAGCGAGGCGTATAGGGCGTGCCCGTACGAGCCCAGGGCCTCTTTGAGAAAAGCAAAGTGCCTGTCGTTGCGGCGGCCGTTGAGGATCTCGGTCCCGATAATGACAGCATAGAAGTGTGGCGTATTCATAGAGGTATTATAGCGTCTGAAAGGGGAAGGAGGGCGGAGCCGCCCGGCGCTTATTTCAGCGCGGAGAGGATCGTGGTCTGGACCGTGTCGATCGGCTGGGTACCGTCGATACGGATATATTTGACGGCGCTGTTGTTTTCGGCTTCCGCCGTGTAGTAACCGATCAGCGGTGCGGTCTGCTCGTGGTAGACGCGCAGGCGGTCAAGCACGACCTCTTCTTTGTCGTCGTCGCGCTGCACGAGCTCTTCACCGGTGATATCATCCTTACCCTCGACCTTCGGCGGGTTGTAGACGACGTGGTAGGTACGGCCCGACGCCAGGTGGGCGCGGCGGCCGGACATGCGGCTGACGATCTCGGAGTCCGGGACATCGATTTCGATCACCGCGTCAATGGCGACGCCTGCTTCTTTCAGCGCGTCTGCCTGGGCGATAGTGCGCGGGAAACCGTCGAGCAGGAAGCCGTTCTTGCAGTCATCTTCCGTAATGCGCTCTTTGACGAGGCCGATGATGATCTCGTCGGTGACAAGCTTGCCCGCATCCATGAAGGATTTCGCCAGCTTGCCCAGTTCCGTGCCCGCCTTGATCGCCGCGCGGAGCATGTCGCCCGTGGAGATCTGCGGAATATCGAACGCCTTCGTCAGAAACTGTGCCTGGGTGCCTTTGCCTGCGCCGGGCGCGCCGAGTAGAATGATTTTCATGCTTTTCCTTGTTAAATTAAACTTTCGATATGGGCCTGCATCTCGTCCGCGACCTGGGCGAGTTCGCGTTCGCCGTTGATCTTGTGCAGCAGCCCTTTTTGCGTATAGAAGTGCTGGATGTCGGCCAGCGGCTCGACGTAGACCTTCATGCGGCGTGCAAAGACCGCCTCGTTGTCGTCCGCCCCGCGTGCGCGTCCGAGGACGCGGTCACGGGCGATCTCTTCGCTGACAACAACCTCGATGACGTTTGCCAGTGCCACCTCGGGTTCGCCCGCGAGGTAGTCGTCGAGTGCTTCCATCTGCTCGATGGAACGGGGATAGCCGTCGATGATGACCGCGCTGGTCGGCGCCTGCTTGATCGCACCGACGATCGTCTCGATCGCAATATTGATGGGAACGATCTCGCCGCGGTCGATGATAGCCTTGATGATCTGACCGCGTTCGCTGCCGGTCGCCACCTCCGCACGGAACATATCGCCGGCGGAGTAGTGGGTGATCTCCGCGTGGCGGGAGGCGATCACTTCGCAATCGGTCGTTTTGCCCGAACCGGGCGCGCCGATGATGAGAAAGAGTTTTTTACGACTCATGACTGGCTTTTGGATTCTCTGGTGCGGATATGCAGTTCACGCAGCTGGGCGTTGTCGACGCTGCTCGGAGCCTGGGTAAGCAGACAGGAGGCCTTCTGGGTTTTCGGGAAGGCGATGACGTCGCGGATGCTGTCCTTTTTGGCGAGCAGCATGATGAGGCGGTCGAAACCGATCGCGAAACCGCCGTGCGGCGGCGCACCGAACTTGAGAGCGTCGAGGAGGAAACCGAATTTCTCCTGGGCTTCCTCCTCCTCGATGCCGAGGAGTTTGAAGATCTCCTCCTGGACATCCTGCTTGTGGATACGGATGGAACCGCCGCCCAGCTCGACACCGTTGAGGACGATGTCGTAGGCGATGGATTCGATGTCTTCGACGTGCTCGTGGTTAAGGTCTTTAGGCATCGTGAAGGGGTGGTGCAGGGCTTTGACGCGTCCTTCGTCGATCTCGAACATCGGGAAGTCGACGACCCAGAGGAATTCGAAACGGTCTTTGTCGACGAGGTTCATCTTCTCGTGCTCGGCGATAAAGATACGGAAGCGCCCCATGTAGTCCCAGACGGTGTGCTTATCGCCGGCGCCGAAGAAGACGACGTCGCCGACTTCAAGCTCGGTACGGTCGATGATCGCCTGGATATCTTCGTCTGAGAAGAACTTCGTCAGCGGTCCCTTGAGGCCGTCCTCTTTCATCTGGAAGTAGCCAAGACCCTTCGCGCCGAATTTGCGGACGTAATCCTCGAAACTTTTCATCTCGCGCTTGGAGAAGACGAGGTCGGCGCCCGGAACGCGGAGCGCCTTGATGCGGTTGAGTTTCGGGTTCTTCGCGATGGCGGTGAAGATCTCGTTGTCGCAGCGCTCGAAGATGTCGATGACGTCGACCATCTCCAGGCCGTAGCGCATGTCGGGCTTGTCGGAACCGTACTTCTCCATCGCTTCACTGTGCGGCATGCGCGGGAAAGGGGCCTGCACGTCATGGCCGGCGGCTTTGAACATGCCGACGATCAGCTTTTCGGCGACGGCAATGACCTCTTCCTGGTCGCAGAAGCTCATCTCGACGTCGATCTGGGTAAATTCCGGCTGGCGGTCGGCGCGGAGGTCTTCGTCACGGAAACATTTCGCGATCTGGAAGTAGCGGTCGAAGCCGCCGACCATCAGGAGCTGCTTGAAGAGCTGCGGGGACTGGGGCAGGGCGTAGAACTCGCCTTCGTGGACACGGCTGGGTACGAGGTAGTCGCGCGCACCTTCCGGGGTGGATTTCGTCAGAATCGGTGTCTCTACTTCGAGGAAACCGAGCTCGTCGAGGACGTTGCGTGCCGCGATGGCCGCTTTGGAGCGCAGTCTGAAGGTGTCAAACGAGGAAGTGGAACGCAGGTCGAGGTAGCGGTACTTGAGCTTGGTCTCTTCGCCGACGTTCTCGTCGCCGATGACAAACGGCATCGGGGCGGAGCGGTTCTCGATGACGAGTTCATCGACGACGACCTCGATGGCCCCCGTTTTGAGGCGCGGGTTCGTCAGCCCTTCGCCGCGCAGACGGATGGTCCCTTTGGCGATCAGGACGAACTCGTCGCGGACGTCGTTGGCGATCTGGTGCGCTTCGGCGTTGTCCGCCGGGTCGCAGACGAGCTGGATCAGTCCGGTTTTGTCACGCAGGTCGATAAAGATGATGCCGCCGTGGTCACGGTAACTGTTCGCCCAGCCGGCGAGTTCGACGCGCTCGCCGACGTTGTTTTCGTTTAAATCGGTACAGTAATGGCTTCTCAAAACGTAGGGTCCTTGCGCTCGCAGGAAAATCCTGCGGCAAAAATTTTCGCGATTATATCGCATAGGGGATTCAGCATTGCTAAAGGACAGGGGTAAGATGGCATTCAATGCATGTTTCTGCCGGATCGCCGAACAAAACGGACAGTTGTGCAGGCGGCGTGAACCGTTTACGCACAAAGCCTCTACAACGATATTATCCATCCTTGGTGAAACGTTAAGTAACAAAAAAACTAGTAAAACTTATATGTAAATGTTATAATCGCCGCCACAAAGCGCTCCCGGCGGCGGTGTTGCTCGGAGTGACGACCGCCACGTTTAGTGCGTTTACGTTGCATGCTAAAGGACCCCCGTGACATTTTTTTTGAAGCCAATACTGCTTTTCGCACTGTTTGCGACTGCGCTACAGGCCTTTGAAGCCGACGTAGAAACGGGGGCGGGGGTGTGGTACGCCAAGGCATCGGGGGATCTGACCTATAGCGAAAACGGGGGAAGCGTCAGCTCCGTCGGGGACCTGGGCTACAAGGATGAATACAACTTCTACATCTTTGCAGAGGTCACGCCCAGGGAAGTTTCGCCCTTCGTGCCGAGCCTCCGCCTTGCATACACGTCGATTGCCTATAACGGGCGCACAAAAAGCTCCGTGACCTGGGGACCCTTCCTCTACCAGGCGGATGCGCCGAACAAGGTGAGCGCGGAGGAGTATGACGCGACCTTCTACTATACGTTTGCGGAGATGCTCTCCTGGATATCGTTGGATGCCGGTATCAACGTCAAGTACGTCACGACGCGCTATACCATCGACGACAGCTCTTTTCACTATGATGAAAGTGACGTCACGACGCTGCCGCAGCTCTACCTGCATGCGAGCATGCCCGTCATGCAGCTGCCGGCAGCCGTTGAACTCTCCTACTATTATTATGATGAAGGCAGTTTCACCCTCTACGATTTCCGCCTGGCGGGGCGGTACGATTTCGAGACGGTCATGCCCCATTTCAAGCCGTCGATCGAACTGGGGTATCGCATGCATCGGCTCTGGCTCCAAAAAAAGAGCTATAACACGAAGATCGATCTCCTGCTAAAGGGGTTTTACCTGGAAGGTTCGCTGCACTTTTAACAATCTGACTCGAAATCACGGCGGCGATGCGCAGCGTGGTATAATCTGTTCCATGAATGAAACAGCGCAGATTTCACTGAAAAAAGTCGGCATTATCCTGCGGCCGTCGACGCCGGAACTCAAAGAGGTTTTCTACCGGGTCAAGCAGATATTCGAGGCCCATGGCATCGAAGTGCTTATCGACAACCTCAGCGGCGGCATGATCGGCGTTCTGGGGCAGCAGTTTGATATCCTCTGCCGGGAGAGCGATCTGCTGGCCACGATCGGCGGCGACGGGACCCTGATCTCCGCCGTGCGCCGGTCGCACAGTTTCGGCAAGCCCGTGATGGGGATCCACGCCGGGAAACTCGGCTTTCTCGCCGACGTTGCGCTCGACGAGCTCGATGAGATCCTGACGCAGATTCAGAACGGGGAGTACCGTATCGACGAACGGGCGATGCTGCAGGCGGTGATTACGACGGGGGCGGGGGAGAAGCGTGTCGTCGCCTTCAACGACATCGTCATCACGCGTCCCTCCATCTCCAAGATGATCCATGTCGAGACCTTCGTCGACGGCAAAAACTTCAACACCTATTTCGGCGACGGCGTCATCATCTCCACCCCGACGGGTTCGACCGCTTACAACCTCTCCGCCGGGGGACCGGTCCTCTTCCCCTTGACGAAGGTCTTCGCCCTGACACCGATCTGTCCGCACTCGCTGACCCAGCGGCCGGTCGTCCTGCCCGGGCAGTACGATATCGAAGTCCGGACACCGGACCAGAGCGCGCTGGCCGTTGTTGACGGGCAGGATATGTACGAGTTCGGCGAAGGGGACAGCATCCGCATCTCTCTGGCCGATATGCCGGCCAAACTCCTGCACCGCAAAGCCTTCAACTACTTCGATGTGCTCAAGGAAAAACTGAACTGGGGGGAAGGATGATCGAACATTTCCATCTGCGCGACTGTCTTACATTTGAAGAGGTCTCCATTGACCTCAAACCGGGGCTCATCGTCTTTTCGGGCCCCAGCGGCAGCGGAAAGTCCGTCTTTATGCGTTCCATCCTCGCCTCGTTTGGCCTTGATGACCCCATCGCGGCCCTGAGCGAATCGGTTGTCTCCTGGCAGATCGACGAAAGCGCCAGCGGGCTGCTCAATGAAAGCCCCAACGTGCTGCGGGAAGTGAAGAAAGAGAAGGCGCGCTACTTCTTTAACAGCCAGGCCATCTCCCGTGCGACGGTGGCGGAGCTCAGTAAAACCCACCTGCGCCATCTGAGCCTGAAGGATTACAGCGATTTCGATTCGGACGCGCTGCTGGGGCTGATCGATGCGACGGTCTCCGTTTCCGATGCGAAACATACGCACCACGTCAGTCTTTATCACCAGGGCTATCTGCGGCTCAGGCATCTCGAGCAGGAGATGGAGCGCCTCAAATCGGACGAACGCAAACTCCGTGAGCAGGAGGAGTTCGCCCGTTTCGAAGTCAACAAGATCAACGAGATCGGTCCGGAACCGGGCGAATACGACGCTTTGCTCGAGATCAAGAAGTCCCTGTCGAAAAAAGAGAAACTCGAAGAGAAGATCGGCCATGCCCAGCAGATCTTCGATTATGAGCATATCGTCAACGAAGTGCTCGAATCGCTGGACATCGACGGCGCCTTTTTCGACGATACGATGAACGAACTCCGGACCCAGTTCGATTCGGCCCAGGAGCGTTTCGATGACCTCGAGGGCACCGATATCGAACAGGTCCTCAACCGCCTGGAGTCGCTTTCGGAACTGAAGCGGCGCTACGGCAGCATCGAGGAGGCGCTCTCCTACCGCGACAGTAAACAAAAAGAGCTCGACGTCTACGAATCCCTGGAGGAGCATGTCGAAGCGCTGCAGCAGGAACTCAATACCCTCTACACCTCCCTGACGCAGAGCGCCGCGCAGATCTCCCTTGCCCGCAGCGGCGCCTTGTACACGCTTAACGACTCCATCAACGGCTATCTGCACCAACTCTACCTTGATGGTGCGGAAGTGACACTGACCCACGGCGATTTCGGCCCGCAGGGGCAGGACCGCGCCTCCTTGCAGCTCAAGGGCGCGCCGCTGCAGCAGATCAGCGCCGGGGAGTTCAACCGTTTGCGGCTTGCGCTCCTGGCGGTCAAGTCCGAAGGGATGCAGGGGCAGCAGGGCGTGTTGATGCTTGACGAGATCGACGCCAACCTCAGCGGCGAGGAGTCCATGAGCGTTGCCCGGGTGCTGCGGACCCTCAGCCGCCACTTTCAAATCCTTGTCATCTCCCACCAGCCCCAGCTGACCGCCATGGGCGAACAGCACTTCATCGTCACCAAAAGCGAGCACAGCCACGTCCGGGAACTGGCCACGCAGGAAGAGCGGATGGAGGAGATCGCCCGGATCGTCAGTGGCGAATCGGTTTCGGAGAAAGCCCGCCATCTGGCCACGGAGCTGCTGGAGACGGCCCATGTCAGCGCCGAAAGGGTCGTCTCGTGATCATCGACACCCATATCCATCTCGACGATGAGCGTTACGAAGAGGACCTCGATGCGGTGCTCGAGCGCGCCGAACGCGAGGGCGTCGAGGGCCTGATCATCCCCGGCGCCGATGTCGAGACCCTGCCTCGGGCCATCGCGATCGCCGAAGCGCATGAGAACGTCTTCTTCGCCGTCGGTATTCACCCCTACGATCTTGACGGCTTTGACACGGCCTGTTTCGACGAATTCCTCAACCACCCCAAATGCGTCGCGGTAGGCGAGTGCGGGCTTGACTATTTCCGGCTCGAAGGTAGTGAGGAGGAGCAGGCCGAAGAGAAACGGAAACAGGCCGAGGTGTTCCGGGCCCAAATCCGCATCGCGCTGGCCTACGGCAAACCGCTGATTGTGCATATTCGTAACGCCAGCCATGATGCGCGCGTCATCCTCGAAGAGGAGGGGGCATCACGTGTCGGGGGCGTCCTGCACTGCTATAACGCCGACGAAGAGCTTCTGGTGCTCGCCGGCCAGAACTTCTATTTCGGCATCGGCGGGGTGCTGACCTTCAAGAACGCGCGCAAGCTGGTGCAGGTACTGCCAAACATCCCGAAAGAGCGCCTCCTGATCGAAACGGACGGCCCCTATCTGACGCCCCATCCGCACCGCGGCGAGCGCAACGAACCGGCCTATACGAAACTGGTTGCCGCAAAAATGGGCGAGCTGCTCGACATGCCCGTCGAGACGGTCGAGGCGGTAACGACCCGGAACGCCTCGCGGCTTTTCGGCATTTTCTAACAACAGGGCACTATGTTATAATAAGCCAAAAAAGAGGGGATTTTTTGGTTATTGGACGTATTCTTGCACCCATTTTTTTGCTGCCCGCGCTGCTTTTCGGCGCCCTGTTTTTTGATTCGGACTCGAATCGTGAGGCCGAGATCGTACGAGCGTTCGATCTGCCTCCCGCTTTTCTGAACGACCCCAAACTTCAAAAGATTATCAGCAAAAAACGCACAGAGTACCAGCGCCACGGCTTCTTTAAGAGCCTTAACCAGGCCTACCTTTTCATCCCGATGATCAAGGACATCCTTGTGCACTCGGACGTTCCTGATGAGTTCCTCTTCCTGGCGATGGCGGAGTCGGGCTTCTCCATCGATGCCTATTCCCATAAAAAAGCCTCCGGAGTATGGCAATTCATGCCCGAAACGGGGCGCACCTTCGGCCTGCAGATCAATGATTATGTCGATGAACGCAGGGACCTTGTCAAATCGACAAAAGCCGCCATCACCTACCTGGAGACGCTCCATGCCAGGTTCAACAAATGGTACCTCGCCGCCATCGCGTACAACTGCGGGGAAGGGCGCCTCTACCGTGCGATCAAAAAGGCGGGCACCGACAACATTTCCGTGCTGCTCGATGAAAAGAAGCGCTACCTCCCCAGGGAGAGCCGCAACTATATCCGCAAGATCGTCGCGCTGACGCTGCTGGCGTCGGATGAGGACTTCATGATCAACCAGGAGTACGCCTACTTGCTTAACCGCGCAAACGCCTACTCCATCGCGCAGGTCAAAGTGTCACGGGGCGAACGCATCAGCCGCGTCGCCAAACTGATCAACATGCCGGCATACAAGCTGACCTCGCTCAATCCCCACCTCAAGTATGACTTCGTACCGCCCAAAAACACGCAGTACACCATCTATATCCCCTATGTCAAACTGAACGAATTCCGCCAGAACTATAAACCCGCTCCGCTGGAGACCTTCTACATGCTTCACCATGTCGAAGCGGGGGACAACCTCTCGCGGATAGGGAAAAAGTACCGCGTCCCCTACAAGATGATCAAGGAGTTCAACCGTCTGCATACCAACATGCTGCGGATCGGACAGAAGCTTGTCATCCCCCTTTCCAAACCGCTGGATCTTAAAAACGGCAAATACACCGTCAAACGCGGGGACTCTCTCGAGGCGATCGCCCGTATTTTCGAGACGACGGTCTCCAGCCTGAAAAAGCTTAACAACATCAAAGGGAGCCTGATCCGCGTCGGCGACCGGTTGAGTATTTATGATTAAAATCCTTCCGCTTCTCGCCCTTTTGCTCCTGATCGCCGGGTGCAGCACGCGGGGCGTATCGTCCCGCACTGCCTATGAGGCTCCTCCGGCCGTCGCCACCCGGACAACGCCGACATCGTCGACATACAAACACCCCACCATGCGCCCGTACACGGTCAACGGCCGCCGCTACTTTCCTACGGTCGTTCAAAAGGGAGACACCTTTGACGGCCGCGCCAGCTGGTACGGTCCCGACTTCCACGGCAAACTGACCTCGAACGGCGAACGCTACGACATGTACGCCGCCACCGCCGCGCACAAAACCCTGCCGATGAATACCATCGTGCGCGTCACCAACAGACGCAACGGACGCCAGACCATCGTACGCATCAACGACAGGGGCCCCTTCGTCGCTTCGCGGATCATCGACCTCTCCAAAAAGGCCGCCACCGATCTTCAGATGGTGGGAGTGGGGACGACCGACGTGCATCTCGAGGTGCTCGGCTTTGCCGGTAAAGGCGAGCGCGTCATCCCGTCGGCGGCGGCGCTGCGCGCCGGACCGACGGAGCAGGTCGTCAGTGCGTTCTATATTCAGATCGGTGCTTTCCGCCGTTTCGAGGGGGCCTCCATCACCCAGCAGAAATTCGATGGTTTCGAAGGGCATAAAACGATCATCAAGGATACTGAGTATAATAACGAAAGACTTTTCCGCGTCTGGCTCGGAAAGTTCAAAAGCGAGGCCGAGGCGCACGATTTTATTGCATCGTCACCTTTTGAGCACGCCTTTATCGTAAGGAAATAAGCATGATCGTCAAAGAGCGCAATACCAAAGAGACGCAGATCCGCGTAGAGCTCGAACTCTACGGCGAGGGGAAAAGCAGCATCGAAACCGGTGTCGGTTTTTTCGACCACATGCTCGAAGCTTTCGCCAAACACGCCCTGATCGATCTGAACGTCTCCTGCCAAGGCGACACGCACATTGACGACCACCACAGCGTCGAGGATGTCGGCATCGTGATCGCCATGGCGCTGGCCGAGGCGATCTATCCGATCGAGAAGGTCGAGCGTTTCGGCAACGCCGTCGTCGTCATGGATGAGGCGAGCGTCAGCTGCGACATGGACCTGAGCAACCGTCCCTATCTCTATTACGACGTTCCCGTCAACGGCAAGGTCGGCAGCTTCGATGCTGAGCTGGCCGAAGAGTTCTTCCGGGCCGTCGTATTCAACGCACGCATCTGCGCGCATATCGTGATGCAGCGCGGCAAAAACCGCCACCACGTCATCGAGGCGGCCTTCAAAGCCTTCGCTGTGGCACTGCGCCGGGCGGTCACCCGCAACGAACGCGTCACCGTCCCGAGCACAAAGGGCGTTTTGTGATCAAACTGATCGTTCTGGACGTGGACGGCTGCCTGACCAACGGCCAGATCATTTACGGCGAAAGCGGTGAAGAGATCAAGGCGTTCAACGTTAAAGACGGCCTGGCGATCAAAAGCTGGATGCGCCTCGGGCACGAAGTGGCCATCATCACCGGTCGCCGTTCGGGCATCGTCAAGCGTCGCGCGGACGAACTGGGGATCCTGCACCTTTACCAGGGGGTCAAGGATAAACGCAAACGTCTGGAGATGCTCTGCAGCGATCTCGGTATCGATGCCGCGACAGAGGTGGCGGCCGTCGGTGACGACCTGAATGACCTGACAATGCTGGAGCTGGCCGCGGTCTCTTTTGCCCCCGCTGACGCGTCTTCATACATCACCGGACGCGTCGACAACGTTCTTTCCCGCCGGGGCGGCGAGGCTGCCGTACGGGAGATGATCGAAGCGCTGATGCGCCGTAACGGCGAGGAAGAGGCCTTTCTCGCACAGTGGCAATGAGCGTCACGTCCTTCTACCTCCTTATCGGGGCGGTGCTGGGGGGAATTTTCCTCTTTTTCAAACCGCTGCAGGTGGATATTGCCTCCCCGGGGGAGCTCGCACAGATCGAGCTGGATCATTTTACGGTCTATGAGGTCGCGTCGACCGGGGTGAAAACGATACTGGCGGGGCAGCATGCATCGCGCTTTCCCGACCGCTACGAGGTGGACGATCTCAACCTCACCGACCGTTCGGAGGGGCACGTTGAGACGATGAAGGCCCGCAAAGGGATCTATAAAGAGCCGCTGATCTCCCTCGAAGGGGATGTGCGCTTCAGACGCGACGATGGGATCACCTTTGAGACCGCGCAGGCCGATTACAACCAGAGTTCCGGGGTCGTGCGCGCGCCGGGCGCTTTCGTGCTCTTGCAGGCCCGGGACCGCGTTGACGGCAAAAACCTTTATTATAACCTCAACAGCGGCGATATCAGTGCGAAAAAGATCGTCGGAATCTATACCATGAAGGAGAAGATGTGAAGTCCGCTTTAGCCCTTATCCTGGCCACGGCAGTGGCCGGGAGCCTCTATGCAGCCGAACAGCTCAGAATCGTTGCCGACGCGTTTACGGCAAATGAAAAAAAGGGACGTTCGGTCTTTGAGGGCCATGTGCACATCAAGATGGGAAGCGACGAACTCAACGCCTCGCGCGTCGAGGTCTATACCGCGGCTGATCGTACGCCGACGAAGTACATCGCCAGCGGCGACGCCTCGTTTTTCCTCAAGGCCGACAACGGTTCCACCTACAGCGGGCGTGCGCAGAAGGTCATTTATCTGCCGCTCAAAGAGCAGTACAGTTTCTACGGAGACGTCCACCTCATGCAGCACGATGAGCACAAGCAGATCGACGGTGAAGAAGTCGTGGTCAATATCCAGGAGGGTACGGCCGCGGCCAAGGGGGCGGAGCGCCAGCCCGTTATCATGATCTTCAATCTCCCCGAGGAGAAAAAGAAGTGATCGAGGTCGTTGAAGCGCATTTCGAGACGAGCGCCGCGAACATCTCCCAGTCACCGGAGAACGACACCGTCAACGAGGTGGCCTTCATGGCCCGCTCCAACGCAGGCAAAAGTTCGCTGCTCAATGCGCTGTGCAATCACAAAAACCTTGCAAAGGTCTCCGCGACGCCGGGCAAAACGCGTCTGATCAACTATTTCGACGCCACGTTCATGGATCGGGAGAACCGCGAAAAATATCCGGCAAAACTGGTCGACCTTCCCGGGTTCGGATACGCAAAGGTCTCCAAGAGCCTCAAGAGCGACTGGGAGAAGAACCTGACCGACTTCATTACCCAACGCGAGCAAATCCGTGTCTTCGTCCATCTCGTCGATGCGCGCCACCCCGATCTCCCCATCGACCGCTCCGTCGCTGAGTACCTTGAACAGATCCGCCGCCCCGGTCAGACCGTTTTGCGCGTCTTTACCAAGGGGGACAAGCTCAACCAGAAAGAGCTTGGGGCGCTGTTGCGGGACTATCCCGGTGCACTGGTCGTCTCCAGCAGCAAAAAGCGTGGCATTTCAAAACTGGCGACACGCCTTTACGATCTCCTGACGGAGTATGATGATGGCCATACACTATAGAAAAGCGACCCTGGCCGATATCGAGGCGATGCAGCGCCTCGTCGCGCCCAAGGTCGAAGACGGCACCATCCTCGTGCGCAGCAACGACGAGCTGGCGACCAACATCCGCTCCTACATCCTCGCCTTTGACGACGAGCGCCTGATCGGCTTTACGGCCCTGCATGTGCATTCGCCGGAGCTGGCGGAGATCCGTTCGCTTATTGTCGACGAGCCCTACCGCAACCGCGGGATCGGGGCGGAACTGGTCAAACTGGAACTGGAAGAGGGCAAAAAACTCGGACTCAAACGGATCCTGGCACTTACCTATGCGGCCCGTTTTTTCGAAAAACTCTCCTTTTCCGAGATCCCAAAAGAGAGCCTGCCCGAACATAAGATCTGGGCCGACTGTATCAAATGCAAGCACTTTCCGGTATGCAACGAAATCGCGCTGATCAAAACCCTCTGATCTGGCTTTTTTTCGCGCTGCTCTTCGTGCCCTACGAAGCGCTCTCCATGCACTACCTCTATCTGCCGCCGATGTTCGGCGTCCTTTTTTTCCTCTACATCAGGGCGCTCGACACCCATTCGTCCTTCGCGTTTTTCCTGATCCTGATCCTGCTGGTCATCGCCGAGACCGCCAAAGGGTATCTGCTGCTCAGCACGCTCTTCTTCTATACGGTCAGCTACTTCCTGATCCTGCCGCGGATCAAAAGTATCGTCTCCTGCCATCTCTGCCTCAACGCGATCATCGTGGTGCTCGCCTACGTCGGCTACTGGGCGTTTACAGCCCTTTTTGCGAATATGTTCGCCCTGCCGCTGCCGCAGCTTGATTTCAAGGTCATCTTTTATATGATGATCGAATTTTTTCTGGTGGGGCTGCTGTGAGAACCCGTTTCCTCATCGCCCTGTTCATTTTTATCTGGGTTTCGCTGCTCAGCCGCGTCTACTATCTGAGCGTGCACTCCAACCGCTATTATGAGCAGCTTTCCATGGAGAACACGCTCAAAACGGAGCGCATCGCGCCGGTCCGCGGCGAGATACTTGACCGGAATTTCAAGCCCCTCGCCATCAACAAGCTGGGCTTCAAGATCGAGATCATGCCCCATCTGAACACCCAGCGGCGGATCGAGAGCCTTCAGACGACGCTGGAGCGGATCCAGCAGCTGCTGCCGATGCTCGATGCGCAGAAGATGATCAAGATCTACAAGCAGAACGATTCGCACTACAACCACCGCGAGATCGCCGTGGCCGACTTTATCTCATACGAGGACATTCTGCCTGTCTATTCCGAGCTGAACCTGCTTGAAAACGTCAAGATCTCCCCGGCGCCGATGCGCTATTACCCCTACCAGAAGATCGCGGCGCATCTCATCGGCTATACGGCGAAATCCAACCAGCAGGAGATCGAGAAGGACCCCGTGCTCAAACTGACGGGCATCGTCGGGAAATCGGGCCTGGAGAAAGAGTATAACACCTACCTCGAGGGGATTCCGGGGGAGCGCACGGTGCAGATGAACGCGCTCAACGAGGAGATCTCCGTGCTCGAAACCCGCAAGGCGGTGGAGAACCGGAACCTGGTGCTCACCATCGACATGCGGCTGCAGCAGTACATCAGCCGCCTGATGGAGGGAAATGCAGGCGCCGTGGTCGTGATGGGCCTTGACGGCGAGATCCTCTCGGCGGGAAGCTACCCTGAATACAACCCCAATACCTTCGTCTCGGGGATCTCGGCAAAGAAATGGAACGCGCTGATCAACGACCTCGACATGCCCTTTACGAACAAGATCGTCAACGGGCTCTATCCGCCGGGCTCTACCATCAAACCTTCCATCGGGCTTGTCTATCTCGACAGCGGGATCAGCCAGTGGTGGTACGTCACCTGCAGTGGTACGATGAAGCTGGGGAACCGGAATTTCCGCTGCTGGAAAAGCTGGGGTCACGGCAAGACCGACCTGCACAAGGCGATCCGGGAGAGCTGCGACGACTACTTCTACAAAGGGAGCCTCAAGGTCGGGATCGAAAAGATCAGCGACGGGTTGAAAAACTTTGGCCTGGGCAACAAAACGGGGATAGACCTTCCCAACGAGTTCATCGGCACCATCCCCAACCGGGCGTGGAAACGGGAGCGCTACAACGAGCCGTGGTATATCGGCGAGACGCTCAACACCTCCATCGGGCAGGGAAGTGTGCTCGTCACGCCCCTGCAGATCGCCCAGAACACGGCGCTCCTCGCCGGTGGGAAACTGCCCCGGCCGCGGCTGGCGCGCATGATCGACAATAACCTGACCAAAGCGGTCTACCGGGATGTCCTGACCCCTGCGCAAAAAGCGGACCTTCCCATTATCCGCCGGGCGATGCGCCAGGTCTGCAGCCATCCCAAAGGGACGGCATCCTCCCAGATCAAAACCACGGTGCCCATCGCGGGCAAGACCGGGACCGCCCAGGTGGTCGGGATCCCGCAGGCGACGAAGAAACGGATCAAAGAGGAGGATATGGCCTACTATACGCGCTCACACGCCTGGTTGACGACCTACGGGCCCTACAAGCATCCCAAATACGTCGTCACCGCCCTGATTGAACACGGCGGCCACGGGGCCAGCGCCGCCGGCGACATCGTCTCGAAGATCTATGACAAACTGGTGGAGTTCGGGTATATCAAAAAATAGCGGCTGCCGGGGCCTACTGCCCGAGTGCGCTTTTGACGAAGAGGGCAAAGATCATCAGCAGAATGATCCCGCCGGCTTTGCTGTAGAGCTTATTGGCAAGGACCAGCAGCAGGGCGAGTGAAGCGGCCATCATAATGTAGATGTCGGCGAGGTTTGTCCCGTTGATGGGAAGCGGGCGGATAATGGCAGCGCCGCCGAGCACCATGGCGAAGTTGGCCACGTTGGAACCGATGATATTGCCGATGCTCAGATCGGCATTACCCTTTTTGAGGGCGACAAGGGAGACGACAAGCTCCGGCAGCGACGTCCCGAAGGCGATCAGCAGCAAGCCGATGACCCATTCGCTTACCCCGAGGCTGCGGGCGATCATGCTGGCGCTTTCGACGACGAAGTGGGCCCCGCCGATGGTCATAACGAAGCCCACGAGGAGCAGCGCGATTGTTTTGCCCCAGGCAAAGGACTCTTTTTCAAGGCTCTCATCGATCTCTTCGGTCAGTTCCGAACCGTCCGTCGAGAAGAGGAAATAAAGGTAGGCAGCCATGAGCATGACAAAGATACTGCCCTCGAAACGGCCGATGACGCCGTCGTAAGCCGTCAGGAAATAGAGAATGACGGGAAAGAGGATCCAGGCGCTGTCGCGGTTGAACAGATCGCGGTTCGGGTTCATCTTTTTCGCCAGGACGAAGACGAGGCCCAGGACGAGGGTGATATTCATCGTCACGCTGCCGACGACGTTTGCCACGGCCATTTCCGGTTTGGCGTACCATGATGCCGTCATGGACGCCGCCATCTCCGGCAGGGAGGTGCCGAATCCGACCAGCGTCGCACCGATGACGAAGTGGGAGATGTTATAGTGCAGGGCGATCCGCTCGGATTCGCGGATAATGAAATCCGCCCCCCAGATCAGCGCCGCCATCGCGGCAACGAAAACAAGATACTCCATTACGCCTCCTCGGTACGGACGATCAGGCTGCTCGGCAGTCCGAGCGCTTTGATGATTTCTTCCTCTTTGCACCGCATCTCGCCCTCGTCCGTTTCATGGTCGAAGCCCAGCAGGTGCAGGACGCCGTGCAGAAAGAGCAGGGCGCACTCCTCGGCTTCGCTGTGGCCGAAACGCGCCGCGCCGCTGCGCACATGATCGGCGCTGATGACGATGCTGCCGATCGGCGCCATAGGCATCGGATCGTAAGGGAAGCTCAGTACATCGGTCGCTTTGTCGATACCGCGGTGATCGCGGTTGAGTACGCGGATCGTCTCGTCGTCGCAGATGACAAGCTCCATCTCGCCTGCGTCCAGGGCGTCAACAATGGCGTCAAGCAGCGTAAAGTCCGGTTGAAAATCCGTCTGGTTGTCAATATCAATCATAGTCGGCATTTTAGCCAATCTGTGCTTTAGCGTGCCGTTACTGAACCGTTTTTGCCGCTATGCTACAATCAATTCATGATAAACCGACGAACCCTCCTGTTCGGGGGCGCGGCGCTCCTGCTGCTGCCTGCCGAAAGCGGCGCGGAATACGCCCGTCCCGTCACCATGCTCAACGAGCCGTATCAGACCATCGCCGCCGTCCAGCGCGACCTCTTTCCCGGCGGCAGTGCCCCTTCGCCCCGGCTGCTCAAGGCGATCGACTATCTCGGTGGTGTCATGCGCGATCCTTACGTCGATGAAGAGGATAAGCGTTTTCTCTCCAACGGCGCGCGCTGGCTGAACCTGCAGGCGCGCGAGGATTTCGGCAAAGCTTACTATGTACTTGATTCGGAGCGGCGCCAGCAGGTCCTGCAAAAGGTTTCCGGACTCGCCTGGGGAGACAACTGGCTCTGGAGCATACTCTCCTATCTTTTCGAAGCCCTGCTGAGCGACCCTGTCTACGGCGCGAACACCCACGAAGCAGGGTGGCACTGGCTGCAGTACGAACCCGGATATCCCCGGCCGAAGGCACCGTTAATATGAAACAATATGATATCTGCATCGTCGGCAGCGGCGCGGGGGCTTCTCCCGTCGCCTACGAGCTCAGCCGCGCGGGCTACCGTGTTCTCGTACTGGAGAAGGGCCCCTATCTGACGGAGAAGGATTTTACCAAGGACGAGATCGCCGTCAGCCGCCGCAGCATCTACACCCCCCGGCTTCGGGAGGAGCAGCATGTCGTGGAGACCTATAGCAGTGACGGCAGCATTGATCGCGTGACCGCGGCGGAATCGGGCTGGAACTTCTGGAACGGCTCCATGGTGGGGGGCTCCTCGAATCTGATGAGCGGCTATTTCCACCGGATGAAACCGGTCGATTTCAGGCTCCGATCCGCCTTCGGGCCCGTCGAAGGGGCCAACGTCGTCGACTGGCCCATCTCCTACGACGACATGGAACCCTATTTTACGAAAGTCGAACAGCTCGTCGGCGTCTCGGGCCGGGTCGTCGAACACCCCTTCCAGGAGCGCCGCTCCACGAAGGATTTCCCCTTCCCGCCGACCTGGGAGCAGCCCATCTCCGGCTGGTTCGATACGGCCTGCGAAACACTCGGCTACCACAGCATCCCCACGCCGAGGGCCGTGCTCCCCTTCGACGCCCTGGGGCGCAGCGGCTGTTCCTACTCCAACTTTTGCGGCAGCTACGGCTGCGCGACGGGCGCCAAGGGCAACGCCCGCGCGGCACTCCTTGAAAAGGCGAAAGCGACGGGGCGGTGCGATATTCTGCCGAACGTGTTTGTCTACAGACTCGATGCAGACCGGCAGCGCGTCACGGCGGCACACTACTTTGATGCCGACGGCAGATCCCACACCGTCACGGCAGGCACCTTCGTCGTCGCCGCCCAGGCGATCGAAAGCGTACGCCTGCTGTTCAATTCGCGCAATGATCTCCACCCCGACGGCCTGGGAAACGCCAACGGCCAGCTGGGCAAGAACCTTATCTTTTCCGCCGGCGGCAGCGGGCGGGGGAGGTTCGAGTTTGCCCGCCTGAACGAACGGCAGCGCTTTGAGCTGATGACGCGCGGCGCCTTCGTCAACCGCTCGTTGCAGGAGTGGTATGTCTATCATCAAAACGGGCGCGCGCTGAAAGGGGGGACGATCGATTTCCTCTTCGAACATCCCAACCCCGTCAGCCGCGCCCTGCGCGAGCTCTACGACGACGAGGGCAATCTGCTCTGGGGACGGAAACTGCAGGCACGGCTTAAGCACGCCTTCACGGCGTCGCGCATCTTCGCTTTCGAGGTCTTTAACGACTGGATGCCGACGGACAAATGCTTTGTTTCTGTTGACGAAAGCGTGAAAGACAAGTGGGGAGTACCCGTCGGCAAGATCCGCCTCTACGGCCATCCGCACGATATCGAGGTTGGGAATTACCTGGCCGCAAAAGCGGAGCGTGTCCTGCGGCAGATGGGAGCGGTAGAGATCGAGAGCGACATCTCCTCGGCCCCGCCGCCCAACCTGGTCGCCGGCGGGTGCCGTTTCGGGACTGACCCCGAACACTCCGTCCTCGACCCCGACTGCAGGATGCACGGCATCGCCAATCTCTACGTCTCCGATGCGAGCTTCATGCCGACGGGCGGAAGCGTGCCCTACACCTGGACGATCTACGCCAATGCTTTCCGGGTCGCCGATGCCATCATTGCCGCGCTCAAAGGCCGGGAAACAGGCTATAATAACGTCAAAGATTCATAAGGGGAGCACACGTGGCTAAAAAAGCGGTCTGTATCATGAGCGGCGGAATGGATTCGACACTGGCGGCCTATATGCTCCGCGCTCAGGGGTATGAGATCGTTGCGGTCCATTTCAACTATGACCAGCGCACGCAGCAAAAGGAGCTGGAGAGCTTCCGGGCCATCACGGCGCGCCTCGGTACCGGGCAGACCTACGAGATCGATCTGGACTTCTTTGCCGCCATCGGCGCCTCGGCATTGACGGATAGAAGCATCGACGTTCCCACGGGCGGCATCGAAGCCGGCGTCCCCGTTACCTACGTACCGTTCCGCAACGGTATCTTTTTGAGCATCGCCGCCGCCATTGCCGAAAAAGAGGGAGCTTCCGTCATCGGCATCGGCGTCGTCGAGGAGGACTCGAGCGGCTACCCCGACTGCCGTGAGGCCTACATCGAAGCGATGCAACGCGCCGTCAATCTCGGCACGAGGGATGAAACGCAGCTCACCATCGCCATGCCGCTGGTGCACCTTAAAAAGGAGCAGATCGTTGCCGAGGCCCTCGCGTACGACGTACCGCTCGAACTGACCTGGAGCTGCTACAGTGACGAAGCGGCGGCCTGCGGCGTCTGCGACAGCTGCCGGCTCCGCCTCAAAGGTTTCGAACTGGCCGGCATACCCGACCCGATTCCCTATCGTGTTAAAAACGGTGTGTCCTAAGCCTGTCGAAAACTGTTATGATATACAATATCAGAAGTTGACACAAAGGAGTCCGATGACAGAGTTTGTACAAGTTGCGCGACAGCCCATCATCGATGCTTCCAATGCTACCTACGGCTACGAACTGCTGCACCGCGAAGGTGAGAACAACGCCGCTAACCCAGCATTGACGCATCGGCTGATGTCTGCGCAAGTAATGCTGAGCGTATTCAACCTGATTGGCAGGGAGCGCGCAGTGGGAGATACCCTTGCATTTTTCAATATCTCCCCCGCCTTTTTGATGACGGATATTATTGAGACCTTCCGTCCCGATCAATGCGTCTTCGAGATTGCGGCGAACGAGCCGCTGCGCCATAATGAAATCGCCAAGCTGAAAATTCTGTACGACAACGGATACCGTTTTGCCCTGGATAACTTCATCGTATCCGCCAACACGATTACCCAGTACGAAAATGTACTGCCCTATATCAGTTATCTCAAGATCGACATTCAAAACAGCGATGTCGAACAAGTTGCCGAATACGCCGGCACGTTGAAGAAAAACCATAAGCTCATTGCCCAGAAGGTCGAAACCATCGACGAGTTCTCCGCATACCAGGGGCTCGGGTTCGACTATTTCCAGGGATACTACATCCAGCACCCGGTACCGGTCAAGCACTACCGCCTCGAACCCAAACAGATCGGGGTCAGTCGCCTTTACAAGATGCTCGACACCGTACCGTTCCATGAATTCGCCAAAGAGTTTGAGCGCCACAACGAGCTCACCATCCAGTTTTTCCAGTATCTCATCTCCACCGGGATCAAGCGCTACGACGCCACGCGTTCCGTCCGCGCCATGATCATGGATATCGGTCCCGATGTCATGCGCCGCTGGTTCATGCTCATCATCTACGCGAAGGGCGGAGCGGATATCAGCGTCGAGAAAGGGCCTTTTTCCCG